>NZ_CP048659.1:2572721-3859082 GCF_015218165.1 Acinetobacter piscicola | reverse complement strand
GTGAAACTCCTTTATTTAAATTTAAAAATACGGCCCGACCATACGGGGGTCGCCATTCTAACCAAGTTATCCACATCTGTCATGACTAATTCAACCCAAATTGGCTAAAAAAGAGTCTTTTCGCAAATAAATTTAAATTTAAACCTATTGTGGATAAGTTTTAGAACAACCTGTGGATAAAAAAAGGTGTGTATTTATCCACATTTTATCAACACCTGAAGATCAGACTTATTCACAAGTTAAGTTTATATTTATAAAAAATAAAAGTAGCTTTTCCTCAGAAAAATAGCAACCTAATAATAATAAATTTAAATTTTAAAATTTGAATTTATTTATAAGCAGACGGTTTTGTGTGGATAAACTTAAGTTATGAATTTAAATTTAAAATCTTACGAAATTAAATTTAAAAGTGAATCTTATTGTGGATAAGTTTGTTGATATAAATGTTTATAAGTTTTTATATTTTATAAAACAAAAGCATAAGCTGTGTATATTATTTGTTTTTGGTCAAAACAATTAAAAATATTCAATTGTTGGCTGAAATTAAAAATATGAAAATATATAAAAAAGTAAAAGAAAAGTAAAAGAAAAGTCTATATTCATTGACAGCATAAAGAATGCACAATACAATCGCGAACCTTTAGAAAAGATCAACATTGGAGTTTCAACATGAAACGTACATTCCAACCATCTGAATTAAAGCGCAAACGCGTTCATGGTTTTCGTGCTCGTATGGCAACTAAAGCTGGTCGTCAAGTATTAGCTCGTCGTCGTGCAAAAGGTCGTCATAGCTTAACTGTTTAATTTTTTAAATAGTCAAGTTATACGATTTGGGTGTTATGTCACTTTATAGTTTCAGTCCAGCGGTGAGACTCCACTGTGCTGCAGATTACAAAAGTGTATTTGATGGTGCGCTTTTTAAAGTGCATCAACCCCATTTCTTATTTTTAGCAAAAGTAACCGAACAGCCGAATAGCCGTTTGGGTATTGTTGTTGCTAAGAAAAAAGTGCGCCGTGCACATGAAAGAAATCGAATAAAACGTTTAGCACGTGAAAGTTTTCGCCTAAATCAGCAACATATAGACTTATTAGATATTGTGGTGATGCCTAAAATGGGTATTGAAGCAATTCCGAATGCTGAATTACATCAGCAGTTACAGTTTGCATGGCAGAAATTGCAGCGTCTTGTTAAAAAGCACCATAAAATAGCAATTTCCTCTCCTCAAAATTAGAGCAAGCCAATGGTTCGTATATTGCATTGGTTGATTCGTTTCTATCAAGTTGCGATTAGTCCCCTCATTGGACCTCGTTGTCGTTATATTCCAACTTGTTCTCAATATTCGTTAGAAGCAATCCACACCCATGGCGCCTTAAAAGGTAGTTGGTTCGCCACCAAGCGTATTTGTCGCTGCCATCCTTGGGGAGGATTTGGTTATGATCCTGTGCCTAAAAAAGCAATTCGTTTTATTTCATTTCAGCAAATAGATTCTCAAACGTTTCATGTTGCTGTACCCTTGCGTGAACGTTTTTCGAACCAACATCACTCTAACCACTTGGGGTAATAGATATGCAACAATGGGCCAGGTTTGCAATCCTCGGGGCCATGTTTGTCGTCGCATATTTGCTTATTTTGGCTTGGCAAAAAGATTATGGTCATGCGAACACTACTAAAACACAGCCAGCAGCTGTGGTAGCGCATGATGTTTCTGCCGATTTGCCAAATGGTCAAACGACTGCGGCAACTAGCGATGTTCCGCAAGCAAATATTGCTGCTGCACAACAACCGACAACTGTACCAGCAACCGCAAATCAACAACTGATTTCAGTACAAACTGACCTTTACCATCTTTGGATCAGTCCGAAAGGTGGTGATATTGTGCGTATTGAATTACTCAATCATGACCAAAGTAAAAACAGCGATCAGCCGTTTGTCATGCTTGAAAGTGATCCTAAACGAACTTATGTCGCACAATCAGGCTTAATTGGCTTAAATGGTCCAGACAGCAGCCGTGCAGGTCGTCCAAATTATGAGTTTGAAAAAACTGCGTATACTTTAGCAGACTTAAAAGATACTAAAGACAAAGACGGCAAAGCAATCAAGGTACTTGCTGTACCAATGATTTTCAAAACTGCTGATGGCGTGGAAATCATTAAAACCTTTAACTTTAAGCAAGGTAATTATCCAATTGAAGTGAGCTATCAGGTGGTCAACCGTAGTGCACAAAATTGGCAGGGTCAAATGTTTGGTCAACTCAAACGTGACAACTCTGAAGACCCAGGTAAGTCTGACCAAGGTATTTTCACTTTGGGTACATTCTTAGGTGGTGCTTGGGGAACGCCTGATGAACATTATAACAAACTCAAATTTGCTAATTTCTCGGAAGAGAAACTTGATACACAAGCAAAAGGCGGTTGGGTTGCTGTTGTTCAACACTATTTTGTAAGCGCTTGGATTCCTGGTCATTTTGGTGGTCAAGAATACACAGCGAAATTGGAGTCGCGTAAATCTGCAGATGGTATGAATATCATTGGATTTACATCTCCAACCATTAATGTTCCTGCTGGTAAAGCGATGAGCATTGATGCAACATTCTACGCGGGTCCTAAAATTCAATCTGAATTGAAAGATTTAGCTGTGGGCTTAAACCAAACTGTAGACTATGGTTGGTTATGGCCGATTGCAAAACTCTTGTTTATGGGCTTGCAAATGTTCCATAACGTAGTGGGCAACTGGGGTTGGTCAATTATTCTATTGACGATCTTAGTGAAACTGATTCTTTGGCCATTATCGTCTAAGAGCTATCGCTCAATGGCGAAAATGCGTGTGATTGCACCTGAAATGCAACGCATGAAAGAAGAGTTTGGTGAAGACCGTATGCGTTTCTCACAAGAAATGATGGCACTTTACAAACGCGAACAAGTGAATCCGCTTTCTGGTTGTTTACCATTGTTGCTACAAATGCCGATTTTCTTAGCATTGTATTGGGTACTGATGGAGTCTGTAGAACTTCGTCATGCACCTTGGATGCTGTGGATTCAAGATTTGTCAGCGATGGATCCTTGGTTCATCTTGCCGTTGTTGATGGGTGTAACCATGTTTGTTCAACAAAGTTTGAACCCACAACCTGCTGATCCAATGCAAGCTAAAGTATTTAAAATCATGCCAATCATGTTTACAGTATTTATGCTGTTCTTCCCTGCTGGCTTGGTTTTATACTGGATTGTGAACAACTCGATCACAATTTTACAGCAATGGTTTATTAATAAATCTGTTGAAAAAGATCGTTTAAAACGAGAAGCAGCTTAAACTTAAAAAATTAAGCAATAGCTGATTAAATCCGCTTAAGATGGTAATCTTAGGCGGATTTTTTTATTGTCAAAATTTGAGTGATCTAGATGAGTAACCCTATCAGCCAAACCACAATTGCAGCCATTGCGACGCCACCGGGCCGTGGGGGGGTAGGTGTGATTCGTCTATCTGGACCGAAAGCTTATGCGATTGCAGAAGCATTCACTCAAAAAAGCTTACCCAAAGCACGTTTTGCAGGTTTTCGTCAGTTTTTAGATGAACGCAATGAAGTGATGGATGAAGGCTTGGTGATTTGCTTCCCAAATCCAAACTCGTTCACCGGTGAAGATGTGGTGGAGTTACAGGGGCATGGTGGGCCTGTGATTCAAAATGCCTTATTGGCACGTTTACTTGAGCTGGGTGCGACTGCGGCAAAAGCAGGTGAGTTCTCCATGCGTGCGTTTGAAAATGGCAAAATGGATTTGGTACAGGCTGAAGCGATTGCCGATTTAATTGATGCAACTTCACAGGCGGCTGCGCGTTCTGCAGTACGTTCATTACAAGGCGCATTTTCCAATAAAGTAAATACCGTTTTAGAAAAACTGATTCATTTACGTTTGCATGTTGAAGCAGCCATCGACTTTCCTGAAGAGGAAATCGACTTTTTAGCAGACGGTAAGATTCTGAGTTTATTGCAAGATGTGCAATCTTCAGTGGCTGCGGTACAGCAATCTGCGCGTCAGGGGCAGTTGTTGCGTGAAGGCTTACAGGTGGTGATTGCAGGTAAACCCAATGCAGGTAAATCTTCATTACTCAATGCTTTGGCAGGCAATGATCGTGCCATTGTGACGGATATTGCAGGAACGACCCGTGATGTTTTACATGAAAAAATTACCTTAAATGGTTTACCAATCACTTTAACGGATACCGCAGGCTTACGTGAAACTGGCGATATTGTCGAAAAAGAAGGGATTCGTCGTGCAATTCAAGAAATTGAACAAGCCGATCTTTTACTGTTGGTATATGACTTAAGCCAAGGTGAAAATCCTTTGGAATTGGCAAAGAATTATTTTGCGGATCATATAGAACCAAAACGCTTGATGCTGATTGGAAATAAATGTGATTTAACTACACAACAACCTGCATTAAGTGATTTGGATGGTTTTAGGCATATCACTGTATCGGCAAAACAAGATATGGGTGTTCAGTCGCTCATAGATGCGATTACAGCGCATGCAGGTTTTCAGCCTGAAGAAGATACCTTTATTGCTCGAACTCGTCATTTAGACGCAATGAAGCGCACTCAGCACTATCTGGCAGAAGCACATGAGCAGCTTGTGGTTTATCATGCTGGAGAATTGGTCGCAGAGTCATTGCGTTTGGCACAAAATGCTTTGGGTGAGATTACAGGTGACTTTAGTGCCGATGATCTGCTTGGGGTGATCTTTGGATCGTTTTGTATTGGAAAGTAATTTCATTTTTTAGTATTGTTCAATACGTTCTAGTAAGTTCTAATAAGTAAATAAAAAGCATTAAGTAATATATACTTAGTGCTTTTTTAATATTTAATTATTATTCAATAGTGTTCAATATATTCAACTAGTGCTATGCTTTTTTTAGTCACTTATTAGATACGTGACTTAAAAATACTGGTTTTAAGTGTGAGTGCCTAAGATGCCCAAGATAAATGGTTTATTTTTTTCTACAGATAGAGAAATTCAAAACCTCAAACCACAGGAAAAACGCTATTCAGTGAAAGATAAATTGAATAATGGTTTATTCATTGAGGTTAAAGAATCGGGTGTGAAGTCTTGGCACTATCGTTACTCATTAAACGGTAAACAAGAAAGATTGGTGATAGGTCGTTATCCCGATCTATCATTAAAAGAAGCTCGACAGATTAGAGATGAATCAGCCTCATTGGTGGCGAAAGGCATTTCACCAAAACAAAATAAAAGTAAAGTCACCAGTGTGCTATTCCGTGACTATGGAGAAATGTATTTCAAGGATGTTATTCAAAAAGAGCGTAAGAACTCATATAACATGGCTTTATGTTTGAAAAATGATATTTATCCCATGATTGGCAATATGGCTATAGAACAGATCGGCGTTGATGATGTCCGCCGTGTAATATGGCGTAAGAAAGATCAAGGTTATGATGCAGCAGCCAATCAAGTCAGAGGTTTATTAAAACGTATGTTTGATTATGCTATGACATTGGGTTTAGTTCCGTTTAATCCAGTGCTTGCTATCCCAACACGCCATATCTATAAGGCAGTGCCGAGAGATCGTTATTTAAAAACAAACGAAATAAAAGAGTTCTACACTGCCCTACTCAACTCACGTATATATCGTCCTAGAAAATTAGGCATTCTATTATCACTATTAACTTTGATTAGAAAGTCAGAGCTATTGAGGGCGAAGTGGGAGCATATCAATTTTGAAACACGTATATGGTTAATTCCTGAAACAAAGGCAGATAGTACAACTGGGCATAGCCGTGAAATGCTTGTTTATATGTCTGATCAAGTTATAGAAATATTAAAAGAATTAAAACAGATTGCAGGTGATGAGCCTTATGTTTTTGTAGGTAGAAAGACAGGCACACATATAAGCCATAATGCCTTTAATGAGTCCCAAAAGAACGCCCTTAAATTAACAAGTTTAGCTGACTTCACTATTCACGATCTACGGCGTACAGCAAGCACGCATTTAAATGAACAAGGTTTTAACAGTGATGCGATTGAGGCGTGTTTGAACCACACGGGGAAAGGGGTGCGAGCAGTGTATAACAAGGCGAAGTACGAAAAGGAGCGTACTACGATGTTGCAAAAGTGGAGCGATTATATTTTTAGTGTGATTTATGAACAAAACATAATCTTTTTTAATCAGGTTAAAAATAATAAGGTAGGGTAATTTGTAATTATTTGTAATATTCAAATATGAATATTATGTTCATAAAAATGAACAACTTATATTAACTTTTGTTAATGTTTTTATTTAACAAACTTATTAAAGTCAAATGGATAGTGTCGAAACCAATATGACACTATATGCATAAATATGAACTTACACACATCCGTTTGTTCGCTTAGTTTTACGACAACATTTAACGCACTTGTGTGGCAAAGGGGTAGCCATTTAAACATAACTCTTATAAAGTTACAGCATGTTCATTGAGTTGTAATAAATGTGAAAGCAATCAATGAATAATAAAAAAGAGTTGATGTACTGGAAATACATCAACTCTTTGGATGACATGGAGTAACTGGAAATTACTACATGTCGATATTTTTAAACCATGTCCACCAAGACACAAACCTAAAGGAACTTTAGAAATGTAAACAGCTTAAAAACAAGTTTTATCGGAACTCCGATATAGGTAAGTAAACTTACCCTATAGGTAGAACTATAGTTAGGAAAGACTAACTGGTCAACATTTTGTTTACTTAAAGATACATTCCATTGTTTCTTACTGAACCTATTGAACACCAATACAATGCTATATCTAGCTGATAAAACTTAGTTTAAAAACTCAAACATTCCTACTTTTCTATTTTTGTGTCTAGGCATTTCCATCACTGGAGAATGTTTAGATGACTTTATCTAAATCGCAACAAACTGAAAATAATCGCTTGATTCGCCGTAAAGAAGTCCAAGAAAAAACAGGACTTGGAGCTTCATCCATCTATGCCATGATGAGAAGCGGTGATTTTCCTCAATGCTTAAACCTGTCAGAACGCCGTGTCGCTTGGATTGAATCAGATGTCGATTCATGGGTAGCAGATCGTATAGCCAAACATAAAGCCAACATTGTAACGATGGAGGCTTAAACATGAACCACCAAACCCAAGTTTTAGACCACCTCAAGCAAGGTAAAACCTTGAGCCAAGCCGAAGCAATCAATCTATTTAATTGCTATCGCCTGAGTGCTGTCATACAGCGTTTACGCCGTTCTGGTTGTGACATTGTGACCCACCAAGAGCCGAACTTAAACCGTGACGGCTACCACGCTCGTTATGAATTGATCGGGGAGTTTGTTGCATGAATCCATCTATTTTTAATTTTAATGAACACGGCGTTCGAGTTGCCTTTGATGAAAATGGACAGCCTTTATTTTGCTTGGCTGATGTTTGTAAGGCATTAGATATGCAAAGAGCAAACCCAAGCCGATTTAATTTAAATCCAAAGGGTACACATAGTTTGTGTACCCCTACCACAAGCGGAAATCAATTCATTACTTTTATCAGTGAAGAAAATCTTTACCGCATTGTTTTCCGATCTACCAAAAAAGAAGCATTAAATTTCCAAACTTGGGTATTTAAAGAAGTATTACCAAGCATTCGTAAGACTGGCAGTTATTCAGCACGACAAACCGCCTATGAAGAATTAAACCGCTTATGTATGCAGGCAAAGACCCAAAAGGCTAAAGGATCATTTCATGGTACTGGGTTGGTAAATCATCGTTATTCAATGCGAGATTTAAACCTAAGAATCACAACATGCAAAAACAATTTACAGCTAACTTTTGAGGGGTTACACAATGACTGAGCATGTAAACCCTGAGTTTTTCAAAGCCTTTGACCACTACAAGGCAATGCTTAAACAGTACGGCGATGGTCATCCCATTACAGAGCAGGCTTTCATGATGACTTTGCATTTAATGCCTGAACACATCAAAAAGGAAATGGATGCCAAAGCCAAAGAATTAAACCTACTGCCACCAGTAAGCGGTTACACCGATGACGGCGACCCAATGTATAGCCTTGAAGATATTGCCAAGCATTTTGGTATCAGTTTTGAAGAAGCTGAACAGCAGTTATTGAAAATGATGGACAACCGTCAACAGATCGGGCTATCCAATGACGGCATTTTGATTAATTCAGACATTCATATTAACCGTGTGCAGTAGGTGAAAGTATGAATCAAATAATAGATTTTAAAGCCAAAACTCAAGCCTTAGATGCACTCAGATTTGAGCGTATCTATTTAGATATGAGCAAATTTGCTCACATTTATTCTGACAGTATTTTAAATCCTATGGGAGTATATCCAAAACTGGATGCACCACTAAAATACTTTATTGTTGTTTTTCTTGTTGCACTACGAAACTTTCGTAGTTATAGTTCCCTTGCTTTGAGCAAAATCTCAAAGTTAGCTTTGGTCGGCTATGATTCAAACGGCGCACAGTCCGCAAGGGCTTTTTTTGTGCGTAATATCTCTATGCGTTCGCATTTTATGGTGAAGCTGTGGAGGGACACGTTTACGTGTGTAGGTATCCGTTTGAACCTATCGACCAACCCTTTACAGCTTTGCCACCCTCATTTGGTCGTGAATGGTAAAGCTCCTTTAAACTCAAACGGAGCGCATTAATCATGCCTAATCAAAATAACACTACAAACACGCCTAAAATTTATAACGCTGATGACATGCACGACTTAGCCTCAATGGCTGAGTGTGATATGGATTGGATGAGGACAGCCCTATCAGATGTGCAGCTCAAAGTGAAACAAATCAAAAAAGATTTAATGGCTCGTAATCCAAGTGCTGAATACCATTTTTCCAACTTGGAGAAAGTCTTAGAAATGTTTGTATATTTATCAGAAGATCGTTGCCGTTATCATGAAAAAGAAGCTGAAAAATTCAGAGAAGAATTTGAGGCAAATAAAAAGGCGGTGACACTATGAATATCACCACCTCCATCAAACCCGATTCGATTCTAGCAAATTGTACGTTGCTTAATCCATCGGATGACACATATTTAAACCATCCCATCATTGAACGCTTTGGCAATCCATCACAGCCGATCTATGTAGACCAATGCAAGGTAGAGATTAACGGCGTGAGCTATGAGCAACCTTTGATTCTACCTATCGTCAATGGACAGCTTGAGCATGTGCAATGCGCCGTACTACAGGACAAACAACGTATTCAAGTCATACCTGATGGTTTAGCAAAAGGCTTTGCTTGCTATGGTGAAATGCAGAAAGATAAACCTATCATCATCACTCATAATTTAGAGGCATTTTTTAAACTTGCCTCCAGTATTGCCATTGGTTTTGAACCACCATTACAGCCGTTTTCCGTTGTGTTGGTTGTATTGTCTAATCTCACCAGTAAGAAATTAACGGAACTCAAGACGTTTGATTTTGAGCAAATACAATATGTTATTCAGCAGTTATCTAAGGCAGGCTATCAACAGTTATACATGCCTGTTAGACCTGAACAGATACAGCTTGAGCCATTTAAACAGCTTGAGCAAAACACGGCTGTTCGTTTACTCAATCAATATTTGAAATATGGCGAAAATGAGTTTTTCACTGAACTGATTAAAGAAAATGACGATGCCGAAGTACAGGCATTTATTCATGAAGCGATAGAGCAATTAAATAAGCCGACTTTATGGGGCGAATTATTACCATTGGCACAAGATGACATAGTGATAAAACCTTACCCTATTGATGCTTTACCACCACTGGCAAAAGAGGCAGTGCAAGCCATATCAGAGCATGTGCAGTCGCCCATTGCCATGACTGCCCAATGTGTTATTGGTGCTTTATCACATATTGCACAAGCCAAAGTAAATGCCCCTCATCCGTTCCAAACACAAGGCGAGCCATGCAGTTTGTTTTTACTTACTGAGGGTCAAAGTGGAAGCCGTAAAAGCACAAGTAAGAACCTAGCAGATCAAGCCATTATTAAACATGAGCGTAAGCAATATGAAGAATATCGCCGTGACCTAGAGCAATGGAAAAGCGGACAGGCATCATTGAGTAAAAAAGACCGTGAGGCTTATTGTGCTGAGAACCCACCACCCAATGACCCAAGTACAATATTCACAGATATTACGCTTGAATCAATTGCAGGCTTATACATTGACGGCATTTTAAGTAATGCTTCAATTTCCAGTGATGAAGCAGGTCAATTCTTTGGCGGTCATACAATGAAAGCCGATACACGGAACCAAGCACTAGGAGGCTATGCCAAGTTATTTGATGACGGTTTTATAGAGCGTACTCGATCTAAGTCAAACTTAAATGGTAGCGGTCGTGCTTATGATGTGAGAGCTACATTTAACCTGCAGGGGCAGCATGAAGTGTTAGCCAGTGCATTAAAAGACCCAGTGTTAAGAGGACAAGGCTTTTTACCTAGATTTATTTTAACCGTACCCGAAAACCTTGCAGGCACACGCTTACAGGATGCGATTCATAGAAATAAGAATGCAAGCATTGACCATAGGCTTATAGCTTACTGGACACGTTGCGAATATCTACTCGATGACTGCCCTCATCTAAAGCCTGAACATGAATTACATAATGGGCGTTTCGTTATGCCTATGAGTGAAGAAGCAGAAGCCATAGATATAGAGTTTTATAATCAAATCGAAGCACTACAAAAGAGAGGAAAGCGTTTTGAATACTTGCAGGCATTCGCAAGCAGAGCAAGCCAACTAGCACGGCGTTTAGCTACTGTATTCGCTTATTTTGAGGGGGCGCAGTGGATTGATGCCAAAACCTTACAGGGAGCTAGTGAGGTTGTAAATCATTCATTAAACGAATGGGCAAGCTATACAGATATTGAAATCAAAACAGAAAGTGAGGCGGAGCGTCTTGCACGTTATTTGATTGATAAGTGTATGGAAGATAAAAGCAACCTATTTTCTAAGACTTTAGCTTTAAAGGGTGCGCCATCAAAACTAAGAACAGTTAAGGAGTTTAACCGCTATTTAGACACATTGATTAATCATAACTATGTCAGATTGGTTACGATTAACAAGACACAATACATAGAATTAAATCCTTTATTGTTAGAATAGCTGCGATTCTGCGATTTTTAGGATGAAAGCCTCTAATAGCAAGGCTTTTAGTGTCGCAATTAGCCTGCGATTCGGTTGCGACACGTTGCGATTCGTAGGGTAGCGATGATGAAAATCTAAATTATGAATCGCAAAGTCGCAATAAATCGCAAATGGATTCCGACACCAAGAGGCAAGCTATACAAGCGATACGGCTATAAAATCGCAAAATCGCACGATTTCCTAGAAGTGAAAAAAATTAAGGCATACAAGATATGAAAAATACGACAAGAACAGAGTTCTTAAAATTAATGAATGATAACTTTGGTTATCCAACAGATAGTTGGAAAAGATTAAAAGATGGTGATGTACTACCTCTTAATGCTCAAGTGATGACAATTGGTAAAGATGATGACGGATATTTTTACCACCTTTGTTATGACACATTTAACGGCGTAAATGTATTTCTTAAAAATATGGGGGTAACTCATTGGCACATAGTAATTAATCGTTAAGCCATTAAGCCACGATTTGATAGATAAGAAAGAATTTAAGAGATTTAGAACAATGCCAAATGTGAACAAAGTTATTTTAATGGGCGTTTTAGGTCGTGACCCTGAAACAAAGAATTTTCCCAATGGTGGCAGTATTACCAATTTCAGCATAGCAACGACTGAGCAATGGAAAGACAAAACCACTGGAGAACGTAAAGAACACACCGAATGGCATCGAATCAGTACCAATAACCGATTGGCAGAGATTGCAGGCAAGTACCTTAAAAAAGGCAGTAAGGTTTATATTGAGGGCAGTTTAAGGACACGGAAATGGAAAGATCAAAGCGGTGCAGATCGGGAGATAGTCGAAGTTCGGGCGGATGTATTGCAGTTAATTTAAAAAAGAAGCTCCCTAAATATGAGGAGCTTTTTAATATCTGCATGGTTATTTTAACCATTAAGCCTTAACTTGCTGCGATTCTAAATGTGACCAAGTTGATCTATCACTAAAATCATGATGATTGAAAGCTCGTTTCTTTTGACGATCTTAATAAACTACAAGCGCATTTTTGGGGTGGGGGTATTGCTATCTTTCATGAGTTGCCAGTACCTAGACCGCCCATCATCCCACTTATAAAAAAATTCTGTTTTAGGTTAAAAGTTAAAGCTGATATTGATTAAGTTATTGATTTACAAGTTTTGTCTTTTAACTCTTATGTTAAAAGTTAATTATTGAGGTTAAAGAAAGTTAAAGACTTACAAGGCTCAATTTTGAGCTTTGGTATTAAATCAATTATTTAGTGAAGTGGGATAATCTCATATCACAAAACGCAAGTTTGCGTTCACCTTAAAAATCATGAATGGATAGATTTTAAATACTGCTTTATTCACCCTTAAAAGAGGTATTTGGCTTATCGTCATTTTTGACGACAACCCAAAGGGTCGCCTTTCAAATGCCACCCTCAAATTGAGGTTAAAACTTCCCTAATCCCTAAAATATTTTTTGAATGGTTGTTTATAGTTGTCATTGCCTACAGATCAAGGCGATTGAACTCACCATTTTAAATGTGAAAAACATAATGAACCCGAACAAGTCACCAGTAGAATAAAATGCACTGGAGCGCATGAGGCTTAAAAAATCCTAAAAAGAAGAATGTAATATATATCCCCGTCTATCCTATTGTTGACATAAATAGGCACTGTTTAGTCACTTGATTTTAATTTTATTTATAAGCTACTAATTTATATAAAAAATATAATTAAAATTATGTTCTGTATTGGTAAATAACAATCCGATTCGCTTCATAAAGCTGACTAAATGTCAGCTTTTTTAGCAATTTTTAGTATTGCGTAACTTTGATTTATAGGGCACAACATCCTCTTTAAGTTAAAGAGCGACATCCAATAAAGGCACTTTTGTATGAAAAAATCTCCTTTATTGCTTTTGTTACTTTACTCGGTTTAACAGCCAATGTTTGGGCAGGTAAACAGGATCATCTCATCATTCAAGAAGTGAACCGTACCGGGTTTGTCGGAGACCAAGCTTTCTGAGAGAATGTCCCGATGAAAAAAGTAAAATATACCCCTGAAATCAGAGAAAGAGCGGTTGAATTATTGATTGAATCCGAGAAAGATTATCCATCGAATTGGGCTGCGATCACCGCTATTGCTCCCAAGATAGGTTGTACTCCTGAAACTCTACGTGTTTGGTATCAAAAATATTTAGATAAACAAAACCCAATTAAAGTACAGCAACTTTCAGATCAAGAACGTATTAAACAACTCGAACGTGAAAATAAAGAACTGCAACGTGCTAACGAAATTCTACGTAAAGCAGCCGCTTTTTTCGCCCAGGCGGAGCTCGACCGCCCACACAAATAATGGTAGATTTCATCCATAACAATAAGGCGTTATATGGTGTTGAGGCGATTTGCAGGATTTTACCGATCGCGGCTTCTACCTATTATCGAACACTAGATTTCGTTGAAAACCCAGAACATCGAGCAAAGCGAGATCTACATGACTTGCATCATGCTGAACAAATTAAACGAATTTGGAAGGAAAGTTCAGGTCGATATGGTGTGCGTAAAGTTTGGCAAAAATTGAAACGTGAAGGCTATGTTATTGCTCGCTGTACAGTTGCTCGATTGATGCAAAAACTAGGTATACAAGGTGTTTGGCGTGGTAAGAATAAACAAACTACCCGTAGCCGAGAGGATCAAAAACGAGCAGATGACTTGGTGAAACGCAATTTTAGTGCTGATCATCCTGACCAGCTATGGGTCGCTGACTTCACGTATATTCAAACAAATTCAGGTTGGGTTTATACTGCATTTATTATTGATGTCTTCTCACGAGCAATTGTTGGATGGAAAGTATCGACACGGATGAATACAGATATGGTGCTCGATGCACTTGAGCAAGCGTTACATGCTCGAGACATGCCAAAGAATGTGATTCACCATAGTGACAGAGGGGTTCAATATCTTTCCATTCGCTATACCAATCGTTTAGAAGCAGCAAATTTACGAGCATCAGTCGGTACGACCGGTGATTCATACGATAACGCTTTGGCTGAAACAGTGAATGGCTTATACAAAACAGAGGTGATTGAATATTTAAAAGCAGACTGGCAAGGTTTAGCGGATGTACAACTTGCGACATTAAATTGGGTAGATTGGTTCAACAAAAAGCGTGTACACAGCGCATTGGGTTATGTATCGCCTTTTGAGTTTGAAGCAATGTACTATGATAAGATTAACCCGTTAGGTCACGTGGCCTAACTTAAATAAAAAGTCTCCGACAAACCCGGTACGGTTCAAAGTGACAAAGAATAAGTTAACTGTGGGACAGGCACTTAAAGCCAAGGATGAAACAGTATTGACGCTGACAGGAAAAATTGTACGTAAAACCAAAGCCGAGCATTATGAGTTAAAAGATCATACAGGTACGATCAATATTGAAGTGGATGCGCATCGTTATAAACTGACAGACATTGACGTTGTAAAGGTTGAAATTTCACCTTAAGTTTTTGGTATAAAAATATGTAGGGATGCCGAAATGTGTGATCCCTACATTCTCATTTTATCTATGAATTATTTGGAATTATTTTAATTTTTAAATGCTGAATCAATAAATACAGAGATAGCAACCCCATACCCACACAGAAACCCAATACGCCAGTCATTAAGCCAAAATGATCTGACAAATAACCAGCGCCAATAATCGGAACAATCGTACCAAAGTAGGCAATAAACAAATATGTGGAAACCACTGCTGCGCGATTATCAATATTGGTCATGTGATGAATCAAGGCAAAAGCACCGAGTAGACCTAAGCCATGTCCCATGCCCACACAAACAACACTCAAAAAGAATAAAAAACTCAGGTGCATGGTCATGCAAATCATAAGAATTAGATAACTGAGCAATAACAAGATTAAACCTGTATTCAAGGCTTTATGCATGTTCAGTGATTTCGCCATAAATTGGGCACAGGCTGAAACCAATAAAATACTGGCAATCGTTGCACCGCTCACCAAAGGACCGTGCCAAGGAATCACGTCTTTGATAAATGAGGGTGCAAGTGAAGCGAATAAACTAAATGAACCAAAAGCACAAAAAGCGGTAAAACTAGCAAGATAAAACAGCGTTTTAAAGTGTATTTCGGGCAGTTCTAAATGTGGTGCAACTGAAAAAACTTGTTTTTCAAACTGAATGATTTTAATGCTAAATAAACTGAAAAAACTGATCGCTGCTGCAATAATGACGGGAATATAGGGGGTAACTAAGGGGGCATCCGAAAATTGTGCAATTGCACCACCAATCAGAGGGCCAAAGCCGAAGCCCAATACCGTGATGATTGAACTGAGCTGTGCAGCACTGTTTTTATGTGTGTCTGGAATCGTATAAATCAGTCCAAGCATAGCAGAAGTACTGATGAGACCTGAAGCAATCCCAATAATAAAGCGTCCAAATCCTAAAAAATAAGCATTGCTTGCAAAGACAGAAAGTCCCAAGCCAACGATGGCAAAGAGTAAACCTGCTTGTAGCGTACGGATAAATCCAAAACTATTACTGCTGCGTCCTAAAAATAATAAAGTTGTCATACAACCAAACATATATGCCACAAAAATATAAGTAATGTGACTTGGAAGTAGATGCCAAAATTGTTGATAAATTGGATATAAGGGACTTGCTAATGCGGTTCCAATCGTTCCGATACACAGGGCTAGGCTCACGAGTAAAAATGAACGCCATGATTGTTGATTCATGTATTGAGCACTTAATTTCTAAATCATTTGCAGATAAAAAAAGCCAAGCTCAAAGAAATTGAGTTTGGCGGGAGGAGTCTGATTGGATGTCAGATTAAAACTTAATCAGCAACAGGTCAATGTGTTTTTAATTCGTTGGTCAAATTATCCGTAACGTTTTAACAATTGCATAAAAATTTCAAGCTCTGCTTCATCTATAGCCTGATGATCTGAAATAACATGTTCTTTCAAGTGGGCTTCAATCAGTTCATTCATTAAGCCATTTACTGCACCTTTAATGGCTGCCACCTGCTGTAAAATCTCAATACAAGATTTATCCTGTTGGATTAAAGACTCTTCCACTGCATTGATCTGCCCTTTGAGACGCTTGACCCGATTTAAAACTTTTTGATCTTGATGTAAATGTCCCATCTATTGACTCCAAAAAAATATACTCCCTTATAGTATATTTTAAAATCCGAGAATATACTCTAGGGGAGTATATTGGATTCAATTCACATGCAATTTAAAACCATTCAACGGCAGCATTCTCATCAATTTGACGAAGGCAATCCTTTAGCACAGAAGAAAATCTTATTTGCCACGATTTTGACAGGGCTGATGATGATTTTTGAGATTGCAGGCGGTTGGGTTTTTAATTCAATGGCTTTACTTGCTGATGGTTGGCACATGAGTTCCCATATGTTAGCGCTGGGCTTGGCATATATGGCATATCGAGCAGCACGGCATTATGCACAAGATGCCCGTTTTAGTTTTGGGACTTGGAAAATCGAGATTCTTGCTGGTTATAGCAGTGCAATTTTGTTGATGGTTGTGGCTTTATTTATGGCTTTTCAGTCGGTTGAGCGCCTATTTCACCCTGTACAGATTCATTATAATGAAGCAATTGTTATTGCGATTTTAGGTTTAGGGATTAACCTGATGTGTGCGTGGTTATTGCATGATGACCATCACCATCACCATCACCATCACCATCACCCTCATGAACATGAACATGAACATGGCGAGCATCATGAGCATGATTTAAACCAAAAAGCAGCATTTTTACATGTAGTTGCAGATGCTCTAACGTCTGTTTTAGCGATCATTGCTTTATTCGCAGGAAAATATTTTGGTTGGGACTTTTTAGATGCTTTATTGGGAATCGTCGGTGCAATTTTAGTGGGTAGATGGTCGTTTGGATTGATCAAGGAAACAGGAAAAACTTTATTAGATGCTGAAATGGATCATCCTGTCGTAGATGAAATACGTGATGTGATTTCAGATTTAAAATTGGATATTCAGATTACAGATTTGCATGTTTGGAAAGTGGGTAAAGGCAAGTTTTCAGTGATTTTAGCGTTGCAAACACCACTGCAGGACTTAACCGCAGATCGTATTCGTCAGGCATTAGCCATACATGAAGAATTGGTACATATTTCTGTGGAAATCAATCGTCCTGCAATGTTTAACTTTGTTCCACGTGAAACGCATTGAAACAACAGTTCTTCAACATCAGGGGTGTTAGATTGTGCTTTAATATTTTGATTATTTAAATTTCTAAGATATTTATTCAATATGTTAAAGCAATTGATCGCATTGAGTTTAAGTCTCGCTGTTTGTGGCAGTAGTTTTGCCAATGTTGACAGTGTTAAAGCCAAACTGTCGCAGCAATATCCAAATGTCAAAATCGACAATGTACAAGCCACTGAAATGCAAGGCTTGTACAGTGGTACATTAGATGGTCAGGTGGTTTACGTTAATGAAGATGTACAGCATCTGTTTATTGGTTCAATGATTCGGCTGAAAGACCAAAAAAACCTCACCAAAGATTTAGCACTTCAAAATAGCCCCAAAGCTGATTTTAAAAAGCTCCCCTTTAATGATGCAATTAAAACAGTCAGGGGGAATGGTCAGCGTCAGCTCGCCATCTTTTCTGACCCAAATTGCCCATATTGCAAAAGTCTTGAAGGGAATTTAGCCAAGCTGAATAATGTCACGATTTATACTTTTATTTATCCTATTAAAAATCAGTCGATTCTGCCCTCTAAACAAGTCTGGTGTTCTGACAATAAAGCCTATGCATGGCACAATTTAATTCAAAACAATATTCAACCCACAGCTGCAGCCAATTGTGCCACACCCATTGAACGTAATTTGATTTTGGGTAAACAATTGGGTCTACATGGGACACCTGCAATTATTTTCTCGAATGGTCATACTGTGATGGGTGCCTACCCTGCCGAAGAAATTGAAAAAATTTGGCAAAATTTTGGTTTGTAAAAAATAAAAAAAAGCATCTCGATGGAGATGCTTTTAAGTTTTCACGTTTGCATTAGCTTTTCTTGGTGACCATGTTGTAAATAAACAAAACGATAATTGCACCAATCACAGAGGCAATAAAGCCTGCTGATGAGCCGTCAGAATAGAGTCCGATGATTCGACCGCCATAGGTTGCAACCAATGAACCGATAATCCCCAAAGCAACTGTGACAATGAAGCCTGCTTTATCATTCCCTGGATGAATTGCACGTGCAATGAGACCTGCAAAAAAACCGATGATGATTGCGCCAATCAGTGCCATCATAATCCTTCTCCTTTTCTTTGTCTGATCTTGAATTTAGAACGTTAACCTGATTGTTATTTTTGAATATTTATATGATGATTGAAAGAATTGATATGCTACAAGTTGTTGCATTTTTGTTCTAAAGTAGTGGAAATGAAACATAAAAAAAGCGACCGAAGCCGCTTAAGTATTATGGGGGGAAATTATATCAAAGCTGAATTACAGACCAATTTCACCAATAAATGGAAGATGACGATATTTTTGGTCATAGTCCAGACCATAACCCACAATAAATTTATCTTCGACTTCAAAACCTAAAAATTTCACATCGAGTTCGATTTCACGGCGTGAAGGTTTGCTCACTAAAGTACAAAGTTCAATCGAGTTGGGTTGGCGCGTGCTTAAAATTTCGAGCACTTTGCTTAGGGTATTGCCCGAGTCGATGATGTCTTCGATGATGAGTACATCTTTACCACGAATTTCACCATCAAGATCTTTTAAAATTTTGACATCACGTGTTGAAGTTGTCCCACCACCGTAACTTGATACGGTCATGAAGTCGAGTTCATGTTCTTTGGTGATTGTACGGCAAAGATCTGCCATGAAAATCACTGAACCACGCAATAATCCGATTAATACCAACTCTTTGTCACTATTGGCATAATGCGCATTAATGTGCTGACCAAGTTCCTGAACTTTTGCTTGAATTTCTTCAGCAGAAATCATTACTTTCATTTCAACAGTCATGGGAAATACCTAAAACTAAAAATATCAAATTCGCAAAGTAAAAAAGGTGTTGACGAGCAACACCTATAAGATGCATCAATTTTAAAACATATCGACTGAAGATGCATCTTTTTTGCCAGTTGAAATGTAAAAACGCTAAAGTTTAGTGAGCATCTTTTTTCAGCAAGAGCGCACAGACCACAAAAACTGTTCCAATTAAAATCAATTTTTTCTTGGATTGTTTCAGCTTTTGCTGTGGTTGTTTAGCTTTGTTCATAGGCTTTATTTCCATAGATATACGTGGCTTGAATATTACGATCATCCCCCATAGTAAATAAGGCAAATAACGCATCTTCAATGTTTTTGGCACGTTGCTGACGTAACTGTTGTAGCGCTGTCGCTTTTAAGTTCAAGACCACAAAATCTGCTTCTTTGCCGACATTGAAGTTGCCTAATTTATCTTGCAAGTCTAAGGCTTTGGCACCGCCAAGCGTGGCATGATAAAGCGACTCAAAGGCAGACAGTTTGTCACCCTGTAGTTGCTGTACTTTATAGGCTTCATTTAATGTTTGTAATTGACAGAATGATGTCCCTGCGCCAATATCAGTTCCGAGTCCAACTTTGACTTGCTTTTCCCATGTTTTTTTCAATGGAAATAAACCACTGCCGAGGAACAGGTTTGAGGTTGGACAGAACGCGATGGCCGAGTCTGTATCATGCATACAATCCCATTCATGTTCTTCCAAATGCACACAATGGGCAAAAACCGAACGCTCGCCTGTTAAGCCATAATGGTGATACACATCCAAATACCCTTTTTGTTCAGGGAATAATTCTTTAACCCATGCGATTTCATTTTTATTTTCACTTAAATGGGTATGTACATAGACATCAGGATATTCAGCTTTGAGCTGCCCTGCCCGCTGCAATTGTTCAGGCGTTGAGGTCGGAGCAAAACGTGGGGTAATCGCATACAGGTTACGCCCTTTGCCATGCCATTTTTCAATGAGGGCTTTGGAGTCATCATACGCACTTTCTGCTGTGTCTGTGAGTGCTTCAGGTGCATGACGATCCATCATCACTTTACCTGCGATCAAACGCATTTGATGGCGTTCAGCCGCCTCAAACAAGGCATCAACTGATTGTGGATGTACTGTACAGAATACTAAAGCTGTGGTTGTACCATTTTTTAGAAGTTCATTGATAAAGAAATGGGCAATTTGGTCAGCATAAGCTTTATCTTGAAATTGAATTTCAGTTGGGAAGGTATAGGTATTGAGCCATTCTAAAAGTTGTTCACCGTAGGCACCGACCATTTCTGTTTGAGGAAAATGAATATGTGTGTCGATAAAACCTGGAACAATTAATTGATTTGCATAATGTTCAACTTTGAGATCAGCAGGCAAATAGGTTTGCCCTTCCGTCCAAGCACCAAACCAAACAATTTTTCCGTCATTGATGAGTAATAAACCATCTTCTACATATCGCACTTGGTCGTGAATATCACGCGCTTGGGCAACCGTATTCTGAATATCGAGGAAGCGACCGCGAATCGCCGTCGTTGCAATGATAGAAGACATTTTGAACCTACGTTGTGAATTTTTTCGATTGATTGTAGCCCATTTAGTAGCATGCTTCAGTAATTTATGTCTGAATGCACAGTGACAGCTGCCATGAAAGTGTTGGTTTTAGTGCTTTATCTTTGTGAAAAGAATGCGTAAAGTGTGCACAAATCAACGAATAAGAGATAACAATATTTATGTATTTTTGGAATACCAAAGCCTTAGCGCATGAACTTTCAGAAGACACTTTAGAGAAACGCCATTATAAAAATTATTATTTGATCGCCGCATTGGTCGTCAGTGCTGTGTATTACTATGGTATGTATTCACCTTATTACGATATACGTGTGATTGGGGTGGAAGCAATTTTAACTTTAATCATTATGTTTATTGGGATTCAGCGCAGCTATGTTGCCAATGGCGGTGATCATGGTGTGCATTTTATGAATCGGATCACGGCATTATCATTTCCAATTTTGTTGCAAACCACAGTCGCAGGTATTGTATTTGGCTTGGTATTACTGGGGATTTATCAGTTTTTCCAACTAGAAAATACTGCTTTTGATCTGTGGTATGAATGGTGTGTCTCTGCTTTTACCATTTTTTTACAGATTTTATTTTTTACCCGTTTGAATAAATACATGAAACGAGTAGCCGAGCATACGATTTAATCTCATCGAGTGTCTATGTTGTTGAAAAGCCGATATTGATAAGATCGGCTTTTTTATTTTAGGGTCAATAAATTTGTTGAATTTTATCTGATCTGATTTTGAGTGATTAATTTTGAAATCATCTTTTCTCTGCGTAGATCAATGTACATTTTAAGTACATCGTGTTTATTCCACAAAATAATGTGCTGCAAAATGTGCATCATTGCCAATAATGTCAAACTCGTCCTCACGGATCGACATACCTGCACAGGTGTGTCCCACCATCCATAAACCTAAGGTTGGTAATTTGCCATCAAATAACGGCGTATCTACCCATTTCTGCGCGATGTAGCCATATTTATCATAATCATCGAAATAGAAACTACCCGATGCAGCACCTTGGTCGAGATTGTCCTGTACTACACGAATATTGGCACCTTCACGTGCCAAAATAGGTTTTTTGACCCATTTGCCATGCAGCTGCATATCAGATTTAAATGCATGTGATTCGAGTAATAACGGATGATGCGGAAACTTCTTCCAAAGCTCGACTAATAGTGCTTTATTGGACAAGAGCATTTTCCAACACGGCTCAACCCAATGCGTTTCAGGTTTTAAGTACTGAGAAAAATTTTCTTCCCAAATCCATTCCCAAGGATACAGCTTAAACAAATTTTGAATTTCTTGATCATTCAAATCGACAAAGTTGTTGCCATCCCAACCGATATTTTCCATCGATAGCTCAGACACTTTATGCCCTGCTTGAAAGGCTGTATCCATTAAATATTCCAGATTGCCCCAGTCTTCACGTCCTGCTTCTTGGCATGCTGCAAAATGGATATGTGCGCCACGTGGAAAAATTGTTTTCCAGCGTTTAATCAGGTCTTCATGAATACTATTAAATTGATCACGGTTTGCAATATTTTCAACTTGTTCAATCCAATGCCACTGTGCAACTGATGCTTCAAGTAAACCTGTAGGGGTATCGGCATTGTATTCAAGCATCTTGATTTGTTGACCATCATAGGCAAAGTCAAAACGTCCATAAAGCATGGGTGCATGGTGATGCCATGAATGTTCAATGAGCGGAATAGCGCTGTGTGGTATTTGAAAATAATCAGGATAATTACCCTGCTGAATCATCTCCCCTGCCACGTGTAAGCACATTTGATGCAGTTCATTCGAGGCATCTTCAAGCTGTTCGATTTGCTTTAAGCTAAACTCATATGCTACCCCTTCAGACCAATAAATCGAGCCATCCGCAGAAGGTAAATTATAATAATCAAAGCCAATATTTTCGTGTTCTTGCTGCCAGTTTGGACGGGCTTGGAACAGTTTTCTTTTCATAATGTCATCAATAACTTTTAAATGAATTGTTACAGCAAACTCAGGATGTGAGTTTTAACCACCAAATGATCCGCCACTACGTCCAAAACCACCACGCACAGGTGAAGATTTACTATTTGATTTGGCGACTTGGGAAATATAAGGTTGCCCAACACTGAGATTGCTTGAGGGTTGGATTTTACGCCCTGCAAAATTCACTTTACGATTGCCCTGATAATATTGCGGGCCTATATAACGTATCCCGCCATAATAGCCACTATGGGATGAACTCGTGGTTTGTTCTTCTTCACAGAGTTCTGTATCCCAATCGTATGCACAATCATATTGGCTGTTATAAACATCTTGAACAAGTGGTTTATCATGACTACTACACGCAGTCATCAAAAGTGGCACAATGACTAAACTGATTTTTTTTGAACGCATGGTCTGCCTTGCATTTTCAGTATTTTTATCTATTTGCTTTCTAACAGAATAAAAATTAAAACAAATTTTATGCGCTGTATAATATGGGCATGTGCTGAAATTGTACAGTGACTATTTTTCCAAAAAAGCATGTTGAAAGCGCATGAAAAACCTACAACTATTTGATTTTACAAAACAGAATTTTGATCAGGCCCTGATAGAAATAATTTTTCGTGAACAAGCCTTGTGGCAAAGATTGGTTTATTTAAGACACATTGCACCCGATGCATATTTGAGTGCGGGTGTGATTCGCAACCTTGTATGGTCAGTTTTACATGGTCAAACCTATGATGTGATACACAGCGAAATTGACGTCATTTTCTTTGATGAGCATGAAGAGCATCAAAGAATAACCCATGAAATTACGAGACAATTAATCCAAAATTTCCCTGAAAATGAGTGGGATGTTGTGAATCAAGCCACTGTGCATACATGGTATAGCACGGAAAATGGTCAGTCGATTTTGCCTTATGCTTCGTTACATGAGGCTTTGTCCGTTTGGCCTGAAACAGCCACTGCAATCGCAATACGTTTATTAGAAAATGATGATTTAGAGATCATTGCACCCTTCGGTTTGTATGATTTATTTGCATTAAAGTTACGCTGGAATGATCGGTTGGTCAGCCATGATGTGTTTATGCAACGTGTGATGTCTAAACGGTTTTTGCAGCGATGGGAAAAGTTAGAGATTGTGTCCTGATATTGATTTTTAAAAAGCCTTTCATTGAGAAAGGCTTTTTAAACGGAACTTAAGAGTTTAGTGTTTGTTTCTTATTATATAGAATCGATAACCATGCTGTGATCGCTAAGACAATCACAATAAAGCCTAACGAAATCCAAATTGGCATATGGAACACATCGAGCATTAACATTTTAAAGCCGATGAAAACGAGAATAATCCCAAGACCATATGGCAAATAATGCATTTTTGCTGCTGCACCTGAAAGCAGGAAAAACATTGCACGTAAACCTAAAATCGCCATGAGGTTTGCGGTTAATACAATAAAGGGGTCGGTTGTGACAGCAAAGATTGCAGGAATAGAGTCGACCGCAAAGATAACATCAGATGCTTCCACTAAAATCAAGACCAAGAATAATGGCGTTGCCCATAACACGCCATTTTGACGGACAAAGAATTTTCCACCTTCCAAATTCGGCATAATTCGCATGTGTTTACGCAACCATTTTAGAATCGCCATATCTTCAATATTGCTGTCTTCTTCATCTTGACCTTTCAATAATTTAAAGCCTGTATAGACCAAAAATGCACCGAAAATATATAAAATCCACGAAAATTCTTGAACGAACCATGCACCAATAAAGATAAAAATGGTTCTTAATACGATTGCACCGAGTACGCCGTAGAGTAATAATTTACGTTGTAAAGCGGGCGGAATAGCAAAAGCTGCGAAGATCATCATCCAGACGAAAACGTTGTCAATTGCGAGGGATTTTTCGAGTAAATAACCTGCAAAATATTCCATGGTTTTGGTATTGGCGATGGTCACACCTGCGGTTTGTTGTAGATACAACCACAAACCACCACCAAATAAAGTTGCAACCGTGACCCAAGCAATACTCCAGTACGCTGCGGTTTTAACTTTTACTTCTTGCCCTTCTTTTTGTTTAAAGCCTAGAAAGTCGATGAGAAGCATGACTGCAACAATTGCAAAAAATGCAAAATACAGCCAAAGATTACCGATTGATTCCATAAAAACTCCATTTCTGGCAATCAATCAGGCATAAAAAAAGACCTTGACCAGTTGCCAGACGATTAAACATCTGTATCAACATGATCAAAGTCTTGCCTACATTATCTGTGACAGATAATGCTCAGATACCGGCTTTTTTATTTGTGTAAATAAAAAATGCGTAATGACGATATTCTGACATCTGGTCTCTATATAAAATTTATAATCCTATAGAGATCATTTGGAGAGGCTACTCCCCTTGTTCAATGAATTTGGAATAAGTATCAAACGTGGATACTTAATGTGATTAATATTGCATAATTTTTAAACTGACGCAATTTCTTTTTACACATTTCCTCAGAATAATTGCAGTTAAAAATCTTTACGAGTCACTAAAATGCAGGCCAATATTGTGCCGAGCAGTGCTAAGACGCCTCCGACTAAGCCAATGTGATTTAAACCATAATGTGCTGTAACGAACCCACCCAGTAAAGCACCACCGCCGATGCCGACATTATAAAGTCCTGAATAGATTGCCATTGCGACATCTGTAGCATCCGAAGCTAAATTTAGGGCTTTGGCTTGTTGTGCAAGGCTAAAACAAATAATCGCTATTCCCCAGAATAAACTCACCAAACTAAAATAAATAAAGTCAGTTGCAAGTGGAATCAGCAATAGCATTGAAATTGCGAGTACAGCACTACTCAATGGGATCGGGAGTTTTGGATATTTTTTAGCAAATTTTCCAAATAAATAAGAGCCTAAAAAGCCAGCAGCCCCATAGATCAGCAATAAGGTTGTCGTTTGTGATGAACTGAAATGTGCAATATTTAGGGCAAAAGGCTCAATATAACTATATGCGGTAAATTGAGCGGTAATCACAATAATGGTGAGTGCAAATACCATCATTAAGGCTGGACGTTGATAGAATACTTTTAAACTGCTTAATGAGCCTGAATTGACACTCGGAAGCTTGGGTAAAGTTTTGGCTAAAATTAAACAAACAATCGCAGCCCCAATGGCGATCAATGCAAAAGTATTACGCCATCCGTATGTTTCACCAATGATGCGCCCAAATGGAATACCTAAGACCATGGCCAAAGCCGTGCCTGTAGCAAGTAAGCCCAAGGCTTGAAACGCTTTGCCCTGAGGGGCAACACGCACAGCAAGAGAAGCTGTAATTGACCAAAATAAAGCATGGGCAAAAGCAATCCCGATGCGACTGAGCAATAAAACTTCAAAATTCCATGCAAAATAAGACAAGGTATGACTGAGAATAAAAACGCAGAATAATGCGATCAGTAGAAATCTACGTTCAAAATTTTTAGTCAATAACATGATGGGGAGGGAAATCGGTGCAACCACCCATGCATAAATGGTAATCATGATGCCCACATCGGTGGCAGGCATAGCAAAGCTTTGACCAATATCACTGAGCAAAGCAACAGGAATAAATTCTGTGGTATTAAAAATAAATGCAGCAAAAGCAAGGCTAATGACACTGATCCATTGCTGTGTTTGATTTGGTGTGGATGCTGATCTTGGGTTTTGGGGAGTAGTAGAGGCTGACATCGTCAATTGTTTAAATAATGTGTACTAAATTTTAGGCTGATTTGGTGGGCTTGTTAAGTGAAATAAAGTTTAGAAATATGTAGAAAGAAGATCATTAGTTGGTCGTGATCATTTTTTCATAGTGCCCTTCTTTGATCTGTGAGTAGAATGCGATAAACCTGAGTCTAACAGCATTTTACGCTGTATTTTAAGTTGACGATTTTGTGATTATTGATTTTAAGTGCTGTGCTGATGATTTTAAATTTATAAAAAAACTTAACAGAAAATATTGAATATTTATGGCATGTTGAAAAATACTGATTTTATCAAGAGGTAGAAAAATGTTAGAAATCAAGCATAAAAATGATGCTAAAAAAGGCGAATTTTATATTGGCGAGGAAGGTCATCGTTTGGCTGAAATGACCTATACATGGGCAGGTGAGGATAAATTGATTATTGACCATACCACAGTTGAAGATGAATTGCGTGGTGAAGGTGTAGGACGTAAATTGTTAAATAATTTAGTTGAATTTGCACGTGAAAAAAACATAGCAGTGATACCGCTTTGTCCTTTTGCAAAGTCAGTCTTTGATAAAGATGAATCTATTCGTGATGTGTTATTTTCATCGTAAGGATCTTGTTTAATCAAATTTTCTTTTTGCATGAACTTTGTTAAATTTATATTGATAAATTATTGATGAGATAAAAATATGCAATTCCAACATATTGATGATGCAAATCAAGGTGAATTTTTTTTAGAAAATGAGCAAGGTCAACGCATTGCTGAGATCAGTTATGTGTGGAGTGGTGAAGATAAGATCATCGCTAATCATACTTGGGTAGATGACTCTCTACGTGGGCAAGGTATGGCACGTCAGTTATTGGATACTTTGGTTGATTTTGCACGTAAAAAGCAGTTAAAAATTGTGCCGACTTGCTCCTATGTAGATGTTATGTTTAGACGTGATAAAAGCTTTGCTGATGTGATGCTATAAAAGAAATGTATTGCAGGAATATAAGCCTCAATGGGGATGAAGCTTATATTTACTTTGGACAGAATGATTGAGATTAAATTGAAAAATCGTGAGTGCTAAACCATAACAACTCATAAATACAGCCCACATCAGATAACCATGTAAAGCAATAAAGAGTATGGATAGGCAAAAAACTAGTATTAATTTAAATATCCAAGTGTTAAGTAGATAATGGCTACATATACCTAAAATAAATGACATGATGGCAATATTGATAAACTCGTTCAACCCAAGTTTATGTAAGAATAGTACAAGACCAATGTAAAAAATTTGTAGGATCGTGAGCAATAATAAATTTTTAATCATTTTATTCTCGAATAAAAAAACTTAACAATTAGGTTCACTCAGGGAAAAATCGGTTTACTTCTCCTATTTCTTATTATCGCTTAGTGGTCAGAGAAAATTGAGTGATCAGAACAGATGAATTTTGTGAGAAAAAAATTACAAATGATTAAAAAATGAGCAATAATAAAATTAACCATGATAAAGAAGAAAAGTTATGATTCGCTTATGCTATGCCAGTGTTCGAGTAGAAAGTGACAATGATTTGCTGCTTGATTTAAGTGATATTTTATCCAGAGCGCGAGGATTTAATGCCCAACAAGGTATTGTCGGGGTACTGTATTATGCTGAGGGTTCATTTTTTCAATGTCTCGAAGGTGAAAGAGAACACGTTTTTGCATTATTTGAGTCGATCCAACGCGATAGTCGACATACTGATATTCATCTATTTCACATTTGCTCTATTACTGAATTGAGTTTTAAACAATGGTCGATGAAATATGTAAATCCTAATACTAAAATTTCAAGTTACTTTAAAAATATTGGCTTAAGCCATTTTAAGCCTAATTTATTAACAGTCGAACAGATGGATGGCTTTCTCAAAATTTTATTACAGACTGCAAATGTAGAAAAACCTACAAAACATCATATTGGTTATCAAAATCGAGGTTATCAAAATTATTTTTAAGCGCCATGTTTTCAGTACATAAAAAAACCCGCTCTTGCGGGTTTTTCTAAATTAAATTAATGGTTTTATAACAGCTTATTTAGCTTTTAATGCCGTAATCAATTTTTGATGTAAACCACCAAAACCACCGTTAGACATAATCACCACGGCATCGCCCTCACCTGCTTCAGCAACTATAGTGTTGATGATGTCATCCAAAGTACGAGCAACCACAGCTTTATTCGGTGCGGCATCAATGACAGGTTGTAAATCCCAGTCTAGACCTTCAGGTTGATACCAAATGACTTCATCAGCCAAACGTGCAGAATGTGCCAAACCATCTTTGTGCGAACCCATACGCATGGTATTTGAACGTGGTTCAATGATTGCCCACAGTTTACGTTCGCCTAAACGTTTGCGTGCGCCTTCCAGCGTGGTGTCAATTGCCGTTGGGTGGTGTGCAAAGTCATCATAAACTTCAATACCATTCACTGTGTCAAGCAGTTCCATACGGCGTTTTACACCGCCAAAGTTAGATAAAGCTTCACATGCAGTTTCAATTGAAACACCGACATGTTCAGCAGCTGCAATCGTCGCCAAAGCATTGGCGACACTGTGTTGCCCTGTCATGTTCCATTTCACTTCACCTTTGACAACGCCGTGTTGTAAGACTTTGAAATGTGAACCATCCGCAGACAATTGTTCTGCATAGACTTCAGCAGAGTCATTTGCATCTAAAGAAGTACGAACCACAGGTGTCCAACAGCCCATTTCCAAGACTTCATCAATATTGCTTTCAGTGATCGGCGCAATGATACGACCTTCACTTGGAATGGTACGAACTAAGTGATGGAATTGTTTTTGAATTGCGGCTAAGTCATCAAAAATATCCGCATGGTCAAATTCAAGGTTATTTAAAATGGCTGTCTTGGGATGGTAATGCACGAACTTAGAACGTTTATCGAAGAATGCAGAATCGTATTCATCGGCTTCTACACAGAAGTATTTTCCACCGCCTAAACGTGCGCTTTCACTAAAACCTAAAGGAACACCACCAATTAAAAAGCCTGGATTTAAACCTGCCTGATCAAGTACCCAAGCCAACATGGTTGTGGTTGTAGTTTTACCATGTGTGCCTGCAACACCCAGTACGTGCTTGCCTTGTAATACGTGATCTGCAAGGAATTGTGGACCTGAAATATACGGTAGACCTTCGTTGAGCATATATTCTACCGCATCAATACCGCGTTTCATGGCATTGCCCACAATCACAAGGTCAGGATGGGGTTGTAAATGACTACGGTCATAGCCTTGCATCAAGGTGATGCCTGCATTTTCAAGTTGGGTTGACATGGGTGGATAGACGTTTGCGTCTGACCCTGTCACCTTATGTCCCAAGTCACGTGCTAACAGTGCCAATGAACCCATAAAAGTGCCACAAATACCCAAAATATGCAGATGCATTCGTTCTTACTCCACTGCTTTTATAGACACATCACTTTGTTGTTGTGGTGTTGTCATTATAAATTTAACTTAAAAGGTTGATTCGATTTGAAAGCAACGATAGCAAGGGTTTAAGGGAAAAGATAGTTTTTCTTGTTGTGTTTTAATGATCTATTCTCCCTCATCCCAACCTAGAAAGTACCCGATTGAATTTGGTCGCCAAAAAACAATATTTGCACTGAGTGCCGTTAAGTGTTCTTTATATCCTACAATGCCTGTCAGTTCTAACTCATCAGTGGTATTTAATGGGTGGATAAAGTTTAGAATCAATTCAGCAGTATGAAAAAGGCGAAAAAAATCTCCTTGAATAAGAATAGTTTTACGATCTTTTTCCCAATTTATTTTATGAGATTCAATTTCATCTAAACCTGTCGTTTGAATAAATTCTAATTTTTGTTTAGTTTGATATAAGGCATCTAGATATGAATAAATTTCGCTAAATGAATATTCTATTTTTTCTATATTTATATCAAATTGATAAAATGCTATAGGTTTAATAACGATTTGATCAATAAAAGAATTTTTATGATTTAAATGAAGCGTAATGGTTTGTTGTTTAAATAATGCAAGATATAAGTAAAATGCAAATAACATGTAATTGTATGGCGATGCTGCTACATCTAGTGCATCTATTTTTCTCCAGTCAACATACATTTGCTCTTTAGAGCGGATGGCAAATTCATCCAGTTCGAATGAATTGGAGATATTTTGAAAGTGATCATGATGAAAGTAAATTGATTGTGCATATTCAGTATTTCCTTCAATTAAACTTTTCTTGAATAAGGCTTGAATTTCTGAATATTGAGGAGTTTCGTGTGAAAAATCTAATTGAGAATTTATAAGATCAAGATCTATACCCATACGTCTATTTCCAATAAAAATTTGTAAATAATAGCTTTCTTTTTTGTTGATATTTTTGTGTAATTTAGCATCATTATACTGTGTTTAAAATAACATGCTGCTTCCCTTTTTACTCCTCATCCTTGCCAACTGTTTTATGACGCTTGCATGGTACGGGCATTTAAAATTTTTACCGCACGATGCACCGCTTTGGCAGGCGATTTTATTCAGTTGGGTGATTGCCCTGTTTGAATATAGTCTAATGATTCCTGCGACTAAACTTTTAGCACAACAAGGTTGGCCTATTGGGCAAATGAAAATAACACAGGAAGTTGTGACTCTACTAGTTTTTGTTCCTTTTATGATTTTCCTATTTAAACAACCCTTTAAACTTGATTATGTATGGGCAGGTTTATGCTTATTGGGCTGTGTATATTTTGTGTTTAGAAGTCAATAAACCAAAGTATTTAAATAATTTTCATATTCTCCAAAAAAATAATGAAAATATCGCCCTACTACGTCCGTTAAATTTTCTTGAGATGAAAAATCAGTCTATAATATGGGGCTCTTATTAAAGCTTGGCTCTCTCGTCGAGATTTATCTCTACTTTTTTAATCTCTGGAAAATTTGCAATGAATGCGGCCGCAGCACAAGACGCTCAACCTCTAGTTGGAATTATCATGGGTTCTCAGTCAGATTGGGCAACCTTAGAAAACACTGCCAATATGCTTAAACAGCTTGGTGTTCCTTTTGAAGCGGAAGTTGTTTCTGCACACCGTACACCAGATCGTTTGTTTGAATATGCTGAAACTGCACGTGAACGGGGTATTCAAGTGATTATTGCAGGTGCAGGTGGCGCAGCACATTTACCGGGCATGTGTGCGGCAAAAACTGATCTTCCTGTATTGGGCGTACCCGTAAAATCTTCGATCTTAAATGGTGTGGATTCATTACTTTCAATTGTACAAATGCCTGCGGGAATTGCGGTAGGTACATTGGCAATTGGTCCTGCAGGTGCAACCAATGCAGCCATTATGGCAGCACAAATTTTAGGTTTAACACGTCCTGAAATCGCAAAAAATGTTGCAGAATTCCGTGCTGCGCAAACTGAAAAAGTGGCGAGCAAAAATATTCCAGGTCAAATCTAAAGCCAAGCTGAACATAGGACATAGATTATGAATAAAACCATTGGGATTTTTGGTGGCGGTCAATTGGGTCGTATGATGGCGCAAGCTGCCTTACCGCTCAATATTCAATGTACTTTCTTTGAAGCCAATACAGACTGTCCTTCTGCAGCATTAGGTCCAGTATTTTCAACCAAGGCTGCAAATGGTCTACAAGACTTCATTGCCAGTGCAGATGTATTTAGTCTTGAGTTTGAAAATACGCCGTTGATTGATGTTGATGTATTGACCAAGCAAAAAGATTTACACCCAACGCGTCAAGCTTTAGCGATTGCACAACATCGCTTATCTGAAAAAGCTTTATTTGATGAGCTTGCGATTCCTGTTGCACCCTATAAAGCAGTAACTTCATTGGAAAGCTTGCAATCGGCAGTGGCAGAACTTGGCTTACCCATCGTGCTGAAAACCTCTCGTGGTGGTTATGATGGTAAAGGTCAGTTCGTCTTGCGCTCAGCAGATCAAATTGATCAAGCATGGGCAGAATTAGGTCCAGCAGGTGAACTCATTGCAGAAAGTTTTGTGACTTTCTCTCGTGAAGTTTCAATTATTGCCGTACGTGGTATAGATGGTGATGTGAAAACTTGGCCTTTGGCTGAAAATCATCATCACAATGGTATTTTGTCACATTCGATTGTACCTGCACCGAATAGCACAGATTTACAACCTGTGGCACAAGACTACATCACTCGCCTGCTTAATCATTTGAACTATGTTGGTGTACTCACACTTGAGTTGTTTGTGACTGAAAAAGGCTTATATGCCAATGAGATGGCACCACGTGTGCATAACTCAGGACATTGGTCGATTGAAGGCGCTGTATGCTCTCAGTTTGAAAATCACATTCGTGCAGTGGCAGGTTTACCGCTTGGTTCAACTGAAGTGGTTCGTCCAACGGTGATGATCAATATCATTGGGCAATATCCAAAATCTGAAGAAGTTTTAGCGTTAAATGGTGCTCATTTACACCTTTACAATAAAACAGAGCGTGAAGGTCGTAAGATTGGTCATATTACATTAATGCCAAATGACAGCGCTGAATTGACGAATTTATGCCGTCAATTGGCGAAAATTTTACCAAATCCTTTGGCACTTAGCGAAGATATGAGCATTTAAATCTAAATTTGCATGTAAAAAAAGCGATCAAACCTTTGGTCGCTTTTTTATTTTTTTTATTTCAGTATGATGTCGACCTTTCATTTTCATCATCTCGGCATCGAGCATGTATGAACATTAATCTCCTCTAATTATGCTAATTCATGATTTAAATTCAAACTTTTATTTTTGAATTTAAATTGAGCCTATTGCAATATTTGAATTCAAATTTTGAGAAATGAATTCAAAACTTTTGAATTTAAAAAGGTAAAGTTTAAATTCAATCTAAATTGCTTTTTAAATTTAAAAATCCCCTTTTGAATTTAAATAAAAAATGAATAAAATTAAATGCTTTAGATCTTATTTTTGCAAGATTTAAAATCGAAAGGTTTGTGGATAACTTTTGATAATAGTTTGAATTTAAAACTTTGAGATAGTTTTAAATTCAAACATTAAAGAATGTTTAGCCTGTGGATAGTTTTTTAAATTCAAAAAATGAATTATGAATTTAAAAAGTAGAAAATGAATTTAAAATTTACGTTTTGTTTCTGTCATTTTATCCACAGAATGGTATGTTAATTACATAATTTTAATGAACAAAGATTTTGTGGATTATATGCGTAGCTTATATTTTTTATGTGGTACTGCTCTTTTAGCCATGACACAGGCAAATGCTGAATTGGTGATTAATGGTCAAACATCACCTGTTAGTGCAACTTCTGTGATTGCCAATACATCTTCAGATTATTCCCCACAACGTGATTTTCAAGGTTGTTTAGCCAATTTACGTTCACGTGCGATTGCTTCAGGCGTGAGTGGTTCAACCTATGACCGTTATACGCAGAATTTAACACCTGATTATTCAGTGATTGCGAAGTTGAATTATCAACCTGAATTTTCTACCCCGATTTGGGATTATCTTTCGGGTTTGGTGGATGAGGAACGTGTAGAAAAAGGTCGTCAAATGTTAGCGCAGCACCGCGATATTCTAAATCGTGTGGCTGCGGCATATGGTGTGCCTGCTGAAACGGTTGTTGCTGTATGGGGTGTAGAAAGTAATTTTGGTGATATTTCAGGTAAATATCCATTATTGCAAGCTTTGGGCACTTTGAGTTGTGAAGGGCGTCGTCAAGATTATTTCCGAGGTGAATTTTTTGCCACTATGCGTATTTTACAGCGCGGTGATCTACGTGAAGAACAATTAAAAGGCTCGTGGGCAGGGGCATTTGGTCATACTCAATTTATGCCATCTACTTATGAAGAATTAGCTGTTGATTTTGATGGAGATGGTCGTCGTGACTTGGTTTCAAGTACTGCTGATGCCTTAGCATCTACTGCAAATTTCTTGAAAAAACGTGGTTGGCAAACAGGTATGCCATGGGGCTTTGAAGTCAGAATTCCCGATGGTGCTTCGGTTGGTGGTGAAAGTCGACGTAATAAAAAGTCGTTAAGTTCTTGGCAAAGTCGTGGTTTTACCCGTGTAGATGGTACACCGATTATTCAAGGTAATTTATCAGGTGCGTCATCAGCAGGTTTGATGATGCCTGCAGGTGCGAATGGTCCGGCATTTTTAGTCTTTAAAAACTTTGATGCGATTTATGGTTATAACGCAGCAGAAAGTTATGCTTTGGCGATTGCTCATTTATCTGATCGTTTACAAGGTAAGGGAGCTTTCCAAACAGCTTGGCCAACAGATGATGCGGGAACATCTCGTGCGGAACGTCGTGAAATTCAAAATTATTTGTTGAAAAAAGGCTATGATATTGGTGATGCAGATGGTTTGATTGGCGATAAAACCCGTCAAGCCATTCAACAAGAACAAAATAAATTGGGTTTAAAGCCAACAGGTCGTGCAGGGCAGCAGATTTTAAAAGCATTTCGTAATGAGGCGGCAAAAAGTATGATGCAGTAAAATGTATTGATCATTTAAATCTCTTAAAAAAGGTCTGCAATGGCAGACCTTTTTATATGATGTAGTGAGGTATAAAGATTTATTCAATATCTATTTGATCAATTTTCACAGCTTCTAATAAATCTAAAATCACAGCCGTAACATCTTGCGTATGATCACGATCATTGAAAATTTCATAAGCGGTGATGGTTACATCTGTATCGCTTGGTAATTGTTTTTGTTCTTCTTCAATTAAATGTTGGATCGGGAGCAAAGTTTGTTTAATTTCAATATGTAAAATATCAGCGAATTCGATATTTTCATCTTCGAGTTCGATTTGTTGTTCATTGAAATAAGGCAATAAAATAGCATGGAGATAAGGTTGAAGTTCAGTAATATCAAAAATTTCAATATCACGTGTTTGTTCAATCGTGCTGATATGATCATTTACTTCAAGAATAATATGATAATAACTCACAGGAATCTCCTTTAAATATCTATGATCACCATAGCATGATTTTCAGAAAATAAAATTAATACTTATTTATAATATGGGTTTTAAATAAGCATAAAATCATGTTTAGCGTGAGTTTAGCATGGCTAAATCTGCAGCGGTTAATCTAAAGTTTTGCAAATCTTGTTCTTTCATTATGGGATACATCAGTGCTTTTGGGTCGGTATTATGTAAAAGTCCGAGTGCATGACCAAGTTCATGTGCAATCGTTACACGCAGATCTGCATCAGATTGAAATTCATAAATATTAATACTTTCACCATTAAACACACCTTTATCAAATTGGCGCGGTTGAAAACGAGCATTAAATTGATCGACTGAATGATTGAATTGTTGGGTATTTGAGTTTAAGGCATCCACGAGTTGATTGAGTTGATTTACTTTTTGATTATGTAGTGCCAGTTTTTGACTGAGATTGATACGTTCAGTATCTAGTTGATTTTTTAATTGTTCTAATTGTGCTTGCGTTGATGGATGCAAGGATTGATTTGATTGATTAATACTTTGCACAAACTGATTATATTGGGAAACTTTGCTTTCATAATTCACTTTATAGATGTTTATTTCACGATTAGACTGATCTAATTCGGCACGTAATTTTTCAATATTTAATCTTTCATTATTTTGATATTGTTGTGTATTTTCTAAAATGTTTAATTCTTGTTGGCGTGCTGTGGACTCTGCTTGGCGTTCATCATAAATTAAATTAATGGCTAATTTGGCGTGAGGGTCATAAACAAATAGTCTTCTCATTGTACCTTGATGCCAAATATCTGCACCTTGTTGTGCTAAAAGTGCTAAATGTTCACGACTCATATGAAAACGTGGGTCAATTTCACCAATGTGATAACGTAAGCGAGTATCTAGCGGGTGAGAAATGCGGTCAATCGTAGAATTGTGGTTTAGGTGCGGGTGTAAATAACGCTGTATAGAAAAATAAGCAGTAAAAATAATCGTGAAAACAATCAACCAAAAGCGCATTTTTTATATTTGAAAGTTGCAATATTGCTAATTTAACTTAAATTCAAAAATGCGCAAGTGAACTTTAAGTGTGCGCTATGCTGAAATCTTAAGAAATTAATTTTTTTCTTCAAATAAAGGCTGATACAATGCTGGAATTGCTAAGATTGTCAGCAAAATGCCTGCAGCTACAAAAGCCAAGTCATTGAAAATAGCGGCAAAACTGCTCATATAAATCCAATGCATATAAGGCAAAAAGTAGATGAGAAAGGCAGGGAAAAATGTATATAAATAAGCTTTTCGAGCCCAATTTTTTCGTAAAAATAAGCCAATGCTAATGATGGAAATTAGAATCGTTGCGCCTGTGATGATAAAGAGTTCAAGGCTTTGTGGTTCGATATATAAGGTTTTGTCGAGTAATGCAAGTTCAGGTTGTGGACTGAGTACATCGACCAATGCTGCAATGATTGGCAGAATGAATTGGGCTGCAATCAAGCTATAAAATATAGGTAAAGAAATAGCAGGGGATTTTTGCATTCTTGTCATTCTCATTTTATAAACGTGATCAATATAGAATAAATTGAAGTATAAAAAAACCGCTCAATTTCTTGAGCGGTTTTTTATTTAAAGCGACAAATTATTTTTTGTCATCTTTCACTTCAGTGAACTCAGCATCAACTACGCCATCATCTGCTTTTTGCTGTTGTTGACCAGCATCACCGCCAAATTGGTTCGGGTCGAAACCTTGAGCTCCGCCTTGACCTTGAGCCGCTTCATACGCACGTTGCGTAATTGGCATAATGATGTTTTGTAAAGCTTCAGTTTTTGCTTTGATCGCATCAACGTCATTTTCTTTTGCAGCAACTTCAAGCTCAGACACAGCAGCATCGATTGCAGATTTTTCATCAGCAGTCACTTGCTCGCCCAAATCTTTTACTGCTTTTTGAGCAGAAGATACAAGTGCATCAGCTTCGTTACGTGCTTTTGCTAACTCTTCAAATTTACGGTCTTCTTCAGCATTTGCTTCAGCGTCTTTGATCATCGCTTCAATTTCAGCATCGCTCAAACCTGAGTTTGCTTTAATTTGAATTGATTGCTCTTTACCTGTGCTCTTATCTTTCGCAGATACTTTTAAGATACCATCAGCGTTGATGTCGAACGATACTTCAATTTGTGGCACACCACGTGGAGCAGGGGGAATGTCACCTAATTGGAAGTTACCCAACAACTTGTTTTGTTGAGCCATTTTACGTTCACCTTGGTAAACTGAAATATCTACAGCTGGTTGGTTGTCCGCAGCAGTTGAGAACACTTGAGATTTCTTCGCAGGAATCGTTGTGTTTTTCTCAATGATTGGTGTTAATACACCACCCATTGTTTCAATACCAAGTGTCAACGGTGTTACGTCAAGTAAAAGTACGTCAGTTTTGTCACCTGAAAGTACGGCACCTTGGATCGCAGCACCAATCGCCACTGCTTCATCTGGGTTCACGTCTTTACGTGGCTCTTTACCGAAGAACTCTTGTACTTTTTGTTGTACAAGTGGCATACGTGACTGACCACCCACCAAGATTACGTCAGAGATGTCAGAAGTCGAAAGACCTGCATCTTTAAGCGCAACTTTACATGGCTCAATGGTACGAGCAACCAAGTCAGCAACCAAACCTTCAAGTTTTGCACGTGTAACATTGATCACTAAGTGTTTAGGACCAGTTGCATCAGCTGTGATGTATGGAAGGTTAATTTCAGTTGAGTTCGATGAAGAAAGCTCAATTTTTGCTTTTTCAGCTGCTTCTTTTAAACGTTGAAGTGCAAGCGGATCTTGTTTTAAGTTGAAGTTTTGTTCTTTTTTGAACTCTTCAACTAAATAGTCGATCAATGCATTATCAAAGTCTTCACCACCAAGGAATGTATCACCATTTGTAGACAATACTTCGATTTGTTGGTCGCCATCTAAGTCAGCAATTTCAATGATAGATACGTCGAATGTACCACCACCTAGGTCATATACAGCAACTTTACGGTCACCTTCTTTTTTGTCCATACCGAACGCAAGTGCCGCAGCAGTTGGTTCGTTGATGATACGTTTAACATCTAAACCTGCAATTTTACCTGCATCTTTTGTTGCTTGACGTTGCGCATCATTGAAGTATGCAGGAACAGTAATCACTGCTTCTGTTACTGTTTCACCTAAATAGTCTTCAGCAGTTTTTTTCATTTTTTTCAAAATTTCTGCTGAAACTTGTTGTGGTGCAAGTTTTTTGTCGTTTACTTCAACCCAAGCATCGCCATTGTCCGCTTTCACGATTTTAAATGGTGCAATGCCGATGTCTTTTTGTACTGCTTGGTCTTGATATTTACGACCGATCAAACGTTTGATTGCATACAATGTATTTTTAGGGTTAGTCACTGCTTGACGTTTAGCAGATTGACCCACTAAAGTTTCGCCATCTTTATAAGCAACGATAGAAGGAGTTGTACGTGCGCCTTCAGCATTTTCGATTACTTTAACTTTGTCACCCTCAAGTACTGCAACACATGAGTTTGTTGTACCTAAGTCAATACCAATAATTTTAGCCATTCATTTATTCCTCTAAATTCTTTTGAATCCTTTCGTTTTCCCTTTTATTCATTAGGGAATACAAAAGGCATTTTCTTGTAATCCGATATGAGAGCCATTCAAAATTTTTCAAGTTATTTTTTAGAAAATATTTTAAAAAACTCTCAAATATTTTGACCTTATTGACCGACCATAACCATTGCAGGGCGGAGCAAGCGACCATTTAGGGTGTAGCCCTTTTGTAAAACGTTGCCAATTTCATTGGCTTTAGCATTTGGATCAATACCTACTGCTTGATGTAAGTCTGCGTTAAAGCCATTTGCTGTATCTGCTTCTACAACACCAAATTTCTCCAGTGTAGTAAGTAATGATTTCAGGGTAAGTTTCACGCCTTCAAGTACTGCATTGTCTTCACCTGCGGCTTGGATCGCGCGCTCAAGGTTATCAACAGAATCCAATAACTCTTTAGCAAATTTTTCGAGTACCGTGTCTTTATGTTTTTCAGACTCTCGTTGAATACGCTCTACACTTTTTTGTGCTTCATACACAGCATTGGCAGTACGTGCTTTTTCAAGTTTTAAATCACCTTCAAGCTGTGCAATTTTTTCTTGTAAATCTTCAACTGAAACTTCAGCTTGCTCGGTTTCAGCTTGAGTTTGCTGTTCTGCTTGCTCTTGTTGAAGATCTTGAGCGTCTTGGTTTTGCTCAGTCGCCATAGATTTACTCCGTTTAAATGGGTTCTTAAACATGTACAGTCCTTTTTGGCATCAGGGTTCACTGTGTTTAAGCTGAACTGCCATGAGTGTTTAATTTGTTAATACTCAAAATGTGTGGGCATCGCCAAAAAATTCAAGTTATTGCGGTGATTATTTACTGTTATTTCGTATATTTCTAAGATTTACTTACAATTTGATATTTTTTGTAGGGAATTTACAGAGAAATTCGCAAAAATTTACCCCTCATCAGCATTTTGTTGGTACGAATCATTTTGTTTGCTGCTTAATATTTATACATAAAACCAATAATGTGATTAAAATAAAATCTTTCTTATTTTGGATTGAAAGCGCTATTCTTTTCGCTGTAGTTAATCCTGTGTAATTTAGAAATACTTTTTCAATGCGTATCCGACCCTCTTGGATACGCTTTTTTTTTGGCTAAAACATCGATTTTACAATGTAAGGTAAATAGAGCTTTATATTGCGATATTTAACTGAGGTTGTGCGGATATCTGTTAAATTTAAAGCAAAATTTTATCTATTTTTACTCTAAAAACAGTAGATTATTTAGACTAATTTTAATGAAAATAGACCGATTTAAACATTAATAAAATATCTACAACATTTTACCTGATGTGCTTAAAAGTCTAACTAAGAACACACGCAATGCAAATAAATATCAGGAATCATAGGCAACACAAAGAATTTGAATCTTTGTGTTGTTTATAGAGTCTAGAAAGGAAGTATTTTTAAATGAAAAAGTTAGGTTTAATTTCACTTGTATTGGCAGGCGTATCTTTGGCTGCCGTTGGATGTACTTCAACAGAATCGAGCAGTGCACCAGAAACCGCAGCAACACAACAAGCACCAGTAGATAGCTCTGCACAAGCTGCAAGCGTGGAGACATCATCACAAACAGGTGTTGCGGTGCAATCTGACCCAACATTACAACAAGCTGCACCTGTGCAAGTGAATCCAGAAGCCGATGTGGTTGAGCAGCCTGCTGCACAATAACCGTTAAATTTAGGTGAAATAGATAGACAGTAGTTAGGATGCCTTACTGTCTATTTTTTAATGACTTATTTTTTTAAAGTATTGAGGTTTAAAGATATTCAAGCTTGAATCAAAAAAACCTGCGTGAATACAGGTTTTGATTGATTTATGATGTATAGAAGTGATTAGTCACGATCATGCTCTCTGCGCTGATCACGTTTTTTATCATCTCGACGTTGGTTTTGTTGTTCCCATTTTCGTTTATTGTTGTCAAAGTTTGGTTTCTGCTGCTGACGCTGCTCCCAAGTCTGTCTTTGGATTTGTTGTAAGCGTTGCTGTTCACGTTCTCTACGTTGACGATCTAAATGTTGTTGTCTTTCGCGTTGTTGCCAGTCGCGTTGATGTTGTCGATCACGGTCAACTTGTTGTTGGCGACGTTGTTGTTCTAAGCGAGCTTGCTGTAAACGATAAGCGCGTTCTCTTTCCCAACGGTCACGATCATGATCGCGGTCATAGCGGCGGTCGCGATCATAACCGCCATAATTTCCACCGTAATAACCACCTTGACGATAAGAGCCATCATCAGGAAAAGCCACACAACCGACAGTCAATACAGCAGTTGTTATTGATACAATAATTGTTTTCATCATCTTGACTGCCTCCAAAATAAATTAACCGAATAGCATAAAAAAACTGATTTAAAGCAAAAATGCTAATGACAAGCACTATGTAGTCAGATTAGCGTATTTAAGTTTTATATTTGTATATGGATTGCGAGACTTATATACAAATATAGTCAGCTAAAGGCTGATCGTGTAGAAAATATGAAGAATCAAGTATACAGAAGGACGAGCTATGGTCGCTTTGAACAATAACATCCAAGAATTAATAGAAAAGGCACAAGGTCCTGCGGCGCGTTCTTTGGATCGCTTACCTAAATTTGCGCAAGAATCATTAACAAAATTATTGGGCTATCCCTATCAGTACCCACAATTAGACAGTTTCACTAAATGTATGATGGCTGCCCAATTAAAACAGGGTAAGGCTGGATTTATTGGTGCAAATGTTGAATCTTCACGTAAACAATTTGAAATGCAAATGCAATCGATTGTGAACAGACCTACATCTGTGCAATTTGTTGAAGACATTCGTCTACCTTTGCAAAGTGGCAGTATCTATGCACGCCATTACCATCCTGCACCAAGCAAAAAACTACCTATCGTGGTGTTTTATCATGGTGGTGGTTTCGTGGTGGGAAGTGTGGACACGCATGATGAAGTCTGTCGACTCATTGCCACGCATGCCAAAGTACAAGTACTGAGTATTGAATATCCACTTGCACCAGAGGTTGGACCTTATGATTTAATTCAATCCTGTGAAGATGCATTGGCTTGGGTCTATCAAAACCGTCGTCAATTCAAAATATTTAAAAATCGTATAGCGATTGCAGGTGATAGTGCAGGTGGAAATATTTGTGCAGTCCTGTCACAACGAACAGTAAATAAAGCTTATGCACCTGAAGCACAGTTTTTGATTTATCCAGCGGTCGATTTTAAGAGCCGTCATCCATCATTCTTTGCCTATAAGGATGGTTTGGTTTTAACTAGCTCAGATATTGACTATGTGACTGAATACTATGCGACAAAATACAATGTACCACTTGATGCAACCATAATTTCACCAACCTATGGCACATTTAAGAAATTACCACCTGCTTTTATTGTCACAGCAGGGCATGATGTATTGCATGACGAAGGTAAAATTTACGCTTATAAGCTACGTCAAAACAATGTCAAAGTTCATTATCATGATTACGAAGATCAAACGCATGGTTTTATCAACTTGACTCCAATTTCACGAAAAGCAAAAAGAAACGTGATTGAAATGAGTAGAGAGTTCAGAAAATTTTGGGACAAAAATAAATAATCATGAGATCTAGAGAAATACTTTTGTTTTATGTGAAATGAAAGCATTTCTAAAACCCGAGTTCAGCTTTACATTCAGCTTCTTTAAATCCAATGGTAAATAAAAGCATTATTGATAAAGACTGCATGCTAGTTCATCGTAGTCTATAAGAACTGAAATTTAAGCCAAGGAATAAAGCATGAAAAAACTGAGTCTATCGTTGTTACTTTTAGTGGCTTCGAGTTCAATATTTGCCAACACACATATGCAAATTAAAACCAATCAGGGTGATATAGAAATTGAACTATATGACCAGCAAGCACCCATCTCAGTAAAAAACTTCAAAAACTATGTAAATAGTCAATTTTATAATGGCACCATTTTTCATCGCGTGATTCCGGGGTTTATGATCCAAGGCGGTGGTTTCGATAGCAATATGCAAGAAAAACCAACGCAAGCAGCAATTAAAAATGAAGCAAGCAATGGTTTGAAAAATTCACGTGGTAGTTTGGCAATGGCAAGAACCAATGATCCAAATTCAGCCACCAGTCAATTTTTTATTAATGTCGCAAATAATGAATTTTTGAATAAAGCTTCAGGAAATCCTGGTTATGCTGTATTTGGTAAAGTGATTCAAGGCATGAATATTGTTGACAAGATTGTCAATGTGCCTACACAAAATTTAGGACCATACCAAAACGTACCTGTACAAGCTGTGAAAATCATCAGTATTCAAACGAAAATAAATACTGCGAAAAAATAATAAAAAATAAAGCAGAAATATTATATTCATATTTCTGCTTTATAATTAAAAACTTATACTTGAAATTGAATAAATATGCATCATATTGGTGCGTAAAAAAAAGACACTCAATAAAACAAATGCTTAAAAGTACTTGCAAGCATTTTAAAATTCCCTATACTGTGCTCATCCCGACGCGATACAGCAAACAAACTTAGCTTACAGGGTTAAGTTGTTGAGTTTTTTATTGCGTCTTATTTATCACTGACGAGGTGGTAAATAATTCATTAAGAGAATATGAAGAACAACTTGTGTGGATTTTTACTGATTGATTGATCGAAATTATTTTCATTGATTGATGGTAGAAATTACTCGAAGTTTATTTGAGAAATTAAAGTCAGAAAATTGATGAGCCAAGATTTGTACCCTTATAGGTACTAATGATTTTAAACTGAAGAGTTTGATCATGGCTCAGATTGAACGCTGGCGGCAGGCTTAACACATGCAAGTCGAGCGGGGAAAGGTAGCTTGCTACTGGACCTAGCGGCGGACGGGTGAGTAATACTTAGGAATCTGCCTATTAGTGGGGGACAACGTTTCGAAAGGGACGCTAATACCGCATACGCCCTACGGGGGAAAGCAGGGGATCATTTGACCTTGCGCTAATAGATGAGCCTAAGTCGGATTAGCTAGTTGGTGGGGTAAAGGCCTACCAAGGCGACGATCTGTAGCGGGTCTGAGAGGATGATCCGCCACACTGGGACTGAGACACGGCCCAGACTCCTACGGGAGGCAGCAGTGGGGAATATTGGACAATGGGGGGAACCCTGATCCAGCCATGCCGCGTGTGTGAAGAAGGCCTTATGGTTGTAAAGCACTTTAAGCGAGGAGGAGGCTACTTTGGTTAATACCTAAAGATAGTGGACGTTACTCGCAGAATAAGCACCGGCTAACTCTGTGCCAGCAGCCGCGGTAATACAGAGGGTGCGAGCGTTAATCGGATTTACTGGGCGTAAAGCGTACGTAGGCGGCTTTTTAAGTCGGATGTGAAATCCCTGAGCTTAACTTAGGAATTGCATTCGATACTGGGGAGCTAGAGTATGGGAGAGGATGGTAGAATTCCAGGTGTAGCGGTGAAATGCGTAGAGATCTGGAGGAATACCGATGGCGAAGGCAGCCATCTGGCCTAATACTGACGCTGAGGTACGAAAGCATGGGGAGCAAACAGGATTAGATACCCTGGTAGTCCATGCCGTAAACGATGTCTACTAGCCGTTGGGGCCTTTGAGGCTTTAGTGGCGCAGCTAACGCGATAAGTAGACCGCCTGGGGAGTACGGTCGCAAGACTAAAACTCAAATGAATTGACGGGGGCCCGCACAAGCGGTGGAGCATGTGGTTTAATTCGATGCAACGCGAAGAACCTTACCTGGTCTTGACATAGTAAGAACTTTCCAGAGATGGATTGGTGCCTTCGGGAACTTACATACAGGTGCTGCATGGCTGTCGTCAGCTCGTGTCGTGAGATGTTGGGTTAAGTCCCGCAACGAGCGCAACCCTTTTCCTTATTTGCCAGCACTTCGGGTGGGAACTTTAAGGATACTGCCAGTGACAAACTGGAGGAAGGCGGGGACGACGTCAAGTCATCATGGCCCTTACGACCAGGGCTACACACGTGCTACAATGGTCGGTACAAAGGGTTGCTACCTAGCGATAGGATGCTAATCTCAAAAAGCCGATCGTAGTCCGGATTGGAGTCTGCAACTCGACTCCATGAAGTCGGAATCGCTAGTAATCGCGGATCAGAATGCCGCGGTGAATACGTTCCCGGGCCTTGTACACACCGCCCGTCACACCATGGGAGTTTGTTGCACCAGAAGTAGGTAGTCTAACCGCAAGGAGGACGCTTACCACGGTGTGGCCGACGACTGGGGTGAAGTCGTAACAAGGTAGCCGTAGGGGAACCTGCGGCTGGATCACCTCCTTAACGAAAGATTGACGATCGGTAAGAATCCACAACAAGTTGTTCTTCATTGAAGTATCTGAGGGTCTGTAGCTCAGTTGGTTAGAGCACACGCTTGATAAGCGTGGGGTCACAAGTTCAAGTCTTGTCAGACCCACCATTCTGACGAACACATTATTTAATTGAAAAATTAAATATTGAGTACAGGGAATTAGATATTTTAGATCTTAAGCTGGGGACTTAGCTTAGTTGGTAGAGCGCCTGCTTTGCACGCAGGAGGTCAGGAGTTCGACTCTCCTAGTCTCCACCAAATTTTAAGAATAGAAAAGCAACGCTTTTCCTTAAAATTTAAGCAAAAAGCTATGCTTTGCGCAGGCTTTAATCGAACGAAGTCCTAGATTATAGAAATTAATAAGAAGTTGGCGTAATATGCGCATCTTGTTAACTTCTGTGATTTATCACAGTTGACTGCGATCTGACGAAGACGTAGTGAATCATTAACAGAATATATTTGAGTTGAAATAAATTGTTCATACTCATTGAAATCAAAAAACGAAGAAGCAATTCTAAGTTTGAGAGATTGATGAGTTACTAGCGATAAAACTGAATCAAGCGTTTTGGTATATGAATTTAGATTGAAGCTGTACAGTGCTTAAGTGCACAAGACGCCAACTGTATGATTGACTGAGTAATTAGTTGATCTGTTGCTCATCCTACTTGTAGGGATGAACGACTGTTTGGGGTTGTATAGTCAAGTAATTAAGTGCATGTGGTGGATGCCTTGGCAGTCAGAGGCGATGAAAGACGTAATAGCCTGCGATAAGCTTCGGGGAGGCGGCAAATATCCTGTGATCCGGAGATTTCTGAATGGGGAAACCCACTTACCATAAGGTAGGTATCGTATGATGAATACATAGTCATACGAGGCGAACGAGGGGAAGTGAAACATCTCAGTACCCTTAGGAAAAGAAATCAATTGAGATTCCCTCAGTAGCGGCGAGCGAACGGGGATCAGCCCATTAAGTTATATGTGTTTTAGCGGAACGCTCTGGGAAGTGCGACCGTAGAGGGTGATAGTCCCGTACACGAAAGGGCACATATAATGATGACGAGTAGGGCGAGGCACGTGAAACCTTGTCTGAATATGGGGGGACCATCCTCCAAGGCTAAATACTCCTGACTGACCGATAGTGAACCAGTACCGTGAGGGAAAGGCGAAAAGAACCCCTGTGAGGGGAGTGAAATAGATCCTGAAACCGCATGCATACAAGCAGTGGGAGCCGACTTGTTCGGTGACTGCGTACCTTTTGTATAATGGGTCAGCGACTTATATTCAGTAGCAAGGTTAACCGTATAGGGGAGCCGTAGAGAAATCGAGTCTTAATAGGGCGTATAGTTGCTGGGTATAGACCCGAAACCGGGTGATCTATCCATGAGCAGGTTGAAGGTTGGGTAACACTAACTGGAGGACCGAACCCACTGTCGTTGAAAAGCCAGGGGATGACTTGTGGATAGGGGTGAAAGGCTAATCAAACTCGGTGATAGCTGGTTCTCCCCGAAAGCTATTTAGGTAGCGCCTCGGACGAATACCATTGGGGGTAGAGCACTGTTTCGGCTAGGGGGTCATCCCGACTTACCAAACCGATGCAAACTCCGAATACCAATGAGTACTATCCGGGAGACAGACTGCGGGTGCTAACGTCCGTAGTCAAGAGGAAAACAATCCAGACCGCCAGCTAAGGTCCCAAAATCTATATTAAGTGGGAAACGATGTGGGAAGGCATAGACAGCTAGGAGGTTGGCTTAGAAGCAGCCACCCTTTAAAGAAAGCGTAATAGCTCACTAGTCGAGTCGGCCTGCGCGGAAGATGTAACGGGGCTAAAATATAGTACCGAAGCTGCGGATGTATACTATGTATACGTGGTAGGGGAGCGTTCTGTAAGCCGATGAAGGTGGATTGAGAAGTCTGCTGGAGGTATCAGAAGTGCGAATGCTGACGTGAGTAACGACAAAACGGGTGAAAAACCCGTTCGCTGAAAGACCAAGGGTTCCAGTCCAACGTTAATCGGGGCTGGGTGAGTCGACCCCTAAGGCGAGGCCGAGAGGCGTAGTCGATGGGAAATTGGTTAATATTCCAATACTTCTGTGTAATGCGATGAGAGGACGGAGAAGGTTAAGTCAGCCTGGCGTTGGTTGTCCAGGTGAAAGGTTGTAGGCATGTATCTTAGGCAAATCCGGGGTACTCTATGCTGAGAACTGATAGCAAGCTGTACTTGTACAGTAAAGTGGCTGATACCATACTTCCAAGAAAAGTCTCTAAGCTTCAGTTACACAGGAATCGTACCCGAAACCGACACAGGTGGTCAGGTCGAGTAGACCAAAGCGCTTGAGAGAACTCTGCTGAAGGAACTAGGCAAAATGGTACCGTAACTTCGGGAGAAGGTACGCTGCTTTTGGTGATGGAACTTGCTTCCTGAGCTGAGAGCAGCCACAGAAACTAGGCCCCTGCAACTGTTTATTAAAAACATAGCACTCTGCAAACACGAAAGTGGACGTATAGGGTGTGATGCCTGCCCGGTGCTGGAAGGTTAATTGATGGGGTTAGCGTAAGCGAAGCTCTTGATCGAAGCCCCAGTAAACGGCGGCCGTAACTATAACGGTCCTAAGGTAGCGAAATTCCTTGTCGGGTAAGTTCCGACCTGCACGAATGGCATAATGATGGGGGCGCTGTCTCCAGCAGAGGCTCAGTGAAATCGAAATCGCCGTGAAGATGCGGTGTACCCGCGGCTAGACGGAAAGACCCCGTGAACCTTTACTGCAGCTTGACATTGAACTTTGATCTTACTTGTGTAGGATAGGTGGGAGGCTTTGAAACCGAGACGCTAGTTTCGGTGGAGCCAATCTTGAAATACCACCCTGGTAATATTGAGGTTCTAACTCTGTCCCGTGATCCGGGACGAGGACCATGTCTGGTGGGTAGTTTGACTGGGGCGGTCTCCTCCTAAAGAGTAACGGAGGAGTACGAAGGTGCGCTCAGCGTGGTCGGAAATCACGCGTAGAGTATAAAGGCAAAAGCGCGCTTAACTGCGAGACCCACAAGTCGAGCAGGTACGAAAGTAGGTCTTAGTGATCCGGTGGTTCTGTATGGAAGGGCCATCGCTCAACGGATAAAAGGTACTCTGGGGATAACAGGCTGATACCGCCCAAGAGTTCATATCGACGGCGGTGTTTGGCACCTCGATGTCGGCTCATCTCATCCTGGGGCTGAAGCAGGTCCCAAGGGTATGGCTGTTCGCCATTTAAAGAGGTACGCGAGCTGGGTTTAGAACGTCGTGAGACAGTTCGGTCCCTATCTACCGTGGGCGCTGGAAATTTGAGAGGATCTGCTCCTAGTACGAGAGGACCAGAGTGGACGAACCTCTGGTGTACCGGTTGTGACGCCAGTCGCATCGCCGGGTAGCTATGTTCGGAAGGGATAACCGCTGAAAGCATCTAAGCGGGAAGCCTACCTCAAGATAAGATTTCCCTAGGACTTTATGTCCTCTAAAGAGCCGTTGAAGACTACGACGTTGATAGGTTGGATGTGGAAGTGCAGCGATGCATGAAGCTGACCAATACTAATTGCTCGTGAGGCTTGACTATACAACACCCAAACAGTTGTTGTATAAACTGAAATCGATTCATATCTGATCTAACAGTCAGATCAAACCTTGATTTAGTTCAAAAGCTAGTTACAATAGCAACTCAAATTATCCTGTTAATAACTCATTTGGAAAAAGCATTGGCATACACTGAAAAGTGAATAAATAAGACCAAAGCAAGTATCCATAACAGTTTGCTGGCGACAATAGCAAGAGTGAACCACCTGATCCCTTCCCGAACTCAGAAGTGAAACCTCTTAGCGCTGATGGTAGTGTGGGATTACCCATGTGAGAGTAAGTCATCGCCAGCTTTTAAATTTAAAACACCCCCAACCATAAGGTTGGGGGTGTTTTTTATGGCGGGTGGGAAAATAATGTTTATAAAAATGGAATAATTTGGACGTTTTTTCATCATTATTATGATAAGTTCAAATAAATAAGACATAGTATTTGTCACATTAGACTAAAGATTAATCAATTATTTCTCTGTTGTTATGTTTGCAAGCTAACTAAAGTCTAATATCTGTAGTGTTTTTAATTAAGTTTTTGTTTATTCAGGATTTAATTTTTTTCTTTGTTACACTTTTTATATAATTTATCCATTTTATTGATCTTTTGTGTCAGCTGTAGGTGGCATTTTATACCAAAAAATAATTTTTATACTGAGAAGGTATAATTTTATGCTTATAAGGTTTTAGACAAAAAATGAACAGCCATTCATTGTAGTTTGAAATATAAGTCTCACAATTGGAGGTGAGTAAAATGACAGCGCAAACAATGAATGTAAATGCTGTAGTGGACCATGCGAAGTTTAAATCATTCCATGTCAATATTATTCTTTGGTGTTTATTTATCGTCTTATTTGATGGTTATGATTTAGCAATCAATGGCGTAGTTTTGCCATTATTGATGAAAGAGTGGGGGATGACTGCTGTACAAGCTGGTATGCTCGCCAGTACTGCATTGGCAGGCATGATGTTTGGTGCGATGTCCTTTGGTATGCTTGCAGATAAAATTGGTCGTAAAAAAGTCATTTTAATCTGTGTTTCTTTATTTAGTTTTTTTACTTTTTTGGGTGGCTTTGCTTCAAATCCAACTGAATTTGCAATTTTACGTTTTATTGCAGGTCTAGGAATTGGGGGCGTTTTACCTAATCTTGTTGCTTTAACAGCAGAATATGCACCACAACGCTTAAAAAGTACTTTAGTAACCACAATGTTTAGTGGTTATGCTGTTGGCGGTATTATGGCAGCATTATGTGGTACATGGTTTGCAGCTGATTTTGGTTGGCAAATCATGTTTTATATCGCAGGAATCCCACTATTATTTGTTCCATTCTTTTGGAAGTTTTTACCTGAGTCTTTAACCTTTTTGGTAAAAGCACAGAAAATGGATGAAGCACGTTATTTTTTAAAGAAAATAGAACCTACGGCGCAAGTGTCATCTGAAACTCAATTAGTTTTATCATCAGATGATCAAACACAAACAGCTTCAGTCAAAGCATTATTTTCTGAAAATCGTGCAGTCGGGACATTATTATTTTGGATTGCATTTTTCATGTGTTTATTAATGCTTTATGCATTGGGAAGTTGGTTACCAAAATTAATGATGGCAGCAGGCTATTCATTAGGTAGTAGTTTGATGTTCTTAATGGCACTGAATATTGGTGCTGTGATTGGTACGATTGGTGGTGGTGTTTTAGCAGATCGTTTTAACTTTAAACCTGTATTAATTGGTATGCTCATAGTAGGTGTTTGCTCACTGGTCGGACTAGGCTTTAACTCACCACAACCAGTGATTTATTTATTGGTTAGTTTGGCAGGTGCATCTTCGATTGGTTGTAGTATCTTACTTTATAGCTATGTTGCACACTTTTATCCTGTTGCAGTACGTTCTACAGGAATTGGTTGGGCTTCTGCAATTGGACGTACAGGTGCGATTGTAGGGCCGATTTTGATTGGTTATTTATTAGGGTTAGAGCTGCCTCATAAATGGAATTTTATTGCGGTAGCGATTCCTGGTATTATTGGTGCGATCGCAATCTCATGTATTCGAATTAAAAAAGCTGAGAGTAAAATAGAAGTGAAAGCAACCGCTGCAATTTCTGCAAACTAAGCAAGATAGAATGATAAAAAAACCTTGGTTTGTGCCAAGGTTTTTTTATCAAAGCGTTATAAGGCATCTTTTAAAAGATGTTGGTGTTGTTTCACTTCTCGTGCATATTTTTTACCTTGGCGTTTCATTTTCCAACTAGATTGATAGCCTGTAGGCCCAACATTATAATATGCTAATGCTTTTTTCCAGCTCCCTGCAGATTGGTTATATTTGGCTAAAATATAAGTACCACATTGGATATTGATCTGCTCATTAAATAGGTCACCTTGACAAGTTTGTTGCCAATAACGCGGAATCACTTGAGTAAGTCCAACAGCACCTGCAGGTGAAACAATATCACTTCGATAACTTGATTCTTGGCGAATCATTGCAGCGATCAATACGGGATCTACTTCATATTGTTCAGCATTTTGTATAATTATTGGTGCAATGCGTGCAGCAGTATTAGGTTCTACTGAATATGCTTTTTGAATGCCTTGTGCTAATTTAGCTGAGCGCTTTTCAATAGAACCTCCACCTAGCGTAGAACAACCTGTAATCACAAGCGTAGTAGACAAAAGTGCCAAATTTATAAAATTTGAATGTACTTTTAAAAAGTTTTGATAACATTTAGAAAAATAGGTAGAAATCAACAAAATATAACCAACACTCACAATCTTTAGGCAAAATCTTAAGTAGCGTTGTTCGGAGAGTCAAGGCTGAATGCTTTAACATTTGCAAAGGAATGTGAGTAGAATTTGAATAGAAAAAAGCCCAATCATCCTGAATGGGCTTTTTTGTATCAGTTACTTAGGTATAACTCCTGTCGTACCTCACATCCTGATGCTAAAACTTATGATTATTGTTTTTCGTTTTGGAAACTTCCTGTTCCCTATAACAATAGAATATAAAATTTTAAGATCACTGCATAGCTGCAAATGACCGCAGTGTATGTAAGCTTAAACTTACATTACTTTTGATCATCTTTAAAATTTTATATATTACTATACTGAATCAGTTTATTGATCACTGACGCAACGGCTTTGTTATCAAATTCGTTACCTTCAAAATGCTCAGTTTTGTTACGATTGAAAATATCTCGCAGCTGAATGACGGCATTTGAGTCGATCATATCGAGGGCAGTGCACACTTGTTTGAGTTGCTCGACCGATGAAGTACCATTGTTACCTCCATAACTGACAATACCAAAAGGTTTGCTTTTCCATTCTTTGCCAAGGTAATCAATGGCATTTTTAAGCACTGCACTGTAGCCGTGATTGTATTCTGGTGAAATAAAAATAAAAGCATCCGCTTGGGCAATATGATCTGCCCATTCTTGTTGTCGAGGTTGGTCGTAAATACCTGAGGCTGGAGGATGTGCACCGGCAAAAAGAGGTAAGTTCCATTCTTTCAAATCAACTATGCGTGTATTTAATGTATGAAAGTCGAGTTGGTTAATTTCTTTAGATAACCATTCTGCAACTTTAATGGCAGTACGTCCTTGACGAATGCTGCCCACAATAATAAATATATTCATGTATTTCCTGCGTTTATCGTATTGTGGTTTTAAATTAGTCTGAAAAATTTATTTTTGATAGTCATAAATTGTATTTATTAAGTTTTATATGTAAAAAAAGCTCCCGAAAGAGCTTTTTATATTTTGATGCTTACATCAATTTCACACCTTGTTGACCTGCAGGTGTGACTTTGAAAATTTCTACTTCAAAAGTAATGTTTTTCCCTGCTAAAGGATGGTTAAAATCGACTTCGGTAATATCTTCACCAACTGTTTTAACTACACCAAATAGGCTTTGTTTAGCTTTGTCTTCAAACTCGATCATGTGACCTTCAACAGGACGTTGTTCAAACTTCACGGTATCGAATTTTTGTACATTTTCAGGGTTCCAAGGACCGAAAGCATCTTCAGGAAGAAGGCTAACCGTACGACGGTCACCTGCACGTAGACCAAATAATGCTTTTTCAAAACCCGGTAATAAACTACCATCGCCCATCACCAGACTGACAGGTTGTTCACGGCTACGGGTATTGTCAATTTCCACACCATTTTCAATGGCAACAGAAAAATGCAGCTCTACTTTGGAGCCATCCGCAATGCGGGTTTCTTCATTGGGATTAATAATTTCTTCAGTCATTTTGCGCTTTCCGCATTTTGAATACGTTTCTTTTCTAAAAAGAAGGTATCAATTAACAATAAAATAGTGCCCAAAGTAATGGCGCTGTCTGCTAGATTAAAAATTGGGAAATGGCTATTGTTATAATATACATGTATAAAATCGACAACATAACCTAATGAAACTCGGTCAATTAGATTGCCAACCGCCCCACCTAAAATGAGAGCAATAGCCGCAGGCAGGATGATCATTTTTTTGGGCATACGCATCAGCCAAAAAATAAAGATAATCGAAACAACGCCTGCTAAGCCTGTAAAGAAATATTTTTGCCATCCACCAGCATCGGACAAGAAACTAAAGGCTGCGCCATAGTTATGTGCCAATGTCCAATTTAAAAAGGGCAGTACAGGATTTTGTTCACCATATTTTAAATGGCTAACTGCAATCCATTTGGTCCATTGATCCAATACAATGGCAAGGACTGAAAGTCCAAGCCAAAGTAAATTGTGAGGATAAAACTGCAATAAGCCCTTTTTATTTTGTGGATTAGGCATATTTTCTCTCTTCGCCTTGACCTGTAGGAAGGTTAATAATACAACGAGAACAAAGACCTGGATGTTCGTGGTGTGTATTTACATCAGGAAGCACATGCCAACAACGCGCGCATTTTTCACCTTCAGCCGCAGACACTTTAACACGTAGACCTTCTAGATCCGTGACTTCACCTTGTGCTTCATCAAATGTATGAACAATCACTTGAGACGTGATCAAGACAAAACGAAGCTCATCACCCAATTGGTCTAAAACAGTTTTAAGTTCTGCATTTGCCCAAAGTTCAACTTTTGCTGACAAGTTTGAACCAATCAGTTTGGCATTACGTGCCGCTTCAATTTGCTTGTTCACCGCAGATTTTACAGTGATTAATGTTTGCCAATCTGCTTCTGAAATCAAGTTTGCAGTTGATGCAACTGGAATGTCATACCATTCAGCCGTAAAGACATATTTTTCAGACTGTTCAGGAATCAGCGGCCAAGCTTCTTGTGCTGTGAAACTCAAGATAGGTGACATCCAACGTACGAATGCTTGTACCAAGTGATACAAAGCAGTTTGCGCAGAATGACGTGCTGCTGAATCCGCTTTAGTCGTATATTGACGGTCTTTGATGATGTCTAAGTAGAAACCACCTAAGTCATTGATACAGAAATTGGTTAATGCATTTGTGACGATATGGAAGTTCATATCTTCATAGGCTTGTTGAATGGTTTTCTGTACGTCTGCAGCACGTTGCAAGATGTATTGATCAAGAGCAATCAATTGATCGATAGGCAGTGCATCAGTCGATGGTTTGAAACCATTCAAGTTCGCCAACAAGAAACGTAAAGTATTACGAATACGACGGTAACCATCAGATGCACGGCTAAAGATTTCTTTACCTGCGGTCATTTCATAACGGTAATCCGCAGATGCGATCCAGAAACGTAACCCGTCCGCACCCATATCTTTGATGATGTCTTGAGGGGTAATGATATTCCCAATTGACTTCGACATCTTACGACCTTTCTCATCCACGACAAAACCGTGAGTAAGCAAGCCTTTATATGGCGCACGTTTGTTGATGGCAATTGAGGTCAACAATGAAGATTGGAACCAACCACGATGTTGGTCTGAACCTTCAAGATACAAGTCAGCAGGGTCTTGTAGTTCTTCACGTTGGCGAAGCACTGCATAATGGGTTGTACCAGAGTCGAACCAAACATCCAAAGTGTCACGAACTGCATTATATTGTTCAGCATCTGCACCAATGAACTCAGCGGCATCACGGTTGTACCAACCATCAATGCCTTCTTTTTCGATCAGTTTCGCAACTTCTTCAATGAGTTCAGGTGTGCGAGGATGCAATTCGTTGGTGTCTTTATGCACGAAGAATGGGATTGGCACACCCCAAGTACGTTGACGTGAGATACACCAGTCTGGACGACCTTCGATCATCGCTTCGATACGGTTTTTACCCCAGTCTGGAACAAACCCGATGTCATTTTCAATGGCATTTAACGCATCTTGACGTAAGCCTTTATTGTCCATGCTGATGAACCATTGTGGTGTAGCACGGAAAATAATCGGCGTTTTATGACGCCAGCAATGTGGATAGCTATGTACGATTGGTACATGTGCCCAAAGCTTGCCTGCTTCGGTTAAAGCAGCAATGATTTGCGGATTGGCTTTATAAATGTGCTCACCTGCAAAAATCGGTGCAGTAGGTAAGTACACACCATTACCGCCAACAGGATTGTCCACTTTTAGATTGTACTGTAAGCCAACTTTATAATCGTCCACACCATGACCAGGTGCAGTATGTACAGCACCCGTACCACTGGTTGCAATGACGTGTTCACCTAAGATCACAGGAACTTGACGTTCTGTAATTAAAGGATGTTGTAATTTTAAACCTTCAAGTTTTGCACCAACAAAGTCAGCTAATACTTTCGGGTCTTCGAGTTTATAACGTTCACATGCGGACTCAACCAAATCTTTCGCTAAGATGAGGTTTTGCGCGCCACGTTCAGACTGAACTTCAACCAATTGATATTCAATTTCAGCATGTAGTGCAACTGCTTGGTTGGCAGGAAGTGTCCAAGGCGTGGTTGTCCAGATTACGATATCTGTAGGATTTGCAACAGTCACACCAATTTTTGCTGAAAGATCAGCAAGGTCAACCACGCCAAAACCGACATCAATCGCGTCAGATTTTTTATCTTTATAGTCAACTTCTGCTTCAGCAAGTGAAGAACCACAATCTAGACACCAATTGACTGGTTTAAGACCCGGTTCAATATGACCCGCTTTGGCAATTTCACCCAATGAACGTACGATGTCGGCTTCTTGTTTGAAGTTCATGGTCAAATAAGGATTGTCCCAATCGCCAAACACACCCATACGCACGAAATCTTTTTTCTGAAGTTCGATTTGCGTGTAGGCATATTCACGACATGCTTTACGGAAAGTTGGAGCATCAACTTTTTGACCCACTTTACCGACTTTTTCTTCAACTTTGAGTTCGATCGGTAGACCGTGACAGTCCCAACCAGGTACATAAGGCGCATCAAAACCGTCCATGACACGGCTTTTAATGATGATGTCTTTGAGAACTTTGTTTACAGCATGCCCTAAATGGATTTGACCATTGGCATATGGAGGGCCGTCATGAAGCACATATTTTTTCTTGCCAATACGCGATGCACGAATCTGCTGATAAATGTTGTCGGCATACCACTCTTCCAACCATTTCGCTTCACGTACTGCGAGATTTGCTTTCATTGCAAATTCAGTACCTGGTAGATTCAGCGTAGATTTATAATCCACAGCATTTTCAGGAGTTTGCTTATCGCTCATGCAAGTTGTCATCCAATATTATCAGCCTGATTGCTGACGCGTTTTACAATAAAAAATTTGGGTTTAGAACGGAAAATGGGGTGTATTTTTGCGAAATTCAAGTAATCGCTCAACATCATCGTCAATTCCTGCCTGAAGTGCTTCAAGCGAAGGATAATTTAACTCGCCATGTAAATAGTCGAGAAAAGTTACCCGCATTAACAAGCCATACAGATTAGCAGAAACATCAGGGAAATGTACTTCTAATCGCCATTCAGGATGATCCTGTTTGATGGCAGGGCGAGTACCGACATGTCCAGCACCATATAAGGCATTCGTTTGGTAGCCTAAAATGCCTGTTTTATCTGGATTGTCGGCTTTGACTTTTTCAGTTAAAGATGTGGTTTCACATATCACTTCAACCCCATAAATACCATTTAAACATGGTCGATGGCGCCCCATACGAACATTGATGGTCGGGAAATTGATGGTGCGTCCAATCTGGTCGCCATATTGAACTCGTCCAATCATGCTATAAGGACGTCCCAATAATTTGGCCGCCAAAGCCAAATCGCCCGCTTGCAGCACCTGACGAATACGCGTTGAACTGACACGCTCACCATCAAATTCGATAGTGGTCAGATTGGTGACATCAAAACCATATTTTTTTAAAAATTCGCTGTTGCCCTGACGGTCTTTACCAAAGTGAAAGTCATCACCCAAAATCAGGCTTTGTGCATTGAGTTTATCTTTTAAAACATCAGCAAAATTTTCAGCGCTCAGACTACGGAATTGATTATCAAACTTCGCAATCGCAATGTAGTCCACACCCAATTCAGTCAAATATTCTACTTTTTCTCTGAGTGAGGTGATGCGTGGTGGTGCATCATAAGCTTTAAAAAATTCCAATGGTTGTGGCTCAAAAATCATCACCAATGTTTTCAGATTTTTGGCTTGAGCAACTTCCTGAAGTTGAGAAACCATGGCTTGATGTCCCAAATGGACACCATCAAAATTGCCAATCGTCACTGCGGTTTGGGGCAATTGTAAATTCGGTGCTAAGGCATTTAGACGTAACAGCTGCATGATTTCAAAATAAACTTAAAATTTGAAAGGATATATATTGCCATATTCTCACAGTTTCGTCTTTGTTGTTGTGTTTTTATCCAGAAATTTTTAATGTGAATATACATTTATATCAATAAAACTGATTCATTTTATAAAAACAAATCAATTTTATTTATTAATAAGGCCTTTTATAATCAATTTATCTGCTGAAATGAGGAAAAAGCCATGAAAAAGCCATTTTATCAACTGAAACAAAGCCGTAATGTGATTCGGCAGTTTACCCCGAACTGGTTCACCATGACCATGGGCACAGGTGTGGTGGCATTGATTTTACCCGAATTTCCATTTGCACAAGAGATTTTATGGCAAGGGGCAACAGCATTATGGCAATTCAACGCGTTTGTATTCATCGTATTTAGCTTAGTTTATGCATTACGTTGGTTGATTTATCCTCAGGAAGCAAAGCAGATTTTTTCCCACCCAAGCATGGCATTGTTTTTAGGTGCGATTCCGATGGGTTTAGCGACAGTACTCAATGGCTTTTTAAAATATGGCGTTGCATTGTATGGTGATGTCGCGATTCAGATCGCACAAGTCCTGTGGTTCGTGGATGCGATTTTAGCAGTGGGCATCGGGGTATTGGTTCCATTTTGTATGTTCTATAAGCAAGAGCATCAGTTACATAGCATGACTGCAATGTGGTTACTGCCAATCGTGGCGTGTGAAGTCACAGCAACTTCTGGTGGTTTATTGTTGGCGCATTTGGCAGCAGGGCAACAGGCAGTCGGTATTTTATTTGCAAGTTATATACTATGGGGTATGTCTGTATTGCCTGCTTTTGCAATCTTGACCATTTTAATGTTACGTCTGGCATTGCATAAACTGCCTGGCAAAGAATTGGCAATCAGTGGTTGGCTGGCTTTGGGACCGATTGGTACAGGGGCATTGGCATTGTTGGTTTTAGGTGCTCAAGCACCACAAGTCTTGGCTTATATTCAGTTAGAACAATTGGGTGTGTTCTTTAAAAATGCAGGCATCGTAGCGAGTTTTATCCTGCTTGGCTTTGGGGTGTGGTGGTTTGCCATAGCCGTGTTGACTACATTGAAACATGCGGCCACAGACTTACCGTTTAACCTCGGTTGGTGGGGACTGACATTTCCATTGGGTGTATTTACTTTGGCAGTGTTAAATCTGGGGCATCAGTTGCATGTGAGTTTTATTGTGAATACAGGTTTGGCATTTGCAGCAATTTTGATGATGCTTTGGGTCATGGTGATGGCGAAAACTTTAAAAGGCATGTACCAAGGTCATTTATTCTTTTCTCCTTGCTTAAAGGCGTTATTAGACAGCCAACAACGTTAATGTTTCAACGATAGAAATAAAAAGCCCTTAACCGAGTTGAGTTAAGGGGATGAAGAATCCCCCCTAAACTTTGATCAATATATTTTTTATTCTAGACATATGTTGCTTAGTATTGGTGAAAATATAAAAAGCAGCTTCTCAGCTGCTTTTAAAATATAAATTTATGCTTTTATTATTTTATTCAGATGGATCTTTTAGACTAAAGAACCAGTTTAAAATCAATGCTGCAAATGTTGCAGTACCAATTCCACCTAAGTTAAAGTCACCAAATTGAAGGGCAAAATCACCAGTACCTAAAATAATGGTGACTGCTGCAACCATCAAATTTTTATTTTTGGAAAAATCAACTTTATTTTCGATCCAAATTTTCGCACCTGCAATGGTAATTAGACCAAAAACCACAATCGAAGCACCTGTTAAAATTGCAGTCGGAATGGTGTGAATCACCGCACCAAACTTAGGTGAAAAACCTAAGAAAATAGCAAATACACCTGCGATGACAAAGACAATAGTCGAGTAAACTCGAGTGACCGCCATAACACCAATGTTTTCACCATAGGTGGTCATCCCTGGTGCGCCAACACCACCAGACAGTGTCGTTGCGATCCCATCTGCGACAAACGCTTTACCAATATGCGGATCAAGATTTTCACCTGTCATGGCACTAACCGCTTTGATATGACCTAAGTTTTCAGCCACTAAAATCAAAGCAATCGGAGCAATGATGAGAATAGCATTGACATCAAAAACAGGTGAGTGAAAGCTTGGGATACCAAACCAAGCAGCCTCTTGGATGGGCGCAAAGTTAATCGGTGTACCATTGCCCATGACATTGGCAACGATAAAATAGATCAAATACGCTGACAATAAACCGACTAAAAGCAATAAGCGTTGTAATAAACCTTTGGTGAATACGGCAATTGAGCCCATGCACAGTACAGTGACCAATGCCATCCACATATTAAAGTTATTACCAGCAACACCTTTGACTGTGACAGGAGCAAGGTTTAGACCAATAATCATGACGACGGCGCCTGTAACGACAGGAGGCATGAGTTTTTCGATCCATTTTGTGCCTGTCGCCATGACAATAAAACCGAAAATAGCATATAAAATACCACATGCCATAATCCCGCCTGCTGCATGGGCAATATTCACATTCGGCGCACCTGTACCTGATGCGGCATAACCTGTTGCTGCAATGACGACACCAATAAAGGCAAAGCTAGATCCTAAATAACTTGGAACTCGACCACCGGTGATGATAAAGAACAAGATCGTACAAATCCCTGACATTAAAATCGCAAGATTGGGATCGAAGCCCATTAAAAAGGGTGCGAGTACGGTTGCGCCAAACATCGCGAAAGCATGTTGGATGCCGAGAACAACACTTTGAGCAGGAGGGAGATATTCATTCGTTCCGACAGGCCGTGCATCGATACTGCCATGATAAGGACGCCATTTGGGAAACCAATTGGACATAAATTGAGCGCTCAAAAAACAAATTGCGCCCATCATACTCTTTCTGCTATTGAGTTTTAATCATTTTAGTCAAACTAAAGGGTTGCATTTATTAGGAATTATTGGTGACTTATACCATTTGGTAAAATTTTTTTAAAATCTAAATAAACAAAATCAAAGTATTAAAAATATATAAAATTAAAAAAATGCAGAATTAAATATTAATTTATGGATGAATTTTTTTATTTTTAATGAAGCGGCAAGAGACAAATTTATCCAAAAATAAAAATTTTGCCAAAAAGGGAGAGCATTTATTGTGCTCTCCTGTTTTGAGATGTCTGCTTTTTAGCCTGTGTTACGCAATCCAGCCGCAATTCCTGCAATACTCACCATCAGGGCATGATCTACAGGAGTATGTTCGGCTTGTTTTTCAACCAAATAGGCACGACGGCGTTTCATCAATTCCGCTTGTAGTAAATGCAAAGGCAATAGATACGGCTTACGTACTTTCATCGCTTGATCTAGAACATCATTTGAGCTTAAAAGTTGCGATTCACCTTTCATTGCCAACAATGTTTGTACTGCATCATGTAAGCGTTGACGTAATTCAGCCCCCAATACTTTGAGGTCTTCGTCATCGGTTAAATGCGATTCATAGTACAGTGCAATATTAGAATCTGCTTTTGACAAAACCATTTCGAGCATATCGATTAAGGTTTGGAAATATGGCCATTCTGCGAGCATTTCATCCAACAGATTTTTTTGTCCTTGATGAATCACTTGGTTAATTGCGGCACCTGTACCGAGCCATGCTGGCAGCATCAAACGGATTTGTGTCCATGCAAAGACCCATGGAATCGCACGCAATGACTCAATGCCCCCACTGACTTTACGTTTTGCAGGACGTGAACCGAGCGGCAGCATTTGCAATTCGAGTTCAGGTGTTACGGTGCGTAAGTATTTAACAAAGTGTGGGTTTTCACGTACCGTTTGACGATAGACCTGTACGGATAAATCCGTCATGGTGTGCATCAAATCACGCCATTCCTGTTTAGGTTCAGGTGGTGGTAGTAAGGTTGCTTCAAGTGTAGCAGCGGTATAAATTTCTAGATTTTGTAAGGCAATCTCTTCCAAACCAAATTTAAAGCGAATCATTTCGCCTTGTTCAGTGACGCGAATCGCACCTGAAATTGACCCTGGTGGTTGTGAGAATAATGCTTGTTGCGTTGGTGCACCACCACGACTGATTGAACCGCCACGACCATGGAACAGCGTCAATTGTACGCCGTGTTGTTTTGCCACAGCAGTTAACTCTTCTTGGGCACGATACTGTGCCCAGTTTGCTGACATGAAGCCTGCATCTTTAGCCGAGTCTGAGTAACCAATCATGACTTCGTGTTTGCCTTGAATATGCTGTTTATACCAATGCATATTGAACAAGGTGTTCATGGTATTTGCGGCACTGTCCAAATCTTTTAAAGTTTCAAATAACGGCACCACACGTAATGGATGCTCAATACCTGCTTCTTTTTGCAAGAGTAAAACAGCTAAAACATCACTTGGATATTCCGCCATAGAAATGATGTAAGCACCTAAACTTTCTTTGGGCTGTTCTGCCAACGTGCGCATTGTGGCAAACACTTCTTGTACATCAGGATGTTCAATCAGGCTATTGGCAGGTTCATTTAAATGCTTTGGCAAGAGTGGACGTTTGCTTTGTAACTCTTGAATGAGGAAATTTTGACGTGCTTGTTCTGTCCACGTTTCAAAATTGCCAAGTCCTAAATATTCGGTAATTGCTGAAATCGCTTGGCGATGACGACCTGATTCCTGACGAATATCGAGTTTGAGCAATTCAATACCGAAACAATTCACCCGATAAATAAAGTCGAGCAATTTGCCATTGGCAATTTCAGGTAAATTACTGTCAATCAATGAACGATAGCAGAGCAGCAGTGGTTGTAAGAGTTCATCTTTATGGCGAATGATCAGACTGCGGTCTACATCGGAATGTTGTCCTTGCAGCTTACTTGCTAACCATTGACGAGTAGCCTTTAAGCGGGTACGAGTTGCACGTAAATATTCACGATATGGTTCAGGATGTTCACTGCCTAAGGCTTGTTTGAGTTCATCTGAACATGCAGCGATGGACAGCTCCCAACGTAAGTCTTCAATATCACGTACATATAAGTCTGTCGCTTTCCAACGGGATAACCACAAAACTTCTTGGGTAATGTTGTGGGTCACGTTTGGATTACCATCACGGTCACCCCCCATCCATGATGCAAAGCGAATTGGCGAAATGTCTAAAGGTAAAGCTTTGTCGCAATTTTGTTGTACTAAGTCATCTAATTCACGGATGAATTTTGGCACAGCATTCCACAAGGTTTGCTCAATGGTGGTAAAGCCCCATTTTGCCTCATCTACAGGGGTTGGGCGGTGCTGACGAATTTCATCCGTTTGCCATGCAGAACAGATCAATTGTTTTAAATCTGCTAAAACCTCTGCACGTTGTTTAGGTGTAAGTTTTTGTTGGTCAAATTTGGATAGACAATTATTAATACCATCATACTTTTGAATCAAGGTACGGCGACTGACTTCAGTTGGATGTGCCGTAAGCACTAATTCGATGCTCAGTTCACAGACTTGTTGGTAAAGTTGAGTAGTCGTGATGTTCTTATTTTTAAATTGTTCAAAGAGCGGAACGAGTACATTTGGAGAGGGTTCATTTTCATCAAACTCACTTTGGCGACGACTACGCACGACATGATATTGCTCAGCAATGTTTGAAAAATTCAAAAAATGTGAAAATGCACGAGTCAGTGGCAAAATCTCATCATCTTTTAAGTGAAGAAATAATTGTTCGAGTTGTTTTTCTGCTTCAACTTGACCATCACGTGCACCTTTGGCTAAGGCACGAATTTGCTCAATTTGATTAAACAAATCTTGTCCCGCTTGTTCCTTTAGGGTTTCACCTAAAAGATTCCCGAGTAAACGTACATCCTCACGCAGTGGAGCATTAATTTGTTGAATCATTGCTATTCTCCAATTCTTATCCTGATGACTATAACTTGCTATGCTGACATTCCAAGTAGACCCCCTACAAAAGTAGAAAAGCAGTCGGCGATTTCAACAGCGATTTATATCCTTAAAAACAGTATGCCGTAAAAAAACCAGAAGTATTATTTAGAAATTCAATACATTCACATCGGGTTATAGCGTAAAAGGAATAAATCTATACTCTCTTGAATGATGAGATGTTTTTCTTGAGCATCGGGTATAGGGCGAATACCAAGTAACACTTCATGATGACGTACTCCCAATAATAACGACAGAATCAGATCAGTCTGTTTCTCGATTTCATCAGGGCGAATAAACTTAAAGGTTGTGGCTTGTTGTAAAAACTCTTGCCAAACGTTCCACATACGTTGGTGTGAAGCATTATAAAATTTTAGAGCAAGTGGATTTTTTTGTGCAGCAAGTTCGAGCAGTAAATGATCGAGTTTAAGGGCTTCAGGTAAATAAATGATATTCATTGCCAATTCACAGGCTTGATAAAAACAAGCTTTAAAATCGCTATGTGCATTTAAACCTAATGGTCGAGCATTAATGGATTCTTCACAGGTTTCCTCAATAGCACAGGTAAATAAATTTTCTTTGTCTTGAAAATGGTTATAGACCGTCAGTTTAGTCACACCTGCCGCTTTAGCAATTTGATTCATACTTGAGCCATGATAACCATGTAATAAAAACAATGCTTTGGCTGCTTCTAAAATCTGCTTTCGTTTTTCTAAGTCTTTTGGACGACCAACATGTGTGTGCACTAAATTTTCCAAAAAAAGTCAATTAGGTCATTTACTTTTGCATTCAAAAATAATTAATGTACCTTACGGTATATTAATTAAAAATTGAAAATTTTCAAAAGGAATTAAATCATGATCAGTATGTGATTGATCACAAGATCGATAAAACATTCATTTACTTGATGTCTATTCTGCCCGAAAAAAAACGTTTCAATAAGAGCATTGCGTATGAGTATTTTTAAAGCAAGTATTATTAGCATGATGGTGATGTGTAGTGTGGTTTTAGCGGGGTGTCAAAAACCAGCGCCAGAAGCGGAAGAAATTCCTTTTGTGATGGTCACACAGCCCATGACCTCGAATGAAGACCAAAAAAGTTATGCAGGTGATGTACAAGCTCGCCAAAGCACGGCATTGGCATTTCGTGTGGGGGGACAGATTACAGAACGTTATGTCGATGTTGGAGATCGGGTTAAAGTCGGGCAGATTCTGGCAAAACTTGATATTAAAGATGCTCAACTACAGCTCAACTCAGCCAAAGCGCAACTCGAAAATGCACAATCCTCAGTGAAAACTGCAGGTGATGAATTTAAACGTTTTCAACAATTGCTGCCGAGTAATGCAGTGAGCCGTTCACAATATGATGCGGTGAAAAATCAGTATGAGGCTGCGTTATCGACATTGAAACAAGCACAAGCCAATTATGAAGTGACGGCAAACCAAACGCGTTATAACCAATTGCTTGCCAATAAAAATGGGGTCATTACCCAACGTAATATTGAAGTTGGACAAGTACTGGCCGCAGGACAAACTGCTTATCAATTGGCAATTGATGGTGAGCGTGATGTTGTTATTGGTGTACCTGAACAAGCCATTACACAGATCAAAGTTGGGCAAGATGCATGGGTGACATTGTGGTCAAAACCTCAAGATAAATTTGCTGCTTATGTCCGTGAAATTTCACCTGCGGCAGACCAATCGCGTACTTTTAGTGTCAAAGTAGCATTGAGAGAAGGGCAGTCTGTCATTCAGCTTGGGCAAAGTGCACGCGTCTTCTTTAATCAAAATGTGGGGCATGTCTTAAGCGTACCGTTATCTAGTGTTTCGGCAAATAATGATCAGCCTTATGTTTGGGTGGTGAATAGCGATCAAACGATTCGTAAAGTACCTGTGCGCTTAGGCGCTTATGGACGTGACAGTGTACCCATTCTCACAGGTTTAACTACAAATGATTGGGTGGTGATCGGTGGTGTGCATTTACTGAGAGAAAAACAAAAAATTAAAGCGATCGATCGTGAAAATCGTGTTGTTAGCCTGAATAAAGGAGTGTAATGATGAATGCATTTCAATCCTTTAACTTGTCTGAATGGGCGCTGAGGAATAAAGGTTTAGTCCTTTATTTTATGATTTTGCTCGGTATAGTGGGCATATTTTCTTAGGCTCTAGACTAGCAGATTTACACTTAATTTTACCTAATGAGGTTCCACAGCTCAGTTGCTAACTCATTAGGTTCCCTCATCCAACGCCATTCAGTTTCTTTAAGATGATAATCAAAGTACTCTTTTGATATGCCGTTAAACTTTGCTAGCCTTCTTTTACAAAAGCTCCAAAATGATTCTATTCCATTTATATGACATTCTCCTCTAGCAAACTCATTTGCTCCGTGATTTACCCTAAAATGCTTTGAATAGCCCACATCAACAAGACCATTATAGCCACGCCATCCATCACTATAAATCACACTCTCAAGTGAAACTTTACCAATGATAACCTCTTGTAAAGTCTTCATTTTACAGTCAGGTACGATTTCAGTATAGACGCGCCCATTACGTTCGAATATTCCAAATACTGGCTGTTTTAGAGTCCCACGACCACGCTTTAACTTTCCATGAAACCCACGTTGCCTTTTCGCTCCAAAATAGCTTTCATCTACTTCTATTGAACCAACAAACTTAGCTCTTAAATCTGTTTGATGATCATAGATAGTTTCTCTAAAAAGCATGTACCAATAGTTAATCGTATTACGATTTAAATTGAGTAATAAGGCTGTTTTGGAAGCAGGAATATCAACACAAAAGCATTGAATAATTTTTTTAATCTTGTAGTGACTTAATTTACTGTTTTCTATCATGATTCTAGACTAACATAATCATTTTGCTAGTCTAGAGCCTTTCTTATTCTAAACTTTCTCAAAGTGAAGACCCACCATTTACCTTTAAAGTGATGGTTGTACAGACCTATTGGCCGGGGGCAACGGCAGAAGAAGTGTCATTGCAAGTGACAGATCGTATTGAAAAACAGCTGATGAGTACAGGGTTGTATGATCGGATCGCAGCATATTCACGCCCAGGTGAATCATTGGTTACATTTGTTGCCAAAGACTCGTTGAAATCTAGTGAGATTCCTGATGTGTGGTATCAAGTTCGTAAGAAAGTCGGTGACATTCAGCATCAACTGCCTAGTGGGGTGCAAGGTCCGTTTTTTAATGACGAATTTGGCGATACTTTCGGTAATATTTACGTTTTAACAGGCAAAGATTTTGACTATGCTACTTTGAAAGAATACGCAGACCGTTTACAGCTTCAGTTACAACGGGTGAAAGACGTGGGTAAAGTTGAGCTTGTGGGCTTACAAGACCAAAAAATTTGGATTGAACTGTCAAATACCAAAGCTACTCAACTGGGTATCCCTGTTACCGCCATTCAAGACGCATTACAAAAACAAAATAGCATGGCGAGTGCAGGTTTTTTTGAAACTGGTTCAGACCGTATTCAAGTCCGTGTAGGCGGTGCTTTAAAATCAGTTGATGATTTAAAACAAATGCCATTATTGGTGGGAGATAAAACCATTCAATTGGGCGATGTGGCTGAGGTTTATCGTGGTTTTAGCGAACCTGCACAGCCTCGTATGCGCTTTAATAGTGAAAATGGCATTGGGATCTCAGTGTCTATGCGCAAAGGGGGTGACATCATTGCCTTAGGCAAAAATTTAGAGACAGAATTTACCCATCTACAAAAAACCTTGCCGCTTGGGATGCAGCTACAAAAAGTATCCGATCAACCTGTGGCGGTACAACGTAGTATTCATGAGTTTATTCAGGTTTTAGCAGAAGCCGTTATTATCGTGTTATTGGTGAGTTTTTTCTCACTGGGTTTCCGTACAGGTTTGGTGGTGGCTTTTTCCATTCCATTGGTTCTTGCAATGACTTTTGCAGGGATGAATTTATTCGATGTTGGATTGCATAAAATTTCCTTGGGAGCATTGATTCTTGCCTTAGGTCTTTTGGTGGATGATGCCATTATTGCGGTTGAAATGATGGCAATTAAAATGGAACAAGGCTATAGCCGTATGAAAGCCGCGGGTTATGCATGGACAAGTACCGCTTTCCCGATGCTGACAGGGACTTTGATTACTGCCGCAGGTTTTTTGCCCATTGCAACAGCAGCGTCAAGTACAGGTGAATATACGCGTTCGATTTTCCAAGTGGTGACCATTGCATTGATTGTGTCATGGATTGCAGCTGTCGTTTTTGTCCCATATTTAGGCGACAAACTTTTACCTGATTTTAATCAAACAGTACAAAAAGCGCCGTGGTATCAACGTTTATGGGCACGTCTACGCAAGCAACATGAATCGCAGGCTATCGTGCATCATAGCAATGAACACTATGACCCTTATCAAACCAAGTTTTACCAACGTTTTAGAGCATTGGTCAATGCGTGTGTGATGTATCGTAAAACTGTCATTGCGGTCACTGTTGCTATTTTTGCTTTGTCGGTCGTGATGTTTAAGTTTGTGCCGCAGCAGTTTTTCCCACCGTCAAATCGTGCTGAAATTTTGGTTGATTTAAAATTAGAAGAAGGGGCATCTTTGGCTGCGACTGAACAAGCGGTGAAAAAGGTTGAAGCATTTTTAGCCAAACAAAAGGGCATTGATAATTATGTGGCCTATGTCGGAACAGATTCACCACGTTTTTATTTACCGCTTGATCAGCAGTTACCGCAAGCAAGTTTTGCACAGTTTGTCGTTTTGGCATCATCTTTAGATGACCGTGATGAAATTCGTCAATCCTTAGACACCCAAATTCGTCAACTGTTACCACAAGTACGTACTCGCGTGGCATTATTGGAAAATGGTCCACCTGTCGGTTATCCAATTCAATATCGTGTATCGGGTGAAGATTTAAATACCGTACGTCAGCTTGCACACAAAGTTTCAGGCATCGTAGGACAAAACACCAACACCACCAACGTGCATTTAGATTGGGGTGAGCCAAGTAAAATCATTTCATTGCAAATTGACCAAGACCGTGCACGTCAAATGGGCGTGAGCAGTGTAGATATTGCCAATTTTTTAAATAGTTCAATTTCTGGGGCAATGATTCATCAATATCGTGAAAAACGTGAGTTGATTGATATTCGCTTGCGTGGTGATCAGGCAGAACGCATCGAAGTGGGTTCACTTGCAAATTTAGCTATACCGACAACCCAAGGGGGGGCAGTGCCGTTATCGCAAATTGCCAATATTCACTATAAATTTGAGGATGGTTTGATTTGGCATCGCAATCGTTTACCGACGATTACGGTACGTGCAGATATTCGGAGCCATTTACAACCTGCCACTGTGGTGGGCGAGTTGTCTGAACAGATGGATCAACTGCGTACTGAATTGCCAAATGGTTATTTAGTTGAAGTGGGCGGAACAGTTGAAGAATCCGCTAAAGGACAAAGCTCAGTCAATGCAGGTATGCCGTTATTTCTTGCGGTTGTGTTTACCTTATTGATGATTCAGCTGAAGAGTATTTCACGTTCATTCATCGTATTTTTAACTGCGCCATTGGGTTTAATTGGCGTTGTGTTATTCTTGCTCTTGTTAAATAAGCCGTTTGGTTTTGTCGCCATGCTTGGCACGATTGCGTTATCGGGCATGATCATGCGTAACTCACTGATTCTGATTGATCAAATCGAGCAAGATATTTTATCTGGGCAGGATCCATGGAATGCTATTTTAGATGCTACAGTGCGGCGGTTTAGACCGATTATTCTAACAGCGCTCGCTGCGGTCTTGGCGATGATTCCATTATCTCGCAGTATTTTCTTTGGCCCTATGGCTGTCGCGATTATGGGCGGTTTGATCATTGCGACACTTTTAACATTATTTTTTCTACCCGCGCTTTATGCTGCATGGTTCAAAGTAAAAAAATATGCAAAATCTGCCTAGAAATTTATGAAATTTAGGTGCGAACTTTTGAAAAATTCAATATAGTAGCACCTAAAATTTTTCTAGTAAGTCGTATTAGATGTTTCCACACAAAATATGTAAAATGATGTGATGGATTGAGGTATAAAAAATCACCTATGGGGCAAGACAATCTCAAACAGCATCGTCGCTATATGACGATCTCTTACGTCTTTATGTTTCTCGCATTATTCACAATAATTAGCGCCGTTATTTCGTATTTTCTTGCACGTAAAGTTGCTGTAGCTGAAAACCCAGAGGTTTGGATTCAAGCCCAAGCTTTATGGGTCATGCGAAATATCATTATTTTTCTTCTTTTAGCTGCTTTTGCTGCTTTGTGGTTCATTCCGCTGATTTTCTTTTATTGGGACTCGATGCTTTGGGTTAAAGCATGTACTGTGATTGGGGTGGTTTTTAGCGCAATTTCATGGCTATACCTACTGAATGCATGGTTGAAAGGTTTCAATAAATATCTAAAAAGTAAAGCTGTATTCTAAATTTTTTATGAATGAACTTGTAAAAGTGGAGCAGTGTCCCCATTTTACTTGGCAGTGAAGATTGATCAAATTTTGTGGAGCATCGCCAATCATGGCTAAACGTGATTATTATGAGGTTTTAAGCGTTTCTAAAACCGCTAGTGATGATGAAATTAAAAAAGCCTACCGTAAGATGGCGATGAAATATCATCCAGACCGTAATCCAGACAACGCTGAAGCTGAAGAAAAGTTTAAAGAATGTGCTGAAGCTTATGAAGTTTTATCCGACAGCGAAAAACGTAGCATGTACGACCGCATGGGGCATCAAGCCTTTGAAGGCGGTATGGGCGGCGGTGGTTTCGGCGGTGGCGGATTCAGCGCAGAAGATATTTTCAGCCAGTTCGGCGATATTTTCGGTGGTGCTTTTGGTGGCGGTGGTCGTCAGCAACAGCGTGCACGCCGTGGGTCTGACTTACGCTATGTGATGGAACTGACTTTAGAAGAAGCTGTAAAAGGGGTGAAAAAAACCGTTACCTTTACAGCACCTGCACCATGTGATGTATGTGATGGTAAAGGGTCTAAAAATCCAAATGATGTTGAAACGTGTAAAACCTGTCATGGTGCGGGTCAAGTGCGTATGCAACAAGGTTTCTTCTCTGTTCAGCAAACCTGTAGCACATGTCGTGGACAAGGGAAAATCATTAAAAACCCATGTAATACCTGTCATGGTTCAGGGGTAAAAGATCGTCAACAAACGCTTGAAGTGACGATTCCTGCAGGTGTAGATAATGGTGATCGTGTACGTTTGACAGGTAAAGGCGAAGCCATTCGTGATGGTCAAGCCGGTGATTTGTACGTTGAAGTGGTTGTGCGTGAGCATGAAATTTTCCAACGTGATGGCGCTGACTTATATATGGATGTGCCTGTAACGATTGCAGATGCAGCTTTGGGTAAAGAAATCGAGATTCCGACTTTAGAAGGTCGTGTGAGCTTGAAAATACCTGAAGGTACACAAACAGGTAAAATGTTCCGTTTACGTGGTAAAGGTGTTAAACCTGTGCGTAGCAGTATGCAAGGTGATTTACTCTGCCGCATCGTGGTGGAAACGCCTGTTAACCTAACTGCACGACAACGTGAGTTATTGAAAGAGTTACAAGCAACTATGGATGGTGATGACAATAAATCATCACCAAAGAAAAAATCATTCTTTGACCGTTTATTTGACTAAAATAGTGTTCAAAGTAAAAAAGCCAGCTTGATTTTAAGTTGGCTTTTTTGTTTTCCCATTTTTATTTCATTAGATTTTGAGTATTGAAGTATTGTTATGAAACAAGATTTAGCCTTAGTGATGGCACTCGCAAGTGAGTCAAAAGGTTTATTCGAACAAGAGAATATCGCGGTACATTACAGTGGGATTGGTAAAGTGAATGCTGCATTTAAAGCATTTGAAATTATCCAAAACACTCAATGTAAAACTTTATTAAACTTAGGTACAGCAGGGAGCTCTGTATTTAATGCACATGAGTTGGTAGAAGTCACTACTTTTGTACAACGTGATATGGATGTATCACCTTTAGGTTTTGAGGTGGGTGTCACCCCTATGGATGAGCATTTTCCAAGTGCGATTCATTTAGAACCATACTTTAAGGATTTAGCCAAAGGTGTGTGTGGCACAGGGGATAATTTTGAAATCAGTTTACCGAAAGTATCGTGTAATTTGGTTGATATGGAAGGCTATGCCTTAGCCAAAGTCTGTAAAAAATTAGGTGTACGTTTAATTTCAGTAAAATATATTACCGATGGTGCTAACGACACAGCACATTTAGATTGGGAAGAAAATTTATTATTTGGTGCACAAAAGTTATTAGAATTATATAAAAGTATTTGAGCCCAAATAAAAAATCTGGCGACCATAGTGTTCTATGGTCGTATGCCATACAAGAATTTGCCTGTGCAAATTATCTTGGGATGACACCGTATAAAATCATATGAATCGTGTGTTGAACAGAGCGTTGGAACATCACTTTATTTTTTAAAGTTTTACCTGTCACCATCTCGATCTGGGTACTGAAATCAGCATAATTTTGAGTTAAACCCCAAATATTAATAATCAGTAGCTCAGGATCAATTTGATCGGAAATTTTACCTTGCTCTTGCCATGTCGCAATCACTTTTGCTTTACGTTTAAAAAGCTTTTTAAGTGGTCCTTTAAGGATCTGTAAAATATGGGGTGCACCTTGAATAATTTCTAAAGCGAATAATTTAGAAGCTTTAGGCTGTGTACGAGAAACCTCTATTTTAGTCGTTAAATAATGACTAAGCGCTTCAACAGGTTCTAAATCTGCTTCTAGCATTTGTAAAGGGGCAAGCCATTTTTGCATCACAGTCGTTAAGACTTCAACATATAGCGCTTCTTTATTTTCATAATAATAGAAAATATTGGATTTGTGCATTTCAGCAAGTTGGGCAATTTCCTCAAGACTTGCACCATTGAATCCGTAAATAGAAAATACGTCTAAAGCAGCATTAAGCAACTGCTGTCGTTTCTGAGCACTCTTTTTTTGTTCCATCGCATTACTGAATTAAAAAAATAATCACTAAATTGTACGGTAAAATGTCTGATTTGTGCACAGGTCTAAGTGACTATTTTTAAATATTCTTCACATTTATTATGAAGTTTTATTATTTAATCCCAAAAAGGTATTTATTTAATTTATATGCACAAAAATAATGCATACAGTAGGAAATATGGAAGAAAATAAATCTTTTTTTTTAAGCTGATTTTAATTTTAAATAGAGAAAAATTTTTAGGTTGTTAAGAATTTTTAATCAATTTAATAAAACATGTTTTCTAATTTAAAAAATAATAACTTTAAGAGATTTAAAGTTATTATTATAAAATTAAGTCGACAATACCGTATTTAAAATTTGTTGTTCCAATTCTGCAAATTTAGCACCTTTTTGTCGTGGACGGGGAAGGTCTATTTTAAATTGCTGCGCAATATGACCTTGATCAAGCAAAATAATGCGATCTGCCAATTGGACAGCTTCACTGACATCATGCGTGACTAAGATTGTGGTAAAACCTTGTTCTAACCATAATTTTTCGATCAAATTCTGCATGTCCAAGCGTGTGAGTGCATCCAATGCACCTAAAGGTTCATCAAGCAATAAGACACGTGGCGTATGTGATAATGCGCGTGCGAGTGCCGTACGTTGGCGTTGTCCACCTGAAAGTTGAGATGGCCACAGTTTGGCTTTTTCTTTTAAGCCTACTTTTTCTAATAATTGTTCGGCTTTGTCATATTGTGATTGAGCTAATCCGAGTTTGATATTATCTGCAATACTTTTCCATGGTAAAAGGCGTGGGTCTTGGAACATGACACGAATATCATCTGAGGTAATGCCTTCACGAAAGTTCTGCACAGATTTGAATTTGATCTCACCATAGCTGGGTTGTTCTAAATCTGCAATGAGACGTAAGAGGGTACTTTTACCACAACCACTACGTCCCACGATGGCAACGAATTCACCTGCTTCAATGTTGAGATCAAGGTCTTCTAGCACTTTGACGTCATCATAAAATTTATGCAATTGTTCGATGTGAATTTCTGCACCTGACTTGGTTGGTGTGCCTTGTGCATGGTCTGAAATATCGAAATGATTGACATATTGGCTGATGCTTAAATCGGTCATGAGCGTATTCCTTATTTTTGATAACCTGAATGCCAACGCAATAAATAGCGTTCTAATCCTTGTGCTAAGACATCGGCTAATTTTCCTAAAAGTGCGTAGAGTAAAATACCGACTAATACGATATCGGTTTGTAAAAACTCACGGGCATTCATGGTCATATAACCAATACCAGATTGTGCAGAAATGGTCTCAGCGACAATTAGCAGAACCCACACTAAACCTAATGCAAAACGTAAACCGACTAAAATAGAGGGCATCGCGCCAGGCAAAATAACGTCTTTATACAGTTGCCAACGTGTTAAACCATAGCTTTTCCCCATTTCAATCAATTGAGGGTCGACCGAGCGAATACCATGATAGGTATTGATATAAATTGGGAAAAATACACCTACAGCCACTAAAAATAGTTTTGCTGATTCATCAATACCAAACCAAAGAATCACGAGTGGAATCAATGCGAGTGCAGGAATGTTACGGATCATTTGCAAAGTGGTATCCAGCAAATTTGATGCAATTTTGGATGAGCCATTGAGCAGACCAAGCAATAAACCTAAACCGCCACCGACCAATAAGCCAAGTAGGGCGCGACCTGCACTGACTTTGACATGTTGCCAAAGTTCACCACTGACCAATAGCGTCCAAAAGGCGCTCACCACAGCACTTGGCGCAGGAAGAACACGGCTTTCAAGCATTCCTGTTTTTGAAGCGATTTGCCATACAATGATCAGTAAAATGGGCACAATCCAAGGCAGTAATCGCTGCCAGAATTGTGGTGTTTCACGTGAAACTGTGATGCTTTTATTTTTGAGCTGGGTCGTCATGCAAGTTCCTTTTCAGGTGTTTTTTGCTTGTTTTCCTCAGGTGTATAGTTGTTGGCAACGATTTCACCAAAAGGACCTGTTAAGTTGGGTTGAGTGAGCTTTTGACGTGTTTGCAAAGGCAACAATGGGAATACCAATTCTGCAAAACGAATCGATTCCTCTAAGTGTGGATAGCCTGAGAAAATAAAAGTACTAATACCTAAATCAGCATATTCTTGGATACGATCTGCCACTGTTTGTGGGTCACCAACCAATGCGGTACCTGCACCGCCACGGACTAAGCCCACACCTGCCCAAAGGTTAGGTGAAACTTCGAGTTTGGTACGATCACCATTATGTAACTCAGCCATGCGGCGCTGACCCACAGAATCCATTTGTTGGAATTTTTTCTGTGCCGCAGCAATGGTGGCATCATCGACATATTGAATCAGCTCTTCTGCGGCTTGCCATGCTTGTTGATTGGTTTCACGCACAATCACATGCAAGCGAATACCGTAATTGAGTTGGCGACCTTTGGCTTCAGCACGTGCTCTGACCACGGCAATTTTTTCTTTGACTGCAGCTGGTGGTTCTCCCCATGTAAGATAGGTATCGACCTGATCTGCTGCAAGTTCAATGGCATCTTCAGAAGAACCGCCGAACCACAGTGGGGGATAGGGTGTTTGAATCGGTGGATAAAGCAATTTAGCATCATCGACATGGAGGCGTTCGCCGTGAAAACTAAAAGATTCTCCGGTATGTGAACGTTTTAAAATTTCACGCCAAATGGTGGTGTATTCTGCTGCAGTTTTATAGCGTGTGGCATGGTCTTCATATAAACCATCACCTTTGAGTTCTTCTTCATCACCACCTGTAACAAGGTTAAGCAAGACACGACCATTCGATAAGCGGTCAAAAGTTGCTGCCATACGTGCAGCCAATGCAGGCGTTGTGACCCCTGGACGTAATGCAACTAAGAATTTTAAATTTTTTGTTGCATCAATCAGGCTTGCGGCTGTGATCCATGGGTCTTCACAAGAACGTCCTGTTGGAATCAAGACCCCTTCATAGCCTAAGTTGTCTACGGCAACCGCAATCTGTTTCATATAAGCATGATCTACTTGGCGAGCGCCTTTGCTTGTACCTAAATAGCGACTATCACCATGTGTTGGAATAAACCAAAAAATTTTCATTGCTCAGGTCCTTGTTGATTATTTACCAGTCCAAACGGCTAGCTTAATGTTGATCGGTTTTGGAATAATTTTGAGTTCAGCAAAACGATTTGCGAGTTGTTGCTGATCTGCGATGACTTGGGCAGTTAATGGCGCAGCACGAGAGGGTTTTGGACGTCGTTCAATAAAAACTTGGCTGACTTGAGGTTTTAAACCTGTACTTTGTCCAATGCTTTGTGCTGTTGCTGCGCGGTTGCCTTGCACCCATTTATCTGCAACATTGATTTGTTGAATAATGCTATTCACTGCTTGGGGATTTTTCTTTACAAACTCAGGCGAAGCCAAATAGAACGTATAATTTGGACTTAAGCCTTGACCTGAAGCCAATACTTTAGCTTTGTCTTCGAGTTGTGCAGAGGCAAAATAAGGATCCCAAATTGCCCATGCGTCGACCGCCCCTTTTTGAAATGCTGCTCGTGCATCAGCAGGGCTGAGCCAAATCGGTTGAATATCTGTCCACTGTAAGCCTGCTTTACGTACAGCTTGTACCAAGAGATAATGCGCACTAGAGCCTTTTTGAACAGCAATACGTTTGCCTTTTAATTGACTGAGTTGAGTCAACTTCGAGGTTTTGGGGACTAAAATGGCCGATGCCAAAGGCTTTGCAGCTTCATAAGCAATGTAATACAAGGGTTTATTGGCAGCTTGTGCGTAGACAGGTGGTGTATCGCCTGTCACACCTACATCGATAGAACCCACCGCCAATGCTTCTAAAATTTGTGGTCCTGCAGGAAATTCATTCCAAGAAATTCTGGCATTTGGAAACTCTTTTTCATATAACTTTTGTTGCTTGGCAATGGCGAAGTTAATCGAACTTTTTTGAAAGCCGATGCGTAACTCTTTGACGCTCGGATCTACTGCCCAAACTGCAGTTGTGCCCAACATCGCACAAGCAAGTAACATGGCGGTCATGCCATGACCTGAAACGTGTAACCATGATGTTGCGTGTGTATCATTTTGATGTTGGGTCATGTATATGTCCTCAGTCAGTGTGATGTTATTGGGTTTTAATTTGCCAAAATAGCTGCTTGGATATTGATTTTGTTTGGAATAAGTTTTTGTTGATAAAAGGCATCGGCAACATATTGCTGTTCTTTTGCCACTTCATTGGAAATTGGTTTTACACCAAAGCCCATACGAGAAATTGAGGTAGAGAGAATATCAGCAGATAATCCAGTTTGTTTTTCTAACAGTTTTGCCGCATCAGTTTGATGCTGAGATACCCATTGTGTGGTGGTATTGAGCTCATTCACCACTGCTTTTAAAATTTCAGGATGCTGTTCAGCAAATTTACGATCTGCCAAATAAAATTGATGATTACTTACGAGGTTTTCACCTGTTGCTAAAACTTTTGCACCCAGTTGTTGTTCAGCAGACGCAAAGAATGGATCCCAAATTACCCAAGCATCGACAGCACCTTTTTCAAATGCGGCACGTGCATCAGCAGGTGGTAAATACACCACATCAATGTCCTCAAGCTTTAAGTTGTTGGCTTCTAAGACTTTTAACAGTAAGTAATGCACGTTAGAGCCTTTATTTAAAACAACTCGTTTGCCTTTCAAGTCTTGTATAGTTTTAAGCGATGAATCTTTGGGTACGATCAAAGCTTCTGCTTTGGGTGCAGCAGGTTGGTTTGCTACATAAACTAAATTTGAGTTCGCTGCTTGAGCAAAGATGGGCGGTGCTTCACCCGCTTCTCCAAAAGACACACTGCCGACATTTAGACCTTCAAGCAGTTGTGGGCCAGCAGGAAATTCGACCCATTTCACATTGACGCCTTTTTCTTTTAAAGCTTTGTCTAAGTCGCCACGGGCTTTGATAATGGGCAATAGACCATATTTTTGATAACCAATATTTAAAGTGGTCGTTTCTGTTGGTTTAGAACATGCAGTAAGCATCATGATCGCAGCAAGACTGGCACTCAGTAGTGTGATTTTTTTCCAAGAAGGTTGAAAAAGATGTGCCATGAACAGGATGCTCCTAAACTTTCAATGTTGAACAAAGTGAATGAGCATCAGCTTAGAGATAATTCTATTTTCCAAAAAATAAGATTTTGATGATTAGACATAAAAAAAAAAGATAAAAATAAAAGTGGCAAACTTATCTAAAATTGTGCAAATAAAATACAGTGCTAAAATGCACATTGTTTTTCTAATTGATTGAGAATTATGAAATAAATCTTTTTATAAAATAAATACCTATATAAAGCAGAAGATTGACTAAGGATAAATTCAGTATGTTTCAGTATCTGAAAGAATATCCTTAGCAAAAATGAAGATAAAAGCGCTTTTGTATGGGGTTAAATACGTTTATTAAATACCATGGAATTGCGTTGATAATTATATAACGCTTGTCGTGCTTCAGGTAAATCATCAACACTCGCAGCTGCAAAACCATGTTCTAAGAACCAATGTGCGGTGCGTGTCGTCAGCACAAAGAGTTGTTGAATTTGCATGTGTTTGGCTTTTTCCTCTAAGAAATGCAAAATTTGACTGCCACGATTAGATTTTCTATAACTTGGATGAACGGCAACACAGGCAATTTCAGCAGATCGAATTTCATTGGCTGCGGCAGGAATAGGGTAGAGTGCGGCACAAGCGAGAATCGTACCATCACGTTCAATCACTGCAAATTGCTCAATTTCATTTTCTAAACGTTCGCGAGAACGGTAAACCAAAATACCTTCTTCTTCGAGTGGTCTTAATAAATTAATTAAACCGCCGACATCCCCAATATTTGCCATACGGACTTCTTCATAATGGGCATCGGTGATCATGGTGCCATGTCCATCACGAGTAAAGAGTTCTTCAATCAATGCGCCATCATAAGCATATGACAATAAATGCACACGATGCACACCTTTGAGTGAAGCTTCTTTTGCATTGTGCAAATGTAATGCAATTTCAAAATTTGAATCTTGGTATTTTAAAATATGTTGATCGAGCTGATGCGGCGTAATTTCACGTAATAGTTGCCCAAATTCATCCATCAAACCTTGCTGATTACCCAAAAAAATCAACTTATCTGCTTTGAGATGAATCGCCGTTTTAGTGGCAACTTCTTCTGCCAATAAGTTAAAGACTTCCCCCGTAGTGGAGTAACCTGTTGGACCGAGAACGACGATATTGTGATTGTCCAAATGACGTTGTATGGCTTCCGTATCAATGGTACGTACTTCACCTGTCAGTTGAAAATCTACGCCATCGCGGATGCCATAGGGTTTAGCGGTGACAAAATTACCTGAAACGACATCGATGCGCGCGCCAAACATAGGAGAGTTGGCAAGTCCCATAGACAATAATGCTTCGATTTGTAGACGAATTGAACCTACAGCATTCATCACACAGCTTAAAGCTTCGCGTGTGGTGACACGACGGTTGATATGAATTGGGCTTTGAATGCCTTTTTCTTTTAAGTTTTCATTGATTTGTGGGCGTGCACCATGCACTAAAATCAGACGAATACCTAAGGAGTGTAGGAGGGCAATATCATGAATAATATGTTGAAAATTTTCATGTTCAACCGCTTCACCACCAAACATCAGCACAAATGTTTTAGCACGATGGGCATTGATATAGGGTGCTGAATGGCGAAACCAATGCACATATTGCTGTGTTGTGCTGTGGGTGATTTCAGTATGTTCAGATTGCATATTGCCCATCTCAATGTGTGGTATTCAATAGGTAATTCTAAACAAAAAATACTGCTTCGGCATAGTGCAGAGAAAAAAACACCTGAGGTCTTTTACATAGACCCCAGGTGTTAGGAAAAAGCTTTATACCTTGTTGAGAAGATATAAAGCGTTGGGAGAGAATCTTACATTAACCGATCACTTTGACAATTTTATGATTTGTCTTATTGATCAAGACATAGTTACCGTACAACTTTGTACCATTGTTGAGTTTTGCTTGGTTTACTTAAGCTTTTATACATGTAAAAAGCCCAACAAAGTTGGGCTAATTGAAGTTTCAAGAAAAATATTGCATTAACCAATGATACGAATAATACGATTATTACGTTCATTGACTAAAATATAATCACCATTTACTTGATACCATTGTTGATATTTACCTGGCTTAGGTAAATGACGATGGTTTTTATAATTGACTTGATAACGTGAAGCACTAAATTGGCTCGGTAAATATTGTCCAGAACGCCATTCACGGCTTGGATTCACACGATGATTACGTTCATAACGATTATTGTCCCAACGGTGATCATGTCTTTGATCCCATTTTGCTTGTTGTGCATAACGGTAATTATTTTGATGATCTTGTGGAGCAGCCATTGCAGAAGTTGCTATGAATGCGCTGAGAGATAAAGCAATGCCGGTGATGACCTTGTTCATAAGATACTCCATTATGTTTTAAATTTCTTTCGATAAAGTCAATTTACGCAACAATTGGAGATAAACGGTGAGGGAGATTTAGTTGAATTGTGAAATATATGAAGATTTGATGAAGACAAAAATAAACCTATTTAGCTTGTCTTCCTCAAAATAGGATATGTTAAAAGAATGATCAACTTAGATGAGTTGTAATGGGACTTATTATTCTTTATTGTCGAGACCCTTGCAGCTCATTGCACGTAAATGGTATATGGCATTACATAAAAAATAAAAAACCCAAGCAGATGCTTGGGTAAATGATGACATAGCGGGTTACATACCACGAATACTGACAATATTATTATTGTCTGAATCGACTAAAATGTAATCATTATTAATTTTGTACCATTGTTGATTACGAGACGGCTTTGGTAAATTACTGTCTTTATAGTCTACTTTATAACGATTACCACGATAATGCTGTGGCATCACATAGCCTGTTTGCCATTTATGTTGTTGCAAACGGCGGAAACCACGCTCTTCACGTTCACGGCGTTGTTCTTTGATTTGGTCATCATCCTGTTGAAAATCACGAAATCCTTTTTTATTCCCATGACCACGCTGTTCATAGCCATCACGATCGTAATGGGGACCTGCATGCGTCATTGTGCTGACTGTAGCCAAAACACTGAAAGAAATTGCTAATGCAGTCAACATCTTTTTCATGATAAGCCCTCTTAAGTATCGTTATTCTTACACTGATCACTCTACAAGAAAATTGCAGAGAAACTGTGAAGAAAAATTGACTATTCCTTTAAAAATACAGAGATAATAAGAATACATCGTGTCATACCTTTGCATCATATAATAAAATGACAGCGTTCACCTAGGCATGAATCTGTAGATTTTATATTTCATAGACTCAAAAACGAAGTGTAACAAGGAATATCAAAAGAAATATGTTGGTCATTTTTTGAGAATTTTCTGCTGTTTTAACAGAAATATTTGTGTTTAGACTGCTCTTCACTTTTTATTTTCAAATCATAAAAATGAAATCAAATATAGACATTTAAAATAAACAATAAGTTCTGATCCAATAAAAAACCGAGCTAAAAAGCTCGGTTTTTTGAAGTATGATCCAATATTAGATATCAGATAAATCTACACCAATACGTGCAGCAACTTCTTCATAAGCTTCGACAACACCGCCTAAACCTTGACGGAAACGGTCTTTGTCGAGTTTTTTCTTGGTGTCTTTGTCCCATAAACGGCAACCATCTGGAGAGAATTCATCACCAAGAACAATACGGTCGTGGAACACACCAAATTCAAGTTTGAAGTCAACAAGAAGCATGTTGCCTTGAGCGAACAAGTCTTTAAGTACAACATTCACTTTTTGAGTGAGTTCTTTCATTTGAGCCAATTGTTCAGCAGTTGCCCAACCTAAAGCGATTGCTTGAGATTCGTTCACCATTGGGTCGCCTAAAGCATCATCTTTGAAGAACAATTCGAAAGTAGGTGGTGTAAGTTCGATACCTTCTTCAACACCTAAACGACGGCATAATGAACCTGCAGCGTAGTTACGCATTACGCATTCTACAGGGATCATTTTTAATTTTTTCACTAAAACTTCAGTTGGAGAAAGCAGTTTTTCAAAGTGAGTTTCGATACCAGCCGCAGCCAATTTTTCCATGATAAAGGCGTTAAAACGGTTATTCACCTTACCTTTACGATCTAGTTGCTCTATTTTTTCACCATTAAATGCTGAAGCATCATCACGGAAAACTAGAATTAGATGATCTGCGCTATCTGTTTCATAAACGGATTTCGCTTTACCAGTATAGAGCAAGGTTTGTTTTAACATGGGGGAACCTTTTGCAAAAAAAAATTGCCTAGAACGACTAGGCTGGCCAGTTTTGGTATATCTGGGTCAATACTTCTGCAGCGATCTCTTTATCTGCAAAAGTATTGTCTGCATTGAACAAAGCAATGGTATTGCTTGAACCTACAGAGCTTAATTTTAAAATATAAGTTTTGTCATTTAGTTTAAATGTGACCTCAGTCGCATTTTTACTTTCACCAACAACCTTATAATTTAAGCTACTGAGGGTGGCTAATGCATACTGCCAAATTATAGCAGAATCTCCGTCAACTTTAAGCAGTGGATTAGCATTTCCATCGGTTAAAAGTTGTGGATGACCTGTAGTTACAGATGCATCAGTTTGGCTTTGTTGTAATGTAGTAGTTTGTGTCACTTCAGGGCGAGGTACATCGTAGCGATTACCACGCTTGTTCTCAAACTTTGGTGCGTGTTGAAGAGCAAGCGGGTCAATCACTGGCGCTGGGTACAATGGCGTTGCTGGTCTAACAGTTGTACCTTCAGGGTATTTAAGCGTTTCAACACTGGTTGTATCTTTATAATCCAAAGAACCATTTTTGATTCCAAGTGAACTACAACCCGCTAAGCTTAAAGCTGATAGGGCAAGGGTTAAACCAAAACGTAATTGCATAATACTAAGCTCTTATTTAATGATACCCGCTGCTTTGAGTTCTTCACGCAGAGGGGTACGGTATTGTTCTGCAAGTGGAGTTAATGGCAGGCGAATACCTGTACCAATTAATTCCATTTCATGGAGTGCCCATTTCACTGGAATTGGGTTAGATTCACAAAATAAAATATTGTTTAATTTTGCAACTTGTGCATCTTTGGCTTTCGCTTCAACAGTTTGACCTGCTAATGCAGCTGCACAAAGTTCGCTCATGATTTTTGGTGCGATATTGGCAGTTACTGAGATATTCCCTTTTGCACCAACAGCGATGAGATCACATGCAGTTGCATCATCACCTGAATACACCACCATGTCTTTACCTTGTAGACCTTCGATGAGTGCTTTACCACGAGGTACATCACCCGTTGCATCTTTGATGGCAACAATGTGTGGAATATCTGCTAAACGAATGACGGTTTCATTGTGCATATCGACACCAGTACGTCCTGGTACGTTATACAGAATAATGGGTAAATCGACTGCTTCTGCTACAGCTTTATAATGTTGAAATAAGCCTTCTTGTGTTGGTTTATTATAGTAAGGAGTCACTAGAAGTGCTGCATCAGCACCGAGTTCTTTCGCTTCTTTGGTGAGCTCAATCGCTTCATGTGTTGAGTTTGCACCAGTACCGGCAATAATGGGGATACGTTTATTGGCTACACGAATAATTTCTTTAATTACTTCCGTGTGTTCTGCCATGCTAAGAGTAGAAGCTTCGCCAGTTGTACCGACTGCAACAATACTATTAGTGCCTTGTTCTATGTGCCACTCAACGAGCTTCTCGAGACCCTTCCAATCTACGCTGCCATCTTCTAACATGGGGGTGACGATTGCGACAATTGAGCCTTGAATCTGTGCTTGCTGAGTCATTTTGAAAAAATATCCTATTTATCCATTCGCAGGGTATGACATATACGATAAGAATGGTTGCGTATTTTGATTTGAGCAAAAAACAATCAATTGTTAAAAAATTGCATAATGCTTATGCAAATTATGACTGATTCAGTGAGTGAGAACAATATGCTTTAGTCAAAGCAATGAAAAACTTTATAAAAAGCAACAAATACAACACATTTTTAATGCTTTAAAATGACTTTCAGGTTTTAAAAGCAAATTTTTATAACGTGGTATGAGCGCATAAATTTAAGCCCAAATGCTAAGTTTTACTCTATTTTTGAAGTTTTAAGTATGAAATTTTTCATCTTTAAGATGAAATAGTGATTATACAAGATGATTTTCAAATTAAAGCCTACTGTTCTTTCAGGCTAAAAAATACATTTAAAGCATTTAAGCTATCGTTTTTTTATATATGGGATTTAGCATTGAGTTATTGCTGGATGAGAATGAAGCGAAAAAATATTTAGATTGTTGAGCTTTTTAATCAACTTTATTCAGCGCTTATTGTTTTTATGACTATATACATGACAGATTCAAATCAGACAATTTTTGTTTAGACGTAGAAACTGATTATTTTTATAACACTTATTGATAGTTATTTCATCGACGTTTGTACCGGATGATGCCACAGGTATTCCCTAGTAACATCAACAAGGATTTTCAATCATGGCGCAATCCCATATTTTAGATAAAAAGCATGCCACGATTACCGTACTGATCTGTTTTTTGATTGCGGTAATTGAAGGTTTGGATATTCAAGCCGCAGGTATTGCCGCAGCAGGGATTCGTGAACATTTCGCCTTAGATAGTTCACAACTGGGGGTGTTTTTTAGTGCTGGTATTTTGGGATTACTCCCTGGTGCTTTGATTGGTGGGCGTTTCGCTGATCGTATTGGGCGTAAAAAAGTTCTGATTTGGTCGACTGCAATTTTTGCAATCTTTACTTTATGTACCGTATGGGTCAATAGTTTTAATAGTTTATTAGCCGTGCGTTTTCTTGCAGGAGCGGGTCTTGGTGCTGCAATGCCGATTTTGATTACTTTGGCATCAGAAGCGGTCACACCTGAAAATCGTGGTCGTGCGGTGGGCTTGATGTATTGTGGTATGCCTGTGGGCGCTGCAATTTTATCTTTGGTGGCGAGTACGAATTTTGGTGCTGAGTGGAAAAATATTTTCTATTTGGGTGGTTTGTTGCCGATCATTGTTATTCCAATCATGATTTTATTTTTGCCTGAGTCTAAGGAATATTTAAAAGCACAAGAAAAAGTAGGGACAGCAGTGGCTGAACCACAAGCATCATTTAAAGATTTATTTAATGCACAGAATTTGGCGCGTACAGTGCTGATTTGGGTGAGTTACTTCTTTACCTTAATGGTGGTTTACATCATGTTGAGTTGGTTACCATCATTGTTTACTGAACTTGGTTTTACCCGTAAAGAAGGCGCAACAGCACAGTTCTATTTCATGGTGAGTGCAACGATTGGCACCGTGATTTTAGGCATGTTAACTGACCGTTGGAAAAAAGCCTATGTGATTACTTTGATGTATGGCGGTATTTTGGCAGGATTGTTCGCTTTAAATGCAGCAGGTTCACTCACACAAATGTATCTAGCTTCCGCATTAGTCGGTGCATTTGTGATTGGTTGTCAGGGTGTCTTGTATGCTTTTGGCAGTATTGTTTATCCAACAGAAGTACGTGGCACAGGTGTCGGTATGGCTTCTGCCGTAGGGCGTATTGGGGCAATGCTGGGTCCGACGATTGCAGGTCAGTTACTTGCCGCAGGTTTTGGGGCAGCAGGTGTGATTTCCGCTGCAATTCCATGTATTGTGATTTCTGCAATTTTTATGTTGATTTTGACCCGTCGTTTAAATGCTTAAACAGATGATTTAAGCTGTGTTTGTTTAAAATAAAACTCGCAGTAATGCGAGTTTTTTTATTGTCTAAATTTGTTGAAAATGTGGCGATGTTGCAATTCACGCTGATTTTTACGATATGTTAAAGTGAGCTGAAACAGGATTTTAAGATAGATACTATGCCAAAGAATTCAGCACTGATCGTCGTTGATGTACAAAATGGATTTACGTCAGGTGGAAATTTAGCCGTTGCTCATGCAGAGCAAATTATTCCACTGGTGAATCAACTGATTGAGAAATTTGACCATGTTATTTTGACACAGGATTGGCATCCCGAAAATCATATTTCTTTTGCTGAAAATCATCCTGATCAACAAGCTTATGATACCATTCAGGTTGATTATGGCACACAAGTTTTATGGCCAAGTCATTGTGTGCAAGGTACACAAGATGCTGATTTTCATCCTGATTTAAATACCAATACGGCGCAATTGATTGTACGTAAAGGGATGAATGTTCAGATTGATAGTTATTCAGCTTTTATGGAAGCAGATCGAAAAACCACCACAGGTTTGGCCGGTTATTTAAAAGAAAGAAAAATAGAAACAGTGTATCTCGTGGGCATTGCAACAGATTTTTGCGTGGCGTGGTCAGCAATGGATGCTGCTCAACTTGGTTTTGAAACCTATGTGATTTCAGATGCAACCAAAGCGATTGATTTACAGGGTTCATTGCAACATGCATGGCAAGAAATGCTTGCGAAGGGTGTAAAGCGTACGGTCTCTAAGCATATTTTACAGTCTGAAGATCATTGAACTGAAAAATTCTACATTTCATTTTAATCAGAAAGTGCAATGCTGTATTTTGTTGCAGTTTTCAATATATTTATACTGAATATGTTGGTTAATTTTGGTTGAAAAACGATAAATTAGGGATGATTTTGATGACAGCATTTTTGCGTTTTACCCAATTTATTCAAAAAACTTTTGCGCTATGGGTGGTTCTTTTTGCAGGCATTGCCATGCTTGCACCAGATGCTTTTGTCTGGCTAAAAGCTTATATCACATGGATGTTGGGCATCATCATGTTTGGTATGGGCATGACCATGACCTTAAATGATTTTAAAGGCGTTTTGCAAAGTCCGAAAGCAGTCTGTATCGGTGTATTGGCTCAATTTATTGTGATGCCAAGTTTGGCTTATCTGCTGTGTAAGTTATTCCAATTACCGCCAGAGATTGCGGTAGGGGTCATTTTGGTGGGCTGTTGTCCTGGGGGAACGGCATCGAATGTGATTACTTATATGGCAAAGGGCAATACCGCATTGTCTGTGGCATGTACATCAGTTTCTACGTTGCTTGCGCCTATTTTAACACCTGCGATTTTTTATCTTTTGGCGAGCCAATGGTTACAGATTGATGCTGCATCTATGTTTAGTTCTATTTTACAAGTGGTGTTATTGCCAATTGTTTTAGGGCTTGTCGCTCGCTCAATTTTAAAACAAAAAGTCGAGCACTATATTCAAGTGATGCCTTTGATTTCGGTCTTCGCAATTGTGGCGATCGTGGCAGCCATTATTGCAGGCAGTAAAGCTGCGATTTTACAGTCTGGCGCTTTGATTTTAGCTGTGGTGGTTTTACATAATGGTTTGGGCTATTTATTGGGTTTTTGGGCAGGTCGTTTCTTTCAATTGTCTTATGCTGACTGTAAAGCCGTTGCTGTTGAAGTCGGAATGCAAAATTCAGGTTTAGGGGTAGCACTGGCTGCGGTACACTTTGCAGCATCTCCTGTGACGGCTGTGCCAAGTGCTATTTTCAGCTTGTGGCATAATATTTCAGGCCCTGCATTGGCAACGTATTGGGCGAGTAAAAAAATGCCAGATGTAGCGAGTGAAGAATCAGTTTAGTCGCTAGATATTCGTGGTTGATGGAGCGCATTGTGCGCTCTTTTTTATGAGTAGAATAAACGCTTTTATGATGACAGGAGTTGACTGAGAAATTCATTTTCAGTCATGACCACAAAACCATGCTGTTGCAATAAGGCTGTTGTGACACCCACGCCTTGAATTTTTTGTCCTGTAAATGAACCATCATAAATCAGCGTTGATCCGCATGATGGACTGTTAGATTTTAAAATCACATGGGTGACTTGATGTTGCTGTGCCAAGGCTAAAGTTGCTTTTGCACCTTGTATAAATTCAGCGCTCACATCTTGTCCTGCTAAAGTGATGACTTTTGCTTTTCCTGTCCAGACGTCCACACCATCGCCACCTTGAATTTCTGCTGCTAAACGAGGGATGGATAAACCTCCTGTCACTTCAGGACAAATATACACAGCTTTTTGTTGTTCAATCAGTTGTTTGAGTTGTTGTTGGAGGCAATTTTTTGCATCGTAACGGACATTTTCACCTATGAGACATGCACTGATTAAATATTTCATAAATGATCTATTTTATTGAACCTTTAATATAAAATGAATGATGGGTAAATATATAATAATGTTTGTTTTTATTATGACAAGGTATTATATATATTTAAATAAAAATGTATTTAGAATAAATAATTATTATTAACCTATTAATGCTTTTTAAAGGTCGTTAAATTATAAGTTTTTCAGCATGTCAAATCCTTGATATAAATAATATTGATGTACAATTTTTAATCTATTTAAACTTTTAAATAACATTAAAACATCTTATTATAAAAATAATAAACATTTATTTATAATGATTTTTGTCACAATTTTTAATAAAAATGAATATTAGTTTGAGAAAATATTTTAAAGTCTAATAAATATTCAAACTTTGAGTTTTATTTTAAGCTATTTATGATTTAATCGGTGAGATTTTGCTGAATTGATTTTTAAATTGATAATCATGATATTGATTTCGATGTTAGTGCTTCTTGGCTAAACTGTTTGCAAAATTGAACTGTGATCAGAAAAGTCTTTTATTGTTTTTAGATGCGTGCGTAATATTACATCAAAAAATATCGAAGATTTAAGCATTACGGAGAATTCAATATTATCTCTAGGTACAGTTTACACATGTGTAAAGCGAAATATTTCACATTTTCTCTTAAAAAAATGAATGCTTGTATTGGGCTGAGTTTGTGTTTAAACAGTGTTGTTTATGCGGAAACTCAATCTGGTTATTTGCAAGATATGCAAAAAAATATTGCCAATTTTATTCGTCCTAAAACAGATGATTCTTTTAGTACGGTACAATTGAGTCAGTTGTCTAATTTTCAAGTTCAGCCTGATCCAATCTATCAGCAATTACCTGTAGTGGGAGTCAGTTCTGACATGGATACTACGGCATTTGAGCATACGGCTGAAGTACAGAGCCATTTAAATTTACAAGAAGCAGTACAGATTGCGGTGAAACGTAATCCTGTAATTTCTCAAGCATTAGCCAATTTAGCGGCACAAAATGCCAATATTGATGTAGCCAAAGCGCAATATTATCCACAGTTAAAGGCAGGTTTGAATACAGGTGATTTTACCTCAAGTGATCGGGGACGTCAGTTATATACGATTGAAGCCAACCAATTGCTTTATGACTTTGGTAAAGTGAAATCGAGTGTCGATACGCAAAAAAATAAATTGGAAGCTGAACAAGCCAATGTTTTGTTAAATATTGATGAGATTGCTACGGAAACAGCCCGTTCGATCATCGCAGTATTACGTTATCGGGTATTGTTGAATATCGCACAAGATCAAGTGAAGGGCGTGAGCCGTTTGCATGAAATTGCCCGTTTGCGTTCAGAAGCAGGAATTAGTAGCTATGCCGATCCTGTGCAAGCACAAAGTTATGTCGAATATGCAAAAACCTATTTATTAACACAGCAAAATAAATTGCGCCAAGAAGAACAAAAATTAAAAACTTTATTAGGTTTTGATGTCAGTCGTACAGATTTTATTATTCATGATGAATTTTTAAAGAAATCAGATCTTTATAATGCTCCACAGTTAAATACTATTCCTAGTATGATTGCAGCACAAGCTGAAATTGAAATTGCCAAAAGTCAGAAAAAACAAACAGAACTCAGTCGTTATCCAACGGTTTCATTAACTGCCTCTTTAAATCAGGCATTGAATGGTAAAAATCCAAGCACAGGAAAACAAGACGATACTGATAGTTCGATTGGTATCTCGATGACGAGTAATTTTTATCAAGGAGGGGCTGTCAGCTCTCAGATTCGTTCTGCTGCTTATGCAGAGCAAGCTGCTCGTTCTAAGCTGAATGCAACTTATTTAAATATTATGGATTCAAGCCAAATTGCGCGTGAAAATATTGAAAATATGGACAAGCAAATTTGGGTGTTAATTGACCGTGAACGTTCAACAGCAAAAACTCGTGAGCTATACGAAGAACAATACAAATTGGGCAAACGTTCGATTTTAGATTTGTTGAGTTCTGAACAGTCTTTCCATAGTTCTCGGGCTGAACGTGAATCTGCTCGCTACGACATTTATGACACACTTGCAATGTATATCAATGTGATGGGTAAGAGTCGAGATATTTACCAACTTAATAATACGAAAATTCAAGGGTTTGAAGTACAGCAATGAACCAGACACTCAATTATCAACCTTGGCTACAAGCCCTATTAACGGTTGCCCAACATTATCGTATTCAGCCCTCAGAAGAGCAGATACGCCTACAATTGGATTGGAATAAGTATCAGAATATTGATGATTTATTGCAAATCGTCACCAAACAATTGGGTTTAAATTATCGCCGTGCTGATTTTTCAAAAGATGTACTGAATCCTTGGCGTTTACCTGTGGTCATTGAGTTTAAAGATGGTCAAGTCGCTGTGATTGAAAAGGTCGATCAGCAAGGTAATGCTAGTTTACAACTCAGTGGTGATCAAGGTTTATCTCAGACATTTACGTTAAAAGCACTACAGGAAAATGCGAAACAGATTTTTATTTTTCGTCCTGAAAGTTCCATTCCTGATGCTCGTGTAGATGAGTACATTAAACCTTATGAGCAAAGTTGGTTTTGGAACATCGTATTAAAAGATTGGAAGCGTTATACCGATATTATGGTGGCTTCCATGGTCGCAAATATTTTGGCGTTAGCGACTATTGTCTTTTCGATGCAAGTATATGACCGTGTAGTGCCTTCGCAGTCGATTCCAACTTTATGGGTATTGGCAGGTGGTGTACTGATTGCGGCTATTTTCGAATTTACCTTGCGTGTTGCACGCGTGTATTTATCGGACATTATTGGTAAACGTGCTGATTTAAAAATTTCAGATCGGGTTTTTGGGCATGCCTTACGTATTCGGAATAAAGATCGTTCTAAATCTACGGGTTCTTTTATTTCACAGATTCGTGAATTAGAAGGTGTGCGTGAGTTAGTGACTTCGACCACCATCAGTGCAATGGCAGATTTACCTTTCTTCTTATTGTTCCTTGCAATTTTTTGGATTATCGGCGGTAACCTATTTTGGGTTATGTTATTTGTCGTTCCTCTCATGATTATTCCAGGTTTTATGGCGCAGAAAAAGCTTGCACAACTTGCACAAGAAGGTATGCGTGAAGGTGCTATTCGAAATGCAATTTTAGTTGAAGCGGTACAAGGGATTGAAGATATTAAATTATTACGTGCCGAAGCAAGATTTCAAAATCAGTGGAATCACATGAATGAAGTGTCTGCTGACATTAGTATGCGTCAACGTAAAATCACAGGTTGGCTCAATGCGTGGACGCAGAAAATTCAAGGTTTAGCCTATGCGATTGTAGTATTGGTTGGCTGTTTTGCGGTGATGAAAGGGGATATGACCACTGGTGCATTGGTGGCATGTTCAATTTTATCCTCACGTATGCTTGCACCGATTGCGCAAATTACAGGGGTATTAGGGCGTTGGCAGCAAGCCAAAGTGGCAAAACAGGGTTTGGATGAATTAATGAAAAAACCTGTGGATCGCCCTGATCGTGCACAACTGATTCATCGTAAAGTGATTTTAGGTGATTATGAGTTTAAAGGGGTGATGTTTAAGTATACTGAAGATGATTCTCGTCCATCTTTGTTAATCCCTCAGCTCAAAATTAATGCTGGTGAGAAAATCGCAATTTTAGGTCGAAATGGGGCAGGCAAATCAACCCTATTGCAATTATTGTCAGGTATGCAAAGTCCAGAGCAAGGTAAAATTAGCCTTGATGGGGTAGATCAATCTTTGATTGACCCTGATGATATTCGTCGTGATATGACTTTATTGAATCAAAATGCACAACTTTTTTACGGGACGATTCGCGAGAATTTAACCTTGGGTGCTCCATTAGCTACCGATCAAGATATTCTCAATGCCTTAAAAATTACTAATGCACTCGATATTGTAGAACAGAAAAAGGAAGGTTTAGATCATATTATATTAGAAGGTGGCGCTGGTTTTTCAGGTGGTCAACGACAGTCTTTGTTATTAACCCGCTCTATTTTACGTAATCCAAATATTTTATTACTCGATGAGCCTACAGCAGCATTGGATGATGTATCTGAACGTAGTTTGATTGAACATTTAAAACAATGGTCAGGACATCGTACCTTGATCGTGGCAACCCATCGTCCTGCTGTATTACAGTTGGTCGATCGTATTATTGTGATTCATGATGGAAAAATTGTGAAAGATGGTCCTCGTGATGAAATTTTGAATCCGCATCAAAATAATGCAGGAGGCACTTCAGTATGAGTTCAGCACAATTACCTGAAAATAATACAAAACAAGACAATGGCTTCGATACATTAAAGCGTCCAAGTAATCCTTCTGCACTTAAATTTTCTGAGCCTCCTCTACCCAAAGCTAGTTTAGTCATTTGGATTGTGGCGCTTGGTTTGGCTGCTTTTATTGTTTGGGCATGTATGTTCAAGCTAGAAGAGGTCTCGACTGGTACTGGCAAGGTGATTCCATCATCGAAAGAGCAAACTATTCAATCTTTAGATGGTGGTGTGGTGACCAAACTTGAAGTGAAAGAAGGTGATATTGTTGAAAAAGGGCAGATTCTTGCACAAATTGACCCGACGCGCTTTGAATCACAAGTCGGTGAAAGTTTGAGTAAATTACGTGCGATGCAAGCAACAGCGGCACGTTTAGAAGCTGAAGTAAATGGAACACGTCTGAGCTTTCCAAAAGAGGTGCGTGATATTCCAAACTTAGTCAATGAAGAAACAGCGCTCTACAGCTCTAGACGCTCAAATTTAGAGGAGTCGATTGCAGGTTTAAGACATGCTTTGTCTTTAGTTCAAAATGAATTACAAATGACTGAACCTTTGGTTGCAAAAGGTGCTGCATCTGAAGTTGAAGTATTACGCTTAAAGCGTGATATTAATAATTTTGAAAACCAAATCAATGACAAGCGTAATGATTATTACGTAAAAGCGCGTGAAGAACTTGCCAAAGCCAATGCGGATATTAAGTCTTTACAGCAAGTGGTGACAGGACGAAATGACTCAGTTAAACGTTCTGTTTTCTATGCGCCTGTGCGTGCTGTAGTCAAAGAGTTAGCAATTACGACGATTGGTGGGGTGATTCCACAAAATGGCAAACTCATGACTTTGGTTCCTTTGGATGAAAAGTTACTGATCGAAGCCCGTATTTCACCAAGAGATATTGCATTTATTCATCCTGGACAAGCAGCCCTCGTGAAAATTACAGCCTATGATTACTCAATTTATGGCGGTTTAGCGGGTAAAGTTGTGGTGATTTCTCCTGATACCATTCGAGATGAAGTAAAGCAAGATCAATTTTATTATCGTGTTTATATTCGTACAGATGTTGATAAATTAGTGAACAAAGCGGGGCAATCATTTGCGATTACACCGGGTATGGTGGCAACAGTCGATATCCGTACAGGACAAAAAACAATTATGGAATATTTACTTAAACCATTTAATAAAGCACAAGAAGCATTAAGAGAAAGATAAGTACTTAATGGATGAGAAAGCCAGTATTAAATACTGGCTTTTTTTGATTAAAATTATATAAAAATATTTCTCCAACTTTTACTTTAAATGCAATTTTTGCATTACAAATAAAATTTACATTTATTTTGATTAATGTGTTCTATGGTATTATAATATTTTTTATTGTGATATTTTTCACATTATTGTTTTAATAAAATTTAACATAAAATTTTTAAAAAATAATATAAATAAATATTTAATAATAATTTTAGATAAATTAAATAAAATCATTTTTATATGAATATTTTTTCCAATTAATTGATTTTAAAAAATAAAAATAAAAATATATTTAATATATATTTTAGTTTTTTATTAATTTGATGTAGAAGTTTTAAATATTTAATTAAATTTCACATAATATTTATTAATTTTAAATCATAAAATTATTATGTGATTTTAAAATCATAGTTGCATGGTAGGATTTCAATAATTTTTAAAATCAGTATTTTCTGATAACGGTGGAAGAATGGAAAATATATCAATAGTATCTAAGGATACTGGAAATTTATCGCTAGTAACCAGCTCAAGTTTTTCAGTTCAAGCTCCTTCTGTTGTAGTACTAAAATATAGCAAAGAGCAAATTAAAAATATGATGAGAGAGGGTGATCATTTAATTATCACACTTGATACTGGAGAAGTGATTCAAATCGAAAACTTCTTTACCTTAGATAATAGTTTAGTTTTAGAAAATAATAATGAGTTACTTTGGGTTCAATTTAATGACTTAAATAATGTTTCGTTAGAAACGATTAATTATGCAGGCTTAGATAATGTTGAACCCTTATTATATGATTCTGTAGAAGGGACATTGCCATTTATCGCAGGTATTGCGGGTGCAATAGGAACGGTTGCTTATATCGCGAATACAGATATCAGTCATAATTCTGGTAAAGATATAACAGCACCAAATGCACCAAGTGAACCGTACCGGGTTTGTCGGAGACTTTTTATTTAAGTTAGGCCACGTGACCTAACGGGTTAATCTTATCATAGTACATTGCTTCAAACTCAAAAGGCGATACATAACCCAATGCGCTGTGTACACGCTTTTTGTTGAACCAATCTACCCAATTTAATGTCGCAAGTTGTACATCCGCTAAACCTTGCCAGTCTGCTTTTAAATATTCAATCACCTCTGTTTTGTATAAGCCATTCACTGTTTCAGCCAAAGCGTTATCGTATGAATCACCGGTCGTACCGACTGATGCTCGTAAATTTGCTGCTTCTAAACGATTGGTATAGCGAATGGAAAGATATTGAACCCCTCTGTCACTATGGTGAATCACATTCTTTGGCATGTCTCGAGCATGTAACGCTTGCTCAAGTGCATCGAGCACCATATCTGTATTCATCCGTGTCGATACTTTCCATCCAACAATTGCTCGTGAGAAGACATCAATAATAAATGCAGTATAAACCCAACCTGAATTTGTTTGAATATACGTGAAGTCAGCGACCCATAGCTGGTCAGGATGATCAGCACTAAAATTGCGTTTCACCAAGTCATCTGCTCGTTTTTGATCCTCTCGGCTACGGGTAGTTTGTTTATTCTTACCACGCCAAACACCTTGTATACCTAGTTTTTGCATCAATCGAGCAACTGTACAGCGAGCAATAACATAGCCTTCACGTTTCAATTTTTGCCAAACTTTACGCACACCATATCGACCTGAACTTTCCTTCCAAATTCGTTTAATTTGTTCAGCATGATGCAAGTCATGTAGATCTCGCTTTGCTCGATGTTCTGGGTTTTCAACGAAATCTAGTGTTCGATAATAGGTAGAAGCCGCGATCGGTAAAATCCTGCAAATCGCCTCAACACCATATAACGCCTTATTGTTATGGATGAAATCTACCATTATTTGTGTGGGCGGTCGAGCTCCGCCTGGGCGAAAAAAGCGGCTGCTTTACGTAGAATTTCGTTAGCACGTTGCAGTTCTTTATTTTCACGTTCGAGTTGTTTAATACGTTCTTGATCTGAAAGTTGCTGTACTTTAATTGGGTTTTGTTTATCTAAATATTTTTGATACCAAACACGTAGAGTTTCAGGAGTACAACCTATCTTGGGAGCAATAGCGGTGATCGCAGCCCAATTCGATGGATAATCTTTCTCGGATTCAATCAATAATTCAACCGCTCTTTCTCTGATTTCAGGGGTATATTTTACTTTTTTCATCGGGACATTCTCTCAGAAAGCTTGGTCTCCGACAAACCCGGTACGGTTCAGTTTGAAGTCGAAGCAGGTGCTGGCTGGATTGAATATTTAACCAGTCTAGACATTCCTGTGGAGACCATGACAGAGCCAAATGGTAAAACCATTAAGGTGTATAATCGTCCGTTTGGTGTAGTGGCATCGATTACGCCGTGGAATTGGCCATTTATGATTGCCGTTTGGCATATTTTTCCTGCCCTCAAAACCAAAAACTGTGTAGTCAATAAACCTTCTGAATATACCCCGCTGAGCACGATTAAATTGGTTGAAATTATTAATCGTCATTTACCGCAAGGCGTATGTAATATTGTTTTAGGTCAAGGCGAGGTTGGACAAGCATTAAGTGAACATGCTGCTGTAGATAAAGTGACATTTACAGGTTCTACACGCACAGGACAAAGTATTTTGAGTCATTCTGTACGTTCATTAAAAAGTGTTGTGCTTGAATTGGGGGGTAATGATGCAGGTATTGTGCTTGAAGATGCCGATATAGAGAGGGTGGCAGAAAAGATTTTTGGTTCAGCATTTTTAAATGCAGGTCAAACCTGTGCGGCACTTAAACGCTTATATGTGCATGAAAATATTTATGATGCTCTAGTTAAAAAATTAGTCGAGATCGCAAATCAGCAAGTCATTGGCGATGGTACAGATGCTGCTGTCAGCTTTGGCCCTGTGCAAAATAAAATGCAATATGACAAAGTCAAAGCCCTCCTTCAGGATGCTGTTGCACAAGGTGGAACAGTTGTGAGCACAGCGCAAGCTTTACCAGAGACCGGTTATTTTATTGCGCCAACCATCGTGACCAATGTCCATGAAGGCATGGCTTTAGTGGATCAGGAGCAATTTGGTCCAGTTCTACCTGTACTAAAATTTAGGACTATTGATGAAGTATTACAGCGTAGCAATGCCACAGAATTTGGTTTAGGTGGTTCAGTATGGAGTCAAAATTTAGAACTTGCTGAAAATATTGCCAGTCAAATGGAAACAGGGACAGTCTGGATTAATAGCCATTCTGATTTATCTCCTGCAGCCGTTTTTGGGGGCTGGAAACTGTCTGGTTTAGGTTATTCATTTGGTTTAGACGGTTTATTGTTATTTACCCATAAACAAGCGGTTCATATTACGTCATAAAGTTTGATCAGTCCTTTGCAGGAAGCAAAGGACTTTTTGGCGTATATCTTGCTAATCATATTTCCGAACAGGATCGGTGGAAATTATGCTTAATCATCAGTTTATAACAGATTTTACTCAAAATTTTATTCAGCAAGTGAGTCGAGTCTTTGATTTTGATGGCTACTTGTTGTATTCGATTGACAACATTCACCATGCTTATAACTATCAAAATTTTAATATTCCTGCACAATCATTAACAGAATATTTAAATCGTGAAGTCGAAAATGATCCTGTATCATTTATGAAGCATTATCAACATAAAGATCATAATGTTGAACTACTGAGTGAATATACCTGTGATGATCACTATGCGGATTTTATGCAACGTTGGAAATTAAAAGATACTGCTGAAATTTTTTTTAGAAAACGTAATGGTGAACCTATTTTAGGTTTAAGTATTATTCGAGAAAAGAATAGCCAAATCTTTACTGTACAAGAAAAAAATATGTTGGATGCTTTTTGTGAGCTATCCAAAAAATATTTTTTTAATCAAACAGATCAGTTAGAAAATAGCGCAATATATGATGCTTATCATTTTACTAAAAAAGAAATCGTAGTGCTTGAATTAATATTAAGAGGTTTAAATAATCAGTCAGTTGCGCAGTATTTAAACTGTAGTTTGGCAACAGTGAAAACCCATGTACAGCATATTTATCAGAAAACAGGAATAAATAATCGTCAAGAGATTATGCTGAAGTTTTTAAAATAAAAATCATCCTTTAGGAGGATTTTTTATCGATTGAATTGCATTACTTTAAATCTATCGTCGTGTTTATTATGGATTTTGACACAATGCAATTGAATCAAATTACACAATCATTAAAAAACTTCGCAACGTTCAATGTTGCAATTGCTGCACTTGCTTTAGGGGTTCAACATCATGCATGGGCACATGGTCAAACAGCCGAAATGGTGTCCTTATATCAAAACATGAGCGATTTTGGCGCAGACGTTAAAAAAGATGATTTTACCAATACCTATACCATTGCAAAGGGGTCTTTAATTGTACGGGCAAAAGCAAATTCAGATACCGTTTTGGTCAATGGTAAAGCTTTCAAAGTCAGTGTGCCATTGGTTGAAAAAAATGGTCAGCCCGTGGTGAGTAAAGAATTTGCTTCAGAGATTTTTCAGTCAGGTTTAGATCAAACATTTAAAATTGAATCAGTTGCACATCCACTTAATAGCTTAACATCACAAGAGATTACTCAAACATTTAAAGCGATTACACAGTCAGAATATGCTTACCCAAATATGCGTTTTTCAGAAATTAAGTTGAAAGACCCTGAAAAAGAAAAAGTATGGGATGCTTTTATCGGTGGTAAAGCGTTACAAGAGGATCGAATCGCTGAGTTTACTTTGTTAAAAGGTAAGCAAGTGATCGAAGGTTTAGTCGATCTAAAAACACAAAAAGTCACGCAATGGAAAGTTTTAGACAATACGCATGGTATGGTGTTATATGACGATATGGTTGCTGTACAAGAGATTGTCACGCAAGATAAAAATTATAAAAAAGCGCTCGAAAAAAGAGGGGTTAAAGATATTTCTAAAGTTGTGACGACCCCTTTAACAGTCGGTTATTTTGGTGGTAAAGATGGTTTAGACCGTGAACTCAATGTTTTAAAAGTGGTGTCTTATTTAGATACGGGTGATGGTAATTATTGGGCACATCCGATTGAAAATCTTGTTGCAGTGGTCGATTTAGACAATAAGAAAATTGTGAAACTCGAAGAAGGTGCAATTATTCCTGTGCCGATGACGGCAAACTCTATTGCAAATAAAAATGATAAGAACCAATTTAAACCTTTAAATATCGTTGAACCTGAAGGTAAAAATTTTTCCATTACAGGACAAACCATTCATTGGGGACCTTGGTGTTTCCATGTGGGCTTAGATTCACGGGTGGGGCTAAAAGTTTCAACCGTAACTTATAAAGATAAAGGCGATAAACGTAAAGTCATGTATGAAGGCAACCTTGGGGGCATGGTTGTGCCTTATGGTGATCCTGATATGGGTTGGTACTTTAAGTCTTATCTAGACTCTGGCGAATATGGTATGGGGACACTGACGTCCTCAATTGAAAAGGGTGTAGATGCACCTGATAATGCAGTACTGCTCGATGCTGTGATTGCTGATTACACAGGTCAGCCACGTGTCATTCCCAATGCGATTGCAGTTTTCGAACGTTATGCAGGCCCTGAGTTTAAACATCAAGAAATGAATCAACCGAATATTAGTTCGGAGCGCCGTGAATTGGTGGTGCGTTGGATTAGTACGGTAGGTAATTATGACTATATTTTTGACTGGGTATTTAACAACAACGGTATTATTGGCATTAATGCGGGTGCAACAGGGATTGAAGCAGTCAAAGGCGTTAAAGCACGTACAATGCATGATGCAACAGCCAAAGAAGATACGCGTTTTGGTACGCTGATTGACCATAATATTGTCGGGACAACCCATCAACATATTTATAATTTCCGTTTGGATATGGATGTAGATGGAGGCAATAACAGTTTCGTTGAGATGGACCCTGTCGTGGCTAAAAATACCCGAGGTGGTCCGCGTAGCAGTGCGATGGAAGTCAACGAACGCATTGTCAATACTGAACAAGAAGCTGCCCAAAAATTTGATCCATCGACGATTCGTTTAATTTCCAATCTCAACAAAGAAAACCGTATGGGCAATCCTGTATCTTATCAAATGATTCCATTTGCAGGCGGCACACACCCCATTGCCAAAGGTGCGAACTTCTCGCCAGATGAATGGTTGTTTAAACGTTTAAGCTTTATGGACAAGCAAATTTGGGTCACGAAGCGAGATGCCAATGAACTATTCCCTGAAGGTAAATATTCAAATCGTTCTGTCAAAGACACAGGTCTTGGCGAGTTTGTTGCCAACAATGACAATATTAAAGATCAAGATTTGGTGGTTTGGATGACGACAGGAACTACCCATGTCGCACGTGCAGAAGAATGGCCAATTATGCCAACGGAATGGGTATATACCATGTTGAAACCTTGGAATTTCTTTGACAGTACACCCACCTTAAAAAATGACAACGAGCAACAAAAACAACAAATGCAGCATTAAAACTAATGTGCATTCTGAAAGGATCAGCTTGGTGCTGATCCTTTTTTAGATTGATCACAATGAGAAAAGACATGAACAAAAAAGTATATGCACTCAGCATTTTTACATTGTTGGGGAATGCTGCTGTACAGGCTGACAATGCGCAGATCAATGAAAACTTAAGCATCAAACCGAGTATAGACATGATGTATGGTGCGATGTACAGCAAAAAAAGTTACAACAATCCTGAAGCGCAAGATGATATTTCATGGCAAGAAGCCTATGCGTCTTATGGTGTTGAAGGGCAATATCGCTTAGGTAAAAATGAACTGTACGCCACAGTGAAAGGGCTCAGTTCAGCGACCTTTGGTGATGGCGATGCAGCAGGCTTTAGCGATGGCAGTGAGCGCAAAACAACGGTAGGTGAATGGTCACTGGGCTGGCGAAACGGTGCAGCAGATAAAGCCAAAATTGATCTGAGTATAGGTCGTCAAAGTGTGCAAATTGCAGATGGTTTTTTAGTTGCTGGTGATGCCTTAAATATGGGCAAAGGCATAGCCGATGGTGAACTCAATCGGGGTGGTGGTTATTATATTGCAGCGCGTAAAAGTTTTGATTTTACAACGGTTTTACATTCTCAATTGACGGACAGTTTAAAAAGCCATTGGTACTATTTAAAATCGGATAATCAAGCTCAATATCAACCGACTTTATGGGCAACCGATTGGCAGTATCAATTTAAAAATTATGATTTTGGACTGACGTATTTACAGATAGCAGAGCTTGAAGATCCACAGCATGAATCTGTACGTGATGATTTAAAAGATATTGCTGTTAGAGCAAAGACACAAATCAATGATCAGCTTGCTTTTAGTAGCGAATATGTCTATCAAGATCAGCAACATGAAAATGAAAATGCATGGTATATGGCATTAAATTATCAATTTGAGCACATGCCATTTCAGCCGACTTTGGGGTATCGCTTTTCATCATTTTCAGAAAATTATGATGCATTGTTTTATGGTAATACTGACGCAGGCTTTGGTACATGGTTTCAAGGTGAAGTTGCAGGAAATTATGCGGGGCCATTTAGCAGCAATGCACGTATTCATCAGGTTTCATTGCAAGCTTCCGTTAAGGAAAATTTACATTTAGGCATGTTGGCGTATCAATTTGATACGATTAAAAAAGACACAGAAAATCTAGATGCACATGAGCTTGATATCTTTGCGGTTTGGTCACCGACTCCGCATATCAATGTCATTCCTTTATTGGGGATCTTTAAACCGAAAAAAGCACTTTTAAATGGCGGATCACAAGTAAATGGTACACAGAGCAATACATATGCTCAGTTATTACTACAGTATGTTTACTAGTTATAAATATAAAAATTAACTCATCGTCATCAAACATCCAAGCAATTTCAGTTGCTTGGATGTTCAATAAAATCAATTATGTCGCAACAGCATCTAAAATCAGCTCAATACCTATTGCTGCCTTGATTTGTTCTAGCGTGACATCTTGAGCAAATTCAACATCTAATTCACCCACATAAGATGAAATCATTTTTTGATTTTTGTGGTTTGTAATAATTTACCTAAATCGAAGTCATCTACTCCAGAATGATTGGAAATACAGGTCAAACCCTTGACTGCTGTATTTTTAAAAGCATCGATGAATAGTTCAGGAATATCACATAAACCAAAGCCACCTGCCAGTTCAGCACTTGCAACCCATTTATTCATGAACGAGATCATCCCTAAAATTAAGCATCCACTTTGGCATCAGCTGCATTGTCATCTAATTCAGCAGCATGGAGAAAGTGGGTATGGTGTGGTGCACGTTTATTTTTAGACCATTCTTCTAACATTTCGTGCTTCATTTCTTCGGTGATCATTGCAATTTTTTGCGGTGCTTTTTCATCGTCATATGCCAATTCCAAACGGTGACCATTCGGATCGAAGAAATAAATCGAATGGAAAATACCATGATTAGTGATGCCTAAAACATTGACACCATTGCCTTCTAAATGCGCTTTTGCTTCTACCAACGCAGCACGATCTTTCACTTTTAATGCAATGTGTTGTACCCATTTCGGTGTATTTTCATCACGTCCCATTTCAGGTTGTGTCGGTAGCTCAAAAAATGCCAAAACGTTGCCATTACCTGCATCTAAAAATAAGTGCATATATGGGTCAAATGCTTTGGTTGAGGGCACATAGTCTTCTGCAAATGCTAAGATAAAATCCATATTGAGATTTTTTTTATACCATTCGACCGTTTCTTTTGCATCTTTACAGCGGTAAGCCACATGGTGAATTTTTTCGATTTGAATCGTCATCATTTATATCCTTATAAAAATTTTAATTTGCTTCAGCTTGTGCTTCAGGTGCTGCACGTTGAAATGCATGTAATGTGTTGCAATGTGCATAGATCGATTCAATTTTCGGATATGCAGATAAATCAATATTGAAGCGTTTCGCGTTATACACCTGTGGAATCAGACAACAATCTGCCAATGTTGCCTGTTCACCAAAACAGAATTTGCCATTTGAATGGATTAATTGAGCTTCAAGTGCTTGAAAACCTATCTCAATCCAATGCGCATACCATGCAGATTTTTGTGCATCGCTCAGCTCTAAGGTCTGTGTGAGGTACTGTAAAATGCGCAGATTGTTGAGTGGGTGAATGTCACAGGCAATGCTTAAACTAAATGCACGTACTTGGGCGCGTTGTTGTAAATCCTGTGTGAGTAGACTAGTTTCTGTGTATTTTTCATCTAAGTATTCAATGATGCTGAGCGATTGTGTTAGGGTAAAATCATCATCACAGAGGGCGGGGACAAGTCCACTCGGATTAACTTGACGATATGCAGCACTATGCTGTTCACCGCCATGATTGACCAAGTGTATAGGGATTAATTCTGCATCTAAGCCTTTTAAATTCAGTGCTATACGTACCCGATAGGCGGCTGAACTGCGAAAATAGGTGTACAGTTTCATTTACGCTATCCGTCTTATTCTGCAAAGTTAAATTGAATGGCAGGCAGAATTTTGCCTGATACAGCACCAAAGCCAATACGTACACCTTCTTTTTCACAGAAACCTTTCATCGTGACTGTATCGCCATCTTGAATAAAGGTACGTTGTTCACCATTGGCAAGTGTTAATGGTTTGGTCGCATTCCATGTGATTTCGAGCAGAGAACCGTAGGAGTTTGGCGTTGGTCCTGAAATGGTTCCTGAACCCATTAAATCACCCACTTGCACATTACATCCTGCAATCGTGTGGTGAGTTAACTGCTGTGCCATTGACCAATACATATATTTGAAATTGGTTTCACAAATGACATTTGCTTGCGTTGCACCTTCCGCTTGAATTTCTACAGACAGATGAATGTCATAGCTGTTGTTACTGTGGTCTTCACGTAAATAAGGAAGGGGCTGAGGCTCTTGTATTGGAGAATGTGTTTTAAAAGGTTCAAGCGCTTCTAAGGTCACGATCCATGGGGAGATTGAGGAAGCAAATGTTTTTGCATTGAATGGACCGAGTGGCACATATTCCCATTGCTGTAAATCACGAGCAGACCAGTCATTAAACAGCACCATGCCAAAAATATGATCCCATGCATTTTCAATTGCAATCGGTTCACCTAATGTGTTGGCTTTCCCGACGATAAAACCTGTTTCTAACTCAAAGTCGAGTTTACGGCAGGCTGAAAATTGTGGGCGATCCGCTGTTGGTAATTTAATTTGACCTGATGGACGGACAATGTTTGTGCCACTCACAATCACTGAACTTGCACGACCGTTATAGCCTACAGGTAGCTCAGACCAATTGGCTAAAAGTGCATTTTTAGGATCACGGAACATACACCCCACATTCGTTGCATGTTCTTTGGATGAGTAAAAGTCAGTATATCCCGGTATATGCACAGGAAGATGTAGGCTTACATCAACTTGTTTAAAGAAAACCTGCTCACGTAATGGTTCATTGTCACTGCTTCAGGTTCGTTTACGTGGGTTTGGATCATTTGTATCGTACTGACTATTTTCCTTTATGTTTTTTATTTCTATGGGCTACGTGGTAGCCAAAAGTACCGCAGCGTTGTATGTCCTGAATCTGATTATTCTGCAATAAAAATGCCCACAACGCTTGTGATGGCATCCGAAACAAAGTCTTAAATTTAGTATATATATGACAAGGAGTTCAATATGCATTTTCTAGCACAAGAGCCAAGAAAATCGCTTTACTATCAGTATGAAGTTTTTCCACACTTTCATAGTCAAACAGAAGTTGTGACAGACGAACAAACGGTTACTGTGGTTGGAGCAGGTCCAATCGGGATGACGACAGCACTATTGTTAGCAAAACAGGGGATCAAAGTCATTTTATTGTCTGCTGAATTACAACTGTCTGAAGGTAGTCGCGCACTGGTTTATACCAAACGTTCGATGGAAATTTTACAAGCAGCAGGTGCAGCAGAACGGATCATGTCAAAAGCTTTAGCTTGGACACATGGTAATTCAATTTATAAAGGCCAAGTTGCTTTTCGCATGGCATCACCCACCAATGAACATGATCAGTTTGCACCCTTAAATAATTTACAACAAAATTGGTTAGAGCATTTTTTATTAGAAACGATTCAAGAACAAGACAATATTGAAGTACGTTGGGGAAATAAAGTCGTCGATCACGTACAAGCACAGGATCAGGTTACTTTAACGATAGACACGCCTGAAGGAACATATCAGCATACTTCCAAATGGGTTGTTGCAGCCGATGGTGGTCGCTCCCCGATTCGTGAAAGTATGAAATTGTGGATGGAAGGAGCGAGTTATGAAGGTCGTTTTGTCATTGCGGATATTCGTATTCAGTTGGATTATCCCACTGAACGTTTAGCTTTCTTTTCACCTGATTGGAATCCTGGGAATACGATTTTAATGCATCGTGAACCCGACAATATCTGGCGTTTTGATTATCAATTAGATCCATCGATTAGCCCCGAAGAAGCATTGAAACCAGAAAATTTACATAAAGCTGTCAACGATCAATTAAAAATGATTGGGCAAGATCATCTTGAGTGGGAAATGGACTGGAGTACAGTTTATTCAGCACGTGCATTGACCTTAGATAATTATGTACATAACCGTATTATTTTCGTGGGCGATGCTGCACATTTATTACCAATTTTTGGAGTGCGTGGTGCAAATACAGGTTTTCAAGATGCACAAGATTTAGCTTGGAAATTAGCAGCCGCAGTAAAAGGTTGGGCACCTGAGAAAATCTTACAAAGCTACACTTTTGATCGTGTTGGGGCTGCACGTGAGATTATTGCTGAAGCAGGCAAATCAACGCGTTTTATGGCACCTCCTACGGATGGTTTCCGTTTACTGCGTAATGCTGTACTTTCATTGTCATTAGAACATGAGTTTGTTCGTCCACTTTATCATCGGCGCAACACTGATTCTGAAATCTTTAGTATTTTCAATAGTGTCTGATTTAATCATTAAAAATCATCCATTTATGTTGATTTTGATACTAAATTATTTGCAATAATTTACGCCTAATTTGCACCATTTCGATTAGGATTTACGCCATTTTTACGCCATAATGGCGTAAATTTGTCTGAGGCGTAAATTTTGTGGGTACTATAACACAACGAAAACTTAAGGATGGCACAATCCGTTACCGTGCAGAGATTAGAATCAATAAAAAAGGATTTCCTGTATTCAAAGAAAGCCAGACATTTTCTACAAAGCGATTAGCTAACTTATGGGTTGGTAAACGTGAAGCAGAAATTGATGAAAATCCAGAAATTTTGTTTGGTCAGCAAAATCTAATTGATTTGACCTTAAATGATGCGATCACTAAATATTTAGCAGAGGTTGGTGATCAATATGGACGTACAAAAACCTATTCGCTTAAGTTGATTCAGAAGTTACCTATTGCCCAAAATATGGTTACTGAAATAGGTTCAACTCATATTTCTAACCATGTATCCTTACGGAAAAAAGGAATTGATAAACTGAATTTACAGCCAATCGCCACTAGTACACTACAGCATGAATTATTGCACATCAGAGGAGTATTAAGCCATGCTTCAATTATGTGGAATTTAAAAGTAGATTTATCGTTATTTGATAGAACGACTGCCCAATTAAGAAAGACTCGTCAAATTTCATCTAGTCAAAAAAGAGATAGGTTACCTACTTTTGAGGAGCTAGAAAGCCTGACAAAATATTTTGTTAGAAAGTGGGATCACTCAACTTACAGTTACCCTATGCACTTAATCATGTGGTTTGCAATTTTCTCTTGCAGACGGGAAGCGGAGATTACACGGATGCAATTGGATGACTATGATGAACCGAATAAAATATGGAAAATTCGGGATTTAAAAAATCCGAATGGCTCTAAAGGCAACCACAAAGATTTTAGTGTTCATAGTGATTGTCAGCAAATGATTGATTTATTGCTTGATGGAAATGTTCGGCATCGAATGTTAAAACGAGGTTACGATGAAAATCTACTCGTGCCATTAAGTCCAAAGACAGTGGGGAGTGAATTTAGAAAGGCTTGCAAGTTGTTGGGGATAGATGACTTACATTTTCATGATTTACGTCATGAAGGCTGTACACGGTTAGCAGAGAAAGGAATGACTATTCCACAAATCCAACAAGTGAGTCTGCATGATTCGTGGAGTAGTCTAGAGCGATATGTTTCACTTAAAGTAAGAAAAAATCTTATGAGCCTGAATGATGCTTTAACACTGATTGCATGAATTTATTGAAGTCAGTAAGACTGGCACTGTATTTTTCTTCAAGTAGATAGCTTAATTCAATAATATCAACAAAATATGGTGATTTTTGGCTATCATCTATTTTAAAGCATACGAATGGAAATTCCATATTACGGGCTTTCTCTAATATTTTAGCTTTGCTAAGGTGTGGGTAATATACATTACAGACTTGCTCTAATGATGGTGTTAATGTTCTGAATTGCATGAATAAGTAATCAGAAGTTTTAATTAGTGTATTTTGCATGATGGTATCCTTATAAATAGAGGTTTAATTATCAGATAGGTAAGTTTTTGAATTTTCTTACAACAATCTTGATATCAATCATTGTGATAAATAATGAAAAAGTGGACAATGATGTTAAAAGTTAAGGTTGATTTGGTATTGACAATGGTGAAAAAAACAGAATTAAAAAAATATGCATTAAATGTTTTAGATTATTTGTATTATCACGATTATGTTTTTTTAGAGAACAATACAGATGCTAGAGAAGTTCAGTATTCGCTTATTCTAGAAATGATTGATGATTTAAATTTAGAACGAGGTTATGACGGAAAAAAAGCAGAATTATATAAGCATTTTCTGTTAAGTGGCTTTGAAATTCAGAGCAATATACTTAGGGAAGATTGTAATTTTCAATTGCTTAAAGATTTTGGTCAGCTCTATGAAAAATTATTAAATGAAGTTATAGCTTGTAATTTTTTAGAAGATGATTTTTTAAAAGACTTAGACTGTTTAATGACTAAATTTAAGAAGATAAGTAAAAATTTTATTTTTAAGTTTGTTGGGTTTTGTCTTTACTACGAGTATGGTTTTATGGCTATTGGAGGCTTAATTAGTTTGTTAAGCCGAGAGATTCTAGATTTAAAAAAGTACAGCAGTAAGTTTTGGAATGGATATGAATCATTAATGGGTGATGAGATAAGTACACGAAAAAATAAAACGGGTGAAAAGGAAATTGAAAAAAAATCTTTGGATGTTTTTTTTAGAGCAATGTTGTTTGTTGAATTTGAAATAATGAAAAATCAAATTTTTATTAAAGATAAAATAAATTTAATGACTATTGATTTTAAAAAGGATGAGGCGGAGTTAGATGAAGATATTCTATTTGCTAATTTAATAACAAAGTCGAAAAAATTAATTAATATAAAATATAAGAGTATTTCTTCTCAAGATTTTGATTTTGATAATGATTTTTTAAATTATATTTGCGATATAAGCAATAGGTTAAATCATCAGAAAATATTTTTTGATGACGTGAATGGATGTGCAGGATATATAGGTGGTTTATATGTAAAATATTCTTCAAGATATATGGAGGAGGGTGCAATTAATAAAGTACCTGAATATGAAAGTATAATAGATTTATATAGAGAAACTAATATCGCCTATGCGGAAAATGCGATTTTAATAATGGATAGGTTTGGATTTGAATTTAAAAGTTCAAGAACTCTTTATAGTTATTACCCTAAAAATAAGTTGGTTTGTAATTGGTTTGAAGAAGGTTTGTATAATAAATATATTTCATTTTTTCCTGATTATTTAATTTATTTTCATTATAAAAAGGAGAGGTTTTCTTCCCCTTTTTTTATTAATTTTATCTTAAAATAAAGAAACTCCATTATGGTCTGAACATTCTTTAATAAAACATTCATTGATTAGGCTTTCTATAACCTTTTCTTCGCTCATATTCCTTTTATATTTTATCGCGTCTAAAGCATCCCTAGTTTTTTTTGTTAAAGCATAATAATTTTCTTTTTTACCTTTGTTTTTTTGACGGTATTTTTTTTGATACCAAGCATTTGCTAGCTTATCTTTTAACGCTGCATAGATATCTTCATTCTCATCAAAAATTTTATCAAAGATAATATTAACAGTGGTTCTATACTCTTCCTCTGTTATAGGATTATATGCTGTACTATGGTATTTATTATTATGGTCATCCATATATTTCTTCGCCCATCGGTAAAAATCAATCGTATCATTTTTTATAAAATGGATCAGATGAATGTTTGTAAGTTGACTGAATTTTTCCTCAATAATGTTCAATTCAACAATGCTTTGGCTATAATCAGGATGACAAAATATAACAAATAAAAATTTAAAAAAATGATTATCTATATCATTAATAAAACTATCTCCACGTCTGAATTTTTTTTCATAATAGTTTAGTGCAAAAGCCAATAGTCTTGGATTAGATTGATATTTTGATATATCTCGCCCACGATTTTTTAAATTTAATTTAAATGTCTTAAGCTCTTCTAGATAATCATCTATATAATCCCATTCTTGAGTTGAATAGTAATTTAAAATAATTTGACGAATTTCACTTAATCCTTTAATGGTATTTAATCTTTGGATAAAAGGACGCATTAATTGTCTATCCAAATATTTTTGAAAATCCCTAAAGCTATTAGATTCAATATCCATTTCCATTAAGCATAATGCAGGTACAAGATCCACATCATTTAGTTGCTTGAGTACTTCTTTAAGCTGATTAATTTCTTCAATATTGCTCATAATTTTATCTCTTTACGAAAAACTTACTCTTAAATTTTAGATTTATTCGTTAGAGCTTCAAGTAGTTTTTTAGCCTTATTTCATGCATTTTCTCCTTATTTTTCCAAATGCTTTTTGTAGAGTGCATAGGTGGGTAGTGAGCACCGTAAAGTTGTGGTGGGAGTATCACTACCAACCCAAGTTATATTTTATGAATTACCTTGTGATGTATTGATATTTTAAGGGTACCTTGTATTTATGTAACTATAGTGTGCTAAACGACAGATAATTCAATCTTAAAAATAATAAGTAATTCTTATGGATTATGGTTTTTTAGGTTTACTTTATCTATATATGGTAAGCATTTTGAGTGGTATAGATTATTTTATTTAATGAGTTTTGTTTTATTTTTTTTGTGGGTTTTAATATTATTAATAATTTAAATAATTAATTTACAGGATTGCTCTTTATATGGTGTTAATCAGTATGAGAGGGTGATATGGGAATTAATGAATCAGAATTTTTAATAGAAATTGAAAATTACATTAGTAGTATTTGTGATTGTAAATTAAAGCCTAGAAATTTCTATAATAAATTATCTAAACTTTTAATTGATTTTAATAGTATTTATAATCCAGATTATAGTTACTTTGGTTGTATTGAAGTTTTTATTGAATTAATTTATAAGCTTCATGATTGGATTGATTGTCAAGCTGAGTTAATAAAACAATTAGAGATTTTATCATTTGTGGATATTAAATTCAGGTTTGAGTTTTATATAACTAGGCATAAACGTAAGTTAAGGGATCATCGTTATAGTGAAAATGAAAATACTGAAAGATTAGTTAGACGTATGCGGAAAGTATCAAACCGTTATTCAAGGATATTAGTAGTCAGGTTAGACCTTGCTTATAAGAAACAATATCATCATTTAATTGATGTTGCAGATCTTGATAATGATATGAGAATATTGAGACAGAGGATTAATAATCAGGATAGGATCTTTAGCGGACTAATTGAATATGCATGGGCATTAGAACAAGGAGTAAAAAAAGGTTATCACTGTCATCTACTATTAGTTTATCGAGGACATGAACATAAAAATGCCTATGGCATTGCAAAGCGTGTAGGTGATGTATGGGCTGAAATTACGGAATGCCAAGGTTATTATTTTAATTGTCATGACTTAGATTATTTAAATCAATTTGAGAAAATGGGTAGATTGGGGATAGGCATGATTTATAGAGACGATGCTGGTCAAGTAGATAATATGCTCACTACAATTCAATACCTAGTAAGGCCTGAAAAAGAACAACAACATTTAAGAGTCAAGGTATGTAAGAGAATGAGGACATTTGGTTGATCCCAAAAAATCATAAATACACATCATTAACATGAAGATTGAATGTTTCTTTTATCCTTTACATTCAAATTTACAGGCTTACTCATCAGTAAGCCTTTTTCATTTAATGAGGTTTATCTTATGAATATTACATGTCCATATTGTTGTTCAGACAATGTTAGTCGTGCAAGTGCACAGCCATCAGGCAATAACAGCTTTTCATCGATGGCAGGTGCAGGGTTGGGTGCAAGTATTGCTAAAAGTTTACCTACACCATTTTCCCCCTTACTCGGTGGGCTTGCTGGTGCCGTGGTTGGTGGTTTAATTGAGAGCTTGGTACAGCCTTCACAACCCCAACAGCCAACTGGTTATTTTCATTGCAACAATTGTCAGTGCAATTTCAACTAAGGAAAGGAGGAAGTATCATGGCACATCAAGTTGAACACATGGCGTATGTGGGTGAAACGCCTTGGCATGGTCTCGGTCATCAGCTTACGCGGGATCAGTCAATTGAGGTCTGGGCACAACAAGCAGGAATGGACTGGCGGATTGAAAGTTCAAACGTTAGTTATATGGCGCAGAATGAACGAGGACAAAGCATTATTTTACCCTATGAAGAACAAAGGGTTTTATATCGTTCTGATACCCATGCCCCTTTATCGGTGGTCAGTCAACGTTATCAAGAAGTGCAACCGATTGAGATTTTAGAATTCTACCGTGATCTAACCGAGCAATCAGGTTTTGAACTGGAAACAGCAGGTGTATTGAAAGGCGGTAAGAAATTCTGGGCGTTGGCACGTACAGGGCAAAGTAGCGCACTTAAAGCTAAGGATGTCAGTAATGGCTATATTCTGTTAGCCACAGCATGTGACGGAACGCTAGCCACAACCGCACAATTTACTTCGATCCGTGTGGTATGTAACAACACCTTAGCCATTGCGCTGAAAGGACAAAACAGCAGTGCAGGTGTGGTGAAAGTTCCTCATAGTACTAAGTTTGATGCAGAAAAGGTCAAACAACAATTGGGCATTTCGGTAGGCGCTTGGGATGAGCACATGTATGAAATGAAGCAACTCAGTCAGCGTAAAGTGAGTCAACAGGAAGCGGCAGCCTACTTTGATGCGGTGTTTAATAATACCAGTTTAAGTCTTGCTGAACAGGATGAGAACATTATCCAGTTCTATCGCAATGTGGCGAATGAAGCCAATACAACCAATAAAACTGAACCGAATGGACGAGCCATGTCGAAAGTCATGGATATGTTTAATGGTCAAGGACGGGGTGCAGAACTCAGTTCAGCCAAAGGCACAGCCTACGGCTTGCTCTGTAGCATCACTGAATTTGTGGATCACGAACGTCGGGCGATGAGTACCGACCACCGACTGGATTCTGCTTGGTTTGGTACAGGCTTAGCCATTAAACAACGAGGACTAGAACAAGCACTCAGAATGGTAGCTTAAAACACAAGTGAGTCTGATCAGTCTAAGCTTTGTTCAGTCTTATACAGCGCCTATCCCAACTCCCTTACCGCATCTTCCCGATGCGGTTTTTTATGCCGAAATTTTAATTTTTTACAGAGATGGAGCATCTCATGAATCACATCGTTGAACCACAAACCAATAAATCCACAGCATCAGCATATTTACCATCATCCCCACAATCAGTTAAACCTCATCGTTTCCATGCTAAACGCCTTGCCACAACCAAAGGCATGAGCCATGAACAATGGTTAGATGTTCGCAAACAGGGAATTGGTAGTAGTGATGCAGCAGCAGCTTGCGGACTCAATCCCCACATGAGCATGTTGGAACTATGGATGATTAAAACAGGTCGGATACAAACAGGATCTGATGCATTAACTCAAAACAATTATTCACCTTTGTATTGGGGGCATCAGCTTGAACCCTTGATTGCTCATTATTACCAACATAAAACAGGTCATAAAGTGCGGAAGGTTAATGCTGTATTACAACACCCCGATCCTGACAAATATTTTATGTTAGCTAATTTAGATTACAGTGTTGTTGGCTGTGATGAAGTGCAAATTTTAGAATGTAAATCTGTGGGTGAATGGGGCACAAAATTATGGCGTGATGGTGTACCGTTATATGTGATTATTCAAGTACAACACCAACTGGCAGTTACAGGTAAGCAGGCAGCGCATATCTGTGCCTTGATCTGCGGACATGAAGCCAAGATATTTAAAGTGGAACGCAATGAGAGCGTCATTGAGCAAATCATGGCGTCCGAACAAATATTTTGGCATTGTGTAGAACACGATCTTCCACCTAGTGTTGATGCTAGTGCATCAGCTGCCAAAGCCTTGCAGTTGCTGTATCCACAACATATCCCGTTGCAGACCGTTGATTTTTCTACGCTAGAAGGTGTTGATCAATTGTTTAGTGATCTATTACATGAGGAGGAGCAATTGCTACAACATCAGACTAAATATGACTATCTCAAGCATCGAATTCAAACACTAATGAAAGAGGCTGAAAAAGCCATTTTCTCTAAAGGGACGGTGACTTGGAAGAAATCTAAGGACAGTGTGGTATTGGATCAAAAAGCACTACTACAGGTACAGCCTGAACTCTTGCAACAATATCCTCAAAATCGCCACGGCAGTAGACGATTTAATATTTATCCTGCAACAGTATAAATAGGCTCTTTATCTACTCGCATTATTACACAGCATATCAAATCCATTCATTCCCCCCAAATTTTAAATACGTGCAAAGCCGCCCCTTTTGCCCTTTCCTTAGTGCTAAGAAAAGGGCGTTGGAGAAGCTTTGCATTTTTTAGGATCGCACCTGATTTCTCCCATAACCTGTGACTGAAAATAGTTTTTTAGGAGGGTTAAAAATATGGTGTAGGAGACAGTGCATTCAATGGATTTGGGGAATCAGTAAATAAATAAAATTAAGGAACAATGCCATGATTAAAGGTTTAGCCATTACACCGCCTGTACTTGGACGGATCAGCATTGGTAAAGTCATTGAAAAGAATGGGAAACGACTGCCTGAAAAGGACGATCAATTTACCATTACCAGTCAAATACAGAATAAAGAAGGTTGGGTGAAACATCCATTGGATGAGCAACTTCGCGCACATGCACAAAATGGAAAGCTACGTTCTATTCCTGTGCGAATGATTTTTAATGATCCTGAACTGAATCTACGGGCTGAATACACTTTGTTTGATCGGCAAACAGGGCGTCCCATTTGTATTGGCAATGGGCAAACCTGTCAAAGACTCACCCATCAAGGGGTAGAACAGCATCCTTGTCCATCCCCTGATTTATGCCCCTTGGCACAAGGTGGGCAGTGTAAACCCTTCGGACGGTTGCATGTTAATTTAGATGAGTCGGATGAACTTGGCACATTTATCTTTAGAACCACAGGTTTTAATAGTATTCGGACACTGGCAGCGAGATTGAATTATTACTATGCAGTATCCAATGGTTTGTTGTCCTGTTTACCACTACAACTAACCCTTCGAGGTAAGTCCACCACACAAAGCTATCGCACGCCTGTGTATTACGTGGATTTAACTTTAAGGGAGGGGATTCAACTTCAACAAGCGATTCAAATCGCCAAGGAGATTGATCAGCAAAGTAAGCAGAGTGGATTTAATCAAACAGCTTTAGATCAGATGGCACGGCAAGGCTTTGCCAATGCACAGTTTGAAGTGAATACCGAGGAGGGTTTGGATGTGGTAGAGGAGTTTTATACCGAAGAAACTTCTGAGCTTGAACCGCTACAGCCTAAATCTACACCTCAAGCAAAGTCAAAGTTCAAACAAGGCGAAGCCTTTGCACAGGAGATACAACAGGGCTTACAACAGAGTGTAAAAGTAGTGAATTAAATGCAGTCAAAATAGTCAGGGTAATGCCCAGATTTTAGGGTGTGTTGACATTTACAGCCGATAAATTGAGCTAAAGAGGCAACCATATAAATATACAAGCTAAAGCAACAGCGCTTTGATAGTTACGTTTTAGCTTATCGTATCTTGTGGCAATTCCTCTAAATTGTTTTAATCTACAAAATGCATTTTCAACTAAATGTCTGATTTTATACATATACCAGTCCATATCATCATTGCTAGATTTGGCATTTGATCTTCGAGGAATGTTTGCTTTCGTATTACTTTCTCTAATTTTCTTTCTGAAACTTTCTGAATCATAGCCTTTATCTGCACATAGCATTTCTGACTCTGTTAAATCTAATTTTGATACAAGATCAGGTGCAACCTTAATATCATGTGAAGTTCCATCTGAAATAATAAATTCAATAGGATTACCATTTGAATCGATTGCTAAATGTATTTTTGAACTATTACCACCAATACTTTTGGAAATACTTTGATTCTTAATACCAGCTGAATGTTGATGCGCTCGTACATGGCTCCCATCGATAAAAATCCACTCTTTATCAGCATGCTGGCTGAATAATTTAAAAATATTCATAAACTTACTATTTTTAGACCATCGATTATATTTCTTAAAAATAGAATTTGATTTACCAAACTCTTGAGGTAAATCACGCCAAGGACAGCCTGTTCTAATTCGAAATAAAATCGCTTCAATAAAATTCCGTAAATTTAATTTGAGATAAATATTAAAGTGACGGAAAATAGCAAGTAACTTGGACCAGTGTTGATCATTTAGCATTGTTCGAGGCATAGCGAGTGTAAAATTGGGTTTGGCGATTTAATTTTACTATCTCGCTATTTTTTTAATCAACAAATGTCAACAGACCCTAATTTGATTTATATACATTTTTTTGTTAATTTATGCATGGGTGAAAATAAGTAAAAAATAGAGAGGCTATAACAATTTAATACGACAAATTCATCAATGAATAATAACAGGATCAATCAAGAGTTTATTTTATGAAAATTTCAAAAGTTATTCTTTTCACAAGTGTACTTGCAATGACGACGAGTGTATTTGCAGATGATTTTATTTCTGCAAATGGGGCGAAGCTGACTGTAGGAGACTCACTCAAAAGTGTCACTACTAAACTCGGTAAACCTATAGAGCAAGCAGAAGACTTAACCATTTGGAAACTGAAAAATGGCAATCGGATAGCAGCTCATTTTGGTGAATATGGTTTAAGCAATGTCACACTGAGTGGCAAGAATGCAACAGACTATTTATCGACGGATGGCGTTAAAGTTTTTTTGAATAAAGAAAGCATTAACACCATTGAGAAAAAGCTCAAATATGGGTGCTATCACGAAGGTTGGGGTGAGGGTGCAATCGCAGATTATGTGGTTAGAAGTGGACCTGAAGGCTCTATCAATTTGATATTTAATACTTGGGGTGGGGATATCACAACCCAGCAATTAAAAAATCAAAAAGTGACAGCGCTTAGTTTAGGTGGTGATGAGCCATTTGGTGAAGAAAAGTATTGTCGTTATCCAAATTAATCAGGATTTAAAAATGAAAAAATTTCTAATAGCACTGACTGTGATGTGTAGCCATTCAGCATTTGCAGCATGCCCTAGTCAGAGTCAAACCGTATTTAGTTGTACCACAACGAATAATAAAGTGATTGAGGTATGTGATGCAGGTAAAACTATTCACTATTCATTTGGCAAGGTCAAAACCAAGCCAGAGTTGGCAATCACAGTTCCTCGAAATAAAGTGACAACGTATCAATGGGCAGGGATTGGGCGTTATGAGAATTATGCAATCAATATCCCAAATGGAAAAACGATTTATCGTGTAAGTGAGAGTTCAGACAAAATAGCACAACAATATACCGCAGGTGTTGAAGTGAGTAATGGTGATAAATTACTTGCCACAGTTGAATGTGCTGCCAATAAAAAGGTCATTAGTAAACTTGAGGGGATCAAACTTCAACCTGAAATGTAATTGATACAGCAGTTAACAAGTTGAGAATTTAAACTTTTTCTGGTCAAGCAATCTTAAAAATTAATTTTTAAGATTGCTTTTCATTGAGAATGAGCCTACTTATTTAATTTTTTTATCAAATTCTCTAAGTGCTATTAAGGTATTAAAAAATGAAATTATTTACGAACCAAGCACATTGGTCAGTCAATCAACTCATAACTCTTTTGCCCGTATAATGTCTCAAATGCCAAAACCACTTCAAGCCACCATAACCGTACTGTCGATATCAATGAAGCTCTCGAGCAGACGGCTATATGCAAACAGTTGATTTTAGAGTTATTTAGAGCGCAAAACTAAGACAGCAATAATGATCAGTATTAAAACGCCCCCAATAAATTTGCCCACAGAAGGGAACATCACCGCAGGCCAGACGATTCCACGACCAATGTGATAGGCGAATGACTTATAGCTATATTGCCCCCAGAAGTTCTGATAAACTGTAAAAAAGAAGCCAATCAAGAAATAACCACCAATCACCCAAGCTTTAATATTGTCTTTCATTTTTTATCCCCACCCACAGCAAAATTAACTAAAAGCATAAATAGACCCACCATAAGCATGAAGCCAATAAAAGGCAGACCTAAAAATGCAACAATTACAATGACAACAATAATTCCTGCAAGAAAGCGCATGACACTACTCCTTCATGCATTGCATGCCGTATCGTACAATTTCGTCTTGAAATTCTTGGGTTTGGCTAATGATATAAAATTTTTCTTCTAGTCGATCTGCACCATATTGATCTTCAATTTTTTCATAGACGCATTCACAGGTAGAACCATCAGCACCACTTGATTTACAGCCATTAACGAACTCACGTTCAGATTTACTGGCGCAACCTGTCAGTAGTAAGATCACGGCAAGTAGACTTGGGACATATAAATAAATTTTCATTGTTATTTCATCCATTTTTATTTTTTGAATATGAGTAGGGTTATGGTAAGAGATCTTATTTTTAATCAGCATGTTGCAATAAACCAAAGTACTGACGTGCAGACTCAATCCATCACTCTATAAAGTCATAGTCAAAGAATATAATTTTAGTTAAAGCTTCTAAGCATTTTTTAATTTTTGGTGAGTTTGATGAGGCAATGCTTTTGATAATAGAAGGATATCGATCAGTTGATTTACTAACCTTGATGTTAAAGATGAGATAAAGATTTGCATGGTGACTCCTGTATGTAATAAGAAGTTCTACCAAATCACTGTCAATTGATTATGGTGGCAGAACGAAAGGGGGTTGACAGACTGGACATACAGAACCAGCACGCGCGAACGCGTCCCCCTCCCGTTCTACCGCAAAGGGGGACGAGAAGGTTTCGCACATAACTCACACTCAGAAAGTATAAGTCTGATACGCTGTATGAAACGGTCTGTCAAAACCGACTGACAATGTAGGTCAGTATCTGAATGATAGAATTACCATAATTTTTAGTCAATCAATTCAAACTAAAAATAAATAAAATCAATCTTGGCTATCTTTAGATGACTTGAATAAATTAAAGTACATAGGTGCTTTACTTGTAGAAAATAGTAATACTTTTGAGCATACCTAAGAACAATGGATTCAATTTTATAAGGGGGAAAAATGAAGGGCGAGGCAAAGCAATTTTTGAAATTTATTGATGGTTCAGACAAGAGGTTCATCATTCCTGTATACCAACGTAATTATAGTTGGCAGAATAAGCATTGTGCTCAGTTACTGAATGATCTGAAAAATTTAATTGCTAAACCTGACACACCGCATTTTTTTGGCAGTATCGTTTCTAGTCATATGCAAGGTGGTAAACGTGAAGATTATTTGATTATCGATGGTCAACAGAGGCTGACAACAATCTCTATTCTATTGATTGCGATAGTTGATCTATTAAGACATAAAAAGGTAATACCTAGAGATGAACGCTTAATTGATAAAATTACTAAAAAGCATTTGGTTGATGAGTATCAGGAAGATCAGCGTAAGATTAGACTTAAACCTATTAAAGATGACTGTAAAGCATTTGATGCCTTGTTTGAGGATGAATCGGAATGGATTGAAGGCTCTAATGTAACCTCAAATTTTAGATATTTTAGAGAGCGTATTATTAATGACAAGATTGATATCGATGACTTGTATGATGCTATTTCAAGATTGCAAACCATTGATATATTTTTAGAAAAAGAAGATGATCCACAGCTTATTTTTGAGAGTTTAAATTCTACAGGACTAGAGCTGGAAGAAGGTGACAAAATTCGTAATTTTATTTTGATGGGGCTTTCCAGTGATTTACAGGAAAAATATTACGAAAGCTATTGGAATAAAATTGAAAAAAATACTCAGTTTAAAGTTAGCGAGTTTTTTAAAGATTATCTGACCTTACAGCTTAACCGTACTGTAGTGATTAAAGATATCTATTTTACTTTTAAAGAGTATGTCAAAAAGAAGAATGAGGATGTAGAAAATCTTCTGAAAGACTTACTAGAATATTCAAAGTTATATGCGATTATTTTAGATCCTGTGCAATATAGAAAAAGTTTTTCTTCGGTTTTGGTGAGGCTAAATCAGTTAGAGTTTACGGTTATTTTTCCTACGCTTTTAGCAATTTTAAAACGTTGGGATAGACAAAATATCAATGACGATGAAGTGAATGAGCTTTTACGAATTACTGAAATCTTTTTATTCAGACGTTTGATTGTTGGTTTGGCAACTAATGCATTATCTAAAATTTTTGCGACTTTAGATAAAGATATAATAAAGAGAATGCAATCAGATTCATCAGCTACATATGTTGAAGTTTATAAATATGTCTTATTGAATAAAGACGAATCTAGTCGTTTCCCAAATGATGAAGAATTTGAACAGGCATTATTTAGTCGTAATATCTATGCCATGAGTCCAAAGAACAAGGCTTATTTATTCAGCTTCTTGGAAAATGAAGAAAGTAAAGAGCAAATTAACGTCATTGAGCGTATTAAAGATGGTACTTATACGATTGAGCATATTATGCCCCAAACTCTTTCAAAGGTATGGCAACATGAACTTGGTGAACAAGCACAACAAGTTCATGAACGATGGTTGCATACTTTACCGAATCTGACTTTAACAGGATATAACAGTAAATATAGCAATCGTCCTTTTAAAGATAAGTTAGAGATTGAACATGGATTTAAAGACAGTAATTTACGTTTAAATCAATATGTTAGAGATTGCAGTCAGTGGACTGAAACAGAAATAAAAGAAAGACGAAAGAGATTGTCTGCTAAAGCATTTAAATTGTGGTATTACCCAATAACAGTTTATGCACCACCTGTACAAGACATTAATGAGTATTTACTAGAAGATGATTTTGACTTTACTGGTTGTACGTTGGTGTCGTATAGCTTGTATGGTGTAGAGTCTAAAGTTCAATCATGGAAAGAAATGCAAATGGATGTTGTGAAATACTTTTTAGAGCAACATACAGCAAAGATTATGAACTTATGTTCTGACATAAAATTTTATGATCTTGCCCTCCAAGCGACAACCAATAGTTTTACTGAGATTACTAACTCAGTTTTTCTCTATACCGATTGTTCGACCAAATCCAAAATCAATATTTTGAAAAGGGTCTTTGAACAGTGTGCAGTCGATCAATCAGAACTGAGTCTTTTGATCAAGAAACATGAAAAATTAGATATAGATAAATGACTTTTGCATGTCAAGAATATTTTATATTTATTTGAAAAACTAATAAATCAAGTGGAATATCTTGGATTTAAATTATTTATTGGGGGATTTATGGATAATTCTTTTGTCCAGCAGTTATATACATTACCAGAAATTTTTGAAGGAAAATTTTTTTATATTCCAGACTATCAGAGAGGGTATGCATGGGATGATAAACAGATAGAAGAATTACTAAAAGATGTAGAACATCTTCTTTTAGATGCTACTGCGGTCAGGCATTTCACTGGAACGCTTGTGCTTTCGCAAGTTTTGAATAAACCAAATCATTACAATATTGTAGATGGACAACAACGTTTAACGACTTTAGTCACTTTTTTGAAATGCATCACATCATTTTCTAATAAAAGCGTAAAAGAAATACTCAATTTAAAATACATAAAGCGTGGAGATATAGGTAATGAATCTTATGTTTTTAAATTGAACGTTGATACGTGTAAATTCTTTGAAAAAGTAATTCTAGCTGATGGAAATTTAGAAAATGCTCCTATTACATTAGAATCACATGAACGTTTATTCAATGCGCGAAATAAGATACATAAATGGTTATCTGACAAAATTACATCAGGCATTGATATTGAAAAAATTTTAGATGTTTTAGAAGATAGATTAGGCTTTTTAGTTTATTCACCTATTGAAGATGCTGAAACAGGAATTATGTTTGAGGTTATCAATAATAGAGGGAAACAATTGAGTGAATTAGAGAAAGTTAAAAACTATTTAATTTACTGTTCGATTAAGTTGTCAGCGCTATCACTTAGAGATGAGATTACCGACCATTGGTCTGACATATTACTTGCACTGAATAATGCAAAAAAAACATCACCTGGTGAAGAGAGCTCATTTTTAAGATATTGCCTAGTCGTCTTTTTTAAAATGAATAAGACGGATAGTCAGTACGGCTATGATGTGCTTAAGTCTCGAATAAAAATTGATGAATGTTTAAAATCCCTAGATAAAAAACATGCGGTGATTAAAAAGCTTCAAGACTTCATCTCATTTTTAAAGCTTTCAGCAAAATGGTATGAACATCTTTATGCCCCAAATTATATTGGTCTAGATAAAGCAATTCAGCCATTGATTGAAAATATTCGAGCTCAGAATGTACATGCTTCAATTATGCCGTTGTTTCTTGCTTTAGTCTTAAAAAATAAAGGAGAGGGAGCTGTTCTTGAACGACATCTTGAACTATTGGAGAAGTTAAATTTTCGAATTTATATTGCTAACAACATGACATTTAGAAAGGATACTGGGCAAGGTGATTTATACCAATATGCAAGTAAATACTATCATGACAATTTATTAAATCATTACATAGCAGAAGAAAATCGACAAATTGGTAATATAAATTTAATTAATGATGATCAAGCACTTGAATATTTATTGGTAGATTTTACACAGCGCCATGCTAGAGATAGTTGGTTTAAGGAGTCTTTCCGCTTAGATCCTAAAAACCCATTTGATTTTTACGGGTGGAGAGGGATTCGCTACTTCTTAATGAACTATGAGTCTTCTTTGCAACCTAATAAGACCATCAATATAGATAAAATTTTAAAGAGTAGATCATCTGGTAAAACCAATGATTATTTGTCAGTAGAGCATTTGTGGGCGAAAGAGAATAGAAATCTTGAGGGCCAAAATTGTAGAGAAGTTGATCGTTATCAAAAAAGAAGACTTGGCAATTTTGTGTTACTGGAACTTCGTTTAAATATTCAAGGTAGTGATGATGATGTGTGGATCAAAGCAGATCGATATCTTGATGGGTTTGAACAGGAGGCCCCAACAGATTTATATCATGTACGACTAGCAGGAAAAAGTGTTCGGAAAAACGTTAAAGCTATGAGTGATGTTAAGAAAACTATTAATTATTATTCTGATTTTTATAGTGAAATTATCGATGATCAGGAAGAGCGTTACATTAAGTTTGCAATGCAAAGATGGTCGTTAAAAGGCTATATAGGATATAAAAAGCACATAGAAGCAGTGGAAGAATGAGGTTTTATTTTTTGCAGTACGATAAAAAGTGCAAAATATATTTGCATTAATGGAAGTAACATCGTATAGTGATTTCACGCAGTAAAAAACTTCAGTAGAGGTTCTACTGCGTGAATTTGAAAAATTAGCTAATCGCCAAACCAGTAATTTTTCAAAACAAAACTCACTAATCACAGGAGACTTTGTTAAATAGGATTATATCTGAAAAATAACAAAGTACTCCAAGTTTATTAAAAGGAAAGACTATGGAGACGAAATTAAAAAATATTGCTGAGATTTATACAGGATTTACGCAACGCCCCCCTGAAAAATCAGTAAATGCTTTTGATTTAAAAACGATTCAAATTAAGGATTTAACCAAGGAACAAGTCATTATTTTAGATGATCAACTGGTTGATCTTGAGTGGTCTTATGATTCGAAGCCACAATATTTAAAGCATAATTCACTCATTGTGGTTGCTCGTGGGGAACCAAGAGCATATGTGTTCAAAGGTCAGCAAGTGGATCAGGTTGCTGTGAGTAATCAATTTATCGTTGTGAATTTGAATGTTGATAACATAAAACCCGAATTTTTAGCTTGGTACTTTAACCATTCACAAGCAATGCGATCTTATTTTGAAATGAATAGTCGAGGGTCATTGCTCATGATGCTTAGTATTTCGACCTTAAAAGAAGCTGAAATAGTTATTCCTTCTATGTTTCAACAAGAAGAGATTCTTCGACTTGCCGAAGAAGCACACAATGAAGCTTTAATATTCAAACAATTGACAGCTTTAAGAGCCGAATACAATCAAGCGAAGAGCGAACAAATTTTAGTGCAAGCCAAAGTGGCGCAATAAACCGAATTTTTGAATTGGAGAAATGAAAATGACAAATGAAGTAAATCAACACTCACAACATGGCAAAATTGTAGGATTAGTCTGGAGTATCGCCAACATTATTCGTGGCCCTTATCGTCCACCACAGTATCGTCGTGTGATGTTGCCATTAATTGTATTAGGGCGTTTTGATGCAATTCTTGCACCGTATGCAGATGAGATGAAAGCATGCTATGAAAAAGCTGTGGCGAATTTGCAAGATAAAAATCCGAATGTCTTTTTACAAAAGCAGTTGAGTCAAATTGCGGATAAAAATCGTAAACAAAATCTTTATAACATCAGTGGTTTTAATCTACAAAAACTGTTGGATGACCCAGATCAATTTACGGCAAATTTAACAAAGTATATTGATGGTTTTTCACCTAAAGCAAAGGATATTTTCGCGAAGTTTGAGTTTGCTAAAGAAATTGAAAAACTTGATGATGCAAACCGTCTGTATAAAGTTTTCCAAGAGTTCCGTAATGGTTTGGTAGAGTCAGGTTTAAGTCTTGCGCCTAGTAGTGTGAGTAATCTACAAATGGGTTACTTATTTGAAGAGTTAGTACGTAAGTTCAATGAACAGGCAAATGAGGAAGCAGGGGATCACTTTACGCCTCGTGAAGTGATTGAATTGATGGTGAATTTGATCTTTGAAGAGGATCAGAAAGAGCTTGTTAAAGCTGGCGTACACCGCAGTATTTACGACCCTACGGCTGGTACGGGCGGGATGCTGTCTGAGTCTGAAAAATTTCTTAAGAAATACAATGACAAGATTAGCCTTGATATGTATGGACAAGAGTATAACCCTGAGTCATACGCCATCTGTTGTTCTGACTTGTTGATTAAAGATGAACCTGCTGAAAACATTGTCTATGGCGATACGCTTGGTGTGAAAAATGCCAAGGAAAAAGATGGTTATGTTCCGCGTGATGGTCATGCAGATAAAGACTTCCACTATATGTTCTCAAATCCTCCTTTTGGTGTGGAATGGAAAAACCAAAAAGAATTTATTGATGAAGAAGAGAAACAGGGCTTTTCAGGTCGCTTTGGTGCAGGCTTGCCACGTATCAATGATGGATCATTGTTGTTCGCTCAACACATGATTTCTAAAATGAAGCCTTCGCCTGAAAATGGTGGGGAAGGTTCACGTATTGCCGTAGTATTTAATGGTTCACCATTATTTACAGGTGATGCAGGCAGTGGTGAAAGTAATATTCGTCGTTGGATTATCGAAAATGATTGGCTTGAAGCGATTATCGCTTTACCTGATCAGATGTTCTATAACACAGGTATTTATACTTATGTTTGGATTATTTCGAACAAAAAATCTGAGCAGCGTAAAGGTAAGGTACAGCTTATTGATGGTACGGCGCATTATCAGAAAATGGCGAAAAGTTTAGGTAACAAGCGTCATGAGTTATCTAAAGACCACATTGCTGAGCTGACTAGGTTCTATTCGAAATTTAAAGATCAAGACACCAGTGCAATGATTCAAACCAATGCTGGTGAAGCGAAGGTGTGTTCGAAGATTTTCAATAATCAAGATTTCGGTTATTTAAAGCTGACTGTAGAACGTCCTTTGCGTTTGAACTTTACAATTTCTGCTGAACGTATTGCCTTGTTGGATGATCAATCTGCTTTTGCAAGTTTAGCGAAGAGTAAGAAAGTCAAAGATACTGCTGAAATTTCGAAAGAGGAGCAAGCAGGTCGTTTACAACAGGACGCGATTAAAAAGGCACTTACAGCAAAAATTTCTGATCAGGTTTGGAAGAATCGTGATGCGTTCTTAAAAGTGCTTGAGCCAATTCTAAAAGGTCTAAGTTTTAAACTTGGTGCACCTGTGAAGAAAGCGATTTTGGAAGCGTTGTCTGAACGTGACCAAACTGCGGATGTCTGCAAAGACAGTAAAGGAAATATTGAGCCAGATACGCAATTGCGTGATACGGAACTTGTTTCATTCCCTGACAATTTGACTTTACCTTTACCTGTAAATTATGACAAAGAGCCTGACTTATCTAAGTTATTGCCATTGGTTACAACGCACTGTGAAGCGTATTTAAAGGCGGAAGTTTTACCGCATGTGGCTGATGCGTGGATTGACTATAGTAAAACTAAAGTGGGTTATGAAATTCCAATTAACCGTCATTTCTATGTCTATGAGCCACCACGTCCTTTAGAGGAAATTAAGTCTGAGATTGTTCAGCTTGAGCAGGAGATTATGCAGATGTTAGGAGGTCTGTCTGCATGAGCCAGTTACCACGTTACGAAAGTTATAAGGATAGTGGCGTGCAATGGTTAGGGGAAATCCCTAACCATTGGAATGTTAAGCAATTAAAATTTGCTGTCACTTGCAATGATGAAGCTTTAGGTGAGAACACTGAGCTAGATTATGAAATTCTATATGTTGACATTTCCAGTGTTTCTTTGACTGAAGGTATTAAGCATAAAGAAGAACTCTTATTTGAAAATGCACCATCACGAGCTAGACGAGTGGTTAAAAGTGGTGATGTGCTAGTTTCTACTGTTCGTACTTATCTAAAGGCGATCACTTATGTTGAATCTGCTGAGGAAAATTTAATTGCCTCAACAGGATTTGCAGTGCTTCGACCTTCAGAAAAGTTCGACTCAAAATTCATTGGTTATTGGATTCAGTCAGAAGGTATGGTGGGAAATATTGTCGCGAATTCTGTTGGCGTAAGTTATCCCGCTATTAATTCAACTGATTTAGTCCGATTGCCGATTGTTGAATTACCATTATCAGAACAAAAATTCATTGCAGATTTTTTAGATAAACGCCTTGCCCAAGTTGATGCTTTAATTGCCAAGCAAGAAACTCTATTGGAAAAATTGGCTGAACAACGAGTGGCTTTGATTTCTCATGCGGTGACAAAGGGCTTAAATCCTACTGTAGAGATGAAAAAAACAGGAATTAAATGGATAGGTGATATTCCTAAACATTGGAAAATAATGGGGCTTAAGAAGTCATTAGCTTCTATTGTTGATTATCGTGGTAAGACTCCTGAAAAAGTCGAACAGGGTGTTTTTTTAGTAACAGCGAGAAATATTAAAAATGGTTTTATCGACTATTCGTTATCTAAAGAATATGTCGAAGAAGATTTGTACTTAGATATTATGTCTAGAGGTTTACCAGAAATTGGAGATGTATTATTAACAACCGAAGCACCTTTAGGTGAGATTGCTCAGATTGATAAAACTGATATAGCTTTAGCTCAGCGAATTATCAAGTTTAGAGGAAAAAAAGACGTTATTAATAATACATTCTTAAAGTACTTTATGCTTTCTAGATCTTTTCAGGATAGTTTGTACACCTATTCAAGTGGATCGACTGCTATTGGTATCAAAGCTGAAAGGTTATCATATTTGAAAGTTGCTGTGCCTCCTCTAGAAGAGCAGGAGTTTATCTCAAACTTTATTGCCGAAGGAGTTCACGACATTGATGGTATGGTTGATAAAGTACATCAAACTATTCAGGTCTTAAGGGAATATCGCTCAACCTTAATCACGCAAGTGGTGACAGGGAAAATCGATGTTCGAAATCTTAAACTAAACTAAAAAATCATTGGGTCATATTTTTTTGGGGGAAATGCCATGCATAGCGAATATTATTTTGAACAAGCCATCGAGCAAAGCTTAACAACGGCTGGTGGTTATGTAAAAGGCAACCCGAAAGACTATGACCCAAGAATTGCTTTATTTCCTAAGGATGTCGTTGCCTTTATTCAGGAAACGCAACCAAAAACTTGGGAAAAAATCCATAACTCATGTAAAGATGAAACAGAAACTCGTATTGTCAATGATTTGGCACATGCCTTAGATACTGAAGGCGCATTATCGGTTTTACGCCAAGGCTTTAAATGCTTTGGTAAAAAAATCAAAATGGCATACTTTGCACCCAATACCAGTATCAATAAAACCACCCAAGAACAATACGATGCTAACGTACTCAAATGTACACGTCAGCTTCATACAGAATTTAATGAAATTCCAGATATGGTGCTTTCACTCAATGGGATTCCACTGATTACGCTTGAGCTTAAAAATGAGTTTTCAGCATCGGGTTGGAATGTTGAAGATGCCAAAATTCAATTTAAAAAAGATCGCAATGCAAAAGGACGTTTATTCGATTTTAAAAAACGTACCTTAGTTCATTTTGCTGTAGATACCTGTGACGTCTATATGACCACCAAGTTGGATGGGGAAAATACATTTTTTCTACCTTTCAACAAAGGTTATTTAAATGGTAAGGGTAATCCACCTGTAGAAGGTGATGTACGCACGCATTACCTGTGGACAGAAACTTTAGCTCGTCATAGCTTTATGGAAATCTTTGCGCGATACATGCATTTGAGTGTAGAAACCAAAAAAATTAGAACTGAAACTGGTTTTCGATACATCGAAAAAGAAACCATGATTTTCCCACGTTACCATCAATTAGATGCTGTGCGTAAATTAACGAAACACAGTAAAGCCAATGGTTCAGGTCATAATTACTTAATTCAACACTCAGCAGGCTCAGGCAAATCAAATACTATTGCTTGGCTCGCACACCAATTGGCATCGATGCATAATGCAGATGATCAGAAAATTTTTAATTCCATTATTGTGATTACTGACCGTATTGTACTTGATCGACAGTTACAAGAAACCATTGCACAGTTTGAGCATAAAGATGGTGTGGTTCAAAAGATTGATGAAAATACCTTACAGCTCACCAATGCCTTAGCTTCAAATGTACCAATCATTATTACCACAATCCAAAAATTCCCATACATCATGCAGTCTATTCGTACTCAAGCGAAAAAAGGCATTAAGGTTGATTTAAGTACAGAAGGTAAGAATTTTGCTGTTATTGTCGATGAAGCCCACAGTTCACAAAGTGGTGAAACTGCAATGGAATTGCGTAAAATTCTAAATAAGGATGGGATTGAATCTGCAATTGCTCAAGAGTTTTTAGATGATGGCGATGAGGATGAAAGCGAACTGACCGATGACGTGAAAAAGCATTTATTTGCAGAAGCGTCAAAGCGTAGTCGCCAACCTAACTTAAGTTTCTTTGCCTTTACTGCTACACCCAAATGGAAAACACTCGCTTGCTTTGATGAAGCAGGTGATAACGGAGAAGCTCCATTTCATCATTACAGTATGAAGCAGGCGGTTCAAGAAGGCTTTATTTTAGATGTGCTGGCAAACTACACGACTTATGGGCAATACTATAAATTAATCAAAATTGCTGACAATGATCCAGAACTTGCAAAAAATAAAACTAAAGCCTTAATGGCTCGTTTTGTTTCCATGCATCCAAGCGTGATTGCTCAGAAAGTAGAAATCATTGTCGAGCATTTTAGAACTGTGACGATGCATCGAATTGGTGGTCGTGCCAAAGCTATGGTTGTTACGAATTCTCGTGAGCAAGCAGTACGCTATAAACTCGCATTTGATGAATATATTAAAGAAAAAAAGTATACAGGAATTAAATCCTTAGTCGCATTTTCTGGAAAACTAGAGGTTGATGGTACTGAATATACAGAACCTAAAATGAATGGTTTTAAAGAAACTGAGCTTCCAGATCAATTTGATACTGATGATTATCAAGTACTCTTGGTTGCTGAAAAATATCAAACAGGATTTGACCAGCCCTTACTACACACCATGTTTGTAGATAAGAAGTTATCAGGAATCCAAGCAGTACAAACCTTATCTCGTCTAAACCGTTGTGCTTATGGTAAAGAAGATACTTTTGTATTGGATTTTGTGAATACCCATGAAGATATTTATAAAGCATTTAAGCCATTTTACGAGCTGACAAAACTTGGTGATATTCCAAATGAGCAAAAGTTGAATGAGCTTGGTCATACGTTGGATCAATGGAAGTTTTACTTTGATGCTGATTTAAATGAGTTTGCCAACATTTGGTTTAAGGATCGAAGCAAGCTAACGGGGCATGAACATAAGCAGTTGAATAGTATTATTGATCGTGCTGTTGATAAATATAAGAAAATTCATCCTGATGATCTTGTGCATCAACAAGAGCAACAAAAACTATTTAAAAGCCAATTACAAAGCTATTTGAATTTATATCTGTTTGTCTCGCAAATCATGGATTTTACAGATTCTGAGCATGAGCAACGCTATGCGTATTTAAAAGCATTACTACAAAAGTTACCTAAAGGCTCTAAAGAAAATGAAGTTGATTTATCAAAAATTGTTGAACTTCAATTTTATCGACTACAGAAGTTAAGTGAAAATAGTATCGATTTAGGGCATGGTGAAGCGAATGCCTTGAAAGGTTCAACGGATGTGGGAACAGGGCAGGCAGAGTCTACAGATAATGTATCGCATCTGATTGATGAATTGAATGAAGCTTTTGGCACTGATTTTACAGTAGCTGATCAATTGTTCTTTGATCAGGTTGAGCAAGCAGCTATTGAAAATGAAGAGATCGTACAAGCGGTGAATGCAAACTCTCTAGATAGTTTTACAGAGTATTTATCTGGAAAGTTAATTGATCTGTTTCTTGTTCGACTTGCAGGAAATGAGGAAGTCTGTAATAAGGTAATGAGTACGGATGAATTGCGTAAAAAGGTTGCTAAGCGATTGGCTAAGCATATTTATACACGGACGAAAAAGAAGGTTTCAAAATAGTTCTATTTAAAATTTCACGTCAAATTGTGCCGTGCTGTTGTTAATGTTTATAGACAGTATTGCACAGTTAATTTATGTTAGCATATGACAAGGTCAAATGGGCATAGAGGAGGGAATGTAATGTCAATGCATATCGACACCAACACATTGAATTATTATGTTCAAAATGCCCAAATTTCTTTGAGTGTTTTAAGAACGAAAATTAATAATTTAGATCAATTTTTAAGTGGAGAAAAACAGCCAACTTTTAATCAGTTATCTGAAATAGCAAAAAAGATTAATGTTCCAACGGGTCTTTTATTACTGAATAAAACTATTGATATTGACATCAAGCGATTGGACTTCAGGACACTTGAGTCAGATTCAATCGATGAAGCAAGTGAAGAGTTAAGAGACACCATTGCAGAAATGGAAATCAAACAGGAATTTTTGAAGAATGAAATTACTGACAATTTAGATTTTGTAGGTCAATTTTCTATTGATTCCAATTTTCTAGAGGTGGCTCAAAAAATACGTAATAAGCTAGAAATTCCTTTGTTTTTTCAGAATCAGGCTGATAATCCATTAAACTATCTACGTGATAAGATTAATGATATTGGTGTATTTGTTTTTTTTAATGGTAAAGTGAAAGACAATACACATCGTCCTCTTAGTGTGAAGGAATTCCGAGGTTTTGTATTACTTGACCATAAAGCCCCTATAATTTTTATTAATCAAAAGGATACTAAGACTGGGCAACTTTTTACATTAGTACATGAGTTAGTGCATATTTTTGTAGGTACTGAAGAAATATTTAATATTGTAGATGCTGGTGATTATCAATTTGATCGAACTGAAGCATTTATAAATAAAGTAACAGCAGAAATTTTAGTTCCCCAAGAGATTTTCTTACAGTCTAATTCAACAGATAGTAATTTTTTAGCTAGAAAATTTAAAGTCAGTGAATTTGTAATTATTAGAAGACTATTGGACTTAAATAAAATAACACGCGAAGAATACCAGAGTAGAACTAGAGACCTAAAGGAAAGTCTTGAACGTTTTTTACCAAGTGAATCTAATGGTGGAAGTTATACAAATAACATTAGATTTAGGGTCGATAATAGATTTTTTAAATATGTAATGAATGCAGTAAATCATGATCGTATCTCATATACAGATGCATTTAATATTGTAGGTGTTGGTTTTAAAGGATATAAAATTTTGATGAATAGAGGTGGCAATGACTAAGTATTTATTGGACACTAATATTTATATCAACTTTTATGAAAGATATTATCAATTTGAACCGTACCGGGTTTGTCGGAGACCAAGCTTTCTGAGAGAATGTCCCGATGAAAAAAGTAAAATATACCCCTGAAATCAGAGAAAGAGCGGTTGAATTATTGATTGAATCCGAGAAAGATTATCCATCGAATTGGGCTGCGATCACCGCTATTGCTCCCAAGATAGGTTGTACTCCTGAAACTCTACGTGTTTGGTATCAAAAATATTTAGATAAACAAAACCCAATTAAAGTACAGCAACTTTCAGATCAAGAACGTATTAAACAACTCGAACGTGAAAATAAAGAACTGCAACGTGCTAACGAAATTCTACGTAAAGCAGCCGCTTTTTTCGCCCAGGCGGAGCTCGACCGCCCACACAAATAATGGTAGATTTCATCCATAACAATAAGGCGTTATATGGTGTTGAGGCGATTTGCAGGATTTTACCGATCGCGGCTTCTACCTATTATCGAACACTAGATTTCGTTGAAAACCCAGAACATCGAGCAAAGCGAGATCTACATGACTTGCATCATGCTGAACAAATTAAACGAATTTGGAAGGAAAGTTCAGGTCGATATGGTGTGCGTAAAGTTTGGCAAAAATTGAAACGTGAAGGCTATGTTATTGCTCGCTGTACAGTTGCTCGATTGATGCAAAAACTAGGTATACAAGGTGTTTGGCGTGGTAAGAATAAACAAACTACCCGTAGCCGAGAGGATCAAAAACGAGCAGATGACTTGGTGAAACGCAATTTTAGTGCTGATCATCCTGACCAGCTATGGGTCGCTGACTTCACGTATATTCAAACAAATTCAGGTTGGGTTTATACTGCATTTATTATTGATGTCTTCTCACGAGCAATTGTTGGATGGAAAGTATCGACACGGATGAATACAGATATGGTGCTCGATGCACTTGAGCAAGCGTTACATGCTCGAGACATGCCAAAGAATGTGATTCACCATAGTGACAGAGGGGTTCAATATCTTTCCATTCGCTATACCAATCGTTTAGAAGCAGCAAATTTACGAGCATCAGTCGGTACGACCGGTGATTCATACGATAACGCTTTGGCTGAAACAGTGAATGGCTTATACAAAACAGAGGTGATTGAATATTTAAAAGCAGACTGGCAAGGTTTAGCGGATGTACAACTTGCGACATTAAATTGGGTAGATTGGTTCAACAAAAAGCGTGTACACAGCGCATTGGGTTATGTATCGCCTTTTGAGTTTGAAGCAATGTACTATGATAAGATTAACCCGTTAGGTCACGTGGCCTAACTTAAATAAAAAGTCTCCGACAAACCCGGTACGGTTCAATTTGATTTTTTTCCAAGTTTTTGGGAGAAAATTAAAGTGATCATCAATTCACAAGTAGTACTTCCAGATATTGTTGTTAATGAACATTATCAAGATGAACGTTTTAAAAAATGGCTTGAAGAACACTTTACAGGAGCTTCTTGTAGATACAAAGACTATGCTGATTTATGGGGTGAAGTTATTCAACATATTGCAACACATGATTGTTATAGTGAGAAAGCCTTAACAAATGACAAAAGTTGGACACATGAAAAAATAGCAGATGGATGGCTGATCGCAATTGCAAAAAAAGATAATTTAGTGATTGTAACAAGTGAAGTTAAAAATATTAGTTTAAATAAAAATCAACCTACGCAACACCCTAAAGTTCCTGATATTGCTTATGATTTTGGGGTTCGTTGTATCGATATGAATACTTTTTTTCAAGAGATTGGTTTAAAAATTTAGAACCAATATTTTTAATTTATTTATAAGCTAATTGAATGTGCTAGTTTTAAAAATAGTTTTTAGATTAAGTCATAAGGTTAGTTGAGTAAGCTAATAATGAAATACCAACCGCCTTATACCATCACCTCTAAAATCATTCATCTGATTGCACAGATCAGTGAGAATGTAGGGCGTTTGACTGTTTTAGAGGAAATTCAAGATAGTCTGAAATTACGCAAAGCCAATCGTATCCGTACCATTCAAGGGTCGCTTGCGATTGAAGGCAATACCCTTAGTACAGAACAAATCACGGCGATACTTAATGGTAAAACCGTAATTGCACCTCCGAAAGAAGTTCAGGAAGTACGTAACGCTATCAAAGCCTATGAAGCCTTTCAGCAGTGGCAACCAAGTCAAGAAGCCGACTTATTACAAGCGCATCAAATTTTAATGACAGGTTTGATCGATGAAATCGGTCAGTATCGTCATGGTGGTGTCGGCGTAATGTCAGGTGATCGAGTGGTGCATATGGCTCCAGCTGCGAATCAGATCAACCGCTTGATGGTTGATTTGCTCGATTGGTTGAATGACAGTGATGTGCATCCACTGATTCAAAGCTCAGTATTCCATTATGAGTTTGAATTTATTCATCCATTTGCAGATGGCAATGGTCGGATGGGGAGACTATGGCAAACATTGATCTTGAGTCGATGGAATCCAATCTTTGTTAATATCCCTGTTGAGAGCCTGATCTATCAAAACCAAAAAGCCTACTATGAGGCTTTGCAAGCTAGCACTGACCGAACAGACTCAGCCCCATTTATAGAATTCATCTTACAGATGATTTTAGATGCCATTCTGAGTTCTACTGATACCGCTCAAGATAGCGATCATGCTACCGCTCAAGTGAGCGACCAAGTTCAGCGTTTAATTTCGGCAATGAAACAAGAAGAATACACTTTGGCTGAGTTGATGCAATTGGTGGGTTTAAACCATCGAGCTACTTTTCAGAAGAATTACTTGAACCCTGCCATAGAAGCTGGTTTGATTAAACGTACCATTCCTGATAAGCCGAAGAGTCCGAAGCAAAGGTATCGTCTTAAATCATGATTTAGCTTGAAAAATATTTTGTTACATTTTTACTTAAATAGTTAGACATGAATGAGAATTAAAAAGCGTAAAGTAAGTTTTTTAATAAATAATTTATTATTAATCAATAATTTAAATAAAATTTCTCTTGATTGTGTTATCTGATTTTGATAAAAAGAAAATCACTATCAAGTATGAGATCGGTGTGATGAGTACTTTTGAAATGCAAGGTCTGACATGGAAGGCAAGGTCAAAGTGCCAACAAGATGCCATTTTGATTGAAAATAAAGTTATTCAACATGATGGACTCATCACTAAACTATATAGCCATTCTGACAAAGAACAGTGGTGTGTTGCTGTAGCGGATGGGATTAGCAATAGTCCAGCAGCTGAGCAAGCATCCTATACGGTCTTAAAAGCTTTAATGCAAAATAAAAAGATAGAACCTTGTCAAGCATTTACCATTCAGCAGTATCTTGTTGATCAATTAGCACATCAGAAAAATAGTTTTGGCGCAAGTTCAACACTCGCATTCATTCAAAATGATGGCGATCAAAGTTTTGTGACCATTCAACATCTTGGCGATAGTCGAGTTTATTTGTTTAGCCAACATGATCAAAAGTGGCATTGCCTGACTAGAGATCACAATTATCTTGAACAGTTAAGAGAAAGTGGCGAGCTAAGAGCAGGAGAAAACTACGCCAGTATTTATGGTGCATTATTACAATACTTTTGTGCTGATCCCTTGCATGAAGTGATGGATTTTACAAAAACAGAAGAATATTTGACTGAGAATGATGCCTTATTGGTTTGTACCGATGGTGTGCATGATGTGATGGAGTGTGGGGAATGGCTTCCTTTAAAAGCAGATATGGAGCTTCGAACATGGTTACTCAATATGAAAGCGTCATTAGATTCAAAACAGGCGTATGACAATGTCAGTATGGTCTTAGTACGAGCAAAAATTTAATTCATTGAGAATGGGGAAATTATGCAATCAGATGATCTTTTTGAACGTGCCAAATTATTCACAGAGGAAGTGGGTGTCGTTTCTGTATCGAGTTTACAACGCCATTTTTTAATTGGGTATTCTCATTCAGAACAGCTACTTAGCCAGTTAATTGAAGCAAATATTTGTGAATCTACAAAAACTTTTGTTCTAGATTATGGGTATGGCTATAAATTGCATCAAGGTATGAAATAACAACTTTAACAATAAAAAATTTATTTTTAGGATAATCTTTTATGGCTCAGCATCAAGTTGATCAACTGAAAACAGGGATTTGGTCATTAAAAAAATTGCTATTAAGTTTAGATCATTTGGTTATTCCTCATTACCAACGTCCGTATAAGTGGACGGAAAAGAATTTAAATGCTCTCGTTAACGACATACAAGAGCATCATGATAAATCTGCTTATCGACTAGGTACGATCGTATTACATCGTAACCCAAATAGTGATAGTGATGAAAATATAGATATTGTGGATGGACAGCAACGAACTTTAACTTTAATGCTGCTTGTTTGGGCGATTATTCAGAAGCCAGAATTAGATTTAAAACAAGAGCATCTAAACGAAGATTTAAATGAAATATCGGAGAAAATTGATGCTTTCATGAGCAAGCAAAAATTTAATAGTGATATTAGCCATTACAATATTTATCAGAACTTTAATGTCGCTAAAAGGATCGTTTCAGTAAACTTTTCGGAACAAGATATTGATTTTTTACTCAATAATTGTCAGGTTGCGGTTTTTATTTTAGATGATGTTTCAGAGGCATTTCAGTTTTTTGATTCACAAAATGCACGTGGCCGTGATTTAGAACCGCATGATCTTTTAAAAGCTTATCATCTACGAGAATTTTCTGCGCAGGAACAACACTTAAAAGCTGAAACTGTTGCTTATTGGGAAAGTTTAGACTCGGCTCATTTGGCAAAGTTATTTTCGAACTATCTATTCCGTATTCGTCTTTGGTCAAGAGGAAAGTCCGCAAGATTTTTCAATAAAGATCATGTGCATCTTTTTAAAGGTATTCATCTTGGGCAATCAGACCATCATCCATATTTAGAACCATTACGCATAGCGCATTATTTTATTGATGACTATAACGCACAATATCAACGGCAAATAGATCGACAAGAAATGAGTTTCCCATTTCAGCTTGATCAAATGATCATTAACGGTCGTCGATTTTTTGAAATGGTTGAGCTCTATGAAAAACAGATCAGTAAAGTAGTGGATCATCAAGATCAGTCTGAGAAGATTTCTATATTTGGTGCGACACTACAGGATCGAGCGAATAGAATTATCAAAATATTGAATTCATATGATGCAAGAAATAGGGATGGGGATCGTTATGTGCGAACCTTGTTTGATTCTGCATTGATTTTTTATATCGATAAATTTGCTACAGATCGGTTATCTGAAGCGATTGAAAAGATTTTTATTTGGGCATATCGCTGTCGCATTAGTCAATATTCGGTGCAATTGGCAACGATAGATAATTATGTCTTAGAAAAGAACATATTCAGTTTACTGAAATATGCTCAATCACCAAGTGAACTCATCGGATGGTCGCTCCCCATAGTCGATAAACAGCAAGGCACTAATGTTGTGCCTTTAGTTGAATTATTTAAAGAACTAAATTATCTCTAACAGGAAGATCAGAATGAAAAATGAGTCAATCCAAGCGCTTAAGGTTCAAGCCCTGTTTGAGAATAAACAGACTTATATTATCCCCATGTATCAGCGTAATTATGCTTGGGGTGAGAAAGAAATTGATCAGTTAATTTTGGATATTCAAGATTATCAAAAGCAACCTGAACAGTTAAATCAAGGGCAGACTCAAGGAAGTAAAAAATATTATATTGGAACGTTGGTTGTTTTTGAGCGTAGCAAAGGTACTTATGAAATTATCGATGGTCAGCAACGATTTACCACTTTAACCTTGTTAGCGATTTGCCTGAAACGATTATCCAAAGAAGAAAAAATTGTTCTTGATATGTCTTGGTTTAATCAATTCAATCTTGATTTTGAAAGTCGTCCAAAGTCTTCTTTAACCTTTCAGGCTTTACTTAGAGGCGATCATCTACAACATTTAAAATCATCCGAATATAACGCGGATTTAGTTCAGGGGTTTGAGTTGCTACAACGTGCAATTCAAAAAATCATCAAACAGGGTGACTTGAGTGTTTTTTGCAAATATTTATTTGAAAATGTAGTCATCACACAAGTTTTAGTTCCGAAAGATACTGATCTCAATCATTATTTTGAGGTTATGAATAACCGTGGTGAACAATTAGAAAAGCATGAAATTTTAAAAGCGCAATTGATGAGCGTATTGAATCAAATCAAAGATGAAGCAGATAAAACATCAAGCCTGACACTATTTACGAGTATTTGGGACGCGACTGCCAATATGGAGCGTTACGTTCAATATGGTTTTTCAACAACACAGCGTGATGTGATTTTTGGAAAGGATTGGGGTGATTTTGTTCCTAATGATTTTTCAGAATTACAGAAAAACTATGCAGATAATTTAGTTCAGCCTCATCAACAAAACGAATCTAAATTAAGAATTTTGGATATGCTAACTATTCCTCCTAACAACATTAAAAATCTAGATCAAAGCGAAGAAAAGCCTGAACGATTCAATAGCATTATTAATTTTCCAAATTTTTTATTACAGGTTTTACAAATTTGGCTAAATCAAACTGATCGTAATGAAAAAGTGGCATTGGATGATAAGCAACTGATTGATCAATTTGAAAAATATATCTTGTTAAAAGGGCAGGAAAACCAAGAGCATGAAAGGGTTATTGAGAATGTAAAAGGTTTTATGTTTAGCTTGCTTAAGTGCAAATTTATATTTGATCAATACATTGTTAAACGGGATTATTCTACGGATCATGATGATTGGAGCATAAAAAAACTTAAACGATATGAAAATACAGGTTCTTATGTGAATACTTTTGAGGTAAATAATACTGATATTGCTCAAAGAGTTCTCTTATTGATGACAGCATTTCATGTATCCACGCCCACCTTGTCTTATAAATATTGGTTAAATGGTGCACTGTATTGGCTTTATCAAAATAAAGATAAATCTGTGTCTGACTATTTTAATGCATTACAACATTTAGCGAGAAAGTTTATTTTTCAGCGGTATCTAAATGAAAAACAGATCGATTATTTTGATTTGATTTATGGCAATCAGACAATTGATGATTTTAAAATTGATCAATCCAAACTAAGCTTTGGCAATATTGAAAATAATTTTGTCTTTAACTATTTGGATTTTTTGATTTATTGTGATGCAGAAAATAGCAATGATAAGGTAATCAAAAACTTTAAATTTACGCAACGGAGTTCGGTTGAGCATTTTTATGCACAACAGATAGAGGGAGAGCGTGATAAATTAGATGATGAAAATTTACATCGCTTTGGGAACTTATGTCTCATTAGTTCAAGTAAAAATTCAAGCATAGGGAATCGCTTGCCAAGTGCTAAACGTGATTATTTTATGCCTGAGATAAGGAAGGGTAAAATTGATACCCTTAAATTGTATTTGATGATTCAATTGCTTGAAAAAAAAGGTGACTGGAGCACAACACAGATCGAAAAGCACGAGCAAGCTATGCTTGCTTTGTTTGAGTTAGATTACCAAGACTTTGTGAAATGAGTGTCGGTTAGTCTATTCAATGTTAAAATGAATGTATATAGAAACACCTGATAGGAAGAGGACTATGACTAAACGTTTAAGTGATTTTAAAATTGAAAATAGAAAGCCACGTTCAGCAATGGCTGGTCAACTATTATCAATTCCGTTTGATGACAACGAGGCAACAAAGCGTGTTGTAATGCATAGTGCAAAACGTGTCATTCAACAACATAAGAAAGAAATTCAAGAGTTAGCTTATAAATGAGTACCATCAATTCGACATTTGTAATCGCTGTTCATGATGAAATTTTGAGGCAAACAGGAGTTGGTCGAGAGGGGTGTCATCTTGATAAATTAGAAAGCGTGTTAAGCAGAATTGATCAACAAATGTATTACAATCAGGTTGATGATCTTTATGAAATAGCAGCTTGGTACGGTATTGCAATATCAAAAGGACATGCATTTGTTGATGGGAATAAACGCACAGGCCTTGCTGTAATGCTTACTTTTCTTGAAATTCAAGGCGTTAGTATTCAAGATAATACAGGGCTTGATGATTTAATGGTGGATATTGTTGAAAGTCAGGATGATCATGAAATTCTTGCACAAAAAGTTTCAGATTTCTTGTATGAGCTCTCAGAAATATAGTGAATTGAAGCTTTTTAGGTTAAATAATAATCAAACAAAATTAAAATAATAGAACAGCAAAATTGGATAAAATGTGGACGTTATTTGCGCCTATTTTACGCCTAAAAATTAAAATTTTTTAATAAGTTTTTGATTTAAAATATAAATAAAATTTCACTCGTCCAATCCATCATTGGCGTACCTCACGCCCGCACGCATATACACATTCACCGCTCAACAGTCTGTGTGATGACAATGCACAAATGAATGAGTTGACCGAAAACGGGGCATTGATTCCAAATATCAAATTTGCAGATCATTCATTTTTGTATGATGCAATTTCAGGTAAATTTAGCGTAATTGTATTTACTGAAAAAGGTCAATTACCTACAGCCTTGTCACAAGAAGTTCTGGCATTAAAGCAACAGGGTATTCCTGTACAAATAGTTGCCTTAGCACTTGATCAACACATGGTGGCAAAGGCAGATGTGTGCTTGAGCATCCATCCTGATATTGCAACAGAACGTTTCTTTGCATCTGTCGGCACCGTCTATTTGGTTCGTCCGGGGCATCATATTAATGGGCGTTGGCTGAGCTATCGTGAAAATGCATTAACGCAAACATTTAAACAGTTTACTGACGTTGTGGAAGGAGCAGTAGCATGAGTATTTCTATTGAACATCTAGAAAAAGTGTATGATCACTTGGCTGAAACGATTGATGCTGTACCGTTAGAAAAACGTGAATTATTTTTAGTGAAATTGGCATTACTCAGTGCCAATCAAATTCAAGATAGTGCTATTTTTCAACAATTGATTCATCAAGCAAAGCAGTTTGAAGACTAAGATTTTTCGGCTGTGCAAAGCATTAATAGATTCATTTGATGTTGCTTTGCTTATGCTTGCTTAAACTGTTGCACAAAAAAGCCAGATGTTGATCTGGCTTTTTTAATTTTTATTTTAATATTGATTATTTTTCAATGAGATGATCAAAGCTAAATCGACCTGCACCATGCAACATTAAGAAAAATAAACCACCAGCCATGGCAAAGTTTTTCATAAAGTTAATACTATCTTCTGCACCACCATGGAATAAAAATGCAGTAATTAAACTAAATACAGCTAAGCCGAGTGCTGCAAAACGTGCCTGAAAACCAAATAACAAGGCTAAACCACCACCGAATTCAACCAAAATCGTGAGTGGTAACATTGCTCCCGGCACTCCCATAGACTCCATATAACCTACGGTTGCGCTATATGCTGTGAGTTTGCCCCAACCCGCAACGATAAAGATATATGCGAGAAGTGCACGTGCAATCAATGCAAGTGTTGCATCAGTATGGGCTTGATGGACGATATTTTTGAGAACAACATTTGGATTTAACATGATGAGACCTAATTCGTATTTTTTAACATGAGCTCATGATAGTACGCTGTGATTTTTGGATAAATATGCAAAAATCAGACTTATCGTTTTATAAATGAAACGATAATAGATGTTTTTATTTACTTTTTAATACTGACTTTCATAACACAGACTGCTAGGATTTGAGCACGACTTGGCTTAGCTTTTATTTCATGAATCTCATTGATTTTATTTTACATGTTGACCAGCATTTATTTGAATTTATAACAAATTACGGTTATTGGGTTTACGGAATTTTATTCCTGATTATTTTTGTGGAAACGGGTCTAGTGGTGATGCCATTTTTACCGGGGGACAGCTTACTTTTTGCCGCAGGGGCATTGGCTGCATCTACAGGGGCAATGGATCCTGTTTTATTGGTGATTTTACTGTTTATGGCGGCAGTATTGGGTGACACATTAAATTATCACATTGGTAAATACATTGGACCAAGGGTATTTGAAATCGAATCTCGCTTTATTAACAAAGAACATTTGATTAAAACTTCACAATTCTTTGAAAAGCATGGCGGTAAAACAATTATTTTTGCTCGTTTTATTCCTTTTGCCCGTACTTTTGCGCCGTTTGTTGCTGGTGCAGGCAGTATGAATTATAAATATTTCCTGACGTATAATGTCGTAGGTGCTTTCTGTTGGGTGGGTTCATTTATCACATTGGGCTATTTGTTTGGTGGGCACCCATTGGTCAAAGATAACTTTACTCATTTGGTCTTCGGCATTATTTTCTTAAGTATTTTACCTGGTTTAATCGGTTTTATTCGTCATAAATTTTTCAATAAAGATAAAGTTTAAAAAAATTGAATCACCACAGGCAACATACATAAAATTAAAAACAGTGCTGATCCTTTATAGATACGATCAGCACTGACGCCTTTTATATTTCCTGCCAACACTGTGCGTCCCCAATAAATCCAAAACAAAGAACAGGGGATTAGACATAACACAAATACGCTCATCACCAAAAAATAATGTAAGTAGGAATCCCATGTTTCTACAGGAAAAATACCTGCGGCAAATAAAATCGTTTTTGGGTTTTTTAATGTTGTAATAAACAGTTGTGATGGCGTTAATGTCTTGTGTAACTGACTATGTGTTTTTAAATGTGAAGCTTTCCATAAATGAAATGCCAACCATAGGACGTAAATCGTACTGGCGAAATGTAAAATATCAATCAAAAATGGCCAAATTGGCAAAGTTAAATGAATCAGCAGTGCCCAAATACTGATGCCATATAGATAACCTAAAAGTTGTGCAGGGACTAAAGCAAATGTTTTTGCAATACCTTGATGATGTGCTGAACTGACTAATAATGCATTGGTGGGGCCCGGAATGAGCAGCACAGCCAACATCGCAGCAATAAATAGCCAATTTTCAATCATATAGTGCTTTCAAATAATTTTACAGGGACATACCTTAAACGAAAATATAAAAGCATAACAAGTTTTAAGATGGATTTTGCTTGAATTTTAACCCCTTTATTTAAAGGGATATGATTTAACATTTTATTTTTTATATGATTAATCTTGAAACATTTTGCTAAACATTAAAATGCATACTATGCCAACTGTAGCTCAGTATGCATATATTTGTTACTTTTTCACTTCTTGACGTTTCGGCACATAAGGACAATTTTTAAACTGTGCTGCTTGAGAAATCGCATCTTGCTGGCCATACAGATTAGCAAGCTCAGTGTTCTTGGTATTTGAAGATTGTCCCATATTGACTGAAATACTTGGACCAAAACCCCAACCGCCACGTCCCCAACCACCACCAAGTCCGACACCAACGCCCATACCTGTACGTTTTGCAGGTTGTACGCCACTGTTGATGTATTGTTGAATACGTTGAAATTCAGAATTTAACTGTGCACAATTCATCGCTTGATATTGTGTTGGTGACACATAACTTGGTTTGACTGTGGTGGCACATGCGGTTAAAACAGACAGCCCTATACCGAAAGCTGCCCATTTCATTGCATTTAAATAGCTCATTTTCATGCGATATCTCGATCTTATTTTTGCTCAATCTCATTGAACAATGATTGATATGCCTGCGTCAATTTATGATCTGTAGCAAAATAGATGAGAGGTAAGTTTTTATGATGTGACTCTTTCATAATGACTGAAGGCGGCAACATATTTTCTAATACAGGAAGGTTTTCATCTTTGAGCTGCTGTACCACTTCACGTGGTAATTTTGCTTGCGCTTGGAATTGATTGACAATAATTCCTTCAATTTCCAAACGATCATTATGGTCATCTTGGGTTTCGATAACATTTTCAATCAAAGTTTGTAAGGCGCGTTTAGAAAATACATCGCAGTCAAAAGGAATCAGTACGCGATCTGCTGTAATCAATGCCGACAACGTGAAAAAATTAAATGCAGGTGGAGTATCGATAAAAATACGCTCATATTTTCCAGTAAGGGTTTGAATCGCATCACGTAATTTATAGATTTTATGTTTGGCTTCTAATGCATGTTCCAGACTGCCCAAGGTTGGACTTGCGGGTAATACATCTAAATTTGCAAAAGGTGAGTGGTGAATATACTGTTCGAAGCCTTTATTTTTTGATTTTAATAATGACCCGATGGCATTGCCAATCAAGCCTTTTTGTTGGTTATTGCTCAAAACATCTTGGAAGAAATTTTCGATATTGGGTTCAAGTGCGGTTTTGTCTGCTGAATAAGTTGCATCATCACCTAAAAGATATTGGCTCGAATTTGCTTGCGGATCTAGATCAATCACTAAGGTTTTTAGACCAGCATTGGCACTCATTGCCGCCAAATTTACTGTAATACTCGACTTACCTACGCCACCCTTTTGGTTAAACACCACACGTGTGATCATAATTTCCTCAAATTCATTATTTTTTGACTTGTATACAGTTTAACCTAGACTGCATACAAGTAGGGAATAAGTGTCTAACAATCAACCAAAAACAGGCTTAATTAAAATCAAGGCAAGGATAGAAACAAAGGCAATAGCACCCAATACCAAGCCCGCACGACGTTGTGCCAGCAGAATCGTTTCATCTTTTTTATAAGCTTTAATTTGCGATGATAACAACACAAAAAAGAGTAATATTTTTGCGTAAAACCAAGTTTGTACTTGGAAATGATTCATAACCAATAAAGCCACACCTGTGATTACGAGCAGTGTATAAGAAAAGTGCTGTACAGCAACGAAGGCAACACGACCTTTGGGGTTTGGTTGTTGATTTTGCGTGCCAACAAATAGTGTAAATGCACGTAAAACAAAGACCAGCATTGCCAGTGCTGCACTCGACATGTGGATGATTTTAACAATTAAATGCGTATCCATATTCTACCTTATGCTTTTGGTGCATGTGCACATTCAGGGCTAGCAGGGGCTTGACCTTGCCATTCATTTGGAAGATAAGCGTGGATGGCTAAAGCATGAATTTTACCAGGACTGAGTAAATCTTTAGCTTCAGCATAGATTTTTTGATGACGTTGTACCAAACGTAAACCTGCAAAAGCTTCACTGACAATGATCACTTTGAAATGTGACTCTTTTCCTGGAAAATAGCCACCATGACCAGCTGACTCATTGACGACTTCTAAATGGGTTGGATTTAAAGTTTGTAACTGTTCAATCAATTGTTGTTCAAGGCTCATTTCACACTTCCTCAAGATTTAACTTCAATGGAGTATAACGGATTATATTTTTTGCCCCTAATCTGAGTGTGAGAGATCATAAAATGAGTTTAATTGCTTTAAAGCCTATTTGTTTTTAGGCAGAATTAGCAAAAAAATAAGTCATCTGTGTTAATTTTATGCAAATGAGCGATTTTATAACAAAAAATTGTTGACCCTGATTTTTCTTAATGTATTATAAGCCCCATGCGGGAATAGCTCAGTTGGTAGAGCATAACCTTGCCAAGGTTGGGGTCGGGAGTTCGAGTCTCCTTTCCCGCTCAAAATTTTTTTATTCAGTTTTTTATTTAAAAAATTGGACAGACTCCGCGGGAATAGCTCAGTTGGTAGAGCATAACCTTGCCAAGGTTGGGGTCGGGAGTTCGAGTCTCCTTTCCCGCTCCAAAATTTTTTTGATTTAGTTTTTTATTTAAAAAACCGAATAGACTCCGCGGGAATAGCTCAGTTGGTAGAGCATAACCTTGCCAAGGTTGGGGTCGGGAGTTCGAGTCTCCTTTCCCGCTCCAGATTCAAAAAGCCCTCATCGAAAGATGGGGGCTTTTTTATTGTTGATTTAATTGGTATTTTTTCATCTAATTCAAATTATTTACTACAGCCTAATTATAAATTTTATTCACCTTTGCTATCTTCGGTGACCAAAATGTGACCATTGTGTGCCACACTCTGTATAAAACACTTTAAATGACCTCAATCACCACCAAATTATATGTACTTTACAACTCATCCAAAGCCAAAAACTGGACCTAAAAAATAGAATTTTAGTTTAAGGCTTGAACTTATTTCTCAAGTTTGTGACCAATCACTTTTCTAAAGTGACCATCGGTGACCAAAATTTTTCCCTAAAAAAGCTCATTTTTAGATATTCATCTAGGTTTTAACTATAGCAATTCAAGTTTTGTAGATAAATTTTAACGATCGTTAAAATTCAATATCTACTTTTGTGACCAATCACGATTTCAAAGTGACCATCGGTGACCAAACTACTCTTCATTTATATGATTAGTAAGATTTTTTTCAAAAACAAATAAATCACCTACTTGAATGTCTAAATATTCACAAATACGGTCAATCGTTTCTAAGTCGATGCGAGTTAAGTCACCATTGTATAACTTATGCAAAGTCGTTTTATTGATGCCAGTCCCTCGGATCAGATCAGCAACCCTCATTTTTCGTTCAGCTAACAAAATTGGCAATTTACAAATAACCATTAATTTTTCCTCTAATACAATGAAAATTTAATTGCATTTAATTAAATTTGAGGTTATTTTACGTTTAAGGATGAAAAATTACTTACATCCGATGAATTAATATGGGAATACAATTATGACATATACATACTTAACGGCACAGCAACTCGCTGAAAAAATTCAGTACGACGCTCGGACTATTCGCAATCAACTTAAAGACAGCGTCTTTATTGAAGGTGTTCACTATATTCGTCCTTTTGGTGGGCGCAAAATTCTTTTTGTTTGGGAACGTATTGAAACCGAAATGCTTAAATTTACAGGTTTAAGCATGGATGCTCTTCAATAATTCACTAGAGGATCTATAAATATGGCGACTATCCGTGAACGAAATGGAAGACTCATTGCAGACTTCCGTTATATGGGCATTCGATGCAGAGAGACAACGAGTCTTGAAGATAATGCCTATAATCGAAGAGTCTTAAAAAAGCGTCTAGAACAACTAGAAGCGGAAATAACGCTAGGTACTTTTGAATACGAAAAGTATTTCCCTAAAAGTAAAAAAATTGATGATTTCAAAGAAAAACGAAGTCAGCAAATTGCAGTGCAAACACGAGTACCACTTTTTAAAGATTTTACAGCTTTGTGGTTTAAACAGAAACAAATCGAATGGAGAGGTTCTTATCAACAAAAAGTAGCAATTGTCATTAAAAACTACTTGTTACCTGCTTTTGGTAATCTTGTTTTAACAAAAATTAAGAAGTCAGACTTGCTGAACTTCCGTGCTTCTCTCGCCAAAGTGACACACGGAAAAAATCAAACAAGTCTGAAAGCATCAAGGATCAATCAAATCATGACACCTTTGCGTATGATACTGAATGATGCGGCTGAACGGTATAGTTTTGAGTCGCCTTATAAAAATATTAACAATTTGAAAGAAAGTAAAATCGAGGTAACTCCATTTTCTCTCGAAGAAGTACAGCAGATTCTTACGACTGTACGTGACGATTTTAAACCGTATTACACCATCCGATTTTTCACTGGTATGCGTACCAGTGAAATTGATGGGCTACAGTGGAAAAATGTAGATTTTCAACGTCGAGAAATCCATATCCGAGAAGCATTTGTAAATGGTGTACTCGGTGGTACCAAAACTTATGGTTCCGATCGAACGATTCAAATGAATGAACGTATTTATCAAGCCTTTAAACAGCAACAAAGTTTGAATAATGGAAAATCGGAATTTGTCTTCTGTAATCGAAATGGCAGTCCTTTAGACTATCGTCTTGTTAACAAACGTGTTTGGCACCCTCTGCTACGATTTCTGGGGCTGAAGTCTCGTCGCGCCTATCAGACTCGCCATACAGCAGCAACACTTTGGTTGTCTGCAGGGGAAAATCCTGAATGGATCGCACGACAGCTTGGTCACTCAACTACAGAAATGCTATTCCGAGTCTACAGTCGCTATATTCCCAATGTTACACGTCAGGATGGTAGCGCATTTGAAGCGATGCTTGCACAACTGAATGAAAAGGAGTTTTCACATGAATAGTAAATCATTCTTTGGCGGTGTTGTGGTGAGTCAAGAAGCGGATAATGTTGCTCGTTTACTGATTCAAGAGCTACATATTCAGAAATTATATAATTTAGCTTTCTTACTCAATATCAATAAATGTTTTGATAATCATCAAGCATTACGCTTGTGGCTACAAAAGTTGATGGATGATGAGCAGATCAGTTATGACGACCTAGCTCTACAAGCCCGCATTCGCCTTCGTAATTTAATTTAAACAGATCAAAAGATAAGGTCATCTAAACATGATGATCTTAGCTTTCCTATGCTTAAAAATGGTGAAAAAAATGAATAAAGATACATCCATTTGGATGCCAATTTATATTGGTGATTTACAATCAAAGTTTGCAAGAATGAGCCCAGAACAAATTGGTGCAACGTTTCTTTTGATGATGGATTTTTGGAAGAATGGTCCGATTCCAAATCAAAATGCTATCTTGGCGAGTATTACCAAGCTCCCTCAATCTAAAGTTAAATTGTTAACTCAAACCATTACAGACTTGGGTGTGTTTGAAAGTACCGCGGATCATCTAAAGTCAGACTATTTGTCTGTATTGAAAGAGCAGGCGACTTTGAATCAGAAAATGAAATCTGATAAAGCCAAGCAAGCTGCTCAAGCGCGTTGGGGTAAATCCTCAAGTCATGCTCAAGCATCGCCGAAGCTTATACCAAATGATGCTCATGTAATGCCTGAGCAAAGTTTAAGTAGTACTTTGGCAAAGCCTGAGTTATACCCTTCACCTTCACCTTCACCTTCACCTTCACCTTCACCTTCACCTTCACCTTCACCTTCACCTTCACCTTCACCTTCACCTTCAGACGTAGAAGGTTGTAATCAAAGTAAAAACTGGGTTTAGGAGGGAAATATGAAGTGCTATCTCAATTTAATCAATGACTCATCATCTCTAGCAGAGCAAGTCTGTCCTATTCATGGTCAAACAATATGGTTGATTGCAGGACATTTGATTTGTAAGGAGTGTGCTAAAACCTTGGTATCCGCAGCACAACAGTTACATGAAGATGAAATTCGTCAAAATTTAATTGATGTCAAAATCAAAAAATCTGGTTTATTAAAACGTTATGTAGAAAGTGGATTTAAAAACTATCAATGTTTGTCTTTTGGTCAGGAAAATGCAGTAAAAAATTGCCAAAATTTTGCTCAGCAGATTATAGCAGGGCAATATCCTAATTTAATTTTATATGGACATCCTGGTACTGGGAAAACACACCTGAGTGTATCAATCATTCGCAATATTATTTTAAATAGCCCTTTAACAGCTCGATATTATACCAGTGCTCAGATTGCACAATTGATGATGGATACATGGAGCGATCCTACAAAATCTGAAGCTGAAATCATTCAGCATTTGGCTGGTTTTGATCTGTTGGTGATTGATGAATATGGCTTACATGATCGTCATGAAAAGCGTTTAGAGATGGTACATAAGATTTTATACAGTCGCTATGACAGTATGAAATCAACGTTATTGATTTCCAATTTTGATATCAGAATGCTGGAAAAAGATTTAGGTGTCCGTTTGTGGTCTAGATTCCATGAAAATTCACTATTTTTAATTCCTTGTTATTGGGAGGATTGGAGAAAAAATATGTGAAATAAAATATTGATTTATATTTATTTAAATGTTTTTAAATAGATTTTAAATGTAATTGTTATTTAACGTTAAAATAGTCATAGCGAGAGTGAAATTGAGTTTAGCCATTTGATTTTCCATTCTCGCTATTTTTTAGGCATAAAATATGAATAAGACCCTAAGAAAACTAAGAGTTTATTTTTAATTGTAGGTTCAAAAGTAAAGTGCACTATTGTATTTTTAATGGGTTGATAAAATTAGATGAATTAAAAATCAAATTTTAATTGTGATGGACATAACCTGTCATTTAGAGAATTTATACTTAGAAAAGTGTTAATAAATATATTTTATTAATTTTTATTGATTTTTTTTTAAAATATTGTATTTTAAAGGAAAATTTTTGCTTACTTGAGTTGGAATGCTCATATGGTATTTACACAGCATGATGAAGGGAATCATGAGCGTTTAGCTGATCGTTTAGCTAATATTCTGACCAAATTAAATGATGGACAACATTTGCAAATCAAAACTTTAGCAGAAGAATTTAAGGTCAGTACAAGAACAATTTCTCGAGATTTTGATCGTTTAAGTGCTTCAATACCTTTACTGAGAGATGAAAAAAGTAAAAAATATTATTTACAAGAGAACTATTTAGGTAAAATTACGGCAAAAGACATCATTAATTTTGCTCAGATTTCAGGAATAAGTGATTTATATCCATCATTGGATACATCTTTTTTACGGGAAATTTTAGATAGTCGTGCGCATAAGATTTATAGTGCTAAAAATTATTCTGTCGAAGATGCTAGTCAATTTAAAGAGCTTTTCAAAATTATTAGAAAAGCCATCCAAGAGCATTACGAAATTAGTTTCTTGTATAAAGGCGTAACTAAAAATGTTCAACCTTATCGTTTAATCCATCATCATGGAAATTGGTACTTAGCTGCTGTATATAAAAATAATTTAAGAGCATATCGTTTAAGTCGAATTGAAATGTTATCTGATTCATCTGAAGTGATTTATTTTGTCGTAGATCCTTCTGTTATATCACAATTGGATAAAGAAGATACCATTTGGTTTGGGTTAGAAAAAATAGAAGTGATTTTAACTGTTCATGCTGAAGTTGCAGAGCATTTTCAAGCTCGCTCTCTCTTACCTGAGCAAAAAATAATAAGACAATTAAGTGATGGTAGTTTACTTTTATCAAGTCAAATTACTCATGCAAAACAAATTTTACCTTTGGTTCGTTATTGGATTCCTCATCTTAAAATTATGAGTCCTGAAAGGCTACAAGATGAAATGGAACAAGAAGTGAAAGAATACTTTGGTATTTGAGAACGTATGATTTTTAGACATTGTAACTGAGCGACAGCATGAGTAATGTGATTAATACAACTGACTTGTTAAAAATAAAGCAAGAAGTCCAAGCATTGTTGATAAATGGAATTTCCATTTTTGAGCAAATTGTAGATTTAGATTTATTGGAGTGTTTGGAGCAAGATAAGTCGTTTGCACAACAAGCAATTGCGGTTTTAAATGGTGAATATTTAAAACTTGAAATATTTGAAACAGTTATTGCTGTAGTAGGGACAATGAAAGCTGGTAAATCGACCACGATTAACGCCATTGTTGGTCGTGAAATTTTACCTAATCGTAATGCACCGATGACTGCAATTCCTACTTTGATTAAACATCGTAAAGGACAAAAACAGCCACATTTAACTTTTTCTAAAAAAGCTAGTCAGCCTGCAAATCAATTGGTGCGGGATTTGAAAAAGTGTTTTCAGCAAGAGCAGTATACTGCAACACTTGAAAAATTAAGAACAGATAAAGACTTGTACCTTACGGTTGAAAGAATTCAGCAAGGCATTAAAGTTGTAAATGATGCAGTGGGTGAGAAACAAATTTTCGATTTTTTAGTTTCAATCAATGATCTTGTTCGTATTGCACCACATTTTGATTTGGAATTTCCATTTGATCAATATCAGAATATAGATCAATTACCAATTATTGAGGTGGAATTTGTTTATTTAAAAGATATACCTGAACAATATGGTCAATTGGTGCTATTAGATACTCCTGGACCGAATGAAGCAGGTCAAACCCATTTACGCCCAATGTTACAAGATCAGCTGAAAAAAGCATCCGCTGTTTTAATTGTGATGGACTATACCCAACTTAAATCTGAAGCAGATGCACAGGTGCGTGAGGATATACAAAGTATTGCCCATACTGCAAAAAATCGTATTTATGCGTTAGTGAACAAATTTGATAACTGTGACCGTAATGGGATGAAAGAACCAGAGGTTAAAACATTTGTTGAGGGACTCACTGAAGGAGTGATCAAACAAGAGAATACCTATCCCGTTGCTGCTAAATGGGCTTATTTGGCAAAAAGAGCGAAAAATGAACGTTTTAAAGATGGATCTTTACCTGATGTTGAGAGCAATGGTTGGGTCGAAGATTTTTATGATGAAGCGGGCTTACGCCGTGAATCACATCGAACACCAGAACGGATTGCAGAAGCAATAGATGATTTATGGCAAGACTCTCTGTTTAGTCAGCCTTTAAAAGAGGTGATTACCATATCGTATAAAAATGCTGCTTTTGTTGCTTTGGATTCAGCAATTGATAAGTTAGATCGCTATTTGGAACAATTTAGAAAACTCTATTTTTCTACTGTGCAACCATCTTCTATAGATACATTAAAAGATGAACTAACCCGTTTGACGAAAGAATTTATCTTATTGCACAAAAAAATGGAAAAAATGTTATTACAAAATACTCATCTGTTTGGCACTGAGCGACAAAAAGTAATAAAAAAAATGGAACAGACGTATACACATATTTTTGAGAAGCAGAACTTCTTAATCCAAGTCATAGCACAAAAGCAGAGACCGAATTATTTAGAATCGAATATACAATTTTTGGAATATTCGCTTCCTAACTTAAGACAAAAGCTATTGAACATCAGCTGAGCTTTATAATTTTTTTAACAAATGAAATCGTATGGAATAAGTCAATGAATACAAGTGTTGATACTTTAAGAGAAGAAGCTCAAACTTTATTGGAACTTGAAAAAAATCTATTATCACAGATGTCAGAAAAGGGAGTATTAGATCATGCAAATGAACAAAATCAAGCGACTCTCGATACTACATCAGTCCAACAAGAACTCATGATTTTACGTGGAGAAGCACTTAAAGTCACTGAATTAGAAATGGTGCTTGCTGTTGTTGGAACGATGAAAGCTGGTAAGTCGACCACGATTAACGCCATTGTTGGTCGTGAAATTTTACCTAATCGTAATGCACCGATGACTGCAATTCCTACTTTGATTAAACATCGTAAAGGACAAAAACAGCCACATTTAACTTTTTCTAAAAAAGCCAGTCAACCTGCAAATCAATTGGTGCGGGATTTGAAAAAGTGTTTTCAGCAAGAGCAGTATACTGCAACACTTGAAAAATTAAGAACAGATAAAGACTTGTACCTTACGGTTGAAAGAATTCAACAAGGCATCAAAGTTGTAAATGATGCAGTGGGTGAGAAACAAATTTTCGATTTTTTAGTTTCAATCAATGATCTTGTTCGTATTGCACCACATTTTGATTTGGAATTTCCATTTGATCAGTATCAAGAAGTAGATCAACTTCCTGTCATTGAAGTTGAATTTGCACATTTACAGGAAATGGAAGAGCAAGGTGGCAAACTCATTTTGCTTGATACTCCGGGACCGAATGAAGCAGGTCAAACCCATTTACGCCCAATGCTACAAGATCAGCTGAAAAAAGCATCAGCTGTTTTAGCTGTAATGGATTATACCCAACTTAAATCTGAAGCAGATGCACAGGTGCGTGAGGATATACAAAGTATTGCCCATACTGCAAAAAATCGTATTTATGCGTTAGTGAACAAATTTGATAACTGTGACCGTAATGGGATGAAAGAACCAGAGGTTAAAACATTTGTTGAGGGACTCACTGAAGGGGTGATCAAACAAGAGAATACCTATCCCGTTGCTGCTAAATGGGCTTATTTGGCAAACAGGGCGAAAAACGAACGTTTTGAAGACGGTTCTTTACCTGATGTTGAGAGCAATGGTTGGGTCGAAGATTTTTATGATGAAGCGGGCTTACGCCGTGAATCACATCGAACACCAGAACGGATTGCAGAAGCGATAGATGATTTATGGCAAGACTCTCTGTTTAGTCAGCCTTTAAAAGAAGTGATTGCAGCATCGCATCAAAAGGCTGCATTTGTTGCATTAGACTCAGCAGTTGATAAGTTGGATGAATGCTCTGAAAAAATTAATACAGTGTTGAGTGTAAAAGAAACAGCCATTCATAAAACCACTGATGAGTTACAGCGAGTTATTACACAGTTAGAGCAAGATATAGCTAGTATTGATGATACACAGGATCAGGCTGAAAATTCAATTCAGGGACTTCAAAATAATTTTTCATTAGAGATTAATCAGTTTATTCATGAGCAATTTGAAGATGTTAAGAGTACTATTATTCAAAAGACTTCTGAAGGGAATGAGCAAACAAAAAAATTGGAAAAAAATAAAACTACAATTTCAAATGAGAATAAAGGAGTAGTATCGTTTATTAAACGTTATATGAAAGATAAGGCTAAAAGGTTCTTTGGTTTTGGTAATGCAAAGATTAATTTAGAAAAAGGTCATATTGAATACGATTCTAAAAATCCAATTCTTGATTTTGGGGAAGATAAAACAGCAGCAACAGATTTTTTAAAACAAATAGGTGAGATTCTTCCTGTCGTGAATATGAAGATTAATCAGGAAGTTGAGAAACAGCTAGATACATTGCTAGAAGATTTTGAAAGTGAGTTTAAAGATAAAATCTTAGTACAGGCGCAAAAATCGATTCAAAAAGTCAATCAAACCTTAAGTACAGGCGGTTTTGATGACATTCAACTCAGCCTACCTAGCCATAAACAGTTAGCATTAAAGACTTCGAGTGCGAAGATGATGAAAAATGTTATGAATGTAAAAAGTCATCAGGAAACACGATCAAGAGTGGTTGATAGTGCATGGGGCAGATTTAAAAATTGGTTTAGTGATGATTGGGGTCGTGAGGATTATACTGTGACTGTAAAAAACTATACCATTGATATGAATAAGGTTTCTGAGGAAATTCAGGTAAGTTTAGCGCAAAGCCAAAAAGAGATTCAGACTGCGTTACAGAAAGAAATTAATGCACCTCTAAAACAAGCAAGTTACCAGTTTTTTAAAGTCTTTAAGCAAAAAATTATGGGATTAACTGCGGATATTCAAAACAGTTTAGATGCCAAGCAGCAGTTTCAGCAAAATGAACAAGAAGCAATGGAGATGATTTTGGCACTCAAAAAAGAATGCCAAAATATACAGGCACGTACGCAACAGTTGAAAAGCATTGTGTTACAGAAACTTTAAGGCAAATTTTATTTTTAATTAAATCTACCGAATCGAGGTTGTTTATAACTTTTAAATAACCTCATTTTATAATGAGTGATCTATGTCTTCTCAAGTATTAGAAGTTTTACCCTGTATCGCAGATAAGTTTGTCATTGAAATTGCAAATAGTATCCAAGTGTCACAAGACCATGTGCGAGTACAGTCTAAGCGATTAGGAAAAGTCGCCCGATTAGTCGATGGTTTCACAGGTGCAGGGCAACAACGACAACAGCAAATTAATCAGAATATGACGACGGGTCTAAATGCTGCGTTTGATTGGTTAAATGCTTTGACGTGTGAATTAAGCTTAGGATTTACTGCAATAAAAGTGGTAAATCAGAAAATTACTGAAGTACAAAATGCAGTGACGGATTTAGCAGAATTTAGTTTCGAAACACGGCATCAGTTACAACAATTATCTATTAACTTACGAGATCGTTGTGATGGCTTAGATGAACGACTTTCTCTAGTTGAAGCTGAAATAGGTGCTGAGCGTCAAATTACTTTACTGTTTAAGCAATGGGAAACAGGTAGTTTTGCTCATATTTCTCCCTTGTTAAGATTGTATACCGTTTTGGAACGCCTATATTGGGGCGAGTTTGGATCTTATTACCGACAGTACAATACAAATTTTAAAGCTGAAAAAACGATTCAAAATCTAAAAGAACGAATTTGTTTAGAAGCCATTCAATGTTTAAAAAAAGATAAACAAATAGATCATGAAGAGTTTTTTCATCCATTACAGTGGGCGGAATCTCCAAAAGCATTGGATACTGATGTTATAGAAAGTTATGCATATATGGGGGATTGGGCGCATGTTGACAGAATGCCAATCCATTATTTTGCATCACAACAACCTGAACAATTATCTTTATATCTACCTCGGGTACTTACCGCTGAGGGGTTAGCACGATCTTCTTTGGATGAAATGTTTGGAGTGAGATCATGAAAATGAAGACAGGTTTGGTGTTATCTGGTGGTGGTGCAAAAGGTGCATATCATGTTGGTGTGGTCAAAGCACTTGCTGAATATGGCATTCAAGCAGATGCAATTGCTGGAGCAAGCATTGGCGCTTTAAATGGCTCTTTATTGGCAACAAGTCATTCTATGCAACAAGGTTATGAGCGTTTAAATAAAGTATGGCAACAATTAAGCCAACAATCGCCATTACGGTTTCAGTCTAAAAATGTATTTATTCCATCATATTTAGTATTGTTGGCAAGTTTTGGATTGCATTTTAATACACCTAACATGTTGCGTTATATTGCTTATCGAGGTGGAAAAGGGCTTTTAGAGGCATTTAATCTTTATCCTGATTCTTTAAAGAAATTTGAAGAAAAATTAAGTGGGGCAGACAGTGTATTGGACAATGCTCCATTGACATCATTGATAGATCAATATTTGGATTGGAAGGATTTACAGAATGGTACACCGTTATATGTTTCTGCATATAAAAGTAATGGTGGATTTTTGGATATTTTAGGCTGTATTGCTGCAATGTTAGACATTAAAAATACAGCACCATCAGAATTTTTTTGTCTGCAGCAGTTATCAGAACAAAATTGGAAGAATGCTTTAATGGCATCTGCTGCTTTACCGCTATTGTATGAAAGCCAAAAAATAAATGGGCAAGCTTATACAGATGGTGGACAAGGTGGGTGGAAAACGGTACAAGGAAATACTCCCATTACTCCATTGGTTGAAGCGAATTGTAATTTAATTATTGTCAGTCATTTATCAGATGGATCTCTGTGGGATCGTCATCGTTTTCCAGAAACTACAGTTATTGAAATACGACCACAAAAAGCAATTAACAGAGATGGGATGGCTGATTTATTGGCTTTTAAGCCATCTCGTATCAATGAATGGATGGAACAAGGTTATACAGATACAGTCGCTTGTATTGGGAAAATTAAAGAGGCTTTAGAAAATCGGAATCGCTTGAATACTGTGATGCGAACCCAGCAACAAGCAGAACAGGAAATGCTGAGTAGTTCAGAGCGTATGCAAAATATGATGGCAAAATTAAAAAAATGAGTTGATGTGAAGAAATATACGATCAACAGGGATCATTAAAAATAGTACCATACTGAGATTATGGTGCTATTTTTTGAATTATAAAATAATAATTACTACTTTAAAAATAAACATATAAATTTAATGTCTATAACCAAGCGACATCACCTGTCTGACCCTCATGTTATTTTTATAAAACAATAAACAAGGAAAAGCATTATTTACCTTGTATATTTTTATAGAATCAGAGGGTTAATCATGAAATTATTAAAAGTTTTTGCTGTTGTTGTAATGGGATGTATTTCATTTCAAAGTTATGCAGTAAGTTTAGACGTGACTGATACGTTGTATCATTTTGCAAAAAAATGTAATACGCAAGGGAAGGTGGCTTATTTTTTAGATGATACTGGTAGATGGCAAGGCTATTCTGCAAATCAAATTTATCAAGAATATAGATACATGTTGGATATGTCTTCTTTTGGATCATTGAATAGTGACTCTGCACCTTCTGTATCAAGTAATGATGTGCAGGTATATTTGAAGAATACTAGAGCAAAACGTTTAGCTGCTGCTCAAAATCATTTGATGTGTAAGTAATTAATTTTTTTAAGTTATGTTTCTTTTTGGTTTCTAAAGATGAAACTACTATTGGTTTGTCCTGCATTAGAAGTGATAAATTAAAGGTTAAAATGTTTAGCAACCTTTAAGATATTTTTACGTAGTGATTGTTTATTCATCGATATTGGGCAGAAAAACTAGTTATTTCTAGCTTCATTATAGAGTCAGCAACTCGCAGCTCATATTTTGAATCGCCTAAAATTTAATTTTAGGCTTTCCAATACAAGCTAAATGCAAACAAAACTTAAAAACCCCCAGTGCTCTTTGCTTATTTTTAGAAAAAAGCTGTAACCGAACATAATTATCACGCAAAGTGGGTGCTAATACTTTTTGAGTTCTTAATACTTTAAATAGTAAAGGTTGATTTTTACGTGTAATCAAATCACTTAAATCATTACCGGTAATATTCCAGTATTCCGTTGGGAATAAATTGTGAATTTTGCTATAAAATGCTTCAAGCTGATCCACCTTTTTGCGTGGAAAATGAATTCCTGAGTGAGATGCTGTAACACGCTCTAAAAATAACTGCAGCGCCTGAAGAATCAGTGTTGGATTGTTTTCATATTCACGCTGAAGTTTGTCGAAAAAATATGTATAGATTTTAATTTCCTCCTGTGTATCGACCTTTGCAGGTTTTAAGCCGTTCAGACGTGGCTGTCCTTTTTTTGAGGTCAGTTTCTTGAGCTCTTTGGCATTATTGAACCAATAATCAACGAGTGCAAAAGGCAGACCATATTCGGCAGCGACCTGTTGAGGATCCTCTAAGGTTTCGAGTCGATTTAAGCATTGATAAAACAGTTTAAATGATACTTTTGATTGCGGTGTACCTGCAAAAAATTGAAAATAATCATGTGGTTTATAATTGAGAACTGAAGGATCTACAAAAATAGATTCGAAATTGCTTTTTGACCATTCATTCTGTTGATTTAATAAAAGCTGACTTAATTTTTCAGCATACTGATCAAAATTAAAGGGTTTATTGGGATGAACAGAATTAAGAAATTTAAAACAAGTTAATTTAGGGGTATAGCCCATTATTTTCATGGCTAATTCAGTAGATATATCCGGTTGATGTTTGAGTAATTTTGTACCTGCAATAAAATAGCTGAGGTGGATGTAGCTTCTAAAAGTTTCAGTTGGATCAATATGACCAAGAAGGTGGGCGATGATGAACCAATGATTTTGGTCATGTGAATTGCGCAAAAGTTCTTGCCGAATCTGATGATACTCTTCTAAAGAATAATCTGTGAGCCTTTCTACCCAAGGTGAATATTCACAATTTAAAATCAAAGCAAAATGGTTTGCGGCACTATGTCTGAATGAATGAAAGGAATAATCATGGCTTTGTAAAAGTTGATTTAAGAGTGTAATCAAAGGCACGGTTACAGTATTTTTTTGCAATTTGGTCTGTTGATTCCACTCAGCAAAAATGTAATCGTTTTTAGTACCTGACAGACGTTTTTCAATAATAAATTGGTGGAATAGCTCATATTCTTTCTGTTTTAGCAAACAGTAGGTCGGAATAATACGTTCAGAACTGTCCGTTTTTAACTGGTGTAAATTCCCTTGTTTTTTTGAACCGTAAGGCTGAATCCAAATAGATAGCTTTTCTAATCCTTCTACATCACGAATGCGTAAACCCAAAATTTCATTAATACGCATCCCCGTACGATAGGCCAATATATAAATCAATTTAAGATATTGATATTGGCTATGTTCAATGAGATGTTCGGCATTTTGTTGATCTAGTGTATTGAATAACACTTTTAAAGTTTGATGCCCAATGATTCTTGACCGAGGTCGTGTTTGTGTAGCGATCATTTCAATTTCAAAAGAATCAGCATTAAATACAATTTGTTGAAACTTATGAAACCTTTTGAGCATTTGGATAATTTGGGGTTTAGATTTTTTAGCTTCGTTTTGACTAGGTTCTTCTTCTATTTTAGTTATAGACTCATCTGGAATGAATGTATTACTGATGATTTGTTCGTAAAGCTTATTAAGCAAGATATTTGGATCATCTTCATTACTTATATATTGTAGAGAATAGCTTAACCATGGCTCAGCAATACGTGTGTAATAGGTATAAATGGAATGGTCAGATAATGGATTATTGTTTTGGAATGACTTTTGAAATAGAGCAGCATCGACATTTAAAAGTGCTAAAAGAGGTGAAATTAAAGCGTTAGCGGGTTTATATAAGCTGATTAACCACAATACGATTCTTTGACTATATTCATTTAAGTTAGCATGATTCAACATGATATATTCAATGATTGAATGTTCAGTCGCGTGATCACTTTGCGTAGAACGAATAAATTTTAAAAGATCTTTATGCAGTTTAAGTGTTTGCTTCATGGCTTGATCGGATTGGACAAATGCAGGTTGAGCGGGCGCTGCACTAGATTTCTGCGGATCTGGAGATTGAGTATTTGTAATAAATTGAGGGCGATAAAAGTTTTGAAACTCGTGTTTGGATAATCCACAGGTTTGTATATTTTCAATTAAGCATTGTGACAAAGCAGGGTCAATATCGGCATCTTTCAGTTGAGTCCAATGAAAGTTAGAATGATCTCTTAATAATTTATATGTTCTACGATTAAAATCAGAATTCATCTTTGAAAAAATGAGCTGTAAATATTCGTCAACGGTTAGATTGATTTTACGAATCTGTCGCGTATTAAAATGAATTAACCATAAACGGGTAATATGATCAGGAATAAAATTACGAGACTTTCGAATGGTTTTTTCATCGATAAATAAATCCCCATAGCCCGGTGAGAGGGGAGTTAGAAATATAATATTAGTTTGATCAATACTTTGAATATTGGTTGGATTTTTTAGATATTCCAGCAAGGCATTTAATGAAGACGCTTGATTGAGTCCAGCAAATAACATGGATGAAATCAGTATATTTGCAATAATTTCATCATCTGAAAAAGATTGATGATCCTTAGCCAACTCCCAATAATCCCAAAGCTTTTCGATGATCTCATCAATTTTATACCCAGATTGAAACCATTCAGAATTTCTGACCAAGGCATCCCGTTGCATAGTAAAAGGAAGATAAGGTATTGGAAAAGGATCTAAGCGATTTTGATTTTTCTTTGAAATAAAATTTTTAAAAAATTGATGCGCTTGGATTTTCCAAGCATTACAAGTTGCATGCTGTTGGATAAATTTATAAATTTCATCATATTGATGCTCAAATTGTTCTAAATGTTTCTGATACAGTTGAGTGATATAGGGATGTAGTATTTTCTCAACATCTATTTCAATACGCTTTTTACCATCGAGCCGTTTTTGTTTTCGGCGATCTTCTGCAAATGATATTTTTTTAATTTTCTTAGAGGATGACATCAATATTAATCTCTGGAATTTGAAAAGCCGCTTTCATTTGTTGTAATACATCTGCAATTTTTGAATATTGTGAAAAGGATAAACTAGAAAAAGGATGTGCTACCTCTTGCTGCATTTGTTCATGACCGAAGAGTGCTAAAATTTCAGGTTCAGAAATTTTATCTGTTAAAAATGCACGTGCAGTATGTCGATGCCAATTGGCATGATTTAAACCGAGTTCTAAATGAAAATTTTTGACAATAGCGGGGCTAAGACTTTTCCATACGCCATCTATACATAAAGATAATAGTGGCTTTTTACTGTCGAGAATATCTTGGATATGTTGACCCATTTGCATCTCATTTTTTCCCAAATAATGTTTTATATTATTGAGAAAGCATACGAAATTTTGAACTTCTTGAACTAAGAAATCACAGAGTGGAATGATCCGACCATCACCTTGTCGTCCTCCCACTTCTTTGTCTGAAACATAGAAAATCTTCCTTTTTAAATTAAAGTTTTTTAGAAAACCTGGAAAATCAGCAACAGGTCGGGCAGATGTAAATAGCAGTAAAATATTCCACATCCAAATGCTGTAGTGATTAAACTTTCCGATCCAATCCTCAGCTGCACATTGATACATCTTCGTGGCAAGCACATTGAAAATATGTTGAATAATATGAGCTCTTGGTGCTTTTCGACTTCCAAAATTTAAAGATGAATCTAGGTGAATTTCTGTATATCGTTTTCCTAGATCTTGATTGAGTTGTTGAATAATAGAAATATATTTTTGCTGAATTTTTAATATATTGTGATGACAATATGAAATAGAGGAAGCTTGATTGGCATCAATGCCTAAGAGAATATTGGCGAGTTGTTGATCTCCTGTGAGTTCGTAAATTCTATGGTGTAATAAAGAATTTGTTTTCAATAGTGATAACTTAGGAATAAACAACTTGTTTTTTAATAGATTAATTTTTTTATAAATCGCTTCAATTTCAATCTTTTCGCCAGCCCGTAACCCGTCTATAAGCTCGTTGGCAATGGGAAGATCAAAATAAATAGTATCATTTAATAAGCCTTTGAAAGGAAATTCTTTATTCTCAAAAATGGTAAATTTTGTGGAAAGGTAATATTGCTGATTTTTATATATCAGGGTTTGTCGTGTTGTTAGATTTTTAACCCGACGACTCTGTGCTTTGATCCAATGATCCGCAGAATTTCCGGTCAGAAACATGAGCAATAAAATCAGGCTTTCTTTTTCGCCACGAAGAAAGCCGTGATATAACTCTTTTAGTAAATATTGAATACTGGATGGATTGGGATACAAGCTACTACTTGTCAGTAAATGTTCTTTTCTCTGGATATGTTTAGCAATAACCAAATGAAAGTAGTTTTGGCTACTGGTTGAATAATTTGCGATGGGTGAAATATGACTTGGATTTGTGCTAATCACTCTCGCTTCTGGTTCATCAAGTTGATTTTCAAGATTAAGTGCTTTGCTTTTAGAGACGGTGACTAGGTCAACAGTTTCTTCAATCAGTTGATCTTCATCTAAATAACGCGTTTGGATTTGTCGTTGAACATTTGCACGAGCAATTTTAGCCTTATTCTGTAGAACATAATTAAAAGGAATGCGAATGTCATTGATGAGGTGTTGATCAAATTCATCAAGTTGATCTGAATCAGTAAGAGACTCAAGATAAGTAACAAGGTCTTCTAATGAAAGTGTGGGTTCGGGTAAATACTCCGCAAAGAGTTTCAAATAATTATCAGTATTTTGGTGCTTACGTGAATGGCTTAACACCTTATTGGCATTGCGCATACGATGAAATAAGCGTTTTACAGTATTGAAATGTTCTGTGTAAGCTTCTTTAAATAAATCAGGTCGAAGCGCAGGTAAAGCCATTAAATAAATTGCAGCTTTGATCGATAACACATTCCATATCATCGCTTTATGGTGAGAATCATTTAGCTGAGCGATAGAGTTAACATACCAAACAATAGGGGTGTCACTGACTTTGCGTTTTCGGGTAGGTGCAATTATTTCAAGTGAAAATTCATCTTGAAATTGAATATCAAAATCAATTTGTTCGAGTTGTAATCCCGTTAAATAGCCCTCTGTGTTGACCGAACTAAGAAGATTAGCGACATACTGAATATGTTCTGCTGTTTTTAGATCTTCATCCGTAAACAGTTTATTCAAAATATGTTTTAAGGAAATAATCAGGCTATTGGGATCTTCAAAATTTAAACTTTCTTGGGTCATGAGGAGGTCCAAATTAAGTCAGGTGTTAATACAAAATTGGGATCATTTAACATCGCTTTTGCTATCGCACTATTTTTCTCTAAATCATCGAGTGTTTGCTTACGACGCTTTTCGATGCTTTTGATTTGTCGTTGTAATTGCTGATCTGATACCTTGAGCTCTTTGGCCAGTACCTCTAGTCCCATAGTTTTATGTGCTTTATAGGAGTATTGTTTATTGAGCCTCAGTAAACACTCGCTTGGAATATATTGATTAATAAAGGCTTGTAGTCGTTTAGGATTGAGTTTTGTTAACTGATAGGGGTACTTGCGCAGATCATGTAAAAACTCATTCCCCACATAGACTTTAAGTGCATCTATATCTTCTGCATTTTCAGGATATTGATAAACATGAAAATGAATAAATCGATCTGATTGACTAAAATAATAAAAACGTGTGAGATGATGTACGCAAACGTAACTATCATACTGAGGGGCTTTGCAAACAGCCAAATATAGGTTTGAATCAAATGATAATTCTAAGTTGAAATTTAAGCCTTTAAATAATTCTGTATAACAATTATAGATCCCAATAAAGTCTGGATGAATTTGGTGTTTAACCAGACTAATTTTTTTATCTTTAAGTATTTTGTGTCCACCTAAAATTTGATTTAAATCAATTTGAAAGGCCATCTCAAAATCCATATCTCATTATTTACTTATATATGGATACGATTGTTTTATATACAAATGCAAGTGGTGTTTTCAATATATAGTTATTTTTTACAATAAAAATACAATATCTTGTGTTTTTTATAAAATGTGATATTTCTAATCTAATCAATTTGATTTTACATTGACAGTACCACTTTTATTTAAAATGACATGATTTTTGGTTTAATCTTGAATTCATTTTAGTTGTTCAATATACAGCGATCAGATCTTATTTTTTAATAGCTTGGGAGGATAATTGAAACTACAAATCCTATCAGATACACATAATTCAGACTATCAACTGTCACTAGATGCTGATGTCATTATCCATGCAGGCGATTTTTCCAATTGTTTGAGTGGGGTCACCCACTTTGCAGAATTATGCAAAAGTCTAAATAAAAATTTTATATTTGTTTTGGGCAATCATGACTATTATGGTTCTCATTACAATGAGGTGATCGATTTTTTAACAATAAATTATCCTAATAATGCATTAAGAAATGATAACCATATAAAAATAAAAGATAAAATATTTGTTGGTGGCACGCTTTTTTCAAATTTTCGAACCAATATAGCTGATATAACTCCTGAAATGTTATTACAGTTTAAAAAAGATGCAGAGCAAAGCATTTATGATTTTCAAAAAATTACGATTGAGCCGGGCAATACATATATCAGGGCTGATGATTTCATCATGTTATTTGAACAGTATTATCAGAATATTATGCAATTTAAAAATCAAGGTAATGTCATTGTTGTGACCCATTTTCCACCGAACTTAGCATGTTTGGATCCTTACTGGGGCAATCATCCAATTGCATCTGCTTTGAATCCATATTTTATTAATGATTTGGATTTAAAGGGTTTTAAATTATGGATATCAGGGCATACACATACAGCAATTGATACCGTAGTTGATGGCTGTCATTTGGTCATTAATCCTTTGGGCTATCCACAGGAACAAGGAAAAAATGGTTTTAGAGAGAATTTAATAATAGAAATTTAAAAGGATATTAAATCAAACTGATTTTTATTTTAAATGAGTATATCAACGACAAATTTTGACGCTAAAAAATTCAACAATCATCAATAGCTTTTGCAATGTTTTGTCTATAGAGATTTGTTTTTATATCTGCTTGGTATTTTCTTGATATGAATGCCCTATTTGTGACTTCAGGGTGATATTTCATTTTTTCATAGGGACATTCTTTCAAGAAAATTGGTCTTAGATATAACTGATACGATTCATATTATTATTTTACATTTCAATAAAATATGTTGAATTTGTATTTAGGTAGTAATGGATATCCTAAATAATGTGAAATTTTATTTAAGTTTTTAATTTAATTATTAATTTTTTAAATTTGAGTCTCATCTATTGAAGATTAATAACTTTTATGTTGTTGTACAATTAATTATTTTTGATTGTACGCTTATAGAGAAAGACAGATTGTGTCGTTATAACAGAGTTAGTTCTTGAATAGGATGATAATGATGTATAATCTACTGGAGATATTCTTCCAGTTAATTTAAAGACAACTATGAGTTTTACACTACGCTTTTCAGGTCATGAGACTTTTGCATTAAGATATGGATGGCTTAATAAGTCTTATAATTTATTAGATTACAAAGAAAAAAACGAAGAAAATTTGGTTGTTGACTTAGGTGTAGGTAAAAATATGGTCAACAGTATTAAATATTGGACCGAAATTTCAGGTCTACAACCGTTAAAAGTCAGTGATCAAAAAAAAAGGTATATTTCTAACATTACAAAAATTATTAAGTTATATGATTCTTATTTAGAGAAACCGGTATCAAACTGGCTTTTGCATTATTATATTCAAAAAAATTATTCAGAATTAACTTTTTCTCGATGGTATTTCAATTTTTCAAATAAGCAGTTTTTTGATAAAAATGATTTAATTTTAGATTTAATGGATTGGCTAAACACTGAGGGTTTAAAAGTTCCTGCACTTGCAACATTACAGAAAGATTTTGACTGTTTTGCACTCTGTTATGGGAAAAAACTAAGTAAAACATTTAAAGGAGAAGATAGTTTTATCTCTCCTTTAAATGAGTTAGGTTTACTGTATCATTTAGAAACAAATAAATTTAAGTCCGATTTCACTGAGCAAAAGGGTTTAAAACCTGAAGTGTTTTTATACTGTCTTGTAGATTTTTGGCAAACATTTTTTAAAAACACTTCAACGATTAGTGTTGATAGTATTTTAACTATGCCTGGAAGCCCTGGGCGTTTGTTTAGAATCAATAATATTGGTATTGATTTTTATTTGAATCAATGTTCATTACTTGATAAAAGATTTTTTTGGTCTGATACATTAGGTATTCGTAGTCTAGCATGTGAAGATATTCAAGCTTTTGATTTAAATGAGTTATTAGGAAAAATTTATAGTGAGAGTAAGTAAGATGTCAGCGACTAATTTGAATAAATACTACCAAATTAATGTGAATCATCTACTTTCTACGCGTTTAGATACAGATATTTCAAAAGAATTTTTTGATAAGATTATTTTCCATGGTACAGCATACAATGCTTTGGCGACTATTGCGGATTCAAAATCTTCTACATTTACGATTACAGGTAGTTACGGTACAGGCAAATCAACCTTAGCTGCAATTTTGACAGGTTTTGTACATTCAGATAATAAAATTCGTGATGCTGTCAATAAAATGATTGATGATCCTGTATTATCAGCAAAACTAGAAACAGTATTTAAAACTGAAAATATTGCAAAAAAACCATGGATTACGATCAAAGCTGTAGCAGGTATTATCTCACCAACTGAATTATTTTATCGGTCAGTAGTAGATGCTGTACAGGTTGCAGGGTTATCAAAATATTTTAAAAAATCTGAATTATTAGAACAGTATCCTGAAACTGAAGCACAACTTTTAGATTGGATTATTCAAGTATTTACACAGTTACAAGATAAAATTTCTGGAACATTATTCATCTTAGATGAAATGGGGAAACTGTTAGAAACTTTAGCAAGAGGCTCTGGTAATTTACATTTTTTTCAGGATCTTTCTGAAAAAATTAATCGTTTATCTCAACCTGAATGCCCATTTATTTTTATGGGTATTTTGCATCAATCATTTGCTGATTATGCCAAAGGTTTAAGTCATCAAATTGCTTTAGAGTGGGCAAAAATTCAAGGTAGATATGTTGATATTTCTTATCGGATATCATTAGATGAATCAATTGCTTTAGTTTCAAAAACTCTAAAAAAGTCAGAGACTAAAATTCCTCAATCAGTAGATGAATATAATCATCACTTAATTGATCAGATTCAATCATTTATTGGTTCTCGTCTCTTAGAAAACAGCCCGAAAGTAAAACAATATTTTTATAATGCATTACCATTGCACCCACTTACGACTGTTTTACTTGGTGCTGTATCAAAAAGTAGTTTTAGCCAAAATGAACGGAGTATTTTTAGCTTTTTGCTTTCTGCTGAGCCGTATAGTTTAAGAAAGTTTTTAGATGCTAATACTGTATTAGAGCAGAAGTATTCTATTGTAGATTTATGGGACTATCTAAGTCATAATTTACAACATCAAATTTTAAGTTCTAAAGAAGGGCATGCTTGGAGTCTTGTTGAGCAAGCTTTGACTTTGGTCAGTCAAAAAACAAGTCAAGAAAAATTTTCGATTGCTAAAAATTTATTATATTCAAATTTAATTAAAACAATCGCAATGTTGAATATTTTTGGTAAATCCCTTGGTGTATATCCAACACATGATTTACTTAATTTTAGTTTTTATGTCTCTGAAGAAGAAACTAAACTCATTACAGAATGTTTAGATCAGTTAATGGAATGGAAGATTCTAAGTTATTGGAATAGTACACAATCCTATGAGGTTGTGACGACATCAGATTTAAATGTGCAGCAATTAATTCAAGATAAGTTAGAAACCTTAAATCCAAAACAAAATTATTTGCAATATACAGGTTATAAGGCAAATGTTGTTTTAGCGAAACGCCATTATCAAGAAAGAGGAATAATGCGTTGGATGGGGCAATACCTTATTTATAATGTGAATGAACTCAAGCAATTTTCAGAATTAGAACGTCAAAGTAATCAGTCATATAGAGACTTTGTATTAATTGCTGAAAGCTCACTAACTGATATGCAATTGATGAAGTTGTCTAAAACTCATCCAAACTTAGTGATCGCGAGTTTAAATAACTATAATGAGATTGAAAATTGGGCGAAAGAACTTTTCGTATTACAGCAAATTGTAAAAGAACAGCCTAAATTATTGATTGATCAGGTTGCGAAGAAAGAATATCAGCATCGTTGTGATTATATTTATCAACAATTAACCTTTTTGTTTAGTCATGCTTTTGAGTCTGCTACATGGTTTTACCAAGGTGAAAAACAAGCCCAAAAGCAACTTTCAGTGATTGCTTCTGAACTTGCTGATCAAATTTTTGATCAATGTCCACAGATGTTTAATGAACTTGTGGTAAGAAATGAAATTTCAAGTTCCGCAGCTTCTGGGCGAAGAAAGCTTTTAGAAAAAATGCTTCAGAGTCCAGAAATGGAAAACCTTGGTATTGAGAAATTTCCTGCCGAGAAAGCGATTTATTTATCTTGTTTGAAGCGTTTAGGTCTGCATCAATTCAATAGTGAAACACAAGAATGGGCTTTTGTAATTCCAACAGAACAAGAGGCGAAAGATTCAAAGTCAAATATTTTTTTGGAAAATGGTTTTCAGGTGATTAAAGATCATAAAGGTTTAATCACACTTGCCGATTTCTATGAGAAAGCACGATGGACGATTACACCTTTTGGTTTGCCACAAGGTATTTTACCTATATTTGCACTTGCTTTATTGCAAGCTAGGAAAGAAACGCTCGCATTTTATGATCAAGATATAACGAATGAGTTTCGTTTTATTAGTGATATAGATGAGGAATTTATCAATAAGTTGATTAAGCGTCCTCACGAAATTGCAGTAAAATATGTAAGAGGTCAGGTTGAGAAACAACAGTTTGTTGATCTCTTAGCTAATAGTATTGAAGCAAATTATGGTAGACCTATAGAAGCTACAGCATTACAAGTTGCCCGTTTCATTGTTTCTACATTGATGAAAAAGTCAAAATGGATTAAACATTCACGAAATACAGACTTTTTTACTGAAAAAACACAAAAGTTACGCGCTGTAATTTTAACAGCAGATGATCCTTTTAAACTGTTATTTGAAGATCTATATGACTTATTAGATGCTGAAAATGTACAAAATCATTCTATTCAATCGGATATGAGCAGCTTATTTTTAGAGTTGGATCAAGCAAAATCACGTTTATTACAGCAGTTTGAAACTAATTTAATTCATGAATTAGGAAGTTTAACGCCTGAACTACTTGCTCAAGCAGAGATTATTAGTCAGTCTGCTGCGGACTGGCAATTGCAAAAATTTGCCTTTCATTTAACGAAAAGTAATGATCCTTCTAAGCAATGGCTTAGTAATATTATTACCTTATTATCACAAATGCCTGAACGAGACTGGACAGATGATAGTCTTAAAAAAGCATCTCAAAATATTCCAAATTATGTGCAGCGCTTTAAGCAACTCTGCTTTTTCGTTAAAAATGGTCATCCTCAATTAAGCCAAGTAGATGAGCAAAAACATTTAGCCATTATTGTGAATACACCCCAAGGTTTTGAAGAATATAATCGTGATGTACGGATTACTCCTGAAACAGAGGAAAAAGTTTCATCTACAATAAGTTCATTTAAAAAATATCTAGATAGCAGTGATTTAAATAAAGATACTAAAGCGATTCTATTATATGAATTATTAAAGGAGTATCTAGATTTAGCACATGCTAATCAAGGAGAAAAACATGTCTCATAGAAAAGTAAAACATGTCCTTGGTCTTTCGGGGGGCAAAGATAGTGCAGCTCTCGCTGTCTACATGCGAGATCATTATCCTGAACTAGATATTGAATACTTTTTTACAGATACAGGTAAAGAATTGCCTGAGGTTATGGAATATCTTAATCAGTTAGAATCTTATTTGGGTAAGCCAATTTTACGTTTGGGTTCTGATAAAGATTTTGATTATTGGTTAAAAGAATATAATCACTTTCTACCTTCAGGACATCAGCGTTGGTGCACTGTACAGATGAAATTGGTTCCATTTGAGCAGTGGGTTAAACCATTTTTAGATAATGGTTATGAAATTATTAGTTATGTTGGTATTCGTGCAGATGAGCCTTGGCGTGAAGGTTATGTTCCAACGCAAAAATATTTAACAACCAAAATGCCATTTGCTGAGGATGGTTTGGTCAAGCAAGATATTATTGCCCTGTTGGAAAGCACAGGTTTAGGGCTGCCTAAATATTATGAATGGCGTTCACGTAGTGGGTGTACATTTTGCTTCTATCAACGGAAAATTGAATGGGTGCGTTTAAAAGAGCGACATCCTGAGAAGTTTGAAGAAGCAAAAGCATATGAAAAGCAGTTTGCAGATGATAAATCTACTAATGGTGAAACCTATTATTGGATGGGAAAAGACACGCCATTAAGTACACTTGAAGATCCTGAGCGTATTGCACAAATTAAAGCAGACCATGAAAAAAAGATGGAAAAGTTTAAGAAAAAGCGTCGTCGTAATATGTTACATGATGATCAGTTAATTGAAATGGTTGATCTAGATGCAATTTATGATGATATTGAAGGTGGTGGTGCTTGTGTAACCTGTTATAAGTAGAATACTGCAATAAGGTTCAGCAGATGTTTAGGTTTAGAGAAGTGAAGGCTGAATGTTAATGCTCCCGATCCAAAAGATGGATTCATTTTGCATTTAGAGACAAGATTTATATTCAATCTATGTTGTAAGTTTTGAGCATCTAGAGAGATGGATCCGGAAATTTGAACAACTCCTATAAGTGATACTCTGCTCCTCAAATGATGTTATAAACATCAATATATGGAGTATTTTATGGCACGTAGACCAAGAAGAAATCATTCAAACGACTTTAAGGCTAAGGTAGCACTTGCTGCGATCAAAGCAGAAAAAACACTTGCTGAATTGAGTTCTGAGTTTGATGTTCATCAAAACCAAATTATTGACTGGAAAAATCAATTGATCTCAGCTTCCTCACAAGCTTTCGATCAATCAAAAGCTCCATCAGAACCTCCCATTGATCTTAAAAAGTTACATGCAAAAATCGGTGAGCAGGCATTAGAAATTGATTTTTTAGAAGGTGTGTTGAAGAAACTGGGCCGCTTCAACCACAAAAGTTAATCGATCACTCACTTCAGATTTCAGTATCTAAACAAGCTAAGTTACTGAAAGTCTCTCGTGGTTGTTATTATTATCGCCCAAAACCTGTTAGCTCATCAGATCTGAAGCTGATGCGATGTATTGATGAATTACATATGCAATATCCTTTTGCAGGCAGTCGTATGATGCGTGATTTGTTGAATCGTCAAGGGCATCATATAGGACGACGTCATACACGTACTTTAATGAAGAAAATGGGTATTCAGGCGTTATATTGCAAACCAAATTTAAGCCAGGCTAATCAAGCTCACCGTAAATATCCATATCTGCTCAAAGGATTGGCTATTCAGCGCAGTAATCAAGTGTGGTCTACTGATATAACGTATATCCCTATGGCAAAAGGCTTTGTTTATTTATGTGCTGTGATTGATTGGCATAGCCGCAAGGTACTTGCGCATAGGGTATCGATTAGTATGGAGGTGGATTTTTGTATTTCGGCTTTAAATGAAGCGATTGAAAAATATGGATCACCTGAAATATTGAATACAGACCAAGGCAGTCAGTTCACCAGTGATGCATTTATTGATGTATTGAAATCAAATGGCATTCAAATCAGTATGGATGGTAAAGGTCGATGGGTAGATAATGTGATGGTTGAACGATTATGGCGGAGCGTTAAATATGAAGAGGTGTATCTCAAAGCTTATAGCAGTGTCACAGATGCGAAAAAGCAATTGAGTGCATATTTTGAGTTTTATAATCTGAAACGACCTCATTCGAGTCTAGACAAAATGACACCAAATGAGTTTTACTATGATCAGCTACCCCAACAAAACAAGGTGGCTTAACTAGAGCGGAATATCACTTATAAATACGCTTTTAGTTGTTCAAACAAGTGGAACCACCTCTTAGTGAAGCCTGCTAAACGGGCTCCACTAGATGCTATACCTTATAGGATGAGTTTATAAGGCATGTTCAGCAGCAGCTTACGAATAATAATTTAACCTTATGCCTGGATAGGCATTGGCAGGATTTTTCAATTCAACATTGAAAGTAGTTTCTGCTTTAACTCAGGGCTTAATGTATTAATACGCTCTGCTAAATCCTCTAATGAGATTAAATCTAAAGCAGAAGAAATTTGTTTTTGCAGTGCAAAAATCTTTTGCTCTTGTTCGTCTAATAAAGGTAAAAGTATTTGAGGAACACTATTCAGCTTCGTGCGTAATTGTATTAGTTCTACTTTGCTTGGCGATGTTGATATCAACTCACGCTCAAGAGTTGTAAACCAATGTTGAAAATGCTGCATATGACATTGATTAAACTGTTGAAGGATTTCTTGGTTTAATGCTTGTAAAATACTGATTTGATCTTCGTCGAAAATTTCTGGTGCAGCTTCAATTTTTTGAATAATTGTTCGTAGAATAGAAATATCCTGTTGAGTGAAAGAAAGTTCATTTTGTGTTTGGGTTAACCAATGTTCTGAGATTGATCTTGCTCTTTGTATATATTCATCACGAATAGGTTCAAATACTTCTTCAACAAAATCCCATTCAGCATCAATTTGTTGTTCACTTAAAAAAGCAGAAATTGCCTCATGATCTTTGGTAATCGTCTGATTTAAAAAAGCATATAATTTTTGACTAGATAAACCTTGTGTCATCCAAGACTGAATACGATCAAAGGCGAATTGCAGCTGTTTCTGAATTTTTAATATTTCATCATATTCATCAGTTGAAACAAAGAACTTTAAAAGTTCTTCAGCATCTAATAAGCGAATTTTTAAATCATTGAGCTGATTAAAACCACCATATAAATTTGTAAATTGTTGGCTCGCATCAGTAATACTTTGTCTTAAAATATTTTGCACTGCGCGAATACCATTTTGTTTTTCCACAAGTGTTTGTGTTGAGTCAAAAATTGAAGGTTTATTGTCAATATCAATTAAAAGACGATCACCTTCCTTAATTAGAATTTCTAGATCTTTCTTCTTCATTGTTTGATTCGGTGAGGTATAAATATAACTTTCGATATCTTGAAGAAGATATTTGAAGCGTTCCTTTTCCTCAACTCTTTGAATTAACTGTGCTGTTTTATCCTGTACTTTATTTGCTTCCTGTTGCATTTGTAAATTACTAAATGCGCGTTGATAGTGTTCTGATTTTTCACGGAAGTTAATAATTTCATGATGAGAGGTGAGAATGATATTATCAAAAAAGCGGTTAAATTTTGTGGATAAACTATTTTTACCTTGTGAGATATACTCATGTAAAGATGTTGATTTTGTTGGTAATTCAATATGAATTTTTTTAAGATCGATGTCTTTCGTAATTTTAAGTAAAGCTGAAGTTGCTTGTAAAAGTTTGCTATAGTCACGAATATCCGAACTTTCAAGACCTTTAAGCATTTGTGTAAAAATAGCATCAAATTTATCTTGTTGCTTTTTATATTCTTCATAGGTTGTTTTGAACTTATCGAACAATAAATTATATTGCACTTCTAAATCCAACGGAATTGGGTCTACTTTCTTTTTATTTTCAATGGATTGAAAAATATCGATCATTTTTTTTGGGTGTGATTCTTGGCTCCACTGCTTGAATAGAAGAATCCATTCATCACGTGTACTCATTTCCATTTTCTGTAATTGAGTACGTGCCAAAATATCTAAATTGAGTAAAGTCCCTGTTTTTTTATTGAGAACTAAGTTTAGCCATTCAGCGATATTCTTTGGTTTACCTTGATGTAGGATTCGATATTGTGGTGTTTCTTGCGCAAGATAAATACCTAGAATAAGTGCAAATGAACAATCATTTAAACCATAACTAGGCATTACAAGTTTTTGATACAGTGTTTTTAAATCTAAGTCAGGCTTAATCGTAAATGTAGTTTCTATAAAGTCATATAAACTTTTAACATGTTGCTGTTGGGGCAATGAGAATTTCCCAGTGATGGTATCTATTGATTGCCAATTTTTTTTAAACAGCGTGTCAAAACGGTTATGTAAAGATGTCTTTTGTCCTTGTAACCATGCAACAGAGAATTGGCGATTCACCATAATACTAAAAAGTGCGGCAATATCTGAAGGTGCTGTCGCATTATTTAAACGGAAGCCATCAAAAACAAAAGGAATGGTATTTTTATAGTTATGTTCAAATAATGCTGTTGTTACATTTTTGAGCAAGCCTAAAGGTAAATTAGGATAGTGAGGGGAGAAAAACTCCTTTTGTTTCATTAGTTTTGATGAAGTATTTTTTAATACAGTAAGTACATCATCTTTTTCTTCTTGTATAAAGCGCATGAATTGCTGTTGATCAGCAGTAGACATGATTTCAAAAGATTTAAGGCGTGCTAAAGCAGTACTGAGTTCGTCATTTTGATCATTGATATAACAAAATAGGAAAGGTAATTTGGTTAATTGATGTTTTGCTAAAACAGTTTCTAGCATGCTTTGGATTTTAGTTTGATACTGCTCTAAATTTTGCTGACTATTGACATAGATATAGATAATACGACCTTTAGCATCTTTATAGGTCATATTGTTTTGCCAATCTTGGATCAGAATTTCTAAATTTTCAGATGAAATTTGCTCAGCAACATAGCTTTTGGGTTGGAATACCCAATCAGGCGTTGAAATATTGTGTTTTTGTGCAAAGTCACACTCAACTGGACCTAAACCAATCTCATAAGACTTGCTAATAAATAGTTCACCAATATCCTGTGATGTAAATTGAGCAGCTGTTTTTTTCATCCATGCCGTGAAACTCGCTCGACTTGCTCCATCAGTTAAGAGTTCATATCGCCCTAAGTCTGAATTCCACTCAGTTGCACCTAACTCAGACAAGCCTTTGATTTGCTCTTGAATTTGAATAGCATCAAAATTTGTCAATTCTTGGAGAATTTCGTTGGCTTGAGATTGGTTGAGTTGACGTAATTTTAGGGTTTCTAAAATTGCAATCGCGGTTAAGGTTTTTGGATTATTGGCTTGAAAACCACTGTGAAATTTTTGCAAGAGCATTTGCAATGTTTCAATGACATTTGCACCTGTATCACGTTCAGCTGCAAGCATTTCATCGAGCAAATAATCATGTACAAGTTCAGCAGCCGAAACTTGGAAAAGTTGAGACTGGTTAAAGACATCTAATTGTGCAGATTTTTGTAGTAAATCTCGGATAAACGTCAATGCAGATCGTGATTGTACAGTATGGTCTTGGCGTGTGAGTAACCATGTTGCAAGCGGGTGGAGTGGCCAACAGCCTTTAGCAATTACTTGATTAAATAGGTTTTTATCATGCCAAACAGGATATAGTTTTGTTTTAGGTAAATACTGTGCAAGACGTAACCAAGATTGATGAAAGTTGTCTTCACTTGGATATTGTTGAAATAAGCGCGTTAATTCTTGTGTATCTTTTTGGATAAGATTGGCAAAAATCGTTTCTAAATTTGAAGAAAGATGGACTTTATTCGCCGTATCAAAGCGTGTGATATAGCGTTGTAATTGTCTAGAATCTTTGGCGTTAAAGCGTTTGAGATATGTTTTTAAATCGTACTGAATAAAACCAACAAATCTAACTTTATCTACATTATCTTGAATACCTTGGAAAATTTGTTGTAGTGATGAATCACCCGCAAGATCAGGTCGATCTGCGGCATATTCAAGATATCGACCAAACTCATCAAAAAGCAAAATAATATTTTCGAAAGGTTTATCTATACCACAATAACTATCACATAAGGTTTGTAATAGGTCTTGTGCAGATTCTTGACCTTCTACAGGAATAGCACTGCCCGTTACATCTAAGAAAATTTGATCGACCGCGGTGTAAACTTCTTCATCATTTTCTGCAAGTGCTTGCAAAATTTGTGCTTGATCAAATTGAACTAAGTTTTGTTGAAATTCTACAGCATAAATCTGATAACTACGCTCAACAAAGCGTTGTGCTTTATGAAAGCGTGGAGAGAGATCACGTACAGCTTGGGCATCAACAGCATGAATTTCGAGTTGTTTGAGTACAACTTTATTGAGTTGATTACCAAGATGAAAATTCCCCATGCCATCTAAGGATATGATTAAACTTGGTTTTTTGAGATATTCAAAACATTTTTTTGCACGTTGTCCAAGTGATGCATCTACACGTTCGATATGCGTTAAAATAGTTTGAGCTAAGGGTGTATTCGGTTTTGATAATAGCGTAGCTAAGGTAACTGCTAGATGTGATTTACCTGCACCATATCCTGCTGTTGCTAACCAATAAGGATTATCTTCTCGACCTTGCTGTGCGCGTGACAGGCTTTCGAGCAATTCAACAACAAGTGAAGCGGTGTCTTTCAGTGAATGTTGATCTTGCTCATTGACTGCCCCATGGTAATGCGGACCATGAAAAATAAATGATTCTGCTGCAATATTGGCTTGATCTATACGGTTTTGAAACCAACCAAGTTGTACTGCACCCTCAAAAAAACTTTGTTGATTAAACTGTACTAGTTCTTGTAATTTCATGATTATACAAGCTCACTAAAAAATTCTGCTACAACACGATTAGTAGGAAATAACTTGAGAATAAGCGCATTTCCTGTTAAGCGATCGACTTGAATAAACCCTTTTTCTGCCATCCAATCTAATAAACGATTAAAGTGTTTATTGGACCAATTCATTAATAGGTTCCAACGCGTTTGTGTTAAAAAATCATCAAAACTAATTTGTGTTTGTGATGAAAAGAGCCGATCCCATTCAAGGAATAGAAATGCGCTGTAAGCAGGGAAAAATTTATATTCTAAAGGGGCTATTAAGCGTTTGATTTCAAGTTGTGTTTGAGTTTGTTCAATCTGAAATACAGGAATTTTATAAAAAGGGGTATCTACATTTTTTTGATCATAACTTGTCAGAATGAGGCGCAGGAGCTTGGTTAAATACTTTTGATCACCACGTTTTTCTTTTACATATTGTTCAAGTTGATCAAGATTAAATGTATCTGAAATTTGATATTTACTGGAAATACAGACATCAAACCAAGCGGCATTTAAACCTTCTTGTGGCTGTTGTAGGTCAACACGATTCATCATTAAATGCATCATGAATAAACTTACATCTTCATTTAACATGCTATCTTCTTGCAAAATAGTTTCAGCTAAAGGTGTTAGTTCTAAGGTCCAAATACCTTGTGTTTTTGCAGCAAGAAGCAAACCACTACTAAAACCATAGGCGATCGTGGGTTCGACTTTTCCAGAACTAGCACCTGTAGGAATGCCTGTTAACTCTGAAATTTCATGTGTTGTGCCATGTAAAATATGACATTCATGAGTTTTAATGAGTAATTTAGCAAGTAGAAGTGGTTCTAACTTGAATGTTTGAGGAAAATTGTAAGTGAGGTTCATAGGTTAAAACCTCGTTGTTCAAGTGCCGTGATGTTGGTAAGAATAATTTTTTCGGTTAATTGACCATGCTGATCTTCGACATAACCTAAATAATAACATTGTCCTTTTTTGAGTTGATTTAATCGATCACGCCAATCATGAACACTATAGTCGGAGCTTACTTGGCTTAAAAGTTTAGCGAAACTATCAACTTCAGTTGTTGCAGGTTTAAAGAATAGTTTAGTTGACGCTTGGAAAAGACGATCTTTTTGCTCTTTATCAAAGTTACTAATGGTTTGCGTGGCTAGAATTAAGCTAATACCAAACTTACGTCCCTCACGTAGCATTTTATCAATCGGGGAACCTGATGCATGATCTAAGTTCTGCATTTCATCAAGTACAATAGTCATAGGTTTATCTTTACTGCCATGCTTTTGTACATAGGCCCAAATATCCCATAGAATAAATTCAGTGATGATTCGTTGTAAATCGAGTGGAATATTGGTCAATTGAATGACTTGTACAGGAAACTCATTTCGTAGTTTATCTTCATATAAATTATCTGTTGCATTTGTATCAAAACAATTCACTTTTACTAAAGTACGAATCTTATTAGCGACACTCTCACCACGAACACTATCTGCTTCTAAATCTTCCAAGAAATGAGTGAGTTGATATTGAGGATTATTTTCTAATCCTTGTTCTAGGACTTTATCTATAATAGCCTGCTGTTGACTGCCTAGATCTTTGTAAACAGAACTCAGAATATTTTTGACCCGAATCGCAACATTAAATGATTTTTCTTGTATCTCAATGCCTGGCGCAATTTGATTACTATAAATTTTAAATGGATTGATTGGTAATGGGTGTTTAATTACATAATAGTCTTTAGGGTTACAAATTTTTCGATACACTTCTTCTGTATGATACGTTAAGAATCCATCAGTATAATCTACAATAAAGGATGATAAGCCTACCTGCGCAAGCTCTGATAAAATGCATTGAATAGCATATGTTTTTCCTGAACCTGAAGAACCGAAAATCAGCATATGACGGTTATTCAATTGTTTATGATGGAAAGGCCAATGGATAGGTGTTAACATTTTACCAGTAGTACCAAAACAAATATTTTGTTTGACACTTTGCGATGGTACAGGTTGATCAATGTCCTCAACTACAGTATTTGGGGAGGTTGATGATAATTCCGTTGAAGACCTAGAATCTTCTATTGTTTGAAAATCAGTTAATTCCAAATCAGAGCTTGATGTTTGATCTTGTGACTGTTCTTGATTGAATGTTGAAATATCTTCATGTTTTACAACATCTATGTTTTCAGTTGTTGTAGGTTGTTGAGTATCAACTATCGCGTGAATATCTTCGATATTCGTTAACTCCAAATCCATACCTTTAAGTAAAGCCTGTTCAAAGCTCAAAGCAGAATATTGATGAACAAGATATTTCTTTTCATTACCATGCAGTGAATCATGGGTAAAGAAAAATTCTTTCGTGTCAGATAAATTCTGTTTTGTTTCAGTATTACAAATCACAATTTCAGATGACCAGTGAATTTGGTAGTTACCCTCAGAAAGTTTTTCGAGCGCAATATTCAAGTCATCTAAACGGACTTGAGCTAGATCAAGTTGAGTACGCAATACAAGCGCACGATATAATTGTCCCCACCAATAGCGACAATCATAACTGTTACTTTGTGTTTCATGAATTGGTGTAAATAATTGTTTTAAATGTAATAATCCTGCTTCTATTTGTGCTTCAGCTTTAGTTAATAATGCTTCTACTTCAGCACCGACTTTTGCTTCAATAATTTTTGCATGAATAATTGGTTGATTATTTTCACCAATTTGCAATGCAATTTTAAGTAAATCAGGGCGGTATTCTTGATCGATAAACCAATGTGGGAAGGCATCTAAAGGAATCCATTGTTCAAAAATGGCTGAATCCGTGCAGGATGTTGTTTGCATACAGAGTGCATAGCCATATAAATTACGAATAATTTCTGATTCACCTAAAATAGCTTTGATAGAGGCAACACCAGACAGACCTTCATTGAGTGTAGTAATTTTTTCTACAAGAGGTTTTAAATTACTTTCACGTAAAAATGGCATATTAGCAGAGAGATGACGACGGATTTGTGACGTTAATAAGTCATGGGCTTTTTTGTCAGCAGAAACGGTCACATTGAGTTCGCCATACGCACCATAACCTGAACTAAAGCTGATGACTTTATGGGTATGTTCAGTTTGATGTAATTTTAATAAGTGATGATCAAAATATTGATCAATATTCACCACCCATTGCGCCATTTGATGTAATTTTTCGATCAATTGTTTTGAGTTTTCATCATATTGTGTTTCTGAAATCACAAAAAATTGTTCAGAGTCTTTACGGTCTGTGACTTCTAAGCGAGCAGTTAAATCACTATGCTTGGATTGAACTTGAATTCGTCGATTACTGAGAAGAAGTTGACGACGATCAGCGGTTTGTATGTAGGTTGGTTTTGGATAATAAATAACAGGGTAGACATTTAAACGGTTTGCTGAAGCATCAAACTTATAGATTGGTGCTGCTTCTGTTTTGCCAATAGCTTGTGCTTGTAGAAAATCAAAATTAAAGGCAAGGTCGTAACTTGTCCATGGATATAATTGTTTGTCAGCATCAATTAATAGTCGTTGCTGAATCGTGGTACGTTGCGATATAAAATGCTGGATACGTAAATCTAACTTTTTATCAAGTTTACTGAACTGATCAAGTAAATGACTATGCCAAATTTGCAAGCTATTCACAGCATTTAATTGAGATAGACCCACAGTATAAATAGTTAAGTGCACCGTATAATAAGGTGTAGAATTTTTATCTTTTAATATTTCTTGCTTTAAATATTGCTGTAAACCTGAAAGTAATACTGATAGTTTAGAAACATTAATTGCTAAAATACGTAAACCATTACTCACATGATGATTTGCTAAAGCATAATCAGTTAAAACATTATAAATAATATCTTGTTCAGGTACTTTTTTGATAATTTCTTTGACGTCATCATCTTCGTCAATATCATTATCTTGTAAGAGTGCTTGAATAGACAAATCTAATTCACCTGATGGCTCACTCCCAATAAAATGTAACCATGAAAATGATTTAACTTGTGTGCTAATGCCTTGTTTTTGTTTTAAGGCTAAGAGTGGAGATTGAATTTCGGCAAGGTTACAAATGCGGTCATAAGTGAATGTTGTAGGTAAATTTTCTGATTCTTGATGATTCAGCTCAATTGCTTCATTAATGAATCGAGTTTGTGCTTGAATGAGTTCAAATACACTTGGATGAAATGCTGATAGTAAAACTTGATTAATATTGTGTAAATCTAAGCGTTCAGATTTTTCAATAAAACAGAATGCATAATAGACACGTTCAATTATTTCTTTCGCTTCAAATGTTGCGATAGTTTTGAGCTTTTCACACAATTGCGTGTAGGCTGTAATGAGTAAGTGCGATTGAGTTTGTGCAAAGTAACGCCCATGATCTAAATAGTTTTGAATAAATTGAATATAGTTGGCTTTTAACAGCAGACAAAGCTCATGTATGTCAGGATAATTTTCTAAAGAAAAGTCATGAAATACATCATGCATCTTCATTTCATTTAAACCTAAGCTTAATAAACGACATGCTTCTTGCTCATCGGTTGCATAATAAATCGCTTTAAAAACTTGCTCAGGTAAACTAAATATAGGCAAAGTATATGGAGTGTTAGATTGAAGATGACGATGTAAAATATTGGCTAAACTGACATGAATACGTTCAACTTGATATTCTGAAAATGCCCATTTGAAGGCATATTCTTCCTCTTTTTCTCCTGAAATCTTGACTTTAAATAAGACAACAGGGTTTGTGGTTTTAAAAGAATATTCAACAGTATCTTGATCATCAGATGTTAATAAGGGCGAGCAAACGAGTTCAACTTCATGGAAACCTAAATCTAGGTGATTGATTTGCTCTGCAATGCCTCCTAATGCACTATGTAAGAGCATACGGGCAAGGGCTTCATGAGCAAGATTCTGTGTTGAATTATTGTGATCAGATAAATCATGTTGGAAGTGTTTAACTGCAATATTAATCTGTGTTACTTCTGAAAAATCATTATTTTTTTGATATTGCTGTAAAGCAAAGTGTAGACCTTTTTGAACTGCCTCAAGGCTATGTCCACGGTATAGTGGAATACTTTGTTTAGGTTCAGAAGTTTTCTCTTCTTTTAATCCTAATGCTTTTACAAGGGGTAATAGATCAAGATGTTTGAGGTAATCTTTTGCTTCAGGGTGTGCACTAAAGATAAAAGCTTCAACATTCGCCAAATATGCTTCTACTTCTGTTAAAGATACTCCTTCTATGTCTTGAATTTCAAAATGATCTGCACTTAAGCTTTTGTGGATTTTTTGGAAATCATTTTTTTTACGGGCTTTTGCTTTATAACGAGCATGGCTGATAAATTCATAAGCACTTTTTAAATATTGCAAACCTTTTTTGCTTTGAAAAGCTTTTAGATCATTTTCGATATTTAAGTAAGGAATACCAATTTTAGGCAGTACTTTGAAAAAATATGAAAAAATATCATTGAATTCAGTTGGATCCTTAACATCAGCAAAACATTGCATGAGCAATTGGCTACGTTGATTGAGTGTTAAAGGAATTAGTTGATTGATACTTTCAAAAGTTGCATTGAACTGTTGAAGTTGCGATTCAGAAACATAAATATCTACACTTTCAAAAGCTGTTGTTAACCAAGTTTGATATTTTTTATCTAAAGATAACCAGATTTTTTCATCGTCACAAATAAAGAAATCCGATAAACCACCTTTGTCTGTCGTATGATCAAGCCCGACTAAAAGGATGAGCAATTGATTAACTTGTTCATCATTTAAAGTACGATTACGATACCACGTAAGTTTATCTTCATAATCTAACCAAGCATTTTTTTCTAAATCAGAAAATGCTTGTTGATCTAAAGAATTTAAGTCTTGATTTTCCCAATATTGAATAAGTCCATGAGCGACCTTGAAATAGTTTTTAAATTGATCACTCAAGGGAAGTACTTGACTTAAGTGGGTAAAAATAGTGAAAACCTGATGAGGCATTAAACTTTGTGTTACGATTCTTAATTCATTGGTTTGCAATAAATTTTCTTGAATCGTATTAACTAAAAAATTTTGATAGCTTTCTAAAAAAAAGTCGTTATTCATCTTTGTTCTCAAATTTAAGGATTTTTTACAATAGAAACAGAGTCTGATAATTCAATCAGTAGGCCTGATTGCTTTAAGCTTTCTTCAAACCAAGTTAACTTAATATCAGTGGTCGGATCGCTTGGTTGCTCGTATTGCCATTGCAAAGCTTCTTGTAATTGCTCACCAAAAAATGAAATAGCAAAATGGGTTTGAATTCTGGCTAAAAAATCGGTCATTTGAATTCGTTTTCCAGCAGGAATAAGAGTATATACAAAGAGACGAATCATATTGGCATTGAGTACAAACCGTTGATGCCCCCCTGTGATTGGGATAACAAATCCAATGGTTTTTGCCATTTTTTTGAAAACATCGAAACTTTGTTTATCAATATTTGTATATTGGCTTTCTTGAATTTTATATTTTCTACCTTCAGCACGTAAAACACGATAAATAATTTCTTCACTTTTTTGATAGGAGTTTTCTGCATATTTACGAATAGGGTCAGATGTTGTCGCCGTAGGAGAACAAGCGATCCAAGCATAATGACCATGAAAATTTTTGGTTTCTGGTGCTGTTATATCAAGTTGTCTTGAACGTGCTATGATAGAGCGTAAGACTTGCATGACACAAAGTAATTGTAATAATTCAATTTTTTCTAATTTACTAATGTTTGACTGTAAAAGTGACAAAAGCTCATTAGCAAATAGAAAGGCTTCAAATACATAGTTTTTCGGTATAGTTGCAAATGTGGCATGAGATGCTAATTTTTCTTGAGGCAAATCATAATCTTTGAGGGCATCCTCAATAAAATCACAAATTTTTTCAATGGATTGAGTTTCGCTCTTGAACAGTTTTTGCAGTTCGCTTTCAAGTTTTTGCTGTAAAAATTCTAAATTAAATTCAAGATGCTGATAGTGTTTAGAGGAAGCTTTTTCTTGAAGAAAATGCGAATTTTCTGAGATATTTGAAAATAAATAGCCCAATTGTAAAAATAAAACTTCGCCACCACGTGCCATAAAGTTATGATCACTTTGAGAAAATTCTTTGCTACTTTGCTCCCAATTATCAAAGTGCTCAGTTGTATGTGACCATGTGATTTCACGACCTAAAAGCATAGGTGTAACAGGGAGAAAGTTATACGTTGACCATGTTCTATTTTTCGCTACACCAACGAAACCATAAAGTAAGTTTTGTAAGGTTTGTACCAATTGATTTTTTTCAGTTGCTGATATTGAATTACTCATTCTAGTTTTGAGTTGTTCAAGTGCTTTTAAAAATTCATCTTGATGTACGGGGTGACGCGTTTCTAATTTTGATTGGCTAAAAAAACTAAAGAACTTTAATGCCAATCGTGTTGATGGACAATAATGCGTAGTTTGATCATTCACTTGAAAACTATTTTTGCCGAAAATATTCTCAGTATTTTCAACTTTCTCAACTTTTGCTGAATTAAAAACTAATAAAAACTCAGATAAATATTCAGTAGGTGTCTGGTCTGCATAAAATCGACGCCCAAAAATATCCAAAGCAATATTTGGTGGGGTATTAGTATTAGAAGAATTTTGTGATGGTGTATTTACCTTAGGGAAATAACTATATGTATTTAAAGTGCTCAATGAATTAATCCTCTAAAGTTAAAATTTTATTTTGTTTTGAATCTAATGAAATTTTAATGATATTTTCTTGTACTTCACCACTTGCTAAAGTACGTACAAGTGTAATCTCATCTTCCGAATCAATTTCAGAGTATTTAATTAAACTGAGTTTGAAGCGTTCTAATTGTGTTTTGTAAATAGGTGTGAGAGATTCAGTAATATTACCTTTAATGATATTTTGAATATAATCTAACAAAGGTAAACTAAGCTCTAAACGAATTTCATTATCCTTCTTCAGTGCTAAATAAGGTTGTTGCTTATTAGTACAATAATCAACAATAAATTCTTTTTCCATAAAACTACAAATTTTAATTTGTGAAATTTGGAAAACAGAGCTATCAGCGCGTTTTAATGTAATATTAAGAAATTTATCTTCATTTATACCGTTAAAAAATAAATTTAAAGCTTGTAAACTCATTTTTTTAATATGTCGGGTATATTCAGATGTGAATTTTTGATTATCTAAGCGCCACTTACTATATTTTTCAATATTAGGAGAGCTTAAAAATTGTGCTTGAGCATTCGTATAATTTGAAGGATATAAATTATAAATAAAAATTAAACGCCTTAGAGCAGCTTTAAATTGATGTGTCTGACAGTCTTGGTCTTTTTGAATAAAATTTCTAATAAAGTTATATAATGATGGATCGACTTTTTTAAAATTTTCAAGATTAGTGATCATCTTTTCAATTTCTAAACTACAGTAGCCTGCAAAATTCAAATGATGTAATGAATGAATTGCAGGGAGTTTAAAGGCTTTTTCCCAAGGTAGATTATTTTGATAACCGAAAAATAAATCACTAAAAATGATAGGTTGTGTAGGAGTCTCATCAAGTTCATAGCCTCCAGTTAATGATGCACAAAAATGTGCAAGCATTTGTCTCAGTGTTAAGCGTTTTTCATAGTTAAGCAGGTATAAATAGAGTAAACGTATACTATGAATAACGTGTTCTAGGTTATTTCTAATTGTACTATAATTTTGAATAATTGCATGTTGAGGGTAATCTTGCACTAATTTATCCCATGCACTATGTTGAATAATTTTTCTAAAAATTGATAGCGCAACTTCAATATTATCTAACTTTGCAATATTAATAATAAAAAGTTTCTTATTATTAATATTAAGGCTTAGATTTAATTGATTTAAATTTTCTAATTGGTCAGAGATATTAATTTCTTTATCAAGTAATCTGAAGATTTCAGACTCAATATCTTGTGTTAATTCAATTGATTTTAGGTATTCGGAAATAGAAGTCAAAAGAGGACCTGTATTACTAACAATTAACCAATTATTACTTTCATTAAATGCTTGAGTAAGCCATTTCTTACGTTCAATAAGACTTAGTTCACTCATATCTTTTAATATATTTAAGTTATATTTTTCAGAATACTCATGTTTTTGGAAAGTATGTTGTTGGAACTTCTTATCTAAACGCTTAATTAAGTCAAAAGCAATAGTTGATTTACCATCACCTGCATGCCCTGTAATAATGATGATATTATTTTTATCTTGTGTTAATAAATTATAAATATGATGGACAATAGGAAACTCTGAGTAGATTTCATTGAAATATGTTGTATTTACCTGTGATTCTGCTAGAGCATTTGCACCAGCAGGTGTTAAATTATGTAAAGAATTTAAGTAACTTATAAAGTCCTGTGTCATAGTGTTGTATCCCCAAATTTATTTAAAAATTTTATATTAAATTTGCTAACTGTTTTAAAAGCTCATTAATATCAGATTTTGATGTTGTTAAACCTAAACTGATGCGTATAGTTGCTAAACCTTCTTCTGTAGATAAACCTATTTCTTTTAAAACATAAGACATTTCTAAATTAAGTGATGAACAGGCTGAACCATTTGAACAGAGAAAATTTGAATTTGTGATAAATAATTGGCTTTTTAAGTTTGGAACCGTGAAGTTAATTATATGAGGTATTGCATTTTCAGTTGGAGTATTAAGTTTCCAACCTAAATCTAAAATTTTTCCTTTTAAATAATTCGATAAACTTTCAAAATGATATTTGTGTTCTGGCAGACTCTGATCTGCCACTGCAGTAGAAAATGCAAGAATGAGAGGTGTTGCAAGAGTACCTCCACGAAGTCCAAATTCTTGCCCTGCACCATGAATAATAGGATGAATTTTTGTTTCTCGGATATCTCGGATATATAAGGCACCAATGCCTTTAGGTCCATAAATTTTATGTGAAGATAGCGAAAGAAAATCAATATTTAAATCATCCACATCAATGATTATTTTTTTATATGACTGTGCTGCATCGACATGGAATTTAATATTACGTTGGAAACAAGCTTCACCAACTTCTTTGATTGGTTGAATAGAACCTAATTCATTGTTGACATGCATAATACTGACTAAGACAGTATCTTTACGCATCTGTGAGATAATATCTTGTACTCTTATAATTCCATTTTTTTGTGGTGCAATATATGTAATTTCATAATCAAATTCTTTCTTTAAATAGTTACAAATAGCTAAGATACATTTATGCTCAATTGAGCTAGTAATAATATGTTTTCCCTTATTTTGATTAGCAAGAACATAACCTTTTATTGCTAAATTATTAGATTCTGAAGCACCGCTAGTGAAAATAATTTCACTTGCATAAGCATTTATGGATTCTGAGATAATATGGCGTGCATTTTCTAACTTTTTAGCAGAGAGGCGACCTAATTTATGGGCAGCAGAAGGATTTGCATATTCATCATTAAGTGAAGATGATAATTGCATTTTCACAGATGTAAGAAGAGGAGTAGATGCCGCGAAATCTAAATAAACCATTGTCTTATCAAATTTAGGACTTTATTTGATGATACAGATTCTAATTTTAATTATCAAAAAATAATAACATTAAACGTCAATATGTGTCGCATAAGCTTATTTTAAGCTGGTGGAAATACTTATTATGAAGTATTTTAGATTTGATAATTAAAATATACTATATAAATTATATTTTGAAATGGCTTTGTTGCACAAATCTAACATAAAGGTTTATTCAGCCATATAATTTCAATATGAATAAACCTGCCCCCTAAAAGCTTATCGTAAATCAATTGGTCTTCCTATAATCGAGCCTTAATTAACCGAGGCAATATTTCATTTGGTTTGATCCAAAGACTCAGTGGTATGCACAACTACAAGGCAAAAAGGTTGAAATCAAATTTACTCCGATATAGCTATTCAATGCTGCTTAATAATCAAATCGCTATTTCGACTGTCTTTACGCATAGTCGGCTTTGTTCAACGTCTGATTAAACTGGGCGGCATAGATTGGATTGTCCCGAATATCAGTGATATTCGTACTCCACTCTTTGCAGAAGACAAACGCATATTGATATTGCAATTAGCTACCAAAAAGTAGCGGTGGGCTGCATCTATTTGTGGACTCTACTGGCTTGACGTTTCTAGGTGATGGTAAATGGAAATGCAAGAGATATGGACTTGAAGATCGTCGCCAATGGCGGAAGATCTATATTGCTATAGATGTTGAAAAGCTTCAAATACGTGCAGTATAACTCATGGAAAATCATGTCAGTGACTCACAAGTACTTGAAAATTTACTCTCTCAAATTCCCTTGGATGAAAAAATTGATTCAGTTCTATACAGAGAAATGAGTTATTGAAAACCGTCAAATGGCCAGGAAGGTCACTTTGGAAAAAGTGGTCTGGTGATCATCGTCGAAGTTTGGTGGAAACCAAGATGCATTGCATTAAATTATTAGGTGATAAATTAACAACAATGAGTTTTCTTAGTCAGGTGAATGAGATTCATGCACGCATAGTAGTCTTAAATAAATTCACAGAGTGAGGTCGTCCTCATATCCAAGTTGTCTCTTAAATTTGGCTCAATTAGGGGATTCTGCTTGTCAAACCTTTATGCAATTAAGTATTTTCAAAAATGCTTATACATAATAAATTGATGTTTGATTTATTGTATAAAAGTTAATATCCTTTGTGAAAAACATACCGATATTTCACTCGATAAGCCAAATAGTTAGTCATACGACTAAATCAAAACCTTATTTCACTGTATCCAAACAATTAACACAGAAACTAAATTAGTTTTATAAAGGGGAAAATATGGGTTTTAGATTTCGAAAAAGAATTAAAATTCTTCCAGGAGTAGAGTTAAATCTAACACATAAAGGAATTAGCAGTGCAAGTATTGGCAAAAAAGGTGCGTCTTTAAATATTGGCAAAAAAGGAATCCGAACTAACGTTGGTATTCCAGGAACAGGTCTATCTTATTCAAAGCATCGACCTTATATAAAAAAAGCTGGCGACGAAAAAAATCCAGCTCAGGAACAGCAATTGAGTTATACATCACATACCGAGCAACCAAAATCAAATGTCTGGATTTGGGTAATTTTTGGATTATTTTGTTTTATTGTCGGGGCAATTCTTTTTTAAATTTAGCTATTTTTGTACCTCAAAATACCTACTTCAATGAGTTATATGTGCTGACTTAATAGGAGGTGTTCCTTTGATGATCATTAACAATACTTAATCCGAAAATTTTTCAACCTAACCTAGGTTATAATGCATACTTTCCTAATGACAGTTGATCTAATATGAGCATTTCTAATGACCCTTTACATGGCAAAAAACTTGCTGATATTTTGGATGAATTATTGGATTACTATGGTGGCTTTGAAGGTTTAAGTTGTAAAATTGAAATTAGATGTTTTTGCATAGACCCAAGTGTTAAATCATCATTGCGATTCTTACGTACCACACCATGGGCACGTGAAAAAGTAGAAAACTTATATTTATATGTCTTACGCCAAAAGGCTAAACAGAAATCGTAGCTGTAAAAACGACTTTGTTACATAAAGGTTTGAAAGGGTGACCTATCCTAAAAGATCCAAATTTAAGAGATAACTTGGATATGAGGATGACCTCATTCTGTGAATTTATTCAAAACAGCTACGCGTGCATGAATCTCATTCACCTGACTAGGAAAGCTTCTTGCTGTTAATTTATCGCCTAATCATTTGATGCAATACATCTTGGTTTTCACCAAACGATGATTTAATTCCTACCTAGTAGATTTGTTACTATTCTTTAAAAGTAATTCCTCAAAAAAATTTAATTTTACCAAATGATATAAATAAAATTATCCACAGCCTTGAAAATCACTTTATGTGTGTAATTATTTATAAATTATGTAATTAAAAAGTGACCATAATTAAGTGACTTTAAATAATATAAAATGACATTAAATTTTAAAACTATAATAAATATTTGATTTTAAATAAATATAATTAAATACAGTTGTTGTAGTTTAAGGTAATTTATGTCGGTGACTATTGCCAAGGTTGGGGTCGGGAGTTCGAGTCTCCTTTCCCGCTCCAAAATTTTTTTGATTTAGTTTTTTATTTAAAAAACCGAATAGACTCCGCGGGAATAGCTCAGTTGGTAGAGCATAACCTTGCCAAGGTTGGGGTCGGGAGTTCGAGTCTCCTTTCCCACTCCAGATTCAAAAAGCCCTCATCGAAAGATGGGGGCTTTTTTATTGTTGATTTTATTCATATTTTTCTAGCTGTTTCAAAGTGTTTACTAGAATCTACTTATAAATTTTTTTAGCCGTCCGCATGTTTGGTGATCAAAATGTTACCATTGTGTGCCACACTCTGTATAAAGTACTTTAAATGACAAAGAGCTTTTACTAGTTGGCTGCATAGAAGAATTTCCCAGGTGAAAGTCGCCTGTTATTTCAGTATACATCACCTTAGATTGGATAAAAATTAGAATATTATTTGTGTGATTATATAAATTGCTGTTTGATTGAGTTTAGATTTTTTAACTATGGAATATATTTGTTGACCCAGTTGGGCTCTCCGTTGTATTCGCATATTTCACAAGTACATTTGTGGAAAATTATGCAAATTTGCTGCAATGGTGTGCGTCCTGCGCTGAAAAATGTTAGAATACGGCGCTTAAATCCATTTGCCTGCATAGTTGTATATCCATGACGACCAATACTCAAATTACTGAAGATCGTATCCTCATTCTGGATTTCGGTTCTCAATATAGCCAATTGATTGCACGCCGTGTTCGTGAAGCTGGTGTTTATTCTGAAATGTATGCGTTTGATATGTCAGAAGAAGACATTCGTGCATTTAACCCGAACGGGATCATTCTTTCAGGTGGTCCTGAAAGTGTGCATGAAGAAGGCAGTCCACGTGCACCAGAAATCGTCTTTAATTTAGGCGTACCAGTATTGGGCATTTGCTATGGTTTACAAACCATGTCAGAGCAACTTGGCGGTAAAGTTGAGCCAGGTGATGTACATGAGTTTGGCTATGCTGAAGTCAATATTCAGGTTCGTGACAAATTGATTGGTGATCTTGAAGATAATAAAGACCAATTGAAAGTATGGATGAGCCACGGTGATAAAGTAACGCGTATCCCTGAAGGATTCCAAGTGACTGCAAGCACACCAAGCTGTCCATTTGCGATGGTGTCGGATGAAAATCGTCGTTTCTATGGGATCCAGTTCCATCCTGAAGTGACACATACTGCCAAAGGTGCAGAGATTCTGTCTAACTTCGTTCATGGTATTTGTGGTTGCCGTAACCTTTGGAATTCTGAAAACATCATCGACTTACGTGTAGAGCAATTACGTGCGCAAATTGGTGATCAAAAAGTATTACTAGGTCTTTCAGGTGGTGTGGATTCATCTGTGGTTGCTGCACTTTTACATAAAGCGATTGGCGACCAATTGACATGTGTATTTGTGGATAATGGCTTACTTCGTTTGAACGAAGGCGAACAAGTGATGGACATGTTTGCGAAAAATATGGGCATCCGTGTGATTCGTGCCGACGCTGAAAATCGTTTCTTGTCTGCACTTGCTGGTGAAGTTGATCCTGAGAAAAAACGTAAAATCATCGGTCGTGAGTTCATCGAAGTTTTTGCTGAAGAAGCACGTAAACTTGATGGCGTAAACTTCCTTGCTCAAGGCACGATTTACCCTGACGTGATCGAATCTGCTGCAACTAAAAATGGTAAAGCGCATGTGATTAAATCACACCATAACGTGGGTGGTTTACCAGAAGATTTAGCGTTTGAATTGGTTGAGCCAATCCGTGACTTGTTTAAAGATGAAGTACGTCGTTTAGGGACAACTTTAGGTTTGCCACATGAGATGCTGTATCGTCATCCATTCCCAGGTCCAGGTTTAGGTGTTCGTATCCTCGGTGAAGTGAAAAAAGAATATGCTGACATTTTACGTTTAGCTGATGACATCTTTATGCAAGAGCTTCGTGCAAGCGGTTGGTATGACAAAACTGCGCAGGCTTTCGCTGTATTCCAACCTGTCAAATCTGTGGGTGTGGTGGGTGATGGTCGTCGTTATGCATGGGTCATCGCGCTTCGTGCGGTTGAAACGGTTGACTTTATGACGGCTCGTTTTGCACATCTTCCATACGACCTCGTAGACAAGATTTCTACACGTATTATGAATGAAATTGCAGACGTTTCTCGTGTTGTTTATGACGTTTCATCTAAACCACCTGCAACGATTGAATGGGAGTAAAATCAGGGTTTCAAAATGCAACGCATTTTGCTGATTTTACGCCAAGGGCTGTGCCCGCGGCAGTGAGGGCTTTCAAGAAACAACGTTTCTTGCCTAAATTATGCCAAGAGCTGTGCTCGCGGCAGTTAGGGCTTTCAAGTGAATATCTTTAACATTCAATAAAAAAAGACGCTTAGGCGTCTTTTTTATGCTTATAATGAATTAAAATAATACTTTAGCTTTTATCTATGACTCTGCCTACTTATGATCAATTAATGTTGCCATTAATGAAATTATTGTCTGAACTAGATGAACCAATCAAAATTTCAGATGCCGCTATAATTTTGGCAGAAAGATCAGAACTTCCTGAAGAAGTTTTATTGAAAGCTTTGCCGAGTGGAAAAAATATATTTAAAGATCGAGTAGCATGGGCGAAAACTTATCTTGTAAAGGCGGGTTTAATTTCTCAACCCAAAAGAGCATATTGTGAAATTAGTAACTTAGGTAAAACACTTGATTTTAAAAATTTAAAATCTATAACAAATGATTTCTTATCTCAATTTGAAGGATTTAATGATTTTAAATTTGGTAAGAAACAAGAAGAATTGGATATTTCACAAAATTATATATTAAAAACGAATAAATATAGAGAAAATCAAACACCTGAAGAGACGATAGAAGCTACAACAGAACTATTAATATCCAATTTGAAGAGTGAATTACTTCAAATGGTAAAAGATAAAAACCCTTCTTTTTTTGAACAATTAGTCGTTGATTTACTAGTGGCGATGGGCTATGGAGGTTCACATCAGGATGCTGCACAAGCGATTGGTAAAACCAACGATGGCGGAATTGATGGTGTAATCAGTGAAGATCGACTAGGTTTAGATAAAATCTATATTCAAGCCAAGCGGTGGGAAAATACAGTCGGTCGACCTGATATTCAGCAATTTAAGGGTGCTTTAGCAGATCAAGTAGCAAAGAAAGGTGTATTTATTACGACTTCGAATTTTAGTAAAGAAGCTATTGATTCTGCTAAGAAGTCAGGCATTGTGTTAATAGATGGAGATAAACTCACTTCATTAATGATCGAATTTGGACTTGGTGTACAAATTGAAAGAAGTTTTCATATTTATAAAATTGATCAAGATCGTTTTGATGAAGATATTCTCTAATAATCTTTCATTTTTGATATTAAGATTAAAATTCAAATAAAAGAGTATGTTACTATTTTTATCTATCTGTTAAGATGATTGTCCTGAGCATGTTTTTCATTGATGATCGTAATTTATGGATGACTTAAGTAAAACTCGTGTTCTTCACTTCACACGCTTTACACTCCAACATCATCCCAATTTTTTCTTTTCGCCCTTGTTCATTCATTACCCACGGACGATTTTGCCAAGGTGGCGTATGACGAACATGTTGCGTATGACCGCAAGCAAGCTCAGCCACCCAATGACCTTCATGGTCTATATGAAAAGCAATTATGGCTTGTTGCATATTTATCCTTAAAATATTTAAAAATATAATTCATCAAAGCTTTACTGAAAATGGCATAAATGCAAGAAAAATCTCCGCTATACTAAAACCATTAAATATTGAAAAAGAGCTTAAAAATGCGCGTACTTGTAGTGATGGACCCGATTGAAAATGTAAATCTCAAAAAAGATTCAACCATGGCAATGTTATGGGCAGCATCACGACGTGGGCATGAACTCGGCTATGCATTACAGCAAGATTTATATATTGATCAAGGTAAAGCGTTTGGCTTAATTCATCCTTTAACAGTATTTGAAGATTACAACCACTATTACGAATTGGGTGAAAAACAAAAGCAATCTTTGGCTGATTATGATGTGGTGTTGATGCGTAAAGATCCACCATTTGATATGAACTTTGTTTATACCACTTATATTTTAGAACAAGCAGAGCGTGAAGGTGCATGGATTATTAATAAGCCACAAAGCCTGCGTGACTGTAACGAAAAACTATTTGCAACTCAGTTCCCTGAGCTACAAGTGCCGACTTTAGTGACGTCACAACAAAGTCTGATTCGCGAGTTTTTAAAAGAACATGGTGATGTGATTGTTAAGCCTTTAGATGGTATGGGGGGAATGGGTATTTTCCGTTTATACCAAGATGGAGTAAATATTGGTTCAACCATTGAAATTTTAACAAATAATGGTACACAACCAATCATGGCACAGCGTTATATTCCTGAAATTGTGGATGGTGATAAACGTATTCTCATGATCAATGGTGAAGCTGTTCCATATTGCTTGGCACGTATTCCACAAAATGGAGAAGTGCGTGGTAACTTGGCAGCAGGTGGTTTAGGTGAAGCTCGACCATTGACTGAAAATGACAAAGCAATTGCAGCAAAAGTGGGTCCATTTTTAAAAGAAAAAGGCTTAGTTTTTGTTGGTTTAGATGTAATTGGTGATTATGTCACTGAAATTAATGTCACCAGCCCGACTTGTATTCGAGAAATTGATACACAATTTGGCACTTCAATTGCTGACGACTTATTTGCTGTCCTAGAAGCAGGACGTTAATCGTTTTAAGTCGGTTTGAAAACACCAGCATCAAGCTGGTGTTTTTTAATATGTCTGAAATTTTTAAATGACATTTATTGTATTTTTAAGGGGTGCGCTTTAAATAACTGCCAAACTGCGCCGATGCCAAGTAAAGATAAAGCTGTGGTAATCCAAACTATATTGCTCCAATTATGTGTATATGAAACGAGCATTCCACTCATAGGTGGCAATATAAATTGTCCAAAAGCTGAAATTTGTAATACTAAACCGACACTTGCTGCAATTGCATTCGGATGAGGTGCGTAATTTAAAGTAATCGCAAAAACGGTTGCAGGAATCAGCCCGCCTACAGCAGAAAAAATAATGACGCTTAAATATTGAATTGGAAATGGTAAATATTGATTGAATACGAACATAATGAAACACATCGTACACATGGTCAAAAAACCTGTAATGATGAGTTTTTTAGCCGTAATCCCATGGTGTAAAAGTGCACCTGCAGCCAATGTTCCCGCAATATTAGAAATAGAAACAAGAGCTGTTAATATCCCTGCAACTTGAAAATCAATTTTTGCATTGAGATAAATACTTGGTAAAAAACCAATGACGGTCAGCCATTGACTGGTATAAGCAGCAAAAATGATGGCTAAACAGACAACAGGTGCATGACGCAATGTCATTTTAACAACACTTAAAAATGATAATGATGAGGTCTGTGTTGAATGTGTACGTGGAAGACGAAGTAAAACTTGCACAATTGCGGCAAAGCCTAAACAGAGCAGTCCTAAACCAAACCAAATATGTTGCCAAGAAAAGTACTGTAATAATAACGGAATGCTGAGCATGGCAATCCCTATACCGAGTCCCATATAAGACCCCCAGATGCCCATTTTTACATTCATTTTTTGTGGATCACAGATTCTTTTTAAAATTGCAGGAGCAGTGAGGGTAATCAATAAAAAGCCAATTCCTTCAAAAAATCTAAAGAAAAATAAACTGAATAGTGAATGAATAAAAACACCACTTAAACTTGCACAGCCTAAAATGATTAAACCTGCAATAAAGCACTGTTTAAGCCCAACTTTCTCACTGAAACTTCCTAAACATAACGCAAACAACATACCTGCGGCTTGTACTAAAGACAAAGCAAGTCCTGCTTGTGCAAGATTTAGATGAAGTTGTTTTTGTAAAATAGGCAGAATAGGGGAGAGTTTACCGACATGAATCGCAGCCAAATATCCTGCTGCAATAATCCAAAGATCATGTCGTGAATTATGTTGTGTCACGATGTCTATTCTTCCATGAATAATTTTTAAGTCAAATTTGAGTATAAAGAGAATAAAATATATTTCTATAAAAACAATTTTAAGTTTATAGATAAATTTTTCATATAAAGAGAAAGATACGATAAATACTTAAGGCATACAGGAATCCCGATTTAAAATATATAAATTGTACAAAAATAAGTATTTTCTGATAGATTAATAACAAAACTAGTTTAAACTTTCAAATCAGTAGAAAAAAACAATGAAGTGTCAGGTGAAAAAAAGTAAATAAACTTTTCCCTCTCATGGTTTGTGATTACAATTGTCTGCTTAAAGACTCGTTAAATTTTATTTTTGGTATTGAAGAATTAGACTGTGAGCAAACCTCAACAAACTACACCTAAGCATGTCATGATGATGGCAGCAGGTACAGGTGGGCATGTATTTCCAGCCTTAGCGGTCGCTAAAGAGTTGCAACAACAAGGGTGCCAAGTCTCATGGTTAGCAACCCCGACGGGAATGGAAAATCGTTTATTAAAACAACATGATATTCCAATTTATCAAATTGATATTCAAGGTGTACGTGGCAATGGTCTTGTCCGTAAATTAGCAGCACCTTTTAAAATTTTAAAAGCAACCTTAAGCGCAATGCGCTATATGAAGCAGCTCAAAGTTGATGCTGTTGCAGGCTTTGGGGGGTATGTTGCAGGTCCGGGTGGTTTGGCTGCCCGTTTATTGGGTATTCCTGTGATTATTCATGAACAAAATGCTGTAGCAGGATTTACCAATACACAACTTTCACGTGTAGCAAAAAAAGTATGTCAGGCATTTCCAAATACCTTTCCTGCATCTGAAAAAATTGTGACAACAGGTAATCCTGTGCGTGCAGAAATTACCGCAATTTATAATCCATCTTATCGTTATAAAGAACGTGAAAATTCAGGTGAAACCATTCGTGTTCTCATTGTGGGTGGTTCCTTAGGTGCACAAGCTTTAAATGAATGTGTGCCACAAGCCTTGAAACAGCTTAATGTTCCACTGAGTGTTTATCATCAATGTGGTCAAAATAAGCAAGAAGCCACACAAGCTTTATATGCAAATTTACCTGAAACTTTGCATGTTGAAGTCCAGCCATTCATTGAAGATATGGCAAAAGCGTATAGTGACGCTGATTTAATTATTTGTCGTGCAGGCGCACTCACTGTAACTGAAGTTGCAACTGCGGGTGTCGCTGCGGTCTTTGTCCCTTTACCAAGCGCAGTGGATGACCATCAAACAGCAAATGCTCGTTTTTTGGAAAAAATTGGTGCTGCAAAAATTTGTCCACAAGCCACCATGACACCTGATTCGTTAAAGGATTTATTAATGCCGTTGATGAATCGCCAATTATTGATGGAAATGGCGGTTAAAGCTCGTCAACAAGCCCAACCTGACGCAACACAGCGTGTGGTTGGTTTAATTCAAGATTTGTAAGTTAGAGTTGATTATGTCTCCAACAAGCCCAGCTGATAAAGCAAAAAACCTGATTAAAATTCCTGAAATGCGCCGTATTAAGCATATCCATTTTGTGGGTATTGGTGGTGCAGGAATGTGTGGTATTGCCGAAGTATTGAAAAACCAAGGTTATAAAGTTTCAGGCTCTGATATTAAGGCATCTAAAACAACGGCACAGCTTGAAGAAAACGGGATTAAAGTTTATATCGGGCATGCAGCTCAAAATATTCAAGGTGCAAATGTATTGGTGGTTTCAACTGCCATTGACCCTGAAAATCTTGAAGTTAAAGAAGCAATTGAAAACCGCATTCCTGTTGTTCGTCGTGCCGAAATGTTGGGTGAGTTAATGCGTTATCGTCATGGGATCGCAGTTGCGGGCACGCATGGCAAAACGACAACAACCAGCTTAGTCACTTGCATGCTTGCTGAAGAAAATATGGATCCAACTTATGTGATTGGTGGATTACTCAATCGTACAGGTGTAAATGCTGCACTTGGAGCAAGCCGTTATATTGTTGCTGAAGCGGATGAGTCAGATGCATCATTCTTACACTTAGAGCCAATGGCTGCGATTGTCACGAATATTGATGCAGACCATATGGATACTTATGGTGGTAGCTTTGACGTATTAAAAGATACCTTCGTCAAGTTTTTACAAAAAATGCCATTTTATGGTTTAGCTGTCGTCTGTGGTGATGATGCCAATATTCGCGAAATTATGCCGCGTATCGGTCGTCCTGTTTTAACGTATGGTTTTAATGAAGATAATGATATTCGTGCAATCGATGTTGAACAAACAGGCATGCAATCAAGCTTTACTGTTTTACGTAAAGATCGTGAACCTTTACGTTTAACCATTAACTTGCCAGGCTTACACAATATTTTAAATGCTTTGGCTGCAATTGGTATTGCAACTGATGAAGGTGTTTCAGATGCTGCTATTGCACGTGCTTTAGAAAGCTTTAGTGGCGTGGGTCGTCGTTTCCAAGTACAAGGTGAATTTGCGCTTGGCGAAGGCAATGTAAAACTTGTCGATGACTATGGTCACCATCCTAAAGAAGTTGAAGCGACCATTAAAGCGGCACGTGCGAGTCATCCAGATCGTCGCTTAGTGATGATGTTCCAACCTCATCGTTTCAGTCGTACACGTGATTGTTTTGATGACTTTGTTGATGTGTTGTCACAAGTCGATCAACTATTACTTTTAGAGGTATATCCTGCGGGTGAAAAACCGATTGTGGGTGCGGATAGCCGCTCATTGGCGCGTAGTATTCGCCTGCGTGGCGAGGTTGAGCCGATTTTGATTGATCCTGTCGAAGGTAATTTGCAGAACGTTATACAAAAAGTGTTACAAGCGAATGACTTGTTATTAACACAAGGTGCGGGTAACGTGGGTGCAATTTCGATAGAATTGGCTCAAAATCAATTGTATTTAAAATAATTTACAATGTTGGGTTTTTATTGTTTGACAGAAAAATAGTGAAACCCAATATTTTAATTTAAATTGACTAACATATAAGTTTAAGGATTTAAACGTGTCAAATGCTTCTAAATTCGGCAAAGTAGCGGTGTTGCTTGGTGGTAAATCTGCTGAGCGTGAGGTGTCATTAGATAGTGGTAAAGCTGTATTAGAAGCATTATTACGTTCAGGAGTAAATGCTGAAAGCTTTGATCCACAAGAACGTAGTGTGACGGAACTTGTAAATTACGATCGTGCTTTTATTGTCTTGCATGGTCGTGGTGGTGAAGATGGTCAGATCCAAGGTGTTTTGGAGTGGTTAAACATTCCTTATACAGGAACTGGTGTGCAAGGTTCTGCAATTGGCATGGATAAAGTTAAAACCAAACAAATTTGGCAAGGTTCAGCATTGCCGACTGCACCGTATCGTATCATTTCTAAAGATTCAAACTTAAATGAAGTGATTGAAAGTTTAGGCTTACCTTTAATCATCAAACCTGTACATGAAGGTTCAAGTGTAGGGATGAGTAAGGTTGAAAAAGCTGAAGATCTAGCAAAAGCTATTGAAAAAGCAACAGTTCATGATGCTGTTGTGATGGCGGAAAAATGGATTACAGGGCGTGAATATACCATTGCCTTTTTAAATGGACAGGCTTTACCTGTCATTCGCTTACAACCGCCTGCGGATGTTGCATTCTATGATTATGAAGCAAAATATAACCGCAATGACGTTGAATATGGAATTCCGTGTGGTTTAAGCGAAACAGAAGAAAAACAACTGCAAGAACTATGCTTACGTGCTTTCCAAGCTGTGGGTGCAAGTGGTTGGGGGCGTATTGATGCCATGCTAGATGAACAAGGTAATTTCTGGTTGCTTGAAGTTAACACTGTGCCAGGTATGACCAGTCATTCATTAGTACCAAAAGCTGCTCAAGCGGTTGGTTATGAGTTTGATCAACTTTGTGTGGCAATTTTAGAACAGACTTTGGGCGATACACACTAATTTATGGCTCAACTCCCTGCTTCGATGCGCCGTAAAAAGGCAGCAATTACTTCAATACATGAGAAGCCGCCCACTCGTAAAGAAAAGTTAATTCATACTGGTGGGTGGGTCTTGCTGTGTGTGGCTTTTTTAGTATTGGTTGCTGGTTTGTTTGGTTTATATAAAGTTGTGACAGATGCTAAAGTCGCGACTTTGCAAGTGGTGGGTGTAGATTCACCTATCGAAAATCAAATGCTGTCGCAATATTTAGCCCCTGTGGTCAAGGATAATTATTTTACTTCTGACTTAGAGCAAATTCGAGATCGGGCATTAGAAGTATCTTGGGTAGATCGCGTTGTTGTCGCTCGTGCATGGCCCAATGGGATTCGTGTTCGAGTGATGCCACGTCATGCAATTGCACGTTGGGGAACAGGACGATTGTTGAGTGACAGTGGCGATGTGTATAGTGAAGCACAGTTACGCAATCATCAAAATTTGCCACTTTTGCATGGGCCACTGAGCCAATCTAAAGTTATGATGCGTCGCTATAATGAGATTAATCAATTATTTCATCCTACTCATCTTCGGTTGAAAGAGTTGTATTTAACAGAACGAATGACATGGTTTATGCAGTTTGATTCGGGTATGCGCATTATTGTTGACCAAGATCAAACCATGAGTAAATTACAACGTTTAAGTCATTTGGCACAAACTGATTTAAAACCTGTTTGGTCAAATATTGCTGCCATTGATTTGCGTTATCGAAATGGTCTTGCGATTCAATGGAAAGATGCAAAAATGCCAAAAATTTTAAATGGTGGCTTTGTTGTAACGAACAATGACCCAAGCGTTGCAGATCCAAGCATAGTACAGCCATAATAGATGGCTTTATAAGAGGCGATAAGCCAAAGATAAACAATATGAAGATAATGGTAGTGAAGTGATGAGTGAAGCTGTTCCCTCAGTTGTTGCGATAGACATTGGGACACATAAAGTTTCAGTTCTAATAGGTAAGGTGCATGCCCCTGATAATATTCAGGTTATTGGTATGGCAAGCGCACGTAATAAAGGCATGAATAAAGGCAAAATTGTTAGCCTAGATAAAGTGACCAATGCCATAAAACAAGCCGTGCAAGAAGCGGAAGACATGGCAGAATGTCGTGTACATTCGGCATGGGTTTCTATCCCTAGTACAGAATTACAAAGTCATTATGCTGTGGGACGTACCCCAATTGCGAATCCAGATCGAACGATTACGACTTCAGAAGTTGTTCGTGCATTAGATTTGGCTAAAGCCAGTCATTTAACTGCAGATCATTATTTAGCAACGGCTGTCCCTTTGGGCTTTGAATTGGATGATTCACAAGAATGGGTACAAAATCCAATTAATTTGACTGCACATAGTATGACTGCGCATTATCAGCTCATGATGATGCCGATTGCAACCATGCAGAATCTTGATCGTGCAATGAAAGGTGCCAATATTTCTGTTGAGAAAATGGTGGTATCTTGTTTAGCAACAGCAGAAGGTAGTTTGCTAAAAGACGAAAAAGAATATGGGGTTTGCTTGCTCGATATTGGCGCAGGCACGACCAATATTGCCGTATATATTGAAGGTCATTTGGTACTTGCACATACCATTCAACGTGGTGGTGAAAATGTCACGCGAGATATTGCAGCTGTATTACAAACCACTACAGAAGAAGCAGAGCGAATTAAGTTACTCTATGGTTGTGTAGATATTCATCAAGTCAAACCTGAGCATATGATTCAGTTTGAAGCAATTGATGGTCCACAAACCATCAGCCGCATTGAACTTGCTGAAATTATCATTGCTCGCTATGAAGAAATTTTAGGTTTGGTACGTGATGAATTAGAACAACGTGGTGCATTGCCAAGTTTATATCATGGTGTGGTATTAACAGGGGATGTATGTCAAATCGAAGGTATGGTAACGTTAGCACGTAGAATGTTAGGTGTTTCAGCACATTTGGGGAATCCCACAGTAAATGTATATGCAGATGACCAACATTTATCTGCTTTACGCCGTTCGATGTATGCAACTGCGTCAGGATTATTGTTATTTAGTCAAAGTGAAATGCAAGATGCTGTAGAAGAACCAGAAGTCAATAGCCATCGCTCAGTTTGGGAGCGTATAGCCAATGGTTGGACTGCAATGAATAACAAATTGAAAGGTATTTTTTAGGTTTGATTTTTTGGAATATTGTTAAAAAGTTGTAAGTATGTCGTCCTATACTTGACAAGTTTAACAATGAGCAGCATCCTAAAACAAATTTTATTATTGAAGATCAAGGCAGTATACGGGCTTAAGTGACTGCCATACATTAAGTAGGAAATCTAAAGGTCATGGCCTCATTTGAATTTTTAGAAGATGAACAAACCGATAGTAACGGTCAAGCCCGTTTTACTGTATTTGGTGTTGGTGGTGGTGGTGGTAATGCCGTACAGCATATGGTGCAGTCGGACATTAAAGGCGTAAAATTTGTTTGTGCAAATACGGATAAACAAGCTTTAGATCGTATGAATGCCCCATTTAAAATTCAACTCGGTGAACAAAGTACCCGTGGTTTGGGTGCAGGTGCAAACCCTGATGTAGGTCAAATTGCTGCTGAAGAAAGTCGTGAATTGATTCGCCAACACCTTGAAGGTGCGGACATGGTATTCGTGACTGCGGGTATGGGCGGTGGTACAGGTACAGGTGCTGCGCCAGTTGTTGCTGAAATTGCTCAAGAAATGGGTATTTTGACAGTGGGTGTGGTAACAACACCATTTAACTTTGAAGGTCGCCGCCGTCAACGCTCAGCAGAAAAAGGCATTGAAGCTTTAGAACAACATGTTGATTCATTGATTATTATTCCAAATCAGCGCTTACTTAGTGTGTATGGTGACATCTCTATGCAAGATGCTTACCGCAAAGCAGATGATGTATTGTTAAATGCTGTGCGTAGTATTTTTGATTTAGTTGTTCGTCCGGGTCATATTAACCTTGACTTCGCCGATTTAAAAACTGCAATGAGTACCCGTGGTTATGCCATGATGGGTGAAGGTAAGAGCAGTGGTCCAGATCGTGCTGAAGAAGCTGCACGTTTAGCGATTCGTAGCCCATTATTAGATAATGTGAATATCATGAATGCCAAAGGCGTTTTGATTAACATTACTGGTGGTGCAGATGTTACATTACGTGAAACTGAAATTATCACAGATGTTGTCAATCAGATTGTTGACCTTGATGAAGGCGAAGTCTTCTTTGGTACAGTATTTGATCCAGACGCACGTGATGAAATTCGTGTGACTGTGATTGCCACAGGTCTAACACGTAATGCCAATGAAGCAGAAGTAAAACGTCGTACTCCTGTAAGTGTTGCTGCAAATGTACAGCAATCTACTCAAAATGCTGTAGATGAGGATGATATTCCTGCGATCAGTAAGCGTCAGAACAATGATGCGCCTGTTGCGAATACCAGTGCATCACCACGTTCTACACCGATGAGCATTCAAGATTATTTGAAGAATCAACAACGTAAATAATTGATTATTTAAATAAATACTGATGATGATCGAAAAAGGCAGTAAGTTTTACTGCCTTTTTTGTTTTTTATCAATGGCTAAATGTGCTAACGTATAGCAGATTTAGGTTGAAGAACACAGAAGCATGTTGAAACAGCGTACCCTGAAACGTGTCGTGAAAGCGAGTGGCATCGGACTGCATAGTGGACAAAAAGTGATGATTAACTTTTTGCCACATGTTGCTGATGGGGGTATTGTATTTCGCCGTATTGACCTAAATCCGCCTGTAGAAATTCGTGCTGATGCTATGCTGGTGCAAGAAGCCTTTATGTGCTCCAATTTGGTTGAACATGACGCCAAAGTGGGAACGATTGAGCATGTGACGAGTGCCATTGCAGGTTTAGGCATCGACAATTTAATTATTGAAGTTTCTGCCTCTGAAATTCCGATCATGGATGGCAGTGCAGGACCATTTATCTACTTATTAATGCAAGGCGGTTTGGTTGAGCAGGATGCACCCAAAAAATTTATTCGTATGCTCAAGCCTGTAGAAGCATTAATTGAGGATAAAAAAGCTGTTTTTACCCCTCATAATGGTTTTCAAATTAATTTTGAAATTGATTTTGATCATCCAGCATTTGCTAAAGAATACCAGTCTGCAACTATTGATTTCTCGACTGAAACTTTTGTGTATGAAGTGAGTGGTGCACGTACTTTTGGTTTTATGAAGGATTTAGATTATCTCAAAGCGCATAATTTAGCGCTGGGTGCAAGCCTAGATAATGCTGTGGGGCTAGATGATACTGGGGTAGTGAATGAAGAAGGTTTACGCTTTGCAGATGAGTTTGTACGACATAAAATTTTAGATGCGGTAGGGGATTTATATTTGCTTGGTCATCAAATTATTGCCAAGTTTGACGGTTATAAATCGGGTCATGCCCTGAATAATCAGCTTTTACGCAATGTTAAAAGTGATCCAAGCAGCTATGAAATTGTAACATTTAATGACATATCTTCTTGTCCTATTCAATATGTACAGGTCTTATAAGTCCTTGCTTTTGAGTGGGTATGTTATAAAGTAACATTTAAAAATGTGACTTATTTGGCTTTTTACAAATACAATATATTAATTTTTATTTTCTTGTTTACTTTTTATTGCTTGCCAAACGTAACAAAGCTTGGCTAAGCTTAGCATCGTTCACAAAGCTTGCAGCGTGTTGTAACATTTCTTGCGTTGCGGGAGTAAGGGGTTGAACGGGTTTATTTAAAAGTATAGGTTCTACTTTTCTTGTGCGAAGGCGAATTTGAATTTTTTGTAAATCTTTCAACTCTTCTAATTGTGATAATTGAGAAATATATTGTTTTTGAAGATAACCGAGCTGACTAATCATAGCTTGATTTTCACCGGTAATCGTCAAAATACCGTATTGATAACATACGACCTGCCATACTTCGGGTTGAGGTAATAAGGGTTGAATTAATTTAGTAAGTCTTTGCCATTCGGCAACTTGCTTTTTTAGAAACGATAAGTTTCCTGTTTTTACGTGTTGTCTTGTTTGATGGAAGAGATTTTTAGGTTCAGACATACATTATTCCTACATAGTTATGTCTTATCTTAAGCCCTCGTTTCAGTAGATATCAAGGACGAGATCACTCAAGGAACTTGACTAAGAACAGTTAAAAGAGGTTTTTATGCATTCGCGACGTATTTTATTGGCATTTTCTTTAGCAGCTTCTGCTGCATCGGTTGCATTCGCAGATTTAGTTCAATTAGATGTTTCTAATCCTTCTGCTCCAGATCGTTTAGAGCAGCTTTCGAAAACATTGTCTCAAGGCTCTTATACACATCCTGATGATATGGATATTCCAGGCAGTGTAACATTTCAACCGCATTTACGTACATCAAATGAAAAATCAATTGAATTGAACAATGCAACAATTGCTCAGAAATACGGTTCAGCAGCACTTTCTTCTTCACATGTTGCATCTACAGCGTCTCGCTATTCAGCAGGCTCTCCATATTCATGGTTAGTGACGCATCCATTACCTGATTTAAAACGTGTAAGTTCAAATTATGGTGGTCGTACCATGGGTGGTCGTGCAGAAAATCACTCTGGTTTAGACATGTCAGCACCAAGTGGTACGCCAATCTATGCAACAGGTCCAGGTATTGTGACCAAGTCAGGTTGGGGTACAGGCTATGGTCAATATGTCGAAATTAACCATGGTAATGGTTATTTAACACGTTACGCACACGCTTCACGCTTAATTGCTCGTGTAGGTGATCAGGTGAAAGCAGGTGAACATATTGCTAATGTTGGTTGTACGGGGCGTTGTACAGGCCCACATTTACATTATGAAGTAGTGAAAGATGGTCAACGTAAAAATCCATCTACCTATTTAGCAATGTTGCCATAATCACGCACCATTCGATTGATGTATATTGTTTGAGTGTGGATGCATAGTGAATTCTATATTTCAATAGACTATCATCAAATAAAATCTTAAGTGTATATAAAACCGCCTTTATTGGCGGTTTTTTGTTGCTTTGTGTGAGATTTGGTCAGTATGTATTTAGCTACTAAATAATACAACAGCTCTACATTCATCTGTAACGATAACTTAACACCTCTAAAACATGATACATATAAGATATAGAAAATTAGTCTAAGGAGTAGGTGAAACATGGCGTATTATGGTGATACTGACGCACAGGAAACACAAGAATGGCAAGATGCCTTTGATTCTGTGTTGCAACATATGGGCAGTGAACGTGCTGCTTTTTTGCTCGAAAAATTATACCAACAAGCAATTTCGAAGCATGTCCCTATTCAGCGACTAAATACTCCTTACTTAAATACGATCCCAGTAGAAGAACAACCTGCTATGCCAGGTGATCCAGATATGGAGCGTCGTATCCGTGCGCTCATCCGTTGGAATGCATTGGCAATGGTTTTACGTGCCAACAAAACAGGTGATGATCTAGGTGGTCACTTGGCAAGTTTTGCATCTTCTGCGACGTTGTATGATGTTGGCTTTAACTACTTCTTCCGCGCCAATAGTGACCACTTTGGTGGTGACATGATTTACTATCAAGGTCACTGTGCACCAGGGATTTATGCACGTTCTTATTTAGAAGGGCGTTTGACTGAAGATCAGCTCAATAATTTCCGTCGTGAAGTCGGTGGTCAAGGTCTTTCAAGTTACCCACATCCTTATTTGATGCCTGATTATTGGCAGTTCCCAACCGTATCGATGGGTTTGGGGCCAATCATGTCAATTTATCAAGCACATATTCAAAAATATTTGATGAATCGTGGTTTAATCAAAGAAGAAGATCGCAAAGTTTGGGCTTACCTCGGTGATGGTGAGATGGATGAACCAGAAAGTTTAGGTGCCATTTCACTCGCAGGTCGTGAAAAATTAGACAATCTCATTTGGGTGGTGAACTGTAACTTACAGCGCCTTGATGGTCCTGTACGTGGTAACGGTAAGATTATTCAAGAACTTGAATCATTATTCCGTGGTGCAGGCTGGCGCGTGATTAAAGTCGTCTGGGGTCGTCATTGGGATCCTTTATTAGATAAAGATGCTTCAGGTGCTTTGAAAGCGCGTATGGAGGAAGCATTAGATGGTGATTATCAGCGTTACCAAGTGAAAGGTGGTGGGTATACGCGTGAGCATTTCTTTGGTAAATATCCTGAAGCGGAAGCGCTTGTTAAAGCTTTGAGCGATGAAGATATTGAGAATCTCAATCGTGGTGGTCATGACCCATACAAAGTGTATGCAGCTTATGCCGCAGCGATGACGAGTAATGGTCAACCTACAGTGATTTTGGCAAAAACCGTAAAAGGTTATGGTCTGTCTGAAGAAATTGAAGCGGTCAACAAAACGCACCAAATCAAGAAAATGCATTTGGAATCATTGAAGTATTTCCGTAACCGTTTCAATCTGCCGTTTAAAGATGAAGACTTGGAAGAGCTACCTTTCTATCGTCCAGGTGAAAACTCTCCTGAATTAAAATACATGAAAGCACGCCGTGAAGCATTAGGCGGTTATCTGCCTGCACGTCGTAAAGAAAGTGAAGCGTTGGCGATTCCTGAACTTTCAGTTTTTGATGGTGTACTCAAAGGTAGTGGCGGTAAAGAACAATCAACCACCATGGTGATGGTGCGTTTGATTGCTGCATTATTGAAAGAAAAAGCGATTAAAGATCGTGTTGTGCCAATTGTTCCTGACGAAGCACGTACCTTTGGTTTGGAAGGTATGTTCCGTCAGCTGGGTATCTATGCTGCACATGGTCAGAACTATACTCCTGAAGACCAAGAACAGCTCATGAACTATCGTGAAGCAAAAGATGGTCACATGTTGCAAGAAGGGATCAATGAAGCAGGTGCGATGAGTGCTTGGTCGGCACTAGGTACAAGTTATTCAACCAATAATTTGCCAATGATCCCGATGTATATGTACTACTCCATGTTCGGTTTCCAACGTATTGGTGATATTGCATGGGCAGCGGGTGACTCTCAAGCACAAGGTTTCTTGTGTGGTGCAACTGCAGGTCGTACAACTCTGAATGGCGAAGGCTTACAGCACCAAGATGGTCATTCACATATTTTGGCTGCAACGATTCCAAACTGTGTGGCTTATGATCCTTGCTTTGGTTATGAGTTGGCCGTGATTGTGCATGATGGTTTACAACGCATGTATGTCAATCAAGAGCGTGTGTTCTATTACTTGACACTAATGAATGAAAACTACGATCAGCCTGCATTGCCACAAGAAGCGATTGAAGGTATTAAAAAAGGTCTGTATTTATTCGAAAAAGATGACAAAGCGACAGTTCAGTTGATTGGTTCAGGTGTGATTCTGCGTGAAGTGATTAAAGCTGCACAAATCTTAAAAGATGAATATCAAATTCATGCCAATATTTGGAGTGCGACAAGCTTTAACGAGTTAGCACGCGATGGTATGGCAGTTGAAGAATACAACCGTTTACATCCACTTGAAGATGGTCAAGAGTCTTGGGTATCGCAGCAACTCCGTGGCACAGATGGTATTGTGGTTGCAGCAACCGATCATATGCGCGCATACAGTGAACAGATCCGTGCTTATCTACCAGACAGCCGTCCATATGTGACTCTGGGTACAGATGGTTATGGTCGTTCAGATACTCGTGGCAATTTGCGTAGTTATTTTGGTGTTGATGCTGCACACATTGTGGTTGCAACGCTGAAAAAACTCGCAGATGAAGGCGAAGTAGATCCACGTTTAGTGAAAGATGCGATTTCTTCATTTGAACTTGATGTTGATCGTCCAGTGGCTTGGTTACCACAGGCGCATCCTTCAGTACAAGATGTTGCAGCATATGCAGAACCAACTGAGGAGAATAAATAATGCAAGTTAAAACTCCTGATATTGGTGTAGATAAAGCCACTGTCGCTGAGATTTTGGTAAAAGTGGGTGATACGATTGCTGTAGATGACAGTATTGTATTACTCGAATCGGATAAAGCCTCTGTTGAAGTGCCAAGCACTTCGGCAGGCGTGGTTAAAAACATTGCAGTTACTGAAGGGGATGAAGTTTCTGAAGGTGCAGTGCTGATTGAAGTTGAATCTGCTGAAGCGGAAGCAACGCAATCAGAATCTACGCAAGTCGAAGAAAAAGTGGAAGTAGAACCTACACAAGCAGAAACGGTTGCTGAACAGCCCAAAGCTGAAACAGCATCTCCTGTAACAACATCGCAAACTGTTGAAGTCAAAGTCCCTGACATTGGTGTGGAAAAAGCACTGGTCGGTGAGATTTTGGTGAAAGCAGGCGATGAAATCGCGGTTGATGACAGCATCGTGGTGGTTGAATCGGACAAAGCCACTGTAGAAGTCCCGAGCACGGTTGCAGGTACTGTAGAAAGCGTGATCGTCAAAGAAGGCGACAGTGTCAAAGAGGGTGTGGTTTTAATTACTGTGAAAACAGTATCAGTTGCCCAAGAGACTGTGGCAGTTGCTGAAACCAAAGCGAGCCCTGTAGCATCTACGCCTGCTGAAGCGCCGAAAGCTGAGGCAACAACTGTACAAGCCGGCCCTGTAGAGATTGCTGTACCTGATTTGGGTGTAGATAAAGCATCTGTGTCTGAAATTTTGGTCAGCGTCGGTGATCGTGTTGAAAAAGATCAGAGTTTGGTTGTTGTTGAGTCCGATAAAGCTTCAGTTGAAGTACCAAGTACAGTTGCGGGCACGATCAAAGCAATTCATGTAAGTGAAAACCAAGACGTCAAACAAGGCATGCCTTTAGTGACGATTGATGGGGTTGCTGATGTCAAACCTTCTGAAGTTATCAAAGAAAAAGCAGCTGCCGCACAGACTGAAACAAAAGCTGCACCCAAAGCAGAAAAGGTAGTAGAGCCACAAGCACATCTTGCTCATACCTCAGATAAACTCAGCAAAGAGCAACAGGCTGAAAATGCCAAAGTCTATGCGGGTCCTGCGGTGCGTAAACTGGCTCGTGAACTTGGTGTATTGTTGGCGCAAGTCGAGTCTTCAGGTCCGCATGATCGTGTCGTCAAAGAAGATGTTTTTGCTTATGTTAAACAACGCTTAACTGCACCACCATCTGCACCACAAGCAGCAGTGACTCAGGTTGCTTCAGGCTTGCCTGCATTGCCAGACTTTAGTGCATTTGGTGGCAGTGAAATTGCACCAATGACGCGTTTACAGCAAGTGTCAGTACCACAATTGTCATTGAATAACTTTATTCCACAAGTGACGCAGTTTGATTTGGCAGACATTACTGAACTTGAAGCTTGGCGTGGTGAACTGAAAGGTAAATTCAAGCAAGATGGTATTAGCCTGACGATTTTGGCATTCATTGCTAAAGCGGTGGCATTCTTGTTGAAAGAAGAACCTTATTTTGCAGGGCACTTGGCTGATGATCAAAAGTCAGTTGTGCTACGTCATGAAATTCATATGGGTATTGCGGTTGCAACACCAGATGGCTTGACTGTTCCTGTACTGCGTAATCCTGACCAAAAATCAATTAAGCAAATTGCGATTGAATTGGGTGAGCTCAGTAAAAAAGCCCGTGATAAAAAACTTTCACCGAAAGATTTACAAGGGGCTAACTTTACCATTACCAGCTTAGGCTCCATTGGTGGCACAGCATTCACACCATTAGTGAACTGGCCGCAAGTGGCAATTTTGGGTATTTCACCTGCGACTATGCAACCTGTATGGAATGGTGAAGCTTTTGATCCAAAACTGATGTTGCCGCTTTCATTGTCTTATGATCACCGTGTGATTAATGGTGCAGATGCAGCACGTTTCACCAATAAGCTGACTAAATTATTGGCAGATATCCGTAATATTTTGCTATAAAATTAAATTTTTAATCTGAATGAGAACCTCGCTACGGCGGGGTTTTATTTTGACTAAGTTTAAAATTTATAGAAAATCGCTCAAATTTTTGCTTCGATCATAAATTGACAAGGCTGAATCAGGATTGATATTCCAAATGCTAGGTAAAGGGTGGTCAGTAAATACTTTTTTCCATTGTTTGGCTTTAATTTTTTCAAAATCAGTAAAATCCCTCAAAAACATACGCCAAAAAGATTCATAACGTTTTATTGAGGCAGAATTTTCTGTTGCATAGCCATGACTTTGTCCATTTTCAGTTTTGAAATCAAAGCCAATGAGCACAATATTTTGTGGTTGAAATAAATGGGCAATACACATTGCCTGCAAGCCGCAGTTATTGCCGTAGACCTGCATCGTTGAGCTAAAGAGCTGTTCCCACTGTGTCGGTGGCGTAATTTTGAGTTCGGTCACCGCTTTAGGATAAGTTTTGCTATTACCTAGACCACAGCCTGTGATGAAATCACCTCGAAATTCGCTTGCTAAGCGAAACTGATATTGCTCCCACCACGCATAGTCACTGTGATGAGTGATTTTTGCTGATGGAATCAGTTGAAATGCTTGATTGCAGCAGATGACGAAATGTTCGGGTGTATTCAGTGGTGTCAGATCATGTTTTTTTAATGAAGGACCACCACCAAGGACAAAAATCGTTTGAGGAGATGAGTGTTGCTCAACATATTCGGAAAAATGGGTTGTCGTCATGAGTGAAGATAGGTCTTTCAAGTAAATTATTGGAAAAATAGCTGTAAAATTTTTATAGACATTGTAAACTAGTTCTACACTTCATTGGGGAGTAGCCGCTATTCACATGCATTCTAGTTGTGAATAGGTGATGGTCAACATAATTGTTCAACAGAACATGGTCATCATAGCAAAGAACCAATCTGCTTTTTAAGCATATCTTTTGTTGGCAAGACCTTTGATTTATCACTCCGCATATTATGGTAAATATCATGATACAAGGCTAGCAGGAGGGATAAGTCATTGGTAAATATTGCTAGCCTGAGAATATGACATGTTACATGCCTTCCTCATCTCGCTTGTTGTCGTTGCCCTATCTGAAATGGGTGATAAAACACAATTACTTGCGTTACTTCTTGCGGCAAAATTTCGCAAACCTATACCGATTCTGATCGCTATTTTCTTGGCTACTGTAGTTAACCATGGGGTTTCTGCACTGCTAGGACAATGGATTACCACTGTGTTGAGTCCAACAGTACTGCTTTGGATTGTATCACTTGGCTTTATTGCGATGGCAGGTTGGATGTTGATTCCAGATGAGTTGGATGATGAGTCTGAAAGTATTAACAAATGGCAAAAATACGGTGTGTTTGGGGCAACTTTTGTGTTGTTCTTTCTGGCAGAAATTGGTGATAAAACGCAAATCGCAACCGTTGCTTTAGCTGCTCGTTTTGACAGTATCGGTTGGGTAACTTTAGGGACAACATTAGGGATTATGTTGGTGAATGCACCTGCGGTATTTATTGGCAATAAACTCGCAGAAAAATTACCAATTTCTTTGATTCATAAAATTGGTGCATTGATTTTCTTGGTGATCGGTGTTGCCGCTTTAGTACAGCATTATTTTTTCTAAAAGTTCATCGTTAAACCATTTTGGTTTTGCAGCTGCATTGAGTTGTTCATCAGCTCAATGCTATTTATTAAATATGACTGCAAAATTTCGATATCTGACATTGGGTTTTAATTGTAATTTGATCATAATACTTATAAATTATAAGGAATTTAAAATACGCTTTCGTATTCTTTCATCGGGGTTCTCATCTATAAATTGTTTGAATGACATGTTGTACTATAAATGTCTGATTGCTTGTAGAAAAAGAAAATGAAAGAAGTGAAATATATAAATAATTTTTAGAGGTTGGGGTATGGCTTTAGATCGCACCACATCGCAAGTACTGTTTGATAATGGTATACATAAATGCATTAGTTTTACGAGTTTAGTTAAAGGTGAAGGTGTACAAGCCAATCAGTTTTTAATTTTAGATCATGAAAGAGCAGCAGTGTTAGATCCCGGTGGTGATTTGACCTATGTGCCCCTCACGATGGAACTCAATAAATATACGCGTTTGCAAAATCTTGATTATGTTATGGCATCGCATCAAGACCCTGACATTATTACCTCTATGCCACGTTGGCTCGTTTATACAGATGCCAAAGTGGTGGCTTCAAAATTATGGGCACGTTTCCTACCGCATTTAAACTCAGCATTTATGAGTGATCGCATGAAAGGTGGATGGTTAGAGCGTCTGATCGAATTACCTGACCAAGGGGGCTCAATTACACTAGGACAAAGTCAAATTATTGTTGTGCCTGCACACTTTTTACATTCAGTGGGTAATTTCCAATTTTATGATCCGATTGCGAAAATTTTATTTTCAGGTGATATGGGCGCATCTATGGTCAAAGATGCTTCGAAACCCATTGATAATTTTGCAGCACATATTCCCACGATGAAAGGTTTTCATCAGCGTTATATGTGTTCAAATCGTATTATCCGTTTATGGGTGAAAATGGTACGCCAAATGGACATTGAAATGATCGTCCCACAACATGGAACGCCTTTTGTTGGTAAAGCAATGATTAATGAATTTTTGGATTGGATCGAAAATTTACAGTGCGGCATCGACTTGATGGATGAAACGGTTTTTACCTGCCCGCAATAAGCGAACAAAAAATTAGAAAAAAATATTGAGTTGAAGAAAAAATATTTTTAAGATTTGCAGTGCCAAAATCTTTTTTAAACCTCTTTCATTGTAACTTAATGGGAGAGGTTTTTTTGACCACGAGAATTTTAAAAATATGTTGTCTCAAATCCCAGCACAGGATGCGTGCTTAAGCTGTGGGGCGTGTTGCGCCTTTTTTAGAGTGTCATTTTATTGGGCAGAAGGAGAGATCATGCCCGATGATGTGGTGGAAGAATTAACCCCTGTCTATTCATGTATGAAAGGCACTAATCAAAAAAATCCACGTTGTGTCATGCTGTCAGGTGAGATTGGGCAGCAGGTGAGCTGTACGATGTATGAACAACGCAGTTCAAGCTGTAAGGAAGTTCAAGCAGGCGATGCACAGTGTAATAAAGCACGCTTTGCACATGGCTTGATTCCATTGGTTGAAATTGAACCTGTATTGCCAAGTAATGACGATGGCTACGACCAAGTGTGTTAAAGGACAGGGTATTTTTATTGCTTTAACTTTGCTTGCGGATTATGCCTATTCGACCAGTACTTTTACTTTGGCGCGAACCCATTGGCTCATGAGTGAAATGGGAATAGGCAATGCAGAGTGCACAGACACTTATGGTTTGAGTAAATAAGACTTCCCACTGCGTGGCAAAACATGGGAGGTGCAATATCGTTTTGTGGATTTAAGACTCATTTTGTATGATCCCAAGACGTATGAAATGGCATGTGTCTATGCTGCAAAGTAAGTCTTATTTTTTCATTCAACATAAAATAAGACTTCAAGTTTCTAGAGTTTGATAAATTTTGTATATATGGAAGTCCCATGCAAGTTTAAAAAAGACAATAAAAAATGAAATTTAAACGGAAATTTGTATATAATAGCTCACGGAAATTACCAGCGAGACTGTTATGTTGACCATCGTTCAAGAAGCCCTTACTTTTGATGATGTCTTATTACTCCCTGCCTATTCTACTGTCCTCCCAAAAGATGTCTCTTTAAAGACACGCCTTACCCGCGGCATTCAACTGAATATTCCTATGGTTTCAGCAGCAATGGATACTGTGACTGAGTCACGTATGGCGATTGCAATGGCGCAAAATGGCGGTATCGGTATCCTGCATAAAAACATGGACATTTCTGCTCAGGCTGCAGAAGTACGCCGTGTGAAAAAATTTGAAGCGGGTATGGTGAAAGATCCAATTACTGTGACACCAGAAACGACAGTACGTGAGTTGATTGCGATTACAGAAGCAAATAACATCAGTGGTGTACCTGTTGTAAAAGACGGTAAAGTGGTAGGTATCGTAACAGGTCGTGATACACGTTTCGAAACCAATCTTGAACAACCTGTTAGTAATATCATGACAGGTCAAGACCGTCTTGTGACAGTTCGTGAAAACGAATCTAAAGAACATATTCAAGCACTTTTACAAAAAAATCGCATCGAAAAAGTGATTGTGGTTGGTGAAAATAATGAACTAAAAGGCTTAATTACGGTGACTGACTTCCGTAAAGCTGAATTGTATCCAAACAGTTGTAAAGATGACTTGGGTCGTCTACGTGTAGGTGCTGCGGTGGGTACAGGTGTAGAAACGCCAAGCCGTGTTGAAGCATTAGTAGAAGCGGGTGTCGATGCGATTGTGGTTGATACTGCACATGGTCATTCTGCAGGTGTAATCGAGCGTGTACGTTGGGTAAAAGCGAACTATCCACAAGTGCAAGTCATTGGCGGAAACATTGCAACAGGTGATGCTGCATTGGCATTGTTAGATGCAGGTGCAGATGCGGTTAAAGTCGGTATCGGTCCTGGTTCAATTTGTACCACACGTATTGTGGCGGGCATTGGTATGCCACAAATCTCTGCGATTGATTCTGTTGCAAATGCATTGAAAGATCAAATTCCATTGATCGCAGATGGTGGTATTCGCTTCTCAGGCGATATGGCAAAAGCGATTGGTGCAGGTGCAAGTACCATCATGGTGGGTTCACTCATGGCGGGTACTGAAGAAGCACCAGGGGAAGTTGAATTCTTCCAAGGTCGTTACTATAAGGCATACCGTGGTATGGGTTCATTGGGTGCGATGGCGGGTGCGACAGGTTCTGCTGACCGTTATTTCCAAGACTCAAAAGCAGGTGCTGAAAAATTAGTACCAGAAGGGATTGAAGGTCGTGTGCCGTACAAAGGTCCAATGGGCAATATCGTGCATCAAATGATGGGTGGTTTACGTTCATCTATGGGGTATACAGGTTCTGCAACAGTTGAAGATCTACGTCAAAACGCGAAATTTGTGAAAATTACCTCAGCAGGTATGTCTGAATCACACGTGCATGATGTAACGATCACCAAAGAAGCGCCGAACTACCGTGTAGGCTAATACATCTTTTTTCGTTGTAATTTTGCATTTAAAAACCGTCATTTTATGACGGTTTTTTTATTTTGGTGTAAAGTAATGCGATTGAAAATCAACTGTTAAACAACACGATAAATAAGTGGGTAAAAAATGAGTTATTTTGGTACAGACGGGATTCGAGGCAAATTTGGTGAACTCCCAATTACCCCAGAATTTGCATTAAAATTAGGATTTGCAGCAGGAAAAGTATTAAAGCAAATTAGTCCAAAAACCAAGCCTATTGTTGTTTTAGGTAAAGATACACGTTTGTCAGGTTATATTTTAGAAGCTGCTTTACAAGCAGGATTGAATGCAGCAGGTGTGTATGTGCATTTGCTTGGTCCTTTGCCAACGCCTGCGATTGCACATTTGACCCGTGCTTTACATGCCAATTTGGGTATCGTAATTTCAGCTTCACATAACCCATATTTTGATAATGGGATTAAATTCTTTTCTGATGAAGGTAAAAAATTACCTGACGCCATTCAGGAAGCGATTAATAAAGAATTAGAAAATGACATCGTGATCGAAGACAACGCCAATTTGGGTAAAAGTGTCCGTGTTAAAGATGCCAATGGTCGTTATATCGAGTTTTGTAAGTCGACATTCCCATACCATTTCAACTTACGCCATTTAAAAATTGTGGTGGATTGTGCACATGGTGCAGCTTATAGCGTTGGACCTGCTGTTTTCCGTGAGTTGGGTGCAAAAGTTATAGCTTTATATAATGAACCAACAGGTTTAAATATTAATGAAAGTTGTGGCTCAACACACCCTGAAAAGTTACAAAAAGCAGTGGTACAACACCAAGCAGATTTAGGTATTGCTTTTGATGGCGATGCGGATCGTGTAGTTTTGGTCGATCGTCATGGTCACTTGGTTGATGGCGATGCGATTTTATATATCCTCGCAACACAAGCCGCAAACAAACCTGCGGGTATTGTGGGAACTGTGATGAGCAATATGGCATTAGAACTTGCACTTGAAAAAGCACAAGTGCCATTTGTTCGTGCCAAAGTTGGTGACCGTTATGTATTGCAGGCACTTGAAGACAATCAATGGGTGATCGGTGGTGAGCCTTCAGGTCATATTTTGACTTTAGATAAAAGTACCACAGGTGATGCGATCATTGCAGCACTACAAGTCTTGACGGTTATGGTTGAGCAAGACAAAGCTTTAGATGAATTAATCGCTGACTTTAAACTTTTGCCAAATGTTTTGGTGAATGTACGTTTAGAAGAAATGTATGACCCGTTTGCTGTACCTGCATTGGTTGCCGCATTTGATCAAGCTGAAAAGCAATTGAAAGGTCGTGGTCGTATTCTGATTCGTAAATCAGGCACTGAGCCTGTGATCCGTGTTATGGTTGAAGGGGATAATTTACAAGAAGTAACTGATCTTGCAAATCATTTGGCAGATCAAGTCCGCCAAAATGCGAAGGCTTAAAAGTTAAGGGGATAAGGTACATGAGTGATGTCATTAAAGATTTAAGTGAGCTACGTCTGACTTATGAAAAGGGTGAACTGCATGAAGATCAAGTGGATACAAATCCACATGAACAATTTCTGAATTGGTTCAATCTGGCTTTAACTGCAAAATTACATGAACCTTATGCTATGTCTTTGGCGACTGCGGATGATAAAGGTCGTCCGCATGTGCGTACTGTGCTACTGCGTGGTGCAACGGAAGCAGGTTATGATTTTTATACCAACTATGACAGTCAAAAAGGTTTAGATTTAGCTGCTAATCCTTATGCAGAAATTTTATTTTATTGGGCTGAATTAGAGCGTCAGGTGCGGATTGGTGGTTATGTCACGAAGATTTCACTTGAAGAGTCCACCGATTATTATCATAAGCGTCCACGTGATAGCCAAATTGCAGCGCATATCAGTACACCACAAAGTGGTGTGATCGAAAGTCGTGAATTACTACAACAACGTTTTCAAGCATTGCATGATCGAGTTGAGCAACAGTCTGAGCTGAATAAACCTGAATTTTGGGGTGGTTATCGTTTAGAACCACAACATTATGAATTTTGGCAAGGTCGTCCGAACCGTTTACATGATCGTCTAAGCTATGAAAAAGTGGATGCAGCTTGGCAGATTCGACGGTTAATGCCTTAAAATATGATGAAGATCAATGCTTTGTATTAAGCTATATGTAATGATGAAAAGAGATCGTTTGTGATCTCTTTTTATTTTAAGATTTAATTTTTTAAATACACAATACTTTGAGTTTCATAAATTTTTTGTCCTGAATAAGGATTATCCACTAATTTAAGATTGACACGTGCTTTACGGTCATTCAGTTCATATTCCTGATATTCATCTTCAGCAAGGTGTTGCATCATATTTTCATATGCTTGATGGTATTGCGTGCAATATTGACGGTCGCCACAGAAAGTTGAAAGGTGAACATTGTCTACATTGTCTACATTGTCTACATTGGCAATTTCCATAGATAAATAACAACTATCTGAACCACAAGCAAATGATTTTAAATAGACCTCTTCAGTCATTGTGCTAGGTAAAGCATATGCATGTTGTAGGCTGAATAGTCCAAATGCCAAAAGAATTTTTTTCATCATATCCTCATTATAAAAGTTGAATTGATTATGGTGTATAAATTTGTTGGTATTTTAAGCTAAATGACTGAATTATTTAAGGTCTAAACAAGCACTCAAAAGCTGATTGTTATATTGGACATGCTGCAAAAATCCTATGCTTGCTGAATGAAAAAGGAACTCTTTATAATCCTATTTAATTGATATGACATGTGAATGCAGTGAATAAAATTAAAATTCGACAACGACCCTTGTTAAGCTCTCCTGATGTTTTTCCGCAATTGCCACATTTCGCTGCTGAAATTTTAGCAAGACGTGGTGTGCAGTCTGAGCAAGAACTCGATTTAAAACTGAAATACTTACTTGCGCCAACCTTGAAAGGTCTTGATCAAGCCATCGAGATCATTGACCGTGCGATAGATGAACATCAAAAAATTGTGATTGTGGGTGACTACGATGCTGATGGTGCAACCAGTACCGCATTGATGATTTTAGCACTGACCGAAATGGGTGCGGATGTGCATTATCTGGTGCCTGATCGTTTTAAATATGGTTATGGCTTAACACCTAAAATTGCCGATTTGGCTTTTGAAAGTTTTCAACCTGACCTATTGATTACTGTGGACAATGGCATTTCAAGTCATGCAGGGGTGGAACAGGCACAGTCACATGCGATGCAAGTGATTATTACCGACCATCATTTAACCACTAAAGAAACACCAAAAGCTGAGGCTGTTGTGAACCCAAATCAGTTGGGCTGTGATTTTCCAAGTAAGGCATTAGCAGGGGTTGGTGTTGCCTTTTATTTGCTTGCCAATCTAAGTAGTTATCGTGGCAAACAAGGAAAGTCGGCTGCGAAGATGGCACAGTATTTAGACTTAGTGGCATTGGGAACCTATGCGGATGTGGCAAGTTTAGACTATAACAATCGCATTTTGGTAGATGCAGGTTTAAAACGCATTCAACAAAATCAATGCCGTGTTGGCATCAGTGCATTGCTCGATATCGCAGGGCGTGAACCCGCAGAGTTAAAAGCCTCAGATTTAGGTTTTGTACTCGGTCCTCGGATTAATGCTGCAGGGCGTATGGACACGATGGATATTGGCATTGAATGCCTGTTGGCAACCGATGCACAAAAAGCCTATGCCTTAGCACGCCAACTCAATGATTTAAATTTGGAACGCCGTCAAATTGAATCGCAAATGAAGCAGGAAGCTTTGCTTGAGATGGAGAAATTACAATTAGATCAAAATCATTTACCTGCCGCCTTGGTGATGTTTGATGAAGATTGGCATCAAGGCGTGATCGGCATTGTTGCGGGACGTTTAAAAGAACAGTTTCATCGCCCGAGTATCGTCTTTGCTGCGGATAAAGATGGTATTCATATCAAAGGTTCAGCTCGTTCCATTGAAGGGATCCATATTCGCGATTGCATTGAAAAAGTGGCGGAGCAGCACCCTCACTTGGTCAGTTTCTTTGGTGGGCATGCAGCAGCGGCAGGCTTAACCATCAAAAAGCAGCACTTTGAAGAATTTAAGCAGATTTTTACTGAATTGATTGCCCAATCTGAGGATGAGTTATTTCAAGCAACGTTATGGACAGATGGCGAATTACCATTGCATGAGATTCAACTGACGACCGTGAATACCATTGAAAATTTAGGCCCTTGGGGGCAAAAATTCCCTGCACCTGTATTTGAAGGGCATTTTCAGGTATTAGAACATCGTTGGCTGAAAGACGTGCATTTAAAATTGAAATTGGCACTGGGCAATGGGCAATCTGTAGATGCAATAGCATTTAATGTTGCAGATCGCTTTGATTTTGACCCTGCGAAACCACAGGTACATTTGGTTTATGAATTAGATAAAAATCAGTTCAATGGCAATGTTAGTGTGCAACTGAGAATGTTGCATTTACAACAGTAAGCTATTTTTCCATTTCCATGAAAAAACCGCTCAAAGTTGAGCGGTTTTTTGTTTTGCTAAGCTCGTTTAATCTTAGAAACGATAGCCTGCACGTACGCCATAAGTATTGTAGTCATCACCGAAGCCTACACGACCTTCCACGCTAACATTTTGATTTAAGAATTTCTTCGCAGAAATACCAAATTCATCACGTTCAGTTAAGTCATTGTTGTAGTAATCAGCACCAACACTTAATGTTTTATCTAAATATAAATCGCCACGTACTTTATATTCATCTAAGTCACCAAATGCACCATATGCTTCGAAGTTCGCATCGTATTGACCAACTTGAGTGACATATTTTGCACGTACAGTTGGGTCTACGCCGTCGTCACCATCTTTTTCATCATAGCCTGTTAAACCTAGAGCAAGTAATAAACCTGGCGCAGGTAAATAACCAACTTCAGCACCGTATGTTGTTACTTTTCTGTCAATATTGGTGTTGTCGACTTCAAGATCGTCACGACCAACATTACCACTTAAATAAAAGTCACTACCTGGTACGAAGTACTCAACGCCTGCACCATATTGTGAATCTTTGATGCCATCATTGTCGGCATAATTTACATGTGCTTTTACATTACTTGCACGGTCAAGGAAGGCTGCTTCATTTAAAGGAGCATTACGTGTTTGTACTGGGTTAAAGTAGTAAGTTCCATCTACACCGAATTGATGTGTTGCATCAAAATCATCCCAATCAGTATAAGTATAAGAACCGCCTACTTCTGCTTGATAAGCATTTGCAGTGCCTGAAACTGCGATCGCTGAAAGTGCGATTGCTGAAGCGATTGCTAATTTTTTCATGGATTCTTCTCCCCTCTGAAAGAAATATAGTTTCATCGTTTTAAATCTTTTGTTACAAGTTCAGTCTAAGGGAAATAATAAATGCGTCAATCATTGCAAAGTAACAGAACTGTAATGTTGGTAAATTAATGTAAAATTCAACAATTAAATTATTTATTTTCAATTATATATATTTATGTTTTGTTTTATTAAAACTATGTAGAAAATGTGTGTAATCTTAAATTTTGATTAAAAGTTAAACAAAATATGTAACAATACATTTTTTAGCCGTTGTCATTTTGCCAAAATATTGTGAAATTTAATTGCTCAATTGACCTCAGTATACCGCGTAAAAGTAGGCAATATTTTATAGCTGAAACAAGCAATTTATTCTAAAAATAAAAGCATTTTTTCATGTTTATATGCTCTGTGATAGAATGCCCCCGAATAAATTTTGATACATAGGATAGCACTCGTGGAAATAAATCCATTTCTAAACCAATTAAAAGACTTAAATGACCGTGGTCTTACACTACGGGGGTATCTTTGACTACGATCTAAAGAAAGAGCGTTTAGAAGAGGTTCTCCGCGAGTTAGAAGATCCTGCCATTTGGAATGACCAAAGCCGTGCACAGGCGATGGCTAAAGAAAAAGGTGAACTTGAAAACGTACTCAACGTTTTAGAAGGTTTAGCCACACAAATTGAAGATGCTCAAGCACTTTTAGACTTGGCTGTTGAAGCGGATGATGAAAGTTTATTGGTCGATGTACAAGCAGAGTTAGACACAGCAGAAGCTGAATTGGCGAAGCTTGAGTTCCGTCGTATGTTTAGTAACCCAATGGACCCGAACCCATGTTATGTGGAAATTCAGGCAGGTTCTGGCGGTACAGAAGCACAGGACTGGGCTTCGATGTTACTACGTATGTATATGCGTTGGATTGAACGTCATGGCTTTAAAGCCGAACTGATGGAAGAATCGGATGGCGATGTAGCAGGGATTAAATCTGCAACCATTCGTGTGGAAGGTGAGTATGCTTATGGTTGGTTACGTACCGAATCTGGTGTACATCGTTTAGTGCGTAAGTCACCTTTTGACTCGGGTAACCGTCGTCATACTTCATTCTCAGCAGTATTCGTTTCACCTGAAGTCGATGACAATATTGAAATTGATATTAACCCTGCCGATGTTCGCACAGATACCTACCGTGCATCAGGTGCAGGTGGTCAGCACATTAACAAAACTGACTCTGCGGTACGTTTAACACATGCACCAACAGGTATTGTGGTTGCATGTCAGAACCAACGTTCACAACATGCCAACCGTGACCATGCATGGAAACAGTTACGTGCAAAATTGTATGAACTGGAAATGAGTAAACGTAACGAGGCAGCACAGGCACTTGAAGACTCTAAGTCTGATATTGGTTGGGGCAGCCAGATTCGTTCGTATGTATTGGATGATTCACGTATTAAAGACTTGCGTACAGGCGTGGAAAATTCCAACACAGGTGCGGTTCTTGATGGTGATCTGGATAAATTTATTGAGGCGAGCTTAAAGCAAGGGCTTTAATCGCTGAAATTAAATTTTTATAAAAAGCAAAGCATTATCTGCATGTTTACAATATATCTAAAATAATCGATATTAAAATCGAAAAAATACGATATATTGAGTTTAACGATGCTGGGTAATGCTTTGTTGTGCATTTGAATATGTCTGATACGAGTTCTAAGTATGGATATTGATTTAATTTCTAAAGCTTTGGCAAATCCGACTCGACGGCAGATCTTGGCGTGGTTGAAAAACCCGCAGCAATATCTGTGCGAAGAACAGTGCGGAGGCTTTAGTCGTGGGGTCTGTGCAGGGAATATCGAAAAACTCGGTAAGGTCTCACAATCCACCATGTCAAATCATTTGTCTGTGTTACAACAGTCAGGTCTAATTCAGGCTGAAAAATATGGTCAATGGTCTTATTTTTCCCGCAATGAAGCTCTTATTCAGCAATATATTGAACATTTACAGCAAGCACTGTAAGACTCAGCAGATGCTGAGATTCTCTCTCTTTGGTGCTGAATGAGGCAAAAATGGCTGAACTGAATTCTCCGCTTATTTTAGGTGATTTACACCTTAAAAACCGTGTCATCATGGCACCTTTAACCCGTAGTCGCGCGACCATAGACCGTGTTCCTACGGCAATGATGGCAGAGTACTATGCTCAAAGAGCCAGTGCAGGTTTAATCATTTCTGAAGCGACGGTTATTTCTGAACAAGCCAATGGTTATTTAAACACGCCGGGATTATTCACCGATGCTCAGGTGGAAGGCTGGAAGCTAACCACGCAGGCAGTACATGACAAAGGTGGTTTGATTGTTGCTCAACTTTGGCATGTTGGACGAGTATCACACCCAGATTTATTGAATGGTGAAACCCCTGTTTCGGCAAGTGCAGTACAGCAAGCAGGGCAAGTCAGTTTACTACGTCCAAAACGTGAATATATTGTTCCTCGTGCATTAGAAATTTCAGAAATTAAAAGCATTGTTGAACAATATAAACAGGCTGCAATCCGTGCCAAAGACGCAGGTTTTGATGGTGTTGAACTCCATGCTGCCAATGGTTATTTGATCGATCAGTTTTTACAGAGCAAAACCAATCAGCGTGATGATGAATACGGTGGCTCTGTGGAAAACCGTGCCCGTCTATTGCTTGAAGTGACCGATGCCTTGATCGAAGTTTGGGGGGCGGGTCGTGTGGGTGTGCATTTGGCACCTCGTGGCGATGAACATGACATGGGGGATGCTGATCCACGTGAAACCTTTGGCTATGCACTTGAAGAATTGGGTAAACGTAAAATCGCGTTCTTCTTTACCCGTGAATATCTAGCAGATGACAGTATCAGCATTTATATGAAAGAACGTTCAGGTGGCGTGCCATATATTGCCAATATGAAATTAAGCCGTGCAGATGCCATTGAACTCTTAGCTTCAGGCAAAGCCGATGCGGTGTCTTTTGGTAAAGCTTATATTTCAAATCCTGATCTGTATGAACGTTTACTTCTGGATGCACCTTTGAATGAACTGGTGTTTGAAAATATGATTGGCTCACAAACAGCAGAAGGCTATATTGATTACCCTGCTTTAGCAGAAGATCCGACCGCTTAAACTTTAGCATTCAAGGTTTGAGCGTTTTATGTTGGAATGACTGAAATGTTGTTCCATCATAAATTTGTACTTGATTTCGCCCTGCTTGTTTGGCGTGATAGAGTGCTCGATCTGCTAAATAAATCGCTTGATCAATATTTGCTAAGTTGCGAGTTATGCCTAAACCAAAACTAGCCGTCAGATAAATCTGTTGACCATCATCGAGTTGTAAAGGATGGTGAGCAATCATTTTTCGACACTTTTCTGCGATTTCTAAAGCTTGTGTTTCTGTAATTTGTGGTAAAAGTAAAATAAATTCCTCACCACCATAACGCGCGACAATATCCGTTTTACGAACCGATGCAGATAACGTTTTTGCAATGTGTGTAAGTGCTAAATCACCTGTGTGATGCCCATATCGATCATTAATCGCTTTGAAATGGTCTAAATCAAGTAAAATAATGAGATAAGAAAGCTGCTGTTGTTGTAGCTCTTTGATTTTATCATCAAAAAAGCGTCGATTATATAACCCTGTTAATGGATCGATTTGGCTAATCTGTTGAAATAAAGATTCTCTATGGCGCCATTGCATGAGCAGTATTTCAAAGAAAAATAGACCTGCAAATAACACAGGAATAATGAAATAAATCATGCTATAAACCCAAAAACTATTATGATAGGGAATACTATTTAATAGTTGATGGCTAAAAATAGGTGCATAAGGAATGATATTTTTAGTGGTCAGATAAATTAGAGTGGAAAAAATAGAGGTCGCTAAAACTAAATTAAAATAAATAATTTTTTGATTAAATAAAACTAATCCGATACCTGTGACACAAACACTGGTAAATATTGTTGCGGGGCTATAGATTCCAACTAAATAACCGTCTAATATTAAAATTAAGATAAATGTTGTAATCACAAAATAGCTAAAATAATGATTTACCCATTGTTTTTTATGATTAAAAATACTGATAATAATTAAAATAGTCAGACAAATGATAGAAATAATGTTAATCGAAAGTTGATGTTTTAATAATGAAATGTTTAACCATTGCCACAGTGTTGGTGTGATTAAAATATAAACTTTCCACATAATCCAAAGTAAATGAATTAAAATAGCCAATACCAATACTAAAATACATTTATGAATAGTAGACCAACTCATAATAATGTTAGATTGTATATAATTGATCATTTTTTTTGCTAAATTATTCATGGGAGTTAGCTTAAATCATTATTTATGTATTTTTTATACATACTCTAAAATATAGAATATTTTAATAAAAAACACGGTATTTTTTACGGGAGCATTTTAAGTTAATCTTTTACTAAATTGACTCAAGATATATTTTTATATCGATTCTGAGCCAATTTTAAATAGATTGAAAAGAAAAATAATGCATAAATTATGTGTTATAAAATTATAAACCTAAATGATTATTTTCTAAATATTTTTTTATTTAAAATTATGTCTAAAAATGCGATATAAGCAGTGAGCAGCTATTGCTAACTGACTGCTTAATATTTTTTACAACGTGATTAGCTTTGATCAAGTCGATGGGCAAAGTCAGCAATATCGGCAAGTGCTTTTTTTGCTTCATCAAACCATGGACTAAACATTTGAAAGTTATGCCACATCCCTGTATAGAGTTTATAGGTGACATCTACATCGGCTTTTTTAGCTTTTTTCTCGAAACGGATTGCATCATCCATTAAGATTTCTTTTGAACCCACTTGTACAAGTGTAGGAGGGAGACCTTTAAAATCACCAAAAATAGGTGAAATTTCAGGAATAGAAGCATCTATACCTTGTGGAACATAATAACTAATCCCCGTTTCTAAGGCTTCTACAGAAAGTAAAGCATCATGTTTTTGATTATAACGTAAAGATTCACTGGTTAATGTTAAGTCTAAAAAAGGTGACATTAAAATTAAGCCACTGGGTAGATGTTCGGGATCGTCTTTTTTTAGTTTTAATGCGAGTGCTAAAGCTAAATTTGCACCGCAAGAATCACCTGAAACAATAATATCTTTGGCTTGTACACCTTGATCCATAAGCATTTGATAAATATCATAAATCGCATCGCTTGCTTCAGGATACGGGTGATCAGGCGCTAAAGGATAGTCCACATGTAAGACTTGCATTTGTGTGCGAAGTGCAATTTCAGATAAAAAAGCCCGATGTGTTTTGAGTGAACCAACGAAAAAAGCACCACCATGAATGTGAAAAATCATCTGCGTGGTTGAAGCTTGTGGCTTTATTTCTTCAGCATGTATACCTGCAATACGCAAAGAGCGCAAAACCACGCCTTTGGGTTGAGGAAAAACACGTGTCAGTTGTTCGAGAGCAAAACGTACAGCAGTCGGTGGGAGATTTAAGCGACTAGGCATTTTAAAACTGGTCTTTAAAATAGTTTCTGTGATGAATTGTTTCATTAACGGATTAATCTTCATGCTTTTTCCATTTTGTTTGGTTTTTACTGTTTTTATTTGTTGAATAACCAACATTATTTACAAGGGTACACTAAATAGTCACATTCAAAAATTGCATATTTGTTGTAATTTTTGAATACTATTACATGTTAATGATGACTAGGGAAATCAACAAAAATGAAAAAAATAGCACTAATGATGGGTTTATTGACAGTGACAGCATTTGCCAATGCCGCAGATCCACTTAACGGCACAGTATGGAAAACCATCGATGATGAAACCAAACAAGCTAAAGCAGTGGTGAAATTTACTGAACAAAAAAATGGTACGCTTTCAGCTACGATTCAAAGCATTGTGACGCCAGGTGAAGAAAATGCATGTACGAAATGTGAAGGGAAGTATCACAATAAATCGTTGAAAGGTGTCACCATTGTTTACGGTTTAAAAAATGTAAATGGTAAATATGAAGGCGGCACAATTTTAGATCCCAAAAATGGTAAAACCTATAAGCTTAAAGGTGAGTTAGCAGGTAATAAGCTTAACTTACGTGGTTATATGGGGGTTTCAGCATTGGGTCGTAATCAAACTTGGATTCGTGCCAACTAATCCTGAGTCAATGAATGATTAAAAAAAAGCTCGATGAACATATCGAGCTTTTTTATTGTTAACTTAAAAAGATAGAGTGACAGATGAGATCAAACGCTGTTTAAGTTGTTACCGCGCATTGGATATTATTGGAGTGCTTTGATTTTTTCTTCATCAAAACCGACCACGTACATGCCATCTTTTTCAATCACAGGACGTTTGATCATACTTGTGTGTATGATGAGTGCTTGAATGAGGTTCTCTTGGCTTGCTAAAGCCTCTTGTTGTTCTTGTTCAGAAAGTTTTTTCCAGGTTGTGCCTTTTTTATTGAGAATAATCTCTGCTCCTTGCTGCGTTAACCATTTTTTTAATGTGTCCGCATCTATGCCTTGTTTTTTATAATCATGAAACTCATAAGGAATGGACAATTCATTGAGTAAATCAAATGCTTTTTTCATCGAATTACAGTTTTTGATTCCGTAAATTTTCAACATAGCCGAGAACCTATTTGTCGTTAAATTTGAATACTGATAAATTTTAGGGTAGCAAAAAAATGCGATGACCAAAAACGATTTAAAATTTAAAATGAGAAATGGAAGGTGAAAATATCACTTGTCATAAAAATGAAAGATAAAGTGTTTAAATTAAGAGATATAAACATGAAGAAAAATTATAAAGATAAACAACGAAAACACTTGAAAATAACAAAGTAATTATTTAAAACATAAGAAAGAGAAAACCCGCATCTAATCATCCTGACTATGCGGGTCTCAGTACAACGTCCAATGTCAAATCCATTAAAAATATTAAACTTGCGTTTAGTATTTTCTTTTCATCCTACGGCGTCCTATCCTTTTGCTGTCATCCTGACAATGTCCCTGTGCCGTGAGACAATAATGCGCTTATTGAGGTGAAGAAAAAATACGATAACACGACAAGCATTGTACGATATTTACATATATTAAGTGAACATGTGTTCACTTAATATATTGAGAAAGGACTACAACGCGTTAAATTTGGTAATCAATAATGACCGGTGCATGGTCACTAAACCATTGTTCTTTGTAGACCCAAGCATTGACAGTGCGTGCTTTCCAGTCTGGTGAACATGCTTGATAGTCGATGCGCCAGCCCACATTTTTAGCACGAGCTTGCCCACGATTTGACCACCAAGAATAAACTTCAGCTTCTTTACGTACTTCACGGAAAGTATCTACATAGCCTAAATCATCATAAATATGGTCGAGCCAAGCACGTTCATGTGGTAAACAACCAGACGCTTTTTGGTTGCCTGACCAGTTTTTAATATCAATGCGTTTATGCACGATATTATAATCCCCACAAACGATGACGGATTTATTTTCATCACGCCATTGTTTTAAAATGATTTTATATTCTTCCAAAAAATGATCTTTACGTGTTTGTGCTTCTTCACCTGATGAGCCTGAAGGAAGGTAAAGTGAACAAATATGGATGTTTTGTTCTAAACCGAGATCAAATTCAGCACTGATAAAACGGCCCTGTGAATCGGCTAATTCAAATCCTAAACCATCTTTGACGGATACAAAAGGTAATCGGCTATAGATGGCAGTTCCTGCATAGCCAGCTTTTTCTGCGGGGAATAGGTGTGTGTACCAACCTTCAGGTTTAAACTTGTCTGTCCATTGTGCATGAGTAATGCGACTTTCTTGCATGCAGATCACGTCTGCATCGGATTGTTCCATCCAGTCAAGAAGTCCTTTGGTCACAGAAGCACGGAGACCATTTACGTTAATGGACACAACGCGTAAAATTTTTTGATCACTTGGATAGCTACTCTTTGGTATCATGCGCAAGTCTTTACCTCTATACAGAATATTTGGAGCACCTCATGTCAACGCCAGCTCAGTTTAACCCACAAGCTTTTATCGAACTCGCATTATCACGTGGTGTGCTTAAATTTGGTGAGTTTACTTTAAAATCAGGCCGTGTGAGCCCTTATTTTTTTAATGCAGGTTTGCTCAACGATGGTGAAGCATTATCGCTACTTGCACAGGGTTATGCAGATAAAATCACACAATGTAACAATGTTGAGGTGATTTTTGGCCCTGCTTATAAGGGCATTCCATTTGTTGCAGCAACAGCTGTGGCACTTTCTCAAATTCACGGTGTCAGTGTACCTTGGGGTTTTAACCGCAAAGAAGCAAAGGATCACGGTGAGGGGGGGGTATTGGTCGGTGCTGCGGTTGAAGGTAAAAAAGTGTGGATCATTGATGATGTGATCACTGCTGGAACTGCGATTCGTGAAGTTGTGACTATTTTGAAAAATGCGGGTGCAAGTATTGCAGGTGTATTGGTTGCTTTAGATCGTCAAGAAAAAGGTCAAGGCTCATTGTCTGCTATTCAAGAAGTACAAAAAGAGTTAGAAATTCCTGTACATGCTTTAATTACCATGAAAGATTTGATGGAATATTTAGACGCTAAAGGTGAAAAAGAAGCTTTGGCAAAAATGGAAGCTTATCGTGTTAAATATGGTATTTAAGCCTGTAAAAAATAATGATTTAGAGTAAGGAGCGTAAGCTCCTTATTTTGTTGGTTGATTTGTTTCAGGTGAATGGATAGATGCTTTTTTTAGTTTTAGTTGTCATCGTAATTGTACTTGGTTTTTTTATGATACAACAATTGGATGAACGACGTTGGCAACGTTATCAGTTTGAACGTGATATGTTTTTTCGTGATCATCCTTTGTTATTACAAGACATAGATGACTTTGATTATGCACTGAAATTAAGTCATGCGATGCAGCGTAAAATTATCACTGAACTGATGCTAAAACTCACAATACAACCCATCTATAAAAAAATGCGTTTACAACGCCTACCTGAAATAAGACAAGAAAAATATCATATCCAAGTGTTATTAAATGATATTAAAATCGGGGAATTAGACCGTAATTATGCGCAACAATGTGGAGAGCGTTTAGTTAAAACGGATTTTGAAATTGGTCGCCCGATTGAAGTTTTGGCAGAAATTTTGGTGTTACGTAAAAATAGTCATGAACTCACCTGTCAAATACATTTGAGTTTGCCTCAAGATCCGACACAGATCGCCAATTTATTGGTTGCTGAACAAGCAAGTTTAAAATCGAAAGTGCAAATGCCGCATAGTCAATAGATTGATCTAATTTCAATTTTTTGCTGTGATTTTTTTTACATAAGAATAAAAAAACAATTCTGTTATTGTCCTATCCTTGATATTCAGCGTATTAATTGTGCTATAGGTCAAGGATTTAAAAATTGACTACAATGTGCAATATTCAGCATGACCATAACAATTTTATGGATAGGTAATTTAGGATAACAAGATGACCAATACCAATTATACCGAGATTTCGAATTCAGACGATTGTGAAAAATACGTGAATAAATTTATTCAAGATTTTGAAATTCGCTCTGCTGAGATTGGCAAAGGCACCGTCATTAAACGTGCATTACCGAGTCGTCATAAACGCATGATTGGCGCATGGTGCTTTTTGGATCACGCAGGTCCAGTCCATTTTCCACAAGGCGATGGTTTAGATGTTGGACCACATCCACATATTGGCTTACAGACCTTTACCTGGATGATTGAAGGAACCATGATGCATACAGATAGCATTGGTTCAAAACAATTGATTCGCCCAAAACAAGTCAACTTAATGACGGCGGGTTATGGCATTTCACATACAGAAGTTGCACCAGATACTGAAACCAAGATGCATGCTGCACAGCTATGGATTGCATTGCCTGATGATAAACTCAATATGGCACCGCAGTTTGATCATTATCCAGAGTTGCCTGTCGTGATCCGAGAGGGGGTTGAATTTACAGTATTGGTTGGTGAGTATCTCGATACGACTTCGCCTGTGAAGGTCCATAGTGAACTTTTAGGCGTTGATTTAACAGCTCAAGAATCAACCACGACACGTATTCCACTTAATCCTCAGTTTGAATATGGCTTTTTAGCGTTAGAAGGCAACGCAATCATCAATGGGCATGAACTGACTGATGATAATATGGTGGTGCTAGAACCAGGTTTAAATGAAATAGAAATACAGCTTTATGCGGGTAGTCGTTTGTTGTTACTTGGTGGGGAGCCGTTTGAGTCACCGATTTTATTATGGTGGAATTTGGTTGGGCGCACGCAAGAAGAATTAAAAATTGCACGTGAGCAATGGATAAATCATGATGCGCGTTTTGGCACAATTCCTGACTATGATGGTCCTCGTTTAGAAGCACCTGCATTCCCAGATAAAATGCGCCCGTCAAAATAAGTTTTAAATGTTTAAGATCAGCTCAACATCAGATGTGTGTTGAGTTTTAACATGGCAGCTTGAGCCATATTTTAAATTCATCAGGAGAATAACCATGGCAATGATTGCACATGCAAAAGTAAAAACATTGTCTACAGCATGGTCGGGTGAAGTGACCAGTGGTCAACATCAACTCATGACAGATAAACCTGAATCTTTTGGTGGTCAAGATAAAGGCTTAGCACCCTATGATTTTATTTGTTCAGGATTAATCTCATGCACCATGATTACCTTACGTATGTATGCACAGCACAAAGGTTTTGATTTAGGTGAGTTCACTGTTGAAGCTGATTTTAATGCCAATAAAGAAGGCAAAGAATGGATTGAGCGTCGTTTGTCTTTTGAGCAAGAACTTTCTGCGGAGTTAAAACAAAAGGTCTTAGATATTTGTCAAAAAACGCCTGTCACCAAAACTTTATTGCGTAGTGTCGAGATTCAAACAACATTACTTTAAAGCAGTCATCAAAAGGTATTGTCATGGCAATGCCTTTTTTTATAACTCATCCATTTAAAAATAAGAATGCTTTAACATCTTGAAAGAGATTTGAATTTGCACAATTTTATATTTTTGCCGGGTGCTTCGGGCAGTACAGCATTTTGGCAACCTGTGGTGCAGGCTTTGCCAAGCCATTTGCATCCATCTATTGTGGCTTATCCCAGTTTTGATGGTCAGCCTGATCATGCTGAAGTACAAAGCTTTGAAGATCTACAACATTATGTATTGCAAAAGATTCAGCAGCCGAGTGTGATTGTAGCCCAATCTATGGGTGGGGTTTTTGCGGTGCAAGCGGCTTTACAAAAACCACATTTGGTTCGGGCTTTAGTTTTGGTAGCAACGTCTGGCGGTATTGATTTAAGCCCATTTGATGTGGCGAATTGGCGAGAGGATTATCAGCTTAACTTGGCTGTACCAGATTGGTTTGCGGTACATCATTCCGATGTCAGTACGCAGTTGGATCAAATACAATGTCCTGTGCTGTTGCTCTGGGGCGATGCCGATCCAATCAGTCCTGTTGCTGTGGGTGAGTATTTACAACAGAAATTACCCAAGGCTGAGCTTTTTGTGATTGCACATGGACAGCATGATTTGGCAAATGTTTATGCAGAGCAAGTGTCAAGACTCATTTTAGCGTTTTTTGCAAAGCTGCAATAAAAATGCCCAAGATAGGCTTGAGCATTTTACTGCAGTTGAATAGAAAGAATTAAGCCAAACAGTCCTGTTTAGAAACTAAATCTGGGCAACCCAATGGATTGAGTGCGCATTTTAAATCTTCGATTTGTTCGGGGGTGACATATCCTTTTGACTGTAAATATTCGGCAACCCGGTCATCACGTAGGCTGAGGAATGCGGCATCATATACTTCTAGGTCGACAAATAGGGCAGCGGTTTCTAAGCTATTAAAGCGATCAAGGAAAATGTCATCGCCATACATTAAAAAGATATGGTCATATGCTGCATGTGTGTCAACATTTAAACGCTGTGCCAAAGTGGTGGGTGAGGTTTTAACAAAGAGTAAATCAGACAATTCATCAAATTGGGTTAAGTCAAGCACATTTTCCCCTGTTTTGACTTTGCCTAACCATGCTTTAAACACCAATACTGCACCGCCACGTAATAACATACTCCAAATTTGATGACGAGTTTCATCATCTAAAGATTTACATTCCTCTTTGAGTTCTTGAATGAGTAATTCTTCTTGTTGCGCAATTTTGTCAAATAAACCTAAACCTTGTGGTTGATAAGCAGCCGATGTAAAGACATCAAATTTTAGATCTTCAAACACTTTCAACGCCAACGGTACTGCTGCTTGATAAAGTGCATTCAGTGCATGTAATTGGGCATGTTCAAGCTTGCTATGTGGAAAAACTTCTGCCCAATTAATCTCAGGCAAAATCGCATTCACGCCATACTGACGGTGGAATTGTTGTGTTTGGTGAATACCCTGTGGGACTGCTGCTGAAATGTTCATGGGAAAGCTCCTACTTTTAAATTTTTGTTGCATCATTCCAAATGCAAATTGATCAATCAATGAATAGATTTTATGAGTTATTGAAGATGCAATAGGAATACGACTAAAGTATTAGGTGTGGTTTTATTAATATTATTTTTATTGAAATCATCTATTTAAATAATTGTAACTAAGTGTACAAGTGTATAGTAATAAATTTGATTGAATTTGCCATAGAAAACATCGTGTTGAATTTTTTGGTCAATGAATTTTACTTAAATGGGCAATGTTTTGAGCATTTTCGCCTAATCGTTTTAAAACTCGGTCATTTTACTTAAAAAAAGCGCCTAAAAACGGTGTTTTTAGGCGCGATAAATGTATCAAAACATATTTTGGCGACGGTTTAAAAATGCTATTTAGAGATTTTTAAACCTGATAACCAAGAACGTAATGAGGCAGGTTTTAACGGTTTTTTCAGTAAGACAATATTCAACTCTTTTAAATGTTGTGGTAATTCAGGATCTGAGTCTGCGGTGATTAAGGCAACAGGCACATTCTCCTGACGATTTTCTATAATAAAATTTAAGCCGATTTTATTGTCATTTAAGTGTTGGTCGACCAACCATACTTGAATATTTTCCTGTTGAATGAGGTCTAATGCTTGTTCAGGTTCGGTGGCTTTAAAGACTTGATAACCCCATTTGGTCAGTAAAGTATGCATACCTTCTAAGATCGTCTCATCATTGTCTAAGCATAAAATTTTATAGGCTTTGGTGCGTAATGGGACGGCTTGTACAGGGGCTGCTACGACTTTAGGTGCATCCACAATAGGGACTTCGATCATGAAGCATGAGCCCTTACCTAATTCAGAGTAAACATGTACAGGGTAGTCGAGTAAGCTGGTCATACGTTGTACAATGGCTAAGCCAAGTCCTAAACCTTGTTCGCCCCACGGAGAGGTATGTCCACAGCGTTCAAATTCTTGGAATAGCTTAATGCGTTGTTCTTCCGCAATACCTGGCCCTGTGTCCCATACACCGATGCGAATATGCTTGCTATGAGGCGCTGAACGTAATACGCCCACCACCACGCGCCCTTTGGCTGTATAACGCAAAGCATTACTCACAAAGTTTTGAATAATACGGCGAATCCATTGTGGATCGGTATCAATCCAAAACTGCGCGTCATGTACTACTAATTTGATATTGCGCTGCGCGGCAATGGACTTGAACTGTAGTTCTAAATCGCTGAGTAAATCATGCAATGGATAAATTTGCCGTTTGGGTTGAATCGTTCCCCCTTCTAAACGGGCAATGTCCAATAGCGCAGACAGCATACTTTCTGCGCCATGTAAGGCACGATCCAGTTGTTGTAAAGTTTTACGATCTTCATCGGTTTGCACACTCTGCTCAAGCGCAGTGCTGAATAAGCGTGCGGCGTGCATAGGTTGTAATAAGTCATGACTGGCTGCGGCAATAAAGCGGCTTTTTGACATATTGGCTTTATCGGCTTGTTCACGTGCCAACTGTTGTTCTGCAAGTGCATTTGCCAATTGTTGTGTACGATCAGAAACACGCGCTTCGAGCACGGCTTCATTTTCACGGAACGCAGTAATATCGGCAAAGGTCGTCACAAAACCACCCCCTTCAATGGGGTTACCACGCATTTGAATGACACGACCATCTTTACGAATACGTTCAAATTCATGTGCACTGCCGACTTTCATCCAATGTATACGTTTGCGCACATGTTCTTCGATGGAGCCTGGACCACATTCACCACGTTCAGCGTTATAACGAATCAAATCGGCAATCGGACAGCCGACATACACCAAATCTTTGGGATAATCAAAAAGTTTGAGGTATTGGTTATTCCAAGCCACTAAACACATATTCTCATCGACGACACTCACCCCTTGTGTCATGTGGTCGATCATGGTCATGATCAGGTTTTGGTTAAACCGTTGCCATTGCGATGCCTGATCGAGAATATTGGCAACTTGTCCAAGGGCTAAGCCGTTGTTGACCATTGCTGTTGTAAGGAGTGTACGTGCAGATGCAGCACCAATTGTGCCTGCTAAATATTGTTCGGTGAAACGCCACCACATGCCATTGGCACTGCTATTTTCATTCAGTACCACATTATTCATGATACAAAATTGACGAAAAGCTTGAATGGTCGGACCTTCACCCGTAATGCGTTTGGCAAGCGTAATCAAATCGCCTACTTTTAAACGTGCTACATCATGGTTTAAATAATTGATATCTGTTGAGGTACTTTGTGCAGGTAAAGGTTTAGTTTCATAGTAGAAGAAACTTTCTGCTTGGATTTGTTCTGCAACAGATGGGCGATAAATACGAGAAACCCAAATATAGAGCATGATATTTAAACCCAATGCCCAGATCACGCCATGTGTGAGTGGTGCAAAAGATTCAAAGCCTAATAACGCCTCAGGACGTAACCACTGAATATTGAATGGGCCAGCGATTAAAAACTGATGTGAAAATTGGCTATATTCGGCAGGTAGGCTGCGTAATACAGTGGGCAGTAGGAGGGTATAAGTCCATAAAATAAAACCAATGACTAGTCCTGCGTAAACGCCTTGGCGACTACCACCACGCCAATATAACCCCCCAATTAGGGCAGGTGAAAATTGGGCAACAGCACTAAATGCCAATAGACCAAAGGTTGACAGTTGGTCAATGTCATTAAAGAAATGAAAGAATAAAAAGCCCAAGAACATCACGGCTAAAATACAAATACGCCGCGTCAATTTGAGGACTTGAGGTAAGCGTTTGTCATGGCGTGACAATAAGTTAAATCGCCACAATGCAGGCATGATTAAGTCATTGCTGAGCATAATAGACAGAGCAACAGAAGACACTAACAGCATACCTGTAGATGCAGAAAAGCCACCTAAAAATGCCAATAATGTTAGCCAATCTTGCCCATAACTCAGAGGTAAAGACAACACGGCGACATCGGGAATACTTAAGTACGAAGGTGCGGCATGCAGTGCCCAACTTGCAATGGGAATAATCGCAATAATGGTTAAAATCAGATAAGCCGCAAACCAACGCCGTGCGCCACGAATATGCTTTTCGTCACGCAATTCAACCACGGCAACATGGAACTGTCGTGGTAAACAAATGATGGCTAATGCTGCAAGTAAGGTTTGTACCCAAAAGGTTTCAGGAACACCAAATAATTGTACTTCGTGGAAGGTTTTGGTGACATCTTTAGAAATTTGCAGCAAATTGGCTGGATTTTCAAAAATAAAAAAGAATGCAACACACAATAATGCAAAAAGCTTCACAAATGACTCAAATGCAACAGCAAGCATTAAACCACCATGTTGTTCAGTATTGGCAATTTGCCGTGTACCGAACAACATCGCTAAAATTGCAAGTACAGCGGTTAATGCTAAAACCCCATTGGTCGTAGTCGATACCACTTGGGTATTATGATCAAGCATGACGGATGCACTGAGCGCAATGGCACGTAGCTGTAGTGCTAAATAAGGAATAATGGCGATGACTGCAAGGATCGTCACAAGGGAAGCCAATGTGCCACTTTTACCATAACGTGCTGCGACAAAGTCAGCAATCGAAGAAATGGCATGATGTTGACGTACACGTCCTAAACGACGCCAAATGTCATAACCGAGGCCAACAAAGAGTAGTGGGCCTAAATAGATGGGAAGGAAAATAATTCCTTCGCGAACTGCCGCACCTGTCGCACCATAAAATGTCCAAGATGAACAATAGACACCCAATGTTAGACTAAAGAGAAGCATCCGTCCTCTGGTGCTCAGTCGACTGGCATGTTTTTCACCAAAGAATGCACAGGCAAACAAAATGATGATGTAAAGGGCGAGAACCCCAATAATCAACCAACTATTCATAGCAACTACAGTTCAAAAATCTCAGACTATGATAACGCATCCATGAACTGACGCGTTCATTCTGTTCAAAATTTAACGACCAAAGTCTAAGTTACGCAGCTCAACAACATTGTTAATTTTAGCTTATCAAAATAATGATTAAAAATTGCAACCAGTGGACTGGTCGCAAATCAAGGAGCAAGATTATGGATGAGAGACAGGTAGATGCAATTCTACATAATCCAAAATTCAAAGAAATGGTGGCTAAAAAGAGTAAATTAAGCTGGACACTTACGGCAATTATGCTGTTTGTTTATGTTGGCTTTATGCTTTTAGTGGGTTACAACAAAGAGTTTTTATTGACGAAGGTATCTGAAGGTGGTGTGACCACAATCGGTATTCCTTTGGGACTAGGCATTATTGTGCTTTCTTTCGTGTTATGCGGTGTGTACTCATATATTGCCAATAATAAATTGGATAAATTGACTGAAGATGCAATGAAAGAAGTGGAAGCAATCGCACATGAAAAAGGAATGCACTAAGATGAAATGGAACTCTTTAAAAACTAAAGCAGCTCTTGCATCTACAGCACTGCTTTCAACAATTGCTCAAGCTGGTCCAGACCTTGGTGCAGCAGAACAACAAGCAACCAATTGGCATGCAATCATTATGTTTGCAGTCTTTGTTGGATTAACCTTATTTATTACTAAATGGGCAGCAAAACAAACCACAAGCACTGCGGATTTCTATACTGCGGGTGGTGGCATTTCAGGTTTCCAAAATGGTTTGGCGATTGCAGGTGACTATATGTCAGCAGCATCGTTCTTGGGTATTTCTGCGATGGTGTTTAGCTCTGGCTTTGACGGCTTGCTGTATTCACTGGGCTTCATGGTCGGTTGGCCAATCGTATTGTTCTTGGTTGCTGAACGTCTACGTAACTTGGGTAAATATAACCTTTCAGATGTAGTGTCATTCCGTTTGGAAGAAAAACCAGTACGTACCTTAGCCGCGGTCAGTTCTTTAGTTGTTGTTGCATTTTATTTGATTGCTCAAATGGTGGGTGCAGGTCAGCTCATCAAACTATTATTCGGTTTGAACTATAACATTGCGGTGGTGATCGTAGGTCTTCTGATGATGGCTTACGTGATCTTCGGTGGTATGTTGGCAACAACGTGGGTACAGATCATTAAAGCGGTAATGTTGCTTTCAGGTGCGACATTCATGGCGTTCATGGTGATGCATTCTGTAGGTTATAGCTTCTCTGAAATGTTCAAGCAATCTATTGATGTATTTGCGAAAGTACATGATGTTAGCCTAGATGAAGCTTCTAAAATTATGGGGCCGGGGAGTCTTGCTGCAAATCCATTAGATGCACTATCACTTGGTTTGGCATTAATGTTTGGTACAGCAGGTTTACCACACATTCTTATGCGTTTCTTTACTGTTAAAGATGCCAAAGAAGCACGTAAATCAGTGGTTGTGGCAACAGGTTTCATTGGTTATTTCTATCTATTAACCTTCATTATTGGTTTCGGTGCGATCCTTTTTGTATCAAACAACCCACAATTTATCGACGTTGCGAAAATGGCGGTGACTGGTAAGTTAGAGCTTGTTGGTGGTAACAACATGGCTGCAGTTCACCTTGCAGATGCTGTTGGCGGTGACTTGTTCATGGGCTTTATTTCAGCAGTAGCGTTCGCAACAATTCTTGCGGTTGTGGCTGGTTTGACTTTGTCTGGTGCATCAGCAATCTCTCATGACTTGTATGCAAACGTAATCAAGAAAGGTCAAACGACTCCTGAATCTGAATTACGTATGTCTAAGATCGCAACTTTAGGTCTAGCGATTTTCGCGATGATCCTAGGTATTTTGTTCGAGAAACAAAACGTAGCATTCATGGTGGGTTTGGCATTCTCAGTAGCGGCTTGTGCAAACTTCCCAGTACTTGTACTTTCAATGTTCTGGAAAGGTTTAACGACTCGTGGTGCAGTGATTGGTGGCGTGGTAGGTCTAGTAACAGCGGTAACATTAATCATCTTATCTAAAGCAGTTTGGGTAGATACATTAAAAATCTCTGATACGCCAATTAACTCATTCAATGGCCCTGCAATCTTTGCAATGCCATTAGCATTCATCTGTTGTTGGTTCTTCTCAATTACAGATAAATCAGCACGTGCTGAAGCAGAACGTAAAGCATTTGATGCACAATATGTTCGTTCGCAAACAGGTATTGGTATCTCTGGTGCATCTGATCACTAAGTCTGAACTTATATAAAAAAAGTCCCATCAGGGGCTTTTTTTTATGTGGGGTAGAATCTGGAATTTTAAATCTGAAATCTGAATTGCAATATAAATCCAACCATCTAAAAAACAGCGTCTTGTTTATCTGTTTTAAAGTACTCATCTCATTTTGCATTGGTTCATAGAGCTATATCGTTGTTTGCATCATGCTGTTGTTGTATGATTTTTTGCACCTTACATTCCATCACGAAAATACATGCTCAGAACCCAAGACATTTTGCGAATGTATTGATGAGTTTTTAAAATTTTCTGTAAGATAAATAACATTCAGACTAAAACAACAATGATTAGGAATAAGCATGCAAACTTTGCTTCAGTTTTGGAAAGGCTTCAAACTTTTGCCTTCAGCTTGGTTGCTTTTGGTACAACTGAGTATTTTGATTTTATATGTATTCGCGAGTAGCAGTCGCAGTTATCAAATTTTGATGTGGGCTTTAGGTGTTTTAGCTTTATTGATGATTGCTAAAGTGATTCGTCAAACACCTGTTTATAGTGTCATTGGGCTGTTTTTTGTTGCAGGCGCATTTATATTTTCAATTCTTATGTTGATTGGGCAGCGCTCTGTTGCAATGCAAATTACGGCACATAGTTTTGAAGCCATGGCTTATTTTTGTGCGGCATATGGCTTAGTTCGTTATATGTTTGAAGATCGTTATTTAACGAAGGATGAGCTTTTTGCAGCAGGGGCAGTGTTTACCCTTATCGCATGGGGATTTGCTTTTTTATATAGTATTTGTCAATTGCTTGTGCCCAATAGCTTTCAAAATCCAAATCATGTTGGAGAATACCAAACTTGGTTGGATTTACTATTTTTGAGTTTTAGTTTGCAGTCTGCGACTGGACTTTCAGATGTAATTCCACTTGCACCAGCAGCGCGTATTGTGGCGATGTTACAAATGTTCTGTGGTGTGATGTATTTAGCACTCATTGTTTCACGTTTGATTGCTTTGCATTATGTTGCACATAAAACTGAATAATTTCAATTCACTAATTTTTACAGTAACTAAACTGCATCACTTTTGTATTTGAATTATCATCTTTTTTGAGCTTTTCTTAAGCTGAGCTCGCTTTTTTTCACGCCATGTGAATGCCTTTATTGACCTTTTCGGTCTGTCCATTAATTAAAAAAATGTGAGGAAGATATGCCTTCCAAAAAGTCATCTTGGTTTGACAATGTCAATCGAAATGTATTTTTTAGTAGTGTTGGGATTATTGCAATATTTTTAGCGTTCGTGATTTTGACACCGAATGCATTTGACTTGATGACCAAGCAAATGAATCAGTGGATTACCGATTCATTTAGCTGGTTTTATGTGCTTGCCGTTGCGATTTTCCTAATTGTTTTAGTATTTATTGCTTTATCTGACATGGGTAAAATTAAACTTGGCCCTGATCATAGCCAGCCGACGTATAGCAATGGCTCTTGGTTTGCGATGCTATTTACCGCAGGTATGGGCATCGGTTTAATGTTCTTTGGGGTGGCTGAGCCAGTCATGCACTATGTTAATCCACCAACAGGTGACCCTGAAACCGTGCAAGCTGCTCAACAAGCCATGCGGATCACCTTTTTCCATTGGGGCTTACATGCATGGGCGATTTATGCATTGGTTGGTTTGACTTTGGCTTATTTTGCCTTTCGTTATCACTTACCTTTAAAAGTTCGTTCAGGGTTGTATCCTTTAATTGGGAAAAAAATTTACGGTCCAATGGGGGATGCGGTTGATACCTTTGCCACTATTGGTACAGTGTTTGGTGTGGCAACAACCTTAGGTTTTGGGGTCACACAAATTAATTCAGGTCTCAACTATTTATTGGGTTGGGAAAGTCAGATCAGTACGCAGATTATCTTAATTATTTTTGTGACTGCTTTAGCATCATTGTCTGTGTGTTTGGGCTTAGATAAAGGTATTAAGCGTTTATCGGAACTGAATTTAGTGTTGGCTCTGGCTCTATTGATCTTTGTATTTTTAGCCAGTTCAAGTATTTATATTTTACAAACTACGATTCAAAATGCTGGGCAGTATATGTCCAATTTATTTTCCATGACCTTTAACCTCTATGCGTATCAACCGAGTGGTTGGATTGGAGGATGGACAATTATGTATTGGGCATGGTGGATTTCTTGGTCACCATTTGTCGGTATGTTCATTGCACGTGTATCACGTGGTCGTACCATCCGCGAATTTATTGTCGGAGTGCTGCTGATTCCAACAGGTTTTACCCTGATTTGGATGGGATTCATGGGCAATGCTGCGTTATTTAGTATTTTAGAACAAGGAAATACCAGCCTGATTACTGCGGTGCAGCAAGATTCATCCGTAGCATTATTTGAATTTTTAAATCATTTACCCTTTGCAAGTATCTCTAGTTTTATTGCGACGATTTTAGTGATTTTATTTTTTGTGACTTCTGCCGACTCAGGTGCATTAGTTACAGATTATTTAACAGCGAAAACGGAAAACTCTCCCATTTGGCAGCGTCTATTTTGGACAGTTATCATGGCAGTGTTGTCAATTATTTTGTTAGTTGTTGGAGGCTTGGGTGCATTGCAATCGGCAACCATGATGAGTGCTTTGCCATTTACCTTGATCATGCTGTTGCTCTGTTGGGGATTACTCAAAGCATTACGCTTAGATGTAACCAAAATGCATGCTTTACAAGTTGCCCGTATTACGCCACGAGCTGTACAAAATCCAAGAAGTTGGCAACAACGCCTTGGGCTGATTATGCACTATCCGCATACCCATCAAGAGGTTGAAGAATATATACAAACAGTGGTACGCCAAGCTTTTGAAAATATTCAGCGTGAATTTAAACGTCGACATTTAGACGTGAAAATTCAGGTCGTTGAAGAAGGTTTAGTATTGAGTGTTGATCATCAAAGTGAAGTCAATTTTGTGTATAAAGTTTTGAATCATGTGACGGAAGCTGCAAGTTTCATGCTCGATGAGCAGCATGAAAATATTGATACATTTTATCAAGCAGAAGTCTTTTTACGAGAAGGTGGGCAGGGCTATGATGTGATGGACTGGACACAAGAAGATGTTCTACAAGATATTATTGACCAATATGAACGTCATTTACATTTTTTAAATGTGATTCGCAATTCAAACCTAGACTGATTTTTAAGAGATTAACAATAAAAAAAGGACTCAAATGAGTCCTTTTTTTGCTTCTGAAGAAATATTCTTAGAAACGGAATTTAGCATTAACACCTACAGTTTGAGTGTCATTTGCAGCTTTAGAGTTTGCATTTACGTAGCTTGCACCCACTGCAACAGCAGGAGTGATGAAGTAATTTACGTTTGCACCCCAAGCTGAATCAGGTGTTGCATCGAAGCTAGATTCTGCATAAGAAGCACCAACACTTAATTGTGGGTTCAAATACAAATCAGTTTTTAATTGGTAAGCAGTGTCATCACCGTATACAAGACCAGTTTCAAAACCAATCGCCATATTTGTACCGTCAATGTTACCTACATATTTAGTACGTGCAGTGATTGCATCTTGGTCATCGCCAATTGTTGCTGATTCTGCAACAGCTTTTGCAATGCCTGTACCCATCACATTGAATGCATCAAGTGCAGCTTGGTCTGCAACACTGGTATAACCTACAGCAACCAAGAAGTTTTTAGTTGCAAGCGCACCCACTTCTAATGCATAACGATCACCATTGTCGTCAGCACGATTTTGGTTTTTGCTGTCTAAAATAGTGTGGCTATAAGAAGCACTTGCATAAGCAGGAACAAATTTAGTTGGAATATAAGCTTCAGCTTTAGCACCAAAGTTATGTGCGATTACGTCAACACCATTTGAACCAACTTCGCCATAGTTATAAGCAAGCGAAACGTTAGAAGCTTGGTTTAAAAATGCAGCTTCAGCCAAAGGACCTTTAGAAGCATCAACGTTTTTAAGGTAATATGTACCTTGAATACCACCTGTAAAATCTTTGTCATTTACAGTTGTGTCGATGTATTCAGATTGACCTTGAACTTCAAATTGATACGCTTGAGCACCGGTCATGGCTAATAATAAAGCAGTGGCTAAACCGAGTTTTTTCATAATCATTTCCAGTCTATTGAAATGGGTTAAACAACCTGCATTGTATTGTAACAATATATTAAGTCAATGATGTATAAAGACATTATATTTTGAGTCAATACTCTAAATGTGTTAAAGGTTAAAAAAGAGACAGATGGCACAGCGCAAGTCAACCTCAACAAAATATCAATCAGAACAATGAAATAAACTGTGAAAAATCACAGAAAAATTACTCAACTAGATTAAATTAACAACAAACATTGATTGTTTTTAACGATTTATTTTATTTTTTTAATTGTAATAATTGATTGATTTATTTTCGTTTTTAAATATTGATTTAAAGAAGCTTAAATAAATAATTTGCTAAATTTAAACATAGTTGATGTCACTTAAATGACAGACTTGATTAAAAATAAAACAAATAAAAATATTTATGTGATTTTTTTTGCATTTTTATTTTGAATTGTGTTTTTAATCAAATCATACTAAAACAATCGGCTTTACTTTTTTGCTCAATTTTTACATAATTCTTAGATCAAATTTATATGACAAATTTGATAATTTCTTCATAGTTTTACTTTTTAATGCTCAACTTTCCCCAAGGTTGGGCTTTTTTTTTGGTTTAAATTGAATAATATTAATATTTAAAAAATATGAATAATCATATACGAATTATAACGTCTTTAGCGGAAAACGTCCTGAATCGATAAAAATCTGTAAATAATTCCAGTTTTAATTTTTATTGCACTATATTGGTGCTAATTATGATTAAGTTGGCATGGTTTTTGCCAAAAAAAACCCCAATTTCTTATCGGAATTGGGGTTTTTCGCCAAAATCTTCGGAAAATTTAGAAATTCTGCTGAGGAATATTTCTAAATCGCCCTAATGGAGTGCATTATGCACCTAATTGTTGCACTTGTAAATATTTTCTTACATCCTCGTGAAAAAATTTAGATTTTTAAAAAATAGATCAATTATGATGCTGCTTAGCGCATGTTTTTTTGAGTAAATAATGAATTATATCAAGGGTATGTTTATTTTAGGTTTGCTGAGTATGAGTTTAGGTTGCCAAAAGCAAATGTTATCTCAGACAGATGATGTGATGAAAATGCAGCAAATCGCTGAAAACTCTTCAAGAGCACAAGAAATTCCATACTTATTCGATGAGGCACATACCAAGGCCGTGATGGTGATTTATGACGGACAGCATTTTCAAAAATTTGGGAATGATTTATCTCGTGCCAATCAGGCTTTTGTTCCCGCATCAACGTTTAAAATATTGAATGCTTTGATTGGCTTACAGCATAAAAAAGCAACCCATACTGAAATTTTTAAGTGGGATGGAAAAAAGCGCAGTTTTTCAAGTTGGGAAAAAGACATGACTTTAGCGGAAGCAATGCAAGCATCGGCAGTCCCTGTGTATCAAGAGTTGGCTCGTCGGATTGGTTTAAAACTCATGCAAAGTGAAGTCAAACGTGTGGGTTTTGGTAATGCAGATATTGGTACACAAGTAGATCAATTTTGGTTAAAAGGACCATTAAAAATTACCCCGCAACAAGAAGCTAAATTTGTATATGGTTTAGCAATGGAGGAATTAGGTTTTGATGTAAAAGTACAGCAACAAGTCAAACAAATGCTGTTGATTGAACAACGCGGTGACTTAAAACTTTATGCCAAAAGTGGTTGGGCAATGGATATTGAGCCACAAGTTGGTTGGTACACAGGTTGGGTGGATGACGGGCACGGTAAAATCACCGCATTTTCTTTAAATATGACGATGCAGCATGATTGTGCTGTAGGAGAACGAAAAGAGCTGACTTTAGATGTTCTTGATAAGCTAAATATTTATAGTTATTTGAAGTAAGCAAAAAAAAAGCCCAGTCGATATAGAGGTGACTGAGCAGAAAAGGGTACAGTAAGAAACTTACAGCGATATTTAAAAAAATATATTCATTGACTTACGGTAATAAAATATATTGGTTTTTATATAATCTGTAAAACAGTTTATTTAAATAATATTAATTTGTAAAAGCGATTATTGTTTAGTCAATGTAGAAACTGAATTAAGTATTTAGACTTAATACAGCAATGAAGTCGATCAAGCCTGATCAAGCGATGTCACTAAAGGTATAAGGAGATAGATAGCTTTAGATGTATTGTAATTTATGATCATTTTTTCAATATAAACATATAAATGTAGTAGTTATTATTATTTTTAATAACATTGATTTATTTTATGCTTTGGTAAACCTTTTAATGATTACGTGTTTCTGTATCATTTTGCGTCTCAAGTCTTATCAGTCCAGTCATGAAATTATGGTTAAATATTAATTTTTTAAAAATATTTAGTTGACTATTGGTAGGATATTTTATTCCACCAATAGTCAAAAAATTAATAAGTGCAATATTTTTGTTCACCAAATGGCTCATCATCACCTATTGAAATGGTTGTTAATTTTTTATTTTTAAGGGTATTTTCATCATCATCTCCCCATGTGCTAAAGACTAAGTTCCAAGAGCCTTCAGGACCACTACGGACTACATATTCACCAATCCAACCTTCTCCCCAGCCTTGGTGATAACATCCATATTTATGCTTATTTTGTACACTGCGTAAAGTATCTTGCCCTAACACAATTTTAAATCCATGAGCATAGAGAAAGTCAGGTTTTGAACCACTGATGCTAGCATCACTTAAGCCATATTCATCAAAACTAGCAGATAGGCTGTTTCCATTTTTCAAATTCCATATTACAAAGTTGGCATTTTTTCTTTGTGGTATGCCTAATTTATTTTCTAAGTAACGTTGTGATTGACCAAGTTCAATTTTAAGTCCGTTAGCAGAAATATAATCATCATTATATGCAAATCCTGATGTGCTGATACTTGAAAGAACCATACTTATGGTGATCAACAAAGTTGATTTTTGTCTCAAAATATTCCCCTTAAAATAAAATGATAATTAAATTGTTATGTATTTGATTATATTTGTGAAATATTAATTTTAAAACGCTTTTATAAAATAAATTTTTAAAAATTCAGTCCTGCTCTTCAAGTCTGTCCTTGATTTAGCTAAAAAGGCATTGTAATAAGTGTTTGCTAAGCAAGCCGTTCATTCTTAAGACTGATTAAGCTTGATTGAAAGTTCAGTATAAGATGGATTGATAACTTGATTTGCTAAAATGGGGAAATTAAGAAGTCAAAAAATGATATGAATCAAAAATATTTATTACAAGTTTATGTTGAAATTCAAAAGCGTTAGTCATTGTGGGTAAGTATTTTGAATCGTTCTCAAGAATATGAACTTGATGATGTAATGAATGAGGCTTGGGAGTTTGCATGCTCCAAATGGAAGAAAGGGGATGTTTTTAACATTGATGATGAAAGTGATTGGAAGTATTTATATGGAGTAATTGATAAAAGTTAGTCCAATATAATGAGAAAAATATAAAATATGCAGTCAGGATTGATCAGTCATATAGTAGAGACTCTTTTGAAGAAAATGAACATCCAATTTTAAAAACTTTGTTTGCAGATGAAGATTTAGAACGTTTAAAGCAACTTGAACAATTAGAACAACAACAAGAATACGAACAAAATTTTAGCAAGCAGGTTCAACAACTAGGATATTCAAAAATAGCAGCTTTTTTACAACTCTCATATAGTTTTAATACTTCTCGAGTTCAGACAGCGCATGCTTTGAATATGTCTTATTCATGGTTTTATACAAGTGGTCAGGTTTTTCAGAAACTTTATTCTAAGCAACACTCGCTTTTTGACGATTTAAAAATAATAGTAGAACTAGAAGAACTTAAAACTTGGAGAAAATTTAAAGAAATTCACATAAAAAATACAGTAAATAAAAATCAGCTTTGCCTGAGTTTCCACTTTTAATCTGCAAACCCCTCTTTTAAAAAAGAGGGGAACGCCATTTTTAAAACTGGTTGGGAGCTTCTTATTTCAACATCGGTTTTAAGAATTTCGCAGTATGTGAAACTTTAGATTTCACTACATCTTCAGGCGTACCCTCAGCAATAATTTGCCCACCACCTGCACCACCTTCAGGACCCAAATCAATCACCCAATCCGCAGTTTTGATCACATCCAGATTATGCTCAATCACCACAATGGTATTGCCCTTATTACGCAGCTCATGAAGAATATCCAAAAGTTTCGCAATATCATGGAAATGCAGACCCGTCGTTGGCTCATCGAGTACATATAAGGTTTTACCTGTATCACGTTTAGCAAGTTCACGAGCCAATTTTACACGTTGTGCTTCACCGCCCGAAAGCGTGGTTGCAGATTGACCCAAACGGATATAACCCAAACCAACCTGATTTAAAGTTTCCAAACGACGGTGAATCACAGGAATCGCATCAAAGAAATGCATCGCATCTTCAACAGTCATACCCAAAACATCAGAAATGTTTTTGCCTTTATAGCCAACTTCTAACGTTTCACGGTTATAACGGTCACCATGACAGGCATCACATGGCACATACATATCAGGCAGGAAATGCATTGCCACTTTGATCATCCCATCACCTTCACAGGCTTCACAACGACCACCTTTGACGTTAAATGAGAAACGACCTGCGGCATAACCACGTGCTTTGGCTTCAGGGGTTTGTGCAAATAACTCACGAATTGGCGTGAATAAACCTGTATACGTCGCAGGGTTCGAACGAGGTGTGCGTCCAATCGGACTTTGGTCAATATCAACCACTTTATCCAAGAATTGCAAACCATCAATTGAGTCAAACTTTTCCGCCGTTAAGGTGGTTGCACCATTGAGTTGAGTTGCAGCCAAAGGCAATAATGTACGGTTAATCAGCGTCGATTTACCTGAACCTGATACGCCTGTAACACAAGTCATCACACCTAGAGGAATGGTTAAATCGACACTCTTTAAATTATGACCAGATGCACCCATCAATTTGATTTGTTCATCAGGTTTAGGTGGTTCAACACGTTTTTTCGGTACTTCGATTTTTAATTTGCCTGACAGATATTGACCCGTTAAAGAATTTTCATTGGCAGCCAATTCATCATAAGTACCTTCGGCAATCACATGACCACCATGCACCCCTGCACCTGGACCAATATCAATAATATGATCGGCTGCACGAATCGCATCTTCATCATGTTCAACTACGAGAACGGTATTGCCCAAGTCACGTAAGCGAACCAAGGTTTCCAGTAAGCGGTCATTGTCACGTTGATGTAAGCCAATCGAAGGCTCATCCAGCACATACATCACGCCCATCAGACCTGCACCGATTTGTGAAGCCAAACGAATACGCTGTGCTTCACCGCCTGATAAGGTTTCCGCAGAACGTGATAAGCTTAAATAGTTCAGACCAACCGATACAAGGAAGTGCAAGCGCTCACGGATTTCTTTAAAAATCTTGTCCGCAATCTCGCCTTTAGCCCCCTCAAGGTTTAAATCCTGATAATAGCTTTCCGCATCGCCAATCGACATTTTAGTGATTTCAGCAATGGTTTTGTCTTTCACCCGAACATGGCGTGAAATTTCATTCAGACGTGATCCTCCGCAGGCATCACACGCGGCATTGGAAAGATATTGTGCTAAATCGTCACGGACGTAGTTGCTTTCAGTTTCACGATAACGACGTTCCAGATGAGGCAAGATACCTTCAAAAGGCTGTACACGACTATGTTTACGTCCACGTTCATCGATATAACTTAGATCAACTTTTTCTTTGCCTGTTCCATAGAGAAATTTCTTTTTGGTATCGGCATCCAATTCATTCCAAGGCGTATCCAGTGAAAAGCCAAAATGATCAGCCACTTTTTGAATCATGGAATAATAATATGGACGTTGTCTGTCCCAACCACGGATTGCCCCTTGGCTGATCGAAATATCAGGACTTGGAATGAGTTTGTCCGCACTGAAATGGCTACGTGTGCCCAAACCATCACAAACAGGGCAGGCACCGAATGGATTATTGAATGAGAATAGGCGTGGTTCAAGTTCTGCCACAGCGCGGTCACATTCAGGGCAAGAGTGTTTGGCTGAAAATACCCGTTCAGGCTGTTCGCCATTCATCCACGATAAAATTGCAATATCACCGCCCAAACGTAGTGCGGTTTCAAAACTTTCTGCGATACGGTTGCCAAGGTCATCACGGACTTTAAAGCGATCCACCACCACTTCAATGGTGTGTTTTTTCTTTTTATCCAATTCAGGTGGTGTGTCGATATCAATCACTTCACCATCGACACGAGCACGCACGAAACCTTGGCTTTGTAACTGTTCAAATAAATTGCTGTATTCACCTTTACGCTCACGTACTACAGGCGCGAGTAACATCAGCGCTGTGCCTTCTTCTAAGGCTTTAACGGCATCGACCATTTCCGAAACAGTTTGCGCCACCATTGGCAAGTCATGCTCTGGACAGTAAGGTGTACCAACACGTGCATAAAGCAAACGCAGATAATCGTAAATTTCAGTAATGGTTCCCACAGTTGAACGTGGGTTGTGACTGGTTGATTTCTGTTCAATGGCAATCGCTGGGCTTAAACCTTCAATCGAATCAACTTCAGGTTTTTCCATTTGTGATAAAAACTGACGGGCGTATGCGGACAGTGACTCGACATAACGGCGCTGACCTTCGGCATAGAGGGTATCAAAAGCAAGGGATGATTTACCTGAGCCTGAAAGTCCCGTGATCACCACAAATTTGTCGCGTGGAATATCGAGTGACACATTTTTTAAATTATGGGTACGTGCGCCTCGAATACGGATATGACTTTGACTCATAGAACGATCTCGAATGTATGCAATTTGAAGACTATATATGATAGCGATTTAATTTTGTTCAAGCTGTATTAAATCGTTTTTTCGCGACATTTTATGTCGGATATATGAAAGATCCATTAAATCAGAACCTTTCCTTACATGTTTCAAATGCAATAAAATGAGCTTTTCATCAAGTTAAAGACCAAATTGTTGAAATCTCATTGCTGTTAAATAGCATGTTTGAACAGTAAAATGTTCTATAGAATCAATCATTCGATTTTATCAAAGCCTGATTAGCATGCCATTGCATAAGGTCTTTCAAAAATAGAGTCTAATTCTTCAAAGGCAAATACTCGTGCGGTATCATGATGTTGTCGGGCATAAAAATTAACCTCTTTTTCGAGTAAATGTTAAAATTCATTATATTGATCTTCAAAATCTGCTAAGTCGAGTAAGTCCCAACCTTTTGCAAGATGGCAATTAAATTGTGTAATAAATGCCAACATCAATTTTTGAATATGAGTATTGGTATAATAAATCAGATACGTTGCAGCAGCACTGCAATGCTGACACCCTTTTTCTAGATAAATTTCTTCATTGTTTAGCCAACAACATTGTAAATTGAAAAATGTACGACTTGCCTCTGTAGCTAAAGTTGAATTTTGCATAGGAACCTCACAACGGATCAAATTTGTACATATTGATAATAATCATTATTTTTATTAGTCATCTACTAGTTTAAATCTTTTGGCTAATCTTAACTTTTATTGATTCAATCCCCACTTTGTATGTCGTCATATCAACATTCACGAAAAAATACGTTAAAATTTACCTTGTCAGAATTTTACTTTTGGATCAGATCCACATGCTGTCTTTGTTGTTGAAATGTGTGATTGGGGCAGTCGTCGTGTTGTTGATCGCTGTATTATCTAAAAGTAAGGTGTTTTATATCGCAGGTTTAGTCCCGCTATTTCCCACATTTGCGTTGATTGCGCATGTGATTGTGGCACAAGACAAAGGTGCAGAAGCATTAAGGCAAACTGCATTGTTTGGTATCTGGTCTTTAATTCCTTATTTTGTCTATCTTTTTACGGTGTATATATTGGCAACAAAAATGCCGATTTGGTCGTGTTTGGGTGTTGCAACAGGATGCTGGATTGTGGCGGCAGTCATTTTGATTTTGGGATGGAATAGTTATTTTTCATAAATTTTTGATCAATTTATGGATACGATGATGCTGAATGAATGGTGTATGCTTAAGGCTGAAAAGTGAAAAAGTCATTTATTATTAAAATAGGGAAATCATCATGTACATCATTCAGTTGCAATATCAAAAACCATTAGAAGAAGTCGATGTTTATCTACGCGATCATGTGAAATGGTTGAAACAACAATTTGAATGTGGTCATTTCATTGCGGCAGGGCGTAAAGACCCTGTAACAGGAGGTGTACTGTTTGCGAAGAATATGCCTTTGGCTGAACTTGAAGAAATTTTAAAATTAGATCCTTTTCAGGCGGTTGCTCAGTATGACATTACAAAATTAGATGTGGGCTTAACACATGCCGATTTTGAAAATCTAAAAGGCATTTAAATTTTTTAAATCTATAATAGAACCACTTCTCTTACGCCACATCAAACGTAAGAGAAAGGTAAGATAAATAATTTTTTTTAAACTTATTGCTCATCTAAACTTAACCATTGTCTTTGATGATAAGCGCCATCCCAAAATAAATACTCAAGTTCAGCACCTTTGGTATATGCCTTATGCATTTTCTCGATGGTATCTGCATCACAACGTTCTGCAATACGGTCAATGGTGGCTAAAACATTTTTAACCGCTTCATTAAACTCTTCACCTGAATAAGTATCTACCCATGCCTGATAAGGGTTATTGGTAACAGACGCACTCACAATATCCTTGCCGACTTCTGCATAAATCCAAAAACAAGGTAATAGTGATGCTAAAACAACAGGATAACTTTCAGACCAAGCCGTTGCAGTTAAAAATGAGGTGTAATGATGACAAGCCAAAGTCAAAGGCGTATTTTCAAAATCCTCTTTGCTAATACCAAAATTTTGCATAAAACCATCATGCAAACTGCGTTCAACCACAATGGCTTCTTTAGCACCTTGGGTAAACTGAATAATGTCATCGGCATCAAATGCCTTCGCACCACACACAGCGAGGGCACGACCATATGCCACCAAATAGTGAGCATCTTGAATCACATAGTGACAAAAAGCCGCTTTGTCTAAAGTCCCTGCAGCCAGTTCTTGGTTAAATGGAAGTGCTAAGGTTTTTTGATAGAGTGCGTGATTACGTTGCCAGACATCTTGAGAAAATGACATGTAATGATTCCAAATAGTTTATAAATAATGCCTTAACTATAACAATAATTAAAAAATTTACGACCTGAAAAACCGTTTAAATCATGTCACATGTTCAAAAAAATCATACGAAGAGTTTGAGAAAAATAAATAAAAGTTGTCATAATTAGCATATCTAACTTAAACCTTGCTTTAAGTACTCTCTATTTATTTTTAGGGTTTGTACACATTTCATTCGTGCTTCACATAGATGAACTGTCAGCACACCTTAGATAAAAAATACTCATAGGTCGTTTATCATGTGGAAACATTTTGGTTTCTCAATCATCTTTTCGGTCGTGTGTCTTGCTATTTCTGCCTACTGGGGTTTTCACCATGGTCCAGAAGCTGGCTTAAAGACGATGTTCACGGCATTGACCATTACTGCAATTTTAGCGGTGATGGAAGTTTCACTTTCTTTTGATAACGCAGTTGTCAATGCTTCCGTTTTACGTGGTTGGGATCATTTCTGGAAAATGATCTTTTTAACTGTCGGTATTCTCGTTGCTGTTTTTGGTATGCGTTTAATCTTCCCAATTGTGATTGTGGCAGCAACTGCTGACATGGGCATGATGGAAGTGGTCAATATGGCACTGAATGATCCAAAGAACTATTCAGCACGTTTAATTGCCCATCATGCAGAAATTGCGGCATTTGGTGGTTCATTCCTATTATTGGTATTTTTAAATTTCTTCTTGGATGAAGGCAAAGATACCCATTGGTTCAAATGGCTTGAAGCACGTTTAGCTAATTTAGCCAATGTACCTGCAATGTCTGTATTTTTGGCATTGATTGCATTATTGATCATGGCTGCCTATGTTGACGAAGCTAAACGTCTTGTGGTGACGATGGCCGGAATTTGGGGCATCGTGATTTATATCGGGGTGCAAGTGCTGAGTCATTTACTTGGCGGTGAACCCGAAGTGGATGAAAATGGCAATGCAATTGGTCATGATGCTTCAGGTGCACCAACAGGTGCAATTAAAGCGGGTATAGGTGGTTTTATTTACCTTGAAGTGTTAGATGCATCTTTTAGTTTTGATGGGGTCATTGGTGCATTTGCCATTACTTCAGATGTCGTGATCATCATGTTAGGTCTTGCGATAGGTGCAATGTTTGTCCGTTCAATGACCATTTATCTTGTAGATAAAGGTACTTTAGATGCCTATATCTACCTTGAACATGGCGCGCACTATGCGATTGGTGCATTGGCATTTATTATGCTTGCAAGTGGTACAGGTGTACATGTACCTGAAGTGGTCACAGGCTTGATTGGTGTCGCATTTATTGTATGGGCGGTGATTGCCTCAATTCAATACAATAAACGCATTGCGCAGCATTAATGCTTTTTTAAGAAAAATGCTCATAATAAGGACGTATTTATACGTCCTTTTTTATGCGCAGAGCTCCCACAAACGAGTAGCAATATGCGATGATAGGGTGGAAATAAAGTGAAAAAAATTTTGAAAAGTTTATTGATATGATGAATTCCATAGAGCGCCGTTCCACCTTTGCACTAAGTAGTATTTTCGCCTTACGCATGTTGGGGTTGTTCATGATTATTCCTGTCTTTGCTGTTGCAGGACAGTCATATCAATATGCAACCCCAACATTGATCGGTTTGGCGGTCGGTGTTTATGGTTTGAGTCAGGCCTTATTGCAGATTCCTTTTAGCCTTTGGGCAGACCGTTTTAGTCGTAAGCCACTGATTGTGTTTGGTCTATTGTTATTTGCTTTAGGTGGTGCTGTCGCAGCCATGTCAGAAACCATTTATGGTGTGATCATCGGACGAGCCATTGCAGGAGCAGGAGCGGTGTCCGCAGTGGTGATGGCACTCTTAGCTGATGTTACCCGTGAAGAAAACCGAACCAAAGCCATGGCAGTCATGGGAATGAGTATTGGTTTATCTTTTACAGTCGCTTTTAGCTTAGGCCCTTGGCTCACCACATTGGTTGGAATTTCTGGGTTATTTTGGGTAACGACACTGATGGGATTATTGGCGATTTTGACCTTATTTTTAGTGCCAAAAACTACACGCCATCATAAAAATTTTCAGCAAGGTTATTTCACTCAACTGAAACAAGTTTTGAAAATGGGTGATCTCAATCGTTTACATGTGTCAGTATTTTCACTGCATCTTTTATTAACGGCAATGTTTGTCTATATCCCATCACAGTTGATCAATTTTGCAGGGATTCCATTATCAAAACACGGTATTGTGTATTTACCTTTACTGCTCATCAGTTTGTTTTTTGCATTTCCAAGCATTATTTTGGCTGAAAAATATCGCAAAATGCGTGGCATTTTTCTGACTGCGATTGCAGGGATCATTGCAGGTCTCATGATTTTAATTTTTGGTTATGAGTCTAAATATATTCTTTTACTGGGTTTAGGTTTGTTTTTCATTGCTTTTAATGTCATGGAAGCGTTATTGCCATCTTGGCTATCGAAAGCTGCCCCGATTCAATCTAAAGCAACAGCAATGGGTGTAAATGCTAGTGGACAGTTTTTAGGTGCATTTTTTGGTGGCACATTGGGCGGTCAATTATTGTTGTTAAATAATACGGCCATCGGTTGGAGTATCCTGACTGCTATTGCTATAATTTGGCTGCTAATCAGTTTCGGTTTGGCACAGCCTCGTTATTTAACCTCAATCGTTTTACGTTTACCTGAGGATAAACAAACCGATGATTGGACTTCTCAATTACTGACAATTCGTGGTATTGAAGAAGTGGTGGTGATGTCTGGGCAACAGGTTGCTTATATTAAAGTCGATAAACAGCAAATAGATGATGCTGGGCGACAACATTTAACGCACTTGTTTGGTAAAGAGGTAGCCATTTAAACATAACTCTTATAAAGTAAAACATAGAAATATATAGGAAGATAACATCTGATGCGTGGTGTAAATAAAGTTATATTGGTGGGTACTCTAGGTCGTGATCCTGAGACGAAGACTTTCCCAAATGGTGGTTCTCTCACCCAGTTTTCAATTGCAACAAGTGAGTCTTGGACAGATAAAAATACGGGCGAAAGAAAAGAACAAACAGAATGGCACCGTATCGTATTGCATAACCGTTTAGGTGAAATTGCACAGCAATATTTACGTAAAGGCTCAAAAGTTTATATCGAAGGTTCATTACGTACACGTCAATGGACAGACCAAAATGGTCAAGAGCGTTACACGACTGAAATTCGTGGTGAGCAAATGCAAATGCTTGACTCAAATCGTCAACAAGGCGAACAAGGTCAAGGTTTTGGTGGTGACAATGGTGGTTATAGCCAGCCACGTTTTAACAATAATCAGCAAGGTGGCTACGGTAACCAAGGCAATAACAACCCAGGTGGTTATGGCAATCCGGGCAACCAAGGTGGCTATGGTAACCAAGGTAACTATGGCAATGCGGGCAATAATGTAAATCAAGGTTTCCAATCACCGAAGCCAGCCGCTGCGCCAACACCTGCTCAAGCACCAGCAGATTTAGATGATGATCTTCCGTTTTAACTGATTAAAACAGCAGATCATCATCAAAACCCTTTGTGAACGCAGAGGGTTTTTTATTAGAAAAAATAAGAAGGGCATCACTTCTTCGCAGACACCCACATGGTAATCACTGCTTTAAATACAGTTTCTTGTTTCGTATCTTTCACTTCAACATTGACTAAATAATCACTGCCTTGATTCCATTGAAAATTTGCATCGGCAGGTGTCGCAATTGCCACTAAATCGGTATTGGCTTTTTTCAGATATTCTACGGTCATACCTTTAGGAATCCAACGATGTGTAGATGGCACTGTGGCATCGGTCATGGTTCCACCTGCAAGTTCAGCCATATTACACATCGCAATGGCGTGTACAGTGCCAATATGGTTGAGCACTGAGCGTTGTTTCTTGATTTTAATTTCGCAATAATTCGGTGCAAGTTGTTCAAAAACAGGGGAAATACTACTGAAATAGGGTGCTTTTAGGCAAAGCAATTTTGAAAATGTCCATTTCCCTGCAGGTTTATTTTTAAAGCTATTCCATAGTTTAAGTGCTTGGCTCATTGTGATGTCCCATTCTCATTAAATATTGTATATGATTCTAATACAGAATAATATTCTGTTATTGGCTCAGCAAACATATTCTGCGTAAAATTTGTCAAAGTTAGGTGGTGGAATGAAATATTGATGAAAAATACCGAATTATTACAACGCATTTATGTGGGTAAGCGTGCAGAATTAAAACGTACAATTTTGAATGAAGCTTTAGATTGCTTTTTAAAGTATGGCATCGAAACCACTAATATTGACATGATCCGAGCGCGTGCTGAGACGAGTGTCGGCGCGATTTATCATCATTTCAAAAATAAAGAAGGCATTGTTCAGACCTTATATCTGAGTGCTTTGCAAGATCAAGCACAACGCCGTGAGCAGGCATTATTACATGTACAGTCTTTAGAGGAAGCGATTCAAGCGATTGTTAGTAGTTATATTGATTGGGTGGTTGATTTCCCTGATTTTGCCCGCTTTTTATATATGTCAGCAGCTTTGGTTAACCGTAACGATGAAGATTTGGAATTAAAACACACCAATCAGTTGCGTAACCAAGAATTTATGAAGCGTATGCAATGTTTTGCAGATACTGAAAAAATGAAAAATATTCCACCAGAATTATTATTGTCTTTGATGATTGGAGCGACAGAGAGTTATTGTCGGGCATGGTTGTCACATAAAGTGAAAACCTCACCGCAAAACTATAAAAAAGTATTGGCAAATACAGCGTGGAACAATATTGCTTATTTTCCTGAATAATCTGAAGAGCCGATCAAGATGAGTATTTTTGATCTGAAAAACAGATTATTTTTATGAAAAACTTCTGTTTTACCGATACATGCATTTTGCGTATTCTAACTTCACAGACAAGCAATCCCTACAACGAATTGAAGGAATACCCAATGAGTTTAATCAATACTGAAGTCAAACCATTTCATGCAACAGCGTATAAAAATGGCGAATTTATTGAAGTTTCAGAACAAGATATGATCGGTAAATGGTCAGTAGTATTTTTCTATCCTGCTGATTTTACATTTGTTTGTCCAACTGAATTGGGCGATCTTGCAGACAATTATGCAGAATTCCAAAAAATGGGTGTAGAGATTTATTCAGTTTCAACTGATACACATTTCACACATAAAGCTTGGCATGATGCTTCTGAAGAAATCAAAAAAATCCAATACACCATGGTTGGTGATCCAACGTGGACTTTGGCCAAGAATTTTGAAGTGCTCATCGAAGCTGAAGGCTTGGCAGATCGTGGAACATTTGTAATTGATCCTGAAGGCAAGATTCAAATTATTGAAATCAATGCAGGCGGAATTGGTCGTGATGCTCAAGAGCTTTTACGTAAAGTGAAAGCAGCACAATATGTTCATACGCATCCAGGTGAAGTTTGCCCTGCAAAATGGAAAGAAGGTGAGGCGACACTTGCACCTTCAATTGATTTGATTGGTAAAATCTAAGCGTCTAAAGTTTTAAATATGTTGGTTATCAAAATCCAGAAGTCAGTCTTCTGGATTTTTTATTGGATACTATTTTGATTAAGTTATTTAAGTTAAATAGCCATCAAATTCTTTGGCATAGTCACGAATGCCCTCAACTAAGGTTTCTATCAGTTTTTCCATGACCAAGCGTTGCCCTTTACGAGATGCATAAACCAATTGGACTGTGCCAATATTGGAACACCAATCGGGCAAAATGTGGATTAAACGCCCTGATGCAATATCTTGCTGTACGGTCAAATAAGGTAGATCGGCAATGCCTAGCCCATCTAAAACAGCATAGTACGCACCTGCTAAATCGTTGCTTTTCACCCGAGGTTGTAACAATACATCAATCACCTCATTGTGGGTTTGATTGTGTAAATGCCAATGATAATTTTGTTTTTTAGTTCCCAATACAATCGTTGGATAATCATAGAGTTGCGTAATATGTTTAATTTCTTTTCCTGCTAAAACTTCAGGACTGACCACTAAGCAATGCGTTGTTTTAATTACGTCACGTACGATAATGCTCGAGTCTTCATTGGCAGAAAAATTGGTACGAATTGCAAGGTCAATGTCATCATGCAAAACATCCACACGACGGCTAGTAAGTTCCAATTCTGCTTCAACTTTCGGATATTTTTTTAGAAATTTATTTAAAATAGGGCGAATTTGGTGCTCCATCATCACGGGTGGGCAACTAATTTTAAGCATGCCATGTAATTCGGAACTTTGTTTTAATAATATACTTTGTGCAGAGTCTGCTTGTTCAATGATTTTGACACATTCATTGTAGAACTCATGCCCTAAAGGTGTGACTTTAAAATGGCGTGTGGAACGTTGAATGAGTGTGACATTGAATTTGGCTTCCAAGTCCAAAATGCGCCGACTGAGTTTAGATTTGGTAATGTCGGTTGCTTCACTGGCTGCGCTAAATCCACCATGTTTGACGACAAGGTAGAAATAATAATAGTCATCAAAAGAGTGCATCATACACCTCAAAAATGAGTAATTTTTAAGATTATACCATTTTTAAGACAATCTATTATTTATTCAGAGCGTAAACAAAAGCAACCTGAAAGGTCACTTTTGTCATATCAAATCTGAAAATTATTTCTGTTCAGTATTTTTAATATAGCTTTGGATCAAGTTGCTATAGTCAGGAATGTGCGCACCAAACAATGCACCTAAACCTTCAATATCATTACGCCAGTCACGGTGTAATTCACAAGAAGTACCGAACCATGTCATCAGTTGTGCACCAGCTTGTGACATACGATCCCATGCAGAATCACGTGTTAAATGGTTGAATGTACCAGATGCATCTGTCACCACAAAGACGTCAAAGTCTTCTGCAAGAGCGGAAAGCGTTGGAAAAGCCACACAAACTTCAGTAACAACACCAGCAATAATCAATTGCTTTTTACCTGTTGCTTTTACCGCTTTGACGAAGTCTTCATTATCCCAAGCATTGATTTGACCCGGACGAGCGATATAAGGTGCGTCAGGGAACATTTCTTTAAGCTCTGGAACAAGAGGACCATTTGGACCGTCTTCAAAACTTGTTGTTAAAATGGTTGGAAGGTTAAAGTATTTTGCAGCTGCAGCGAGTGCCAACACATTATTTTTAAATTTATCAGGATCTATATCACGAACTAAAGAAAGCAGTCCTGTTTGATGATCAACCAATAAAACGGCCGCATTGTCTTTATCTAAACGAACGTATGGTTTACCCATGGTCTATGCCTCATTATTAAAATTAAGTCTGAAAGTGTACAGCAATATCTGTGAATCAAGAGATACAGGTATTTGTACTCTATTCATCCTACGTGAAGCTGAGTTTGGTTAAAGCCCAAATACTGAGAAAAATAATCCTATTTATAAGAAAATAGCCTCATCTTTAAAATAATGTAGGACAGAGTGTCTTCCCATTTTTGAGATATAGAATGCCGAATCGTGGCTATATTCAGCATCTCAAAAATTTTAAAATGCATTCATATTATCGTTCCGCAAGAGATGGGGCATTGAAATGAAAAAAATTGTTGGCGTTTATCGTAATCAACACATGCACTGGGTTGGTGATGGCTTTCCTGTGAAAAGTTTGTTTTCTTATGATCGTTTAGGTCAAGCCATTAGTCCATTTTTACTGTTGGACTATGCATCTCCGTACCAATTCGATCCAACTCAAGTGCAACATGGTGTAGGGTCACATCCACATCGTGGTTTTGAAACAGTGACGATTGCCTATCAAGGGGAAGTGACCCATAAAGATTCGCATGGTGGCGGTGGTACGATCAAAACGGGTGATGTGCAATGGATGACAGCGGGTTCAGGCTTAGTGCATGAAGAGTTCCATTCAAAAGAGTTTGCTGAAACGGGTGGATTTTTTGAAATGGTACAGTTGTGGGTCAATTTACCTGCTGCGGATAAAATGACGGCACCAAAATATCAAGCGATTGATGCACAAGATATTCCTGTGATTCAGTTTGAACAGGATGCTGGACATTTGCGCGTGATCGCAGGTTCATTTGCAGAACAACACGGTCCTGCAACCACATTTAGCCCCGTCAATGTGTGGGATGGACGCTTAAATGCAGGGTTTTCGGAGCAAGTTTATGTGCCTGTAGACCATACCACCTTGCTTGTGGTGCTTGAGGGCGAAATGTTGCTCAATGACCATCAAGTGGTGCAAGACAATTCTTTGGTACTGTTTGGCAAAGATGGCGAAGCACAAATTCAGTTGAAAGCGCTGAAAGATACTAAGTTTTTGGTACTGACAGGTCGCCCACTGAATGAACCGATTCAAGGTTATGGGCCTTTTGTGATGAATAGCAAAGAAGAAATCGTGCAAGCTTTTGATGATTTCAATCAGGGTAAGTTCGGCGAAATTGCAATCCAACACTAAGGTAAAGGCGGATTTTCGAATCCGCTTTTTATGTATCTATATGTTTACCATGATGGTTAAGGTCATTGGAGATAAAAAAAAGGACTTCTATCCCACACTATAGAAGTCCTTTTACGCTGTAAGTTTTCTTTATACATTTCACATATTTAACCTTTAAATATGTGAAGTAGTTATCATTTATGTTGCTCATGATAATCAAAGCTTAGGTGTTTGTAAATACAACAATTGGTAAAATATTTAAATTATCTTTATATTTTTAAAAAGGTTTATTTTTAAATTTAAAAAAATTGTTATAAAAAAATAAGTTATATTCATATTGTTTAAATTATATACAGATGTATTTTTTATCAATTAGATTATATTTTTTCATTTGTGAAAAACCATAAAAACTGGAACTTTTTAATAGCCTATTTTTAAGATGCTTCATTCATAATAAAAAAAATAGTTAACGCTTGGATAATAACTTTGAATATTGCAGTGATTGGTAGTGGCATGGCTGGCCTTGCTACAGCAAGAATTCTGAAAGATGCAGGACATCATATAACCATCTTTGAAGCCTTACCTGGTCGCGGAATGGACAGTCATAGTTTAGCATTTGAAGGTGGTTTGATTGATGCACCGTTACGCGTGATGAATCCGCATTTATGGAAAAACACCTTAAGTCTTGCAACTCACTTAGGCATTAAAACCTTTCCTGTACGTACCTTTATGGCATGCAGTTGGTTGTTCGAAGATAAAACAGAAACATGGTTAACAACCACACGATCTCGCATAGGAAATTTTCCGATCATCAATAACCGTAAAGGGATTAAGCAATACGGTTGGCGTTTAGTGAAAGGCATGTTGCAACTTAAAACAGCAATTCATCAATTTTTTAAATCTAAAAATCAAGATATTACATTAGCTGAATTTATTAATCACAATGATATTGAAGAAGTATTTTGGCATGGTGCAGTCATGCCTGTGCTCTATACAATTTGTACGTGTGACCCAAAAACAATTGGTGAATGGCCAGCTAAACCGTTATTGGTTTTCCTACGCCAGTTAACAGATGGTGATGCATTGTTACGTTTGCATGGTGGTACACCTGCATTAGTTGATAAATTGGTCGAAGGCATCGATATCCATAGTGGTTCTGCTGTTTCAAAAGTTGAAGAACGCGGTGACCAAGTCTTAGTGGAAAATGTCCAAGGCGAACAATTGTTTTTTGACCGGGTCATCGTGGCAACCCCAACCAATAAACTGGAGGATTTTTTAAATCCTGAGCAGTTTGCTGAAGATCTAGCATTGTTGAAAAACTTTAAGTTTGAGCAAGGTGAGTTGGTCATGCATACCGATATTACGGTCATGCCGCCGAATCGTAAAGATTGGTGTGTACTGAGTTATATGATGGATCGTAAATTTACCAAGCAACAATTTACGGTGTGGTTAAACTCGGTTGAGCCAAGTCTCGTGGGCAAATCACCAGTGTTTCAAACGTGGCGTCCAGTCACAGCAATTGACCCGAAAAAAGTCATTTCAACGGTGACTTTGACCCGTGCGGTGGTCAACTCTGAAACAGTGGCATTGAATAAAGAATTGCAACAACGTCATCGTCAAGAAAATCGTAAAGTATTCTATTGTGGGTCTTGGTCATGTGATGGTTTGCCTATTTTAGAATCTGCGGTAACGTCAGCTATGCATATCGCCGAGATTTTTGGTGCACCATTGCCATTTGTTGATTTAAAACCTAAAGTTGAGGTTGCTCCACAACTTGGTTACTGATGTGTTATGAAATGGATTCAAGCGATACAGCAACAATTTTCACAACATAAATATGCCATCAATGCAAAAATTTTAGGTGATGATGCGCCGTATGCTTGGACAAATTTAGGATATTGGACGGCAACTACGCAGTCTTATCCACAAGCATGTCGCCAATTGGCAGATCGGTTGGCACATGCTGTCGTTTTAAATTCAAATGATCAGCTTTTAGATTTAGGCTGTGGACGAGGTGCAAGTGTATTGCATTGGCAAAATAACTATAAGATTGAAAATATTAGTGCTGTAGATTTACAGCCACAGTGCATTGTCGATCTTGAAAAAAATTTAAATTCAAATATTCAGTTTCATTGTGCTTCATTCTTAAATTTAAAAAATAGATTGACTAAAACAGATTTTGATGTGGTGCTGTGTATTGATGCTGCCTATCATAGCCCTTTATCTGCATTCTTAGACTCTATTCATTTCGTTTTAAACTCAAAGGGGCGATTAGGCTTTCATTACTTAACATGGTCTGATCAATGGCAAAATTTGTCTCGGTTAGAGCAAAAAAAATATGCGTATTTATTGAAAGCAGCCAATGTGCAGGCACAGCAACTTTTTACAAGTGCACAGACCGCAGATATCCTAAAAACATGTGGTTTTGGGCAAATTGAGATTCAAGATATTTCAGAACAAGTTTTGCATGGCTTTGCACAATATGCAGCACAACGTAAATGGCAGTATTCAGCAGCCTATGCTATAGATCTATTAAAAATCCGTATGACAGCAAAGTTATGTGAGAAACTTTTTAAGGATGGGTTAGTGCATTATGTGCAAATTACGGCACAGAAGATCTGAAGAATATAAATGAAATGCCAAAAACAACAAAGCCTCACTAAAAAGCGAGGCTAAGTATAAAATGGTGCCGGCACACGGATTCGAACTGTGGACCTACTGATTACAAGTCAGTTGCTCTACCAACTGAGCTATGCCGGCAACGTAGCGAGAATTCTACAGAAAAATGACGAGATTACAAGTCAAAAAATAAACAATTGAATCAAAATGTTGATTTATTTTTAGGGTGATGAAAATTTATTCATTTTTTAATTTTCATCACATTTAAATGACCAAAATAGAATTTATAGCTTTGCCAAAGTGGCTTGCGCTAAAGGGTGATTCGCTTGCGCTGCTTTTTGTAACCATTGTTGTGCTTGTAGTTGATCCTGTGCGATACCTATACCTGATCGATATGCTTGAGCCACTTTGAACTGTGCTTTAGCATCGCCTTGATTCGCGGCTTTTAGATACCATTGGAATGCTTCCTTGTCATTTTTTGAACCAATTAAGCCCATTTCTGCAATGGTCGCAAGGCGATATTGTGCTTGGATATGGTGCTGTTCAGCTGCCATTTTTAACCACTGAAGTGCTTTTTTATGGTCACTTTGACCTTCTTCACCATTAAAATATTTCATGCCGACTTGATATTGCGCTTCGATATCGCCTTTATTTGCAGCAGCTAAGTTCCACGCCAAAGATTGACAATCGTATGCGATTTCTTGAGATCTTGTGGTTTGATTCAATACGTTTGAAGGTGTTGATTCTGCGAATGCTACAGATTGCATAAAAAGTAAAGCACATAAAATTGATAATGAATTTTTCATACTTTTTCTTCTTAGTGTGATTTAGTTGGCATTATTTTTATCAAAGTTTAGTTATTTTGTAAACATTAAAAGATGAAAATATAAAAATATTTATTAATTATTATCTAATATTATGTTTTTAAATAATTTTATTTTAAAAGTATTAGTAAGTTTATATAAATAATTATTATAAAATTATTTAGAGGTTTTAAATAAAACCTGATTGTAAGTATTTTTTTAATTTAAAATTTAGTTTTATTAAAAAAATAACCCGCATTTATTTGCGGGTTATGTCGAAGATTTAAAATCTCAAAATAAATCAGAGTCTAAAATATATAAATACTGATATAAAAATTGACATTTACTTACTCCTTAATACTTGGTCTAAATCTTGAGCACATTCTTCTAAAGTGAGCGCCATGTCTATTTGCATTTGTGGCTTGAGTTCATTGGCAAGTTTTCTCCATTGTTCAATTAAGCGAATGGCTTTTTGCACTTTATGTTTATTGATGTCTTTTGCAAGGGTCGGGGTATATCCACCACGTTTCGCATTTTTGATTTGTTTTACAAAGTTGGCACTGTTATTCATTCTAACTCCCGAATACTAGAATCGATGTATTTCGTGTGCTTTGTTCGATTGTGCATACCGCATCTTTGATATTAAGTCTGAATCATTGCATCTAAATGATATTTAAATATGTTTTTCATTATGCTGACGTCTTTGCTGTTTTTAAAATATTCATTTTAATCATTGGGTTGTGATTTTATTTTTGAATTTATAATCTCTTTTTCGTTAGCGGGCTGTAGTGGCAGTTTGTATCTATATGTTTAATTTTAGATAAATAATTTAAGCGAAAAGAGAGATCAATAAGATAAGACGCATGTATGCGGAGGAATTGAGGATATTAAACATGATCATAACGATACCGATCTGATCCCCCAAAGCAGCTTAGATTTCAATGAATTTAGTTGGTAGTGATTAGAAATAAAAAAAGACCTAAACCCTTACAGTCTAAGTCTTTTGGTATTCCATTGGAGAACTTTGGAATTAAATTTGGCGGGAAAGAGGGAATCATATTTTAAATATAAATTATTGATTATTAATGTGATATTATATCGTATTTTTACTTTATACCCCCATTTATACCCCCATTTATACCCCCAGTACGCAAAAGTACCCCATAGTTTTCATGTTAAACGCCTCTTTCACATATTTTCAAACTTATCTATGAATGCTTGAAAGTTTACTAAAAATTGCCTTTCATATTCATCATGCTTGGCAACCATAGCCTTAAATGTCTTGTGGTGCATATTTAAAGGTTTGCTTATTCTTTTAATAAATGGCACATGGTTATAGCTCCAACCTAACTTATCCCTCATTTTGTGCATGTGATAACGTGGCTTATCTTTTTCGCTCATTTGCTGAATGGCATAGTTAGCATTATTACAATGTCTGCATGTGAAATACCCACTTTTTGATAAATACAGTTTGGCAACTCGCTTTCTACATTGTGAGGATGGACATATAAACCATGACCGTGTACCGCCGTAGTGACAAGCTGTCTGATCTATACAAATCATATAGTCATAAGACTGACCGCCACACCGATAAGAAAGCGTTAATTGTTGAGCTTGATAGCTGTAACCTATATTAGCTCGCACCTCGTTAGTGTTTGCATCTTTCCAGTAATATGAGCCTGTACCATTTTTAAAGATGCCTTGTTTCTGCATTATTCGGCTATCCATTGCTCTTAGGCTCTCAACCTGTATTTTTGATTGCTTAAACATGCTTAAAACTCACTATTTTTGGCTAAAAAAGGCTTATTTTTGATGAAAATAGGGCTAAAAATGACTAAAACTAGCTAAAAGTACCTACAGAATAGCTAAAAACAGGCTATTTTGCCTTGACGGATAACATTTTGTATAACAAGGCTCTAAGCCTTACATATCAACACTTACAGCGAATTTAAGCGTGTTTTCGTTGCATTTTTTTCCTAATGATTTAGGTAAATAGGTAGGGGGTAACCAAAAATCTAGAGGTTTAAAGCTACATGACCGCACCTATAAACATATTTTTATACGCCCGAAATTAAAAATTGAGGGTCTTGACTTGATGAATAATAAATGAGTGGTTGGAATGCTATCCCTCATGCGCTCCAGTGCATTTTATTCTACTGGTGACTTGTTCGGGTTCATTATGTTTTTCACATTTAAAATGGTGAGTTCAATCGCCTTGATCTGTAGGCAATGACAACTATAAACAACCATTCAAAAAATATTTTAGGGATTAGGGAAGTTTTAACCTCAATTTGAGGGTGGCATTTGAAATGCGACCCTTTGGGTTGTCGTCACTTTTGACGATAAGCCAAATACCTCTTTTAAGGGTGAATAAAGCAGCATTTAAAATCTATCCATTCATGATTTTTAAGGTGAACGCAAATTTGCGTTTTGTGATATGAGATTATCCCACTTCACTAAATAATTGATTTAATACCAAAGCTCAAAATTGAGCTTTGCAGTTTATTAGGGTCTGTTGACATTTGTTGATTAAAAAAATAGCGAGATAGTAAAATTAAATCGCCAAACCCAATTTTACACTCGCTATGCCTCGAACAATGCTAAATGATCAACACTGGTCCAAGTTACTTGCTATTTTCCGTCACTTTAATATTTATCTCAAATTAAATTTACGGAATTTTATTGAAGCGATTTTATTTCGAATTAGAACAGGCTGTCCTTGGCGTGATTTACCTCAAGAGTTTGGTAAATCAAATTCTATTTTTAAGAAATATAATCGATGGTCTAAAAATAGTAAGTTTATGAATATTTTTAAATTATTCAGCCAGCATGCTGATAAAGAGTGGATTTTTATCGATGGGAGCCATGTACGAGCGCATCAACATTCAGCTGGTATTAAGAATCAAAGTATTTCCAAAAGTATTGGTGGTAATAGTTCAAAAATACATTTAGCAATCGATTCAAATGGTAATCCTATTGAATTTATTATTTCAGATGGAACTTCACATGATATTAAGGTTGCACCTGATCTTGTATCAAAATTAGATTTAACAGAGTCAGAAATGCTATGTGCAGATAAAGGCTATGATTCAGAAAGTTTCAGAAAGAAAATTAGAGAAAGTAATACGAAAGCAAACATTCCTCGAAGATCAAATGCCAAATCTAGCAATGATGATATGGACTGGTATATGTATAAAATCAGACATTTAGTTGAAAATGCATTTTGTAGATTAAAACAATTTAGAGGAATTGCCACAAGATACGATAAGCTAAAACGTAACTATCAAAGCGCTGTTGCTTTAGCTTGTATATTTATATGGTTGCCTCTTTAGCTCAATTTATCGGCTGTAAATGTCAACACACCCTAAGGTCGTCAAAAGAAATGATGACGCATTGACGTTTTAAATGCGGATGGGTGTGCCGTTACATCAGACTATCGTATTCAACTTATTAAGGTCGTCAAAAAAAACGAGCTTTCAATCATCATGATTTCAGTAATAGATCCACTTGGTCACATTTAGAATCGCAGCAAGTTAAACCTCAATGGTTAAAATGACCATGCAGATATTTAAGAGCTTCTTGTGTATGTCGATAGAAAGCTAAAAAATCGACATGAGGTGTCTTATATGTCGATATGGTAAATATGAAAATAGATATACCTTTTTTCACTACTACCTATAAAAATATGATTTGCTCACTTTGTACTCAAGACTACCGTTACTCACCGTGAGTTTTACCCGGTTATAGTTTTTGTTATGTCATAATGAGTTCAATATGTAATCACTGTTACGCCATAAAAAATAGTAGTTCAATAAAAAGCCTCATTTAAGAGGCTCAATGCAGATCAAAGCAACTGTAATACATCCGCCCGAACTTCGACTATCTCCCGATCTACACCGCTTTGATCTTTCCATTTCCGTGTCCTTAAACTGCCCTCAATATAAACCTTACTGCCTTTTTTAAGGTACTTGCCTGCAATCTCTGCCAATCGGTTATTGGTACTGATTCGATGCCATTCGGTGTGTTCTTTACGTTCTCCAGTGGTTTTGTCTTTCCATTGCTCAGTCGTTGCTATGCTGAAATTGGTAATACTGCCACCATTGGGGAAATTCTTTGTTTCAGGGTCACGACCTAAAACGCCCATTAAAATAACTTTGTTCACATTTGGCATTGTTCTAAATCTCTAAAATTCTCTCAGAATGTCAATTTTTAAGGGGCAACATGGGTAACATAGGTAACATGCTTGCTATTAAAGGGTTTCAGCCTGTTACCTACTGATTTTTTAATAGGTAACGTGGGGTAACATGGGTAACAAGCGATAAAAAATTAAACTTAGTGTTAATAAATTCTTAACGTGTTACCTTTGTTACCTGTTGTTACCTCTCCATTTTTACTATAGGTAACGCCCTCAAAGCCTTTATTTATAAGGTTGTTACCTGTGTTACCTCTGTTACCTCGCTTTTTTAGGCTTCCCAACTAAAAATAGCTTCTTTAACGGCATAAACCTTAACGGCATTTTTCTTTGATGGGATTCTAACTGTCTTACTGGTCTTGCCTGTGTCATGCTCTAAGAGTTGCTCAAGCAATAAAGCCTTTGCCACTTTTCTATTGTCATGCCCTTTACACACTTCATTTTTGAATTGTTCAGGCAACACAAGAAATAATTTTTCGCCGTTCTCGATCTTCCAGTACCCCACACGGTTAATGATCTTTTCGATTTGGTCAGGGTCAGGGGTGATAGATTCAAAACGACTTGATTCATTTGCCTCAAAGAATGCCTTAACATGCAAAATATATTCTTTGGTTTGGTAGTCCCCGACATATTCAAAGTCATTGACCCAAGCATTGAATACGTCTTTCACGGCGTTGAATGCTGTACCTGTTTGCCACGCTGTAATTCCTGCCTGTGTAGCGAGTTCACCTGCAACGGCAATCAAGGCAAAGGCATTTGCAACACGGACAATATGACCTTGATTGTGTTCTGCTACTAATTCACGGTGATATTGCTCTAATAGCTGTTTAGCCTGTTGCATGACAGTGTCTTTGTCATGGGTGAGGTATTTCAACCATGCCATGCCTGCAACGCCGTAGAACTGATTAGAACGCTCAACCAATACCCTTGATTGTTTTGCACCATCTTCGGCAAAGTCGATCTGATCAAATAAACCATATTCAGACTGATCTATATCAATATCAATCAAACGGATTTCTTGCCCTAGTTTGGTCTTTTGTCCGTTCTCTTGCATGATTTCTTTCAGGCTCTTTTCACCTGTAGATAGGAAAATGACTTTCCAAGCATAAGAGGGCTTGGCTTTGATTTCCTTAGTTAGCCTTGCTTTGCCTTTACCATTGGCAAGCATGTAGGCAATGTTACCCAACTCTTTAGGGTTGGCGACCTCTCCAATCTCATCTAAGGCGAGGAATCCGTCATTGTGAATATATGCGGTATGTTCTAAAGCGTTGCCTGTTGATTTCCATGTTTTACAATAATTGCTTGGTTTACCCCATACACTACAGCCGACATATAAAGCGGTGGTTTTGCCTTTGGATGATTGTCCTTTGAAATGAACGCCTGCACCTGTCTGCTGTTCCAGTGGTGTGAGTAATTGCCCTGCAAAAGCCGAACTCAATGCCACGACTAATTTAGAGTGAGTAGACAAAGGGATAGAGATATTATTTTGCCACTGTTTTAAACTGCCTTTACTCTGATAGTTGCTATCAATGCCTTGTGTGGTTTGATAAACAATTAAATCATCCTGTTCATGCTGTCCGATCTGCTCATTGGGCAATACAAAAACATTGTCATGCCATCCAACACGATCAACACATAACGCCCTTGTATGGGTCGGGTAGCTCATCAAATAACTTTGTAGCAAATTTCTTGCTTTGCCATCGGGTGCAATGATGACCCCTTGATAAGCCAAAGCCTTGCGGAGTTCCACACCATCAGATTGGAATAGTTCCATTGATAAGGCTTGTGTGTGCTTTACACCGTCTGCATCGTACCATTCAAGCAAGCGACCCCATGCGTTATTGGTGGTGTCCCTTGTTTGTGCCAATACTCGAATAGGACTGGAAATATAGCGTCTATACTCATCATCCTTTGTTTGTTCAATGTAATACAAGCCACTATCTAAAAGATGAAATACACCATCACCATAACGAAATGGCTTGGCTAAATGTCCTTTAGGTAATGGGTCGAGTTCAGGTAATTGACTGATTGCCTCATGAATAAATGCCTGTGCTTCGGCAGCATCATTTTCTTTAATCAGTTCAGTGAAAAACTCATTTTCGCCATATTTCAAATATTGATTTAGTAAACGTCCAGCCGTGTTTTGCTCAAGCTGTTTAAATGGCTCAAGCTGCATCTGTTCAGGTCTAACAGGCATGTATAACTGTTGATAGCCTGCTTTAGATAACTGCTGAATAACATATTGTATTTGCTCAAAATCAAAGGCTTTGAGTTCTGTTAGGTTGATATTGCATAGGTTAGGCAATATCACCAATACAACGGAAAACGGCTGTAATGGTGGTTCAAAACCAATGGCAATACTGGAGGCAAGTTTAAAAAATGCCTCTAAGTTATGGGTGATGATTACAGGTTTATCTTTCTGCATTTCACCATAGCAAGCAAAGCCTTTTGCTAAACCATCAGGTATGACTTGAATACGTTGTTCATTTTGCAATACAGCACATTGCACAAGCTTAAGCTGTCCATTGACGATAGGTAGAATTAAAGGCTGCTCATACGTCAAGCCGTTAATGTCTACCTTGCATTGATCAACATAAATCGGCTGTGATGGACTGCCAAAGCGTTCAATGATGGGATGGTTTAAATATGTGTCATCCGATGGATTAAGCAGCGTACAATTTGCTAGAATCGAATCGGGTTTGATGGTGGAGGTGGTGATATTCATAGTGTCACCGCCTTTTTATTTGCTTCGTATTCTTCTCTGAATTTTTCAGCTTCTTTTTCATGATAACGGCAACGATCTTCTGCTAAATATACAAACATTTCTAAGACTTTCTCTAGGTCTGAAAAATGGTATTCAGCATTTGGATAGCGAGCCATTAAATCTTTTTTAATTTGTTTAACTTTGAGTTGCACATCTGATAGGGCGGTACTCATCCAATCCATATCGCACTCAGCCATTGAAGCTAAATCATGCATGTCACCAGCGTTATAAGTTTTAGGCGTGTTTGTAGTGTTGTTTTGATTAGGCATGATTGCCTCCTAATATTTTTGAGTTGAGAATCACGCTAACTTGAGAAATTAGGGTGAGGGGATTCACTCTCGGCATATTAGAACCGCCCGACATATTCGGCAAAACCTTATTTTGTCGTGTCATCCCCTCATAGAGGGATTGCAGCCTTGTGTGTGTAGCTGAAACACTTGTACCTTGTATTTTGAGCATAGATTGAGAGCCTATGCAAAATTTAGGCACAATAAAACCACAATGACGCTGTGGGGTGACGCTAATATGTTTTGAGAGGTCTACAGCATAACCATACTTGGGCATGTTGGCAATATTAAGTGATTTATTTTTCAGGTTTAAGCGTAAAGCCGATTTTAGATTAATCTTTGAAAACAGCATGTTATATGCCTCAAAATATTGTAGGGGTGTATCCAGTTTTGGGCATACCCCCATAGGATTTAAAATACTGTCAGAATAAATGTGAGCAAATTTGCTCATATCTAAATAGATGCACTCAGATTTGAGCGTATCTATTGCCTGAATTTTAGGGGGTGTATGATTTTTCATTGTGTAACCCCCTCAAAACTAAGTTGAATATTTGCCTTGCATGTTTGGATGCGGATAGCGTTTTGGTGCTTTTCACGTTTACGGCGGTGCATTCCAAGGCTGTGAAACGTACCTTTGTCTTTGGATATTTTTTCCTGTATGCAAAGGCGGTTTAATTCATCAAAAGCGGTTTGTCGTGCTGTAACTGAATAATTACCAGTCTTGCGAATGGTTGGCAGTACCTCTGCAAATATCCAGTTTTGAAAGTTCAATGCTTCTTGTTTATTCGATCTGAAAATGATGCGGTATAAATTAGGTTCATTTACAAACTTAACCTTTTGAGTACCGCCATTTGTAAGGATGTGGCAATCTGCCATACCCTTTGCATCTAATTCACGTAATAAGCGTGATGTACGATCTACAGATAAAACACGGCATACATCAGTAAGACAAAATAAAGGCTCACCATCGACCCCATAAACAACTCGAACGCCGTGTTCATTAAAATTAAAAATAGATGGGTTCATGCTTGCACCTCATTTAATTCATAACGAGCGTGGTAGCCGTCACGGTTTAAGTTCGGCTCTTGGTGGGTTGTAATGTCATAACCTGAACGGCGTAAACGCTGTATAACAGCACTCAGGCGATAGCAATTAAATAGATTGATTGCCTCTGCTTGGCTTAGGGTTCTGCCTTGCTTGAGGTGGTTTAAAACTTGGGTTTGATGGTTCATGTTTAAGCCCCCAATCCTTTGGACTGCATCCATGCTTGTACCTCAGATAAACGCCATACCGTTACACTGTCGGTTAGTTTGATTGGGGCAGGGAACTCGCCACGTTTAACCCATTGCCAAATTGTTTTATCAGACACACCAATCAAGCCTTTTGAGGCAGGGCGAGCATTGATATTTTTGGTTTTACCTTTGTTGATGCCACTTTTATAAGTGTGAATGGTCGCTTGCTTTTCAGGATAATTGGCAAGGTCTTTGATGCGTAAAAACTGTTCTTGGTGAAGTGATGACATAAAGCACCCATCCTATTCATAGATTGAAATAGAGAGCCTTTGCAGTTCGTTGCATCGGCTTGATGGGTGTTAGTATGTTTATGATTTTTATTGTTTTGTTCTAAATAGAATAGGTATCGTTCTATTTAGAATGACTTTCGTTCTATTTAGATTCTATTTAGAATTTTCTAAATTAAAAGCTCTATAAATTTCTTTAAATAAATTTCCGCTTGTATCTTTTTTAGGTATTTCGATACCTCTATTATTACAAAATGCTTCTAGCTGGGTATAAGCTGATTGATGCTGTGATAAGTCTAAATCCGCCATTTTTGCTAAAGCATATATGATCTGATTTATTGAATTAGCCCTTTTAGGGTGTAATTTTATCTGCTCTTTTGCTACTTCTACATTATTTTTTTTAATTCTAGAATTATTCTCAATAGGCTCTCTGTGTTTTCCATCGAGTAATAACTGTAGATCTTCACCAAAGAGATATAAGTCATCAGTTTTTATTGTAATATCTTCTATGTAATCCGATTCTGTTAAAGCAGAGCTGTCTTTAAACCAAAACCCCACCGCCCAATCGTCCTTTAAATAATCTTCGTCAACAAGAGGATAGCCATTTGCTTCTAAATCTTTACGATCTAAGATTATTTTTCTTTTTTTAGAGAACATCGCCATGTCATATAATTTAGAATAATGTAATTTGTTTGCAAAAGAGAAAAAACCTAACTTGGCTATATATTCATTAGGAATAGGGAAATAATTGTTTAGTACTGAATAAAAATTATCAAAACGAATTTCATTAAGATTTATTTCATTATAAAAAATAAAATCCTCAATATAACTCTCATTAACTACTAAAAATGAGGTTTTCTCATCACAGCAGCTTAGTAAATCTCTTATTATTGCTATATGTTCGATTATTTCATCAGGGTCGTCACTTCCCTCATAATTATCTAAATTAATAACTCCATTTTTATCATCAACACAAATATCACTTTTTTTTATAGCTAATCTAATAAATTGCTTAATACCAAGCATTAAAAAATAATTGACATCAATATCAACTCTTTGGGGGAAAAGACTATGGAACAGTCTTACAGCCTCATCCAATGTATAAAATGTTTTTAAAGGTAAACTCATCTCTTTGCCTCCCACAGCATCCCCAAAAATAAACTAGGTAAACACATTGGGTATGTGCTTGTCGGATGCCTCCTATACCTAGCAATCTAAATATATCAAAGAAACAAGTAATTGCTAGGTATTGATAGTCTTAGAAAGACTTAACTTGTCGCTTTAAATTTAAGCCCTTTTATTCTTTGGAAAAGGGACAACATTATGTCTAAGGCTATCAATGAAGTTTGCCCATTCCTGCATCATCTTGGCTCTGTACTGTAAGTGTTGAGCATGGTTATAAGCCTGTGATACTGCGTTACCTGTTTTATGTGCAAGTTGCACTTCGATAGCATCGTGCATATAACCTTGTTCGTGTAGGGTAGTGGATGCAAGTCCCCTGAATCCGTGACCTGTCATTTTGCCCATATAACCCATCGTTCTAATAGCACTGAGCAAAGCGTTATTACTAATCGTTTTCGCTGTACTGTGGTTATAAAATACAAATTGCTTATGACCTGTTAAAGGTTCGAGTTCTTTTAATAGTGCAATGGCTTGGGTAGATAACGGCACAATATGAGGTAATGCCATTTTCATTTTATGAGCAGGGATGCGCCATTCTTTCGCCTCAAAATCTATCTCGCTCCATTCCATGTTGATCAACTCGCCAGTCCTTACAAAAGTTAAAGTCATGAACTGCAAAGCGGTTTTAACCAAGAAACTACCGTGATACTTGTCCATGCGAAGCAAGAAAGGCGGAAACTCAGAAATATCAAGTCTAGCCATATTTTTAACTTTTCTCGGCTTTAAGGCTTCGCCCAAGTGCGGAGTAGGGTCATTCTCAATAAGTCCCTTACGAATAGCAAAACGGAAAACACGCCCAACCAATGGAATAGATCGCTTCGCCATTTCCTGTGCGCCTCGTGCCTCAATTCTTTGGGCGCAATCTAAAACATTTTTTCCTTTAATTTTATCAATGGGCATTTTACCTAGATAAGGAAAAATATCTTTTTCAAATGTTGTGAGGTCACGAAGATAAGTACCCTCCTTAATCATTTCTTTTCTGTTTTGCATCCATTCAAGGGCAAGGGTTTTAAAAAGGGTATCTTGATTTATTTCTTGTTGCTGCTTTTTCTTGGTTTCATTTGGATTTATCCCTTGCTGAATGAGTAACTTTGCTTGATCTCTTTCTATTCGGGCATTGGCTAATGAGATTTCAGGATATGTGCCAATACTAAAAACATTCTCTTTGCCATTCAGTCGGAATTTTAAACGCCAGTACATACCGCCACTAGGTAGCACTTCAAGGTACATACCTTTCTCATCTGTATACTTCGTTCGCTTTTCTAAAGGCTTTATCTTTCTAATTTTTGCATCTGTAAGCATGACTACACCTATTTGGGGGTATAAAAAACGGTGATTTTGGATTTATACCCCCAACTTTGTCGAAAGTTAGGCATTTTTGAGGTTTTTACTCATTTTTCTGGGGGTATAAAAAATAAAGGATTGAAAATATACCCCCATTTATACCCCCACACATACTACGATTGCAATAGATTGCATGTCATTGCGTAGGCATTAAAAAAGGCTTGAACCCTTTAGATTCAAGCCTTTCGACACTGCTTTGGAGTACAGTTCTTTACAATTTGGCGGTGAAAGAGGGATTCGAACCCTCGAAACGCTATAAACGTTTACACACTTTCCAGGCGTGCTCCTTCAGCCACTCGGACACTTCACCAAGGCGAGCGATAATAACCAAAAAAAAGCTTTATGCCAAGTTGAAACAATTGATTTAGAGCAAAAGTTTTTTTGCAGTGCTATGATTGCGAAAAAATCGTGTCTACTTTATAGAAGACGTTTTATGCAAAGCACTGCGAAAAAAACGGCATTACCTGCCATAACCCTGGCTGCACTAGGGGTCGTGTTTGGGGACATTGGAACAAGTCCTCTTTACGCATTGAGAGAGTGTTTCATCTCAGCACATATTGCAATTAATGAAGCAACTGTATTAGGCATTTTGTCACTGATTTTTTGGTGTATGACGCTCAGTATTAGTTTCAAATATATCACTGTGATTATGCGGGCTGATAACAATGGTGAGGGCGGAATTATGTCCTTACTTGCTCTCAACTTACGTTCTAACCGTATTGCAGATCACCGTAAGATTATCCTCATCGCTATCGGATTTATTGGGGCATCGCTATTTTTTGGCGATGGCATTATTACCCCCGCAATTTCAGTCATGTCCGCGATTGAAGGATTAAGTATAGCAACGCCTATTTTTGATAAATGGTTGATGCCACTCGCGATTGGAATTTTGACAGGTTTGTTTTTGGTACAACGTCATGGTACAGGAACGATGGGGAAATTCTTCGGTCCAATCACCTTACTTTGGTTCATTGCAATTGGTTTAGCGGGCATACATAGTATTGTCCAAACACCTTATGTACTTTCGATGCTGAGTCCACATTGGGCAATTAGCTTTGTTTATCATCAACCCTTTGTTGCCTTTATTGCAATGGGTGCTGTGGTATTAACCATGACAGGCGGCGAGGCACTTTATGCGGATATGGGACATTTTGGTCGCATTCCAATTAAGTTAGCATGGTTCACAGTTGTTCTTCCTGCTTTACTACTGAACTATGCTGGGCAAGGTGCGTTGTTATTACGCAATCCTCATGCAATTGAAAATCCATTTTATTTATTAGTTCCACAATGGGCATTGTATCCCATGATTGGGCTTGCGACGGCTGCGGCTGTGATTGCCTCTCAGGCTGTGATTAGCGGTGTCTTTTCCATGGCAAATCAGGCGATCCAATTACGCTATTTACCCCGTTTAACGGTGCAACATACGTCAGATGTTGAGCAAGGACAAATCTACTTACCTTTTATTAATTGGGTACTCTATATTTCAATTTTATTACTGATTCTTATTTTCCAAAGTAGTGCAAATCTAGCAAGTGCCTATGGCGTTGCTGTAACCATGACCATGCTGTGTGACACCATTTTAGTGTCTGTCGTGGCATTTGGACTGTGGCGATGGCCTATATGGAAAGTGGCTTTATTTGCAGTTCCTTTTTTACTGCTAGATTCAGTTTTTATTGCATCTACCTCATTAAAAGTATTTTCTGGAGGATGGGTTCCGATTCTCATTGGCATCATGGCCTTTACAATTTTGATGACTTGGAAAAATGGGCGTGAAATTGTATATAGCAAACTAGAAAAGGATGCATTGCCATTAAGTCTATTTATCCAAAGTGTAAGTCTAAGTAAGGAAACGATTTATGTGCCTGGTCAAGCGATTTTCTTAACAGGGAATACCAATATTGTGCCTCATGCGATGTTGCATAATATTAAGCATAATAAGGTCTTACATGAGCGTAATATCTTAGTTACCGTGATCACACGGGATGTTCCTTATGTGCCTGATCAAGAGCGTATTCGGGTTGAGGTTTTGGATGAGCATTTCCAACAAGTTTTCGTTTATTATGGTTTTAAAGATCAACCCAACATTCCTGTTGCGTTGGAACAAGCCTATGGTCAATTACGAATTCCTTATGACATGATGCAAATTTCCTTTTTCATTTCGCGTGATCGCTTAATCCATACGATTGGTGATGGTATGGCGCCATGGCGTGAGAAATTATTTATTTCTATGCAGCGTAATACCAGTCCAGTGAGTGACTTCTATCAAATTCCACCCAACCGTGTCGTGGAAATGGGCAGTCAAATCGAAATTTAACTCGTTTGTGCTACCGTCATTTAGAAGAAAGCCAAAGTATAGACTTTGGCTTTTTTTGTGTCATTGATTTTAAGCAAGATAATTCTGTTTATGCTCAACAGCCATCTAGTGCAAATGAGATCTCAACCATTTTAAATATAGTTTAGTCATTTAAACTTATAAATACTTTATATTGCGACATTATATGTCGCTGATGCATAGCTTCCCTATAACGAAACTGTCATAATTTAGATGCTAGTTTCAAGTCCAATCATTGCAAAAATAAATGCAATTAAACAATTGTTTAAGAGATGATAAAAATATATCCATACAGTTTTGTCATCTGATAATTGTAGAAGATTTATTCAATTGAAAACTAAGCACATTTCTTTCTCAAAGTTAGCCTGATAAGCTAATTTATACTCAAGTGATTGTGTGATGGCTCGTAAAAAACGTCGTAATCGAAGTACTTATTTAGGGAATGATTTGTTGAATAATTCAGTGGTAAAAATTGTTTTAGGTTTGGTCGCGACAGGTAGTTTCGCAATCGCATTTGGTCAAGAAAAAATAGCGCAATTTATTCCTTTTGTCGGTTCAAACTCATCGACCTGTTTGCAACAATTTTACCGAGATGAGCCGCCATTTTTAGTGAAAGATAGCTTGCAAAAAAATAGTTATCCTTTATGTTTCAATGGTTTCAATGTTATGTATTCAGGGGTGTCGAAAACACCTTTATGGACAGCTGAACATTTATCACCTGCGCGTTTAAGCCAAAAAATTAAACGTGAAGACAGTTTTCATGAAGAAACGCGTGTGAGCCAAAGTCATCGAGCTTTATTGTCTGACTATAGAGCATCGGGTTATGACCGTGGGCACATGTCACCGAATGCAGATATGCCAGATAAAGCCTCGCAATATGATAGCTTTTCATTGGCCAATATGGTTCCACAAGCACCAAAAAATAATCAGCAAATTTGGCGCGAGCTAGAAGAAGCCACACGTGCAATCGTCACCAAGCAAAAAAATGATGTTTATGTGGTGACGGGACCTGTATTTTCAGGTAAAAAACTGAAAACAATTGGGAATGGTGTCATTGTACCAACGGCAGTTTTCAAAGCCATTTATATCCCGAAACAGGGTGTGATTGGGGCGTATTACGCACCGAATGACAATAGTTTGAAAGTGAATGTGGTGAGTGTCTGTGCCCTAGAGGAACAGATTGGTATTAACTTATTTCCACAATTGACTGAAGAGCAGAAGCGTAATACTTATAAGCTCCCTTTGAATGCAACTCAGGTTAAAGCCACCACTAAAATTGAATATTCACATTGGGATGCAGAGAGCCAGTGTGCACCAAATGTTTCGAGTGATCAGCTTAAAGCCTTACAAAAGCAATTCCAACCAACCAATACGCCTACGGCAGCTACGACATCACCGACAGCATCACCAAAAGTAGATGAGCAAACTCAAGATGCTTTAGTCAAACAATTGGTTGAGGCATTATTGCAATATTTATTACAAATTTTGAAATAATCTCACGCACTTTTAATGAGGAAACTCTTTATACTTTTCTCATTAAATCAGATCAAAAATAAGAGAAAAATATGTTTAAAGCTTTTGAAAATGGTACAGAATCACATTCTATTCATGATTTAACTTTGGAGAATCAGGAAGATCGTATCAATATTTATGGAAACTTACAGATCGGTAAAGATCAAGAGGGTTTACAGGCTGCAAAAATTTTACAGGCCTATCTCAATGATATTGTCAAAGCATTAGAACAAGAAACGGATTTACCTGCCAAAATTAGCACGGAAATAGAAGGTGAAGTGGAAAATCCATTTCTATAAATAACATGATGTCGAAATAAAAAAACCTGCAAAATGCAGGTTTTATTTTTTGCATGCTGAGGTTATTTTTGTTGTTCGCCACCCACGACTTTATAGATGATTGCCCCAATCACAGCACCCACAATCGGTGCAACCCAGAACAACCAAACTTGGCTTAATGCTGCTGTTTCAGCAAAGAAAGCAACGGCTGTACTACGTGCAGGGTTAACGGATGTATTGGTCACTGGAATACTGATTAAATGAATTAATGTTAATGCTAAACCAATGGCAATCGGTGCGAAGCCCGCAGGTGCACGTTTGTCTGTCGCACCCATGATCACGATTAAGAAGAATGCAGTCAGTACGATTTCAATGATTAATGCAACGTGAATTCGGGATAAGAAATTTGATAAAGAATAGGCATTTGAGTCACAATTTAATCACGACAAAAAACTGAATAACCTCAAATGCCTATCGATACACAGCTTACAACACTTTTTTGTTTAATTGATGATTTTTGTGCTGATATTACCAACAATGTTGAACAATATAGGCTTACTTCAGGACAAGCTAAGCGATTGCGCCAAAGTAAAATCAGTGCTTCTGAAGTTCTCACTTTATTATTGTGGTTTCATCTAACAGGGAGTAGAAACTTCAAGGCTTTTTATCTTTATTGGGCTAAGCCTTTTCTTTGCTCTTACTTTCCAAACTTACCTAGCTATAACCGATTCATTGAATTAAAAGCAAAATATGTGATGTATTTTGTCGCTCTTATTGAGAGTTTAAAGGTGCAATCCTCTGGAATTGCTTTTATTGATTCTACCAAATTAGCTGTGTGTCATAATAAACGTATTCAGCAACACCGTGTATTTGTAGACAGCGCAAGTCGGGGGAAAACCTCTGTAGATTGGTTTTATGGTTTCAAAATTCATTTGATTTGCGATCATGTTGGACGCTTAGTTTCTTATTGTATAACAACAGGTAACGTTGATGACCGTAAAGTATTACCAGAATTAATAGAACACTCAAAATTAAAAGGTAAGTTGTTTGGTGATCGTGGCTATATTGGTAAGAATTGGAAGGATCGCCTTGCAGAAGTTGGTGTTCAACTGATTACACGTGTAAAAAGAAATATGAAACCACAAGTTTTAGATCCATTTGATCATGCTGTATTAAAAAAACGTGGAATTATTGAAGCACCATTTAATTTGATGAAAAGTCAATTTGATCTTGAACACACTCGCCATAGATCAAAAATAGGATTATTGACGACAATATTCTCAGCTTTAACCTTATATGCGTTGGTACTTGTGAATGGATATAATTCAGGAATTCAGCAGATTTTAAAACCTATTGAATTAAAATCTGCTTAAGCCGAATTCACGTTAATGCAGAAAGCATAGAATATTTACCTGGCGATAAATCACCAAAACCATTGGTTGCAAAATTACCGACACCTGTAAAGTTTGCTTGACCTTGTACAATCATGTACAGAACAAAAGCAGCTAAAGTACCACCGACCACTTGAGAAATAATATATGGGACTAAATCTTTGGCATCAAAACGACCACCGACCCATAAGCCAACACTGACCGCAGGATTAAAGTGTCCACCTGAAATATGACCAAAAGCATATGCACCTGTGAGTACAGTTAGACCAAATGCCAATGCAACTCCAGCAAATCCGATGCCAAGTTCAGGATAGGCTGCAGCTAATACCGCACTACCGCAGCCCCCAAAAACTAACCAAAATGTGCCCAAAAGCTCTGCTAAGTATTTATTCATTTCATTTACCTATTTTTGTTTGAGGTTAAATTAATATATAAACTGTGATTTATATCACATTATTTTGATTCGTAATGTAATTTATTTGATTTTTCCAAGGTGGTTTTTGCGCCATTGGCGAGGGGTTAAACCTGACCAAAGTTTAAAAGCACGTTGAAAAGCACTTTGTTCTGAATAACTCAACAGTATTGCAATTTCATGTAAACTCAAATGGGGATCTTGTAAATACTGCATTGCAAGCAATTGTCGAATTTCTTGTACACGCTCTTGATAGGTCGTATGTTGTTGTTGTAAATAGCGTTGTAATTGGCGTACGGACATGTGTAACTGCGCCGCAATTGATTCAATTTGATAGTTATTTTTTTGTAATCCTTTGAGAATACTTTGTTGTAGGCGTTCGTCAAGTTGTGTACCTTCGGGAAGTTTTTGCAGTAATTCTTTGCCTTGTTGCATCATGATTTGATGCAAAGTTGAATCAGGACTTTTACACGGTGCTGAAAATAATTTTAAGGGTAAAAGTAATTCAACTTTGGGTTGAGAAAACTTAATCGGTGCATTAAAAAACGTTTGATATATACGTGTATTTTTAGGTGGCGGTTGAATAAAGTTCACTTGTTCAATTTGAATATAGTCAAGTTGTATATAAAGGCGTAAAAAACGAACCAATAAAGCCAATGCAATCTCATCGGTAATTTGTGTTGTTAACTCAATAGGTAAAACTTCCCAACCGATTGAAATAAATTCATTTTGCACTTCAATTTTGAGTGGGCCACCGTCATAGATTAAGCGATGAAAATCATAATAACGTGTCAGTGCTTCACCTAAGGTGTCACATGACTGGGTGATATAGGCAATAATTCCTAAATGTTTCGGTTGTACATATTCCGCAATTTCTAAGCCAAGTGCAGGGCTGTGCACTTGCGCATTGATTTCATCTAAAAGCTCACGCCAAATTTGAAACTCAAAACGTTCAAGATTTTGAACACTATGCAGTTTTTCTGAAATATTAAGATTTTTTGCTTGCATATAAGTGTAGAGGAGTTGACCTAACCCCCCATAAACAGTGCCAGAATAATTTTTGAGTTGATGCATATTTTTATTTTCAAAAAAGGTTTTGTTCATATCAAATTGCATTTATACCGTGTGTTTATATCAGGGACAAGTGAGTGCATGTGAAGCGTACTAAAAAGTAAAAAAATGTCGTAATTTGTCAATAATGCCTTATAAAAGGTCAATATCTTTTCAAATAACTGTCCTAGTATGACCATAAGGTTTGAGGAGAATTCACATGATAAAGGGATTTGTTGCAGGAATCATATTTGCTAATGGCTTTGAGTGGATTGCACACAAATATATTTTGCATGGCGTTCACCGTGTAGGGCAGGCACGTTTTAGTCCTGTACCACGGAGTATGAAATCACATTGGGAACATCATCGTGAAGTACGAAAAACAGAATTTCATGATCATGGTTATGTAGAAGGATTAAGCAATTGGCGTACACGCAATGAAGTTATTTCCCTGGTGGTGGTTGCAGGTGCAGCGAGTTTAATTTTCTATCCCATTTCTAAAGGTATGGTTGCTGCATCAGTTTATAGTGCCTGTAATTATTATTATATTCATCGTCGTGCACACTTACATCCTGAATGGGCAAAACGTAAAATTCCTTGGCATTATGATCACCATATGAATTCTAATCAAGATGCCAATTGGTGTGTGACTAAACCATGGTTTGACTATATTTTAGGTACACGAGTAGTGTCATCCGCAGATTTAAAAGAGCAAAATCCTTTGGGGGTGGTATTACCGAAAAATACTGCGCAATGGTTGTCGAAGACTGTGGAGAAATTTTTCCCAGTGAAATGGGCGCAACAAAAGCAACTTAAAGTAGAAAATGACATGACTCACTTGTCATAGCATAAAAAAAAGACAATTTTGAGTGAAAAATACGTGTTTTGTCGCAAATTGTCATAAAAATAGATTTCTGATGTCAATATTGTGCATGCAATTCAGCGTAAATTTAACTCACCCAAAGATCTTTGATGAATCTATGTGCTGTAGTTTCTCTTAGGTAATGTTTAGTTTTTTATATTTCGGTTTATAGGGAGTCTTCAAGACTCCTTTTTTTTGTCTCTCAGATAGATCCATTAAGCAAAATACCGTGCTTTCGCTTTTCTTGACCGTGCGTAGAAAAGTGAAAAAATTGCTTATATTACTTTTTAAAATCGACAGGAGATGATTGCGGTTGTTATTAAATGCTCATAAATCACAAGAACGCATTTTTTGATGATGATGCCATATAAAAATAAAAAAGAGCATTCATTGAACACTCTTTTTTTGATTCTGCGACAGGCTATAAATTAAAGGCGCATTTCAATACCTTGTTCTGCAAGATATTTTTTCGCTTCAGGAATGGTGTATTGACCAAAATGGAAAATAGATGCTGCTAAAACAGCATCTGCACCACCTTTTAAAATACCATCTGCTAAATGCTGTAAATTACCGACCCCACCTGATGCAATGGTTGGAATCGTGACACGGTCATTGATATTGCGCATGAGTTCGATGTCATAACCTGCTTTGGTACCATCGGCATCCATAGAGGTGACAAGTAATTCACCTGCACCAAAGTCAGCCATTTTTACAGCCCATTCAATGGCATCAATACCAGTTGGTTTACGACCACCATGCGTGAAAATTTCCCATTTATTTTCACCTGTTTTTTTCGCATCAATGGCAACGACGATGCATTGTGCACCAAAGCGTTGAGATGCTTCTTGGACAAACTCAGGATTAAACACTGCTGCTGAGTTGATACTGACTTTGTCTGCGCCTGCATTTAACAATAAGCGAATATCTTCAACTTTACGTACACCGCCACCTACAGTTAAAGGTACAAATACGCTTTCTGCCATACGTTCAACAGTACGGTAAGTCGTATCACGTCCATTAGACGTGGCAGTGATGTCAAGGAAGGTGATTTCATCTGCACCTTGTTCATTATAACGGCGGGCTACTTCAACAGGATCGCCTGCATCACGAATATCAAGGAATTGGACACCTTTTACCACACGCCCATTATCTACATCGAGGCAAGGAATAATACGTTTAGCAAGCATAATTTTTTCCAAAAATAACAGCCGATTATGAAACTGAAGGGTGTAGGTGCTACACCTAAAACCTGAGAGAGGGTATTCTATCAAAATTATGTAAGTTTTTTCGCAGGTTTTGTATGTCGGTTTATACCACTTTGAGTTTACAGGAAGTTCAAGCTTTCGCAGCACCTTATGGATTGGAGGTGATTGAGCTGAATCCGATTCAAGGCGGCATTCAAAATACCAACTATTTTATTGTCTGTGCAAATGGTTCACAGTTTGTTTTGACCTTGTTTGAAAATATGGATGCACAAGCCGCAGGTGAGTTAGTGCCTGTGCTTGAACATTTAGGGCAGCATGATTTACCTGTTCCTGTGCCGTTGAAACATTCAGGCCAGTCGATTCACCATTTAAAAGATAAACCCGCACAGATAGCCCCACGCATGCTGGGCAACCACCCGATACCTGCCAGTTTGGCACAAGCTGAAGCCATCGCAATTGCGCAAGCAAAAATGCATGTGGCATTACAAAATTTTGCATTAACACGTAGCAGTGTACGTGACCATGATTATTGGTATCAGGTGGCACGCCAGATTCGCCCAAGCTTAGACATAGCAGACCAAACATTGCTGAATAATTTGTTGGGACTGTATGAAGCTTTAACAGTAATGTATCCAAATCGTCCAAAAGGTTTTATTCATTCTGATTTATTTCGTGACAATACCTTATTTGATGGCGATCAACTCAACGGTATTTTAGATTTTTATGAATTAAATCATGATGAATTACTGTTTGATATTGCGATTACTTTAAATGATTTCTGTACTGAATATCCTGATGTTGCATTGAATGAAGACAAAGCCATTGCCTTTTTAAATGCATACGAAACAGTACGTCCTTTAACGGCAGATGAAAAAGCTTGTTTAGAATTGTATTTGGCAATGGCAGCAGGACGTTTTTGGATGATGCGTTTACAGGTGGCGCAGATGAATGAAGCTGAAGGACGTACAGGCGAGGATATTTTGCAGAAAAATCCTTTAGAAATGCGTAATATGCTGGTAGAAAGATTGAAGTTTGTAACTGCTTAATTGTCATGATTTTGAATTGTATTCTTTTAATGGATTAGATTTCTTGCGTAAGTCGATTTGTGATTAAGATTGAATGCACAGTCTTGCGGAATATCTTCCTCACCTCTCCTTTTTCAGGAGAGGGCTAGGGAGAGAATTTATATGAAAAATCACCTTCTCCTCTTGCGCTACGCTCATCTCACAGGGAGAAGGGACTTTTCAATTCATGGTTATTTTTGACTTTTGCAAGAGAACTATTATTTTTTCTTAATATTTGGAAAATAGAAATGCGCGATCAAGGACGTTTAGTCGAATGGTTTGATGACAAAGGCTATGGCTTTATTCAACCCAATGATGAAGCCAAGGGGCGAGTCTTTCTACATATCAAAGACTTTGCACAAAAAGGACCACGACCAATTTTGGGTTGTGCTCTAGAATATAACGTTCAGGTCGATGCCAATGGACGTTATAAAGCAACACAAGTGGGTTATTTAAAAGCGTCACAAACCCAAAAGAGTGCTAAACCTAAAAATCAAAACTCAGCCAAATCAGTACAGAAAATACCACCGATGCAGGTTTTGTGTATTACCTATATTATTATTTTGGTTGGATTGACGGTGATTGGTTGGTTCAGTGGCATGATTTTATTATTGATCAGTATCATCAATGCCATGACCTATTGGTTCTATGCGCAAGACAAAGAGGCAGCGCAACAGGGCAATCGCCGTGTACCTGAAAATACTTTGCATATTTTCTCATTTTTGGGTGGGTGGCCTGCGGCATGGTTGGCACAACAACGTTTACGACATAAAACACAAAAACAACCGTTTAGAAAAATTTATTTCTGTACTATATTTTTGAATATTTTATTGATTTTATGGCTCATTTCACCTTTGAACGTATTTAAAATTTAAAGATGAGCAGTTGCCTTTATTGAGGATATAACAATGAATAGTTATACAGACACAAATAACAGCAAATCACTGACTTTGATCTTATATATTCTTTATATTATTGGAATTTTTTCAGCAGGCATTTTGGTGCTGATTGCTTTGATCATTAACTATGTCAAATTGGATTCTGTACGTGGCACGATATATGAAAGTCATTTTAAATGGCAAATTCGTACCTTTTGGGGGTATCTAATTTGGACAGTTTTGGCATTTGTACCTTTTATTTTTCTATTTTTTACCACCGATAATGTCAACGCTTTTGCGGGTGTGGCTTTAGGTGCATCTATTTTTTGTGGTGCGGTATTATTTTTCTCTTGGATTTGGATTGTATATCGGGCGATTCGTGGGATTGTCGCTTTGAATGATGATCGTGCTTTGCCTATTTAATGTATTTTAAAAATAAAAACAAGCCTGTCGCTTAGAAGTGACATGTTGAACAATAGTAGCACTCAGCATGATTATAGAACACGTTCATTTACAGATTAAGCCTGAACAAAGTCAGGCTTTTGAAGCCGCATTTCAGCAAGCAAAGGCATTTATTTATCCGATGTCGGGCTTAAATGCGGTGCAATTGATTAAAAATATTCAGGATTCACACCGTTATATTTTATTGGTATTTTGGGACAAGCTTGAAGACCATACTGAGGGTTTTCGTCAATCTGCTGAATATCAACAATGGAAAGCATTATTGCACCCATTTTATGATCCGATGCCTCAAGTTGAGTATTATCAGCCGTGTATGTTGTTGGAGAAGAAAGAGCCATCACGATGATCAACGTGATTGATTGTTTTGTAATTTTGATTTCTCCAAAAACTTTGGTCGCCATTCACTGATGATCACACCCATCACGACCAATAACCCTCCCAATAAAGCCAAGGCAGATAAACGCTCACCTGCCATACGTCCAAACACGGCTGCCCATACAGGTTCACCTGCATAAATAATGGCAGCTTGTGAGGGGTCAACTCTGCGCTGTGCCCAATTCATGACCAATTGAATCCCTGCACTTGCACAGCCTAAAGCACAGAGTACTGCCCATAATTGCCAATGAAATTGTGGCATGTGGTGTTCACCTACCAAGGGGGCAATCATAAAACAGAGGAGCGAAGCAAAAATCAGTTGAAGTACAGTGACTCGATGTACATTCACCTGACCTGCAAAGTGGCTGATCAAAATAATTTCGAAAGCAATAGCAATCGAACCCAGCAGGGTAATGATTTGTCCAAAATGTAGATGAATCGCCCCAAAACCATTGCCCGTTAAAAATACTAAACCCAAAAATGCCAAAAGTACGCCAAGCCAAGTCATGACATGTGGCACATTCTTAAAAATGAACCACATTAAAATCGGGACTAAAGGGACATAGAGGGCAGTCAAAAAAGCGGATTCACTACTACTCATGGTTTTTAAACCAATCGTTTGTAGTCCATAGCCTAAGGCAATCACTAGGCCGATACAAAAGCCTGCGAAGATTTCCTTACGGTTAAAACCTTTTAAATGTTTCCATGACAAAGCAATGACGGCAATGGCTGCGGCTGCAAAACGTAAGGCGACAAATAAAATCGGACTACTGAAATTTAAGCCGTATTGCACAGTGATAAAACTACCACCCCAAATGATGGTAATAAAGATTAAAGCCAGTTGTGGTGCTTTAGGGAAGCGGGTTGGGTTAAACATAGCACGGTGAAGAACTTAACAAGGCTGTAGTTTAACATGCTCTATTTCTTTGTTAGATCAAACTTATAGTAAGAAAATAAATAAAATTATTAAAAATCAGAGTGATATTTTACACATCATATCGTGTGTTAAAAAATAAATTTGAAGTATAAATGGAAGCATTGGCTTGGATTTTTTCATTTGTTGATGTATGCCCCATCTACGCATGATTGTATGGCTGAACTCAGTCAATGGGTGGATAGATAGTTTTAATTGATAATAAAAAAGAGGTCATATTGACCTCTTTTTTACATGTATTTTATTTGGAATAATTACAATGCTTGTTCATCTAATAACAATTGTGCTTCACGAAGGTTTAAAGTCCCTTCATAAATTGCACGACCTGTAATCGCACCTAAAATGCCTGGTTGACCTTTCAAGTTACGTACGTCATCAAGATTGGTCACACCACCTGAAGCAATCACAGGAAGACCAGAATAGGTTGCAAGATGAACAGTTTGTTCAACGTTTACACCTTGCATCATGCCATCACGCGCAATGTCAGTGTAGACAATGCTAGAAACGCCTGCATCAGCAAAACGTTTAGCTAAATCAGTCGCTTTTACATCAGTGACATTTGCCCAACCATCTGTTGCAACCATGCCATTCATGGCATCGATCCCGACAATGATATGACCTGCAAATTTCTTGCATGCTTCTTCAACAAATTCAGGTTCTTTCACAGCTTTTGTACCAATGATGACAAAAGATACGCCTGCATCTAAATAATGCTCAATGGTTTCAAGTGAACGAATACCACCACCGATTTGAATCGGTAAATCAGGTTGAGCTTTAGCGATCGCTTCAACCACAGGTTTGTGAATAGGTGTACCTGCGAAAGCACCATTTAAATCAACCAAATGCAAACGGCGTGCGCCTTCATTTACCCAATGTTGTGCAGTTGCTACAGGATCGTCAGAAAATACAGTATCGTCTTCCATACGCCCTTGTTTTAAACGGACACATTTACCATCTTTCAGGTCAATTGCAGGGATGATCAGCATGCTTTCGCTCCTTGCCCAATCTCATCAAAATTTATTGAGGCTCATCTTAGCAAAAACTTGATCATTTTCTAAGTGATAGTTTTCGCTTTATTCGGGCGAATTCTTAATTTTAGTGAAGTATTAGGAATGCTTGTTGGTAATAAGCCTAAACGCAGCAATTCCTCAAAAATCAACACAGCTGCATAAGCATCGGCTGCAGCATATTCAATTTGTGGCGTGGTTAAGGTTTTTCGAGCCCAATTTGAAGTGCTGACCGATTTACTTTTAGGAAAATTGACTTTAAATAACAATGCCATGGCATTTTTAATGCCCACAGGATTATTGAAACCAAAACTTTTAAAACATTTGGAGAGTTCAATGATGCTGTATAGCTCAATGCCTTTTTTTCGAAACAAATGTGCATCATTTTTGAGACCAAAACCCACTTTGATTTGATCTTTATTTTCAAAAATGGGTTTTAAAAAATTTAGAATTTCATCTGAAACTTGAAATAAATAGGCTTTTTCAAAGGTTGCTAACTGAATTAAATGTGGTCCTGTTTGTACATCATCTTTATGGAAGGTGGGTTTGGACTCACTGTCAAAACCCAAAACTGCTGCTATTTTAAGCTCCGCTTCGATGTTTTGACATTGTTGCACTGTGTTGATCACCACAATATTTTCCAATGCAATATTTTGAAAACGAGGCAAACTTTGGATGTATTCTTTGCTTGGCAAAGCAGAAATAGGCAGTTCCACAGACATTCAGCACATTAAAAATTCATCGTATTGTTATAACAAACTTAGATAAAAGGTGGTAGCTTTGTGAGGTGAGTAATTGGGAGGATAGGTCATGGCTGAAAAAGAGGATGATCTTTTAATTGAAGGCGCAAAACGTTTAAAGCAGTTGATTCAGGACAAAAATATTAAAGCCACTGACATTGTGAATATTTTAGAAAGCTCTAAAGGCACGATGAGCAAATGGTTGCAACACTCAACACCTTCTAGTGCGCAAAGTTTAATTGAATTGGCGCGTTTGGTGGGTATGACTGAGCGTTGGAACAGTGAAATAAAACAACAAAACCAACAAGATCAGGCTGATTTGGTCAATAAAGCTTATGTTGCATCTGAAGTAGATTTAAGCCAAGCCACCATGGAGCAGCTGATGGGAGAAATCAAAGACCGTTATGCAGCTTTAAACTTAAAAGCGGAAATTAAAATTAGTGTAGAGCCTTTAGAAGGCGGCTTTGTGACGAAAAATGAGTCAAATCATTAAGCGCTGAAGGCTTTAAGTGATCATTGACTAAAGAAAAATAGAATCGGTATCATGTAGTATCTTTGAATGATGATAAAAAATTGGCAGACCTGTGTGATGTGTAATTTTTGAAATTCAGACCCAATGTTATAAGTATATCAATCAAGCCAAATGCATTGGCTTGATTGATATTCAAATGAAAAATATTGGGTGGTGTTTCAAAAAGTATGCTGAAACAAAGCAGGTTGAATTTTGATAAAATAGAGAAATGCGAATAACTCTAGAAATCAAATGTCCAACCTGCCTCAGTGACAGTATAAAGAAAAATGGCATCAAAGTAGATGGGAAACAAAACTATCAGTGCAAAGACTGTAAACGTCAGTTTATTGGTGACCATGCTCTGAGCTATCTAGGATGTCATTCAGGCATTACTCGAAAAATATTACAGTTGATGGTCAGAGGTAGTGGTATACGAGATATCGCTGAAGTTGAGCGAATCAGTATCGGTAAAGTTTTACGTACTTTAACCGAATCGACCTACCAAATTCAGCCTAAACAAAGTCATTATGAGTCTCTTGAAGTTGATGAGTTTTGGACTTTTGTGGGAAATAAAAATAATAAACAATGGCTTATTTACGCCTACCATCGAGAAACAGGTGAGATTGTTGCTTATGTTTGGGGTAAAAGAGACTTAGCTACAGTTCAACGATTGAAGGCAAAGCTTAAACAATTAGGTATTCACTACACCCGAATTGCAAGTGATCATTGGGACAGTTTCATAACTGCTTTTAAAAACTGCAAGCAAAGTATTGGTAAATTTTTTACTGTAGGTATTGAAGGTAATAATTGCAAAATAAGGCATCGAATTAGGCGCGGTTTTAGAAGGAGTTGTAATTTTTCAAAAAAGATTGAAAACCATTTTAAAGCTTTCGACTTAACCTTTTTTTACATCAATAATGGCTTCATTTAATGTCAGCATACTTTTTGAAACACCACCAAATATTGATGCTAACGCAGTATTATTCTGAATATTCAGATGTTTGTTCTAGTTGCATTTGTTCCATCTGCATACGCATCGCTTCTGCATTTTTGACATAACTCTGATAAGCAGGAATCGCAACAGCAACCGTTAAAATAAGGCTCAGTGGAATCATAACGATATAAATCCAGCCTAAAACTTTTTCCCAGCCACGCGTTAGGCGAGGTGCACCATAATTATTATTGCCTTCATCGCCTTTGGCACAGGAAATATAAATCCAAAAAAATATCCCGACCAAGGGTATTAATAACACCAATGACAGCCAACCTGTTTTATTGAGATCATGCAAACGACGTATCGCAAAAATATAAGTAAAATAAAGCAGAATGATATAAATCAAAATGATGGGTACAAAAAAGCCAAGTGATGGACTTGCGCCATAGGACATATTTGCCATCATATTCGGTACGATGAATGCAGCGAGAACACCGCAAAACATCAAAAAGAAGCCGAGTAGCATATTCCAAGCAAGATAGGATAAACGCCCAAAGCGTCCATTTGCGCTCAGACCCGAGTCGCTAGATTGAATATTATTGTTCATTTTTTACTCAATTGAGATGGTTAGAAAATGTATTTATTAAAATTTAAACGTATGTTTTGTTTTAAATTTGATTAAATGTTAAACAAAAAAGAAAATAAATCAAATTAAGATTTTAATTTTTAGATGAAATTACGACTCAAGCTGAGCCAAATGATATTGGCTCAGCTCAAATGGGCTCAACTTTAAATATCCCATTCCACAAAGTTTTTGAGCAATTGCAAACCTGCTGTATGACTTTTTTCAGGATGGAACTGGGTTGCGAACAAGTTTTCTTTATGGATAGCTGTACAGAACTCTAAGCCATAATCACAAGTCGCAGCCACTAAGTTTTGATCTTTGGGTTCTACATAATAACTGTGCACGAAATAGAAACGCGCATCCTGATCAATATCTTTCCACATTGGATGAGAAGGATCAGCTTGATGCACTTGGTTCCAACCCATATGTGGAACTTTTAAATTTTCAATTTCAGGAAAATGCTTTACAGAACCTGCAAAGATACCTAAAGCCTCAGTACCACCATTTTCTTCTGAAGATTGCATCAAAGCTTGCATACCGACACAAATCGCAAGCACAGGTTTGTTAAATGCAGCATGACGTACGACTTCATCAATCCCTGCTTCACGCATGCCTTGCATACAGTCGCGCATTGCACCTACGCCTGGGAATACAATTTTATCTGCTTGAGCAATCAGCTTGGGATCATTGGTCACATCCACCGTTGCACCGACATGTTCAAGTGCTTTTGCTGCTGAGTGAAGATTTCCCATGCCATAGTCAAGAAGGGCAATACGGGTCATTACAATGTTCCTTTCGTAGAAGCGACTTTATCTTCAGCACGTGGGTCAATTTCACATGCCATACGCAGTGCGCGCGCAAATGCTTTAAATACACTTTCAATTTGGTGATGGCTATTTTTGCCTTTCAAATTATCGATATGAAGTGTCATCAGTGCGTGATTCACAAAGCCTTGGAAAAACTCAGAGAATAAATCGACATCGAATGTACCAATGCGCGCACGTGTAAATGGAATATCCATCCATAAACCTGGACGACCAGACAAGTCCACGACAACACGGCTTAAAGATTCATCAAGCGGTGCATAAAAATGACCATAACGTTTTAAGCCTTTTTTATCGCCGAGTGCTTGGGCAAACGCCTGTCCTAAAGTGATTCCGCAATCTTCCACAGTGTGGTGATCGTCGATTTCTAAGTCACCATCACAGTGAATATCAATGTCAAATAAACCATGACGCTTGATTTGATCAATCATATGGTCTAAAAATGGAACACCTGTATTGAGCGTGCCTTGACCTGTACCATCAAGATTCACTCGAACTCGAATTTTGGTTTCGTTGGTGTTTCTTACCACTTCACTGATACGTTGTGCCATAGACACGTTCCTCAAAAAACGTCAAAAATTAAAAGTTTGATGTAAAAGATGTTTCGCTGTGACGAAAGTGACAGCATATTAGATTGCTCAGGAGGGTTAATCAATGCCTATAACCGTACATGCTAAAACTTCACTTGAAAATGACGAAGTTCGTAATCAACTTGAGCGCCTCTACGACACTAGTCCAGAATTTGCCGATGGTAAAGATGCCATTGAACAACTTGAGCAAAACTTAGCTCAGTATACCCTACTTTACGTTGCAGAATTTAATACCAAAATTATTGGTGCAATTTGGTGTACGGGGCAAGGTGAAAGCAAAACCTTAGAAAATATTGTGGTACATCCAGCAAATCGTGGGCGTGGTGTTGCAGAACGCTTAGTGGAAGAAGCGTGCCGCCTTGAAGAAGAGAAGGGCGTGAAGAAATTTGAACCAGGCTGTGGTGCAATCCATCGGTGTTTGGCACACATCGATAAACTCTAATTTGTGTATTTTATGAAAAGCAGCTCTATTGGCTGCTTTTTTATTGTTTCTAAATACAAATGGTCATATTGCTGTAAAAATAGACTAATGAATCAATTTTTTCATTCAAGACTTGACGGCAAAAGCATTAAACTGTTTAATACGCTCCATCGGCGTGATAGCTCAGTAGGTAGAGCAACGGATTGAAAATCCGTGTGTCCCCAGTTCGATCCTGGGTCTCGCCACCATATTTAAAAACCGTATTTACGATTTCAATCTCTGATCCCATCAGAGATTTTTTTTGAGTAAAATTTACTCGAATGAATAAAAAAGTAATGATTTATATTGACTAATTTATTCAGATACGGCTTAATACACCCCATCGGCGTGATAGCTCAGTCGGTAGAGCAACGGATTGAAAATCCGTGTGTCCCCAGTTCGATCCTGGGTCTCGCCACCATATTTAAAAAAGCTCTAAATATAAATTTAGAGCTTTTTTTTGTTTAAAATTTTTAGAAAAGTTTTGAACTGGTTTTATCATCACGATATCTTTTTATTTGAAGATGAACGCGACAATAAAGCTTTATCTTGTTAGACAATATAATTTGTATCTCACCAAATTATGCGTATATTAATAAAATGAGAAATATATCACATATTAAAAAATGAAAGATCTATTTTCAAAAGACAGTCAGCTTTATCAACAAGCTCGACCAAGTTACCCGCAAGAGGTATTGCAGGAAATATTACAATATGTACCTGTGAAAAATTTTGCTTGGGATGCAGGTGCGGGATCAGGACAATTTACCCAATTGCTTGCCCCTTATTTTGATCATATTGTGGCAACAGATATAAGTGCCAATCAATTACAATTCGCCCCTTATTTTGAAAATGTTAGTTATCAGGTACAAGCGTCAGAACAAACTTCTTTTGTAGATAAGAGCTTTGATTTAATTACTGTTGCACAGGCGATCCATTGGTTTGATTTTGAAAAATTTTATAAAGAAGTTTATCGTACACTGAAGCCTACAGGAATTTTAGCGGTCATTGGTTATGGTATGATTTGTGTGCAGCAGGACAAGGTTCAGCAGCAGATTCAAACGCTTTATTTTGAAAAATTAAAAGGTTATTGGGATAGTGAGCGTCATTATATTGATGAAGGGTATAAAACAATACCTTTTCCATTTGAAGAAATAGAAGACTGTGCATTTAAGATTCAATATCAATGGTCGGCTGCACAATTGTTGAAATATTTATTGACATGGTCAGCAGTAAAACATTATTGTGAAAAAAATCAAGATCATCCATTGGTTGATTTGGCTGAAGTACTCAATGTTGAAAATGAAGATTTGGTTGTAGAGTTTCCTGTTTACTTGAGAATAGGGAAATTAAAAACATTAAAGAAAAAACGCTTTATGAAAAAATAGAATAAACATGTTAATTTATTTTTGATTACAAGATATACCTTCAACAATATACTAAGAAATATATTATTGTTAGATAAGATGAATCATGAAAGCTACATATCAACTATTACCGTTAGCTTTATTTGTATCTTTATTAAGTTCTATGGCGTATGCAACAACAGGTTATTTTATGCATGGTTATGGCGTAAAAGCACAAGGCAATGCAGGGACTTCGATTGCACAATTTCAGGATGCTTTGACTATTGCCAATAACCCTGCGGGTTTAAGTTGGATGGGTGATCGTGTCGATGTCGGGGCAACTATTTTTTCTCCTGACCGTTCTGCTCAAATCAGCGGTAACCAAATGCCTCAAGGTTATCCCAATGCCAATGGTAATTATGATGGCAATGGGCGCCAGTATTTTGTTTTACCTGAATTGGCTGTGAATCATCAAGTGAATGATCAGGTGGCTTTGGGTCTTGCGATTTATGGAAATGGCGGCATGAACACGGGCTATAAGCAAAATCCGTATGCGGCATTTGGCAATCAGGGCACTGCTGGTGTCGATTTGACCCAAGTCTTTATTTCACCTGCAGTTTCATGGAAATATGCAAAAAATCAATCGATTGGTGTAGCGACCAATATTCTATATCAGCGTTTTGAAGCTAAAGGTATAGGGGCTTTTGCTGGTTATTCTCAAGATGGTCAAAATTTAAGTAATCGTGGTAAAGATGATGCAACTGGCATTGGTGCACGCATTGGTTGGACGGGACAGTTTTTTGATGATCGTTTAACTTTAGGGGCAAGTTATTCATCTAAAATCAATGCAGATCGCTTTAAAAAATATCAGGGTTTATTTGCAGAACAAGGTGATTTTGATGTGCCTGAAAGTTATGGCATTGGTGCAGCCGTCAAAGTCACACCGAAGTTAACTGTAGCAGCGGATGTACAGCGAATTAATTATTCAGATGTTGACTCTGTTGGTCATTCATTTGATGTCGCACAGTTACAACAAGGTCATGTCTTTGGTTCGGACAACGGTCCTGGTTTTGGTTGGGATGATATCAATGTCTATAAAATTGGTGTGAGCTATCAGGCACATCCTAAGCTGACTTTACGTGCAGGCTATAGCCATAATGATCAACCGATTCGGGACAGTGAAGTGTTTTTAAATGTGCTAGCTCCGGGTGTGGTACGTGATCATCTGAGCGTAGGTGCGACGTATAATATTGATCCGCATCAGGAAATTAGTGTGGCCTATACACATGCTTTGGAGGATGAAGTAAAAGGTCCGATTTCACCGGCATTTGGTGGGGGTGAAGCGAAGTTGCAAATGAGTCAGGATATTTTGGGTTTATCTTATGGTTATAAGTTTTAGGGGTTGGGTTTAAGCTATTCATTATATTGAGTTTGGATCTCATCTAATTTGTAATGAAAGTTCCCTCTCTTTTTAAAGGAGAGGGTTAGGGTGAGGATTTTTTTGAAATACCATCTTTATTTTTCAATCCTGAATCAAACGTTTGCCTAAACAGACCACCTCAATTTCCTCATAGCCCAATTGTTCATAAAAACTTTGTACATCAATATTTTCTTTACGAACCAAAAGTTGAAGTTTTGGGCAACCGAGTGCGATTAAACGTTTTTCCAATTGTTGAATCAGTGCAGTTGCGACACCGTTGCGCTGTGCATGTGGGTGAACCGCTAAATAATTTACCCAACCACGATGCCCGTCATAGCCACCCATGACGGTTGCAATGAGTTGCTCATCTTTGACAGCCAATAAAAACAAACCATCTTGCTGCGCTGTTTTGCGGAAAATATCAATTTCAGGATTATTCCACGGACGGGTTAAATCGCAGAGCTCCCAAAGGGCGATGACATTTTCCAGATCATTTTCCTGAAACTGACGAATCATAAACATAAGGTGTACTGACCTTTTGTTTTTAAATGTTATTTGCTACAGATTAATCGAAAATTTAGACAATGATAAGTGTGATTTTTATACAATTGAATCGAAAAATTATTTTTGCACATCATCATAATTGTTGAATTGTTCGGCTGAAATGATTCTTTAAACAGCAAATATGTGCATAATGAAAAAAAGCGTAAATTTAAAACAACAAGGATATCACGTGAATAAAATGGAATTTGATTACATCATCATTGGTGGGGGGAGCTCAGGCTGTGTCTTAGCTGGGCGTTTATCGGAAGACCCAAATGTCTCGGTCTGTTTACTTGAAGTTGGTGGCGGCGGTGATGGCTGGAAAGTTGAAGTGCCCTGTGCAGCGGTGATCAGCATTCCTACAAAAATCAATAATTGGGCATTTGAAACGGTACCCCAAAAAGGACTGAATGGACGCAAGGGCTATCAGCCCCGTGGTAAGTGTTTAGGGGGTTCATCTGCGATTAATGCCATGGTGTATATCCGTGGCAATGCACAGGATTATGATCATTGGGCAGCCTTGGGTAATGATGGATGGTCGTATCAGGATGTCTTGCCCTATTTTATAAAATCTGAGAATAATCAGCGTATTCACAATGCCTATCATGGCAATGAGGGTCCATTATCTGTTACCGATTTACAAAGTGAAAATCCTTTACAAGCGCGCTATTTGGCTGCGGCAAAAGAGCAAGGCTATAAAATTCTGGATGATTTTAATGGCGCAGAACAAGAGGGCTTAGGCGTTTATCAGGTCACGCATATTAATGGTGAGCGTTGTAGTTCGGCACGGGCGTATTTATTTCCGCATCGTGAACGTAAAAATTTAACGGTTGAAATCCATGCACAGACCCAACGGATTTTGATTGAAAATGGTGTCGCTGTCGGTGTGGAATATAAACAAGCGGGACAAGTGAAGCAAATCTATGCACGCCGTGAAGTGTTACTGAGTGCAGGTGCGATGCAATCCCCACAGATTTTGATGTTGTCAGGGGTGGGTGATCAGCATGAGTTGATGGAACATGGCATTGAAGTGAAAAAGCATTTGCCGGGTGTGGGTAAAAATTTTCACGATCATCCTGACTTTATTTTTGGTTATAAAGTCGATGCAATCCCGGGTACTTTTGGTTTGTCCTTGAAAGGTTCTATAGATTTATGGGGGCAAATTCAGCGTTATCGTAAGGAACGCAAGGGGCTTATTAGTACTAATTTTGCTGAGTGTGGCGGTTTTTTAAAAAGTTCGCCTGAACAAACTTTACCGAATTTGCAGCTACATTTTGTCGTGGCACTTGTCGATAATCATGCGCGGACTATGCATATGGGACATGGGATTTCCTGCCATGTGTGTTTGTTAAATCCAAAAAGCCGCGGCACGATTAAAATCAGTGGGGCGAGTATTGATGATCCATTATTGATTGATCCTAATTTTTATGATGATGAGTCTGACTTAGAGGAAATGGTCAAAGGATTCAAGCTGACTCAAAAATTGATGCAGTCGAATGCTTTTAAAGACATCATTAAAAAAGATTTATTCACTGCGGATGTGCAAACGGATGAAGAGATTCGCCATATTCTCAGAGAGCGTTCAGATACGGTATATCATCCTGTCGGAAGTTGTAAGATGGGGGTAGATGATATGGCGGTTGTCGATGCACGTCTGCGTGTTTATGGCATTCAAAACTTGCGAGTGGTCGATGCCTCGATTATGCCAACGGTGGTCAATGGCAATACCAATGCGCCTGCAATCATGATTGCTGAAAAAGCCGTCGCGATGATTCGTCAGGATCAGGCGAGTGTCGCGTTTATTGACAAGAAAGTACGGGTCGGTGAAGTTGCATGATTGAGATTGATCAATATTGAAAAGTCCTCTTTCCCTTTGGGAGAGAGTTAGAGAGAGGGGCATATCAATTATCTCCCATTTGTGCAATAAAAAACGCCCTCACGGGCGTTTCTTATTTCAACTCAAAATTCAACATCTTAAGCAGATTTTTTCTCTTGAGTTTGTGCAGTCAACATATGACCTGTTTCTTCAAAGTTAGAGTGCCAAGAAAGTGCTTCACGGAGAATGTGAGGAGTTTGACCACCTTTTTCACATGCACGATCAAAGTAATCATTCAATGCATCACGGTACATTGGGTGCGCACAGTTATCGATGATGGCACGAGCACGTTCACGAGGCGCTAAACCACGTAAGTCTGCAAGACCTTGTTCAGTCACAAGGATGTCAACGTCATGTTCTGCATGGTCAACGTGAGAAGCAAATGGGACAACAGAAGAAATGTCGCCGCCTTTTGCAATCGATTTGGTTACGAAAATTGCAAGGTGCGCATTACGTGCGAAGTCACCTGAACCACCGATCCCGTTCATCATTTTTGTACCACATACATGCGTCGAGTTTACGTTGCCGTAAATATCAAACTCAAGTGCAGTGTTGATCCCGATGATGCCTAAACGACGAACCAATTCAGGATGGTTTGAAATTTCCTGTGGACGTAATACCAGTTTGTCTTTGTATTGTTCAAGGTTATTAAATACTTTTTCGCCATATTTAGCAGAAAGCGTAATTGAAGAACCTGAAGCAAATTTCATTTTGCCTGCATCGATTAATTCAAAAGTACAGTCTTGTAGTACTTCTGAATACATCACTAAGTCTTCGAAGTTAGATTCTTTAAGACCTGTTAATACTGCATTGGCAATTGAACCGATACCTGCTTGTAATGGACCTAAGTCTTTTGGTAGACGACCTTCAGCCACTTCTTTTTCAAAGAAAGCAATCAAGTGGTTTGCAATGCCTTGAGTCTCGTCATCTGGTTGAGTCACAGTAGATGGAGAGTCATGCAAATCATTATTAAATACAATACCTACAATTTTTGAAGGGTCGATATTGATTGCAGGTGTACCAATGCGTTCATCTACGTGAGTCAATGGAATTGGCTGACGTGTTGGGCGATAGGTTGGAATATAAATATCGTGTAAGCCTTCGAAAGCAGGGCTTAAATTGGTGTTGATTTCAACAATCACTTTTTCAGCAAAAATAGCAAAGCTAGCAGAGTTACCCACAGACGTTGTTGGGATGATGCCGCCATCTTCAGTGATTGCAACAGCTTCAATCACAGCCACATCAGGTTTTTTCAACTGAAGATTACGCATTTGCTCAACAGTTTCAGACAAGTGTTGATCGATGAACATCACTTCGCCTTTGTTGATGGCTTTACGTAGTGTGTTATCGACTTGGAAAGGTAAACGACGTGCTAAAACGCCAGCTTCCGTCAATTTTTTGTCAAGATCGTTACCCAGACTTGCGCCTGTGATTAAGGTGATTTTTAACGGATTTTTTTCCGCTTGTGCTACGAGTGCTAAAGGTACAGCTTTCGCTTCACCTGCACGGGTAAAACCACTCATCCCAACAGTCATGCCATCTTGGATAAAGGTGGCTGCTTGTTCTGCGCTCATCACTTTATTGTGCAGTGATGCTAAACGAATACGATCTAAAGACATGGTTTACGCTCAATTCTTGTTCAAAACTAGACGGATTGTACCGCCCTAAAAGTAAATTGTGCATGCCTCTAATGCTAAGGTCTAATTTTTTCACTAAATGTGGGTATAAAATTTAATGATGGTTTTTAAGTTATTATTTCGCAAGGAAATAATAGTCGCTGTTCGGAAAACAAACAAAGCTAAGTGTTTGTTTATTGAGCAATAGTTAAAAACGATCACTCAATGTTTGCTTAATCTTTTGAATTGGATTATTTACGATATTTTCTTCTGGCTCTGGTGATGAAATAGGTAAGGAAATAATTGCTTGTAGACCACCTTCAGAACGATTGTGAATCTGTAATTCACCTTGGTGAATGTCAACAATTCGTTTCACGATTGCTAAACCTAAGCCACTGCCTTGAACAGTTCTTGCGGCATTGCCACGTACAAAAGGTTGCATGAGATCTGCAATTTGGTCTTCAGGAATCCCTTCACCATGATCAGACACACTGATTTTAATTTTCTCATCTTCTACATATGCTGCAAGTTCAATCGGTTCAGCACCGTAGCGTTTTGAGTTATTAATCAAGTTACCAATCAGACGTTTTAAAGATAAGGATCGAGCTGAAATTTTCGGAATTTCTTGAGGGGTGAAGCGAATATCGAGAGGTTTAAACTGAATACTTAGCTCTTGCAACAGGCTATTAATATCAGTTTCTTGTAATTCTTCATCAGAACCATCTCGCATATAGGAAATAAATTGGTTCAAAATCGCATCCATATCCTCAACATCATAAATTAAGCCCTCTTTTAAAAAGTCTTCATCAGGCATCATTTCAGCACTGAGACGGATACGGGTCAGTGGAGTGCGTAAGTCATGAGAAATCCCTGCGAGCATGATTTGGCGATCACGTTCAGTTTGCTCTAAAGTATAAATCATATGGTTAAAGGCTTGATTGACCTCACGAATTTCTTGTGGTCCATGATTGGTTTCGAGATAGGGCGCTTTTCCTGTTTTACTATAATTATTTGCCGCATTTTGCAACCGGCGTAATGGGCGATTGAGCTGTCTCACCAAGGTTAAAATAATGGCTGCAGCAATCAATGGAACGCCCAATAACCAACCCAAAATCAGCTCAGGACTATAGTTGGCATACGTTTTTAGGGGTTCACGAACCCAGTTGCCATTCATTTCAGGGGTTTGCACCCAAATCCGTGGGCTAGGCTTAAATTGGAAGTAAACGGTTACATCTTTGAGGCCAAGTTCTTGAGCGAGTTGATGCTCAATGCGATTGGTAAAGAAATCTGCAATGATTTTATCTTTTACATTCGGATATTCTTTTGGGTCCGTAATGTATTCGACACCTACACGTTGTTTGAGCCATTCATCAATATCAAGTTGAACCTCATCATGATAAATTTGCAAGCGTGGATTATTTACCATTTCTAATTCAACGGCTAAAAAGCGTGCATGTTGTTGAATTTCAGGTAAATATAAAGTTTTCCAAAAGAACCATAAAGACATAAATAAACTGAAAAATACCACAAATAAAACCAAAACCGTGGTACGCATGGCTGCAGAACGCGGCTTGATTTTGTCAAGAAAGCGTTCCCAAGGCGTACGTTTCTTTTCTTGATAAGCAGAAAATTCAGAAAAAGCTTGTGGATCGATTGGGTCTAATTTCACAGAGGCATTCCCATGCTGTGCAATATTTTGATTGATTTCAGTGTAATGTACGTGGCGTTTAGGTCAAGCTCAAAAATGTTCGGTTATGCGTGTTTAAGCCGTTGCTGATCGCCAATAGTAAGATTGAAATGATCTAAACCTCAACTTAAAATAATAGCAATCAGATTGGTCAAAATTAACTTATTAAATAAAATAAAAGTGCTTAAGCTAAATAAAAGTCATGAGCTAATGAGAAAAAGTTGATCAAATGCAAAACTATAATGATTGTTATAGGTGGAAATTGATCAATCTAAAAGTAAAAAATGCTGATGATATTCAAGCCAGAGAAGATGATCAGCACTTTTTTAAACAGATTCATAGCAATGAATTAGAGTGACTTATTCAGCACCATCTGGAACGAAGACATAACCCACACCCCAAACCGTCTGAATATAACGTGCACGAGCAGGATTTTCTTCAATCAAGCGGCGTAAACGGGAGACTTGCACATCAATAGAACGCTCCATTGCCCCCCATTCACGACCACGGGCAAGATTCATCAATTTATCGCGAGTCAAAGGTTCACGTGGATGTTGGACCAATGCCTTAAGCACGGCAAATTCACCCGTAGTTAATGTCACCACTTGACCTTCACGGGTCAGGGTACGTGTAGATAAATCTAATGACCATGGACCAAATGACACAACTTCTACGTTTTGACTTGGTGCACCAGGTACTTCACGCACTTGACGGCGCAGTACTGCACGGATACGTGCCAATAATTCATTTGGATTAAATGGTTTTGGTAAATAGTCATCCGCGCCCGCTTCTAAGCCAGCAATACGGTCAGAATCGCTGCCACGTGCTGTGAGCATAATGATCGGGGTGTCAATATTAGACTGACGTAAACGACGACAAATGCTTAAACCGTCTTCTACAGGCAGCATAAAATCGAGCACAATCAGTGAAAATAATTCACGTTGTAATAAACGATCCATTTGGGTGGCATCGTGGGCAGTTTTAACCACAAAGCCTTTATCTTCCAAAAAGCGCTGCAAAAGGGTACGCAAACGTACATCATCATCGACCACTAAAATGCGTTCGACTCGGTCAGTTTCGTTTTGTACGACATCAGTATTTTCAGCAGGTACAACCAAACTCATGATGCACTCCCTTAATGTTATCAATTATAAATATTGGTATATCTCAGTATAATGCCTAAGTTCTTGTTAAGACTATGTATCAATTTGCTCAAAATTACAATTTTAAGCCCGATTTGAAACCAAATAACAACATCTATCAATCATTGTGAGCTTCATTTGTTTATACGTAAAAAAGTGCTTGATATGCAAATAAAATTTTCGTGAATTTAAATGGTTTGGCTAAATTTTATAAAATGTTGGCAAGACTCAAGAAAACCTCATTTTTTACATTTGCTTGAACATTTTTGAGTATTTATCAAAAAACAACGTTTTGTAAAAAAGCGTTATGGAGATACGGCATGATTTGTCATTTTAAAAATCAAAAATCATCTAGGAATATACGTTGAGACTTGATAAACAAAGCTTTAACACAGCTTAGAACTTGGCTTCTTCTAAAGTAGATGGGGATAAAACATCATTTTTTCAAGCCTTATTTTGCTTAAATACGGCGTGAAAACTGACTAAATCTATACTTTTATCATTTTTTTCATTGGAAAATTGCAAAACAATTGTGGATTTTATGGTCTTGGTCTTTATAATCACTAACTTTTAGTCCTTATCCTTGTGGAATTAAATACGATGACTGACGTAGTTCAGCAGTTGGCAAGTGAGCTTGCCGTACGTCCAAACCAAGTAGAAGCTGCCATTCAACTGATTGATGAAGGTGCCAGTGTTCCATTTATCGCACGTTACCGTAAAGAAGTGACGCAAGGCTTAGACGACGCGCAGTTACGCCAACTCGATACACGCTTAACATATTTACGTGATTTGTATGAGCGCCGTGAAAAAGTGATCGAATCACTGAAAGAACAAGACAAACTTTCTGATGACTTACTTGCACGTGTGAACGCTGCGGAAACAAAAAATGCATTAGAAGAAATTTATGCGCCTTATCGTCCAAAACGTACCAGTAAGTCGTTTAAAGCGAAAGAAGCAGGTTTAGGTCCGATTGCTGAGAAAATTCTCAGTGAAAATGTTGACCCTACAGAAGCATTAGCAGGCTTTAGCCATGAAGACTATGCAGATCTTGACAGCCAGCTGGATGCAATTCAACACATCATTATTGACGATTGGGCACAAAATATTGCGTTAACGACTGAGTTAAAAGCAACATTTGCCAAAACAGCAGTCCTTAAAAGTCTAGTCGCAAGTGATGAGAAAAAAGAAGTCGGTAAAAAATTCCGTGATTACTTCGATTTCTCTGAAAATTTAAATAAAGTCCCTTCACATCGTTTATTGGCAATGTTACGTGGTCGTCAAGAAAATGTCTTGGGCTTAAAAGTTGATGGGCAAGATGATGCACCATTGGCACGTATTGAAACTGAATATGATCTTGAAACGGTACAACCACAGACTCGACAGGATTTCTTAAAACAAACTGCAAAATTATTCTGGCTCGGTAAAGTACGTCCGACGATTGAACATTCATTATTGACAGAAAAACGTCTTGCTGCTGAAGCAGAAGCGATGAATGTATTTGCTGAAAACTTACGTCATTTGTTACTTTCTGCACCTGCGGGTTCGCGTTGTACTTTGGGTGTAGACCCTGGCATTCGCACAGGTGTAAAACTTGCAGTTGTGAATGAGTCTGGTGATGTCGTTGCACACAGTGTCATTTATCCATTTGCACCAAAAGAAGATAAAGAAGGTTCAATCACTGAACTTGCACGTCTATGCCGTGAATTCAATGTTGACCTGATTGCCATTGGTAATGGTACTGCAAGCCGTGAAACAGAAGCGGTGATCGCAGAGATGATGACTGCAAATTCTGACTTGAAATTGACTCGTGTAACTGTATCTGAAGCAGGTGCATCGGTGTATTCAGCTTCTGAATTGGCATCGAATGAGTTGCCTGATTTAGATGTGTCTATTCGTGGTGCAGTTTCAATTGCACGTCGTTTGCAAGACCCGTTAGCAGAGCTTGTGAAAATTGATCCAAAATCAATTGGTGTGGGTCAGTACCAACACGATGTTAACCAAACAGGTTTGGCAAAAACCCTTGAAGCGGTTGTTGAAGACTGTGTGAACTCTGTGGGTGTTGATGTCAATACGGCATCTGCTGCGATCTTGGGTTATATCGCGGGTTTAAACAAAGCGATTGCACAGCAAATTGTCGATTTCCGTAAAGAAAATGGTCGTTTTGACAACCGTCAAGCCTTGAAAAATGTACCTCGTTTGGGTGAGCGTACCTTTGAACAAGCTGCAGGTTTCTTGCGGATTCAGGACGGCTCAGAGCCGCTAGACGCTTCGGCTGTACACCCTGAATCATATGGTTTGGTGAACAGAATTGTGGAAGCGAAAGCAACCACAGTGAAAGATATTATTGGTAATACCGAAATCATTCGCCAAGTTAAAGCAGAAGATTTTGCAGATGACAAATTTGGTTTACCAACCATTCAAGACGTCTTGAGCGAACTTGAAAAACCAGGTCGTGATCCACGTCCTGAATTCCGTACAGCAAAATTCCGTGATGATATTACTGAAGTGGGTCAGCTTGCAGAAGGTATGCAACTTGAAGGTGTCATTACCAATGTCACTAACTTTGGTGCATTCGTGGATGTGGGTGTGCATCAAGATGGCTTAGTGCATATCTCTGAATTGGCAAATGAATTTGTATCTGATCCACATAAAGTGGTTCGTCCAGGTCAAATCGTACAAGTGCGTGTATTGACTGTAGATGCTGAGCGTAATCGTGTGAATTTGTCAATGCGTCCTGAGGGTTCAGAAGCACCTGCAAAAGCACCACGTCAAAAACGTGAGTTCAATAATGCCCATGGCGAACAACGTGGTGAGCGCAAACCTCAAGGCAAACGCCCACAAGGTGATCGTCCGCATCATCGTCATGACCATAAAGACAAACCACGTCAAGATAAGAAACCGCAAGCTGCGAAACCACAAGAAAATAAAATCGGTGGTTTAGGTGCGTTGTTATTACAAGCAGGGATTAAAGGTTCAAAATAAGTTTGAATCTTGTGGAATAAAAAACCGCCAAAAGGCGGTTTTTTATGGCTTAGTAATCAAGATTACCAATGCTCACCAGGGAATAAACGTGCATACGCTTTTTGTACGAGATTTAATTTTTCCTTCTTCCCAACAGAAGCACTTGAGCTTGGGAATAAATTAAAACCAATCGACATCAGTTTGTTATTAATCTCAGGCGCAATCGAGTAAGTAATTGATGCCAGACGTCCAAGATGAGTTGCCACTTTTTTCGGACGCTTCACGATTGCATAAGCAATCAAATCTGCGGCTTGTTCAGGCGAAAGGGTCGGCACATATTTATAAATTTTGGTCGGTGCAATCATTGGTGTACGCACAAGTGGCATGTAGACCGAGGTAATCGCAATCTTATGTGAATGCACTTCGGCAGATAGGCAGCGGCTAAACGCATCCAATGCTGCTTTTGATGCAACATATGCTGAGAAGCGAGTGGCATTTGCCAATACGCCAATCGAACTGATATTGATAATCTGACCATTTTTACGATGCATCATTTGCGGTAAAATATTGAGCACTAAACGTACTGCACCAAAATAATTTAACTGCATAGTGCGTTCAAAGTCGTGAAAACGATCAATGGACTCATGTACTGCACGGCGAATCGAACGCCCTGCATTGTTGATCAAAATATCAATATGATCGACAGATGAGATAATCTGTTTGGATACGATATCGATGGCATCCATATCATTCAAATCACATGGGAAAATATCTGCTTTTCCGCCCTTGGCTTGAATGTCTGCTTGCACTTTTTTTAGTGTTTCTTCGGTGCGTGAGACCAAAAGAACATGTGCACCTGCATCTGCAAGTTTATGTGCAACGGTTAAACCAATACCACTCGATGCGCCTGTGATTAAAACGACTTTATCCTGTACTTTTTGTTGGAAAAGTTGTTCTAGTTTTTTGTTCATATTTATTTTCCCTGTAAATAAAATATGCCATGAAACAGAGGTGTGTGAATCATTATGAAAAACGAGACTCTATAAGCGGCAAGTTTAACGGAAAATAATGAAAACGCTATAAATAAATATATGAATATAAAGTAATTTTTAGAGTAAAAGCTCTATTTTTTGAATTTTCATAATAGAATGATCAACATACATGGATTGCGTCTAAAAAGCAAAAAAGACCTGAGTTCAGGTCTTTTAAGTGTTTGAAAATTATACTTTGTCAAGTGCTTGTGCTAAATCGGCAATTAAATCATCAATATGCTCAATACCCACAGATAAGCGGACCATATCAATGCTGACGCCCGCAGCTTTGAGTTCATCTTCATTGAGCTGGCGATGGGTTGTTGTTGCAGGGTGGCACGCCAAACTTTTCGCATCACCGATATTCACTAAGCGAGTGAAAAGTTGTAATGCATCAATGAAGCGAGTTCCACCTTCACGGCCATCTTGCACACCAAAAGATAAAATAGCAGAGGGTTTACCTTTGACATATTTTTGTGCCAAAGCATGTTGTGGATGGTCTTTTAAACCTGCGTAATTGACCCATTTCACTTTTGAATGTGCTTGTAAATATTCAGCCACTTTTTGTGCATTTTCAGTATGACGTTCCATACGCAAGTTTAATGTTTCTAAACCTTGAAGAATCAGGAAAACGCTTAGAGGACTGATCGCAGCACCGGTATTGCGTAATGGTACAACACGGGCACGTGCAATATACGCCGCCTCACCTAAAGCTTCTACGTAGTTCACACCGTGATAACTTGGATCAGGCGTATTGAGCACTTTAAAGCGTTCAGGATATTTACCCCACGGGAATTTACCACTGTCCACAATCGCGCCACCGATAGAGTTACCATGACCACCAATATATTTGGTTAATGAGTGTACAACGATGTCTGCCCCATGTTCAAAGGGTTTGAGTAGGGCGGGTGTCGCAACTGTGTTGTCTACAATCACGGGTACGCCATATTCATGGGCAATTTTTGAAATCGCTTCAAGATCAATGATATTCCCAAGCGGGTTACCAATCGACTCTACAAAAACCAATTTAGTTTTGTCATCAATCAGATCATGCAAACTTTCAGGTTTTTGATAATCGAAGAAACGAACTTCGATGCCTTGCTTTGGAAGGGTGTGTGCAAATAGGTTATACGTTCCACCATAAAGCGTTGAAACAGAAACAATATTGTCACCCGCTTCAGCGATGGTTTGAATAGAATAAGTAATGGCGGACATACCCGAAGCCAATGCCAAAGCCCCAATTCCCCCTTCAAGTGCAGCAAGACGTTGCTCTAAAACGGCAGTGGTTGGGTTCATGATCCGTGTGTAGATATTGCCCTGAACTTTAAGGTCAAATAAATCTGCGCCATGTTGGGTGTCATCAAAAGCATAAGAAGTGGTTTGATAAATAGGCACAGCCACAGCTTTAGTGGTCGCTTCAGGTGTATAACCTGCATGAATCGCGAGCGTTTCATCCTTATACGTCATAGTTACGTCATCTTCGTGAGTTAAATATGAAATCAGTTTAGCATTTATTGATATGAAATAAAGCGCAAATATAATGAATATTTATCTAAAAATTTCATATAGATGATTGTTTTTCATTGAATACTGAAAAGCATTCATACTGTTAGGCTTTGATTTAAAATTAAACAGAAAAATTGTTGTAACATTCTATACAAGATGGGTGACATACCTTATGTTTTAGGGACTTTCATCGTATAATGCAGCGATTATTTTTTTGCTCATTGAGCATGGAGTTGGCAATTATCCTGATTTTTTAGGAAAAATGCGAACTCCACCATTTGGTTTTCTATTGAGGAGTCCTACGTGGCCCAATACATTTACACGATGAACCGTGTGTCGAAGATGGTTCCGCCGAAACGCGAAATCTTAAAAGACATCTCTTTATCATTCTTTCCAGGCGCAAAAATTGGTGTGCTTGGTTTAAACGGTGCAGGTAAATCTACCTTGCTTCGTATTATGGCGGGCGTAGATAAAGATTTCTCAGGTGAAGCACGTGCACAGCCAGGTATTAAAATTGGTTATTTAGAGCAAGAACCACCATTAGACGAAACTAAAGACGTGCGTGGTAACGTTGAAGATGGTTTACGTGAACCATTGGATGCTTTGGCGCGTCTTGACGAAGTATTTGCTGAATATGCGGCTGAAGATGCTGACTTCGATGCGCTTGCAAAAGAGCAAGAGAAGTTGGAAGCGATTATCCATGCTTGGGATGCACATAATATTGTCAACCAAATGGACCAAGCTGCTGCTGCGTTAAACCTTCCAGCTTGGGATGCAGACGTATCTAAGTTATCTGGTGGTGAGCGCCGTCGTGTTGCACTGTGCCGTTTGCTGTTGTCTAAACCAGACATGTTGCTTCTTGATGAACCGACGAACCATTTGGATGCATCATCTGTTGCATGGTTAGAACGTTTCTTGAAAGATTTCCCAGGTACGATCGTGGCGATTACGCATGACCGTTACTTCTTGGACAACGTGGCTGAGTGGATTCTTGAACTTGACCGTGGTATGGGTATTCCTTATCAAGGGAACTATTCTTCTTGGTTAGAGCAGAAAAATGCACGTTTAGAGCAAGAGAATAAGCAAGAAGAATCTTTTGCTAAAGCATTGAAAAAAGAACTTGAATGGGTTCGTTCAAATGCCAAAGGTCAGCAAAAGAAAAACAAAGCGCGTATGGAGCGTTTTGAAGAGCTTAACTCACGTGAGTTCCAACAGCGTAATGAAACTTCTGAAATCTACATTCCACCTGGTCCACGCCTAGGTAACAAGGTTGTAGAAGTGGAAGGCATTAGCAAATCGTTTGGTGATCGTACGCTTTATAAAGATTTATCCTTTGTTGTTCCACCTGCTGCGATTGTGGGTATTGTGGGTGAAAACGGTGCGGGTAAAACTACACTATTCCGCATGATGACAGGTGAGCAACAACCTGACACAGGTACTGTAGTGCTAGGTGAGTCAGTTAAAGTGGCTTACGTGGGTCAGATTCGTGACACGCTTGATGACAACAAAACGGTTTGGGAAGAAGTTTCTGGCGGTTTAGACATCTTACGGATCGGTGAATATGAAATTGCATCACGTGCGTATATCGGTCGCTTTAACTTTAAAGGGCAAGATCAGCAAAAACGTGTAGGTCAATTGTCAGGTGGTGAGCGTAACCGTTTACAACTTGCAAAAATCCTGCAAATGGGTGCAAACGTGATTTTACTCGATGAACCGTCAAACGACTTGGACATCGAAACTTTACGTGCGCTTGAGGATGCAATTTTGGTATTCCCAGGTACAGTGATGGTGATCTCGCATGACCGTTGGTTCTTAGACCGTATTGCAACACACATCTTGTCATTCGAAGGTGAAACACCAGAATTCTTCACAGGTAACTATGCTGAATTTGAAGAATACCGTCGTAAACGTGATGGCGATGACCTTGTAACTAAGCGTCAAAAATATCGTAAAATTGGTGTATAAATCACCATGTTGAACATAAAAAACCAGCTTTAATGCTGGTTTTTTATTATGCTGTATTATTTAAAGTCCAAAGTATTGAATTGATCAATCTTAAGCATTTATTTTGATTAAGTAATAAAGCTTGCTAAGCTCATTTGATGCTTCAATATGTCCTTGATTTGCAGCTAAATTTAACCACATTTCTGCTTTTTCTAGATTGGGTTCTAACCCCAATTGACCATTGAGATACAGCATACCCAATTTGAACTGGGCGGTACTATAACCTTGTAATGCAGCATTTAAAAAATACCAAATCGCATTGCGTTGATGGCTATTCGGATTTTCCTCTGTCAGTGTATAGGGTAGCGATGAAAAGCTATTTACAGATAAATGTTCAAAATGTTGGGCACGTTGATAACTGCGCAGGGATTCAGAAAACAAATGGCGATGTAGCACAAGACTTGTTGAAAAGTAAGAGATAATAGATTTTTTTATATAACGCTGTAATTGATTAAAATCCATTTTATTGTGCTCGCAAGACAATAAGTTACTGATAAAGAAAAAGCAAAAAAAACACCCTTTTGCTTTTTCTAGTAGGTTCTCACAAGTTTTCAAGAAACTTATGAGGTTACATGATTATCATTGTGTCGCTCTAAACTTAAAAAATTCTTAGTAAATGTTCAAAATAAATTGGTTTAGGTCAAGATAATTATGAAAATGCCAATTGATTATATGCTTTTTTCAGTTCTTCCTTTGCAAAAGGATGTCCTTGATGAGCAGCTTGTTCTAGCCACTTCTCTGCATGAATATAGCTACGATCTAAACCTAAATGTCCATTGAGATAGTTTAAGCCCATTTGATATTGTGCTTCTTGATCACCGCGTAAAGCAGCACGTAGATAGCCCCACATGATGTTGCGAGTGTCATGATTTTCTATTGAACAGCTAGATGATGGTCGTCCATTGAGTAGAGCTTCATCGTTTATGTTGATCTCAGTCATTGAGTGCGATGAAGTGCTTTCTAAAAAGCGTTTAAAAATATGTACTAACATATAAACCTCCTTGCTAATCCATTAACAAAGTTTTGTCATTACTACCTTTGAATCTAAAGTAGATATCAATAATGTAGCGTTTTTTTTAGTTTTTTCAAATAATAAATTGTAATTTGTCAATATATGAATGTATGAGTTTATATATAAAAGAACGAACGATCTGTAAATTCTTTGAAGGATCATTTATTTTTAAAATAAATTAAATTTTTATCTGTTGGTGTTGAGTGAATGTACAAAAATATGAGGGATGTTTTATTTAATTTATTTGTTTATATATTTTTAATTTATAAATAGTTATGATTTATTTTGTGTGTTATTGAAATTTATTATAGAGTAAATTTTTGTAAAATTAATGATTTAGATATTTATGAGCGCGTTTTGAAAAATGTGAATAGAAACGTGAATAAGTGAATATGCGTTAAGCGTTTAAAGTACTGTTTTTTTCATATTGAGACGTTACAATCAAAAAATCGTTGCTTTTATAGGCTGAGGTAGTGGAATGAGTGATCATCATGGGCATGACCACAGTCATGCGGTTGTGACAGAGCAAAATGCAAAAAAACTCACGATTGCGCTTATTCTTACGACGCTATTTTTGGTTGTCGAAGTCATTGCAGGCTTTTTAACACAGAGTTTGGCATTGTTGTCAGATGCGGCCCATATGTTTACAGATGCTGCTGCCTTAGCGATCGCATTGGTTGCGATTCGAGTTGGAAAACTGCCTGCAGATGATAAGCGCACTTTTGGTTATCAGCGTTTTGAGATTTTAGCTGCATTGTTCAATGCTTCTATGTTGTTCATGGTAGCGATTTATATTCTCTATGAGGCATATCAACGTTTTAGTCAGCCGCCAGAAATTCAAAGTTTAGGAATGTTGATAGTTGCTGTGATTGGCTTGGTGATTAATCTCATTTCAATGAAGATTTTAATGTCGAGTGCCAAAGATAGCCTTAATGTAAAAGGGGCTTATTTGGAGGTATTCAGTGATGCGCTTGGTTCTATTGGTGTAATTATTGGGGCAGCACTGATCTATTTTACTGGATGGGTGTGGGTGGATACCTTGATCGCGGTATTGATCGGATTTTGGGTTTTGCCACGTGCTTGGACTTTACTCAAACAAAGTATCAATATTTTATTGGAAGGTGTGCCTGAAGAAATTGATATTGAGAAATTACGCCAAGACTTATTATCTCTGCAGGGGGTGGAGAGTATCCATCAATTGAAAGTATGGGCGATTAGCTCCAAAAATGTACATTTAACTGTGCATTTATTGGCTCCAACAGCGGATCGTAATGCATTATATCAACAAGCTTTAGAGCTGCTGAGTCATGAATACGGGATCACTGAAATGACGTTGCAAATTGAAGATAACGAATGTGTGGCGCTTACTCATGAGCATGCAAAACCAGATACACATCGTGATGATGAGGGATCTACACACTCACATTCACATTAAATGAATATGAGTGTGGCTTGATCTCTTTTTAATTATTGAATATGCCATTCATGGTTGCATTCACGGCATTTCCAATGTTTATTGGCATTCATAAAAGATTGCATTGAAATTTTAAAGTCAGGTAGATCACGCCAAAAAAATACACCTGCAATGACACAGATCAGGAAAGCCACTACAGTTGCAATTTGTAGAGTTTGTCCAGCACCATCACCAAAGATCCACATTGCAATACTAATGATCACTAAAAGTAATAATACAAATACGGCAGGAATGAGGATAACCAAGCTTTTAGGTACTACAGGGCGAACTGCTGCGGTGTTACCGTTAGCAACAGGAAGAATTTTAGAACTTTGGCATTTTGGGCAACGGTATTGCATTGCGACTCCACATGATATTTTCTGATTTGATTTTAGCGGATTGTGATCAAAATAAAAAATTTTTGGCAATAAAAAAGCCACTGAATATGTCAGTGGCTTTTTCGAATTTGGCGTTCCTACGGGGATTCGAACCCCGGTTACCGCCGTGAAAGGGCGATGTCCTAGGCCTCTAGACGATAGGAACTTATGAGGCAACAGGATTAAGTTTTTCAACCATCTCGCTGTATGGGCGCTATATTAGGGGTATAACGCCCATGCGTCAACTAAAAAATTCATTAAGCTTCATCAACTGCATCATTTTTCGGCAATTTTAAGCTTTCATTGAGTTTTTCCCACGCTTTTGTTTCTTTTTTGCTCGGAACGCCGACAATTTCAAGCGCATGACGTAAACGAGCAAAGGTTAAATCTGGACCAATGGTGACCATAGACTGCATGACAGGGGTTGAAGAGGTTGAACCTGCAATGGCAATAAAGAAGGTTGGCATAAAGTCACGTAGTTTGATTTCCATCTGATTTGCCAAATCCATGAGGGTTTGGCTAACCGTGTCATTGTTCCATGTAAACATGTTCTCTAAACGCCAAATGGCAAATTGTAAGCTTTGACGAACTTGTTCTTCCGTCAATTTTTTGCTTTCAAATTGTTCTTTGGTAATGTTTGGGAATTGGTTGAAATAAAAACCTGCCCAATTGACTGCTTCAGACAATAAATTGATGCGTGGTTGAATAGCAGCAGCAATATCTTCTAAAGTTTGACGGTCAGATTTCCATGCCAATAATGTATCTAGCAGTTCAGAAGGGCTGAGACCTTTGATCCATTGACCATTTAACCAATTGAGTTTTTCCACATCAAAGATTGGTCCACCCAAAGATACACGTTGAATGTCAAAGTGTTCGATCATTTCAGCCAAAGTGAATTTTTCACGCTCATCAGGCATTGACCAACCCATACGACCTAAATAGTTCAATAGGGCTTCAGGTAGCACACCAATATTTTTATAGTAATTAATTGATGTTGGGTTTTTACGTTTAGATAATTTTGATTTATCAGGATTACGTAACAACGGCATATGGCAGAGTACAGGCATCTCCCAGCCAAAATATTGATACAATAATTGATGCTTAGGTGCAGAAGGAATCCATTCTTCACCACGAATGACATGCGTGATTTCCATCAAGTGGTCATCCACGACATTGGCTAAGTGGTAAGTTGGTAAACCATCAGTTTTGAGTAAAATTTGCATGTCGACTTGCGCCCATGGAATTTCAACTTCACCACGTAGCATATCGTTAAATTTACAAATGCCTTCGGTTGGCACTTTCATACGAATGACATGTGCTTCACCTGCTGCTAAACGGCGTTGTACTTCTTCTTCTGAAAGTAATAAACCACGTCCGTCATAACGCGGACTTTCACCACGTGCTTGCTGTTCTGCACGCATTTGATCAAGTTCTTCTGGGGTTGCAAAACAGTAGAAAGCATGACCCTTTTCAACTAAATCAAGTGCATATTGTTTATAGATGCCCATACGCTCAGATTGGCGATAGGGTGCATGTGGACCACCCACATCTGGACCTTCCGACCAATTTAAACCTAACCAACGCAATGAGTCTAAAATCATTTGTTCAGATTCAGGGGTAGAACGTAATTGGTCAGTGTCTTCGATGCGTAGAATAAATTCACCACCATGTTGTTTAGCAAAACACAGGTTAAATAACGCAATATAAGCTGTACCTACATGAGGAAAGCCTGTTGGAGACGGAGCAATACGGGTACGAACGGTCATAATCAACTATTATTCAGAATGTAAATTGGCACTATTATAACGAAAAAGCCCTATTGCTTAAGGTTTAATTCACCAATAAACGATAGGGCGTGTTCATTCTTGGGGGAATGAGGATTTAAAACAGTCTAAAGGAGTTAAAATTAAGAGTTATGCGGTTGAAAAATTGCTTGTACAAAACGAGAAAAACGTTGGTGCTGTTCTGCTAGAAAGTTTTGTGATGCAGGTGTTTTTAAAGACGTAAAAACTTTAATATCATCTTGATTTAAAAGTAGTTTGCCTTCACGTTTTTGCTGACTTAAGGCTTTTTCAATCGGTGATTTTTTGTCTGTGATCACTTGAAATGCTGTTGTATTTTGGTTGTTTGCAATCGCAGCAGCTTGCGCTGCTTCTAGACCTAAACCTAAGGTTAAGCCAAGCATAAATAATTGAACAGTACGTGATTTCATTGTATTCCCCCACCAAGGATATTATTTTTGTCTAAGAAACTCATCTTATGACGGTATTTTAACCAAAAATAGTCACAATATGTACAATAGTGTCACATATTTTTACAAAATTGACTTTTTTTGACAGTGTGTGCCAAAAAATGCGTCTAATTGTAAGAGCGGCATATTATTAGCAAAGAAATGTGTAGTTATTGTGAAGAAGTATACATTTTCATTAAAATAATCAAAATACATATTTTGAGATAAGTATCTATATTTAAATGATATCTAAAATGTAGATATAAGCTTGATTAAAAATTATAAGCATTTGATTGTAAAATAAAAAAATAACAAATAATGTGTTTTTAATATAAAAAATAAGTGTGAATTGCAATGAAAAAAATGATATGGGTTAGTCTTTTGGGTTTATTAGGACTCAATAGTGCAACATATGCGGCAAGAGAGTTTTTAAATGTTTCTTATGATCCTACACGAGAGTTTTACCAAGAATACAATAAAAATTTTGGACAGTATTGGAAGTCGAAAACAGGGCAGGATATTGATTTTAAACAGTCGCATGGGGGATCAGGTAAACAAGCACGTTCTGTGATTGATGGCTTGCAAGCTGATGTAGTGACGCTGGCTTTGGCAAATGACATTGATGAAATTGTGAAAGCGGGTCTGATACAAAAAGATTGGCAAAAAGAATTTCCAAATAATTCGGCACCTTATACTTCAACAGTAGTTTTTTTGGTACGTAAAGGTAATCCTAAGAACATTAAAGATTGGAACGATTTAATCAAACCAGGTGTTGAAATCGTCACACCAAATCCGAAAACAGGGGGAGCACCACGTTGGATTTATCTCTCTGCGTGGGGGTATGCACTCAAACAACCTGGTGGGAATGATGCTAAGGCACGTGAGTTGGTTAAAAAGCTGTATAAAAACGTCAAAGTATTAGATTCAGGGGCGCGAGGTTCATTAACTACTTTTGCTGAACGTGGCATAGGGGATGTGCTGTTGTCTTGGGAAAATGAAGCAATCTTGGCAACTTCAGGTCCTGATAAAGACAAGTATCAAATTATTTATCCATCTATCTCAATTTTAGCTGAGCCTTCGGTGGCAATTGTTGATAAAAATGTGGATAAAGATGGTAATCGTAATTTAGCCAAAGGTTATTTAAATTACTTGTATTCTCCTCAAGGGCAGGAGTTGGCAGCTAAATATCATTTCCGCCCTCGTGATGCTAAAGCTGCTGCTAAATATGCTGCTAAATTTCCAAAAATTAAATTATTTACCATTAATGATGTATTTGGTGGTTGGGCAAAAGCACAGCAAACTCATTTTGTGAATGGGGCGATCTATGACCAAATTTCCGCTGAAAAATAAAACAGAATGATTTGCATCTCTGTAGCAAAAAGAGAATTTCATATTCTCTTTTTTGTATAAGCAATGCTAAAAAATCTATAAAATATAAATAAGTAGATTGTTTTATCATTTTTATAAAGAGAAACAAATAATTAACGATTTATTTTGATATGGTTTTGAGACCCACAAGAAAATTATTAAATTGCGGTTTATCTGCTTATTTCATATATTTAGCACAATTCAAGATTTTAGTGCTGAAATGTCATGAAAATTCAAGTGAAAACATGGCTACATGTTGCATTGCTTGCAGCAGGTGTAGCGGTGACTTCAAATGTAGCGCAAGCTGCTGATCGTCAATTTTTAAATGTTTCTTATGATGCAACTCGTGAGTTCTACGATGAATTTAATCAATCGTTTGGCACATATTGGAAGAATCGTACAGGGCATACCGTAAATTTTAAACAATCACATGGTGGTTCGGGCAAGCAAGCACGTTCAGTTGTGGACGGTTTAAAAGGTGATGTGGTCACACTTGCTTTGGCGAATGATATTGAAGAAATTGTAAAATCAGGTCAGATTGATAAAGGTTGGCAGAAAGAATTTCCGTATAACTCTGCGCCTTATACTTCAACGATTGTTTTTATGGTGCGTAAAGGTAATCCAAAACATATTAAAGATTGGACAGACTTGACTAAACCAGGTGTACAGATCATTACCCCTAATCCAAAAACAGGTGGTTTACCCCGTTGGATCTATTTATCTGCATGGGGTTATGCACTGAAACAGCCAGGTGGTAATGATGCTAAGGCACGTGATTTTGTTTCAAAAATGTACCATAATGTCAAGGTAATGGACCCTGCTGCACGTGCGTCTATGACGACTTTTGCTGAGCGTGGCATTGGGGATGTTTTACTGACTTGGGAAAATGAAGCCATGATCAGTAAAAAAACGTTGGGTAATAAGTTTGATATTGTTTATCCATCAATGTCGATTTTGACTGAGCCTTCTGTTGCGATTGTAGATAAGACCGTGGCGAAAAACGGGAATAAATGGTTAGCAACAGGCTATATTAACTATTTGTATTCTCCATTAGGTCAAGACATGGCAGCACGTCATTTCTATCGTCCACGGAATGAGAAAATTTTAGCGAAGTATGCAAAACAATTCCCTGCTTTAAAAACGTTCACGATTGATGAAGTCTTTGGTGGTTGGCCTAAAGCGCAACAAACCCACTTTGTAAATGGCGGTGTGTTTGATCAAATTTATAATGACAAACGTTAATTTGGTGGTGTTTCAAAAAGTATGCTGACATTAAATGAAGCCATTATTGATGTAAAAAAAGGTTAAGTCGAAAGCTTTAAAATGGTTTTCAATCTTTTTTGAAAAATTACAACTCCTTCTAAAACCGCGCCTAATTCGATGCCTTATTTTGCAATTATTACCTTCAATACCTACAGTAAAAAATTTACCAATACTTTGCTTGCAGTTTTTAAAAGCAGTTATGAAACTGTCCCAATGATCACTTGCAATTCGGGTGTAGTGAATACCTAATTGTTTAAGCTTTGCCTTCAATCGTTGAACTGTAGCTAAGTCTCTTTTACCCCAAACATAAGCAACAATCTCACCTGTTTCTCGATGGTAGGCGTAAATAAGCCATTGTTTATTATTTTTATTTCCCACAAAAGTCCAAAACTCATCAACTTCAAGAGACTCATAATGACTTTGTTTAGGCTGAATTTGGTAGGTCGATTCGGTTAAAGTACGTAAAACTTTACCGATACTGATTCGCTCAACTTCAGCGATATCTCGTATACCACTACCTCTGACCATCAACTGTAATATTTTTCGAGTAATGCCTGAATGACATCCTAGATAGCTCAGAGCATGGTCACCAATAAACTGACGTTTACAGTCTTTGCACTGATAGTTTTGTTTCCCATCTACTTTGATGCCATTTTTCTTTATACTGTCACTGAGGCAGGTTGGACATTTGATTTCTAGAGTTATTCGCATTTCTCTATTTTATCAAAATTCAACCTGCTTTGTTTCAGCATACTTTTTGAAACACCACCGTTAATTTTTTGTGTCCTAGTATCCGAAAGCCAATCAAATAAGATTGGCTTTTTTTATTGTGTAGCATAATGAGCAATAGAGCCTAAATGCTCTTTAAGGTTTAGACCTTATTATTTGTACCCGTAGCTTGAAGATATGGCATGTGCATCACTGAGGTACTCATTTACATATAATCATTTCTAAAAAGTCTGAAAACAACTCTACTTTTACTTAAATAAACGGTTTTCCCCATCGAAAGTAATATTTTCCTACAAAAAGACGTTTGGAGCTTTGCAAAAACAAGGTAATAATGTGCAGTTACATTTTCTGACTGAATTGAACCTAAACTTATGTCCCATATTTCTGTATTGCTACATGAAACTGTTGATGCGCTCCTTGCTGACCGAGATACAGGAATTTATATTGATGGGACTTTTGGACGTGGTGGTCATACCCGATTATTACTGTCTAAATTAGATGAAAATTCACAAGTTTTTGCCTTTGATAAAGACCCTCAAGCTTTGGCGGTGGGAGCTGAACTTGAGCAAGAAGATTCACGTTTTAAAATTATTCACGCCAGTTTTGCGGACTTACAACAAGAATTGAATCAGCGTGGTATTGAACAAGTTGATGGTGTGATGGCAGATTTAGGCGTATCTTCACCTCAGCTAGATCAAGCAGAGCGTGGTTTTAGCTTTATGAAAGATGGCCCTTTAGATATGCGAATGGACAATTCGCAAGGTCAAACTGCGGCTGAATGGTTGGTTGAGGTGGATGAGGAACATTTGGCAAATGTGATTTTTCAGTATGGCGAAGAGCGTTATAGTCGCCGCATTGCCAAAGCTATTAAACAAGCAGGTTATATTGAAACCACAGCACAATTGGCGGAAATTGTAAAAGTTGCACATCCAAAATGGGAAAAAAATAAACATGCTGCAACCCGTACTTTTCAGGCGATTCGTATTGAAATTAATAAAGAATTAGATGATGTGCATACATTTTTGCCTCAAGCGGTAGAGGTATTAAAAGCACATGGGCGTTTAGCTGTTATTAGTTTTCATTCTTTAGAAGATCGAATTATTAAACAATTCATACAAAAAGAATCGACCTTAGCAGAAGATAATGGTTGGGGATTACCACAAAAAATCAGCGATACACGTCGTTTGAAAAAAATTGATCGTGTACGTGCAAGTGAAGCAGAAGTGAAAGAAAATCCACGTTCACGGAGTGCTTGGCTTCGTGTCGCAGAACGCTTAGAACCTAAAGGCGCAGAATGAAAGAAGAAATTATAGAAGAGCGGACAAATCGACAAGCAATAAAAAAAGTAGTGTATTACGCTTTTTTGTTAGTATTGGTACTAGGTAGTGCCTTTATGGTGGTGCTGCAAGTTTTTGCTTATCGTCATGATTTCCGCGAATTGAATAGCTATATGCGTGAAAGAGAAACCATTAATGCAGAGTGGGGACGTTTGTTGATCGAACAACAAACTTTTGGTGCAACTGCACAGATTGGTACACGTGCAGTGACGCAACTTCGTATGTATTCTCCACCCGCAGCGCAAACCGTTGTGATTTCATTACCGTCTGAAACTGAGCAAAAAAAATAGGCACGTTGTATGGCAGATCAGCAAAACAAAGCAACACGTCAACCACGAAAAAAACAGCAGCCTATTTCCGCTAAGTCTTCTGTTGCTGTGGATATGTGGCGTTATTATTTGATGTGGGGCGTAGTGCTCCTGTGTTTTATCATGTTGGTTGGGCGTGCTTTTTACGTGCAAGTGATTAATAAAGACTTTTTACAAAATAAAGCCAACGCTAATATTTTAAGAACAGAAAAACTCAAAGCGATGCGTGGTGTGATTAGTGATCGTCATGGTGTACCTTTGGCCATCAGTACGCCAATCATGAAAGTGGTGATTGATCCACGTGAATATTTTGAAACCAAAGCACAGTTTGACAAAGTTACTGAAGAGCTGAAAAAAACACCAGACAGTCGTAAATTAAAACGTCAATTACCTGATGAAAATTTAAATTTAGATGAACTTGCTGATGCAGTGGGTATTGATCGTGCGGATTTAAAGAAAAAATTAGCTGAGCGTCCACGTTCACGTTATTTGGTACTGAAAAAAGAAGTGCCACCGCCGCAAGCAGATTTGATTACACAGCGTAAATTTGCGGGTGTGTATTCGGAAAAAACCTATAAACGTTATTATCCACAACCGCAGCCCAATGCGCAGATTATTGGTTTGACCAATAGTGAGGGTACAGGGATTGAGGGCTTGGAAATGCAGCTCAATACCCGTTTGGCAGGTGAAGATGGCGAGCAAAGAATTTCCCGTGATAAACATGGTAATCGCATCACAATTCCTGAAGTGGTTAAAGAAGTCACGCCTGGTGAAAATATTACGCTCAGTATTGACTCACGTTTGCAATATATTATGTACCGTGAGTTGACGGCGGTAGGTGTGGCGAATAGTGCTCGCTCTGCATCTGCGATTGCAGTGGATGTAAAAACGGGTGAAATTTTAGCCATGGGGAGTTGGCCATCTTATAATCCAAATGATAAAAATGGTTTAAAAAACAAAGATGCCATGCGTAACCGTGGGGCGATTGACATGTTTGAACCTGGTTCAACCATGAAACCATTTACCGTTGCAGCAGGTTTGGAAAGTGGTAAATACACGCCAAATTCTATTGTAAATACCAGCCCTGGTTCAATGCGTTTGGGTTCACATACGATTCGTGATACGCATAACTATGGTGCATTGACAGTCACAGGTGTGATTATCAAATCTTCCAACGTGGGTTCTGCTAAAATTGCTTTATCTTTACCAAAAGAGGCTTTGCCAAGTTTCTTCCGTAAAGTCGGTTTTGGTGAGCGTTCTGCGGTGAAGTTCCCAGGCGAAAGTAGTGGTCTGGTTTTACCGCCAAATAAACTGAATTCTTCGCAAATCGGTACGATGGCCTATGGTTATGGTTTGAACGCGACGATTTTACAGTTAGCACAAGGCTATGCCATGTTAGCCAATCATGGAGTGGAATATCCACTTAGCCTATATAAACTGCAAGATCAGCCAAAAGGCAAACAGGTTTTAGAACCTAAAATTGCCGATGATGTGCTGTTGATGCTTGAGCAAGTGACCATGCCAGGTGGTACCGCTCGGCAAGCCAATATTCCCGGTTATCGTGTTGGGGGTAAAACAGGGACAGCACATAAACTGCGTCCTGACCATAAAGGGTATTCGAATACCGAGTATCGTGCGCTATTTGCGGGTGTTGCCCCGATTAGCGACCCACGTTTAGCCATTATTGTGGTCGTGGAAAATCCACGTGGGCAATATTATGGTGGTTTGGTTGCTGCCCCTGTTTTTGCAAAAATCATGCAAGAATCTTTACGTTTAATGAACGTACCCCTTGATAAACCTCTCGATTCTGTAAATCCATCCAAATAGGTGAATGATGACGATCCATTTTCAAGACATTTATCCCGTCGACAATCCCCCAACTTGGATGGTCACACCATTTCAAGGCTTTTGTTTAGATAGTCGAGCTATAAGCGCAGGGCAAATTTTTATTGCCCTGAATAGCTTTTCACAACCTGAAAAAACCTTACAATTTGCTCAGTCTGCACTAGATAAAGGTGCTTTGGCAGTGATCAGTGAGAATGATCTTACACTTGAAAATAGTTGGACGTTTCCTGATGTGCGCCAGCATATGGGGCAATGGCAAAAACAATATTTAGCAGCGACTCAACCCGTAGGTGCTGCACGTGTATTGGCTGTAACAGGGACCAATGGTAAAACCACGATTTCTCGTTTGGTTGCTGAGCTGTTGATGCTCAAAGGCAAAAAATGCGCTGTGATGGGCACCACAGGGAACGGGATTTTACCGAATCTTGAAGCCTCTTCGCATACCACTTTAGATGCGTTGCAAATGCAAAATTCACTGCATCAATTTGCTGCAAACGGTGCGGAATTTGTGTCTTTAGAAGCGAGTTCCCATGGTTTAGAGCAAGGGCGTTTGAATGGTGTTGATATTGAAATCGCTGCTTATAGTAACTTAAGTCGTGATCATTTAGATTATCACGGTACGCTTGAAGCATATGCTGAAGCCAAGTCCCGTTTGTTTAAATTTCCAAGTTTAAAAGTGGCGATCATCAATGTGGATGATGCACATGCAGACGTGATGTTGGATGCAGCGAGTAGCAATCAATCACATCCGAAAGTGTTGACTTATTCCACCTCGAAAGCCGCAGATTATCAAGTCTTTGGGATTCAATACAGTTTGGAAGGCGCAAGTTTTCATTTAAAAACTGAAAAAGGTGAATTTACCGTTAATAGTCCTTTGCTTGGGCATTTTAATATTGAAAATTTGCTTGCGAGTCTGATTATGGCTGAACAGGCAGGTTATGACTTGGCAGATCTCATTGCATTGGTCCCTCAGTTAAAAGGTGCACCAGGACGTATGCAGGTGATTCGTGATGAAGATCGTTTGTTTGTCGTGGATTATGCACATACGCCTGATGCATTGACACAGGTGTTAAAGACACTGAAACGCCATGTTGAAAATCAGTTATGGGCTGTGTTTGGTTGTGGTGGTGATCGTGATCGTGGCAAACGTCCATTGATGACCAAGGCAGCTTTGGAACAAGCCAATCCGATTATCATTACATCAGACAATCCGCGTACTGAAGATCCTGAACAAATTTTTGCAGATATGAAACGTGATGTTGACTTCAGTCAGCATGATGTTTATGAAATCCATGATCGTCGTGAAGCGATTAAATATGCGGTAAAACATGCCCAATCAGGCGATATTGTTGTGATTGCAGGAAAAGGGCATGAAGACTATCAGGAAATTGATGGCGTCCGTCATTGGTTTGATGATGTCGTTGAGGTGCAGTCTGCAGTAGATATGCACCGTCATAAAACAAATTCTCCAGCTCAGTAGGAATAGAGATGCACACCTCGACCACCAGTACTGTGCCTTTAGAGCCATGGTCAGCAGCTGAGCTTGCTGAAGCGACTCAAGGTTATTGGTATTTAGACAAAGCACCTCAAGGTGAAATAAAACGTATTTTGACAGATTCACGTCATGCTGAATCGGGTGATGCATTTCTTGCGCTTAAAGGTGAGCGTTTTGATGCACACAACTTTGTGGCACAAGTGGCAAAAAATGGTTGTCAGGTTGCCATTGTCAGTCAACCTGTTGATGCCGATATTTGTCAGCTTGTGGTTGCAGATACACGCTTAGCTTTGGGGCATTTAGGTGCATTCCGCCGTGCTCAATATCCACAGTTAAAAGTGATTGCGTTAACAGGGAGTAGTGGTAAAACCACTACCAAAGAAATGTTGGGCAGCATTCTTTCACGTCTAGCACCGACTCTGATTACCCGTGGTAATTTAAATAATGATCTAGGCGTACCGATGATGCTTTTAGAGCTTCGTGCTGAGCATCAGTATGCTGTGATGGAACTCGGTGCTAGCCATCAGGGTGAAATTGATTATACCTCGAAGCTTGTGCAACCGCATGTGGCAGGGATTTTAAATATCGGTACTGCACATTTGGGTGAGTTTGGTGGGCGTGATGGTATTTGCCGTGCCAAGTCTGAAATTTATGCGCATATCGATTCAGTAGGCACTTCGATTGTCCCTGCTCAGGATGATTTTAGCGATGCCATTCGCCAAGCTGTAAAAACTGAACAGGTGCTTAGCTTTGGTCAGGGCGGTGAAGTTTTTGCAACAGATGTGCAATTACAACCACAATCGGCAATCTTTACGCTCAATACGCCTCAGGGCACACGAACAGTGAATTTGCCTTTTGCGGGTGAGCATAATGTACACAATGCTGAAGCAGCAACTGCTTTTGCTTTAGCGATTGGCATCGCTTTAGATGATATTGTTATGGGTCTTGAGCAAGCGCAAGGGGCTAAAGGTCGTCTAAATTTTATTCAAAAAGACAATTATTTGTTTATTGATGACACCTATAATGCCAACCCAACTTCGATGCGTGCTGCGGCTGAGGTCTTAGCACAGCAAGAAGGCATCAAAGTGATGGTGATTGGGGATATTGGCGAGCTGGGTAATACTGCTGCACAACAGCATTATATGTTGGGGCGTGATCTTGTTTCGGTTAAAGGAATTAACTTTGTGGTTGCAGTGGGTGAGTTTTCACCTGCAATCCAAGAGGGTGCAAGAAGCACGCAATATGGTAAAAAATTGCAGGCGTTTTTAACACAAGCGCAAGCATTACCCCTTTTAATGAGTTTAATTGAAACGCATCAACCACAGTCCATGAGTTTCCTGTTTAAAGGTTCTCGTTATACCCATATGGAAACGTTGATGGCTGATTTGATGGAGAAAGTTTAATGCTGTTTTGGTTGTTTCAGCATCTAGCGGGTTATGAAAACTCATTTCAAGTAGTACGCTACTTGTCGCTACGTGCTTTGCTCAGTGTCTTAACGGCACTCGCAATCGGTTGGGCTTTAGGTCCTGTCATGATTCGTAAATTGCAAGCCTTAAAATATGGTCAAGCAGTCAGTTCTTTTGCACCAGAAAATCATGCGAAGAAAATGGGTACACCGACCATGGGCGGGATTTTAATTCTTTTGTCGATTGGGATTAGTACTTTACTTTGGGCAGATTTATCCAATCCTTATGTTTGGATTGTGTTGGCAGTCATGGTGATTTTTGGTGCCGTGGGTTGGGCCGATGACTGGATTAAAGTACGTTATAAAGACAATGCTGGTCTACCTGCAAAGAAAAAGTTTTTCTGGACTTCTGTAGGTTCATTAGGTGCAGGTATTGCGTTGTATATCATTTCAACGCAACAGGAAAATCCTGTACATGCAGCGAATATGTTGGATCTACTGATTCCATTTTTTAAAAACCTCAGTATTCCTTTGTCTGCAATTCCTTTTGGTATTGGCTTCATTATTTTCACTTATTTAGTGATTAATGGTGGATCAAATGCAGTCAACCTAACCGATGGTTTAGATGGTTTGGCGATCATGCCGATCGTATTGGTTGCGGCAGGTTTGGGTGTATTTGCTTACTTGGCAGGTGATATTCGTTTTGCCAATTATTTACATATTCCTTATGTAAAATATACCTCAGAACTTGTGATTGTCTGTGCGGCAATGATTGGTGCGGGTTTGGCTTTCCTTTGGTATAACGCGCATCCTGCACAGGTGTTTATGGGCGATGTTGGCGCATTATCACTCGGTGCGATGCTTGGTACAATTGCGGTTATGGTTCGCCAAGAAATCGTATTTGCCATCATGGGTGGTGTATTTGTCGTAGAAGCAATTTCGGTATTCCTACAAATCGGCTCATTGCGTATGCGGAATAAACGTGTGTTTTTAATGGCGCCTTTGCATCACCATTATGAGAAAAAAGGCTGGCGTGAAACCCAAGTCGTGATCCGTTTCTGGATTATTACAATTATGCTGGTAGTTTTAGGTCTAATGACTTTAAAATTGCGTTAAGCAAAAGTTGTTGAAGAGAGTCGGCATCTGCCGACTTTTTTTTATGGCTTTAAAATGAGTTTGGAGAAGGTTTTGAAACAAATCAGGAATGTGTTGATGTGTCCCGTGTGCCGTGAAGCACTCAGCTTAACTGAACGCACATGGCGCTGTATCAACAATCATAGCTATGATGTTGCTAAGCAAGGTTATGTCAATTTGCATGTGGTTCAGCATAAACACAGCAAAAATCCGGGCGATACACCTGAGTCTGTTCAAGCCCGTCGTGCATTTTTAAGTGCTGGCTTTTATGCACCGCTACAACAAGCTGTAGTGAATAAGATTCGTGCTTTACGTATTGAAAACTTACTTGATATTGGTTGTGGTGAAGGCTATTACACGGATGCGATGCAGCAAGAAGTCATGCAATGTGTAGGGGTGGATATTGCCAAAAATGCAGTTCAAGTTGCAGCTAAACTCAATAAAGAAGTGGATTGGGTTGTGGGTACTGGCGCAACTTTGCCTGTAATGGATCATTCAATCGACCTATGTACTAGTTTATTTAGTCCGATTCCACAAGAAGAAATTTTGCGGGTATTAAAACCTGAAGGTTATTTGATGGTGGTGACGCCCGCACCTAATCATCTCTATGCGATGCGTGAAGCTTTATTTGATGAGGTCAATGCCCATGATCCACATAAGTTTGTGGAACAGTTACAAGCACATTTCACTTTGGTGGAGCAACCGATTGTAGAATCTACATTTGAGTTAGATCAGACACAATTAAAAAATTTAATTGCAATGACCCCATATGCCTATAAAGCCAAGCCTGAAAAACGCCAAGCGCTTGAGCAGCTTGAAAAGATCAGTCTGACTGCGAGTTTTCAGGTGTATTTATTTCAGAAAAATTGATGTGATGTTTAAGTTTAAAATGTCTTAACAGCATTGGTTTGGAAATGAAAATAATAAGGTGCTTAAGTCCTCAAGATCTATAAAATATCTGCTAAATTCTTAAGCACCTAAAAATAATAACAAGATACATCACATGGATTGAGTTCTATGCAGTGCATTGTGCATAAGGTGTATGATGTAAATTGTTGATTGAATCAGAAATCAATTTAAAAACAAAAGCAATAAAATAAGCTATAGAAGAAATTTACTTTTGATCAATATTGGCAATCACCATCTGAGCAGAAATACTTCCATTTTCGGCAGCTTTCCTATACCAATAGATTGCTTTGTCTACATCACGAGGGACTCCGTTCCCATACGCGTATAGCATACCGATATAGAGCTGTGCTTTAGCATAATTTTGTTCAGAAGCTTTTAAGTACCATTCCATTGCTTTTTGGTAGTTCTCCCTGACAGAATAAGATAGTCCCACATCATATTGGGCTTCAGGATCTCCTTGTAAAGCCGCCTTGGTTTCCCATTTCAATGCTTCATCTAGGTCCTGTGCGATTCCAAGTCGTCCCGATGCATAGGCGATTGCTAAATCTTTTTGTGCACGAACATTTCCCTTTTCAGCACACTCTTTTGTTAGTTTTAAATCAAGTTTGATTAAGCCATCGATAATCGCTGCTGTTCTATTTTCATCGTTTTGTGGGCATTGTTCTGCAAATACATTTTGTGCATTTAGAGATAAGTACATTATTAGAATAGTTTGAATCATCAGTTTCATTTATAAGATCTTCTTTTGTGTGAAAAGGGCTATATTATCATCGTTTAATATTATGGTATTTTGCACAATATTTATGAATTATTTATTAGAGAGCATTTGATTCATTTTGATAAATGGTTATTAGTCAAATATCTTGGTGAATTTTACTAAAAAACAGAAATTTTGCTAAAATTCTTTTATAAATATGCCTGAGCTTTTCTATGTCCAACCTCCCTTGTCCCTGTGGTTCACCTCTATATAGTGAATGCTGTCAGCCTTTACATCTAGGACAGAAAAAAGCCGAAAGTGCAGAACAACTCATGCGTTCACGCTATAGTGCATTTGCAACGCAAGAGATTGATTACATCGTCAAAACCACTGCACTAGGGCAACAACAAGCTTTAGATGTTAACGCCATTGCAGAGTGGAGCAAAGCCAATCTTTGGTTAAAACTAGACGTGGTCCAAGCCAAAGAAAAACTGGGTAAAAACCATGCCCAAGTTGAGTTTAAAGCACACTATGCAGATGCCAATGATCAAGCCCAAAAGGTACAAATTCATCATGAAGTTTCGTATTTTGTAAAACATGAAGGGACTTGGTATTTTCTTGATCCAACTACAGATCAGCAAATCACCATGAAACAGCCATGTATTTGTGGTTCAGCTAAAAAATTTAAGCAATGTTGTGCTGAATTTTTATAACTTTTCATGCAATTTATTCTAGAATAGCGCGCATCGATAACCCTCAGTGGAAGAAGGGCAATGTTGTTGTTAGTCATCTACATTATTGCAATCACGGCTGAAGCTATGACAGGTGCACTGTCGGCAGGTCGACGTAGTATGGACTGGTTTGGTGTGGTGCTGATCGCCTGCGTAACCGCTTTGGGTGGTGGTTCAGTGCGAGATGTATTATTAGGGCACTATCCATTGACATGGGTCAAGCATCCTGAATATTTGGTGCTCACCTGTTGTGCAGCCTTTGTCACGATTTTGATTGCCAAATGGATGAAACATTTGCATTCCATTTTCCTGTTGCTGGATGCATTGGGATTGATTGGCTTTACCATTATTGGTTGTCAGATTGCTTTAGATATGGGACATGGCTTTGTGGTGTCTGCGGTTGCAGGCGTGTTGACAGGAGTCTCGGGTGGTATTTTGCGTGATATTCTGTGTAATGACGTACCGTTAGTATTCCGTCGTGAACTCTATGCCTCGATTTCTTTTGTTGCCGTGATCTTCTATTGGTTCTGTATGGATGTTGGCTTGTCATTGGAAGTGACTGTGATTTCGACTTTGATCTTTGGCTTTTCACTGCGTTGTATTGCGATTTACTTTGGTTTGGAAATGCCGAAATTTATCTATAAAGATGATGATGAACAATCTGCGTCTTCTAAAGATGAAACTTGATTAAACTGTTTAAAAGTTTTAATTTTTAAATCGATTCAAATTCGGTGCTGACTTTGCAACAGATCAGCATCTTGATTGATAATAATGACGACAATTATAAATCCTGTTGTGAAAGCAGTACCTCCAACGTTCACCGACACAGATCATTCATGTAGAGCACTCTTATGGATTTAGTTTCACGCGTACAACGCCTACCGATTGGAAAATTTCACTATACCTTGTTATGGGTGATCGGACTCGGTTGGATGTTCGATGCCATGGATACAGGATTAATCTCGTTTATCCTGACCAAAATGGCAGAAGAGTGGCAAATGACACCTTCGGAAAAAGGCTGGGTGGTGTCGATTGGTTTTGTCGGTATGGCAATTGGTGCTGTATTTTCAGGTGGATTAGCAGATCGGATTGGGCGTCGTACTGTATTTGCGATTACTTTAGTGACCTATAGCATTGCTACGGCATTATGTGCGGTTGCGCCAAACCTGACATGGTTATTGGTGTTTCGCTTTATTGTTGGGCTTGGCTTGGGTGGGCAGTTGCCTGTGGCTGTGACTTTGGTCAGTGAATACATTCCTGCACAGGTGCGTGGTCGTTTTATTGTTTTACTCGAAAGTTTTTGGGGCTTAGGTTGGCTCGTTGCTGCACTGATTTCCTATTTTGTGATTCCTGATTATGGTTGGCACATTGCCTTTTTAATCGGTGGTTTACCTGCAATTTATGTATTTATGATTCTGAAAAAAGTCCCTGAATCTGTGCCGTATTTGATCAATCGTGGACGAATCGAAGAAGCACATGCCTTAGTACAAAAGCTTGAACGTGAATGTGGCGTTGAAGTGATTGAAATTATAGAAGTAAAACCTGTTGCAGAAAAACAAAACATTTCATTTTCACAGCTTTGGTCAAATCCTTTTGCGAAACGCACGTTGATGTTGTGGTTGATTTGGTTCGGTATTGTATTTTCCTACTACGGCATTTTTACATGGCTACCGAGTTTATTGGTTAAACAAGGCTATAGCATCGTTCAGTCATTTGAATATGTGTTGGGCATGATCTTGGCACAACTGCCGGGTTATGTGGCTGCTGCTTGGTTGGTGGAAAAGTTAGGACGTAAAGCAACGTTAGCAGGCTTTATCGGCATGTGTGCAGTGTCGGCTTATTTCTTTGGGCAAGCCACTTCAGTTAGTATGATTATGCTGTGGGGTTGTTTGATGTCATTCTTTAATTTGGGGGCTTGGGGCGTTCTCTATACTTATACACCTGAACAGTACCCAACCAATATTCGTGCTTTTGGTTCAGGTTGGGCATCTGCGATTGGGCGTATGGGGGGGATCGTTGCGCCTTTAGTCGTCACGCATATGATGGTCGCAACGAATGGTTTTAGCGCGGTCTTTATGATGTTTACGGCTGTACTTTTAGGTGTGGCTGCGGTGATTTTGGTTTTGGGTGAAGAAACCAAAGGTAAGACTTTAGAAGAGATTGGTTTATAAGATGACTTAATGTGGAGAGATCAAATGGGGGATACACCTCCATTTGATCTTGCACAGTTAAAATAAAATTGTATGACTACATATTTACTTTTCTGAAATTCAAAGAAAAATGATTTTATGACAGAGAAAGTCATGAACAAAATAAAAATAATCAGTTGCCCATTGAACTAAAAATGGATAATTTTACAGCGCTAGATTTAGTGAAAGACGCAAATTGTCGCAGAGTTACAAGACTGCCCCTTGTGTCGTCTCAGTATGCGACTTAGCATAAGAACATAGAGATATAAATTTTTAGAACGCATTTATTTAGGATTAAAGGTTGTTATGACAAGCCTTGCGCATCATGCGACAGAAAACCGTTCCGTAGCAGAATTTACCGAACAAGCTTACCTCAACTATGCCATGTACGTGATTATGGATCGTGCATTGCCCCATATCAGTGATGGTTTAAAACCTGTACAGCGCCGTATTGTCTATGCGATGAGCGAGTTAGGCTTAAAAAACAGTGGTAAGCCGAAAAAATCGGCACGTACCGTCGGCGATGTGTTGGGTAAATACCATCCACATGGTGACTTGGCTTGTTATGAAGCCATGGTGTTGATGGCGCAACCCTTCAGTTATCGTTACCCATTTATTGAAGGGCAAGGTAACTGGGGTTCACCTGACGATCCTAAATCCTTTGCAGCAATGCGTTATACCGAAGCAAAACTCTCACAGTATAGTGAAGTGCTATTGTCTGAATTGGGGCAAGGCACCTGTGACTGGCAAGACAACTTTGATGGTTCGATGAAAGAACCTGTACATTTGCCTGCACGTGTACCGAATATTTTGTTAAATGGTACCACAGGCATTGCAGTCGGGATGGCGACAGACATTCCACCGCATAATTTACGAGAAGTGGTCAAAGGCACGATTGCCTTAATTCGTAATCCAAATATCAGCGATGAAAAAGTTGCCGAATACATTCCTGCACCAGACTTACCGACCAAAGCGGAAATTATTACGCCACCTGAAGAATTATTAAAATTACAAATTACAGGGCGTGGTAGCTATCGCACGCGTGCAATTTACACGATTGAAAAAAATGAAATTGTGATCACAGAGCTCCCTTATCAGGTCTCAGGTTCAAAAGTCATTACTCAGATTGCAGATCAAATGCAGGCGAAAAAATTGCCTTTGGTCAGTGACTTACGAGATGAGTCTGATCATCAAAATCCGACACGAATCGTGATTATTTTACGATCAAATCGGATCGATGCTGAAGCAGTGATGAGCCATTTATTTGCGACGACTGACTTAGAGTCGAGCTATCGTGTCAATATGAACATGATCGGCGCTGATGGTCGTCCGCAAGTGAAATCCATTCGTAAAATATTATTGGAATGGATCGAAATTCGTAAACAAACGGTCACACGCCGTCTGCAATATCATCTGAATAAAATTGAAAAGCGTTTACATATCCTCGGTGGTTTGATTATTGCTTATCTGAATATTGATGAAGTGATTCAAATTATTCGAGAAGAAGACCAACCGAAACCTGTGTTGATGTCACGCTTCAATATTGATGAAATTCAGGCAGAAGCCATTTTAGAACTTAAGTTACGCCATTTAGCAAAACTTGAAGAAATGGAAATGCGCCGTGAACAAGATGAGCTTGAAGCACGTGCTGCGGTGATTCGCGAACAATTAGAAAATCCTGAATCATTGAAAAATCTGATTATTTCTGAGCTGAAAGAAGACGCGAAAAAGTTTGGTGATGATCGCCGTTCCCCAATCGTGCAACGTGCTGAAGCACATGCGATTAAAGAACAAGATTTGATGCCGGCTGATCCTGTCACGGTGGTATTATCAGAGGCAGGTTGGATTCGTTCTGCCAAAGGTCATGAGATTGATGTCGAAAAATTGAATTTCCGTGCAGGCGATCAGTACCTTAGTTCAGCGCAAGGTAAGTCCAACCAAAAAGTCTATATTTTAGATGAAACAGGGCGTAGTTATGCACTTGCAATCAATAGCTTGCCGTCCGCACGTGGCTTGGGGGAACCGCTGAGCTCAAAACTTTCACCAGCCAATGGTGTGAGCTTTGTTCAGGTCTTGGTCGAGGAGGATGACAAAGAAATCCTTGCTGTTAGTTCTAAGGGCTACGGTTTTAAAACCCAAGCCAAACAATTGGATACCAATGCCAAAGCAGGTAAAGCTTTCTTAACGCTCTCTGATGATGCTAAAGCATTACCACTTAGAGTGATTGAAAATCATACGCATTTGGCTATACTCAGTTCAGCAGGCCGTTTACTGTGTATAGCGTTGTCAGAATTGCCAATTCTAAATAAAGGTAAAGGAAATAAGTTGATACAACTTGAAAGTGAAGATCAAATTTTAGATCTACTTACTTTCAACTTAGATGATACAATTCAATTGCTTGCAGGTCAGAAGCAATTAAAACTAAAAGGCAATGATTTATTACAGTTCATTGGTAAACGCGCGTCTAAGGGGCAACTCTTAACACGTACTTATCAAAAAGCAAATAGACTGTTGATTCAAAGATAAAACTAGCATCCATTGCTCAAAATACGTTATATATGATCTGTATTTATGAAAATGGATGCCAACATTAAGCGCAACAAGCCAAACAAATATGCTTAATGTTGAGAAAAACAGCTGAAAACTAAGGATTACTGATTGGAGAATATGGCATTATGGAAAAGATTTGGTACGCAGAATATCAAAAAACAGGCATTCCTGAGACTGTAGAATTGCCACAGGAAAATACATCGCTTATTGATGTTTTTGAGCGTAATTTCCAAAAATTTGGTTCACGAGATGCCTTTATCTTTATGGATAAGACGCTATCTTTTAGTGAATTAGAACTCGCTAGCCGTAAGTTTGCCACATATCTTCAAAGTTTAGGCTTAGCAAAGGGCAGTCGTGTTGCAGTGATGATGCCAAATGTACTGCAATATCCTGTGGTTGCTTTAGGTGTGTTCAGAGCAGGGTTAGTTTTGGTCAACGTCAACCCACTGTATACAGCACGTGAGCTTGAACATCAGCTCAATGATTCGGGTACAGAAGCACTTGTGATCATTGAAAACTTTGCTTCAGTCTATCAAAGCATTATTGGTAAAACACCCGTTAAACATGTGATTGTTGCTTCAGTGGGTGATATGTTAGGTACATTAAAAGGTACCTTGGTGAACTTTGTTTTACGTTCTGTACGTAAACAAATTCCTGCTTGGAACATTCCGGGTCATGTTAAATTCAATGCCGCAATGTCCAAAGTCAGTGCTAATAACTACAAACGCCCAACCATGACTTTGAGCGATACTGCGGTATTGCAATATACCGGTGGTACCACAGGCGTTTCAAAAGGTGCTGAACTGACACATCGCAACTTAGTGGCTAACTTGCTGCAATGTGATGGTATTTTCCAAAGTAAATTTGGTAAAGGCGATGGTGCCAAAGATGACCGTATTTTCTGTGCATTGCCGTTGTATCATATCTTTGCATTTATGGTGTGTGCACTGTATGGCATGTACAAAGGTCAAGCCAATATCTTGATTCCAAATCCACGTGACCTGCCTGCTGTGATGAAAGAGTTACGTAAGTATCAACCAGGATTCTTTCCTGCGGTGAATACGCTCTTCAATGCGTTGGTGCATAATGAAGAATTCCGTCAGCTTGATTTTAGTAAACTAAAAATGGCAATGGGCGGTGGTATGGCAGTGCTACCTTCAACAGCTGAAGAATGGAAAAAAGTCACAGGTACGGTCATTATCGAAGGATATGGTTTATCTGAAACATCTCCAGTTGCAACAGCAAATCCACCTGCATCGGATGAATTTAGCGGTACGATTGGTATTCCTTTACCATTGACTGATGTCGCAATTTTAGATGACGACGGTAATCACTTGGCACAAGGTGAGCAAGGTGAGATCTCGATTCGTGGTCCACAAGTGATGAAAGGCTATTGGAACCGTCCTGATGAAACTGCAAAAGTCATGACTGCTGACGGCTATTTCCGTACAGGCGATATCGGGATCATGAATGAACGTGGTTTCTTTAAAATTGTAGATCGTAAAAAAGACATGATTTTGGTGTCTGGTTTTAATGTTTACCCATCTGAAATCGAAGAAGTGATTGCAAAACATCCGAAAGTTTTGGAAGTTGCTGCAATTGGGGTGGAAGATGAGAAATCAGGTGAAGTGCCAAAACTGTTTGTGGTGAAAAAAGATCCGTCTTTAACCACTGAAGAAGTTTTAGCCTATGCCAAAGAAAACTTAACGGGTTATAAACGCCCACGTTATGTTGAGTTTATGGATGAATTGCCAAAATCAAATGTCGGTAAGATTTTACGTAAAGATTTGCGTAAGTAATTCAAGCTATAAAAAAGCGCCATATATTGGCGCTTTTTTTATTTGTTAAGGTTGATTTTTCCCCTGACTTTTTAAATACCATTGGTCAATATAGGGACGACCGTAACCTAAAATAGCCGTAAAAGTGAGCATCGTACCGAGTTGGCGGCCAATCGCAGACGAAGGAAAGGCTGAATAACTGAAATAAATATCGACTAAGCAATATAAAGTAATGATGGCAAACCAAAGATAAAGGTTCATCTTCAGAATACCTACCGCGTAAAAAGCGACAAGCAGCATAACGAAGGTGCCGAGTGTAGATTGCCAGTTAAAATTGGCGCAAATTACGCAAAGTAAAAACGCAGCAATCGGCAGCACAATTTTTAAAACACGATCCACTTGTTGCAGTTGTTGACGCTGTTGTTCTAAGACATTCAACAGGTCTTGCTGATCAGAAGGCTGCATGATTTCTCCATTACACAATATTTGCAAAACGCTATACTTAGAGAAAATTATAACAACATTGACGTGTTATGATATTCAACTTGTAAATTTCATGAGAATAAATTCATGTCTGGGATAAATGGCATCATATATTTAATTCTAATCGCCTGTTTATTGCCTTATATTTTTACCATTATTGCTAAGGTGACAGGTGGTTTTAAAGGCAGTGATAATCAAAATCCACGTGAATTTTTAGCAAAAACAACAGGTTTGTCGGCACGTGCCAATGCTGTACAGCAAAATAGTTTTGAAAGCTTGCCTTTATTTATTGCGGCAATTTTGATGGCTGAATATATGGTGGTACCGCAAGGCTTTACCATGATGATGGGCAGTGCTTATATTGTGCTTAGAATCATTTATGGTATTTGCTATTTATTAAACTTATCGACTTTACGTTCGATTATTTGGTTTATGTCGATGGCATGTCCAATATTTTTACTCATTACAATTATTCGAATGATTTAAAAAAATATGTAATGTGTGGCATATTCAATTGCACCATGCAAATTGTATAATTGCACCAGTTCGCTAAATTAGCGTTATAATCAGCACGATTTTAAATTGGCTTTCACTGAAAAAGAGTATCTTATGAGCTATAGCAATATCCCTGCGGGTAAAGATGCACCAAATGACATCTATGTAATTATTGAAATTCCTGCAAATGCATCTCCAATCAAATATGAAGTAGATAAAGATTCTGATGCATTATTTGTAGACCGTTTCATGGGTACTGCAATGTTCTATCCAGCAAACTACGGTTATGTACCAAACACATTATCTGAAGATGGTGACCCATTAGACGTATTGGTTGTAACACCACACCCATTGGTTCATGGTTCTGTGATTCGTTGCCGTCCAGTCGGTAAATTGAACATGGAAGATGACGGTGGTATCGATGCGAAACTTGTTGCAGTTCCGCATGAAAAATTAACACCACTTTATAAAGATGTTCAAGAATATACAGATCTTCCTCCATTGTTGATCAACCAAATTGAACATTTCTTCCAACACTACAAAGATTTAGAACCAGGTAAATGGGTTAAATTGACAGGTTGGGAAGGTTCAGAAGTTGCTAAAGCTGAAGTATTGAAATCAATCGAAGCTGCTAAAAAATAATTTGAATTGATTAAAAATTCAAAGCAATTGGGTGATCAAATGATCACCCAATTTTTTATAGATCAGATTAAAAAATAATATGATCCAAAATTAAGGTGTAACACCTTGAGGATTTCGATACCAACTTTCAATAAATAATGCTGCGGCAACACTATCCGCGGCTAAGTTTTTAGCACGACCTTGTGCCTGATAGTGATCCAGCTCATCTCTTGCTTCACGTGTCGTTAGGCGCTCATCCACCATCAAAGTTTCAATGTTGGTTTGATGACGTAAACGGCGTGCAAATTTACGGGCACGTGCTGATAATTCCGACTCGGAATCATCCATATTTAAAGGCAAACCGACCAAAAACAAATTGGGTTGATGTTGTTTTACGATTTTGAGTAATGCTTCCCAATTGGGAATTCCATCTTTCATGGGAAATAAATTGAGTGGGCTTGCACTTTCAATCAGTGATGAGCCAACCGCCATCCCCATTTTTTGCGTACCAAAGTCAAAAGCTAAAATAAGTTGTGGTTGGGATAAATCAGGCATGTCCAATCTCAGAGGCTAACCAAGTACGATCAATGCCTATTTTACGATATGCAGCGTCCCAGCGCTCGTCATAAGGTAAATTAAATACTAAATCCATGTCTGAATCACAGACTAACCAATCACCACGGGCGATTTCATTTTCCAATTGATTCTTTTCCCAGCTGGCATATCCTAATGCGATTTGATAACGTCCGACACCTTCATTGTGTGCAATCGCATCTAAAATATCTTTACTGGTGGTAATACAAATGTTTTCACCTACCGCAATCGAAGAATGCCAAGTCGGTTGACCTGTATGAAGCACAAAGCCTGCTTCGGGGCGTAAAGGGCCACCTTGTAAAACCTCATGTGGGTGAACATGGTCTGCTGCAATTTCTAAATCTGTCAATAACTCTTTAATTTGTAAGCCTGTAGGACGATTGATAATAATGCCTTGCGCACCATCGTCATCATGTCGTGCAATATAAATCACCGTATGCGAAAAAAAATCATCCGCCAAATCTGGTGGCGCAATTAAACAACGATGTTTTAAATATTGTTTAGTCACCGAAAGGCTGCTCCTTATTCTTAAAAAACGTATAAAATTATGTAAATCATTTTGAAATACCATAACTTATTTATGCTGTCTTGTGGCATGATCTTGGAAAATAAATATTTAATATGCTAAAAAATTGCAGAAAAAAGTTGAAATTAAAATTTATTGATTAATAAATGGTCGATTGGAATTTTTTAAACAGCATTAAAATAATCCTTCGACTATATATATTTGCTTAATAAAAAGTCAATAATTCTGTTAATTTAGAACAATTACTCTAGCTTTATTTAGCTTTGTTTAATGAATGAAATATGAATAATTTAATGAATAAATGTTGGATTATTGAATAAAATCATATAAATTTGTATTATTCATGTATCGAAAATTATAATTTTAAACTTTATGAAACGTTTTAATAACAAATTATTACTCATTTTATTGGCAGTTTCTTTTAATTCTCAAGCGGGGGTTTTTGGAAGTTATGATGATGAGGGGATGGCATTCAGAAGTAGTTTAAATGCCACCATGCCGACTGCATTTGCAGCAACAATCGATAAGAAAATGGATTCTAAGGACGCAATTTTGTATCACTTAGAAAAAGCACGCATTTTACAGGTCAACCAACAATACCAAGAAAGTAGTCAATTATATAAAAAAGCATTTGAATTATTGGACAAACAAAATAATCGAGCAACAGTCAGTGCTTCTCGTTTAGGTTTTAAAGCACTTTCAATGTTGAGTAATGACTCCATTGTTCCTTATGAGGTTCCACCTTATGAGCAGGTGTTAGCGCATATTTCTCAAGCTAAGAATTATATTTATCTCAAAGATGCTGAAGCAGCAGGTGTTGAGATGCGAATCGCACAACGTATTCAACGTGAAATTGAAATTAAGCATGAAAAAGAGCTAGAGAAAAAATCGGAAAAAGAAAAAGCCAAACAAGAAAATGCGCAAGCTGTGAATAATTTAGATGAAGCATTTTCAGGTTTAGACACAATTGCAGGACGTATTAAAAACACTTATCAAAATGCCTATGCCTTTTATATGGCAGCCAATTTATGGGAAGCATTAGGTGAGTATAACGATGCTTTGGTTGACTATAAAAAAGCCTATGAATTACAAGCGGACAGTAATATTGCCAAAGATGTACAGCGTTTAGATCGTATGACTGCGAAAAGTAAAGACACGGTACCTGTTGTTGTTTTTATCGAGCAAGGCATTGTGCCGAAAAAAATTGAGAATAAATTAGCGATTCCTGTGCCAAATGGTCTTGTAAATATTGCTTTTGCAACGTATGAACCGAGTACATATACCGCACCACAGAGCCTAAGAGTACGTTTAGGTGACCGTGAAACACAGCAAAGCTTTATATTAAATGATATTGGCGCATTAGCGGTTAAAGAATTAAAAGAACGCACGACAAGTACAGTCTCTAGTCAAATTGTACGTGCAACCACTAAATTTGTGGCACAGCAGCAGTTAGGACAGCATCTGGGTGCTTTGGGGCAACTTGCAGGTAACTTGATGAACGTTGCCACAGAGCGAGCTGACTTGAGAGCATGGTCAACTTTGCCAAGCAATACACAAATTGCACGCTTTGAAGTAAAGCCTGGTAGCCATAATCTACATATTTCAGGCAATGGAGCGATGAGTGACACGATAAAAGTTGATGCGAGTCCAAACCAAACTATTTTTGTCTATGTCAATGATGTCAATAATAAAATTTCAACGAGCGTTAGTGCGATTAATCATTAATCTAAAAATTGAGAAATGTATGAAAATAGCTTCAAAACTAATTTTTGCGGGTGTGCTTGTGGCAAGTCTTGCTGCGTGTACTGCACCTAATTCACTGTCTACGCAAACTGCGGCTGATGGGACTTATAGCGTAAAAACGATCAGTAATAATCCTGTGTTAAGTACGAAGGTTGGTGTGGATCGCATCAATATGACCTACGTGGGTGACCTGAAAAAAGTATCGCTAGCAATTAAAGACCGTTGGTTTGTCAGTCGCTCTTTTGAGTACAAAATTGTTTGGGTTGACGCACAAGGCATGGAAATCAATCCAGAAGGTGCGCGTTGGAAACCTATTCAGTTGACAGGTCGTGAAGTGAAAACGGTGCAATCTGTTGCGCCAAACCCATCGGCAGTTGATGTTGTTGTTTATTTGAAGAATGATTAATTAGGGTAAAATTCATGAAAATTAAATTTGTTGTTGCATCACTTTTTGCTGCGTCAGTTTTGACAGGTTGTGCGAGTACCAATGTCAGTTATGGCGATGCACAAGCTGTTGAGTCATTAACCAAGGATTTTGGTTCTACTGATTTACAAATGATTGCGGACAAAATGGTTGACGATATGTTGACATTTCCAGTGGTGGTTCAGTTAACCCAAAACCGCCGTCCTGTGATGTTTGTTGACCGTATCCGTAACAAGACGCAAGAACATATTGATACTGAATCAATTACTGACACCATTCAAAATAAACTGATTAACTCAGGTAAATTCCGTTTTGTGGATATGACGGCAGCAAATGCCATGGCTGAGCAATTAAACTACCAAAAAAATAGTGGTTTAGTGAATCAAGCGACATCTGTAAAAGCAGGTGGTCATATTGGCGCTGAGTATATGCTTAATGGTAATTTATCAAGCATTGTGAAAAACTCAGGCAATAAGAGCGATGTATATTATAAATTCACATTAAAACTTCAAAATATTCAAACAGGTATTGTTGAGTGGACCAGCGAAAAAGAAATTCGTAAGTCAGCTAAACGCTCTACTTTTGGTTTGTAATTGATAAAGTTGCAACTGCTATTCAACGCAGTTGCACGAGATCATAATCATGATGAAAAAAATTATTCTTTCAGCATTGCTTACGGCGGGTCTTTGCTCATCGGCATTTGCTGCATTAAAAGAAGTGGTTAAAGAAGCATCGGGTAGCGGTGAAACACAGCATCAGGCAATTTCTGAAGCATTACTTATTGCTGTACAGTCTGTAAATGGTGCAACGGTTTCACCACGTGCAGATCTTGAAGAAACAGTGAATATGTCCATGAGTGGTAATAATTGGAGTTATTCAGGTAAAGTTTCACCTGTATTTAGTGTGAACAGTGTTGGCTCAGGTTCAGTAACCAAGTTCCAAGTGTTGAGTGTTACGGGTTCAAAAAATAACTATCGTGCACGTGTGCGTGCGCATGTTGTTCAATATGAATCAACTGTGCAAGATCAACATTTAAGACGCATTGCCGTTTTACCCTTTCAGTTTTATGAAAAAAATAATCGCTCAGCACAATCTGACTCAGCAGGTGAGTTTAGCGAAGAATTGGCAGATGCATTGGGTAATTCTTTAGCACAATCAGGGCAATTAAGTTTGTTGGATCGTCATTATATTGATGAAATGCAATATGAAAATGCATTTTTACAATGGGATGGTGCACCACATGAGATGGCGCGTATTGGGCAAAAAGTAGGTGCAGATTATTTATTGGTTGGGCGGATCAATGATTTGTCTGCAGCAAGTTCACATCAAATGTATGGTTTAAATCAAGGTGCAGAACAAGTGCGTTTAACTTGGCGTGTGATTGAAGCAAATACCAGTAAAGTGGTGGCATCAGGTACATTTAACCGTGCGTTACCGAAAAATTCTGTGCAAAATCTGTTAAATAATAATTTAGATAACAGTAGTGCAGAAACCTTGGCTCAAAATTTAAGTCAGGAAATTTTAGTGGGTTTAAAGTTGCAGCCAAATGCCAATTATGGTTCGCAAGGTTCAAGTTTTACCCCGACCTATGACATGACACCAGGTTCAAGTGAACAGCCGATTAAGTGGTAATTTTTGATACTTTACAATAAAAAACCAGTGCATTATTCACTGGTTTTTTTTCTAGCATACATTTAACTCAAGCATGTTGAAACTTGAGTTGGCGTAACTGTTTGGCATGTTGCAAAGTCGTTTCGCTAATTTCTACACCACCTGTCATACGTGCTAATTCGAAAATGCGTTGTTCTTCCTCAAGTTCAATGATGGTACTGCTTGCAGGGTTTGTCTGTAATTTTTTCACCAATAAATGTTGATCAGATTGCGCGGCAACTTGCGCTTGATGTGTAATACATAAGATTTGTACATGTTGTGCCAAATTCGCCAATAAACGCCCGACAATTTCTGCAGTACCGCCACTGATTCCTACATCAATTTCATCAAAAACCAAAACTTCAGATTCAGTTTTTTCAGCATTCATAACCTGCATAATTAAAGCAATACGTGATAACTCACCGCCAGAGGCCACACGAGCCAAGGGTTGTGCAGGAATGCCTTTATTGGCAGTAAATAGCAGTTGAATAAAGCTTAGACCCTCGCCAGAAACCTGCTCCAATGGGTCAAATCGAAACTCAAAATGTGCTTCAGGCAGAGCCAGTTGCTTGACTTGTTCAGTGAGTTGTTTGGCAAGCGGAATAGCAGCTTCTCTACGAATTTGATCTAAATATTGAGCTTTATTTAAAAAATCTTGATGTGCAAGTTCAACTTGTTCAGCTAAAGTTTCAGGGGCTTCAAGCTGATGTAATTGTTCAAGCTCAGCTTGCCAAGTTTCATATTGCTGTTTGAGTTCATCGGGTTGGGTACGATATTTTCGTGCTAAACGGTGGAAAATCTCTAATTGTGAGTTAAGTTGCTCCATTCGTTCAGGATCAAAACTTTGTCGGTCAATAAACTGACGTAAGTTTGCTGTTGCATCTTCTAATTCACTTTGTGCATTGAGCAGTGAGTTATAAATTTCTGAAAGTTGCTCACTGCGTCCTGAATGAGATTCGATACGGCGTAAAATTGAAGATAATTCTTGTGTGATATTTTGTTCAGATTCATCTAGTGTATTTAGACTATAACTACAGTCTTGCATGATGTGTTCGTGATGGCTTAAACGGTCAAACTCTTGTTCAATCTCTTTATAATCAGTCGTGATGACATCTTCAAGTTCTTCGAGTTGTAGCTCTAAGGTTTCTATACGTTGTAGACGTGTGGCTTGAGCATCTAAAGCTGCCTGATGAAGTTTAATATTTTTTTGCCATACATTATAGGCATCACGCACAGCTTGAGCAGGTGTATGAAAGTCACTATAACGGTCTAGCCAATGTTTAGGGTAGGGGGGCTCTAACAGTTGTTGCTGGCTGTGTTGGCTATAGAGTTGTACCAATAAACGCCCGATTTCTTTGAGTTCTGACAGGCTACTTGGGCGACCATTGATCCATGCTTTGCTACGACCTGTAGCAAAAATGACTCGTCTTAAATGAATTTCACCAGACTCATCATCTAACTCATGGGTTTTTAACCATAAATCTTCTGGGCTATTGTTTTGATAACTAAAAACTGCCGTAATATCGGCTTTTTCTGCACCGTAACGCACGTAATTGGTATCTGTACGTTCACCTAAACATGCTGATAATGCATCTAAAAGAAGCGACTTTCCTGCACCTGTTTCACCTGTTAAAACATTAAAACCTTGTTCAATATCAATCGCAAGGTTATCTGCTAAAGCAAAATTAAGTAGATTTAAATGTGTCAGCATACACGCATCCAAGCTGCGAAAAGTTCAGTTCTAAGATAGTCAAGTTTTGTTGTAGTCACAAGTCAGAATAGATTCTAATGGTGAAGAATTTTGGATATTTTAGCGTAAATTAAAGCAAAAAATACCGATTCTTGGAGATAAATTTACATTTAATAAAATGCAGATTTTGTCTGGAATTATTTTCCTTAAAACAAGAGATTGATTAGTTTGGGGAGTGCAATTAAACTAGGCTGAACGACATAATATCAATGCGCATTATCTGGAGAATACGCATGCCTACTCAGTTTGATCATGTATCAGTGATAAAAAAATCAAACGTTTATTTTGGTGGTCTATGCATTAGCCACACAGTACAGTTTGAAGACGGAACGAAAAAAACGCTTGGGGTGATTTTACCAACAGAAGAAGCATTGACGTTTGAAACACATGTACCTGAACGTATGGAAATCATTTCTGGTGAATGTCGTGTCAAAATTGCAGACAATGCGGAAAGTGAATTATTCCGTGCTGGACAGTCATTTTACGTACCAGGCAACAGCCGTTTCAAAATTGAAACTGATGATGTACTTGACTATGTCTGTCATTTAGAAGGTTAAGCAAAGTTGATTCAATCGAAGATAAGCAGGGTATTTTCAGCTTAAATCGGTTAAACTAAGCACATTATGAAATCCTGTAAAGTTGGCTTTGCAGGATTTTTCTTTTCTCTCCCCAGATTTTAGTTATTAGAGGTCGTTCATGGCGAAGCCCGAGTATTATTATGGCGTGCATTCAGTTGAGTCATTATTGGAGTTGGAACCAGAACGCGTTTTAACACTTTTTACTTTAAAAGGGCGTGATGACCAACGCTTACAACATATTTTAAAAATGGCTGAGCCGTTTGGTATTAGTATTCAAAAAGCCAGTCGAGATAGCTTAGAGAAGTTAGCAGGGCAGCCTTTTCATCAAGGTGTTGTCGCAGCGGTACGTCCGCATCCTGTATTAAATGAAAAAGACTTGGAGCAATTGCTGAGTACTGAACAGCAGCCTTTATTATTGGCTTTAGATCATATTACCGATCCGCATAATTTAGGCGCATGTATTCGAACAGCAGCGGCAATGGGTGTTTCAGCAGTGATCGTGCCACGTGACCGTTCAGCAAGTTTGACGCCAACAGCACGTAAAGTCGCGGCAGGTGGTGCTGAAAAAGTTAAATTCATTCAAGTGACCAATTTGGCGCGCACTTTAGGACAAATCAAACAAGACTTTAATGTGCGTGTTGTAGGGACGATGTTGGATGAAAAAGCATTACCTATTCAACAATTTGATTTTACAGGCACAGCGATTTGTGTAGTGATGGGGGCTGAAGATACAGGCTTACGTCCAATCACGCAGGCACAATGTGACCAAACTGTATTTATTCCAATGGCTGGAAATCTACAAAGTTTGAATGTCAGTGTGGCTACAGGTATGGCACTCTACGAAGCGTGTCGTCAACGTCTGATTGACTAAGCGATATCCCCCCATTTTTATTGTTGAAATTTGAGAAAGATCATGATGACCTCCCGCACGCAAGGCTATGTTTTTGTAGCAATCACGATGTGTATTTGGGGAGGTTTTACGATTACATCAAGGCTTAATGCATTATGGCATATCAGTCCTTGGGATATTACCGCATTACGTTTTAGTTTGGCATTTTGCATTTTGATGCCGATTCTCATTTATAAAAAAGATACGGCTTTTTTATGGAAAAAAGAGCCTTTTATTCTGGCAATGTTAGGTGGGGTTACATACTGCCTGACATCCTATAGCGCTTTTCATTATGTCCCTGCTGCACATGCAGCAATTTTTTTAAATGGTTGTTTGCCGTTGTGTACTGCGCTTGCAGCTTATTTCTTATTTAAACAGCCGTTTGATCGCCATACATGGTTCAGCCTAACGATTATGCTGAGCGCGATTGCAGGCATGAGTTATCTCATGTACCAAGAAACAGGTGTTGCTTTTAGTTTCGGTGATGGCTTATTTTTTCTGAGTGCAATTTGGTGGGGCATATTTACCGTGCTGTTAAAGCAGTGGAAATTGTCAGCTTGGCATAGTATGGCAGGCGTTGCGATTTGGTCTGCATTGATCTATGTGCCGATTTATTTACTCTTTTTACCGAAGCATTTAGATCAAGCAACAGTGCCTCATTTGATGATGCAAACCATTTTTCATGGTGTTTTTGTGGTGATTGTCGCGACATTAACTTATGTTGAAGCCATTAAACGACTCGGTGCTTTCCAAACGGGGAGTATTGTGACTTTAGCACCTTTTATTGCGGCAATTATTGCTGTGCCACTGTTAGGTGAGCCATTAAGTTTAGCAATTGTATGTGGTTTGCTGGGGATGGGGATAGGAGCCTTGCAGCCGTGGCGTTGGCTTGGACGCAAAGACAGTTTGCAAGCACGATTGGATCAACAAAAAAATAAATAACATCAGCTGATGAGCGCGTGTATTCATTGCAAGGTGAATACACTTTAGTTACTTTTTAGTGTGAAAATTATTCAGCCATGTTTAGATATTTTTGATGTAAAGGGGCTAAATGTGCGTATAAGTGATCAAGATGCCCATCATTAACCACAATATCATTGGCAAGTTTTTGTTTTTCGGCTCTTGGCATTTGTGCCGCAATAATATTTTTAATCTGTTCTATATTCTGCCCATCACGTTGTGAGGCACGGAAGATTTGTAATTCTTCTGATGCATCAATTAAAAGGGTGTGTTGTGTGAGTTGATGCTGATTGGTTTCAAATAATAAGGGTGAAACCAAAATGACATACGGGCTTGTTGCAGCTTGGAGTTGTTGAATAATCGACAGGCGAATTGCAGGATGCGTAATCTTTTCTAGTGTGTGGCGAGCTGAAGGGTCTTTGAAAATATGCTCTCTTAGTGCACGACGATCAAGTTCACCATTGTCTAAAAGAACCCATTCTCCAAAACTTTGAGCAATTTGCGTTAAGGCAGGTTGCCCTTTTGCCACAATTTCACGTGCGACAAGATCTGCATCCACAACTTGGATTCCTTGGGTTTCAAACCATTGTGTTGCTGCGGTCTTCCCACTGCCAATACCACCTGTTAAACCCAAGATAAACTTCATATTTCGACCTTTTAATTTTGTCCTAAATAGACTTTCATAATTTGTTCGCCCCATAAAAAGGCAATCCAACCCGCAATTGCGATATAAGGACCAAAAGCGAAAGGCTGATTTTCTTTACGAACTTTAAGTAAAATAATACCAATAATCGCCCCCACCAAAGAGGAGAGTAAGACGATTAACGGTAGCATGAGAGGTCCCATCCATGCGCCTAGAGCAGCGAGTAATTTAAAATCGCCATAGCCCATGCCTTCTTTGCCTGTGATGATTTTAAACGCATAATAGACCACCCATAAGCATAAAAAACCGATGATATAGCCCCAAATCGCAGAAGTTGCAGAGGTATAAATGGCAAAACTATTAATACCCAAACCTAGTGCAGCTAAAGGCAAAGTGAAGCGGTCTGGCAGCAGTTGTGTATCGAAATCGATAAACGTGAGTGCAATAAGTGTCCATGTTAGGATGAGACCAAATAGCATCGCAAGCGTTGGTCCATAAACCGCAACCACTAAAAGAGAGCAACAGGCAGTTAAGACTTCAATAAATGGATAGCGAATGCTAATTGGGTTTTTACATGTGCCACATTGACCACGTAAAACTAACCAGCTGATCACAGGAATGTTTTGATACCAATGAATCGGCGATTTACATTTTGGACAAGTTGAAGCAGGTGTGCTTAATGTCAGTTTACTTTGATCAATAATGGCTTGTTCTGGATGCAGCAAGAGTTGGCATTCTTGTTGCCATTCTTGCTCCATCATTTTCGGTGTGCGATAAATCACAACATTTAAAAAACTACCAATACATAAACCAAGTAAACCAACCAAAAGATATAGTGCACTGGGTGTGATGATGAAATAGTTGAGAATATCAGCCATTAGACTACAGAACCCATTTGGAAGATTGGAAGGTACATGGCAATCACGAGGCCACCGACAAGCACCCCGAGTACAGCCATGATTAATGGCTCCATCATTGAGGTTAAGCCATCTACCGCATTATCTACTTCATTTTCAAAGTGTGTTGCGACTTTATCAAGCATGGCATCTAACGAACCTGATTCCTCCCCAATTGCAACCATTTGAATGGCCATTGAAGGGAATAAATTGGTGAGGCGCATTGCAAATTGTAATTGTTGACCTGTTGCCACGTCATCACGAATTTTCATTACGGCTTCTTCATAAACAACATTATTGGTTGCGCCTGCTGTAGATTCGAGCGCATCAATTAATGGCACACCCGCTGCAAAGGTCGTGGCAAGCGTACGACTATAACGCGCAATAATTGCTTTATAGACCAAGTCGCCAAAAATAGGGGCTTTGAGTGCAGCTTTATCTAAGAAGTCACGAAATTTTTTACTCCGCTTTTTGGTTTCAAGAAATGCAGTAATCACGACCCCAATACCAATAATCAAGATAAACCAATAGCTTTGCATCCATTTTGACATGTTGACCACCATCTGAGTGAAAGCAGGAAGATCAGCGCCAAAAGATGAGAAAAGATCTTGGAAAACGGGAACAACTTTAACCATCAAAATAATGGTAACCACGATTGCGACGACAATAACTGCAATAGGATATTTCATGGCTTTTTTAATTTTTTGTTTTAAAAGCTCACTTTTTTCTTTATAAATCGCGACACGGTCTAACATAGTTTCAAGTGCACCCGATTGTTCACCTGACTCAACCAGTGAGCAAAACAAGCGGTCGAAATATTGAGGATATTTCTTTAATGCCCCAGCAAAAGTATTCCCCCCTTCAACTTCACCTTTAATCCCTAACACGACTTCACGCATTGCGGGATTATCTAGACCTTCGGCAACAATTTCAAAGCTTTGTACTAAAGGTACCCCCGCTTTCATCATGGTCGCAAGTTGTCGAGTAAAAATCGTGATATCTAAAGTGGTGACTTTCTTTTTCATTAAACCCTCGAGAATATTTTTCTTCTTTTCTCGAATGGTTTTAATATTAATGCCTTGTTTTCTTAGTGTGACTTTGGCTAAAGCCATATTACGCGCAGGCAGTTCCCCTTTAATCTTAACCCCTTTACGATCTACCCCGTCATAAATGAATGTCGGCATCATTTGTGCTTTCTTGACAGCCATAATTGTATTCCTTTTTAGTATTCTGTTTATTCGCTGGTGACGCGATTAATTTCTTGTAGTGATGTTAAACCATTCATGACTTTAATCAGTCCTGAGCGTCGTAAATTATTAAACCCCAGTTTGGCAGATGCTTCAGCAATTTCTAAGGCATTACCATCTTCCATAATAATTTTTGAAATCTCAGGTGTCACTTTCATCACTTCATATACCCCAACACGCCCTTTATAGCCTTCACGACATTCTGGGCAACCCACAGGTTGAAACACTTGGAAATCAGGGTGTGCTAAATCCTCTTCAGTAAAGCCCATTTCTAAGAGGCTATGTTTAGGAATTTCAACAGGTGCTTTACAATGTGTACATAAGCGGCGTGCCAAACGTTGTGCAATGACGAGATTGACAGAGGTTGCAATATTAAAAGAAGGAACGCCCATATTTCTTAAACGTGTTAAGGTTTCAGGCGCACTATTGGTATGTAGTGTAGACATGACCATATGACCTGTTTGAGCTGCTTTAATCGCAATTTCAGCAGTTTCAAGGTCTCGAATCTCCCCGACCATAATGATATCAGGGTCTTGACGTAAGAAAGATTTCAAGGCGACAGAAAACGTCAGTCCGACTTTAGGATTAACATTGACCTGATTAATCCCTTCTAAGTTAATCTCTACAGGGTCTTCGGCTGTTGAAATATTAGAACTTTCAGTATTTAAAATATTTAAACCTGTATAGAGTGATACCGTTTTACCAGAGCCTGTCGGTCCTGTGATTAAGAGCATACCTTGAGGTTTATCTAAAGCTTCCATGAATAAAGCTTTTTGATCTTCCTCATAACCTAGAGCATCAATACCTAGCATCGCACTTGATGGATCTAAAATACGCAGTACGAGTTTTTCACCAAATAGCGTCGGGAGAGAGTTGACACGAAAGTCGATGGCTTTGGTTTTGGATAATTTAAGTTTAATACGACCATCTTGTGGAATACGCTTTTCAGAAATATCCATTTGTGACATCACTTTTAAGCGTGATGCGAGTCGTGTGGCAAGTTGCAGTGGGGGATTGGTAATACTTCTAAGCACACCATCTACACGATAACGCACACGATAGGATTTTTCATAAGGTTCAAAATGTAAATCTGATGCACCCATACGAATAGCATCAATAAGTAACTTATTAATATACTTTACAATCGGAGCTTCATCTTCGCTTTCATTATCGTCGTGATCATCTGCAGGATTTACATCATCAGTTGAGATGATATCAACATCAATATCATCACCACCAAAATCAAAACTGGTGTCTTCAGTAAAGTATTTTTCTAAGCATTTGACGAGTTTGTGATGTTCAACGATGACGACTTCAATATTCAAGCGACTATTAAAACGTGCAGCATCCAAAGCCTCAATATTGGTTGGATCGCTCATGGCGATATAAAGCACATTTCCACGTTGAACCAAAGGCAGCATCAGATGTTTATGTAATAAACCACTTTCAATAACATCTTTAGGGAATTGCTCGGGATCAAAGCTATCAAGGTCAAACAAAGGCTCGGCGAACTCAAGCGCAATGGTTTCAGCAATTTGCAAAGGTTTTAAATTTGCATATTCAATCAGATAAGCTACGATGTTGAGCTTACTTTTTTTAGCATTGTCTAGCGCAGATTGCATTTGTTGCGCAGCAATAACACCGTCATCGACTAAGCGACGAATAAACCCCGAAAACTTCGGAGTGCCTTGTTGTGACACCATCCCCAATACACCTTTAATTTATTTTATAATTCAAATACTGAGTACTTACAAACAGATTGATATCTGAAGACTTCTTATTATGGATCTTTTTATAGATATCTCAATAGTTTTATCGAGCAACTAAAATACATGCAACACAAGGTATCCCCATACTTTGTGTTTCATTTGTTAAAATGAATTTAAAAGCTGCAACTCGGTATTCAGTATTTTGAAGAATAATTATATTAACCAAAGATTTTGATAAGCTAAAGCACTAGACTGGATTTTTTCACTTTAAAATACAAATAAACCACTATTCTCAGGGTTAAGCGTGGTTTTGTTACAAAAAAATGCGCAGACAAAATCGTGCTTTTAAATTTTTGCAACAAGCGAATAAAGAAAAAAGCAGAAATCCTTAAAAATACGTGTAGAATGTGCACATTTTTCGATAATAGGGTTATGTGTATGTCGGGTTCGACGATTATTCCTTGGGTTGTCGGCAATTGGAAAATGAACCCAATGCAAGCGAATTCGCAGCAACTCATTCAAGATTTAAAGCAACAATTACAGCAAGAACCTATTTCTGAACAGCAATGTCATATAGGTGTAGCACCGACTACACTGACATTACTCTTTGTTCAGCAACAATTTGCAGATGCACCGAATAAAATTATCAGTGTGGCACAAGATCTTTCATCTATGGCAGGTACAGGCGCTTATACTGGTGAAGTAAGTGCAGACTTATTAAAAGATAGTGGTATTGAATTTGTTTTAATTGGACACTCAGAGCGCCGAGAAATTTTTGGTGACACTGTTTCTGTTGTGCAAGAAAAAGTTAAAAATGCTTTAAATGCGAATATGAAGATCATCTACTGTGTTGGTGAAAGTCTAACACAACGTGAAGGAGGTCAAGCAGAACAAGTTGTTTTACAGCAAATTTGTGATATCGCTGCACTTGTAAAAGCTGAACAATGGAACAATATTATTGTAGCCTATGAACCCATTTGGGCGATTGGGACAGGTAAAACAGCTTCTCCTGAAGATGCGCAAGCGATGCATGCAAAAATTCGAGAAGGTTTATCGCAAATTACGCCTCTTGGTGCAGAGATTGCCATTTTGTATGGTGGTAGTGTCAAACCAGAAAATGCTGTTGAATTGGCTGCATGTGCAGATATTAATGGTGCACTTGTGGGTGGTGCCTCTTTGAATGCTGAGTCTTTTTATCAAATTGCTCAAGCTTTCGCAAAATCAAAAAAATAGGAGTTCAGCATGCATAGTTTTGTGCTGGTAGTACATATCATTTTAGCCGTATTGATGATTGTATTGATTCTTGTACAACACGGTAAGGGTGCTGATGCAGGCGCTTCTTTTGGCGGTGGTGGTGCGGCAACAGTGTTTGGTGCCTCGGGTTCAGCAAACTTTTTAACCCGTTTGACAGCGATTTTGACAGCTTTGTTTTTTGTGACCAGTCTTAGTCTAGCAGTATTTGCAAAAAAACAAACTTCAGATGCTTATGGCCTAAAAACAGTGCAGACAACAACACAACCAGCACCTGCTACACAGTCAAATACGGGTGAAACTTCGCCAACTGCACCAAAATAAATGCAAATTTTGCAATTAAACCTTTCAATTTGTGACGCAAGCTACTAGAATGCGTCACAGCTGCGGTGGTGGTGGAATTGGTAGACACGCTACCTTGAGGTGGTAGTGCTTTCGGGCGTGGGGGTTCAAGTCCCCCCTTCCGCACCAACTTATAATCCAGAAATTTAAGTTGGTGTATGCAGCAAAATCTGTTGATGCGGGATGGAGCAGTCTGGTAGCTCGTCGGGCTCATAACCCGAAGGTCGTTGGTTCAAATCCAGCTCCCGCTACCAATCAACTTTATTTTAGATGCAAACTAAAATAAACAATTTAGTTTTAAATTGAGATAATATTTGCAATGTTGATGCGGGATGGAGCAGTCTGGTAGCTCGTCGGGCTCATAACCCGAAGGTCGTTGGTTCAAATCCAGCTCCCGCTACCAATCTTAATCAAGCTGCAACTTGGTTAAGGCGAAAAATAAATTTACGCTTGAAGTTGTTTTATTTTTTGTATATAATTTTGCAGCATTGATGCGGGATGGAGCAGTCTGGTAGCTCGTCGGGCTCATAACCCGAAGGTCGTTGGTTCAAATCCAGCTCCCGCTACCAAGTTTCTAAAAAGGGCTCACAGATAGGTGGGTCTTTTTGCATAATGGGCTAAGGTTTATTATGTGATAATAGGGGCGAATTTCGCCCTTTTTTATTGGCTATCGTGTAGTGTCGATGTGAGCCGTATAGGCAAAGTTAAAGTGTCATGTTTCACTACTACTATAGTGTGTATGGGTCTGTGGTGGTCATTTCGACCATGAATCGCACAAAATGACGAGAGTAAATGAAGCTATCAAATAAAACTCAAGCACTTCAAGATTTAATTGCTCCTGCGGTGCAAGCTTGTGATGTGGAATTGTGGGGAATTGAATTTTTACCTCAAGGTAAACGTTCATTACTCCGTATCTATATTGACAAAGAAGTTGATAAAAATGCTGAACCTGTCATCAATGAAGATGGTGAGGTTGAGTTGGGTCAAGGTATTGGCGTACAAGATTGTGTACGTGTGACTCAGCAAGTGGGTGCAATGCTAGATGTACATGACCCAATTTCGGGTGAATATGCATTGGAAGTATCATCTCCAGGGTGGGATCGTCCTTTTTTTGAACTGAAACAAATGTCTCAATATGTCGGTCAACAAGTTGCATTACGTTTAATCGCAGCTGTAGAAAACCGTCGTAAATTCCAAGCAAAGCTTGTATCTGTTGATCTTGAAAATGAAATGATTCAAGTTGAAGTTGAAAAACAACAAATCTTGGAAATTGACAGTAACAATATCGACAAAGCCAATTTAATCTATCAAGACTAAATTAATTTTAACGAATAAGAATTTGAATAGTAGGTGACTTATGGGCCGTGAAATTCTTACCGTTGCAGAGACGGTTAGTAATGAAAAAGGTGTTAGTCGTGAAGCGATCTTTGAAGCACTTGAGCAAGCACTTGTAGCTGCAACAAAGAAAAAATTCTACGAAGGCACAAATTCTGAAGAAGCACGTTTACGTGTAGAAATTGATCGTAAAACAGGTGAATACAGTACTTTCCGTCAATGGGAAGTTGTAGCTGATGAAGATCATGAAATGCCAGCATGCCAAGATGCAATTTCTGATGTTGATCCTGCAAAATGGTCAATTGGTGATATTCGTGAGCTCGAAGTACCTTCTATCGAGTTTGGTCGTATCGCTGCACAAATTGCAAAACAAGTGATTGTGCAAAAAATCCGTGAAGCGGAACGTGCATTAATTGCAGATGCATACGAGTCAAAAGTGGGTGAATTGATCTACGGTGAAGTGAAAAAACAAACCAAAGATGGCTTCATTATTGACTTAGGTGATAATGCAGAAGCATATTTAGCACGTGAAGAAATGATCCATAAAGAAATTCTTCGTCCTAAACAACGTGTAAATGCCATTTTATACAGCGTGAATAAAGAAGGTCGTGGTGCACAATTATTATTGTCACGTGCAAAACCTGAAATGTTAATGGCATTGATGAAAAAAGAAATTCCTGAAATTTCTGAAGAAATCATTGAAATTAAAGCTGCTGCACGTCAACCCGGTGTTCGTGCTAAAATTGCAGTGAAAACTAACGATCATCGTATTGATCCAGTAGGTGCTTGTATTGGTATGCGTGGTACACGTATTCAAGCCGTACAACAAGAACTCAATGGTGAGCGTATTGATGTCGTGGTTTGGTCTGATGATCCAGCACAATATATTGCAAGCGCATTAGAACCTGCGGATGTATCAGGTATTGTGATTGACGAAGAAGAACGTACAGCAGATATTATTTTTGCAACCAGTGATCAGCTTGCACGTGCAATTGGTTCACAAGGTCAAAATGTTCGTTTGGCTTCAGAACTCACAGGTTATAAGCTAAATATGATGCTTGAAGATGAGTATCGTGCTCGTCAACAAAATGAAGCTCAACAATATTTAGACATGTTTGTGACACGTCTTGATATTGAAGAAGATCTTGCAATTGCGTTAGTGGAAATGGGCTTTACTTCGCTTGAAGAAATTGCTTATGTTCCTGCTGAAACATTTGATGAGATTGAACTTGATGCTGAGCTTGTGGAAATGTTGCAAAGTCGTGCGAAAGAAGCGGCTTTGGCAGATGCATTGAAACAGCAAGAAAATATTCAAGAGCCAAGTCAAGAACTTCTAGAAATGGAAGGAGTGACTTCTGAAATTGCTTATGCTTTGGCGGCTCGTGGGGTTATTACAGTCGATGATTTGGCTGATCAGGCAACTGACGATATCGCAGATATTGAAGGTTTGGATGCTGAGAAAGCGGGTCAACTCATTATGAAAGCGCGTGAATCATGGTTTAACTAGGAGGTAATACATGACGGATAAGTCAATTAAAGAGTTAGCGGTCAGTGTAGGACTTCCTGTTGAAAAGCTCCTTGATCAGGTGCGTGAAGCTGGATTGCCACAAAAGAAAGCTGAAGACAAGATTACAACAGAACAGCAAAGTGCCCTTGTCGACCATTTGAAAAAATCACATGGTCAAGATGCGGGTAACGCAGGAAAAATCACGTTGAAACGTAAAACGACTAGTACTGCTAAAGTAGCAAGTACATCGGGTAAGGCGAAAACGATTAATGTAGAAGTACGTAAAAAGCATACTTTTACTAAGCCAGATCCAGAACAAATCAAAGCTGAGGCACTAGCAAAAGCGCAAGCGGAAGCAAAAGTTGCAGCGACACAGAAATCTAAGGTTGATGCACCTGTAAAAGAGCAAGAGAAATCTGAAAGCTCTGCAAAAGCGAATTTGGAAAAAATGCGTGCTGCTGCAAAACAGCAAACAGCTGCAAAAGAAACACCAAAAGCGGCGGTGGTGGTTAAGCGTAAATCTACGAATAAGCCAATTACCAAAGCAACCGTGAAAACGATTGAAACACCTGAACAGAAAAAAGCACGTGAAGCTGAGGCTGCAAAACTTAAAGCAGCTGAAGAAAATGCACGTCGTAAGGCAGCAGAAGAGGCGCAACAACGTACGCTAGAACAAATGCGTAAAATGGCGTCTAAATATTCAAATGAAGATACCACAGCAACCATTCGTGTTGTTGATGACTCTCCATTAGCAGCAGGTTTAGTGGGTCAAGCCTACGAAGACTCGTTTGCGAAAGAAGACCGTGAAATTAAACGTGGTACCAACACGAATAATCCACGTGGTCAAAAGAAAGGTGGTCGTCGTGGTCAAGAAGAGCAATCTTTCAGCCATAATCCACATAAACGTGGCTTAAAAACAAGCCAAGCCAATAAACATGGTTTTGAAAAACCTGTTAAAAAGCAAGTTTATGATGTTGAAATTGGTGAAACCATTGTGGTTGCTGACTTGGCTGCGAAAATGGCAGTTAAAGTCCGTGAAGTGATTAAATCACTCATGAAAATGGGTGAATTGGTTACGCAAAACCAAGCGATTGACCAAGAAATTGCAGCACTTGTTGTAGAAGAAATGGGTCATAACCCCGTATTGATTTCTGATACACAGGCGGAAGATAACTTACTTGAAGCGGCAGAAGAAGCACGTGGTGCGCAAACTACACGTCCTCCTGTCGTGACAATCATGGGTCACGTTGACCATGGTAAAACATCGTTACTTGACCGTATTCGTCGTGCCAAAGTTGCACAAGGCGAAGCAGGTGGTATTACCCAGCATATTGGTGCTTATCATGTTAAAACAGAGAAAGGCATTATTACTTTCTTAGATACACCAGGACATGCTGCCTTTACAGCAATGCGTTCACGTGGTGCGAAAGCAACGGATATCGTGGTCTTGGTTGTTGCGGCAGATGATGGTGTAATGCCACAAACTGCGGAAGCAATTGATCATGCACGTGCAGCAGGTACGCCAATTATTGTTGCTATCAACAAGATGGATAAAGAATCTGCAGATCCAGACCGCGTATTAAACGAATTAACCACCAAAGAAATCGTACCTGAACAATGGGGCGGTGATGTACCTGTTGCAATGGTTTCAGCACACTCTGGTCAAGGTATTGATGAACTTCTTGACCTCATTTCAATTCAAGCTGAATTGTTAGAATTGAAAGCATCTGAAGAAGGTGCGGCGCAAGGTGTTGTAATCGAAGCACGTGTTGATAAAGGTCGTGGTGCAGTAACTTCTATTCTTGTACAAAATGGTACATTGAATGTAGGTGACTTAGTACTTGCGGGTGCATCTTATGGTCGTGTTCGTGCAATGACCGATGAAAATGGTCAACGTATTAAATCTGCGGGTCCTTCAATTCCAGTTGAAATCTTGGGTCTTCCTGAGGCACCAATGGCGGGTGATGAAGTTCTTGTGGTTGACGATGAGAAGAAAGCACGTGAAGTTGCTGAAGCTCGTTTGGATCGTGAACGTCAAAAACGTCTTGAACGTCAATCTGCAATGCGTCTTGAAAACCTTATGGCTTCAATGGGCAAAAAAGATGTGCCGATTGTGAATGTTGTATTGAAAACAGACGTACGTGGTACATTGGAAGCATTGATTGTTGCGCTTTCTGAATTGTCTACAGACGAAGTAAAAGTCCGTGTAATCAGTTCAGGTGTCGGTGCGATCACTGAATCTGACGTAATTCTTGCTGAATCTTCAGAAGCGGTTTTACTGGGCTTTAACGTTCGTGCTGATAACACTGCACGTCAAAAAGCAGATGCTGATGACATCGACATTCGTTACTACAGCGTAATCTATCAATTGATCGATGACGTGAAAGCTGCGATGAGTGGTAAACTTGCACCAGAGCATCGTGAAACGATTCTGGGCGTGGCTGAAGTACGTGAAGTCTTCCATTCAAGTAAATTCGGTGCAGCTGCAGGTTGTATGGTACTTGAAGGTGTATTACACCGTAATAAACCGATTCGTGTCCTTCGTGATGACGTGGTTGTATTCCAAGGTGAACTTGAATCTTTACGTCGTTATAAAGACGTGGTTGAAGAAGTTCGTGCAGGTATGGAATGTGGTCTTGCAGTCAAAGGCTATAAAGACATCAAACCACAAGACAAGATCGAAGTGTATGATGTTCAACTCATTAAACGGAGTCTTTAATGGCGGGTAGTCAGCGTCTTAAGCGTATGGCAGATACAGTTCAGAGAGAACTCTCTGAACTGATTCGTCAAGAGCTGAAAGATCCACGCTTAGGTGGTCTTGTGACCATCTCAGCGGTGAAAGTCAGCCCAGACTTAGGGTATGCAGAAGTTTACGTGACTGTAATGGGGCGTGAATTAGGTGATGAACAAAGTGAAGCGGCAAATAAAGAAACTTTAGAAGTATTAAATAAAGCTTCTGGTTTCTTGCGCCATGAGTTAGGTCATCGCATTAAAACACGAATTACACCTCGTTTGCGTTTTCACTATGACAAAACCAATGCATACGGTAACTATATGTTTGGTCTGATCGCAGAAGCTGTGAAGGATTTACCTCCTTCAGAAGAAAAGAAAGATGATGAATAAAACATCTTAATCAGAGCCATCTTCGGGTGGCTTTTTGATTTTCAAGCAATTTAAAATATAAAAATGAATAAATAAAATAAATGTTCTGATATACCAAAAATGAACATAAATCGATTTTAAAAGCAGCTAATATGCTTTTAAATGAACAATTACAAATAAATACTTGAGGGTACACATGATGAATCCAATGAAAAAGGCTGCATTAGCATTAACATTAGCAAGTACATTAGCATTCTCAGGCTGTGGCTATAACACTTTGCAAGCAAAAGATGAATCTGTCACTGCTGCTTGGTCAGAAGTGGAAAACCAATATCAACGCCGTGCGGACTTAGTGCCAAACCTTGTAAATGTCGTTAAAGGTTATGCTAAACATGAAGAGCAAGTGCTAACAGAAGTGACACAAGCACGCGCCAACGTTGCAGGCTTAAAAGTGGATAAAGAAGTTTTAAATGATCCAGAACTCTTTAAAAAATATCAAGAAGCACAATCGCAAATGACAGGTGCATTATCACGCTTACTTGCTGTGACTGAAAACTATCCCGACCTCAAAGCCAATGAGCAATTCCGTGATTTGCAAGTACAGCTTGAAGGGACAGAAAACCGAATCAGTACCGCACGTACACGTTATGTAGAAACGGTGCAAGATTACAACACCTACGTACGTCAGTTCCCACAGGCAATGACTGCAAAAGTGATTGGTATGAAAACAAAACCTAACTTTAGTGCAGAAGCAGGTGCTGCCAAAGCTCCAACTGTAAATTTCTAAAAGCATCACAATTGAAAATACAGTGAGAAAACTATGATTGAAATGTGCAAATATATTCATCGTAAAATGAAAGCAGTTTTTATACTGTTGGTCTGCACGTTGCTATTTGCTTTTCAATCGTTAACGTGGGCGGAGGTGGCGACCGCAACGGACAGCATTGAAGATGCTGTGGTGATGGGGAAAGTGATTCAAAATCAAAATTCCACATCATCTAATCCACCTCAGCCAAATCAACAACCCACAACGAATACACAACAAAATACTGCACCGACTGTTGCCAATGATATGGCAGCAGGGCAAGGCACGCGTCAATTACCTACACTCAATCAACCTGTTATTGACCAAGCGAATATTCTTTCTGCGAGTGAAAAGCAAAATTTAGAAGCGCAAATTCGTAATCTGCACAATCAAGGTAAAGCACAAATTGGCGTGATTATTGTACCGACTACGGGCAATGAAGGTATTTTTGATTTTGCGATGCGTGTGGCGGAGCAGTGGAAATTGGGTTCTGCCAAACAGGACAATGGCTTATTGATCGCAGTTGCCGTGAATGACCGTAAAATTCATATTGCTACAGGTTATGGTTTAGAAGGTGTATTGCCTGATATTATGGTTAGCCGAATTATTCGAAACCAAATCACACCTTATTTTAAACAAGGGCAATATGGGCAGGGTATTCAAGCAGGTGTGACTGAAATTGAAAGAGTTTTAAATTTAGATCCAGACATTGTAAAGCAAGCTGCTGATGAATTAAAAGCACGTCAAGATCAAGCCATTCAAGAACAAGAAGCCAAAGATCGCACCATGACCACAGCGATGATTATTTTAATTATTGGTATTTTTGCCTCCTTTATTATTGGTAATCGTTTGAGTGCCTCAGTTGCAGGGGTAACTGCATTTGCTGCAGGTTTGATTTATGGGTCAGGGATTTTGATGAGCCTTGTATTGGGTTTTGGGATTTTCTTTTTACTCATCACTTCTTTAGCACAGCTTATTTTCCAAATGTTCCTGTCTGGTGGTGGACGAGGTGGAAGTGGCGGCGGCTTCGGTGGCGGTGGTGGATATAGCGGCGGCGGTGGCGGCTTTGGTGGGGGAGGTGCTTCAGGCTCATGGTAAGTAAAACAGATACAACACAAATCGTCACAGAACCCAAACTACAGCAGCATGTAGCACCGAGTTTTGCACGTTGGCTTAAGCATTTTTTTTATATGCCTGCATCGAAGCGATATTTCTCTAAAACTGATCAAATGGCGATTGCAGAGGCGGTTAAACAAGCAGAGCAAGGACATGTCGGTGAGATTCAAGTGGTGATCGAAGGGCATATTCCAAGTCATCAAGCTTACCACCAAGATACACGTTTACGTGCACAGCAACTTTTTGCTGAACTTGGGGTATGGGACACTGAAAAGAACAGTGGGATATTACTGTACTTGAACTTGTGTGAACAAAAAGTAGAAATTGTGGTCGATCGTGGTATTAAAAATGCGACTGAGCAACAGGTTTGGCAAACCATATGTGACCAAATGATCATGGAATTAAAAGCAAAACGCCATAGAAGTGCAGTGGTAGAGGGTGTTATAAGTATAGGTAATATATTGAATCTATATTATAAAAAAACAGATTTACAAGATGATAACGAGCTTTCGAATCATCCCATTATTTTAAACTAATGATGGCTCAGATTAAGTGACACAAAGTGTCACTTTTTTACATAAAGACACTTAAAAAGAACAGAAGTAAAAATTGTTGTTGTAAAAAAAGCCAAACTCGATAAGAATAGCAAAGTGTTAAATGGTTGGCGTTTTATCACTTTGGGGTTAGAGCGCAAACTACAATTGATTTTATAAAAAATTAAAATATTGGAGAAATGTTATGAACGCTCAAAAAGGTTTTACCTTGATCGATACTCCATAAGTGTCCATATAAAATGAACAATCCATAAGTAAGTCAATATGGACATAAAAATAATAAATTTGATATGAAGAATCACTATTATCTTTTTCTACTTTTTTCAATCTCCGTTTTTACTCATGCTCAAGAACTAGACTTCATTCAATATTCAGATATTTCATCAATTCCTCAAATTGTTTTGAATCCAAAAATCCAAACAGGACTTCAAACATTGTTAAAGCATGATTATCTAAAATTTCAATCTAATTTTGACAATTACTCAGCGCCATATTTACTGAAAACAGATGAGGCGCTGTATTATGAAGGTCGGTCTGTAAGCAGTTTAGATGCTTCATCCGCGATTGTGTTTAAAGATGGGCGATTGTTTGCTGCAATATATTTTTCCAATACCAAGACTTTAAAATACTTTAGCAACGATGCCAGTTGCTCAGAACAGTTACATCCTGCGATTCAAGTTTTTGCTCAGCAGCGTGAAATTCAAGGTATTGAATATGCAACAGCTCGAGCCAATACCGCTTTAAAATATAATTTTGGCCCCGCTTCAAAATGTGAAACCTATTTTAAAAAGATAGGAAGATAGCTGTGTTAGCGGCAGTGTAAAAATGCCCCCCCTTGGTTAATATAGTGGTCGATTTATTGTTCGTGTTCCATCATTGTTCATCAAAAACTTGCCTTGGAAGCAGCATGGCGTGGTGTAAGTATGAATCATCAGGTGTCGGCAAAATTAGCTTATGTGACTATTTCTGGTCGTCTAACAAGTAAGAATAACCGGTATGCTACGAACAGGAATAGGTGATTGTTTTATCTAGAAATTTGTATGATATTGTTAGATTTAAGGCTTGATCAGTAAAATTAGAGCTTGAGGTGATGCTATGACGTTATTGGAACAGCAGGTAGTACCAGCAGCTGTATTGGGAAAGTCAGTACTTAGGGCTGCTAAACTACTTTCCCTTAGTCAGTCTCAGCTCGCAATAGTGCTAGATATGGATGTTGAGGCAATCACTCAATTGCAAAACCAACCTGAATTAGATCCAAATTCTAAACAGGGGAAATTAGCACTGTTGCTGATTCGTCTATACCAGGCTTTACATGCTTTGACAGGTGGTGATCAGGCTGCGATGAAGATTTTTTTAACGTCCGAAAATAGAGTCACTAGCGGTATCCCAATTCATCAAATAGAAACGATGAGTGGCTTGATTTCTGTTCTTAATTTTGTTGAAGCCCTTGAGTGACAATATACTCCTATGGACTAACTTACAATCAACTTTCACAAATTATGTTGTGTAACGCATGTAACAAGTTGGAATTATTTAAAAAAGGATAACTAAAAATGCAACCGACTGAATTAAAACAATTACCAGACTGGCTGTTAGAACAGTTACCCCAAATAACTGAACCAGCAATTTTATCACTGCGAGATACGAAACTTGTCGTCACTTACCCTGATCGTATGGAAGCAATTCATGAAAGCTTAAAAGACGTACAACACCAGATCCATCATGTCAAACCTACAGATTTACAGATTCTACCAGAGGTTTATCAATATTTTGGTGAGAATAAAGAGAGTGGTTGCCTATTTTTTAAAACCTCTGAGCATCTTTCTAGTAGTTTGTTTTCCTACACCGATAAAAATAAATTTGAGCATTTACAATCTGCTTTACAGACTGCCTTTGAAAATGAGCAAGCATATCTCGCAAATCCAACAGACTTTTTAACTGCCTATCATTTTATTGATACACACCCAGCTTTTTGGACGGTTATTGGTGATGTACCATCATGGCACTGGAATACATGGGGGCACTGCCAAAATGTTTATCACGGTGCATATAATGATGAAGATAATGGGCAATTAGTGATTTATTTAGAAACTGGCTCACATCTCAATAAAGTAGAAGATGGTGGTAAATTATACCAAGAGCATTATCATGATTATCGTTTAGATGTTTGGGCAAATACGTTTGAACAGGCGTTTATCAAGTTGGCGGCAAAGGTGTATAAGTTTTTTGACCATCAAGGTGTTGAGCGCCTAAATGTGCCACATATAAAACCAGCATGGACGAGGGAGCTTGAAGAACGAATTGCAGAATTTAAAAAATGGAAAGATGAGGAGCTGTGAGTATTCACTATTAGGTGGCGTCCACGAGTTGTTAAAGTATGTCGCTTAAAACTTCTGCCAATGTTTGACCATTTTGACGATTGATCAATCTAGCAGACATACCAAATGCTGTCGGCCCTGTAAAATCTGCAAGTGCTGTATCCCCAATAAATAGGACTTCTGAAGCTTGGCAACCTAGTTGGTTAATGAGTGACTGATAGATTTTCGACTCAGGTTTAATTGCAGCAACTTCATAACTCCGAGCATAAGCATCAAGGGGCGGTAATAATGGAGAAACAATTTTTCCATATGGCATAGCTAAATTTGAGCATAATGCCAATTCAATCCCTAATTTCTTTAATTCTTCCAAAGTTGATAAGGTATCTTCATACAGTGTAATAGAGCGTAACTCTTTATCTAAATCATGCTCAAGTTCTTGCAAAATTGGTCTGGAATATTTACTGCTAATCGCTTTGCAAGCTCTGCCAAATTTAAATTGTGGGACATAATAAATTTGGCATCATCAGGTTTTGGTTGTCGTCCATGTTCTTTTAGCCATTTCATTAATTTTCTATATGGGGAACGTCTTTCCCCTATTTTTACAAGTGTACCAAACACGTCAAAAGCAATGACCGATGGCTCAATATGACTTGCTTTTATCGATGAATCCATATTTTTACAACCAATTAAATTAAGTTTCACTTTTAATCGAGATTACAATAAGAAGGTCCGTTAAAAATTAAGAGAGATATTTGATATCTCCCTTTGTTTATTTTATTCACTAAAGTTTGTAAACATAATTTTAGGAAAATTTTTCATAAAGTGGCGTCTAACAAGATTGAAATCACTGATATCATGTTGATTTTTTTCAAAATAGTTCACCCACGCTAAAGTCGCATCTTGGTCATTTAAGTTGGGATTAACATTCAGAAACAAAGCTAAATCAAATGTACGGTCAATATTAAACTCTTTGATTAGTGCAACAGCAGTTGAACGAACTTCCTCAGAAACAGAGAATTTTGGAGAAAAGTAGTTATTCATAGCTGAACTTCCTTAAAAAACTATATAATGAAATTTAGAACGGCTAATTTGTTTTTAATAAGACAATATAACCTGCTGTAGGTTAAATTAGCATAGTAAAAGTTATTCATCAAGTTAAATTAACCTTCTGTAGGTTAATTTTTTTAATTTAAAGGTTGTTATGATTAGATGTAGGTTGTCAAATTTGATGGGTGAGCGAAAAATTTTAAAGCTAAGTGAGGTGGCTCAAGCGACTGGTATCAATCGTAATACGCTAACAAGTCTTTACTATGATCGTGCAGTACGAATTGAACTTTCAGTCGCTGATACCTTATGTAAATATTTTAATTGTAATATGCAAGATTTATTTGAATATACCAATGAGTCTAGAAAAAGGGATGGCACTTAGTAAAATGTCATCCCTTTTTTAAAACTCAATAGGATGCTTTAAATACAACTCAGGATCATTCCAAATTTCCTGAATGTATTCTTTCGCTGCAAAGTCTCGTAGTATTCTTGCTCTTAACGTATCAAAACCATCCCAATAATCTAAATTTTTATTTGGGAGTCTATCCGCTAAATCATCAATCCAAGGAATATGATGTAATTTTTCTGCAATTGTTAAGGGATGAACTGTTCCAGTCAAAATAAGTTTAAACTGCTCTTCTGAAAGCAGATGACTATATACATTCACCTTAGATTTATAATATCGCAACAGTACTTTGGTCAATAAACAAAAATATAACAATGAGTTATATCCACCAACACCATTTACGTCACTGATATGATATGGGGGATAAAAAGTCTCAACTGCGTAATTTTCATAAATTTTAAGAATAATTAACTGCCCTGTTTCTGATAATTCGCGAATAAATTTTATTTCTTTCACTTTTGATGCAGATAAATATTCATTACTAGGGTCTGAAACTAAAAGCAGCTTTATATCTTGATCTAAATATTCATTTAAACGTATGTGCTGAATATCATATGGAGTCTGTTTACCAAAGAGTAACCAGTTTGGATTCACTGAAGTATGTTGCGCTATTTTTTCCAATTGTCCGAAGGTGGGTTCTAATTCTGCTCTAAACCATGCTTCAGCCTCATCAGCCGTATCTTCATTGATCTCAAAAGCTAATTCAGCAATTGTAAATTCATTGAAATGATAAATTTTTTTCAATTCACTTAATACAAAATTTAAACGTTCAGCTACCACTTTTTTTCGCTCTGTCGGAGATCGAGCTCGAAGAAAGTTTTCAACGATTTTTGCTGCTTCAACTTGAATATTGTCATTCATGACGAATGAATCGTAAAGTCGAGAGGTCGCTTCTGCATTGATAGAGCGTTGATTCGCTTTCGCTGCAGCATCAATTTTGGCTTTTAGCTCTTCAGGAATACGAAGATTAAATTGGATATCTTTCTTACTCATACATTTTTAAGTCGGTAAAAAATAGCACTAGCATTATGCTATAAAAAAAGAGTTGACATAAGTGTTAGCATATTGCTATGTTAGCAATATGCTAACAATTGGTGTGATGCACATGAAACAGACGAATCTTCGTTTACCCATAGATTTAGTTTTTTGGGTCAAACAAATGGCAAAGCAAAGACATCAGTCAATGAATGCTTTTTTTATTACGGAATTGGAACGATTAAGAAAAGAGGAACAGAGAGAATTGACAAAAAAGTAATTATTTTCATTCGGCAAAAAGTATAAAAGCCCATGTGGGAACATGAGCTTTTATGAATGTCTTGATTGGCGTCCAGACACTTCGATTTTGATGGATAGGGGCATTTTTGTCAATCCTATCTTAAGATCACTTTTTGCCTGTTTTTTAATAAACAGGAGGCTCAAAATGAGCACTAAACTTAAAAATGGTCAGTCACGCTACCAATCAAAAGCCAAAGTTGTGACCATTAAAAAATTTCAGTTATCGACGTTGAGAAAGGCAACTGATCGTTTAAATGATGCAGTGTTCGAAAAACATGGTGATGCGTATCTCGAATTCCCTGTGATTATCCATGGAGATGGTAGCCCTTCTGACGTTTTTAATCTGTATTTGCTGAAAAAACTTGAGCAAGCAATACAGTATGATTTTAAAACATTTGCATCTATTGCCAATCAGCTTGTTGATTTTCAGCGGTTTCTTGAAGATGAACAGCTTGACTGTTTAAAGTTTCATAAATTGAAACAACAAAACGCAATTTTTAAATATCGTACGCGTCTTATTGAACAAGCCAATGCAGGCCTAATTTCAGCCAGTTCTGCACGTGGTCGAATTAATGCAGTGGTGAATTTTTATCGATTTCTTGTCACAAAAGACTTGGTTGACCATCAACGCTATGGACTGCCATTTCAAGATGTGTACAAATATATTGCGGTAGACAATGAGTTTGGCGCACGTCGAAAAATGGCAATTAAGTCGCATGACCTTGCGATTCATGTTCCTGCTAAAGCTCATAACCCTGAGGCGATTAAGGATGGTGGTGAATTAAGTCCACTCAGCGTTGAAGAGCAAGCTATTATCTTAAAAGCATTGAAAAAATCATCACGTGAATATCAGTTGATGTTTTATCTTGCATTGTTTACAGGTGCCCGTTTACAAACGATTTGTACTCTACGAATCAAAAACTTAATTGGTCGTGAGCCTGATAATCATGGCTTTATCCGTCTGCCTGTTGGGGCTGGGACAAGCATTGATAGCAAATTTCAAAAGCCGATGACGCTGCTAATTCCGCATTGGTTAGTGCAAGATCTTAAAATTTATATCAATAGTGAGCAAGCACGTCAGCGTAGACAGAAGTCAAACTATGCTAACTCGGATGAAAACTATGTGTTTCTCACTAAGCTTGGTACACCTTTCTATACAAGCAAAGCTGAACAGCAAGAATTGACCGAGAAGATCAAAAGCTCTAACTCATTTGGGGCTAGGCTTAAACTCTATGAAGGCGAAGCGGTACGTAGTTATTTAAAAGGTGTGTTATTACCCGAAATTCGCTTGATTGATCCACAATTTAAAAGTTTTAAGTTTCATGATTTACGCGCCAGTTTTGGTATGAACCTGCTTGAAAGTCAGTTACAACACCTGCCAGAAGGTCACTCGGCGATGACAGCTGTCGAATATGTGCAAGCTCGCATGGGTCATCGCAATATCAGTACCACTTTACAGTACTTGAATTATAAATCACGACTGGAATGGCGCAGTAAAATTCAGCATGAGTATGAATCAAGTTTGATGAAGTATGTGATGTCTTCTGTTAATTCAGCAGGAGATTTGTCATGAATTTCACACGCACTCCATTGTTTGTTCATATCACCGATATCAATAAACAGCTTACTGAGCATGAGCGCCTAATACTTGTAATCAAAGATAAAACGGCCTCATTTTCTTTTAGAACTTTAGATATTGGTACATTCTTTTTTGCTAAAAGAGCATGTTCTTTCGATGTATCAGACAATGAGCTTGTCGCTTCTTTTGATGAAAAAAGACGCTATTTTTTAAAATGTTTTACAGATTATCTACTGCAAATGGATGGATCGAACCTATCAAAAGGGTTGTTCTATTCCATCATCAAGATGTTTTTGGATTGGATTGATCAACAAAAGAAAATTTTTGATTTATCCGATAAGGACAGCATGATCGATGCCTATCGTCGCTATAGTAAATCTCTGGTTGATCGGACTTTGCTTGCGGACACTGATGAAGATAACTTGGCTGCGCATACCGCAAAGCAGTATCAGCGTTATGTTGCCAAACTGATTGCATATGTATTTGATTGTCATGAAATTGATATTTCTAGTCAAGCGATGCAAGTACAGTCTCAGCGTTATGATGTGCCTATTTTACCGATTGCAGAACAAGATCATCAAAAAACTTATGCAACTTTGTTAAATGTCTTTCTTGAAATTCATCATATTGTTGTACAAGAAAATGACTTTCCTGCGCATTTTCAATCTGTAGATGACGAAGTTTTTAATTTCTATTCTGGATTTCATCATCAAGTTGAAAAACAGCATATTCAGTTCGATATGCAGAGGTATCTAGCTAAATATACGGCTATTCCATCTTTGTCAAAAATGCTAGCTGATTTTGAGTTAGAAGAAGATAGTGAGCATCGAAAGCGTATACGTGAAAACCGCAATCAAGCGATCCGTAAACTTGAAGAACGCAACAAAAATAAGCGGCATTTAGAGCGTGAAAGACTTGCATCCTACGGCCTGACCATCGGCATGCTGTTATTTATTGCACAAACTGGAGCAAATCTAGACACTGCTCAACAGTTACACCTTGATACGATGGAAATCCTACCGAGTACACAAGGCCGACGCTTTTCAGGAACGAAAAGCCGTGCAAGAGGCAAGACAGTACGGCCAGAGTTTGGAGTTAAATTTGAGCCGATTTTTAGAAAAATTTTAGAACTTCGCGCTTGGTATATTCAAGATGAGTCATGTGATTTTGTATTTCTGCTACGTAATGAAGTGCGAAAATTAAGCGCAATTGGAAATAATAAACTTCAATTACTTAAAAGATTTTTGCAGCGTATTTTCCCGAAAATGGCTTGGATCACCCCACAAGAGTGGCGCAAGCATGTTAGCAGTCAATATGTTGAATTGAGCGATGGTGATTTATTGCTTGAAGTCGAAAAAATGGGACACTCACTCGATACTGCGAAGAAAAATTACAGTCGAACTTCATTTAAAGATGCAAGCCAACAGATTTCACAATTCTTTTATGAACTGCGAGAAGTTGCAGTGTCACAAACTCGAACCGTTGAACGTATTCCTGTGCAAACGCTAGATGAGCCTGTTGATGTTCAGACCTTGCCAGTCGGGGCTTGTATGACAACAAATCTACAGCCTGAAAAAGCAACGGGTTTTGCTGCACAAGCTCCATCGCCTAACTGCCAACAATTTGAGCATTGCTTATTCTGCCAACACTATGCAGTCCACGCTGATGACGAAGATGTGCGTAAGCTTTTATCACTGAAAAGCCTGCTCGGCTACGTTAAACAAAAAGCTACGGACTTAATCAAGTGGGAACAGCAGTTTGGGGTTGTACTACACCGAATTGACGAAGTACTCAACGATTTATCAAATACTTATGAAAATTTACGTAATCGTATTTTTTCAATTCAAGAAGAAGTAGAAAGCGGTGATTTAGATGCGTATTGGCTGAATCATTTTGAATTGCTAATTGATTTGGGGTGGATATCATGAGTTCATTTAATTCGTATTTGTATGCCAGTGGCGTTGCTGAGCAGTTTTTACCAGATGAATATCGTTTGGAGAATAATCAGCTGACTGTTCCCACAAGCTTTATTTTATCCCGTATGTCAAATGGCACAACATTATCTCAATTTGGCGATGATGTTTGGGACTTTTCACCCTATCTGCCGAAGTGTCACTGTAAATTAAATTTTAAAAGCTGGTTGAAACATGCTCGTGAGAATGATTTTCTCTTCTGTCAAATACGTGCTGAAATGAAAAAAATCATTTTTGCGTTGCTTTATATAAAATCAGGTAAGTCGATTATTAAAAGTGTTGAGCAACGCCATCTTGTCTTGCGACAGTTTGCTGCAATTGCTTACCGCAATGGTTGCACATTGACACAATTATTTAGTGATGCAGGTTATATTGCGAAAGTGCATGAGGCTTATGCTGGTATCAGTTATCAAAGAGCTAATCACATCAAAGCATTTTTAACTGATTGTTTTGCATTACAGCAGCAGTACCCATTGCTCATTCCTGCGTTTAGTACATATAAACCGATTGAGAATTTAGCAAGACTTGCTGCACAAATACGCTTGCGATCAGGTAAAGTCGGCCCGCAAACAAAACTTATTCCTTCACGTATTTATATTGCCTTAATTAATGCTTTAGCAGATTTATTAAACGAGTTTAATCAAAATGCGCCTGCTTTGCTGAAATGGTTTCAACGGATTCAGCAAGATGTAAATTTTGCCCTGATGCCTGTTGAGCTTAGACGTGCTAAACGAGCGATAAGTTTCAACGATGCACGTGATTTGCTGGGGTTAACTCAGCTTTTTGAGAATCATCAGATTCAAAAACATGCCAATCTCACTCGTTATATGACGTTGATTCAAGGCATGGCCAAACTTTGGATTCATCTATTTACAGGTATGCGGGATAATGAAGTTAATCAACTGTCTTATGATTGCTATCAAACTATTCAAAGTAATGAGCATCTTGTGCATGTCATTATGGGTTATACCTCCAAGTTGCATGGTGGTGGAAATAAATCGACGTATTGGATCACGTTTGAAGATATTCAAACTGGCGTACATGCAGCACAAAGTATTGGTGAAATCTACGCCATATTTAATCCGCATTACGATTTTTCTAATCCTGCTGAATATCCATTATTTCCAACACGATATTCACAAAAACATAGGCATAAAAACAATCGAAATATCGAAAATGAAACGGATTTTATCTCTAATTTTGAAGGTGCTCCAACGCGAACCAATGCTAGTTTTAATCAGTATTTAAGCCGTATTTCTGTATTGCTTGGAGAGGGGTTGAAAATCACAGAAAGTGATATCGCCGAGCTTGAAGCTTTTGATGGTTTCCGTAACTGGCGTGAAGAAAAAGACTGTCAAATTGGTCAATATTGGAATATTTGTACCCATCAATTCAGGCGTTCACTGGCTGTGTATGGCGCTCGTTCAGGCATGATCGGACTTGGCGCTTTGTCAGTCCAATTTAAGCATCTAACAGAGTCTATGACGTTGTATTACCGTAATAATGCGGTATTTGCACCAAGTATTTTAGTGAGTGACAGTCAAAAAGAGTTTATTCAAGAACTGGAATATCAGCGCTTGGTACATTCTTATGCGCAATTTGAAGAGGGTGTAATTAATAGTGCTGGCCGTTTACTTGGTGGGGCAGGAACCTATTTGCAGCTACAAAAAGACCGCGAGCAATTACTCACAGTATTTCCAAACCGTGATGAAACCATTAAGCGTATGAAAAAGGGTGAAATTGCCTATAAGCCTAGCTTGTTTGGCGCATGTACCAACCCTGATTCTTGCGAAAAAATTTCTTTTACGGCTATTACGAGCTGTTTGAGTTGTGCCCATGCTGTGTTTGATGCAACAAGTGCTGAAAAAATACAAAAAGCGGTTCAGCGACTACAACGGCAGCGAGATATGCAAGTACAGAACAGTCTGCTATACGAGCAAATGGACAGTGATATTTTGGCTTTAAACAAAATGATTCAAAAAATTAAAATGATTAATATTGAGGTGTAAAATATGAGTGTACTTAATGATTATTACGCTGCTTTAGAGCGATTAAAAGCCAACAAACCGATTGTTCTACCGAAAGGCTCTGCCATTAATAACGATACGGTTGCAATGGAGGCTGGACGTAAACGAGGCTCGATTAAAAAGAGCCGTCATGCAGCATTAATTGAGGCAATTGAGCAAGCTGCACAGGCAGCAGGGCAAAATCTTCTTTCGCCTGCCCAGCAAATTGAGCAAGCGAAAACTAAGACCAAAGCGGTGAAAAGTGATTATGAGCAGCTGAAAGAAGATTATGAAATACTGCTGGAAAAGTGCAATTCTTTATTGTTGGAAAATTTTGAGTTGAGGCAAAGTACTCGGACTATTTGATTGATATAGCCACTCAGTTTATGAACTTAGTGGCTTTTTAATAAACGGAGTAAAAAATATGCCGTTAAACTTATTTCCACGGTCTGAGGTCTACTATTTTGATGATGCTCGAAGATTCTTTATTGACTAATACCACCATATCTACAGCATTGGCTTTTAAGGGTAGCCACGCATCTGCTTTTGGATATTTGGCTAAAGTTTTTTCAACGTCTGCTTTTGAGTTGTACTGTTGCAGTTCTACAAGTGGTAATGCACGTTGTTGGATTTGGTGTTTGGCTTGAGTGAGTTCTACATAGCGTTCTGGACGCTGTGCAATTGAAATACCGCTAAATACTTCTGCAAACATTTCATCATTGCGTTGTTGTGTGTCTTTGGCAAATTCAGCGGCAACATATTGCGGTTTAAACCATGAAGGTTTTTGGAATTGTGGCTGTGCTTGCTGAATATTCGTATCAACTAATTCATTTTTTCTAACCAACTCAAAACGATCTACATTATAAACCAACCATGCAGGGCGACCTTGTTCGATACTAAATACCCCATAACATAAAGCCACAATTTGAATGAGAATAATGACACTTAGGTCAAATTTTAGTGTTTTTTTACCTTCTTTATAAACCAATAAACCTAAAAGTGGTCCTAAAATCACATCGATGACCAATAGCATTAAAAAAATATGGGTTACACCAACAGCAGAGGCAAGTGGAGATGGATACCAGACAAAAAAAACTAATGCGACAATACAAAGTGCTATCCCAAAGGAAATAGTGAGATGGCTTAGAAAAAATTTTAGACGTTTAGACATTACAATCATTTTAATACATAAAAATATTTTTGCTGCTTTGTTAAAGAATCAACCATACATAAAAATTCGGTAAAGTGTTGAGTTGGTGGTTTTCCACGTCCATTAAATTTTGTGTCAGGAATAATTTTAATCAGACGTTTCAAGTGCTCACGAAATCTAAAAAGTGCTAATGTATCAATAATATGATTTGCATTTTCAACCAGTTCGTTAGGTGGGCTTTCAAAATTAACTGCTTTGAGTTGTGATGAAATAGCACACGCATCAACCAAACATTCTTCAACCAAATGCGTCGCAGTCGCTTTTATTTGTTGCTCGGTCTCATTCTCAACCGTCCAATCTTCTAATAAAATATTCAAATCTTGTTTCATGAGTTGAAATTGAGATATGAACATTTTTACTGGGATATAACTCATGATTTAGCCTCTAAATAAATTATCTGAAATTCGCTGGTGCAAACTTAGTACAATCAGCATCAGATGAACCCGTCCATTCTAATGAGCCAGTTGTTGTATTAATAGTAGGGGTTAAAGTTAAAGCAGGTGTTGCGGCATCACAAGCTGTATCAATATCCTTAACAGTTACATCGATTACACCATTAGTTACAGTTAAATCATTCACATATTTAGATGTAATATCGGTAGCGTCGGCTAAACCTGCTTTTGCATTATCAATACTCATCAAAGTATTTAAGTCTGCATAGCTTTCTGCCACGCCTGTTTTTGCCACATCAATAAACATCACGACTTCAGAGACTTTGGCACGTTTAACATAGTTACTGTATAGTGGTAATGCTATAGAAGCCAAAATACCAATTATTGCTACCACAATCATCAGTTCTATCAAGGTAAATCCTTGTTGTTGTGACATAGCCTTACTCCCAGCCATTAGTTATAAAAATACAAAGCAAGAACCAAGCCAAAATAAATTTTAATTTATTTCAATAACTTAATATTATTATTCTTTATTGTAAACTCTACGGTTTCCGTCGAAAAGTGACAAATATTTTACATTTAAGCTATTTTACTCGCAAATGCAACCAACTCACTTTCCATGGAATAATGTGTGAAATATCATCTTCTCCCCACATTGGCGGTTGATGGTCACCCACAACGACAATTTCCACACCTTGCATTTCAGGTTTTTGAATCATGATGGCAAGGTCATCAAAAAACTGTGTTTGTAATTGTGCATTACGGCAAGCATCACTTTTGGGATTTATGGCAAACTTTTGACAGTCAAAACGCTGATTATGAATATCTTGTTTTGCATAAGGTTGATGTGATGTCAGCGTCATCCAATAGAAAAATAGTTTATCTTGCTGGTATTTTGAAAAAATCTGACTTACTTGATTCATCAATGCACTATCACAAGCACCTTTAAATGCAGCACAGCGACGCAACTGCATAAAATGCTCACCAAACAAAGTGTGTTGAAAACCTGCTTTGGGATACCACTCCACTCTGTCATACAGCAAACCACTTGTACCATGTAGAGCGATGGTCTGGTAGTTATTTGCCTTGAATAGATTCGGTAAGCAGTTTACATATTGTTCTTGTTCAAGTTTTCCTAAAGCAAAGCCGCTATTCGCTACTAATTTTAATCCACATAATTCTCTTAATTCACCTGCCACAGTGGCACCAAATGTCCGAATTGTACCTGTATGAATAAAATCGAAATTTCCTTGTTGAGCATAAATTTTATTTAATACCTCTCGTTGTGCTTGTAGGTTGCGTAATTCTCCCCATGACTCTGCTACAATAAAAAAGATTTTATCCGAATAGGGTTGTTGTAATAAGGTTGCGGCACGTTGTTCTGGTTGCTCTAAAGGCTCAAATTTGGGTAGAACATTGACTAAACCGACAAAATTATCTTGAATAATCTCTTTATATAATAAGCTCTGACTATGTGCAATATAGTAATTATCTCTACCCAAGATGGCTTTAAAATTTGAATACATTATCCCCAAATTCATAAAAACATAAGAAATAAGTAGTAAAATAATTAAAATAATACTTGGGTAAGGTGGCGGTAAGCGTTTAGGTGTAGAATAATAAGTAATCACTACAACCATGACTATGATACAAATGCAAAAAAACACCATCAGTACCAAATAATTTGTAGGGGCTTGCGGAATAAATGATACAAGATAACGAATCGCAGCTAAGTCCATAAATGGAAAAATTTGCACCACGAACATGAGTAAATCGACACACATTGCCAATACTAAAAGCAATCCGCCAAACAAACGAATTGCTCTATAGGGCAGCACGATAAAAAACAAAGCAAGCAGATAATCAAAGTTAAATAATGGGCGAGAAACTGCTGCATAATATGCTAAAGTTAGAAAAATAAGATTAGGTAAAATAATAAGCAGACCAATATGCCCTAATTCACTTAATTTAGGCAGAGGAAATTCTCGTTTTAGGAAATTTTTTAAGTCCATGATATTTCTTGTATTATAAAAAAAATCATAAAGCTCATTTTTCTTGCATACTCCACAACAAAATTCTTGGACATATTATTTATACTGCTACATTATAATACTTTATTTTTAAACTCTAAAATTAAATCACTTAAATAATTATGACACAAAGGATTCAAGCGTTTATAAGCAGATTGAATATCATTGAGTTTTCTAATGTCTACATCTCCAGCAGATTTTTCTGTCGTTTCGACATAATTCAACGGCTTTCCTTCAATCCAGTCATTGTATGCGGCGAGTTTATCATCTACCCACCCACTATGTTTTATGCAATTATTAATAAGTCTTAACTCATTCATCGCCTTATAATCTGTAAAAGTTTCAATATCTATTTCTTTGTCTTTTAATTGTTTTTTTAAAAAGTCAATGCGGTATAAACTTTTTTGATTAATGTCAGGGTAAAGAATATTAATTGCTTTTTTGGTTGTAATTTCAACTTTTTTATATAAGGCAATAATCGCCAGTTCATATGTCAAATCTAAAACATCTTTCAGATGCTCATTTTGGTCAATTAGCCCCTCTTGTATATCGTATTTTTCATCTTCACTCAATTCATTATCAGCATCAAGCTCCTGATATTGTTGGCTGATTTCATTAGATTCAATCGCTTGAGCATGACTGATGTGTTGTATTAAATGGTCAATTTCTTCGCCTAAATGTGTCAGAGATTCCAATTGTAGTCGTTTGAATCCGTTTATATTTTTTGAATGTTTCTTTGGCAACATCGCTTAATTCCTGATTTTGATTTTATCAACAATACGCACACAAATAAAAAAGAGTGTGGACTAAGCCACACCCTTTTTATTGCAAATTACGCTAAGATTAACGGAAGTTTGCAGGGACAAATTTAGTACAGGTTGCATCAGATGTACCAGCCCAGTCCAATGAACCAGTAGTTGTATTAGGGGTTGGCGTTAAAGTTAAAGCAGCTGTTGCAGCATCACAACCTGCATCAATATCTTGAACATCAACTGTAATTACACCATCAGTAACAGTCATTTTTTCCACATACTTAGATGTAATATCTGTTGCGGCAGCCAAACCTGCTTTAGCGTTATCAATACCTGTCAAAGTATTTAAGTCTGCATAACCTTCTGCAACGCCCGTTTTTGCAGATGCAATGAATGCAACCACTTCAGACATTTTTGCACGTTTAGTGTAGTCTTGGTACGCAGGAAGTGCGATTGCAGCCAAGATACCAATAATAGCGACAACAATCATCAACTCGATAAGCGTAAAGCCTTTTTGAGCGTTCATAAACATTCTCCACAAATGTTGTTAATTTAATTATAAGCTTTGTAAGCTATTTTAATATTAGCACTAAACGTGCCAACTTTTATTATAGACAATTTACACAGAAAAACAGCACCTTACACATAAAAAATTTAAGTCTTTTTATTCGACTATATATTTTTGTTAAAAAGTGACAAATTTTATCAGGTTGAATTTTATGCTCTGGACAAATATTGTCATTGTGTGATGCGTGTCACATATATTCGGTTGTTCTTTTTTCGGTGTTGTAATGTCGTTCTTTATGTTGAAGTCTATCGCTTGAAATTTTCTGGGTATAGTCGGGCGCTATTTCTACCATCGTTAGTGCATCTCAATCTCACTCTTTACTTAGTTTATGACACGTTGTTTCAGTTGCTTCAATTTGCACGATTGAGTCGCTTAACCGTTTTGCATTGGCAGGAATTTTGATTAGGTACGCTGTTTCTTTAAAGGCACTACAATCATCTAGACTTATTATCACTACGGCTTGTTTATCTTCTCTATTAATAAGTACAGGTGCGTGATCGTCTATAACGTAATCGAGTATATCTGCTAAATTGTCTTGCAGCTCAGCACATGTAATGACTTTCATTTCTGCTCCTTAAAAATTTTGTTTATCTAAAAGCTGGGCAGCCTGTTTTAATCGGGCAGGAACGGTATTTTGAGTGCGACATGCTTCGATAAATTGCTTGAACTGAGTATGACTTAACTGAATATGAGTGTGTTCATGCAAAATTTGTGGTGCGTGATTTTGAATTAAATAAATGAAAAAATCACTGAGTGTAGGGTAGTCTAGAACAATCGCAGCTTGTTCTGCAAATTGCTTTGTTTCAGCATCTAGATGTATTTCTATAGATTCATTGTTGGTCATCATTCGTCTGTTTTTGAGCATAAAATTTTAAGGTCGATATGAATACAAAAAGTCTCTTTTGGTGATTGCTTATTTTTAATTAGGCGGACTAAAACACGTTTTTAACACTTTACGCATTTTTTAGGATATGGACAAACGTGAAAAATTTGTCGTTATAAAAGCATGTCTATATGGACAAAATATAAAATAGAGTAAATGAATAGAATTCAAAAGTTTGGAGCGTGTCCATATAAAGTGACTTATGGAATGTAGATAGTTAATGATCGTTGTTGCGATTATCGGTATTTTGGCTGCGATTGCGATTCCTGCTTATCAGAATTATATTGCACGCTCTCAAGTTACAGATGCATTAAGCTTAGCTTCTGGTTTAAAAACTCCTGTAATGGAAGTAGTTAGTCAAACTAATGTATGCCCTGTTAACTCAGCTGCTGATACAGCTGCTGGTTTGGCTGTTGATACGACGATATCAAGCAAATATGTTCTCAAAGTTACTACAGGTGGTAATGCTCCAGCTTGTACAATTACTGCAACTTTCCAAGGTTCAGGTGTAAGTGCTGGCTTAGTAAGTAAAACTTTAACATTAACAGCTGTAAATAAAGGTGGTTCGACAGATTGGACTTGTACAACACCGTCATCAGGTGGTATTGAACAAAAATACTTACCATCTGCATGTAAAGTATCTTAATATTTAATTTTAAAATATTAAATTTGAAAAAAGTGCCTATAGGGCACTTTTTTTTGGAAAATTATATGTATTACCTATGTATTATTTATCTGATCCTTTTTGTATTAGGGAAGAATTTTAGTTATATAAATAATCCATTTGATGAATATCGTGTTTTTGAAATCTTTTTAGCATTAATCTCTTGTATTTTTATACTTGTTAGAAAAATTAATTTTTCAAAAGAAACTTTATTTATTTTATCTTTGATTATTATTTATTTTATTTTTTCATATCAATATTTTGATCCGTATTCAATTCAAGATATTATTTTGTGGTTAAGTATATATTTTATATATTTATCTTTATATCAAGAGCAATATGTAGAGTCTAAAATTAATATTGCTTATTCTGTTTTGGTTTTATCTTCAATATTTTCATGTTTTTTTGTTTTTGTGTCTATTTTTAATTATTTAAATTATAATAGTTGGTATGATTGGCAGTTAAATTCAGGTACAAGAAGAATATTTGATAGTTTTATTATTCCAATATTTTGGTTGTGTCTTTATATAAGTCAAGGTGAACGGAATCGATCATACTATTATATTTTTTATTTTTTTATTGGTTTAGCTTTGTTTTTTAGTGGTGCTCGTTCTGCTTTATTGAGTATATTTTTTCCTCTAATTATTCTAATATTTTTATCAAAAGAAAATAGATTAAGTAATATTAAAATCGGAATTTATTTAATGTTATCTTTTTTTGTTTATTTTGCTGTATGTAAAATGCATGGCATAATTTATGGAATAGATAATGATTTGAGTATTTCAAGATTTACAACTTCAAAAAGGTATGAAATATGGGAGTTCATGTTTAAAAATTGGATTGATTATCCTATTTTTGGAGTTGGAGGTGGATTTCTAGCAAAAGAACAATTTCTATATGGTCATCATTCACATAACTTATTTTTACGTTTAATATTTGAATGGGGTATTTTAGGAGGGATATTTTTAATATTTTTACTATATAAATTTTATTTTTTGTTTAAATCAAATGTAAGTATAATTTTGAAAATGGGTGTTTTATCTATATTGATAGATGCATTTTTTTCTGGAAACTTTATTTATCCTGCAACACAAGTTATTTGTGTTTTATTCTTGGCATTTTCTTTTTCAAAAATAAAAGTACAACATAATTTGAATAATGAATATTTGTCTAAAATATTAATGGTGGTTTATATAAGTTTTTATTTATTTCTAATTTTTAATTTTCTGTGGGTTGATATGTCATGTATAGATTGCTCTAGTCAAGATGGTAGGGCAGCACCATTTTTTTGGGAGCATGGTGCTAGTGAGCATTTAAAGCCTAATAAATAATTTAGTTCAGCTCGACTCGAATACCTAAAGATTAATGAAAAACTGAGTGTATAATTCACTCAGTTTTTTTTTGCGCATTGTTCAATGAAAGCAATTTTACCTATATTCTCCGCAATATTTTTAGCACTGGCATATCTCTTGCCTTTTCATAAACTGCCATGGACAACTTTTGGTAGTGAAGTTTTGACTTTTTTATCAGGCATCACATTACTGTGTATGTTTTTGAAAAAAGATCTAAAAATTCCAAAGCCACAGCTTTTGGCACTTCCGATTTTATGCATCCCGATGTTGCAGTATGGCTTTGGGCACATTCTGTATTTTAGTAATGCTTTGCTATGTACAGCATATCTATTGATGTTTTGGCTGATGATTGTTGTTGGCTATAACTTATCACTAGACAAGTTTCATCGAGAAAAAACATTTACAGCGTTGAGTATTGTGATTTTAATTGTAGCGCTCCTTTCAAGTGTAATCGCAATTTGTCAGTGGTTAGGTATTAATTCATATTTTGCGCCATTGATGAATTTCCTTAAAGGAAACCGTCCTTATGCCAACTTTGCACAGCCCAATAACTTAGCGACTTTTTTAACGATGGGGGTTTTCGCATGTTTATATTTTTATGAAAAGCGCTTGATTTCAAATATCGTTTTGATTCCATCTGCGTTGATTTTAGTCTTTACGATTGCGTTAACACAGTCTCGTACCTCTTGGGTAGTGTGTTTATTTGTTCTTATTTATTTAGCAATTAAACAATTTAATCAGCCAAAACGTTTCAGTTTTGCAAAATTATTGCTTTGGGTAGGCATCTTTGTTGCTGCAATTGGTTTATTGCCTTATTTCAATGCTTTAATCAGTACTGTTTCACAGCAAACAGTTGTGGATACTGCAACTGCTGTCGAGCGTGCATCTTCAGGTTATTTACGACTTGATATGTGGTCACAAGCGTGGGTGGCAATTCAGCAACAGCCTTGGTTGGGTTATGGTTGGAATCAAACAGGCATGGCACAGATTGCTGCATTTGATCTTTATCCGTCACATGAATGGTATAAGACAGCGCATAATGTCATTTTAGACTTGTTGATTTGGAATGGCATTCCCTTAGGTGCTGTGATTATTTTATATGTTGTCGGTTGGTTGTATTGGCTCAATAAAGGCATTAAAGATCCGATTTCTTTGACAGCAACACTCATGGTTTGTGCGATTTTGATCCATGCTTTGTTGGAGTATCCGATTCATTATGCTTATTTCTTATTACCAATGGGCTTTTTGTTGGGCATTATTCAAGCACAATATCCATATTTACCAAGTAAAAATTTAAAACCTGCCGTTACGCTGAGTTTAGTATTAATCGGTCTTTCCTTATGTGCTGTAGTGTATCGGGATTATCTGTTATATCGTCAGCAGAGCGTATTTATCAATCTTAAAAAGCCCCTGACAGCTGCACAGCAAACCGTGATGGATCAACCGATTTGGTTGTTATCACAGTTTGAGGAGCGGGTCTGGTGGATTGGTTTAGATCCATTGACCAAAATGTCGGATGAGCAGTTGCAACACATTGATCGTATGGTGGCAAATCTGGCTTCTAAATATGACCTATTAAAATATGCACAAATCCTTGCATTTAATGGTAAAAAAGCTGAAGCAGAACATCAACTTTGGATTTTGGCTCAATTGCATCGAGATAATCACAGTTATCAGGATTTATTGCCAAAAGCTGAAAAATAGTCATAAAAAAACCCTTTGTATCTACAAAGGGTTTTTTTATTTAGCTCATGCTTAGAGTTGGCTTTGAATATAATTTTCGATACCCACATTGTCGCTGAGATCAATTTGGGTGGTCAGCCAATCCCAATATTCTTCTTCTTTCTCTAGAATTTCTTGGACTAAATCACGTGTCACATAGTCAAGATGTTCTTCAGCAAGCGCGACAGTTTTTTGTAGTGCTTGAATATTTTCTTTGACTTTGCGAATGTCGCAATTCAGTACTTCTAGTGTATGTTGCCCGATGTACAATTTACCCAAATGTTGCAAATTAGGTAAACCTTCCAAAAATAAAATGCGTTCAATGACTTTGTCTGCATGTTTCATTTGGCGAATAGATTCTTTATATTCTGCTGAACCTAATTGCTCAATGCCCCAATCATTAAACATACGTGAATGTAAAAAGTATTGGTTAATTGCGGTTAAATGGTGATAAAGCACTTGATTCAGTTGATTGATAACGTCACGATTGCCTTTCATGGTGAATGCTCCATTTTAAATCTGTGCCTCAAAATATTTTTAAGGCAATCCATTGTTTTATAGTAATCAAAATTGCACACAGTTTCGAGCTCTTTATAGAACAGCAAATGAAAATCGCAATCAAAATCATGGAAGATGAAGATTTCACTCAGGCTTAAGGGTCATAAAAATGATTGGGTTTGTATTTAAAATAAGATCAAAAAGAATTAAAAAGAAACCCGCTTTGAGTCGAAGCGGGGGAGGAAGATGATCATGACTGATCATAGAGGGATTATTATGGTTATTTAAATATCAAAAAAGCGGTTAAGCAGCGACAGAAATTCGTGCAGCAATTAAGGCTAATTCTTCATTAATAATACTTTTTGCTTCAGGTGCACAACGCCCACAGCATGTCCCTAAGTCCAATAATTCACGAACTTCACGATAGCTTTCAGCACCATTTGCCATGGCATCTTTAATATCTTGATCGGTAATACCACGACATAAGCAAACGTACATGAGAATCAACCACAGGTTTAAATGCGATAATTGATATTATTGATAATTATTATCGTTTGTCAATGAAATTCATTTAAATATCGATATTTTGTTCATTGAGTTTTTGGATAAAAAAATACCACTTGATCGGTGGTATTTTAATTTGGGTGGTGTTTCAAAAAGTATGCTGACATTAAATGAAGCCATTATTGATGTAAAAAAAGGTTAAGTCGAAAGCTTTAAAATGGTTTTCAATCTTTTTTGAAAAATTACAACTCCTTCTAAAACCGCGCCTAATTCGATGCCTTATTTTGCAATTATTACCTTCAATACCTACAGTAAAAAATTTACCAATACTTTGCTTGCAGTTTTTAAAAGCAGTTATGAAACTGTCCCAATGATCACTTGCAATTCGGGTGTAGTGAATACCTAATTGTTTAAGCTTTGCCTTCAATCGTTGAACTGTAGCTAAGTCTCTTTTACCCCAAACATAAGCAACAATCTCACCTGTTTCTCGATGGTAGGCGTAAATAAGCCATTGTTTATTATTTTTATTTCCCACAAAAGTCCAAAACTCATCAACTTCAAGAGACTCATAATGACTTTGTTTAGGCTGAATTTGGTAGGTCGATTCGGTTAAAGTACGTAAAACTTTACCGATACTGATTCGCTCAACTTCAGCGATATCTCGTATACCACTACCTCTGACCATCAACTGTAATATTTTTCGAGTAATGCCTGAATGACATCCTAGATAGCTCAGAGCATGGTCACCAATAAACTGACGTTTACAGTCTTTGCACTGATAGTTTTGTTTCCCATCTACTTTGATGCCATTTTTCTTTATACTGTCACTGAGGCAGGTTGGACATTTGATTTCTAGAGTTATTCGCATTTCTCTATTTTATCAAAATTCAACCTGCTTTGTTTCAGCATACTTTTTGAAACACCACCTTAATTTGAATTTAAATTTTTGATATTTCTATAAATTATTTTTCAATAATCACAATGCCGTCCATCTCAACCAAAGCATTTTTAGGCAGGCTTGCAACACCGAGTGCAGCACGTGCTGGATAAGGTTGTGCAAAATATTCACCCATAATTTGATTGACCAATTGGAAATGAGACAAATCAGTTAAGAAAATATTGAGTTTTGCGATGTCTGCAAGAGAACCGCCCGCAGCTTCACAAACAGCTTTTAAGTTATCAAATACACGGCGAATTTGCGCTTCAATACCTTCTACGAGTTCCATGCTGTATGGATCTAAACCAATTTGACCTGAGAGATAAAGTGTGTTGCCAACAAGAATGGCTTGAGAGTAAGTACCGATCGCAGCAGGGGCATTTTCAGTATGAATCACTTGGCGGGACATCAATTTCTCCTATTTTTCAATTCAATCCATCATATCGGATGAATGATATTCTCGAAAGGTATATCGGTTTATCTGATTAACACGCTTTAGAAACTTGTGGGCTTGCGAGCGGCATGGCTAAACGTGTGACCCGTGGGAAGCCAAACAACATTCGAATTTCACGAATAATTTGTGCAATTTGTTTGCGGTCTTTAACAACAATATTGACAAAAGTTTTTTCATCTCGACTTTGTACAGATTCAACGCCAGTTTTGAGTTTTCGACATAAATAAATCAATTCTGAAATTTGTTCGTCATTTAAAATTAAATCTATACTTAAATAAGCACTAAAGTTGATGTCATCTTCGGTTTCAGAGTTCCAGTGCAATGGCATGATATTTTCAGGATGTAAATGTTGCTCGTGCAGTAGGTTATGACAACGTGAACGATGCACAATCAAACCACGGCGTGAAATATGCCCTTGAATTGGGTCGCCGAGTACAGGATTGCAGCAATGTGCATATTTAACATCGACACCTTCCGTGCCTTGAATGAGGCGCTCAGACGCGGCGTTATCTTCTTGATCTTGGGCAAAGAGATGGTTGGCCACCAGTTGTGGTAGTAAGTCGCCCACTGCGATTTGCTCATATAGGGCTTCTTTACTACTGACATGTCGCCATTGTAATAAATCGATCCAATCAGACTCAGCGAGATCTTTAACAGAAAGATTAAATAGTTTTAATGCGCGATTTAGTGCTTGCTGACCGACAAGACGTTGTTCTTCAATATCCTGATCTTTTAAAATATGTTGAATTGCACGGCGTGCTTTTTGTGTATTGATAAAACTAAGCCAATCTGGATTAGGTGTTGCTAATACATCGGTGATGACTTCAATGACTTGACCGCTTTGTAGTGGTGTAGAAAGCGGTTTAATCTCACCATTAATTTTTGCACCTACGGCATGGTTGCCTAAAAACAAACTGGCAGAATAGGCGAAATCCACTGCTGTTGCACCTTGTGGTAGTTCATGCAATTGACCATGGGGTGTATAGACCCAAATTTTTTCTTGATGTAAATAATCTAATAAGTCATTAAAGGTTGTTTTGGCACAATCCCCATCCACCAAAATATTTAAATTTTTCATGGAAGCTTGAATGGCTGAACGACACGCTTGCGGTGCATTTTCGCCTAATACCACGCCGAAACGTGCAGCTTTACGCATGAGCTCCGTTTGAATGGTCAGTGATAAGGTGGTTTTTTCACCTTTTAAGCGTAGCATTAACGACTGATTTCCACCTGGGAGTGGATAACGAATATGATCTTCGTAATGTAATACTTGGAAATTTTCACGTAATGCTTCAACCAAGCGGTCACAATCGGCAATACTTTGTAAAATAATTTCAAAGGCATGACTATGTGTTAGTTCTTGTAAATCAATTTCATTTTTAACAAAGTGACGAAGTAATTCAATATTATTATTTTTCTTTTTGATCCGACCTTGAATGCTATAGGTATGCAATAAGTCTGCTAGATTTTGTTCCCATGTGGTTTGATATTTACAGCGTTCAGGCTTAGTTGTAAGGAGTGATGCTTGCACATCATTATACATGTCAAGATCAAGATTTTGATAACACAAATGTTCTAAGTTATCCGCCATCTCATTCATACCAACAAGACGTGCCATGGGTACAAATACATCAAAAGTTTCTTGAGCAATACGTGCACGTTTATCTGGGCGTAATGAACCTAACGTCGTCATATTATGATAACGGTCTGCTAATTTAATAATAATGACACGTGGGTCTTGTAAGGTGGCTTGCAATATTTTTCGGAAAGAAGCTGCTTTATTGTATTCTTTATCACTTGAATGGCTGAGTTTGGTCACACCATCTACGAGTTCAGCAACAACACGACCAAATTTTTCTGCAATATCCTCTTTGCTAAAATCTGTATCTTCAATGACGTCATGTAAGAGTGCTGCCATTAATGTCTCTGCATCCATGCGCATGTGTGCCAAAATACAACTGACCGCAATCGGATGAAGAATATAGGGTTCACCACTTTTGCGAGTCACACCATCATGTGCGATGTCTGCATAATCGCATGCCGTAAGCACTTGCTCGACTTCGCTTGGTTTTAAATAAGCGTCGATAATAATATTGAGCTGTTGCTTGGCTTGGCTGACCACTTGGCCTGGCATAGAACACCTATTTCCGTATTACAAAATCAAGGGATATTTCGTCAATGCTTTAATGAAAAGCATATTGAATGAGTTGTCAATTTTAAAAAATAAAAACCTTTATTTTTTTTAACAAATATTTTGAATTTTGTCGATTACTTATCTAAATAAATTGCAATAAAAAAGCCTAGTAAATACTAGGCTTTTTTAGAAAGCTCAACTTATTGGAAAGAAAAGCCTTCTAAGTTTAAGTTATTCACTGAAAGTGCAAGGTCAAGACTTGAGGTTTGATAGTCTTGATCACGTTGTTTCAAAATGTCTTTGGTTACATGTCCTGCTGCAATTTCACGTAAAGCAACAACAGTCGGTTTGTCATTGTCCCACTCTAAAGTTGGTTCAATGCCTTGACGTGCCAATTGACGCGCGCGTTTGCTTGCCACTAGTACAAGCTCAAAGCGGTTGTCTACATGGTCTAAACAATCTTCAACGGTTACGCGTGCCATAAGAGTTCTCGTATGAATGTAAATTTTTAAATAGACTGTTAAGTATAAAATGCTTTAACTTTATACTCAAGTTTAATCACACACTCATTTAGGTTCAGGTGTAATTAATTTCTCAATTAAAGCTTGATGACGATTTGCTTGTTGACTGAGTTTAAGGCGATTGGCATTGATCACAGATTCAAGGTCATGCAGTGCTTTATTAAAGTCATCATTGATAATAATATAATCAAAATTGACATATTGTTGCATATCTTCTACGGCGCAGCTTAAGCGATGCTCAATCACTTCTACCGAGTCTGTGCCACGATTTGACAAGCGTTGACGTAAATCAAATTGAGTGGGAGGGAGAATAAAAATTTGTTTTGATTCAGGAAAAAGTTTACGAACTTGCTCAGCGCCTTGCCAATCAATTTCAAGTAAAACATCATGTTCTTTGGTCAATTGTTCTCGTACAGTCGCTTGAGACGTACCATAATAATTACCAAAAACTTCAGCATATTCGATGAAACCGCCTTGATTGACCTGCTCAAGAAAAATTTCTTTACTGGTGAAATGGTAATGAACGCCTTCGAGTTCACCCACACGTTGACCACGTGTAGTGTGAGAAACAGAAACGTGCAAATTACTTACACGCTCAAGCAGGGCTTTCACGAGAGATGTTTTGCCTGTTCCTGATGCAGCAGAAACGACAAACAATAGACCCGACATGATATTTTTCCTGATATGATAAAATATCTTCTCTATTTTAGAGTAGAGTGCGCACAAACAAAATAGCTTTTGAATATTGTTTGTCATTTTCTGAATAAATTTTATTGAAACTTTGAGTGAGCCTTGAGGGTGTTATGAAAATTGTATTGGCCAATCCACGTGGTTTTTGTGCAGGTGTAGACCGTGCAATTGCGATCGTCAATCGTGCACTTGAATGTTTTAACCCGCCGATTTATGTCCGTCATGAAGTGGTACATAACAAATTTGTGGTGGATGACTTGCGTCAGCGAGGCGCAATCTTTGTTGATGAGCTTGATGAAGTCCCTGATAATAATATTGTTATTTTTAGTGCACATGGGGTATCTAAGGCTGTACAACAAGAAGCTGAGCGCCGTGGCTTAAAAGTCTTTGATGCAACCTGTCCCTTAGTTACCAAGGTTCATATTGAAGTGACCAAGTACGCACGTGAAGGTACGGAAGCGATTCTGATTGGTCATGAAGGACATCCTGAGGTTGAAGGCACAATGGGACAATATGACACCAAAAATGGTGGACATATTTATCTGGTTGAAGATGAAGACGACGTTGAGTCTCTACAGGTAGAAAATCCGAATAAAGTTGCATTTGTTACTCAAACGACTTTATCCATTGACGATACAGCAAAAGTAATTGACGCATTGCGTGGAAAATTCCCCAATATTCAAGGGCCACGCAAAGACGACATTTGTTATGCCACACAAAATCGTCAAGATGCTGTTCGAGATTTGGCACAGCAATGTGATGTTGTACTTGTGGTGGGTTCACCAAACTCATCCAACTCTAACCGTTTACGTGAGTTGGCACAACGTATGGGGAAACATGCGTATTTAGTTGACAATGCAGATGAATTAAAAAAAGAATGGTTTGCTGGCATTGAGAAAATTGGTGTGACGGCAGGCGCATCGGCACCAGAAATTTTAATTAAGCAGGTTATTCAACGTTTACAGGACTGGGGCGCAGAAGCACCACAAGAATTAGATGGGCGTGAAGAAAATATTACGTTTAGTTTACCTAAAGAATTAAGAATTCAAGTTACACAGGCTTAGAATTTAACTCACCTTTATTGCCGATAATTATTAAACAGTTATCGGTTTTTTTGTGCCATTTGTCTACTATGTATTGGTTTTGTATAAATTGTTATTAAAATATAGATAATAATAAAGTTTTGTCGGTGAAGGAAGAATGCAAAAAAACAGGGGATTCACCTTAATAGAGCTTATGGTTACGCTTGCTGTTTTAGCGATTATTGCTGCACTGGCTATGCCATCTTTTGTGAATACAATTAAGCAACGACAATTAGATACAGCCTTTAGAGAGCTTTCACTTGCAATAACTGATGCAAGAAGTCAGGCAGTGAATATACGACAAGATGTTGAGTTAAAACTCAATTCTAATGATGCTAATACAGCTACTTTACTGAATTGGAATTCTAATATAAGCGAAGTTTCTTTAGAAAGTGGGAGTGTAACGAATATTGTTTTTGAGCCAACTGGAGGTGTAAAAAACTTTAATCAGACCACGATGTCTTTTTCTATTTGTCATGCAGATTTAGGTATTTCTAGGCGTTTACAGCTTACTCGTATGGGCTCTATTACTACGTTGGCTGAGGGGACATGTTGATGAATTTACAAATACAAAAAGGTGTTGGATTAATAGAAGTAATAGTTGCTTTGGTTATTTTGGTTATTGCAGTTCTGGGTTTTGTTGCTTTACAAGTCAGAGCTATTGAAGCTTCTCAAGATTCTGTTTTTAAAACACAAGCTGTGCATTTAATGCAGTCACTCTCTGAAAGTATTCGTGTAAATAATACAGCTAAAGCAAATTATGTGACTGATGTAAATACTTATCTTTTGGCATCTTCAAAACCGACAGCGACAGTAAATTGCAATACTACGGTTTGTACTCCTGCACAACTTTCAACTTTTGAGTCCTATGCCATAGCACGACAAGCGGCTATACAGGGGTTGAGTTTAGGTATAGCAACTTGTCCAGGAATTGCTACAAATACACCTGTTGCAGATAGACGTTTATGTATTTTTAGTGTTTGGAAAGATACGACACTGACTGGAACTGCAGCAAATTTAAATGTGACTAGCTGTATGAGTAATACAGGTGTTTATGTTGCTTCTTCAAACTGCTTGATGATGGAGAGCTATTAAAAATGATAATTAAAAAACAAAAAGGTTTCACATTAGTTGAGTTGATGGTTGCTATTGCACTAGGCTTATTAATTGTAGCTGCTGGTTTAGCTATTTTTTTAAACAGTTTGAAAAATTCTCGTTTACAACAAAGTGTAGCACAAGTTCAGGATGGGGGAATTTTTGGTCTCGAATATATAGCAAATCATGTGAGGTTGGCGAATTATGGTAATGTCGAAAATCGAAACTTAAATGATCAAACTGTAAAAGGGGGAGTTGTTTTTACAACAGGTTTGCCCACACAAACCAATATTAATTTGGCTATAGGTAATGCAAATGCGACAACTGCTTTTGCAAATACAATTGTCACGAGATCTAGTGGTTTAAGTAATGTAAGTCTTGCGAGTGATCAATTAACAATACAATTTGTTGCACCAACAGATATGCAAAATTGCGTAGGTGAGAATGTTCGCAAAGGCGATAGAGTTGTACAGAGATACTTCTTACGTCAAGAAAATAATAAAACGGATCATGATACAAATATTACAAGCTTAGGTTTAGCCTGTGTAGCCAATACTCCATTAGATATTCCAAATGCAAACCCGACGTTTTTGACAGGGTTTGGGACGACTAACATAGGTGAAATTATTATTCCTAATGTAGATTATTTTGGTTTTCTATTGGGTGCACGTACAGGTAATAATTATCGTTATTATACAGTAGATGAATATATAGCAGCAGCCGCAGCAGCAAGAAATGCACAACCTGCTCAGGAAGTACCTTCGATTGAAATGATTAAAATGGCAGTGCTAATTCGCTCACAAAATGAAGTGAGAACAGCACCCATTACGCTATCGACATATGAAATTTTCGGAAGAGCCGTCACTTTAAATACACCAACTACAAAAGGTGTAACGAATAAATTTGTACGCAATGTATATGTCACTACAATAGCTTTGCGTAATGCTTTGGGAGATAAACTATGAGAACTACCCAATCATTAGCACAACAAAACGGTATGACACTGATTACAATTATGATTATTTTACTTTTAGTCACTGGAATCGGTGCATTAGCAGTAAAATATTCTATAACAAGTTTGCGAATTGCAAGCAATAGTCAAGTACGTCAGCTACTTACTCAGTCATCCGATTTACCCTTATATATTATGCGTAATAAGTCACCTGTGGTATTGCGACGTTTGGATAATGTAGTGGGTTTAGCGATTAATAATAGTTTGCCCGATCGAGAATATATATTTTGTTATCGTCCACAATCACAGAAAAATTTTGCCCCTATTAATAATGTTGCGCAAATCTCACCCTATAGTACGACGGGAACAGCCATTACAAGTGATGTTATGCGTTTAATTTCTGGTACAAATAGTAGTTTTTGTGATCTGAATGCCGATTTTGGGAGCGCAAGAACAGGTGTTGTGACTCAAGTTGCAATTTCATTGATTACAGAGAGTGCCGGTGAGACAGAGAAAGGTGAATATTTACCCGAAGGAACTAATGCAAGTGGAGCAGCTCATTTAGGTGCACAAATTACAGGTAGTCAACGTGTAAGGATTACTACAACTTCGATGTTACCTGCATATTCAACTGCTTCTATAAGCACAGTCCAAAGTGAGTGTTTAAGTACATCTAAACCAAGATTAAATGATAATACTGAACATCCATCATTACGAACTTTAAAAGATTGTATATCTGATTATGGAATTCCGGTGGTATCGCAAACGCAAGAATTTGTATTGGCAAATACGCTCATCGAAGTTTCTAAACCTGAATAAAGCATATTTTAATTAAATAGATTTTCTCACTAGCCGGAAGGTGGAGAATGGAAATGAAAAAAACATATCTAAGTTACCTATTAAAAGTAATGATGAGTGGTAGCATCCTGGTTGCCGTACCATCTTTATTGCAAGCATCAGATTTACAAATTTATGCAGGCCCTGGTACAGCAGGTCAAAAAACATTAATTATGATGCTAGATCGTTCAGGGAGTATGGGTGTTCTTGCAGATAACTCAGCAAACCATTCAATTGTTGCAGATTATCCAGATATTTTTACTTATCAAACATGTAGTTCTGGGGTTTATGGGAGGACAAAATATAGTACAGAGACAGTAACAGATAGCGTGTTTAGTGATATTTCTTATACACGAGTTTACTGTAAACAGCGTAATAACCCCAAATTTTATTATGATCGATTATCTCGTTTAAAAGATGGCATGTTTGCGCTTTTAAATAGTACAGATGCCAAATTGGAAAAAGCCTATATTGGCTTGGGTTATTACTCTGCGGAAGATAGTGTATCCGGAGTTATTAAAGTACCAGCAAAACCCTTAGGTGCTGTTAATTCAGCTCATCGTAAGGATCTAAAAAAAGCGATTGCTGCGTTGTCTGCAGGATGGTCCACACCGACTTCACATGCCTATGCTGAAGCAGCAGCTTATTTGTTAGGCACAACAACAGTAAGTACAAATGTTGGTAATAATAGTGGCTTTTCTAAATCCACTGATACAGCAAAAAATTTAGGGAGAACAGCTTATAGCAGTCCCTTACCTACGACTGCTGCAACTTGTGATGGGCAAGGGGTATATATTTTATCTGATGGGCAGCCAAATAATACAAGTGATACTAACTCTGCCAATATTATGGCAAAAGCCTTAAATCAAAGCTCTTTTTCATGCGACGTCTCTAATGGTTTAATGAATAGTCATTCGGGGAGTGGTTGGAAGTGTATGGGGGCTTTTGCAAGAAGCCTATATGCAGAAACTAATCCTAAGCAGCGCCCGATACAGACAGCTTTCGTTGGTTTTGGTAAAGAATTTGAAGGAGCGATGTCTTCTAGTTTGTCAGTAGACACACGTAATGCATGTCAGCTTGGTTCAGCTAAAGAGGGTGATGATTGTTCATTCTATAATAAGGATAAAACCGAAAAACCAAATACAATATTTCGGAATAGTATGACTGGTTTTGGTAATGGTGGATTTTTCCAAGCAAAAGATGCTGTAGATGTTACAAATAGTGTATTGGCTGCTTTAAATAATTTAGATACAGGAACAATTGAGCCATTAACGACAGGTGCTTGGTCTGTACCTATTGATGATTTAAATCCAACGGGAGTTACATCGTATGGTTATGTTCGAGCATTTCAACCAAGACCAGGTAGCACAGATGTATTGTGGGCTGGGAATTTAAAAAAATATGATATTGTGAATGGTGCTTTAGCTGAAGGTACATCCACCACCTCTTCATTAGTATTAGATAATAAAGGTAAGTTTAATACAGGGATTAATGATCTTTGGGGAAATGTAGGTGCTGATGAAGGAGGAAGTGTCTATAAAGGTGGTGCTTATAAAAACATCCCAATGCCGATTGTTAGTGCACCAACTCAAGTACGTAATCTTTATACCAATTTTAAATTAGATACGAATGATAATTTAACTTCCCAATTATCTAAAGGGGCTAATTTATTGCGTTTACCAGAAGTGGCAAACTCTACTTTAGCAACGACAATAACAAATCTAAATGAAAATGCAGTAACCTCAAAATTTACTAATTTATTAAAACGTAAAATACTTAACTATTTAGGTTTTAAAATTGATTTAAATGATACTGCTTTACCAACAGATTTAACCACTGTGCCTTTGCAAGAACAAGGAAAAGAATGGAATAGCTTAGGAGGGATTTCTCATTCACTACCCGTGCAAGTCACTTATGCAGGGGTATTAAATAGTGATGGCGAATTACAGTCTGCACGTAGTCAATCAATCTTATTTGGAACAATGGAGGGGGGGCTACATTTAGTAGATGCAGATACTGGAGCGGAACAATTTGCATTTATTCCATCGGATATTTTATCTGACCCAGTACAATCTTTAGCTTTGAAAAAGGATGAAACATCTACAGTCGGTGTTGCAGCAGGCACAGATGCGGCTTGGGTCGCTGATCCAACATATAAATATGAGCAGGTGGGTTCAGGGGATACCGCTGTAACAAAGATTGTTGCTGAGAAAATGTATGTGTATGGCGGTTTACGTATGGGTGGTAGTAGTTACTACGGCCTAGATATTACGACAAAAACTTCACCGAAGTTTTTATTTAGAATTAGTGCTGATCAATCGGCATATAGTCGTATGGGGCAATCTTGGTCGAAACCGGTACTAGGGAATATTCGAATTAATGGTGTGATTAAGCGAGTTATGTTTATTAGTGGTGGTTATGACACATGTTATGAAGATCCACGATTTAAACTTGGTACAGATTACACAGCAGATGCATCAAAAAGTCCGACTTTCCAAGCACAATGTTCAAACAGAACAGAGGCAAAAGGTAATGCAGTTTATGTTGTTGATGCTGAAACAGGAGACCGCTTATTCTGGGTGAGTAATACGAATGCGGATAAAAATAATGCAGATATGAAACATAGTATTGTAAGTGATATCTCTACATTAGATACAGATGCTGATGGCTTAGTAGATCATTTATATTTTGGAGATCTTGGAGGGCAAGTTTTCCGTGTTGATTTAAATAATAAAAATAAAACATCAAATAATGAAAGTTTTGGTGTACGTGTTGTTAAAGTTGCAAATTTAGCGACAAATGCAGCAGGTACAAATATTACGAATGGTAATAATCCACGTTTTTACGAAGCACCTACATTAACCATGCATCGTGAGCAAGGGAAAAGGTTTGTATTAATGACGGCTGCATCTGGTGATCGTAGTTCACCATTAGATGTTGCACCTTTAGGGCGTGCACGTCCCTCATCATTACCTACGGCATTAACGGGTCAATTGGCAAATAATATTTATGCCATTATGGATACGGATGCTCTGAAAAAAGATTTAAATACAAATTATGCAACTGATTATGCATTGGCGATTAAAGATTTGACTTTAGCAAGTCTTATACAAAATCCTCAAGTTATTGTTCGAAATAGTAGTTTTTCTACATTAAAGAATCAACTCATTCCTTATGTGGCTACGGTAACGACAGCAACTCGTTATGGTTGGTATCGTTCTTTATCGAGTAATTCGCAAGGCACAGAAAGAGCAAATAATAGTTATCGACAATTAGGTGGGATTAAAGCTTTTGAACCATTAATTGCGATAGCTAACACTTTGGTCGCGACAGTTTATGATCCAGAAAGCGAAATTATTAATCCAAATCCAGATCCATGTCAGGTTCGAGTTATTGGAGAAACTTACCGTCAATATTATTGTTTGCCATTTGGTGTCTGTATAACAGGAACTGGTACGAATGTAACACTTAACAATACTGTAGAAAATAAAACAGGTTATCGTCCAGGACGAGACTCAGATAAGGTCTCTGGCGAGACTGTTAGCCCACCTGTCGGGCAGGGGATTTTAGGAAGTACATTTGCACCAAAAGATTCAGATGGAAATTGTGGTGGTTTACAGTTGGCAGATAATCTTCAAGGTACGGGCGAATGGAAATGTATCGCCCAAACAAAACCAATGAATTGGTATGCTAAATAGGTGAAAAATGAATTTAAAAAATGGTTTTACACTTATTGAGTTGATGATTGTGGTCGTTATGATTGCAGTACTTGCTGCAATTGCTTACCCAAGTTATCAGCAATACATACTCAGAAGCAATGCTTCATTGGCTGAGGCGGAAATGCAACGCATAGCCCAGGATTTGGAACGTTATAAATCTAGAAATTTTAGCTACAGATTGTATACCCCTATTTCAATAAATGTTGGAGATCCACTTAAATATACAATTACTGTTCAAGCAACAGCGACCACCAATTTAGCCACAGATGGTTCTGCATGGGTAATGAAAGCTGTTCCACAAGATGTGAAAAATTTCACATATTTATTTAATAATCAGGGGCTTAGGTGTAAAAATAAGGTGGCGTCTAAAGTAACATTTACAGATTGTGGGGCAATAGCAGATGGAAGTGAAGATTGGTAAGCAAATTGGTTTTACATTATTGGAGCTGATGATTATAGTCGCTGTAGTCGCTATTTTGGCTGCGATAGCGATTCCTAATTATTCAGAATATGTTAAAAGAGGGAATAGGGTAGATGTGCAAACCCATATTATGAATGTTGCACAAAATTTGGAAACTTATCGGTTGGTGAATCATAGTTTCTTTGGGGCTAATTTAACTCAATTGGGTGGCGCCACATATCCTCTTAATAATCCATATTATCAATTAACTTTAACAGATATGTCTGGTGTTGCTTTTACTAATGCACAGGCGAATCTACAATCATGGTTATTGGTTGCAAGACCAATAGCCACAGGAAGACAAAAAGGTACAGGAGCTATTTCTTTAAATTCAGCAGGTGTAAAATGTTGGTATAAAAATAACGATAATGCCAATGTCACAGCAACAATTGATAATAAAGGTAATCCTGTTCCAGCTACAACTTGTAGTAATCAATGGGAAGATAGATAAATAAAGTAATCTTCTATAAACTTAGATTAGCATTTGAAGTGCAACACCATGTTGTTGCCATAATACCTGACTCGGACTTTTAAAGCCGAGTCTTTTTCTTGGACGATGATTCAAGCGTTGAGTAATTTCTGCAATATATGCATCCGTATAGTCATTCAAGTCACTGCCTTTTCTAATATATTGTCTGATCAATCCATTCGTATTTTCATTTGTTCCACGCTGCCAGGCGCTATAGGGATCAGCGAAATACCAATCTATATCTAATTCCTGAGCAGCATACTCATGCAGGCTGAATTCTTTACCATTGTCCGCGGTAATTGTTTTTAGGTGTGCTTTGATCGGTTCCAATAATCTGATCGTAGCCTGGCAAACTTCCTCAGCCTTGCGCGTGCTGCACTTTTTCAGCCAAAGATAACCTGTCTTCCGATCTACAATTGAAACCAGGGATTGTTGGTGATTCTTGCCAACAATCGTATCTATTTCCAAATCACCGAAACGGGAGCGCTGCTCAATCTCAGCAGGTCGATCGTGAATGCTTTTGCGGTTTGTCAGTTGGCCACGAGTCTCAATGGAGCCATATTTTCTCTTTCTTTGATTTCTGAAACGTAAGTTGCGGAAGAGCACACCACCTCTGCTTTTATCCTGCTGTATAAACCTGTATATGGAATGCAGGCTGACTGAAACATGAGAAGCAATCTGTTCGGGGCTCCACTGAAGTTCAAGGTAAGCCATAACTTGTGCCCAAACCTCTCGAGAGATTCTTTTAGGATTAGGACAATGCCGTCTGCAAGCTAATTTATGGGCATGTTGAGCGAAATAACCATTCCTTGCTCGATTGCGTGCTATTTCTCTAGAAATAGTGGAAGGTGAACGATTTAGCCTCCAGGCGATATAACGTTTAGAAAAACCTTCACGTAACAATGTGGAAATCTGATATCTTTCTTCTTGAGTAAGATGAGTATAGTTCATGATGCAACTTTGACTTTGGTCGGTCGGAAGCAAAATGCTAGCTCATCTTGCTTCCTTCCAATAATTTAATCTCTGTTGCACTTCATTTGAGAATCCAAGGGCGAGCCAATGTTGCTCAAGCGCAACAAGAAATGCAGAAAATTGCAGAGCAATTAGAGCGTTATAAGGCTCGGAATTTTAGTTTTAAAGGGTTTAATGCCAATTATCTGTACCCAAGTAACTCTGTATTTGATGTGTCATCACAAACTTTAAATTTAAACTCAAAATATACGATTACTTTGGTCGATAGTATGACTGGAAATCCACTGTTGACAGACTCGTCTTCAAGTGGGCAAGGCTGGTCAATTAAAGCCATAAGCCAAGATCCTGCGAATTACTCATTATTATTAACCAGTGCAGGTGTACATTGTAAAAATATCACACAGAAAAATATGGACTATGACTCGTGTGGTGATGCAGGTTTTGAGGAGTGGTAAGGGTGAGAAAAACAGGATTTACTTTAATTGAACTCATGATCGTCGTTGCTGTTATTGCTATTTTGGCTGCAATTGCTTATCCCTCTTATATTCATTATAAAGTGAAAGTGAATAGAACGGATGCCCAAGCTGAAATGATGGCTATAGCACATATGCTCAGTCAATATAAAATAACAAATGGTCATTATACCAATGCAACGATAAGTCAAATGTATGGCGGAAATTTAATACCAAATCATGGTGAAGCATTATATGAGTTAGATTTACAAACAACAGCTGCGACATGGATTTTAACAGCGCAACCCATAAGCGGAACATTGATGCAAAATAATGGCGATATTGTTTTAACCAGTGATGGAGAAAAATGTTGGACGAAAGGCACCTCTTGTACTCCATCAAGTAGCACAGACTGGGATGGCAAATAGGAGGTTAAATTCAAAACTGTGGATAAACAGAAATTGATCTTTATTTCGCAGTAAATTTAACGTAAAATACCGCCCTCTATGAAAGGGGTTTGAAATGTTTCGATGGTCGAAACACGGATAATCCGTAAAAACTATAAGGTTCTATCATGGTTGTTATTCGTCTTGCACGCGGTGGTGCTAAAAAACGTCCATTCTATCAAATCATTGTGACTGATAGCCGTAATGCACGTGATGGTCGTTTCATCGAACGTATTGGTTTCTTTAACCCTACAGCTCAAGGTAAAGCAGAAAAACTTCGTTTAGACGCTGACCGTTTTGCACATTGGGTTTCACAAGGTGCGCAACCTTCTGAACGTGTTGCTTCTTTAGCTGCTCAAGCTAAGAAAGCTGCAGCTGCTGCATAATTTTTGAAAATTAAGTAGTAGATTGCCCATGACACCAACACAGAATGTGCCCGAAGATCGTATTCAGATTGGACAGCTACGTTCAGCATATGGATTAAATGGGTGGCTCTGGGTCTATTCCAATACAGAACCCATGAGCAATATTTTTGACTATCTGCCTTGGTACATTGAAACCAAAGCAGGTTGGCAAATGGTTGATGTAAAACGTTGGAAACCACATGGCAAAGGCTTAGTTGTTTCGCTCAAAGGTGTAATTGATCGTACCGCAGCGGATAATTTAGTTGGCGCAAATGTTTGGATTTCAAAGTCTCAACTGCCTCAAGCGGGCGTGGACGAGTATTATTGGTCAGATTTGAAAGGCTTAACCGTGTTAGGTCTAGACGATGAAGAACAAGAAGTGAATCTCGGTCAAATCCATGAACTGTTTGAAACAGGCGCCAATGATGTGATGGTTGTTCGTGCAACACCAAATAGCATTGATGGTGAAGAGCGCATGATTCCATGGCATAAAGATGTAGTACAGCGTGTTGATCTCGAAGCTGGTCGTATCTACGTAAATTGGGGCGTAGATTATTAATCCGAAAGGATAAACGCAGTAGGAAAATAGAGGAGTCTGCGATGTTTTTTGCAGTCATTACGCTTTTTCCTGAAATGTTTGAAGCGATTACAGCCTACGGTATTAGCGGACGTGCAGAAAAACGTGATTTGATCCAAGTTCATTGTATCAATCCACGTGAATTTGCTGAGGGCAACTACAAGCGAGTGGATGAACGTCCATTTGGTGGTGGTCCTGGTATGGTGATGATGGCTGAGCCGTTGGCAAAAGCAATCCATCGTGCCAAACAACTTGCAATACAAGCGGGTGCAGTGAACGTTCCTGTGGTGTATATGTCACCACAAGGAAAAACCTTGAATGAAAATGCAGTACAAAAATTTGTCGATTATGACGGATTGATTGTGTTGTGTGGACGTTATGAAGGGGTTGATGAGCGTTTGATCCAAACTTATGTTGATCAGGAATGGTCGATTGGTGATTACGTTTTATCGGGTGGTGAACTCCCTGCGATGGTTTTATTGGACAGTATTATTCGGAGACTTCCGGGTGCCATGTCCGATGAGCAATCCCATGTGCAAGATTCATTTGTGGATGGTCTTTTAGACTGCCCACAATATACCAAGCCAGATCATTTTGAAGGTTTGGATGTGCCTACAGTACTTAAATCTGGGCATCATGCAAATATTGAAAAATGGCGGTTTTTGCAGCGTTATCAACGAACACTTGAACGTCGACCTGAATTGGTTGAAAAAGTGGAATTGACCAAGCAGCAAAAAAAATGGCTAAAAGATTCGCAAGAACAAAAGAATTAGTTCATTTGTTTAAGCAGATTTGCTCTAAGCATTTTGTTTAGAGTCATTAATAGGCTCTTTATGCATTGAAGCGGTCAAGCATGAAGGGAAAGCTAAACGGGTCTATGCGCCTTAGCCTCTAGCCCCTGTGGAATTCAGACCTCTTCTGACCCACACATATTGGAGATACCCCATGAGCGGTAAGCATCCTTTAGTACAAGCTGTAGAAAATGCTCAGCTTAAACAAGACATCCCTGCTTTTGCACCTGGTGACACAGTTGTTGTTCAAGTAAAAGTAAAAGAGGGTGATCGTGAACGTCTTCAAGCATTTGAAGGTGTTGTAATCGCTAAGAAAAACCGTGGTTTGAACTCTGCGTTCACAGTACGTAAAATTTCTAGCGGTGTTGGTGTTGAGCGTGTTTTCCAAACTCATTCACCAATCGTTGCTGGTATCGAAGTGAAACGTCGTGGTGACGTTCGTCGTGCTAAACTTTACTACCTACGTGAATTGTCTGGTAAAGCTGCACGTATTCGTGAAAAATTGCCAGCTCGTAAAGCGAAATAATACGTTTTACGTGACTAAAAAATGCGCCTTGTGGCGCATTTTTTTATGGATGTATTTTGCTTATGGCATTTTATAAGCCTTGTAATTTCAAACGGTTTGCATGTTGGCGAAAGATATCTACAGGGTCTGGTGCAAATAATCCTTTAAGTCCAAGTACTTGGTTAACTTCATCAAAATGATTCCATTGGTAATTATCTCGGATCGTTTTGCCAAGTTTACTGCTACATACACTAACTAAACCATCATTGGCTTGACCATTGAATGCGATTGGACCCATAGCTGTTAATAATGTGTCAGGATCAAGTGGATTCGTGGCGTTAGAGATTCCTGTCCATGAATAAAAAGCAATACCATTGGCTTTTTGAGGACCATCGGCACATTTCGTGCTAGGTAAACCTAGTGGAAATTTATGGTTAAATGCTTGAACACCTGGTTGAGACATGCTGTAAATAGAGGCTTTAAAATTTGAGGGTAGATTGGATTGCTGTGCAAAGTTAATAACAGGTGTCATGAGTGCATCCATCACGATAGCCAGCACACCATTGAGTACAGGTGTATTTTGTACTAAGTCTGCTACAGGTGAGCCATCGTTTGTACCCGCGACAGAGCTTACAGAGGCAACAAGGTCAGGGCGTACACCAGCAATATAACGAGCCGTAGGACCACCATGACTATGTCCAATCAGGTTCACTTTAGACTGTCCTGTGAGTGCGAGCACTTCTTCTACTTGGGTGAGAAGTTGTTCTCCACGTACTTCGGTTGACTCTAAAGGAGAAACTTGAGCAGCATAAGCAGTTGCATTATGGCGAGCCAGATCAGGTAAAATTTGATACCAATAATCTAGACCAAAGACAGCATTGCCTAATCGATTGAAACCAAACATGCCATGTACAAAAACAAGCGGATATTTGGTTTGCGCATAATTGTCTATCGTATAGAGCGTATTGGCTTTTTGAAGCCCAGCAGTTGCATTGACTTGATTGATACACAATGAAGTCAATAACCCGACGAATAATGTTTTTAATTTCATTGGATTGTCCTTTTAAACCTTATTTTTGTTTTTAACGCAAGATGAATTATTTTTTACTGAGTAAAGGGTAACTTGCCTCCTTGATCGTGAACGGTTTCAAATGTTTGAAGGCGTAATTTTTCTTGGGGATTTTGAAAATATTGATTTTTTAATTGAATTATTGCATGACTTTGAGTCTCGTAAGGCATTGAACTTTTGATAATCTGATCGCGTTCTGTGAGGTAACTATTGACTTTATTTTGCCAATTATTGTGTTGAATATCTAAATCTTCTAGCCGTTGTGTTGCTTCAATTCCCACTAGATTAACTCGCATTTGGTGTAGTTCTGCATCAGAGCCATGATGTGCTTTTATTTCAGCAGTAAGTTGGTGTAGGTCTGCAAGTTGATTTAGTTGTTTTAAATTTTCTTGCCAATCTCTTGGCAGTTGTTGAAAGAGCTGATTGATTTGAGAGGCTTTTTCTATAGCTGAAAGCTGTTGATTTTCCATGATCGCCATGCGTTGTACGGTGTATTGATCATAGAGGTCTTGTTGACCAAACAAGCCAACCATTTCTTGATTGGAGAAAATATTTTTTCTTAAGTGCTGGATGTTTTGTTGGATCTCTTGATAATAATTAACGCTGTCTTTTGATGTTTTCGCGGACTGAAGTTGTCCAAGTTGCTCTCTATATCGCAGATATCGTGTCCAAAGTTCATTGAGTTGAGCACGTAAAGGGTTTTGATAAGTGACTTCGGTAAATTTAAAAAAATCACTTTTGATGGTGTTTAGATTTTTTTCACCTAATTGTGTTAAAAAGTATTCAAAGCAATTTTTTGTTTGTTCATTGACGATGAGCTGATGTGCGGTATCAGTGCGAATTTGACAGTTGATTTGGGTATCTTGTTGGCTTGGACTTGAAAATGATGCTATATCTTTATTTGAATTCACTATGTGAGATGGTACTTGTCCCATATTAGAGGCAGAAAAGTGATGAAATGCTGTAGTATCTATTGGCTGATTTTGAGGTTTGAGCCAAAAAATAATGAGGACGGTGCATACTGCACACATCCCTAATATACTTTTGTGTACGCGCTTCATTTTAAATCCTTTTCATCAATATTATTTTTATGGTTGAAAAATAATCTAATATGGGATTTGAATTTGTACAATGCAAATTTATAAAAATAGATAAATGGATTTGTTAGAATAGTGACACATTATTTTGATCCCCTTGTTATGTCTGTCAAATCACCCAAAATCCAGCGTCGTCCCATTAGTGGCGTTTTTTTATTAAATAAACCACTTGGTATTAGCTCAAATGCTGCTTTACAACGTGTACGATGGTTATTTCGTGCAGAAAAGGGAGGGCATACGGGTGCATTAGACCCACTTGCTTCTGGACTATTGCCCATTTGTTTAGGTGAGGCAACTAAATTTTCTCATTTTTTACTCGACTCAACTAAACGTTATCAGACCACTATTCATTTAGGTCATAGTACAACTACAGGTGATGTCGAAGGTGAAGTCTTACTTGAACAAGCCGTACCTGAACTGACTCAAGCGCAAATTCAGAAGGTACTGACACAGTTTACAGGTGATCTCCTCCAAGTTCCTCCGATGTATTCAGCATTGAAAAAAGAGGGTCGTCCTTTATATGAGTTGGCACGTAAGGGGATTGAGATTGAACGTGAAGCACGTCCTATTGTTATTGAAAATATTCAATTATTATCTTTTACGGCAGATTCTATCACTTTAGATGTCACGTGTTCAAAAGGAACGTACATTCGTGTTTTAGGTGAAGATATTGCGCAAGCATTGGGTACATATGGGCATTTAACTTATTTACATCGAATTCAAACAGGGCAGTTTGAACTGAATGCTGAATGGACCATTGAATATTTAGAAAGTTTAACTGAGCAAGAACGTGAAGCTTTGTTGCTGCCTGTGTATGCACCGATTGACCACTTTCCAAAAGTGCAAGTGCCTGAAGGGCGTGCAGAATATTTTTGTCGAGGTATGGAAAGTAATATTGATCATGTTGCGGCAGCGCACGCAGTGGTATTTGATGGGGAAAAATGTTTAGGCTTGGCAGAAATTACTGAGAAAAAACGTTTGGTGCCCAAACGTGTCTTGAACTTGTAATCCACCCGATGTAAAAGGAACGTCCATGGAACTCGAACTGATTCTGAGTTTAGTATTTTTTGCCTTTTGTGCAGGTGCGATTGATGCAGCAGTCGGCGGTGGAGGCTTGATTCAAATTCCTGCTTTGATGGGTGCGTTGCCACATTCATCGACAGCAACGATCTTTGGTACCAATAAACTGGCTTCTATTTGCGGTACAGCATCTGCGGCATTTTCTTATTTACGTCAGGTTAAAATTCAGTGGAAATTATTGGCTGTGATTGCGATCACGGCTTTTATCAGTGCCTTTGGTGGTGCGGCTTGTGTATCCATGATTCCACAAGACATTTTACGCCCATTTGTTCTGTTTATGCTGATTGTAATCGCCATTTATACTTTGGTTAAAAAGCAATTTGGGCAGGTGCATATCCAGCAAGAGATCACACGGAAAGTTTTGATTCTTGCAGGCATAGGTGGTTTGTTGATTGGTTTTTATGATGGTATTTTTGGTCCAGGTACGGGTAGTTTTTTTATTTTCTACTTTATTCGTTATTTAAAAGTCGATTTTTTACATGCTTCAGCATTGTCGAAAATCGGGAACTTTATGACCAATTTTGCAGCTTTAAGTTTTTTTATTCCGACAGGACATGTCCTGTTTCAGTTGGGTTTGATGATGGCTGTTGCGAATGTTTGTGGTTCATTGGTCGGCGTGAAAATGGCATTAAAATATGGTAGTGGTTTTATCCGTATTTTATTTTTGATTTTGGTCAGTATCTTAATTTGTCGTCTTGCTTATCAAATGTTTTGGATGTAAGTCATTCTCATTACTAAAATTTCTTATACAAATGATTGCAAGCGCTGACAATATCAGCGCTTTTTATTTTCTATGATGATAACGCTCTGATCAAAAAATGTTTGAAATCTTTTAGGATAAAAGGAAAATCATCATGAATATATTTGAAGCTTTAAGAGAAAGTCACGACATTCAAAGAGAATTATCTGAAAAATTATTAAAAACTTCAGGGGATACACCTGAACGCAGAACTTTATTTGAGCAATTAAAAAATGAATTGTTTGCACACGCTGTAGGCGAAGACCGCTATTTTTATATTCCTCTGATGATGACAGATTCGGGTTTGAATATTACTCGTCATGCTTTGTCTGAACATCACAAAATGGATGAGCTTTTGGAACAACTCAGTGAAACTGAATTTAGTAATCCTGGTTGGTTAGCTATTGCTAAAAAACTGTCTGAAACTGTGCATCATCACTTACAAGAAGAAGAGCATGGTTTCTTTCAGCAAGCAGGTAAAATTTTAGAGGATAAGCAAAAAGAAAGCTTAGCTAAGCAATATTTAGCTGAGTATAAAAAATATAAAGCGAAAGAAAAGGACAGTTTGGTTTAGTGAACACACAAGAATGGGCAGATGCATAATCAGCCCATTTTTATTAAAGTGGTTTTAATTTTCAATCACAGTTGATTTGGGTTTGAATGTTACCCCAATCGAAGCAATCATAATGCATAGTAAAGCGATACTTTGCCCAAGGCTAATGTGTTCTTTGAGCAGTACCATGCCTGCTATGGCAGCTAAAGCAGGAGAGAGGCTGGATAGTGTTCCGTAGCTTAGTTTGCTTAAGGTTTTGAGTGCCATTAAATCTAAAGCATAAGGAATTGCTGTCGCTAATAGTGCTATGATGAGTGCTTGTCCCCAATACTGAGTTTGCATTAATGCAGTTGGGTTATGTACCGCACTGATGGGGAGCATCACTAGCGCAGACAAGGTGATGGCAATCGTCAGCGCATGCATACCAATATTTTGCCGTACCACTTTTTGCCCAAAATAAATATAAAATGCCCAACATATACCCGCACCGAGCGCAAAAGCTGCACCCACGTAGGAAAAATGATCTTGCTGGGTATCTTGCCAAGGCACCATTAAAGCAATACCGATCATGGCAAGAACGACCCAGATATAATCGATTTTGCGTTGGATCGACAGGAGTGCCAGTGTTAAGGGTCCTAAAAATTCTAAACCTACAGCAATGCCTTGTGGTAATTTACCCAAAGATGCATAAAACAAGACATTCATTAAGCACACTGAAGCGCTATAAAATAATAAGTCTTTCCATTTTAAATGGGGCAAACGTTTGATGATTTTCCACGAACGGAACATCATAAAAATTAAAATAGAGGCAAAACACAAGCGTAATGTAACGACAGTTAACGGGTCTAAAACTTGAAAGAGTTGTTTGGCAAATGAGGCACTGATCTGATATGCCACCATCGACATGATCATGTAAAATACAGCAAGAAATTGAGAGTTTTGCATAGTGCAGACAAGAAGAAATATTGTGCAATTCTAACATTTTATTATTTCAAAAAGGCATATTCTCATTTATATATAAATATCTTAGAATAGCTTAGCTTGAAAGTTTTTAAAATTTGAATGGCTTTGATTCTTTTATCAATATTGGTCGTTTTTAGCTCAAATAAAATTGAAAATATGCTTGAAAGAATAGAAAAATGAAGTCCTTGAAAATTGTAAATTTATGAATAGGTAATATGATGTCAGACATTAAAATAGAAAATAAAAAATCTTTACAATCGAAAGATGTGGTGCACTATGGGGATGATCATGCTGTAAATTATCAGCATATCTTATATTTAGAAAAACAAGGTGCGGCAAAAACAGATCAAGATGCGCAGCAACGCGTGGATATTTTAGTGAATGCTTCCAATGACAATTTTGCCGCAGCGAGTATGCTGTTAGGGCAATGGCATTTCTTGGGGCATTATGTCGAACAAAATATTGAATCGGCTGTGTTATTTTTTAAACATGCTGCGAAACTTGGCGATGCTTTGGCGATGGTTGAGTTAGCGCATATTGGACGACAAGCTTTAAGTGCAAATGTCAGTGCTGAAGAAGGTTTAAATTATTTACAACAAGCTCTGGATTTAAAGCATCCTGAAGCAATCTATATGTCTGCATTAAATATTTTGCAAAATGATGCTGAGGCTGCTTTAAATTTATTATTGAATAATTACCAACAGCATCAACATGAAATGAGTTTAAAAACTTGTATTGAAAATCTTGCATTTGATCCAAATGTAGTCATTGAGCAATTGGAAAATTTGGCGCAAAACGATCACTTTGCGAGTGCTTTGGTTGCTTTTCAGTATTTTAAACAAGGTAATGACAAAAAAGCGTTTAAATACGCACAAAAAGCACAAGAGCACAATGATGCATATGGTTGCTATGTACGTGCATTAATTGAAGAAAAAGACCCCAAAGGTGACCCAGATGTAGCTTATGAATTTTTAGGCAAAGCTGCACAGTTAGGGCATATTGAAGCATGCTATTGGTACGGAATCGAGACTTTACGTAAAGCTGAAAGAGCACAGGATGAAGCAGAGACATTGCAGCTCAATCAACGCGCGTGTCAATTTCTTCAAGTTGCAGCATTACATGGAGATGTTGCCGCAAAATTTTATTATGGACAGTGTTTACGTATGGGAATCGGTATAGAGAAAAATCCTGACGAGGGTATACAGTGGTTGGATCAGGCAGCGCAACAAGGCAATACAGATGCACAATTTGAATTGGCGATGTTATTAAATCCTGAAGATCCTCGTCATGTGGCTTTATTAAGTGCAGCTGCAAAAAATGCTCATGTCCAAGCAATGTTATGCATGGCTATTTATGAACAGCAAAAGCAACAATTTGGGCAAGCAATTCAGTGGTTAGATCTTGCACAGCAAGCAAAATCAGCCCGTGCTTCTTATTTATTGGCACGTATGTATCGTGCTGGGCAAGGGGTGGATGTTGATCTAAAACATGTGGTGACGTTGTTGCAACAAGCTGCTGAAGGGGGAGATGTTGATGCATATTTTGAGTTGTATCAGGCATATTCACAAGGTTTAGGCATTCGAAAAAATAAGAAAAATGCTGAAAAATATTTGGCTTTGGCACAGCAAAATCAACATATTGAAGCCTGTGCAATCGCATTGTAATTGAGCAGTTAGATGCAGTTTAACAACCCAATTGAATACTATCATCACCGACACGGTCGCTTATTTGTGGTGGGAGATCTGCATGGTTGTTATGATCAATTAATGCAAAAGCTCACCCGAATTCAATTTGATTTTCAACAGGATGTCTTGGTTTGTGTGGGTGATTTGGTAGATCGAGGTGCTGACAGTTTAAAATGTCTGAAGTTGATTGAGGCACCTTGGTTTAAAAGTATTATAGGTAATCATGAAGAGATGTGTTTGCATTCTGCGATTGATCCGATAATGGCACGCTTACATGCACAACATGGCGGTGAATGGTTTTATGCTTTATCAGAAGCTGATCGAAATCAGGTGGTTGAGTTGTGCCAAAAAATGCCGATTCTCTTAGAGGTTGAGTATCAAGGGAAAAAGTATGGCTTTGTGCATGGTGATATTAAGCATCATGATTGGGATGCATTTAAAGCCATGATTCATGATGAAAAGCAGCGTGAAATTGCATTGTGGGGGCGTTCTCGCATTAGAAATGCTAGCAAGAAAAACTTTCAAAGCATTCAAGGCATTGATACCGTTTTTCTTGGGCATACGGTGGTCGATTTCGTGACTAGGCGACATAACTGTTATTTTATTGATACGGGCGCTGTATTTGGTATGCATCTAACGGTATTGCAAATCCATGCTGATTTACCTATCGAAAAACAAGTGACAGTTGTCTAAATAGATCTTTGAGCAACATTTAAAACTTACTTTTTTAATTTGTCTTCAATGGCTTGCTTTGCTTGTTGTGTGGTGTAGGTACAGCCAATCGATGCCACAATAATGACCATTAAAGCCAACCATTGTGTCCATAATAATTGTTCATGTAAAAATATAAAGCCCGAAAGTGCGGCAATGGCTGGCTCTAAACTGGTCAGCGTACCAAAAACAAAAGGGGATAATGTGCGAAGGGCAACCATCTCCAAACTAAAGGGTAATGCACTCGCAAGAATTGCCAAAATCATCAATAACAGTAAGTTGTCAGCATGGAACGTGGCGAGTGGCATGCCAGCAAAAATCGCAATGGGCATCAAAAAACACATGCCAATAAACATACCTAAACATACGGTATGATTGCCCGAAATACCCGAAGGTTTTTGTCCAAAAATGATATACATTGCCCAACATGCACCTGCACCTAAAGCGAAAGCAATGCCTAAGGGGTCTAAGCGGTGTTGACTTTGATCAAAGGGGAAAAGCAAAATTAAACCTAAAATTGCAAGTCCAACCCAAATGAAATCAAATTTTTGTCGTGCATAAAACAGTGCCACGCTAAGTGGACCAATAAACTCAAAAGAAACAGCAATACCCAATGGTAAACGATCAATAGATAGATAAAACAACGCATTCATGCCAGCTAAGGCAATGCCATAGCGAATGACTGCGGGCCAATTGATTTGTTTAAAATTGACCTGCCAAATTTTAAAAATCACCGCCAAAATTGCTGAACCCAATAACAAACGCATAGCGGAAACCGTGAGAATGGGGAACTGATCAAATAATATTTTGGCAAGTGAACCACTACTTTGCATACTGATCATGGCAATGAACAATAAAATCAGTGCATGTAGATGAGGCGCATTTTTTAAATTTGGCATTGAGTAGACTAAATAGGTATAAGTGATTCAGCTTTTATCAATGATTTGATTGAAACCGTAGAAAATGAAAAGCATAAAAAAACCACAGCCCGAAAGCTGTGGTTTTACAATACGCTAAAACTTAGAACAATACACGTACACGAATTGTGCCTTCAACTTCATGTAGCGTATCAAGTGCTTCTTTTGATGCAGTTGCATCTACATCCATCACTAAATAGCCGACATCACCTTTGGTCATTAAAGATTGACCAGAGATGTTGATGCCATGTTCAGCAAATAAGTTGTTGATTTTAGATAAAACGCCTGGTACGTTTTTATGAATGTGTAGTAAACGGTGTTTACCTTCAGTCAATGGCAACGCAATTTCAGGGAAGTTTACTGCAGATAAAGTCATACCTTTATCAGAGTAAGCAACGAATTTCTCAGCAACTTCTAAGCCGATGTTCGCTTGCGCTTCCATGGTTGAACCACCTACGTGCGGTGTTAAAATCACGTTAGGAATGTTGCGAAGTGGAGAAACGAATTCTTCACCGTTTGCTTTTGGTTCTTTCGGGAATACGTCAACCGCAGCACCTGCGATATGACCTGATTTTAATGCATCAGCAAGATCTTCAATCACCACACATGTGCCACGTGCAGCATTGATGAAGATAGAACCTTCTTTCATTTGTGCAAATTGTTCTTTGCCCATGAAGTTACGTGTAGAAGGAACGTCAGGTACATGGATCGATACTACGTCAGCATTGGCAAGAAGTTCACCCATAGAACCGACTTGACGTGCATTACCTAAAGGCAATTTAGTCACAGCATCATAATAAATGACATGCATGCCCATACTTTCTGCAAGGACAGAAAGTTGAGAACCGATAGAGCCGTAACCCACGATGCCTAAAGTTTTACCACGTGTTTCAAATGAACCGACAGCAGATTTGTTCCAACCACCTGCATGTGTGTCTGTAGATTTTTCAGGCACACGGCGAAGAAGGAGAATTGCTTCAGCAAGTACAAGCTCTGCAACAGAACGTGTATTTGAATAAGGAGCATTAAATACTGGAATACCACGAACCATGGCAGCATTTAAGTTCACTTGGTTTGTACCAATACAGAAACAACCGACAGCAATGAGTTTTTGTGCTGCTTCAAAGACTTCTTCAGTCAATTGAGTACGGGAACGAATACCAATAAAGTGTGCATCCTTAATCGCTTCTTTCAACGCTTCACCCTCAAGCGCAGTTTTACGATAGTCGATGTTGGTATATCCAGCAGCATTTAATGTGTCGATTGCATTTTGATGAACGCCTTCTAACAACAAGAAACGAATTTTATCTTTAGGCAGTGAAAGATGTTGGCTCATTACGGCTCCGCTACAAAGGCCAAATTTAGTGGCGATATAATAGCATAGGACAGCGACCGATATACATTTCCTTTATGGCGATGATTGTAGGTATTTTTGCAAAATATAAGACATAACTTGTCGTATATGGTCTATTTAAATGTGTAATTTCCATAGTGACATTATGGAAATAGTTTTTTTAAGGGTTTTATTGAAAAATGCCTTATAATGAGCCTTCGTGAAAATAGCCTGTCTCTACGGTGCTGCTTTTATATTCACATTGGTCTAGAAATCACACGATTTGATTGATTTATTTTTAGACACTTTTTACTTGTTTACTTCTGCTAGGTCTGCAAACGATGAACGCTCCAGTCGCTTTAACACCTGAGTTATTAACCCAACTAACTGCAATTGTCGGTGAAAACCGCATTAAAACAGATGCGGATAGTCTCGAAAATTGGGGACGTGATCACACCAAACATTTTGATCCAAATCCATCGGTCATCGTTTTTCCATCAAGCACAGAACAAGTTCAAGCCATTGTAAAACTTGCTAATCAATTTAATGTTGCAATTACGCCATCAGGTGGTCGTACAGGTTTATCTGCAGGCGCAGTGGCTGCCAATGGCGAAATCGTGATGAGCATGGACAAGATGAACCAAATTTTGGAATTCTTCCCTGCCGATCGTATGGTTCGTGTACAAGCAGGTGTCGTGACTGAACAATTACAAAATTATGCTGAAGAACAAGGCATGTATTATCCAGTCGATTTTGCATCTTCTGGTTCATCACAAATCGGTGGGAATATCGGAACCAATGCAGGCGGGATCAAAGTCATTAAATATGGCATGACGCGTAACTGGGTGTTAGGTTTGACTGTTGTGACAGGTAAAGGCGATGTGTTGCGTTTAAATAAAGGCATGATCAAAAATGCCACTGGCTATGCAATGCAGCACTTATTTATCGGGGGTGAAGGGACTTTAGGTTTAGTGACTGAAGCGGAAATTAAGCTTGAGCGCCAACCGCATGATTTACAGGTTTTAGTCCTTGGTGTGCCTGATTTTGATGCCATTATGCCTGTGTTACATGCATTCCAAAAGAAAATTGACCTTACTGCATTTGAATTCTTTGGTGAATTGGCAATGCAAAAAGTGTTAGATAATGGTCATGTACAACGTCCATTTGAAACACAATGTCCATTCTATGTTTTGCTTGAGTTTGAAGCGCCATATGAGCCTATCATGGATGCGGCGATGGAAATCTTCGAGCATTGTATGGAACAAGGCTGGGTGCTTGATGGTGTGATGAGCCAAAGCCTTGAGCAAGTTCATAATTTATGGCGTTTACGTGAAGATATTTCAGAATCTATCGCGCCATTTATTCCATACAAAAATGATATTTCTGTACTCATTACACATGTTCCTGCATTCATTAAAGAAATTGATGCAATTGTGGAAGAAAACTATCCTGACTTTGAAATTTGCTGGTTCGGTCATATTGGTGACGGTAACTTACACTTAAATATCTTAAAACCTGCGGATTTAAGTAAAGATGAATTCTTTGCAAAATGTCAGGTTGTAAACAAATATGTGTTTGAAACTGTGAAAAAATATGATGGTTCAATTTCAGCTGAACATGGCGTAGGCATGACCAAAAAGCCATATTTAGACTACACACGTACAGCTGAAGAAATTGAATATATGAAGGCCTTGAAAAAAGTATTCGATCCAAACGGGATTATGAATCCGGGTAAATTATTTGATCTTTAACTATTTAAAGTAAAATTAAAACGCTCTTTCGGGAGCGTTTTTTTATATAAAATTTTTTAAATAATGTAATATATTGATTAATAACTGAAATAATAAATAATTGAAACGGGGAAAATATGAATCTAAAAAAATGTACAGATTGTGGACAAGATTATAGTTTGCGAGCGCCTGCCTGTATTCATTGTGGTGCACCGAATGATGATATGCAGTCTGTTGCAACAAAAAGTGAAAGTTCATCTTTTTTAGGTTGGATCGGGGCGGCAATTTGTGTTGCGATAGGCTTTTATAGTGTAAATCCGAGTGGATTTATTGACATCATTCGTTTTTTTAAACCTGATGTGAATGTCATTGCAGAGTCAGATATCCGTTCGTGTAGTTCAAATGGTGCACAAGCACAGATGAGATCTGCTTTTGACCAAAGCCAATATGCTTTAGCAAATAGCTTAAAAGTCATTTCAATTGAGACGCAGAAAGTGGCAACTGAGGATGGTAGCGCTTTGAGTTGTCATTCGCAATTGATGCTGAATAACAGTGAAAAAGTTAATTTTATTTTTAATTTTACACAAAAAGATGATCAATATTTAATTACGGGCAGACCCTTGTAACTCAATTTTTCATTTTTATAAGCGTGTTTTATCGGTCTATTTATTTTTTTGTTTAACTTATCTAATTGATTTTAATTGTTTAAATAAATTAATTTTTTGATTTGTTACATTGCTTAAGTAGTATCCTGAGCTAAAAACAGGCATGATGGTTTTATGGATAAAAGATTTGGTTGAGTATTATGATTCGTTTATTTTCTATTTCTGCACTGTGTTTTGCAGTATTGACAGGCTGTGCGACAACTGAAAAATTAGTAAGTAAAGTAAGTTTTGGTGGGGCAGATACACCGATGCAACAGGTGATTAAAGCTCAGCCATCCATCCTAAAAAACCAAAATAGTCTGTCTGTTCGTCAAGTATTTAATCGTGTGGAAAATCCAACAGCAGCACAAATCGCAGTGATTGATTCAAACTTATTGGATGATTCTGTGAGTGCGATTCGTACAGATTATATTTTTAAACGCGTAGAAAATGAATGGAAACTACAAGAAACGAAAAAGACTTATCAATGTAGACGTGGTCATTCGAAAGAGTTTCAGTCAAATTTATGCTCTTAATTTCGGTGTCGTTGAGTGAACTTACGAGATGAGCGATCTCGTAAGTTGAATTTAGTACATGCGTTGGAATAAACGTATTTCATCTGCTTTTGGTAAAACATCACCATAACCCAGTTCTTTGTACAATGCTGTCGCTTTAGCTCGCCAAATTTTGGCTTGTTTGGCATCAGCTTTAAAAGCTTTGTTGCCATTTTCATACAAGTTCACCAGCAAAATGCCCGCAGTTGGGTTACCTTGTTGTAGCGATTTTTTATAAAGTTCTGCGGCTTTGGCAGGGTCTGCTTTTACTAAATAGCCATGTTCATAATAACGTGCTAAATCTAGTAATGCCCGATCATGTCCAAGTGCAATGGCTTGATTTAGAGAGGCAATAGATTTTTTAGGGTCATAAATTTTCCACTCTTTTTGTGCGTAAAGTTGTGAGAGTGTATAGAACGCATCTTTTTCTTTTTTTGCAGCTTTATGTTCTGCCATAAATAACTCAGGTTCATAGGTTAATTCTTCAAATTTTTTATTGCTATTTAATAGCTTTAAAACGGCTTGTTGTGCTGCAATATTATCTTTATGAGCAGACATTTTGTAATATTGCATTGCATCTTCAATGGGTTGATTATTCATATTTTTATCTTCAATCATTTTCCCCATCATATAGGCAATAAAGCCTGTCGGGTCAATTTGTATAGAATATAAATGATTGGCTTTTTTCCAATATTGCAGTGCTTTTTCTTGATCTTCAGGCCGCCCAACGCCATAAGCATAGCTATAAGCAATATATGCCCAAAATGCAGCAGGGTAATCGGCATTGCTAGGTTCATCTGCAAAAAAACTAAAATAATCAATGGCATTTTTTTGTAGTCCAACATGACCAATTTGATGTATGAATCGAATACCAAGTAATTCGAGTGCTTGAGAACTACCGAGCTCTGTTGCTTCATAGATTAAATCATTGGCTTTGCTTTGGTCTTTTTTTACACCATCGCCCAAATCGTACTTTTTAGCTTCGAGAAGTTTTTTATAGATTTTCAAATCATTTTCATCGACTTCGGGCATATTTTGAGTAGTTGCATCCACTGTTTGATTTGATGTTCCGATATTGATTTCAGCAGGATCCATACCGAGTGCTTTTGCCAGCATTTGTTGTATTTTTTGCTGTGGACGTGTTGGGTCTATGAGATATTCATTCCAAAGCGCAAGATTGAATTTTTCCATGTCATTGCGTTGATGGAATTCAGCAAAGATCGGTGTGTGTTGCACAGAGGATGGTGAATTATGTTTTATGCTGTTTGGTGTTGTACTTGCCAATACATTTTGAAATGGTATAAAAGGCATTAAAATTGCGGTGCAAAGGCTTAGGGTGAGAAGTGGTTTTTTCATTTCTAGTTAAAATATGTGATTGAATTTCGTTAAGTATTTATAGCAAAAATAGCTTTTAAACTGTGTTAAGTTGAGTAAATTTTAAATGCTTGGAAAATATAATTTTAAAGAGATGCAAAAAATCCTAACATTGCCAAAATTAATGATATAAAACCTGTAGTCTTACCTCAAACGTGAAAATAATGAATATCCAACAAGAAATCCAAAATCTATTTCAAAACCGAGATGAGCATCCGCTGTTTTATATTGAAAGTGGCAGCCGTTTATGGGGTATGGCAAGCCCTGACAGTGACTATGATGTACGTGGTTTTCACCTGCCTTGCAAAGCCCAATATTACGACTATCGAAAGCATCGTGATTTAATTGAAATTATGGATGGTGATTTTGACTTTGTTTCTTTTGACCTTAATAAAATGTTTGGTCTACTTGCTAAAAGCAATCCCACTGTTTTGGAATGGGTACGTGCACATATTGTTTACTTTAATCAATTTCCTGAATGGGAAAAATTTAGAGATGGATTGCTGGAGCGTATCGATTATAAGGCTCTGTATTATCATTATTTGTCGCTTGCCAAAGGCGGTATGCATGTGATGCAGACAGCAGATAACTTTACCTACAAAAAAGTGTTTTACTCGATTCGAGGTCTAATGTCAGCCGAACTTGCAACTCAGGAAATCATGCCTGAACTCCTGATCACCCACTTATTTGCCCAAATTGATGAAAATGATCCACTGCGCCATTGGGCAGAAGATTACTTGGAAATTAAAAAACAACAGAAAGAAAAAGCTCAGGTTCCTGCACCTGAACAGGCACAGATTTTAAAATTGTTAGATGATAAAATTGAAGCTTTAAATTTGCGTGTAATTGAGCCAACCAATGATGTGGCACAGCTTCAGCAATATTTAACCGAATATAACTTTCATTTAAAACAACATTTTTATGGGTGATACTTTAAAAATAGAAATTAAAAATAGGAATATAACATCATGAAAAAAACGCTTTTATCCACTGTAATGACACGATACTTTCGGTTTGGGGATTTTCATCCTGCTAAAACTATTTTTCTCCAGAACAGGGCGACTGCAATTTTAGCAATAAAATGGGGCATTGGATGATGACATATTAGAAGATCAGGCACTTGTAGCCATAGTGAGCAGGTTCAGGTGACCGCCTTGGATGACAGTAAATTTTTATTGCTCAGTGCTGCACCATTACTATAAATGAACCGGTCAAGGCTAAAGGTTTTTTTTGATGAATACTTACACAGAAATTTTACAGGCTTATGACGATCTGAAAAATGGGAGATTTATTCAGCAATCGTCAATACGCTAGCTTCATAACAAATGGATAACTTTCACTCAAAAAAAGCCTGTGTTACACTCAACATTCTGCGTTTGGTTGTACTCTGTTTCAACGTGAGTCTGTAGGACTCAAGTGAACATTGACGCAGACTTATCTCACTCTATTTTCTATTTTGACTTGATTTAGACACCTTGTGAATACGGTGTTGATCTCGCTTGATTAAAGCAAATCTCAATTTATTTTAAATTCTCAGTGCTTGTCATTGGGCTGACGTTTATTTACTGAAAAATAAGCGTAGACCTACAAGCCATTATGATCTGTAGAAAACAATGCAAAATAATGCACACAACGTAATGCAAAAAGAGCAGATGACGACTTTGAGCCGTGCAACATTCATGTTCCCATTGGCGTTAGTTTTGTTCGAATTTTCAGTCTATATCGGTAATGATTTAGTACAACCTGCGATGTTAGCGATTACCAAAGAGTTTGGTGTCAGCAGCACTTGGGCACCTTCATCCATGTCTTTTTATTTGTTGGGAGGGGCCTGTGTCGCATGGTTATTGGGTCCCTTATCAGACCGTTTAGGACGTAAAAAAGTCCTGTTGGCAGGTGTAATTTTCTTTGTGATGACCTGCGTACTCATTTTATTCACACATCATATTGAAAGCTTTTTAGCCCTACGCTTTTTACAGGGTTTTGGTTTATCGGTCATTGCAGCAGTGGGTTATGCCGCAATTCAAGAAACCTTTGAAGAACGTGATGCGATTAAAGTCATGGCACTTATGGCAAATATCTCTTTGCTTGCACCTTTAATTGGACCTGTTTTAGGGGCTTTTCTGATTGACCATGTGTCTTGGCACTGGGGTTTTATTGGGATTGCCTTTTTTGCATGTTTGAGTTGGTTTGGTTTAAAAGCCAAAATGCCTGAGTCAAAAGTGAGTATTCCTAAGCAGCCTTTGCGTTATATTTGGGATGATTATAAAAAAGTCCTGAAAAATAGAACCTTTATTGGCATGACTTTAGGTTTGCCTATGGTAGCGATGCCATTGATGTTATGGATTGCGCTTTCACCTGTCATGTTGGTTGAGGAGTTAGGACTCAGTAGTCTGCAATATGGCTTGGCTCAGTTTCCTGTGTTGGGCGGTTTAATTGTGGGTAATCTTGTCCTGATTAAAATCATTGACCGTTTAGCCTTAGGTAAAACAGTTTTAATGGGCTTACCGCTGATGCTGTTAGGAACTGCAATCATCTTACTGGGAGTGATTTGGCGTGAATATTTTCTCTACTGTGTCATTTTAGGCATGACTTTGGTTAGCTTTGGTGAAGGGATTAGCTTTTCAGTACTCTACCGTTTTGCATTGATGGCATCAGATGTGTCTAAAGGAACGGTTGCTGCGGCAGTTTCAGTGTTGATGATGTTTATCTTTTTCTTTGTGATTGAGTTTATTCGTATCATGTATGCACATTTTAATTTATGGGCATATGCTTTGGCATGTTTTATCTTGATCGCGTTATGGTTTACCATTCCGCGTAAATTATTAAAAGAAATCATGCAACAACGTCAGGCAAAAGGTGAGTTTTAAAAGCTTATTTTAGTTTTAGGGAGAGGGTTTTTAAAATGAGCTCTCTTTCATCCCTCCTGTGAGAAGGGATATTTTGAAGAGAGATTTTTTAGATCGTTTAAGCAGAGAAAATTCAAGGAAGAAAGGATTTTATTGCGCTAATTTCTTTAGTTTATGATCAAAGACAAAAGGTCCAAACGGTAAAATCGAAGCAATTAGTCCTAAAATAAACATTTTAATCGACCATTTTTGCTTTTCACAGACCACAAATAAAACCACTAAAAATAAAATGAACAGTACGCCATGCCCCATTCCGACATATTTCACTAAAATAGGGTTATCAAACATATATTTCATCGGCATTGCAATGAATAATAACAATAAAAATGAAATGCCTTCGAGAAGTCCAACAAGTCTTAAGGTTTTGATATTCATGGTCACTGCATAAAATGAGAATGAATATTCAGTGTAACGGATTAATGCTTGAAAGCAAAATAAAACATCAATAATAAAATATATTAAATAATTGAATTTATTGAAAATAAAACCAAGCTATTGGCTTGGTTTTAATCCGAAAATTGACTTAACTTGTTCAGTATAAAGTGAATTTGATGCGCTTGAAATTCAATGTTTTTATTTAATTTCAAGTTTTAATAACGTCATTTTGAGCTTCAATAATTCAGGTAAAGTTTCCAATAACAAACTGATTTGTTTCAGTGCCAATAATAAATCATCGGATAGGTTTTCTTGTTCAGTGAATTGTTTAATTTCTTGTAATTTCTCTTGAATGATCAGCTCATCTAAGGGGTGTTGTTGAATTAAGGCATGATGTAAGGTAGCTTTACACCATAACATGAGCTCTAAAACTTGTGCATCATTGACCTGTGTGCGATGTGTACCCAATGCAGATACATAGCTGAGTTGGCTATGACTATAAACCAAATACCGAAAAGCGGTGTGGATCAAGTCCTGATTGGGATTAGGTTCAGTACTTAAACTTGAAATCATACTCGACAGTTCGATTTGTGCATTATGTGCAAAGCGCCGAGCTTGACGGTATTCCACACTGTTATTTTTACCGTGTTGGTACTGTGCCACGATTGCATCAAAATAGTTCAATGTTGCCTGACTACTTTTGCGGATATTGTTGGAAATATTACGAAAATTCCAATCCGGCCAAATAAAACTGACTGCAAACCATGCGATTAAACAACCTAAAATCGTATCGATGATACGCGGTAAAATAATCGCATAGCCTGCACCTTTGAGATTAAAAATCAATAACACCATTAAGGTTGCCATTAAAGTGGCTATGGCATATTTTTTGGAACGTAAATAAAAGAAATACACACCAAAAATGATGGTAAGCACCAATTGACCTTCAACACTAGGTACAAAATATAAAATTGGAATGCCTAAAAGCACACCTAAAACAGTACCTAAGGTGCGCAGTTGCAAACGGCTTTTGGTGGCAAAATAACTGATTTGACAGACGAATAAACTGGTCAATAAAATCCAATAGCCATTTTTAGCAAAGGGTAACAGTGAAATGCTATAGCCGACAGCAAAGACAAAGGCGATCCGTACTGCATGTCGAAATAGGGCAGAATTCGGCGTGAAATGAGGTTGAAGTTTCAACCATAAATCATGCATGCCATGAATATCATCATCCAATAAATTTAAATTATCCTGATGTTCACTATAACTTTGCTGATAATTACCTTGCTCAATACTTAAATTATGAAATTGTTCTTGGACATTTTTTAAATTGCGCAGGATAAGTTGTAGATTTTTCACTTCAAGATTACGTGGATTTTCCACAATCCATTCATGCATAGAGTGTTCTAGATTGTGTAGGGCGGTGGTGTTTTTAGGCGTAATTGAAAAATTTTCTTGTTGAACAATAGCATGTGCCAAGCGTTGACAATTTTCTGCATGCAAGACAATATTTTTCTGAATCCGATAAATTAAATCTGTACGACTAAAATTGCGCTGAATATGTTCATAATGCAAATAATTCGAGGTTGCTTGCTCATGAATATCTTGTGCTAAAAAGTATAAATTTAAACAATAAATTGTATTTTTATTGGCACGAGAGGCTTTTAAGCGTGTGAGTAAAGAGGCTTTGGTAAAATTCAGTTGTTGTACAACAATGCTGTTTTGTAAGGATAAATCATATAAGAGCTGTTCGACATTGTCTTGATTGTCTGGGTCAAAGAGTTTAGATTTTGCCAAAAGTAAGTTCGCAAGCGATTGAAAATTATTGGCTAAATTATCTTGTAAAGCTTGTGTGGGTTTGAGTAAATAAAAAATAATCGAGCTCATGCCATACCATGCAACCCCTAATACAAAATAGCTAGGCTGATCGTACCATTGATCGTATTCCCCCAAACCGAACATGGTGTAGATGGACAAAAGTACAGTGCCAAATGAAATGGTGGCATAACGTTGCCCCAATGCACCCATGAGTATAAATAGCCCACTCGAAAGCGATAAATAAATTAAAAAGAGGAATTTATACGGATATAAAAATTCTAAAATACTGCTCACACTAAAAAATAAAATCGCTACATAGACCAAATTTCTGAGACGAATACTGAGTCGATCATCAAAATCGGTGAGTGCCGTTGCAATTGCACCTAAGGTCACAGGCACAATTAAATATTTCAAATCTAAAAAATATAATCCTAGCGTTGTTCCACTTAATACAATCAACATCTGTAGGCAATAGATCAGAATCGAATTTGATTTAAAAGCGTGTAGATGGATTGAAAAATGATTCACAGGAATAGACTGACATTGAAGAGAAAGGGTAAGGATTAGCGTGATATTATTTTAATTTATTGTCAATTTCTAAGAACGATTCACTACAAAAATGTGCAGATTTGATGGGAAGATTGCTTCTGAGGATAAGTTTGAGCTACTGTGAATAAATCTGAATTTATCCACAGTTGCGCTATTGTGTTTGTAGATTTAAAAAATCTTAAATCACCCCACAAGCAATACGATCACCACCACCGCCTAATGGTTTAGGATGATCAGAATAATTGTCACCCCCTGCATGAACCATAATGGCTAAGCCTTGAACGTCTGCAAGTTTTAAACGAGGCGCATAGACCGTGGTTTTAGCATGACCTTCTGTATCGACATTAAGCACAGGTAAGTCCCCTAAATGCCCATCATTGGGTGTGCCATGACCGGTGGCTTGTGTTGGATTAAAATGCCCACCCGCAGCCAATGCAGCAGCCATTTTCCCATCTTTTTCGGCAGCTTCACATGAACCTTTTTCATGAATATGGAAACCATGAAAGCCGGAAGGAAGTTGCGTGAGATCGGTTGAAATTTTTAAACCTTGCGTGCTGTCTTCTAATTGAATAGTACCAATTTTTTCACCAATTCCTTCCGCACTGACGGCATGTACATCCACAGTTTCATGTGCTGCCTTTTTTGCAGAAGTGATTGATGTGGTTGTACAAGCAACAGTAGTCAAACTAAGCAATACAGATAACGCCGTGAATTTAAAAATCTGATGAGATAACATGCACAAGCATCCTATGTTTTGTTGTTTATTGCATTATTCAAACAAAATACGGTGTATTGCACAGTAGAAAATAAGTGTTTGAATGTAAATATTTATAAATGAAAAATATTTACTTCGGTGCTTTGAAATCATTGTTCTCAATGTCATAGGCCATGGTTGCATCAGGGACTTGTTGTGCTTCATGGGTTTCATGTAACCATTCACGCCAAATCGCCAATAACACCGCTAAAATCACAGGGCCGATAAATAAACCAACCAAACCGAAACTCGCTAAGCCACCTAAAACACCAAACATGATCAATAAAAAAGGAATTTGGGTTGCACCAGAGATAACCAAAGGACGGATGACATTATCTGCTGTACTCACAATACACACTCCCCATGCCATGACCCCAATTGCTTCAATGGTCATGCCTTTAGAGAACAGCCAAAGTGAGACGGCTCCATACGCCAACGGTGGACCAAAAGGAATGAGTGCCATTAAAAAGGTGATAATGGTCAATACCATCGGGTTGGGTGCACCCGCTACAAAATAGCTTACGCCTGCAAGTAAGGATTGAGCAACCGCAGTTAAACCTACCCCATAGACAACCGCACGTGTGGTTTCAGAAATCGTATCTAAATAATGATGGATACGTGGACCGATGACCATTTCTAAGGCTTTACTGACTTGTTGTAAAATGGTTTGTCCGTCACGATAAAAGAAGAATAACGACATAATGGCAAAACAGAGTTTCACCAAATTTTTCGAAATTTCACTCAGAACAAATTTACCGTAATTAAGATGCCCCTGAATCCAAACGCCGATATTTTGTGAAATGCTGCTTGGATTTTCATTGATATCACGGACGATGCGAGAAATTTCTTTACCAATAATTGGTAGTTGACGTAAGACATCAGGCACATCAAGATGTCCTGAAGATAGTTGACGTTGAATATCAAAATATAAATTTCGACCTTCATGTTGCAACATGAAAATACCAAAAATCAAAGGAATACCAATCACCAAAACCACCATAGTGATCATGATTGAGGCGCTCAGACTCGGACGGTTTTCACCACACATACGCAAAATGCGTTTATACAGCGGCCATGTCATATAGGCAATAATACATGCCCATAACACAGGAACAATAAAGTATTTGAGAATATCAAAACCTAAAAAAACCAGGATAAATAATAAACCAAATAAAAGCACACGCTGTAAAGTGGAAGTGAAATCGGACACGAATTTCTCGAAATTAATTAATTATCGTATAGTTCATATTAACTGAAAAATAGCCTCAGGCAATGTTAAATGCACCGCCTGAAATATTATTTTTGAAAATGCTGACCATGATCTATTTAGAACCAATCACTCGGATCATCAATTAAGGCATCCAACAGCGGTTGCCATTGCATTTGAATTTGGACAAAATTCTTTTGATTTTTATCAAAAATAGATAAGCCTTGCATGGCCAGTTGCCCATAAGCACTGCGTTCAGAGATCCAAGCCACAGGTTGCTGTTCGATTTTTTCAAAAAACTGTTGAATATCTTTAGCACTAGCACTGTTGGGTTTAACACGATTGGCAAGCAGTAAAATATCAACTTTACCCTTACGAATACGCTTAATCTCTTGAATATGCTTTAAAAAGCGTTTGGTGCTGTCGATGTCGAAAAAGGAGGGTTGTAAGGGCGTGACGATGGCATGACATCCACTAATGAGTTGTTCAGCATGTGCACCTGTCAAAGCCCCAGGCGCATCAATAATTAAATATTGTAAATTTTTTGGCGCATCTCCAATCGACTTTTCATGACGCCAATCTAAGCTTTGAATTTCATTGGCATCGTTTGGTCGCTGTTTTAACCACTGCAAGGCAGATTTTTGATTGTCTGCATCGGCAAGTGCCACGCTATAGCCTTTTTGTGCAAGCGCAGATGCGAGTGTAATCGCAGTAATGGTTTTTCCGCAGCCACCTTTTTGATTTGCAATGAGAATTGTTTTCATAGTTTTCATTGATTCACCCAACCCGTCCTGCCACTAGCTTAGCATTATTTTTAAAGTGATAGGTTACAGATGACAAAAGTCTTAGAGTTGTTTACATTGAAAATTATTTTACAAAACCTAAGCTTAATTTTAAGCCCAATGAATGATAGATAGGAACTCATTATGTCGCTGTGGATGGCAATGTTGCTTGGTGCATGTATCGGCATTGTTTTAACAACATGGGTGCTGTCCAGTACACGAAATGGAAAAATCAAAGCAGAATATGAGCGTTATATTGCCGAGTTAGAACTTGAACATCAGCACGCTTTAGCTGAGGCAAAAAAACGCAGTGTAAATACCAGTCGTGCAGTTTTAAAAGGGAAAATGGCAGAGCAACTCGCACCCATCATGCCACAGTTTCAATATTTACCCAGTGATGCCAAGTTCTTAGGCGATCCCATCGATTATGTCGTCTTTGATGGGTATAGCGCATTTCGTGATGATGAAGGTGCGGCTGAAGATATTGAAATCGTACTGATTGATATCAAAAGTGGGGGCGCACGTTTGACAAAGGGGCAACACGCTATTGCCCAAGCCATCCGAGCAGGGCGAGTGCGTTTTGAAACCATTCGTATCGATTTTGATGATTAAAAAAATATCAATTGAGCTAGGCTTTTTGTACACGTGCCAACAACATACGGCATCCCACTTTGGGTAGGTCATCGGCATCAAAATAATATTTTTCGACAAATTTAAAGTTTGCATTGGATAAATACAGTTCAATATTGCGGTTTAAATGACAACCATCTGCAATGACTTTTTGTACAGGGGTGAGTAAGTTTTGCAATTTTTTCAGGGTTGGATGATCGTGATATTGCACATGTTCAACCAAATGAAAAGTTCCCTCAGGTTTCAGCACCCTATAAATTTCAGCTAAAGCTTGTTCTAAATGGGCAATACTACACATCGTCCATGTACTGACAATATGATCTAAAGAATGGTCAGCAAAAGGTAGTTTTTCAGCACTGGCTTGAATGTGCTGGACATGAAAAGGAGTATTTAAAACCTGTTTTTGTGCCAACTGATAAATATCAGCATTGGGTTCTAAGGCGATGAGTTCTTCGACTTGGTAAAAGGGTAAATTTAGACCTGTCCCAAAACCAATTTCTAAAGCACGGCCATGCACTTTTCTGAGTAGCTCTGCACGTGCTTCCATCATACTTGGGGTTTGCATAATGTGATTGAGTAAATATGGAAAAATACGTTGTTGATAAAATTTATAAATCATTGCTTTCACAGTTTTATTATTAAAAAAATAGTGTAACGAAAATATAGACTTAAATATAAGACAAACAAGTGACAAAATTTCTATATTTTGTTACTTAAACTTGATTTTATTTTAATTTTCATCAGCGATACTGATACTGAAGAAATCGTTCAAAAGAGATGTTGAAGGTGAAGAATATGACACGGAATTTATGGTGCGCAGCAGTTTTGGCATTATGTTCAGCATCTGTGAATGCATCTCAATCTGCTGAATATAATATTGCTAATGGATTAGCGCCGATTATTAAAGATCAACGCATCTCTGTACTTGAACCCTTTCATGGTGAGTTTCGTATTTTAGGTTCGAAAGAATATCAAGATGATGAACAAGCCAAATTTTCACCCATCGATTATGCAGTCACACGTGGCATTTTTACTGAACCTGAAATTGCTCGGCAGATTTCAATTAACCAATATGATCGTTATTTGAATTGGAAAATGGCACGTCCACCTGTGCCGCCAAAACTGGCAACGCAAATGGTGAGTAATATGCATATTATTCCTGCCAATCCCAAAATTGCCCAAGAAATTAAGAAAGTTAAACGAGGTGATCTCGTCCGTTTAACGGGAGATTTAGTGCAGATTAATGATAAAGACTTGGTTTGGAAGTCAGCCCTAGATTGGACTGGAATTGGCGATGGCGCATGTAAATTGATTCGAGTCGACTCAATTCAGTGGGTTGAAAAGCAGAATATTTAAAATCAAAAAAAATGATGGGAGAACTGGGTAGAAAGTTCAATATCCTGCGTATTTCTGAAATACATAACATAAAGCTGCTGGGATCGATCTCAGCAGCTTGCTCTTGAAAGCAAATTTTCAATCTCTTATTAAATGTTTATGGGGTTGTTTTGGTTTTCCAATGATCTAACTGTGCTTCTGCACTCAGCAAATCACTCATACCACGGACAGATTCAGCAGGATTATTCGCTTGATCCTTCGTTTGCATTTTACTGTCAAAGGCTTTGGCTTGATTTTCCCAATATTGATAGAGCAAACCTTGAATATAGCGACCTTGTTCAGTTTTTAAATCTAACTCTTTGAGCATATTTAAAGCAGATTGGATGCTATCTCGTTTACGTTGTTGGTCAATTTCCTCAGTCAATGTGCCTTCAGCATCCATTTTTTCTAAATCAGCCTCTAAAGCTTCATTCATGGCATCGAACTTTTCTTGATATTCATCAAGTAAAGTAATGTCGGCTGCATCTTTAGGTGTACTTGGAAAATTTTGAATCGGCTTAGTTTTGAGTTCTTTCATGACCGCTTCAGAACTTTGTTGGGTTTTATGTGTTGATTGTTCTGCATTCTTATCATTTTGTGATGAACATGCACCAATCAGAACAGCGCTTAGGAGGACTGAAATATAAGCCAAGGGACGTAAGAGGTGCATGAAACTAAAACTCCTTAAGATATTCATCGGGTTTGCTTTTTAAAGTGATAAGCATAAGTGACGTAAGGAAACTCGATTTCGTCATCTGCATATTTGCCTGTATGTTCTAATATAATAGCTTCAAATTGTTGTTTTAGCTGTTGCTGTTGTGTGGAAGGCATAGCAGCAATAAAGCTAGTTGACAATAATCGTTTACTGACCACATTTTCAACTGTTCCTTTATGAATTTGTGAAAATAATTTTAAACTTTCGAGCTGAAATAAAAATTGATGTTCAAAGACGTGTTGCCAATCGCCACGATGATAACGAGGTGTATTTCCTTCAAAGGGAGCAATTAAGTCGGCTAATGCTTTAACCCATGGTACATTTTCATCGCGCTGATTCCACACTAAGCCTAAATGTCCTTCGGGTTTTAGGATATGGTAAATTTCATTCAAGCTCTCGATATTGGCAAACCAATGAAAGGATTGAGCACATAAAATGGCATCAACACTTTCTGAAGCCAGTGCGATCTCATCACTTTTTGCTTGTAATGTTTGGACATCGGGATGAGCAAGATGTAACTGAGTAAGCATTTCTGCCACAGGTTCTACTGCAATAATTTGCGAGCTTGCTTGCTTTAAATAAGGCAAAAACTTACCTGTTCCTGCACCTAAATCAACCACAGTCGAGTTGGATTGAATTTTCAGCTCATCAATTAGCCAATTAACAATTTCAGATGGATAATTTGGACGTACTTGTTGATATAGTTCAGCAGCAGAACTAAAGCCTTTCTGTGCAGCAGGATGTAGAGAATGTGTCATATTTTGCGCTTTTTTATCTGTGCAGACTCTATAAAATATGACACTTGATACGATGAATAGGCAAGTTATCTATTTATTTAATTTTAACGAAAGATAAGAGAGCCGTTTTTCGGTATTGCAATGGACAAGCAAATCATTTTTGAAGACGATCATATTCGAGCAATTTACTTACAAGGCACAACTGACACTTTGGTTTTGTCATTTGGTGATTTGATTACACGTGCCAAAGGCTTGTCGATTAATGCTGAAAAATCATTGATGAAATATGACTATAGTATGGTTGGCATCATGCCAAAACAAAAGTCATGGTTTCCTATGTCAAGCATGTTGGCTTTACTTGAACAGTTACAACCGATTTTAAAACAATTTAAAAAAATCGTGGGGTATGGCGGCTCAATGGGTGGCTATGCTGCAATTAAATATTCAAAACCATTACAAATGACACGTGTCGTGGCGATGGTGCCACAATATTCAATCGACCCGAATGAAGTTGAAGATAAACGTTATACCGACTTTTATGATGCCAAATTAAATGCAGATATGCGGATTCAGCCACAGGATATTGTCGAAAATTGTGAATATATTATTGTTTACGATCCGTATTTTGAAAATGACAAAGAGCATTATTTAAAAATAAAACCACTGATTCCACAATTACATACCTTGCATTTGCCTTATACAGGACATGATGCCATTGCGGTTTTAGCAAACTCTGCTTTATTACATGACTTTATTGAACATCCTTATGATCAGACTTATTTTTATAAGCAAATTCGTGAAGTCAAAAAGAACAGTAAATTTTACTATCGCAGTGTGATTGCGCATTTGTTAGGTACGCATAATGAAGCGTTAGGAAAAATATTAAAAGGGGTTGATTTACAACTCGATAGCACTTTTTTTGATACCAATTTAAAACAGACCATCACCCGTATTTTACTGACGAATAAACGTGTCGATGAGCAAGATTTACAAAAGCTTGGCATTCAAGTGAACTTGCCTTTTGAAGAAAAAACTCAGTTACAGGACTGTTTTGGCAATATCATTGTATTTAATGTTATTACCCAAAAACTTGAAAGCTATAATCAGCAAGTGATTGATATAAATGGAAAATATATTATTCCTTTGAGTGTTGAACACACGGGTTTAGTTGAAATCGAAGTGAAAAAACAGACCTATTTGATCTGTATGAATGATCGCCGTGTGACCAAATTATTCAAATGTGATGATGCTTTGTCGATGGATATGAACCCAATTGTCATTAAAAAATGTGCAGATTTTTATGTGTTGAGCTATAAAAATTTATATATGCGTTGTGATGAAGCTGGAAATTGTTATTTTGATGCTGAAAGTGTGCAAGAGACTGAAAAATACAGCATTATCTAGCGACATTTGTTTAATTCCATGCGTGAAAATAAAGATCGATATTCCTGAAAGTCGGCGAGTGTTTGCGGTGCTTGAGGGTTTAACTCAATACGCTGGTGTTGAGTTGTAAAATGACCTTTATTTTCCGATAGATTGGTTAAACCACCATCGGTATAGCGATATTCATAACGTGCTGCATAATTTAATTGTTGCTGTTGAAACAGATAATTTTCTTTAATTTTGCCTGTTTCACCAAAAAATAGCGCTTCGATTTTACAGCCTTGTTTGAGTTTGGAAAGTCGTATAGCATTTCCTTCAGTTGATGAGTATTGTTCAACATTTTCAATTATTTGTAGTGTGGTATCAGCCTGACAAAAAGAACTGAATAGATACATACAGCACATGCTGAATCCAAACTGAATCTTTGCAAAACAGTGTACATTGAACATTTTTGTCTGACCCAACAAATGAAGATTTAAATATGCAATAAATCAGGCACAAAAACAAATTTAAGTTTGATACTGATGAAAAGTCTCTTATTGTTCAGATACTGTGTTATATTTCATCAAATTCATTTAAATTTTTATTGCAATTTCAATCGTTACAAAATGAAAAATAGAGAATGATGTGAAATACAAGTCAGGGATTGGCTGTTCGATATTCAACATAAATGTGTTGATATTGAGATGATAAAATAAGGGCTAAGTATGATTAAGGCACAGGCGACATCAGTTTTGAAAAAAATAAGAAAAAAAGCAGTGCAGCCTAAGCAAGAGCGTACCCAGAAACGTATGCAGATGGTGATTGAAAAAACCCAAGAATTATTACTTGCAGTCGGCATTGAGCGGATTTCGATTCCTGAAATTGCCAATGCGGTGGGTATTCCTCGTACCAGTATTTATCAGTTCTTTCCCAGCAAATATGATCTACTTCGACATATTGCATTGCTGCATTTAAATGAGTTAGTAACAAGAATTGGGCAGGCCGCAATCTCAGTGCTGAGTGAACATCCGCAATCTTCCATTGAAGACTATGGCAAAAAACTTTCTGCGAGTATGATCCGAACCACCGCCGATTTTTTTAATGACTCTGAAGTGGCGAGTTTAATTATTTTAAGTGGACCTTTTACTCGTCAAGCTTATATGGAATATCAAGTTGAGCTAAAAAAGGTCAGTGCCAGTGTACGTAAGGCATTGGAAATGATTCAAGTCGATAGTTATGTACCCCAAGAACCTGATGCTTTGACTATTCTGATGGAATTGGTGTTTACCTGTATGAAGCATGGGTATTACACAGAAAATTATATTTCTGAAGCCATTATTCAAGAAGCTTATCGTATTGCGATTAGCTATTTATTTTCCTTAAAAAATAATGACTTTGTATTAGACGCAGAGCGACCATAGTCATATGAATAAAGCAGTTTTTATAGATAAATTATGGTAAATTTCAATCGTTTATTGATTAATTTGTGCAGGGATAGCCATGAAAGGTGTATTTTTAGATTATTCATCATTAGATAAAAATGACTTAAATTTTAATGATTTAAAGTCCTATTTTGATGATTTTAAATTATATACATCGACGACACCTGAACAACTGCTTGAACGTATTCAAGATGTCGATGTAGTGATCAGTAACAAAGTGGTGCTTGCGGCTGAGCATATTCAACAAGCTAAAAATTTGAAATTAATTTTGATCTCTGCGACAGGGACAAACAATGTTGACCTTGTGCAAGCGAAACAACACGGCATTGTGGTGTGTAATTGTCAGGGTTACGGCACTGCTGCTGTAGCACAACATACACTTGCGCTGATGCTGGCATTGGCAACTTCTTTAATTCAATATGATCGTGCAGTTAAGCAAGGTCAGTGGAATAATTCCCCAATTTTTTGTTTGTTGGATTTTCCTATTGTTGAATTATCAGGTAAAACCTTAGGGATCGTGGGCTATGGTGAACTGGGTCAAGCTGTTGCACGTTTAGCAGAAGCATTTGGCATGCGTGTTTTACTCGCTGCATTGCCTAATCGTAAGATGGATGCAAGTCGTATTGCCTTGGCTGAATTATTGCCACAGGTAGATTTTTTAACTTTACATTGCCCTTTAACCGAACAAACCCGTGATTTAATTGGGGCAAAAGAGTTTGAATTAATGAAAAATTCTGCTTTTCTAATTAATTGTGCTCGTGGTGGTATTGTTAATGAACAGGCTTTGGCAAATGCACTGCGACAAGGGCAAATCGCAGGGGCGGCAACGGATGTTTTAACTGTTGAACCACCAACACAAGGCAATGTTTTGTTGGGAGAAGACATTCCAAATTTAATAATTACCCCACATAGTGCATGGGGCAGTGTGGATGCAAGGCAGCGCATCGTGAGTCAACTGACTGAAAATTTAAAAGCATTTATAAATGGCAATGTAATTCGACAAGTGAATTAATTTTTTATTCGCATTAATCATAAAAAATCCCTCAATCAATGAGGGATTTAAAAAGTATTTAAAATAGATTGCTAAACATTAAGCACCTGTTTTTGTTGTATGTTCAGCAGCTTTTGTTTCTTCACCACGGAAGAAATTTTTAGTTTTTTCCCATGTTCTAGAGAAAAAACCTTGAGTTTTTTCAGATTGTTCTTTGACGACGTCTTTGGTCTGTTCTGCTTTTTCTACAACAAACTCTTTTGCTTCAACAGACTTTTCAACAGCAGCATCTTTTACTTCAGTTGCTTTCGTTGCAGTTGCATCGGTTGCATGCGCAATTTTATCTTTTGCCACATCTTTAGTTTCAACTGTTTTAGCCACGACAGCATCTTTTACTTCAGTCGCTTTTGTTGCAGTTGCGTCGGTTGCATGCGCAATTTTATCTTTTGCCACATCTTTAGTTTCAACTGTTTTAGCCACGACAGCATCTTTTACTTCAGTCGCTTTTGTTGCAGTTGCGTCGGTTGCATGTGCAATTTTATCTTTTGCCACATCTTTAGTTTCAACTGTTTTAGCCACGACTGCATCTTTTACTTCAGTCGCTTTAGTTGCAGTTGCATCGGTTGCATGCACAATTTTATCTTTTGCCACATCTTTAGTTTCAACCGTTTTAGCCACGACAGCATCTTTTACTTCAGTCGCTTTAGTTGCAGTCGCATCGGTTGCATGCACAATTTTATCTTTTGCCACATCTTTAGTTTCAACCGTTTTAGTGATTACGGTATCTTTTGCTTTAGCCGCAGCATCCGCTTTAGCCACAGCGTCTACTTTTACTTGAGTTACAGCAGTTGTTTCAGCAAAAACAGGTGTACAAGCCAAAATACTTGCAGCGATGATCGTTGTTTTTATGGTTTTCATAAATGACATTCCTCAAAGGTGAGGAGTACCGATTGTACCCCAGTAATAAGGCCGAAATATTAAAACTAAGTTATTGATAAATGTAAAAAAGAAATGAAAGTTATACATCTTGGATACAACAAGACCACAAAAATAGACATTATAGTTAAAGCATTGTTTTTAAAAAATAACTTTTATATTTCAAATGTTTTTTTTTATTTTTATAGTCTATTTGTTATATTTATATTACATAAAATTACAATATGATTAAAATAAAAGCAGTGAAAATGGCCAAGTTCTACACAGAAATTTTCATCATGATATATCGTCATTATATGCTGCACAGATCAGGGCTTGGTGAATGAATATGACTGATGCTCCAAGCCCAAATTTAGCGTGCACGTTTATTGTGGAATATCTTCTTTTTGGGCTGAAGGTTGAGTTGAGTCTGTTGTGTTGCTTGCCTGTGGTAGTGGCAGTGATTTAAAAGAAATCTCTGGTTCTTCAGGTGCTGTTCCATTTTGTTGGGTTGGATCTATGGTCTTTGCAACATGAGCAACAGGCACAGTAGATGTCGTTGTTTCTAAGGGTGTTGTTTGAGCGGTTGTATTTGCAACTTGTGTTGATGTTGCTTGTTGGGTCGTGGTCGTTGATGAGGATTGACTCAAACGACCACGTTCAATAGGAACTGTGCCCTGATTTGTTCCCACTATAGCGTCACGGGTGTTATTGGCGGTCTCTGTCACTTTTTCCGCACCTTTTTGTACACCTGTTTTTGCACGTTCAGTCTGTTGTTCTGTAAAGGTTTTTGTTTCTTCCCATGCATTGTCTACTTTCGGCTTAATTTTTTCTACACCACGTTCAGCAGCAGCACCTACACGCTCAGCAGTATTTTGAATTTTTTCACCTGTTTTATGTGCTAATACTTTGAAAATATTTGGGTTGTCACCATAAGGTGCGGGTGTTTTTGTTTCTGCATAAATTGAAGATGTTGCCAAAATGGCAGTAGCAAAAGACAAAATTTTAATACTTTTCATTATGACTCATTCCTTCATATATGTGTAGATCAATAACGTGTTTACTCAGCATCATACTGTGAAAAAAGTAGTGACATCGGCTCTGTACGCAAAGTAATACAGAGTAAAAACAAAGATATTGTATAGTCTACATGTAGAAGAAGATCATCGAGAAATTAAAAATGATAAAAATTAAATATTTAAATATATTTTGGCTAATTCTCCCGATTTTATTTTTACAACCGAGCTTTGCCTGTGGTTGTGGTGGGGAATATTCTTTAAGTCTTGGTCATCAAATTTTAACGTGGATGATCAGGTTGATCGTCCTATTCATTTATTTAATACCGAGCTTGTGGTTTGTAAAATTTTATCAGTTTTTATTATTAAGAATAGTTCATCTTATTGTTCCTCATATGATTTTATTTTTAATGATTGGGGTATTACTTAATACAGATACTTTGGGGTTAATGAAAATTTATGATCAAATTCGAGATGTTATACCCCCATTTTTTGTGATTTTTGTCGTGGGAATATTTGCGCTATTTTTGTGGTTCTATCCAATTCTTTATGTTTTAAAGATGAATGGAAAAAGAACTACTTCAAAGCTTTAATTTAAAGTAGTTCTGTCATGATTATTGGCATTTTTCTAAGTTTGTTGCTTTAAAATTCTTTTGTAAGGCTGCAAAATTTTTCAGTTTTTCAGTATCTTGAATGTCGAAAACGGTTTGTTTATTTTCTACTTCGGCATTTACATTTGAAAATGCGGAAATGAGTTGATCACCTTTAAAGATCCAATGTTCTGTGGCTTTGCCTGTTTCAAAGTTGCCTGTAAATTCGATTACGCAGTTGTCTTTTTGCTTAATGAGACGAGCAAGGTTGTGTTTGGTTGTCGGTTCAGCAGAGATGTTTTTGTGTTGTTCTAAAACAACAGGTAAGTTTGGATTTGTAGGTGTGGTTGAGCAGGCGGTGAGGGTTGTAAGAGCAACCCAAATAAGTCCTTTGAATTTCATTAGGCTCTTTCTTGTTGAGTGTTGTTATCTTTGAGTATAGGGAATTGGATGAAAATTGGCTATAGATGATAAGCTTGCTATTTAAAATTGAAGATCTGATTGTACTTTTCTAGTTTAATTATGATAAAAAATCTTAATTTGATTTTTAGAAGTAAGCATTATCTTTACTTGCTTGGAAACTTATTTAATTTATATTATATTGTTTTTTAATAATTGTAATAAAATATTTTAAATGAAAACAGATGTCATAAAATATATCTTAATTTATCTTTTAATTTATGTAGTCATGGTTATTGGTTATGGAGTTTTGCAAAATTATTACGTTTGTACGGATATGAACGGATTTACATGTAATTTTAATGAACAAAAACTTCTAAATTTTCTGACTGTTGTTAGTTACATCTTAACTCCTTTAGTTGCTATCATAGGTTTTCTATCATGGAAAAATCAACATAACAAGCATATTCAAAATGAAATTATCCAAACTGCTATTAATGAGTTAAATTTTTGTCGTGTTCAACTAGACTGTTTTATATTAAACCTTTTCAGTAATTCTGAAATCAATCCAAAAGAATGCGATAAAATTCCTGAAACAATTAATCCACAATTATTTTTAAGAGTAGATAGTAGTTTTCATGACTATATAAAAAGTTTTTATATGTCTACATCTGCTTTAGATGTTGCTTTGAATAGTTTTCATAATAGTTTTAAAAAATATGATAAAGAGACAGGAACATATCATTATGAAATTAAAACAATACAACAATATATGGAGATCAGTTATAAAATTAAGAATCTTGGACAAATAATATTACATGAATATCAATCGCACTATTTAGATACCAGTAATGAAGAGTTTGAACGTTATGTACTTAATACAGCGTATCATTCTGAGGATTTAAGAATTTATCATGACCAAATAATTAGCTATTTACATGAGAATAATAAGGCTTAATTAGTAAGTAGTAAAAAACCCGCTTAAAAGCGGGTTATTTTAATAATTTGACTTAGTGCTGCAACACCGAAATATCCGCCACAGCCGTAAACAAACCACGCAACTGCGCAAGGATGCGTAAACGGTTGGCTTTCAATTCAGCATCTTCAGCCATGACCATAACATTGTCAAAGAACGCATCAATCGGCGCACGTAAAGCAGCCAACTTAGAAAGCGCTTCAGTATAATCTTTCGCAGCCAAAAGTGGTTGAACCACAGGAAGCAACTTTTGAATCTCGGCATAAAGTGCTTTTTCAGCATCCTCAACCAGTTTAGATTCAACGATTTCACCTGTAGGCGCAGCTTCTTTCGCCAAGATATTCGCAACACGCTTATTGGCAGCAGCAAGTGCAGCAGCTTCAGGCAAGTCACGGAAATGATTTACCGCATTTACACGCTTATCAAAATCTAAAGGAGATTTTGGAGAAAGCGCTTGAACCGCTTGGATCACATCAACCGCAACGCCTTGATCTTCATACTTCGCACGATAACGACCTTCAAGGAATGCAACCGCATCATTTAAAGTCTTCGCATGATCTTTAATCACATCGCCATAGGCAGCCAAAGCAAGCTTGATCAATTCTTCAATTGAAACATCAAGATTGTTTTCAGTCACTAAACGCAAGATACCAATCGCAGAACGGCGAAGTGCAAACGGGTCTTTCGAACCTGTCGGTGCTTGACCGATACCGAAAATACCTGTGAGCGTATCTAAACGATCTGCAAGGGCAATAGTCGTACCTGTCTTAGTTTTCGGTAAAACATCACCCGCGAATTTAGGCAGATATTGCTCACCTAAAGCCTCGCTTACTTCATCATTTTCGCCTTCAATGCGCGCATAGTAAGTTCCCGCGATCCCTTGAAGTTCAGGGAATTCACCCACAAGCTCAGAGGTTAAGTCGCATTTGGCAAGCAGTGCCGCTTTTTCAGCATCGGCAGGATTTGCACCTGTAATTGGCGCTAAAGCCACAGCAAGTTTGGCAATACGTTCAGATTTGTTCCATAAAGTACCCAATTCAGCTTGGAACACCATGTTCGCAAGTTTCTCTTTACGAGAAGCAAGCGGTTGTTTTTGGTCTTGCAAGAAGAAGAATTCAGCATCCGACAAACGTGGACGCACAACTTTTTCATTCCCTTCAATGATTTGAGTCGGGTCTTTCGACTCAATGTTTGACACAGTTATGAAGTATGGTTGAAGTTTATTGTCAGCATTCACCAAACAGAAATACTTTTGGTTGTCTTGCATGGTAGTGATTAACGCTTCTTGTGGAACAGCAAGGAAACGTTCCTCAAAACTTGCACGAAGCGCAACAGGCCATTCAACCAAAGCAGTCACTTCATCACGAAGGTCGCTTGGTACAATCGCAATCGCATTCACTTCATCTGCAAGTGCTTTAACTTGACTGTCAATGAGTGCTTGGCGTTCTTCAAAAGAAGCAACAACATGCGCTGCTTTTAATTTTGGTAAATAATCATCTGCATTTGCTAATGTAATCGCTTCAGGTGCATGGAAACGGTGACCATACGTCACATTGCCCGCTTTATGATCCTGAATGGTTGCATCAACCACATCATTGTCTTTCAGCAATACAACCCATTTTACAGGACGAACGAATTCAGTACGGCTTGCCGCTGAACGCATACGTTTTGCAATTGGTAGATTGTCCAACGCAGTTTGTAGAATTTGTGGAAGTAAAACGTCAAGGCTTTGACCTTTGACATCTTTCAAATAACACACTTTTTCAACTTTACCTGCTTGGAAAGTTGAAACTTGATCGACGGTGATGCCTTGACCACGCATAAAGCCTTCAAGTGCTTTAGTTGGTTTGCCTTCAGCATCAAAAGCGGCTTGTTTTGCAGGACCATCAAAACGTTTTTGAGTGTCTGCTTGAGCACCGTCAACATTGACAATTTTCAATGCCAAACGACGTGGTGCTGCATAAGCTTCGATAGAATCAAATGCTAAGCCTGCATCTTTTAAACCTTTAACCGTTTCAGCTTGTAATGCATCACGTAAAGTTTTTAAGCTTTTTGGTGGAAGTTCTTCACAGCCTAATTCGAACAATACTGTATGTTTAGACATTATTTGCTCTCCTTAGATTCAGCATTTGCTTCAGCTTCAACTTGTGCTTTTAACTGTGCCAATACCTCATCACGTAAGTGTGGTTCAGCCATTGGGAAACCAAGTTTTGCACGAGCAGCTACATAACTTTGTGCGATTGAACGGGCCAATGTACGTACACGTAAAATATAGCGTTGACGTTCAGTTACAGAGATTGCGCCACGCGCATCGAGCAAGTTAAAGCTATGTGATGCTTTGATGACTTGTTCATATGCAGGCAGTGGAAGTTCAGCTTCCATTAAACGTGTTGCTTCAGCTTCGTAGAAGTCGAACAGCTCAAACATTTTTTCAACGTTGGCATATTCAAAGTTATAAGTCGATTGTTCTACTTCGTTTTGATGGAACACATCGCCATAAGTCACAGTACCGAATTGACCCTTAGTCCAAACAAGATCGTAAACAGAATCTACACCTTGGAGGTACATGGCTAAACGTTCTAAACCGTATGTGATTTCACCCGTAACTGGGTAACACTCAACACCACCGACTTGTTGGAAGTAAGTGAACTGAGTCACTTCCATACCGTTGAGCCAAACTTCCCAACCTAAGCCCCATGCACCAAGTGTTGGAGATTCCCAGTTGTCTTCTACGAAACGAATGTCGTGAGTCAACGTGTCGATCCCAATCGCTTTTAACGAGTCAAGGTATAACTGTTGGATATTGTCTGGGTTTGGCTTAAGCACCACTTGGAATTGGTAATAATGCTGTAAACGGTTTGGGTTTTCGCCATAACGTCCGTCTTTTGGGCGACGTGATGGTTGAACGTATGCTGCGTTCCATGTTTCAGGACCAAGCGCACGAAGGAAGGTTGCTGTGTGGAATGTCCCTGCACCCATTTCCATATCGTAAGGTTGTAACACCACACAACCTTGTTCAGCCCAGTAGTTTTGTAAGGCAAGAATTAAGCCTTGGAATGTATCAATATGCGATATGGCGCGACTCATGCAGCATCCACTATAAGTATTAGAAAAAATTGGTTCTAAGTATAAGGATTTTGGGGGAGAGTGGCAAAGGTTATAGATCAAGTTATACTGTTTTTCATGGTGATCAGAATTAAAGCAAAACATGTATCTAACCGATTATGAAAATAAATTCAAAAGTTGGACAAGTTTTAAAGACTTGCCATTTGGATTGTCTTTTTTAGATGATGAATATGAAATAGAGAATTATCTTGCTGAGCGGACAACTTTTTTAAAGGGATTCGAGGCAACTGAGTTTTCTCGACTGTTTTTTAAAGAAATGCCAAAGTCTTTTAAGTATGAGAAATTTTTAAATATTGTAGATAGCTGGAATTCTGAACAAGATATTGCCAATGTTCGTGAATGGTTATTTGAGCTAAAAATTCCTTTCGATCAAGATATTTACATGCTTTATGATGAAAATGTTATAAAAACCAAATGGAGAGTTTTTGTAAAACATTGGGATGTTTTTAGTTGGTTAGTCGGGTTTAGTTTAAATATTGTTGATCGTACAAGAAGCTGGATGTTAGAAGTTCATCATGATCAAGTCATGAATTTTTATTCGATGGAAAATAGATGAATCATTTAGAAATTATTGGCAAAAATTTAGTTCATGAAAGAAGTGTGGAAGATTATATTGATTGGGCAATTTTGAAACTTGAGCAAGGTTTTGAAACAGAGTCGATTATTGCTTTAGTGTCTTTGATGTTGGAAGTTTTTCCTGAGTTGAATATTGCTGAACACTTTTTTACTCAGTCTATTGACGAAATTGGTTTAGTTCATCCAAGTGATAAAGCAGCAATTTATGCATATTTGCAGTTTTATTGTGATGAAGTGATTCTTGGGAAAATTAAACCTGAAAAGGCTGTCAGTGAATTAACGGAGATTTGTGAAAATATAAATTTAAGCCCAGAATTAAAAGAAATTTATCATCCAGCAATGACAGTCTGGTATCAGTTAAGTGAGGATTTATATATGTTTTCTATGGATGAATCTTCAATTTATCATTATGAATTTAACCATTTAAATACAGATGCTTATATTTTAAAAATGATACATCAATTTCAATCAAAACTAATGATAGATTGATCACAATAACTTAAAATGATTTAGGTGGATGATGAAATTAGCTTTGTTTGACCAGAAATGGTTAGTTTGGCAAAAAGGTCGACAACAATCAGGCTATGACAAACTGCTCTTAGCCTATATTCCAATGGGTATTAAAGTAGATCTATTTTTATTGCGCTTTCCGATAGGCTCAGAAATTCCACCTCATCGGGATATTGTCAAAGCAGCGCGACATTTTCGTTTAAATATCATCATTAAAAAATCAAAGAAAGGCGGTGAGTTTATCTGTGAAAAGCCTATTTTAAATTTAGACCGAATCAAATTATTTCGTTCAGATGTATATACACATTCAGTCACGAAAGTCAGTGGTTCTGCACGATATGTATTGAGTGTGGGGTGGATATTAGCAGCATAAATCAAAACTTAATCTTCAAACCATAATTTTTTTCATAAGATGGATATTAAATATATCTTATGACTACAACGACGTATAATTATACTCAAATCGGTAAAATCAAGGAACGACGTGTTTCATACTCAACTTGAATGGCTTAATACCCTAAAACCCAATTTTAAAGTTTTACCCCTCAAAGACCGATTGTTATGTGGTGTTGGCGCATTACTAGGTTTAGCAATCTCATCGCTCATCAGTTGGTATGTGTTGGGTGATTTTAATGCATGGTATATCGCCCCGATGGGCGCATCGTCAGTTTTACTCTTTGCCGTTCCTGCAAGTCCCTTAGCACAACCGTGGAATATGGTGGTGGGCAATATCATTGCAGGGGTGATAGGGGTGACTTGTGCGATGTTTATTTCCAATCAAACAGAAGCATTTAGTATTGCAGTTGCTACGGCTATTTTCTTGATGATGACCACAGATTCGCTACATCCACCGAGTGGGGCAGTTGCAATTACGGCCGTGTTAGGCGGAGATTCGATTCATCAATTGGGCTACAACTTTATTTTCTATCCTGTTTTATTAAATTCTGTTTTGCTTTTGGCTGTGGCAATTATTTTTAACCGTTTACTTGGCAAGCAATATCCACAAGTGGCTCAAGTCAATACACGTTCTAAAGATCCCACACCGACACAAAAAGTCACCATTCAACCGCAAGATATTCAAGAGGTTTTAGAGCAACAAACTCAGTTGTTAGATATTAGCGAATATGACCTGCAAAAAATTATTTTACAGGCACAAGAAAAAGCCAGTGCGCGTGTAGTGACACAGTTTCTCTGTGAAGACATTATGTCGAAAGATGTGATGAGTTTGCAGGAAAATGATAATATTCATCATGCTTTAGATCAGTTTAAAAAAGTGAATTTGATGAGCTTACCCGTCATTAATGTACAACAAGAATTGGTTGGAACGTTGGCTTTATATGATGTCGTTGAGTGGTTTAAACGAGCTGCCGATCCACGAGCATCATGGGAACATATGGTCAAACAAATTATGAATCGGAAAGTCGTTACGGTGCAACCACAGCAAGACATTCAAGATTTAGTGCCTTATTTTGTAGAACGTTCTTTTAACTATATTCCTGTGGTTGAGCAACATCGATTGGTGGGTATTATTAGTCGTGCAGATATGATTGCTGCCTTACAACAACAGATCAATAGCTTGAAAAGTTTAAAAAATTAAAATTTGGATATAAAAAACGCTACGACAGTTTAGGGGATACTTTGTCGTAGCGGTGAAAATGAAACAGTGTATTAAAACAATGAGTGAAAGATTATTTAAATTTTTCGTTTTGCACAGTACGAATGGGTTGTTGATAACCATTTGAGTATGGGGACTGCAATTGCAAATCCTGTTTAGGAATCAATAACCAAAGCACCAGATAAACTAAAATTCCTGGAAAAGCCGCACTCATACATGAAACGATAACGAAAATGATGCGTAATAATGTGACATTCCAACCAAAACGTTCAGCAATACCGCCCATGACACCGGCGATCATATTATGTCGGCTAGAACGATATAAACCAGATTTGGCCATGAATTGTTTCTCCTAAAAAATTTAAAAAGGAAAATACCTTTAAAATATATATTGGGCGAGTTGAATGGTTTTAAAGAGGAAATCTTATTGCGATTGTGTATTTTCTGTAAATAACAAGCAGATATTGATCTCATCCATAGTGATAAATTTGAGATAAAAATGTGTGCTAATGATTTGAATAGTTGTGTCTTTTTGTAACAATTGCGGTTGATCAATTTATAGTTTATATAAAAATAAATTACTATAGAGCGATTATTACAAAATTTGAATTTTAAGCTCAAAGATCGTTTTATAGATATGAAATATGAAGTTATCTCTAAATTTTCAATCCTATCTCGCTAAAATTATCACGGTTGGAATATGTAGTTTTCTTACAGCGTGTGATTTCCCGAAGCAATCTGCGGATCAAATAGCAGCAAATAGTACAAATCTTGGGGAGCAGAAACAGGATGCACAACAAGAGGGTAAACGTCTAACCGAAGTTGCAGGCAGAACAGCATTGCCACATGCACAATCTTCTGAATCTGCTGCTCAAGAAATTGTCTCTACACAGTCGCGACCTTATGTTGGGCGTTATCATGTAATTGTTGATTGCAGGGAAAAATTCGCATTATGTGCACAAGGTAAAGCTGAGTTTATGATTAATTTACTTAAAGATGGTACTTCACATCGAACCTTAATTTATTTGGGGAAAATGAGCTATGAAAAGAAATCTAACCAAGCAACTCGCGTATATCAACAAAATACATGGCGATTTAATCCCCAAACACGGCAAATCGAAATACGTCGTATAGAAGGTGTATATTTTTATTATAACGTTAATGAAAATGGTGATTTAGTTATTGATTTAAAAAACATTTATTCAAATAATGAGATAGAAAATGGTCGATTTATTGACGGTACATATGTTCCAACGCAGGAATATGTATTGAAAAAGTTGATAAGCGAAGAAGAAAATTAAAACAAAAATAAATTGATAGGTTATGTGGGGCGAACCCCTAATCCACTTGCTGAATCGCTTAGGACGTACGTGTATTTATAAATGGGGGTAATTATTGGATTTAAAGGGCTTTGTTGCACAAAACTACCGTTAAAGGCTTATTCGGTATTATAATTCTCAAATGAATAAGCCCACACCTAAAATCTATCGTACAACCCATTGGTCTTCTTATAACAGAGCATTAATAAATCGAGGAAATATTTCTATTCGTTGATTCTATTGGCTTAAAGTTTTTAGGTAAAGGCGAATGGAAACCTAAAAAACATCAGCCTGAATATCGTCGCCAATGGCGTAAATTACATATTGGTATCGATGCTGAAACCCTTCAAATACGCGCTATTCAGCTCACAACCAACAATATGAGTGATTCACAGGTGCTTGGTGATTTACTGGATCAGATTCCACAAGAAGAACAGATAGACTCGGTCTATACTGATGGGGCTTATGATACCAAGCAATGCCGTCAGGTCATCGCAGAGCGACAAGCGCATGCGGTGGTTCCACCAAGAAAAATGCGAAACCTTGGAAAGATACAAAGACCAGCTCGTTAGAGCGAAATGAATGACTTTGAAGAGTTAAACGTTTAGGCAGGACATTATGGAAAAAATGGTCAGGCTATCATCGCCGAAGTTTGGTCGAAACCAAGATGCATTGCATCAAATCTTACGAAGCAGTGCTTCTTGTATCTTGATTGATATAGTGATTAGCTACCACTATACGCAAATTGTAGAGTTTGGAGTGCTGCTAAAATCTTAAATTTGAACCTGAGATAAAACCTACAATTTGCCCTTATCCCTCATACAACTCTGAACGGTAACTAAGCACTTTGATGCTGTATTCACAAGGTAAGATGATGGTTAATGGGATAAAAATCATAGCTTAAACTCAAGGAATATCACCATGATTATGCTAGGTATTGATGTCAGTAAAACCAAAATAGATTGTTGCATTTTCCCTCAAGGTTTGACTGGAAAAAGAAAAAATAAAATATTTACTAATACAGAAAGTGGCTTTGGCAGTCTGCTCAAATGGCTCATCACTCTTAAAATTGAACCTGATCAAGTGACAGCAATCATGGAAGCGACTTCGGTTTATCATGAGAATTTGGGATATTATCTATATGATGCAGGTGTAAAGGTTTGTGTGGCTAATCCTTCACGAGTAAGAGCCTTTGCCAAAGGCATGTCCATGCTAAATAAAACGGATAAAGCTGATAGTGAAGCTCTTTCACGTTATGGTTACACCGCAAAGTTAATCATATGGCAGCCTGAACCTGAAAATGTCAGATTATTAAAAGCTTTACTAGGCAGACGAGATGTCTATCTAGGTAGTCTATTGCAGGAAAAGAATCGACTTGAAAAGGCACAGTCCACTCATACCTCTGTTGTTGTGATTAAATTACTTGAAAAAAATATTGAGTATTTAAATCAGCAACTTGAACATATTGATAAGTTAATAAATGATCACATAGATCAAGATCCAACATTGAAACAGGATTTGAAATTACTGCAAACTATTCCTTCAATCGGTGAACGATCAGGCTTATTACTGTTGGGGTTATTTCATTCGCACAAGTTTGAAAAAGCAAGTCAAGCTGCTGCATATGTAGGTTTGGTTCCAGTACATCAGTTGTCTGGCAGTTCAGTCAACAAGCAAAGTCACTTATCAAAAGCAGGTGACAGTAAAATACGCTCAGTATTGTATATGTCAGCATTAACAGCGATTAAATATAATCCACACATTGAAGCTTTATATCAACGATTATTAAGCCAGGGTAAAAATAAAATGTGTGCTTTAGGTGCTGCAATGCGCAAGCTTATACATCTGTGTTATGGCGTTTTAAAACATCAGACTGCCTATCAAAGAGATTATTTATTGGTCGAATAATCTCAAAACCTGATTGACTACCAAGACGGTATCTCAGGTGATAAACTCAGTTCGACAAACTTCCAAAGCCAAGTCAACGAGATGCATGCACGTGTGGCAGTATTAAATACATTTACGGCGTTGGGTTGACCTCACACCCGAGTTATCACCTAAATTTGGATAACTTGGGGAAAGTTTAGCTTTTGAATGTTTGTGCGACAAAGCCTATTTCCTTGTTAATTTGGCTTTTTATGAGCGATTTAATGCCACTTTTACCACTGTTCTTTTCATGCAGTTTATTTTTGTCTTCTTCGCTTAATGATTCAAAAATTTTTATTAGATAATCGCAAGCTTGCTCAGTCATAGATTTTGTAGGAGCTGATCTTGTTTCAAGATGATAGATAAATTGTTTAAATTTAGCGGAATCTATAAAAAAATAATTTAGTATTGAATGTAATGTATACCAGTCATTAAAAGTACGGAAATTTCTATACTCGTGGGGCTGTATTTCTTTAATGAAAATTGGAGAGATATTTGTAAGGTATGTTTCATTTTCTATGGAAAATGGTCTAGGTGGGTGAAGCACTTTACTTAGAATGACATCGAGACTATTAATGAATTTTTTGACAATAGTCTATTCTCCGAATTTAAGTATTTGCTTATTTGTATGTAATTTGCATACTATAAGATTAATACAAATTTGAAGATTGATTTTTGTATCGAGATTTCTAGTAATACGATTGTCTTCAGCTTCTAAGATTTTTTGAATTTCAGAATTAAGTCTTTCAGCTTGTCTCTTGTTTTCATATTCTAGATTTCTTAATCCATCAATCAAATTATTCATTTTTCGCTGCCTATTTGCTACCTATTCATAAATAGCTAATTTTGTTTTTATTTTATTTTCTATAAGTTGTTGAAATATATGGTGGGTTGTGTGGGGTTCGAACCCACGACCAATAGATTAAGAGTCTACTGCTCTACCAACTGAGCTAACAACCCTGAAAAAACTTTAAAATATCATTTTAAAATTTTACAAGAAAACGCCGTGTCTGATTTTTAATACTAGACCACAATACCATCTAACTGTTTTTAAGTTAAATAATTGATATATAATATCAAATTTATAGCTTTAACAGATAAAATTAACAAAATTTCGAGAATGGCGAAGCATCTGAAGAAGATGTTTAGTCTTGGTCGGAACTTGTAGGTTTCTATTCATTATATACCAATCTGGTATAGAAAGAAGCCCTAAGAAAGAATGGTGGGTCGTCCGCGATTCGAACGCGGGACCAACGGATTAAAAGTCCGCTGCTCTACCAGCTGAGCTAACGACCCTGAGCAAGGATAAGCGATCCTGAGCAGGTATTGTAAAATTAGCTTTTACAATAAGATGGTGGGTCGTCCGCGATTCGAACGCGGGACCAACGGATTAAAAGTCCGCTGCTCTACCAGCTGAGCTAACGACCCATCTAAAGATGATCAAAATAAGTGGTGGGTCGTCCGCGATTCGAACGCGGGACCAACGGATTAAAAGTCCGCTGCTCTACCAGCTGAGCTAACGACCCACTATATCTAAGTTTTCACTTAAATACGTAGTGTAAAATAAATTTAAACACTACTTTGTTTTGATGGAGCGTATTTTAGCAATTTATTGATAGAGCGCAAGTAAAAATTAATAAAGTTTGCAGCGTTCGGTTATAAATAACACAATTTTAGGGGTTATTTTCTAAAAATTCCATTTATAACCGAAGCTGGCATTAGAAACGATACTTATATGCTTCTATATTTTGGCAAATTTCATCGTTAATTTCACAATAATGATTTGCACCTGGTAAAAGAACATATAAACGATCTGTGGTTTTTTTCGGATCGTAGCCTTGTTCTTTGAGTTTATTTTTTTGGTATTTAAAAGTACCCGTGGTTTCTACGGCTTCTTGAATACGTAAAAATACAGGTACTGCATAAGAAGGTAAACCTTTTTTGAACTCAGTGACCATATTGGTTAAGTCTTGTTCGCTAAGTTCAGCACCATCATTTAACGTGATGGCTGCCATACCTGCACGTCCATTGGTGTTTGGAATTTCGACTCCATAAACCACCGCTTCAGTGATTTTTTGGTATTCACTGACAATATTTTCAACTTCAGTGGTCGATACGTTTTCACCTTTCCAACGGAATGTATCGCCTAGACGGTCAACGAATTGTGCATGACGGAAGCCAATATCACGGACTAAGTCACCGGTAATAAAGTAAGAGTCACCTTGAGTAAAAACATCATGCATGATCACAGATTTATTTTTTTCAGGGTCAGTATAGCCATCAAAAGGTGAGCGTTTCGTGATTTTACCCAGCAGTAAGCCAACTTCACCTTTTTTAACTTTAATGCAATAACCTTTTTTATCACGTACAGCTTCGTTCTTTTCTTTGTCAAACTGGATGATTGCATAAGGGACTGGTGAAAAACCGACTGTATTATCAAAGTTGAAGATGTTGCTAAAACCGACATTACCTTCGCTTGATGCATACAATTCTAAAATTTCTTTAATACCAAAGCGTTGTTTGAATTTGCTCCAAATATTCGGGCGCATCCCATTGCCGATCATTTTGGTGACACGATGTTTGCGATCATTGTCTGATGGTGGTGCATCCATTAAATAGCGGCAGAGTTCACCGACATAACCAATGGCAGATGCATTAAATTTCTGTACATCAGTCCAGAAACTAGAAGTTGAATATTTTCGGCGAATTGCAAGTGTAGCTGCGCCTGCGATTACTCCACACCAACACACCACCATACCTGTTGCATGATAGAGGGGTAGGGTGCAGTACAAGACATCATCTTCATTTAAATTGAGTACATGCCCATAGGTTCCAAAAGCGAGCATCCAACGGCTATTGGTAAAGATAACTGCTTTGGGTAAACCTGTCGTCCCTGAGGTATAGATGTAAAATAAGCCATCTTTGCCTGTGACTTTATGGGTCGTTGGGACATTGAATTTAGGGAAACGATCAATGACTTCTGCAATGTTGACATAGTTTTTAGGTGCTTGACCTACATCTTTTTGTGTTTCTTGGTCAGCAAACCAGTGGAAGCGATCTTGTGCAATATTAAGATCTTGGCGGATGTCATCCACTGCTGCACGACATTCTTCACCAACAATAATTGCGATAGGATTTACGAGGTTAATGCTATGGGCAAGTACTTTGCCGACTTGAGAGGTATTGACCAGTGCAGAGGTTACCCCAATTTTTGCTAAAGCAATAACTGTTGCAATTAATTCAGGGCGGTTTTCAATCATCACCGTGATGACATCACCTTTGCTTGCACCAATCGACAAATAGTAGTGTGCAATTTGGTTTGCCCAATTGTTAAGTTCTTTATAGCTAAAACGTTGCTCTTCAAAAATCAAAGCATCGCCATAAGGGTTACGTTTCACTGCACGTTCAAATGCTAGACCTAAACCCGAAGGCGTATTGGGTGTACGTAAATAGGCTTGTTTTAGTCCTGTGAGTAAATTGGGTACTTTACTGAGAAACTGAGGTAATCGTGCTGCGACATCAGTAATCCCAATAAGATCATTTTGTATATTTGCGCTCATAAGCATCCTATTTATTTTTCGTAATCCAATAAAGTCTATTTTGTTTGCGAGTAACTTTACGTAAATTTTACAGTTGTCCTTTTTAGGGTATAGTGCTAGAGCAATCAACCTAATTTGACAAAACTCATCAAAATAGTATTAAAAATAGCAAAAAAACCTAGCCATCGAAATGACTAGGTTTTTTTAAATTACCCGCAATTCAGCAAATTAGTCAGCTGCAGGCGGTGTCGCTTTTTTTGGTGGGCGACCACGAGGACGGCGTGGGCGCGCTGGTTTTTCACCATCAGCTTTGTCAGCATCTGCATTTGTCTCAGCTTTTTTACTGGTTTTTTCTACTGGTGTAGATGTTGCAGTATCAAGTACTAAGTCTTGTTGTGCTTTTGCTTTGCTTTGCGGTTTTTCAGTTGTTTCTACCTTTGCTTCAACAGCTTGTGGCTCAGCGTGTACTTCAACTTTTGGTGTTATTTCAACCGTAGTTTCAGTTGCTGTGTCAGAAGGGTTTTCAGTGTGTACAGCATCATTTTGTGTTGCTGCTGTTTCGACGATCGCTACTTCAACAGTAGGTGCTGCAGCTACGGCTTGAACAGGAGTTATTGTTTCAGTCGCATGCTTTTGTTCCACATGTGCTTGTTTTGCTTGTTCAGCAGCAAGCTTTGCTAAACGGCGACGTTCGCGAGGATCGTTAGCAACACGTTTGTCTGAAACAGGTTTTGGCGGTGTTAAGTCTAACACTGGCGCAGGTTCAGCTTCAGGTGCAGCCTTGCTAATTTCCACATCACGAGTGACTGCTTTTTTCTCTACTGCGACTTCAGATTTTTCAATTTGAAGTGTAGATGCATACTCATCTGTGAACTTTTGTAGTGCACGATTGAAGGTTGGAATCAGTCCAAATTGTTCAATCAATACCGCACAGTCTTCACCATATACATGACGAATTAAGCTGCCAATGGTGTATTGACCTAAAGTTGGCACTTGTGACGGTGTTAGCCTTGGTGCTGCAACAGGTGTAGCTTTTGTTGCTTCACGTTGTTGACGGCGGCGTTGGCGTGGATCATTGCTTGCACGTTTTACAGGTTGGCTTGGCGCTTCAAGCTGCTGCTCAGGTACAGATGTAACCTCAACTTTTTTTGCCACAGGCTGAGCGATATCTTGGCTCACCAGTGCTTCAACTTCAGTTTTAGCGACAACAGGCACTGTCACTTCTTTTGAGGTTGGCACAGCTTTTTGTTGTGGTGCTAAAGCGATGATTTCACTTTTTGATTGATCTACATTCACCACAAGTGCAGTGGTCAATGTGTCATTGCGTGGAGCATCAACCAAGTCCACTTTAATGCTTGCAGTTTTCTCTACTGCTTTTGCTTCAACAGGTGCAGTGACCTGTGCTTGTGCAGTTGGATTTTGCTCATCATTAAACACGCTTGCATCGCGGTGGCGATTTGGACGGTTTGGACGTTGATGGTTGTTACGATCACGGCGTGGAACTGCAGGTTCAGCGTGATGATTTACATCTGCATGCTGCTGTTGCTGATCGTGTTGAGGACGCTGTTGTTTCTGTTGACGGCGTTGCTCTTGACGTGGTTCACGCTGTTCATGACGTGGCGCTTGCACAACTTCTTCAATCACTTGATTTTGTTCATGTGACTGTTCGCGCGCTTCTTTGTGCTTATTATTGTTATTACGTTTTTTGTTGTTACGTTGAGATTTTTCATCTTTCTCAAGCGTTTTTTCAGCGTAATCACGTTGTTCATTTTTTTGAACAGGCGTGTGACTTAAATAAGCATTGGTGTCTGCGACTGGACGTTGAGGTGCTGTTGTTGGTACTGGCGCAGCGACAACGTTTGTATTCACTTGGCCAAACTGACCACGACTGACTGCACCACCATTGATCATTTGTTCAATCGCAGCTGCTGCATTGTTTGCAGTACGTGATTGATCAATAGTTGTTGCTTGTTTTTGTACAAACAAGTTTTCTAACCATGCGCATGGGCTAGATGAAGGTTGTGCAACTTGTGCTTGCACCACTTGTTGTGGTTTTTGTTGTTGCGCTTGTGCTGCATTTTGCTTTCTATTGCTGTTGCCTTGCTTTTGATTTTGCTGTTGAGCAGGCGCAGCTGGGTTGAGTTGAGCAGCTTGTTGCTGTTCTTCTTCTAAATGCCATTCAGAAGACTCATAACCTAACTCTTTTTCGCTTGAACGAGTTGCTTCAGTCCGTTCATAACTGGTTGGTGCAAAGCCTTCAGGGTTATATGAAATTTCGTAATGAGGCGTTTCTAAATGTGGATGTGGCAATACAGTCACACGTACATTTGAAGTTTGTTCTAAGTAGACAAGGCTATGACGTTTTTCATTCAATAAGAATGCTGCAATTTCAACAGGAACTTCAACTTGAACTTCACCATGACGTTCACGAAGCGCAATTTCTTCTACTTTACGCATGATTGAAAGTGAAAGTGAACGTAAGTCACGTACCATGCCTGTGCCATGACAGCGAGGGCAGACATAACCTGTTGCTTCTTCAAGAGAAGGGCGTAAGCGTTGACGGCTCATTTCCATCAAACCAAAGCGTGATAACTGACCGAATTGAATACGTGCACGGTCGCTTTGTGTTGCTTCACGCAGTTTCGCTTCAACCATACGTTGGTTGCGCTCTTTGGTCATGTCGATAAAATCAATCACCACTAGACCGCCAATATCACGTAAACGCAGTTGACGAGAAATTTCTTCAGCCGCTTCTAAGTTAGTACTTAACGCAGTTTCCTCTACGTCATGACCACGTGTCGATTTTGCTGAGTTAATATCAATCGAAACCAACGCTTCAGTTTGGTCAATGACAATTGAACCACCAGAAGGAAGTTTTACTTCACGCTCATAGGCTGTTTGAATTTGGCTTTCAATCCCGAAATGGGCAAATAGAGGCTCATTGATGGTGTAGGTTTTGAGTTTGTCGAGTTGGTTCGGCATCACGGCTTTAACAAAGTTATACGCTTCGTTATACGCTTGCTCAGAATCAATTAAAATTTCGGCAACATCATCACGTAGATAGTCACGAATGGCACGTGTTACTACACCTGCTTCTTGGTGTACTAACATCGGAGATGGACCTGAATTCGCAGTGCCTTGAATCTGTGCCCAAAGGTCTAATAAATGTTGTAAGTCGAGTTGTAGTTCTTCTTGTGAGCGTCCAATGCCTGCGGTACGAACAATCACACTCATACCACGTGGGGTATTTAATGAAGCCAACATTTCTTTCAGTTCTTCACGGACTGAACCTGAAATTTGACGACTGATACCACCACCTTTTGGATTGTTTGGCATCAAGACCAAATAACGACCTGCAAGCGAAATATAAGTGGAAAGTGCTGCACCTTTGTTGCCGCGTTCTTCTTTTTCTACTTGGACAAGAAGCTCAGTACCTTCAGTAATGAGTTCACGAATGTTTGAAGTTTGGCGAGGATCTGCTTTGTAGTAAGAGTTGGCAATTTCACGCATCGACAAGAAACCTTGACGACCTGCACCATATTCTACAAATACAGCTTCTAAAGACGGTTCTACACGAGTCACATGACCTTTGTAGATATTGGCTTTCTTTTGTTCACGCGTGCGATTTTCTAAGTCAAAATCGTAAAGGCGGTGACCAGTGATAAGTGCAACGCGAATTTCTTCGGCATGTGTTGCATTAATCAACATACGTTTCATGGGTGTAACACCTAATAGTGATCCACACCGACAACTCGCTGTTTTAGTCTAACAAACATCATGGCTTAGAAATACATTGTTGATTTTGGATAAATCTTAATGCGTCTAAAGATGATTTGCCTGCCTATGAATGGGCGGGGAATTACATCTGTGTGATGTTGCAATCCTACTTTAACCTTTGCACGATTAAAGTTTTTGAGCGCTTCACTGGCACTAAAAAGTGGTGCATTGGATGACTGTTATGTCGTCTTTCACTGGCACATACTGCTCGAAGATTAACTCGTCTTATTTGAGATCAAGTATGTCTTGATACGGAATGATCATCGTATCTTTACAAGTTGTGCAGTTCCAATGCCTCAAACACTTATGTCCTGAAATTGCTCTAGCGACTTGTCTGATGTGTATCAGTTTATGTTTAAAAACCAACGTAGAGGTTGGCGCATATATTTTTAAACAAACTGATTTATGTACTTTAAGTACAATTAAACGCAACAGTCTGTCATTTTGCCGATATAATAAGCCTTCGGCGTCGGCATATTCTTTTGGGACCATTCCGAGCTTTGGGTGAATGCTTTATCACGTCTATGCTTTCAAAAAGTTTTTCGTTTCAAAAGTTTCTGAGAACATACGTGTAAAGTTCACTTACGGTGGTATCCGTGCGCTGACTATAGCAAACCTTGCATCATCTGCCTATGGGCTATACGGTTATTTTGTATGAAATGTATAGTCTAAGTGATCAGTTTTTAATCAAAATTTCGTTTTTATTGGGTCATCGTAACTGTATGAATTCTACGCAAGATTGGCAAAGTGTCACCTGGTTTGAAGTTGACGAACATCAGGAAGCGCAACGCATTGATAATTTTTTATTTTCACGTTTAAAGGGCGTACCGAAAAGTCGTATCTATCGTTTGATTCGTGAAGGTCAAGTTCGAGTCAATAAAAAACGAGTAAAGGCAGAAACCAAACTTGCCATTGGTGATCAAATTCGTGTTGCTCCAATTCGCTTTGAACAAAAAGATCAATCTACTGTACCTGTATCTGATAAGGTTGCACAAAGTCTACTCAGCCGTGTGGTGTATGAAGATGAAGGTTTGATGGTGGTCAATAAGCCTTCAGGTATTGCTGTACATGGTGGGAGTGGTGTGGCATATGGCTTAATTGAGGGTTTACGCGCGGCGACAGGTAAAAAATATTTAGAACTGATTCATCGTATTGACCGTGATACATCGGGCTTAGTGATGATTTCTAAAAAACGAAGTGTCTTGAAAACATTGCAAGATTTATTGCGTGAACACAAAATTCAAAAAACGTATGCTGCGATTGTTAAAGGGCAAGTGAGTTTAGATAATCAATTGATTGATCAGCCTTTGTTACGTTATGAATTGGCAAATGGTGAGCGTCGTGTCCGTGTGTCAAAAGACGGTAAAGATTCTAAGACACAATGGAAAGTGGCTGAACGTTTTATGCATGCCACATTGGTTTATGCATCACCACTTTCAGGACGTACGCATCAGATTCGTGTGCATGGTTTAAGTATTGGGCATCCTTTGGTGGGGGATGACAAATATGGTCATGAGACTGAATACCGTGGACCAAATCCACGCCGTTTATGTTTACATGCGATGCGTTTGGAAATTCCAGGTTATGAAACTATTGAAGCACCGTTGCCTGAAGACATGCAGAGTTTGGTTGCTCAGTTAAGAGCGCAAAAAGCGGATAAGCCAATTGCTTAATTGCTTAAAAATACTCTCCTTTTATGAAGTGGTATTGATTAATTAAAAGGGCAGGCTGATCAGTTTTTACCTAAATGATCAACCATAGTTATTCATTTTATTAGATTGAACATTCCTTCTATTTACCATATGTGGCTCAGGGAGAAGGTTAGGATGATGGAATTTATTTAATAAAACCCCTTCCTAACCCTCTCCTAAAAGGAGAGGGGATTTTATTGAGAAAAGTCATGCAAAAACCTGTAGAGCTGATTATTTTTGATTGGGATGGAACATTGTTTGATTCTGTCGGGCAAATTGTGGCAAGTTTAAAATTTGCCGCACAGCAATTTGAACAGCCTTTAACAGATGATGCGGCAAAAAGTATTATTGGTTTGGGCTTGCCTGAAGTGGCGCAAGTTTTATTTCCAACAGTACCGAAATTACATCGTGATATTTTGAAAACCTACGGTGATCATTATGTAGAGCATTCTAGAGGTGATCAGTGGTTTGCGGGGGTGTCGGAAATGTTACATGATTTGAGTGCAAAAAATCTCAAGTTGGCCGTTGCAACCGGTAAAAGCCGTAAAGGTCTAGACCGTGTTTTAGGACAAACCGATAGTCGTGATTTATTTTGTGTGACCCGTGCTGCAAGTGAAACCAAGTCCAAACCTGATCCATTAATGTTGGCTGAAATTTTACAACAGACAGGTATTCAGGCAGATCGTGCGATTATGGTGGGTGATACCTCATATGATTTGGAAATGGCAAAAAATATTGCAATGCCGCGTGTAGGGGTGAGTTATGGTGTACATAGTGTTGAAGTTTTACAAAGCTTTCAGCCACTCAGTATCGCGCATGATGTCGCTGCTTTGCATCAATTTTTAAATGCACAAGTCGATGCTTAGCGTGTTGCTGCCGAATATGGGTTAATCATCCATAAAAATCAAAAAAGCTACGTTATTGAAGTCACGCAGCTTTTTTATTTAATTTTAAAGTTTTGAATTTCAGGTTGATGCGTGTTCCAGTCGATCCAATAGTGAGTAACAGTGACCATTTTATTTTGAATTTTCATAATTTTATAAACATCATGTCGTGGTGGTTAGATTTCATTTGTATTTTTATAACCACGAGAACATTCCATGTCATTTTGCCATGCAGCCGCTGTGGCTTGAGCATTAAATTTTAAGCCCGCGCAAGTTGCCCTATTTAAAATGAGATATTTCCCTTTCAGTTGAGCTTGATCGTTGTTTGCGAAAGCGTCTGAGGAAATAGAACCCAGTGAAAGAAGTGTCAGTAGACCGAGTATTTTAGAAAAAGATGTGATCATTGTGTTATTTTTATTATAAGTTGATAAGGCTCAAGCATAAGTGTTCTTCATCATGATTCAAAAATTGTGAGTGAATATACAGGCTCATATTATCTTTTAGTCGTAGAAAAAGAAAAAATTAAAAAATAATTAAATCTTAATTCTGAGTAATTTAGTGGTCTTTGTGATTGATTTTAAACAGTTGTTTTTTATGTTGAAAATTATTCCTATTATTTATAGGTTCTAACTATTGTTATAAATAAAATAAGTATTGGCACAAAAACAGCATTTTACCGATGCTTAAACTGTTCATAAAAGTATCCGTTTTAAAGAAATAATCAGATGCAGACAAACTGCAATGATTGGTCTGATCTATTTGCAAAACCTTGAGCGCTGTGTTGTGAAGGTTGCGCCATCTAACGGTATAACTCTATTTTTGTCGTTTAAGGAAATATTGATGTCGAATTCTGCTGTTGTTGAATCAGTTGCCCAAGCCATCCGTGATGCTGAAATATCAAAAACTGCGATTGCACCAATTCGCCCACAATTGGGCGGTGAGTGTGCCGATGTCGATATCGCTTATGCTGTTCAAGAAGTCAATACTCAACGTGCGCTTGCTGAGGGTCGCCGTTTAGTGGGGCGTAAAATCGGTTTAACTTCAATTGCTGTACAGAAGCAATTGGGTGTTGATTCTCCTGACTTTGGGATGCTATTTGCAGACATGGCATATGGCGATGGTGAAGCCATTCCTGCGGGTTTATTGATTCAGCCGAAAGTTGAGGCTGAAATTGCGTTAATTATCAATAAAGATTTAACCCAAGAAAAACACACTTATGCAGATATTATCAGTGCAACTGAATATGCCTTGCCTGCTGTTGAAGTGGTGGATAGTCGTATCGAAAATTGGAAAATCAGTTTGATTGATACGGTTGCAGATAATGCATCTTCTGCTGCTTATGTACTGGGTTCAAAACCTGTGAAACTTGAAAATCTTGACCTCGTCAATTGCAAAATGACGATGACACGTGCAGGTGAAGTGGTCTCTCAAGGTGTGGGTAAAGCATGTCTTTCAAATCCATTGAATGCGGCTGTGTGGTTGGCAGATGAAATGGTGCGTCGTGGTCGTCCATTGTTGGCAGGTGACATCATCTTAACGGGTGCACTTGGACCGATGGTTGTGGCACATGCGGGTGATGAATTTGTTGTGGAAATCGAAGGTTTTGGTTCAGTGACTGCAGCTTTTGCAGCTGAATTAGCTTGAATTTTACAGCGTATTTTAAGAGATATTGTTCATGAAAAAGATTAAATGTGCATTGATTGGTCCAGGAAACATTGGTACTGATTTACTTTATAAATTGCAACGTAGCGAATTTTTAGAACCTGTATGGATGGTGGGAATTGACCCAACTTCGGAAGGTTTGGCACGTGCGGCAAAAATGGGCTTAAAAATCACCAGTGATGGTGTTGATGGTTTATTGCCACATGTTTTAGAAGATGACATCAAAATTGCTTTTGATGCGACTTCTGCATATGTTCATGCTGAAAATAGCCGTAAGTTAAATGAGCTTGGCGTACAAATGATTGATTTAACGCCTGCGGCAATTGGTCCTTTTTGTGTACCGCCTGTGAATCTTGCAGCATTGCTTGAAGCGGGTGAGTTACCAAATGTAAACATGGTGACGTGTGGTGGGCAAGCAACCATTCCGATGGTGGCGGCGATTTCTCGTGTTCAAGCTGTTGAATATGGCGAGATCATTGCCACTGTATCGACTAAGTCAGTGGGACCAGGTACACGTAAAAATATTGATGAATTTACACGTACTACTGCGGGCGCAATTGAAAAAGTCGGTGGTGCAAAAGCAGGTAAAGCGATCATCATTATTAACCCTGCTGAGCCACCACTCATGATGCGTGACACAGTGCACTGTTTGGTTGAAGGTGAACCTGATCAAGCGGCAATCACTGAATCTGTGCATGCCATGATCAAAGAAGTTCAAAAATATGTACCAGGTTATAAATTGGTGAATGGTCCTGTATTTGATGGTAACCGTGTATCTATGTTCTTAGAGGTAGAAGGTTTAGGTGACTACTTACCTAAATATGCAGGTAACCTTGACATCATGACCGCAGCCGCAGCACGTACTGCTGAAATGTTTGCAGAGCGTTTGATCGCTAACCAAGTAGAAGCATAAGGAGCATTTTCATGTCTAAGATTATTATTAATGATATGACTTTACGTGATGGTATGCATCCAATGCGCCATCAAACAACACCTGAACAAATGGTTGCAATTGCCACTGCACTCGATGAAGCAGGTGTGCCATTAATCGAAGTGACACATGGTGATGGCTTGGGGGGTAACTCAGTCAACTATGGTTTTGCTGCCGCAACTGATGAAGAATATTTAAAAGCAGTCATTCCAAACTTAAAACAAGCCAAAGTTTCAGCTTTACTTTTACCTGGGATCGGTACGGTTGATCACTTGAAAATGGCACATGATGTTGGTGTGGCAACTATTCGTGTGGCAACGCATTCAACAGAAGCGGATGTGTCTGAACAGCATATTACTGCTGCGCGTAAACTCGGAATGGACACAGTGGGCTTCTTAATGATGGCACATATGGCATCTCCTGAGAAATTACTCGAAGAAGCACAGAAAATGGTGTCATACGGTGCAAACTGTATCTATGTTACTGATTCAGCAGGTTATATGCTTCCACAGGATGTGACTGACCGTGTCGGGATTTTACGTGCAAACTTAGGCTCAGACATCGAAATCGGTTTCCACGGTCACCATAACTTGGGTATGGGTGTCGCAAACTCGGTTGCGGCTGTAGATGCGGGTGCAAAACGTGTGGACTTGGCTTCAGCAGGTTTAGGCGCAGGTGCAGGCAATACACCACTTGAACTGTTTGTTGCGGTTGCGAACCGTATGCAAATCGAAACAGGTGTGGACTTGTTTAAAGTACAGGATATTGCTGAAGAACTGATTGTACCGATGATGCAACAACCGATTCGTGCGGATCGTGATGCAGCGACTTTGGGTTATGCAGGGGTTTATTCTTCATTCTTGCTATTTGCAAAACGTGCTGAAGCAAAATATGGCGTATCTGCACGTGAAATTTTACTTGAACTTGGTCGTCGTGGTACGGTCGGTGGTCAAGAAGATATGATTGAAGATTTGGCACTCACCATGTCAAAAGCGAAAGAAGCGAATGCTTAATCATTTTTGATGTTTAAGAATATGAAAGCGTCCGAAAGGGCGCTTTTTTATTTTGTGATCCTTTGAGTTAAATTTTGATTTGTAGCGTATGTTGAATATTGGGCTATAGGAAATTTCTTTTACGTAAACGTTTTTTTTTATAAATCTAAGGCTTAAAGTTTTTCTAAATGAAAATAACTTAAACAAAAAAACACTAACAGATTTCATAATGTAAGAATATTTAAGATAATTTAGAATTAATAAAGGTATTTAAATAGATTTAAAATCATAAACTGAAATAAAGGTGTTAAAAGCCTTATTGTTAAAAAATATTAAAAAATAAAGTATTCAAATGATGGTTTTTATCCATCGATATTTCGCTGAAAATTCTTATACTGTGGTCTGATATTAACTTTTTATATCGTTCAGCATGATGGTGACATAGCTTAATTTGATTATTGGGAAATTTAGCCATGCGTCGTCAATCATTATGGATAGCAATGTGTGCTGCAACTGCTGCTTTAGGGACAACTGCAACTTATGCAGATTTTTTTGACGATAGCCAAGTGCAACTCAAACTGAGAAATTTTTATCTAGATCGTCAAATCGACCAACCTGATCCCAACAAAACTCAGGATTTTGGTAGTTGGTCTCAAGGTATCACCTTAGATGCAAAATCAGGTTATGCCGAAATTGGCCCTGTACAAATGGGTGTGGATGTTTTGGCACAATACGCGGTGCGTTTAAGTGGTGATCGTGGTGATAACGATTACATTATGCCGTACGATTATGCCACTAAAGAACAAGCACGCGATAATGCTAAGCTTGGCGCGACTTTAAAGGCGAAAGTGAGTCAAACGGAATTACGTATTGGTGAAATTTTACCTGCAACCCCAGTGGTGCATTTTGACCCATCACGTCAATTATTGACTACCTTTGAAGGGGTGTGGTTAGAGTCTAAAGATCTGAAAAATACCAAACTGACTTTAGGTTATTTAGATGGAATCAATGCCCGTTATGAAAACCAAGTCCATGATTTTAAACTTTGGCCAAATGAATTAAATACAGAAAAGAATCAAGTAAAGTCTGGTGATAGTGAAGCAATGTGGGTTGCGGGAATTGACTATCAAGTGACACCTGAATTATCTGCAAGTTATTTCTATGGTGATGTAGAAAATATTTATCGTCAAAATTATGTAGGCTTTGCCTATAACAAAAAACTAGATGCCAAGAATAAACTCGCAACTCATGCACGCTATTTTGATAATCGTGAATCGGGTGAGGCTTTATATGGTGAGATTGATAACCAAGCTTTGTCATTAAAAGCAGCTTGGACACATGGTAACCACACAATGGATGCAGGTTGGCAGCAAATGTTTGGTGAGCATGGTACACATACACCATTTATGCCAACGCTGTCGGGTTGGGTACCACAGCCGTATTTAGCCAATTGGTCTGTCGCAAGTTTTATTCGTAAAGATGAAAAATCTTGGAGTCTAGGTTATACCTATGACTTTAAAGATACTGTTGCGCGAGGTTTGACCGTGACAGCACGTCATTATGATGGATCTAATATTGATAATAAAAATGGTACAAGAGGCAAAGAGCAAGAAGATAATTTGATCGTGAATTATGTTGTGCCTGAAGGTAAGCTCAAAGGTTTAGGTTTTCAGTGGATGTATATCGATGTGAACTATGACAATGTCCCGGGCTTCGTTGATTTACAAGAACATCGTGTTGCAACGACTTATACGTATCGTTTCTAATTAAACAAGCTTAAAAACGTGCTGCATAGACGGCACGTTTTTATTATGGCTTTAAATCGTATTAAATCATTATAAAACATATGTTTAAATAATCGTTTTTTTGTAGTTTGTCATCGTTATTAAATATCAATTTCGCTTGCATTCACAGGTACTATGAAACGGTAAATTAGGTCATTTGAATCTATTGAGAACGATATTTTAAATAGGTTCAACCCATAGATAAGCTGTAAAAGGAATAGGTATGAGTACTGTACAAATCCCAGATTATAAAACTGATGCTTTCTTCGGTTTGGAAGATAAATGGATTGAAACGGCTGAAGGTGAATTAACACATTACCATGAAGTGGGTGAGGGTACACCGATCCTATTCTTACATGGTTCTGGTACAGGTGTTTCTGCTGCAGCAAACTGGTGGTTAAACTTGCCACAAATCGGTGAGCAAGCGCGTTGTATCGCCATTGATACTATTGGTTATGGTCAAACTGTTGTTGCACCAAATACCGCCTATGGTATCCGTGCGTGGGTGGATCATGCAGTGCGTACTTTAGATGCCTTAGGCATTGAAAAGACTTGGCTTGTGGGTAATTCTTTGGGTGGTTGGTTGGCATTCCAAATGGCGCTTGATTATCCAGAGCGTGTACTCGGTATTGTTTCAATGGGTACAGGTGGTGCAAAACAAACTGCTGCACTTAAAGCACATGCCAATCCTGTATTGACTGAAGAAGGCATCAAGAAAACATTGTCAATGTTCGTTGTGAACAAAGACTTGATCACTGATGAGCTGGTAAAAGTACGTTTTGCTTCTGCTGCAAATGATTATGCATCTAACCGTCTGATGGATGTTGTGGGTGCACGTGACCGAGATCGTTTTGAGTTCCCGCTTGATTTTGAAAAAATGAAAGACATTACAGTCCCTGTATTATTGATTCATGGTACGCAAGATGTGGTAATTCCTGTTTCTCGTACATGGGATATCTTAAATATTGTGCCACATGCAGATGCGCACATTTTCAGCCAATGTGGTCACTGGTCACAAGTTGAGAAAGCAGAAGAATTTAATACTGTAATTAAAAATTATTTAACCGCACGTGGCGTGTAAACGGTCTGTATTGCAGTTAATAAAAGGGCAGCGAAAGCTGTCCTTTTTTATGCTTGATTTGATATGTAATTGAGCACCTTTCAGCTCATAATAAAACTTGCGGCAACATTGATGCAAATTGCTAAAATGGTGGTATTAAAGCCATAGGCGAGCAGGATATGAAGAGTATTCAAAACACGCATTGGACGAGAGCTAATAGAAACATCAGCAGTTTGTGCAGAGGTGCCACAGACATAACTAAAATAGACAAAGTCAGGGTAAATTGGATTGGGCGTCTTTGGAAAATCTAAACCACCCTCCAAATGTTTGGCTTTGGCTAAATAAAAGTCATGTGCATAATGAATAGCAAAAATAGTATGCATAAAAAGCCAAGCAAAAATAATGGTAAGAATGGCTAAAGATAAATGACCAAAACGAATCGTGGGCGTAGAGGGTAACTGTGACAATTCAACTATAATGGCAATAAAACACATGATTAATGTCATGATGAGGAGGACTAAGATCGCCCATTTACTTTCATCCTGTTGTTGGGCACGTTTTAAAATACTATGCGTATCTGCTCGCCACAGTGCATGCATGGTCAACGCTAAATACATCACAATGGCAAGATTCCAACTGAGTAAAAGTCGTGTAGACCATAAAAAATCAGTGCTAAAAGTAATGATGCAATAAAGTAAAGCTGTGATTAAAAATGTACTAAAAAAGAGAATTCGAGTGCGTATAATGGTTTTAAATATTTGAAAAATATTAATCATTTTCTAATACCTAGATTATGTGATTTTTTATTCTATGGCGCTAAAAAACAGTTTAAAGCAATTGTCGATAAATCATTAGACTTAAGTTGTATAAAAAACCCAAAATGATCATGAATAGATGTCGTGCAAAAAATAGCACTTTAAAACGATGTAAAATTATAGGTGTGGATAAAAATCTAAGATCTATATATCATTTTAAAGTGTGAACTGGGTCTTGGTTTTAACTCACTATTATTCATTGAAAAAATAGTAGTGAGTGAATAGCGTAAAAAAATAATGAAAATAAAATTATTATTCAGCACGATTGATATCGAGATAAAACACTTTGGTGAGCAGTTCGATGAACTTTTGTACAGCGAATGAGTTGCTATGTTTACGATAACTGACGTAGAGATCGAGATAAGGTAATTCGACATCCAAAGGTCGAATCACAGAGTTATTCATGGTCAGTGGGGCAATATAGCCAGGCAAAATGGTGCAGCCTAAACCCATACCGATTGAGTTGATATTAAATAAAATATTGTCAGCCGTTTGGACAATATTGAACTCAATCCCTTGTGCTTTAGCAAAGTCTAAAATGGCATTATGCAAAGTGCCAGATTGCTCCAAAGCAGGGATAATAAAGTCTATACCATTCAAGGCTTTCACAGGAATACGCTCATATTTTGCCAAAGGATGATTTGCAGGCAAAATAAAGATCAAAGGTTCACGGAGCACAAATTTACTTTCAATTTCCTCATTATGAAAATTATGACGTGTGAAAGTAATGTCTAATTCACCTTTTTGAATAGCACGCATTTGTTCAAGGTTATTTAAACTGAGCAATTCAATTTTAAGTTCTTGATTTTGAACACGTAAATTTGGGAGTACATAAGGGAATACTTTCATCTCGGCAACAGGCACGAAACCAATACGCAATAACTGTTGTTTGGCTTTTGACACTTGGCGTGCCATTGCGACAGCTTTATCCGCTTGGGCTAAAGTGAGACGAGCTTGTTCAAGAAATACAGCACCTTCTTCAGTAAGTTCTACTTTACGTTTGGTTCGATTTAAAAGTTTAACCCCGACATCTTCTTCTAAGTCTTTAATTTGCTGACTAAGAGAGGGTTGTGCGGTATATAACTTTAAGGCTGCCTTACTGAAATTAAGCTCTTCAGCTACAGTGATGAAATATCTGAGGTGTCGTAATTCCATATAACTCTTCCAAAGAGTAATCCAAAAAATGTCTTAGTATGTTACTGCTTGAGTATAATCTATAATTTACCATTCCGTGAAGATGATTATGATATTTAGAAAATAAATGATTTGTTGCTAATCATCAAATTTTTAGATAAAAAATAATCGAATTATTAATTCATAAAATATCTTAATTAAAACAAAATAAATATTTCCATAAAGTGCCCCTCAAAAGCGATGATCACCTCAACTTAAGTCATTTAGTTTGTGACCCCACGTTTGTCGCAGGAGAGCTTTCATGAGTGGAAAAATTGATGTGCGCGAAATCGACGCATTAGTCGATGCACAAAATGGCCGTATTTCACCTTCTATTTATACAGATCCAGATCTTTATGAATTAGAACTTGAACGTGTATTTGGTCGTACGTGGTTATTCCTTTGCCATGAAAGCCAAATTCCAAAGGCAGGCGATTTCTTCAATACATATATGGGTGAAGATCCAATCATTGTTGTCCGTCAAAAAGATGGCTCAATTAAAGCATTACTCAATCAATGCCGTCACCGTTCGATGCGTGTGAGCTTTGCAGACTGTGGTAATACACGTGCATTTACTTGCCCATACCACGGCTGGTCTTATGGTGTTGATGGTTCTCTTAAAGATATTCCACTTGAAGATCGTGCATTTCCACAAGGTGCTTGTAAAGAGCATTGGGGCTTGATCGAAGTTAACCGTGTCAAATCTTATAAAGGTTTAATCTTCGGTTGTTGGGATGAAACCACACCTGACTTAGAAGAATACATGGGTGATATCGCTTGGTATTTAGATGGTGTTTTAGACCGTCGTCCGGGTGGTACAGAAATCATCGGTGGTGTGCATAAGTGGGAAATCGAGTGTAACTGGAAATTTGCAGCAGAACAGTTTGCATCTGACCAATACCATGCATTGTTCTCTCATGCGTCCGCGATTCAAGTTTTGGGTGCAAAACCAGATGATGAATCATCGAAAAAATTAGGTGCTGCCCAAACGGCTCGTCCTGTATGGGAAACGGCGAAAGATGCAATCCAATACGGTTCACGTGGTCATGGTTCAGGTTTCTTCTTTACAGAACAACCCGATGCGAACGTATGGGTGGATGGTGAAGTTGCCAACTATTTCCGTGAAACTTATGAAGAAGTAAAAGAACGTTTAGGCGAAGTTCGTGCATTACGTCTTGCAGGTCATAACACCATGTTCCCAACATTATCTTGGTTGAACGGTACTGCAACGCTTCGTGTATGGCACCCACGTGGTCCAAACAAAACTGAAGTATGGGCATTCTGTATTGCAGATGCTGAAGCATCTCAAGAAGTGAAAGAAGCATTTGAGCGTTCAGCGACTCGTGCCTTCGGTCCTGCTGGTTTCCTAGAGCAAGATGACTCTGAGAACTGGATTGAGATTCAAAAAGTCTTACGTGGTTATAAAGCACGTAAAAACCAATTGATCATGGAAATGGGTTTAGGCAAAGAAAAAATCCGTGAAGATGGTATTCCAGGTATTACCAACTACATTTTCTCTGAAACTGCAGCACGTGGTATGTACCGCCGTTGGGCAGATTTGTTAATCCATGAAAAATGGGAAGACGTAGAGAAAGCCGCTGACGAATATGAGAAGGAGCTTATGAAATGAGTCAGATCAGTTTAGAACTTCATCACGAGATTAGTCAGTTTCTATATCGTGAAGCAAAATTGCTAGATGATTGGAAATTCCGTGAATGGTTAGACACCTTAGCTGAAGATATTTCTTATACGCTTCGTACTACACCAAACGCGCAAACACGTGATCGTCGTCGTTCAGTTGAGCCTCCTACAACTTGGGTTTTCAATGACACGAAAGATCTTTTAGAGCGTCGAGTGGCTCGTCTTGAAACAGGCATGGCTTGGGCAGAAGAGCCTCCTTCACGTACCACCCATATGGTTTCAAATGTCATCGTAGAAGCGACAGAAGTTGAAGGCGAATATGACGTTTACGTGACTTACTTATTGTACCGTACACAAAAAGAGAAAGACGTGACGATTTACTGCGGTAAACGTCATGACAAAATCCGCAAAGTTGAAGGCGGCTTAGGATGGCAGATTTTCAACCGTAAAATTACCCTAGACCAAGTGACGTATAACTCACACAACCTGAGCGTATTCTTCTAATGAATAAGATTTTTGTTTGCCAAGTTGATGACTTGGATGAAGGCGAAGCCCTTAAAGTAGATTGTGGTGTGAATGGTATCGAAGCGCTTGCTGTATTTAATAACGGCGGTGAATTCTTCGCGATGAATGACAAGTGTAGCCATGGTAATGCATCCATGTCTGAAGGTTATCTCGAAGACGACGGTACGGTTGAATGTCCACTACATTCTGCACGTTTTTGTTTGAAAACAGGTGAAGCATTGTGTCTACCTGCAACTGATCCAATCAAAACATTCCCTGTGATTGTTGAAGATGGTCAATTGTTCGTAGAAATGGCAGGAGAGTAATCATGGGTTGGCTACAAGGCGAAGTTGCATTAATTACGGGTGGTGGTTCAGGTTTAGGCTGGGCATTGGTGGAGCGTTTTATTGAAGAAGGTGCGCAAGTGGCCGTTCTTCAGCGTTCAAAGGCCAAAGTCGATGCCTTAAATGAGCACTTCGGCGGTAAGGTTCTTGCAATTGAAGGCGATGTAGCTAGCTATGCAGACAATCTTCGTGCTGTAAATGCTACCGTAGAACGTTTTGGTAAACTGGATTGTTTTGTTGGAAATGCGGGTATTTGGGATCACTATGCCGATATCGTCAATACCTCAGGTGAGCAGTTAGAAAAAGCTTTTGATGAAATCATGGGCATTAACACCAAGTCGCTGATCCTTGGTGCCAAAGCTGCACTCGATGCATTGATCGCTTCTGAAGGTTCTATCATATTTACTTTGTCTAATTCAGCACTGTACTCTGCTGGCGGAGGCCCTGTATATACAGCGTCTAAGCATGCAGGGGTTGGTGTTATGAAAGAATTAGCCTATGAGCTTGCGCCTAAAGTACGAGTGAATGCAGTTGCGCCGTCAGGTATGAATGTGAATATCAAAGGTGCGGCATCTTTAGGTCAAGAAAATTTGGGTCTACTCGATGCTCGTGATCCTGAGAAAATTGCGCGTGGCATGCCACTGAATTTCTTACCTGAGCCTGAAGATATGACAGGTTCATATGTCTTGCTTGCATCACGTGCCAATAACCGTCCATTAACAGGCGTATTAATTAACGCTGAATGTGGTTTGGGTATTCGTGGTTTACGTCAGCCACGCGCTGGTTTTTTTGATGAATAATTGCGTTATCGCATCAATGGATTAATTTGGCAGCCTATTTGGCTGCCTTGCCTGTTTAGGAGTCTCTCATGGCTGTGAAACTGATTTGTGCATCGCACAGTCCTTTAATGGAGTTTGCTTCACCACAAGAACAACGTAAAGAACAAGCCGTTCGTGATACGTTTGAAAAACTTGCGGCTGAAGTTAAAGCCTATGATCCGACTTTGATTATTACTTTTGGTCCAGACCATTTTAATGGTTTCTTCTATGATTTGATGCCAAGTTTCTGCGTGGGTATTCGTGCCACTGCCGCAGGCGATTGGGACTATGGTAAAGACAATGCACACATTGATGTGCCTGAAGAAAAGGCATTAGGTTTAGTCCGTCGTGTGTTGGACGAAGGCGTTGATGTTGCGTATTCATACCGTATGCAAGCGGATCATGGTGTGACTCAGCCACTACATTTCTTGTGTGGCGGTCAGCTTGATCGTTATCCAACCATTCCCATTTTTATCAATGGCGCTGCTGCACCGATGCCAACCACCAAGCGTACTTTAGCGCTCGGTCGTGCAGTGGGTCAGTTCATTAAGTCGTTAAATCTTGAAAATGAACGTGTGCTTGTTTTAGGCACAGGCGGATTATCACATGATCCACCGACACCACAAATGGGCTCAGTACCACCAGAAGTGGAAGAATTCCTCATCGCGGGTCGTAACCCAACTGAGGAAGCACGTAACACCCGCCAAGGTAAAATTATTGCGGTGGGTCAAAAGTTGGCAGCAGGTGATACCTCTGTGGCTGTGCCGTTAAACCCTGAGTGGGATCGTGCATTGTTAGACACTTTTGCTAAAGCGGATTTTGCAAGCATCGAAGCCATGACAGAAGCTGAAATTCGTCGTGATGGCGGTCGTGGTGGTCAAGAAGTGCGTTCGTGGATGGCAGCCTTTGCAGCCTTGCATGAAATTGGTGAATATGACATGACAACGCATTGTTATGAAGATATTAGTGAGTGGATTGCCGGTTTCGGTATTGTATCTGCAGAATTGAAATAAGGATAAAACCCATGAGCCAAAATGAAATTGAAACAATCGTGATTGTTGGTGCTGGTCAAGCTGGTGCGAGCGCCATTTTAGAACTTCGTGCAAACAAGTATGAAGGCAAAATCATTTTGGTGGGTGATGAAACACATCTGCCTTATGAACGTCCACCTTTATCTAAAGATGTTATTCTAAAACCTGAAGAGACCAAGATTGAGATCTTGTCAGAGCAAAAACTCATCGACTTAGGTGTTGAGCATATTGCTGACAATGGCGTGGTTAAAATTAATGCAGATGCCAAAACCATCGAATTGAAAAATGGCGAAACGCTTGCCTTTGATAAGTTGTTGCTTGCAACAGGTGGGGCAGCACGTCGCTTACCCAATTTCGATGCTCTGGGTAAACACGTTTATACCTTGCGTAATCTTGAAGATTCACAAGCGCTTGTGCCTGTTTTACAAGCGGGTCGCCGTATTATTTTAATTGGTGGTGGTGTGATTGGGCTTGAGCTTGCATCATCTGCACGTTTCAAAGACTGTCAAGTGACCGTGATTGAAATGGGACCAATGGTGATGGGACGTTCATCGCCTCGCATTTTGAGTGAGTTGTTGCTCGAACAACAACGTCTTGCAGGTGTTGATGTACGGTTATCTACTTCAATTGCAGACTGTAAGCTTGACGGTGAAGAAGTTGTCGTAACTTTGGCTGATGGCGAAGAACTTCGTGCAGATGCAGTGGTGTATGGTATTGGTATTGTGCCGAATGCTCAGCTTGCAGTCGATGCTGGTTTAGATGTTGATTTTGCAGTTAAAGTGAATGAAAACTGCCAAACCTCACATGCTGATATCTATGCAGCGGGTGATGTTGCGACTCAACTTCGTGATTGTGGTCAGCATCGTCGTGTAGAAACATGGGAAAATGCCAATTTACAAGCGGGTATCTTTGCTCGTCATGTGATGGGGGTTGAGCATCCTGTGGCAAATCCAGCATGGTTCTGGACAGATCAGTTAGACATTAACTATCAGTTTGTCGGTGATATGGCAGCAGCAGAATGGTTGGTACGTGGTGAAATCAATCCGGCACAACGTGCTGAATCATCATTTGTATTATTTGGTGTGACGGATGGCGTGATTGTGGGTGGTATTACCGTGAATGCGGCCAAAGACATGCGTCATTTGAAAAAATTGATTAGTAAGCAAGCGCCTTTTGAAGCAGAGAAATATCTCGATTTAACACAAGACTTACGTAAACTTGTCAAATAATCTGCTAGATAAAAAACCTGAGTACTTTTACTCAGGTTTTTTTATGGATTTAGCAAGGCGTATGTAGGCGTAAATGTAATGTTGGACAAAGTTGTCCCTGCGTATCCCAGGGTGAACGCGCAATGACTTGGAAACCATGTTTTTGATAAAACTGTTGTAAATCTGGATAATTTTCCAAGACTTCCACTTCTCGAATTCCTAAAGATAAAGCATATCGAAGTAAAGTTGAACCTATGCCTAACCCGACATATTGTGGATGTACATAGAACATTTCAATTTTTTGATAAGCCAAACCTATAAAGCCGACAATTTCATGATTGATTTCAATATGAAATAACTGTAAATGTCTAAAATAATGATATTCAGTGATAAGTTCTTTTATTTTTAATAAATGTTGTTGATGAGATGTATTGTGAATATTTTCTGTACATTTTTGCCAAACAGATAAAAGCTGCCGATGCTCAGAGATTAAAGATGAACGAATTTTGGTTTGCATAAAAAGCTCGCTCAAATGTGAAAAGCAACAAAAATTAAAGGAAAAACACATGTTATTGCATGAATATGACTTAAAATGCAGATAAAAATCAAATTACTATATTTGATGATAAAAAATAGGACAATAAATGTCAGATTCGAACAAAATCGTGGTGTATGCAGCACTTTTGGGTAACCTTGTGATTGCCTTGGTGAAGTTTATTGCTGCTTATATTACAAATAGTTCTGCGATGCTCAGTGAAGCGATTCATTCGGTAGTCGATACACTGAATGAAATATTATTGTTGTATGGTATGAAAAAATCGCAGCAAGCGCCCAATGTAAAACATCCCTTTGGTTATGGACGGGAACTTTATTTTTGGGCATTTATTGTATCGCTCATGGTGTTTGCATTGGGGGCGATTGTGTCGATTTATCAAGGGGTGCAGCATGTTCTACACCCTGAAGAGATGACATCTCCTTATGTTAATTATATTGTGTTATCTATTGCAATTGTCTGTGAAGGAACATCTTGGTTTGTTGCTTTAAAATCTTTTAAAAAAATGAAAGGTAAAATGAGTTACTTTCAAGCATTCAGGCGTAGTAAAGATCCCACTACATTTACAGTGTTATTTGAAGATTCGGCAGCCTTGATCGGTTTGTTTATTGCCTTGATTGGTATTTTTTTGGCACATCAATTGAATCTTCCTGTGATTGATGGTATTTCTTCGATTTTGATTGGCGTGGTTTTGGCGATTTCTGCTGTTCTTTTGGCAAGAGAAACCAAAGGTTTACTTTTAGGTGAAATTGCTGATCCACAATTAAGAGAAAATGTGTTAAAAGTGGCAAGGCAAGATCCTGCGGTGCATTATGCCAATGGTGTTTTGACTGAACAAATGGGTGCGCATCAAGTGCTCGCCTCACTGAGTTTAGAATTTAAAGATAATTTAACTTCAGATGATATCGAAGCTTGTGTTAATCGTATCGAAAGCAAGATTAAAGAAATTCATCCTGAAATTATTGCGTTATTTATTAAACCGCAAACACAACAGATGTGGTTAGAACGAATGAAAGGGCGTTTAGAGTCGTAATGTCAAAAGAGATTGAACAGAATTCGGTTGAAGATCGTACTTTACATACCGAAGAAGTTGTAGCGACCGTTCCTACACAACAACTACACTATAGATTAGAAACAGAGGCTTGTTTAGCACATACATGGTACAGACCCATATTTCGAGTGTTGGCTTCAGATCACCATAATGGAGAGAAATTTTTTAATCCTGTCCGTAGACCTGAGGGTAATCGGCGTTGGGATTTAGTTAAATGGCTCAGTACGCGCAAGTCTTCAACATGGAAAGTCGACTCAGCCAAAGAAGCTGCCGAGTTTTATGCAACACCGCGTGCTCTACCACAAAACCGTCCCAATGCACCTGAAAATGATTGGCAAGTTTGGTTTGTTGGGCATGCAACAGTTTTATTGCAAATCGGACCTTATAACTTTTTAACAGACCCTGTTTGGGCAGACCATGTGAGTCCAAAACAAGGGCGTGGTCCTAAGCGTGTTATTCCTGCGGGAATTGCTTTAGAGCATTTACCGACCATCCATGCTGTATTGCTCAGTCATAACCATTATGACCATATGGATATTGCAAGCTTGCGCTGGTTGCATGATAAATTTGCCATGCCAATTTATACAGGATTAGGGAATAGTCATTATTTACCAAGCGATTGGCATGTGATTGAAATGGATTGGTGGCAATCGGCACTCTTTAGAAATTTAAAAATAGTTTACACCCCCGCTCAACATGGCTCAGGTCGTGGCTTCCGTGATCAAAATGCGGCATTGTGGGGAGGATTTTCCATTATTTCACAGCATGGACATTTTTTCTTTGCAGGGGATTCGGGGTATTCAGGACATTTTAAAGAAATTCAAAAGCGTTTAGGTTCACCACGCATTGCCTTGATTCCGATTGGTGCTTATGAACCACGTCAGTTAATGAAATATATGCACATGAATCCACAGGATGCCTTTCAGGCACATGTCGATTTACAAGCAAAACGCTCTTTGGCAATCCATTACCGTACTTTCCAACTGACAGATGAAAGTCGTGAACAACCTGAACATGACTTGCAACTTGCGATGAAAAATACGTCTAAGTTGATGAATCCATTCTATTGTATTAAAGAGGGGCGTAAATTAATTGTTTAAATAACCCTTTGCAATCAGAGGCGTTCAAACATGGCGTGTATTATTCAAGGTTGAATTGATCAAGTAAAGTTGCAAGACATTATTCAGCCCATATTGTTACCTTTAAATATAAAAGTTATTGAAGATTGTTCTGAAATGGCTGAACCGAATTATTTAAATTTCGATAGCCATTTCGAAGTATGTTATCTATCTAACCACACACTCATGGGCAATGCTCCAAACTATGTTGGGCGGAAACCATCTTTCCTTTGAGTTTGAAGAATATTTGGCTGATCAACTGAAGCGACAATACGATTGGGTTACCGTTGCTGATAACTATCGCTTAATGGCTGATCGTCTTAGAGGTAATGTGCTTTCAGGTTATTACTCGATTTTATTTGAGTAAGATCATTCGATTTTTTTAGTCGATAATGGCACTTTTGATGATAATAACCACCTGTATTTTAAGAACTATCTTGTATAGCACCCACCCACAGAACAACAGAAAATAGTGGATCAAAATTATAAATTTGAAACCTATTTAAATGAACAGTATATTGGTTATGTTTCAGAAGATGCGGTATTTTACCCAATAATGAAAAGTACTTATGTTCCTTTAGTGCTATCTGAACTGATAGAGCGAGCGTGTATTGAATAACCTATTATAAGGAACACAATAATGAAAATACTCCAAACTTTATTTTTATCTCTCACATTGACCCATATCGCTTTTGCAGAAACTCAAACCATTCAAATTCATCATTCAAATTTTGAATTTAAAACTGTCAAAAATCAAAGTGAAGAAGGCTTTGAACGTAAAGACCTTGAATTATATCGAGATCATAAGAAATTATTCAGTCATACACTGCATTACAATACAGGTGATTGCAGTATTCTCACCACCGAAATCGGTGATTATGAAGTGAAAGGCAATCAACTGATTTTTTACACCTATTGGGCAGCAGGGGATGGTCAGGGCTTGTGGGCTTTTCCCTATGGTGTACGTAAACAGGTCTATGCAGTAGATGCCAAAGGCACAGTCAAACCTGTCAGCGCCTTGATGTATGTGGAAGATATTATGGGCAATCCTTTGGAGCATGATCCACAACAGGAATATTTACAATTTTTAAATCGTCCACCCAAAACAGCTCAACAGCAAAAAACACTGAATAATTATATTCAGGTGATGCAAAGCAGATATCATGCTCGTTTTGTACATGATCAGCAACGTGAACAATTATTAAAAGAGGTGAAAGGCAGGCTAGCAAAACAAATTGCAGTGGAAACCAAAGGCTGGAAAGAACACTTTGGGGCTAAGGTCAGAATGTAGTTGAGAGCTGCTGTCCCATGCTCATAAACTGCATCGGAAATATGGAAAAGTAACATTAAAATTTTAAATCCATATAAAAAATAGTGATTTTTCTCTCTCATTATAGTTATGCAAATCGCTATCTATATGAAAAATAAAAAAGTCATTTATTTTTAATATTTTAAATAGAAATATTCGATTGTTTTAATTGGTTAAATTCGCTGTGATTTACTAAAAAAAACAGCTATGTTTTTAAAGTAGGCCATTCAACAAAACTTACTTTATCTCTTTAATTTATAATTGTATGCGGAGAATAATTATGGATAACAACACGCCAGCTTCAGGTTGCCCATTTCATCAGGCAGGTGGACAAACCAGTGTAGCCAGCACCGACAATACGGATTGGTGGCCAAATGCACTGAACTTAGACATCCTTTCGCAGCATGATACAAAAACCAATCCACTGGATCCTGATTTTGATTATGCCAAAGCATTTAAATCACTTGATCTAGAAGCAGTTAAACAAGATTTAAGAGAACTGATCAACAGCAGTCAAGACTGGTGGCCATCTGACTATGGCAGCTATATTGGTATGTTTGTTCGTACTGCATGGCACTTAGCAGGTTCATACCGTAAACAAGATGGTCGTGGTGGCGCAAATACAGGTAACCAACGTTTTGCACCATTGAACAGTTGGCCTGATAACGTCAATACCGATAAAGGTCGTCGTTTACTTTGGCCCATCAAGAAAAAATACGGTAACAAACTGTCTTGGGGTGACTTGATTGTATTGGCAGGTACAGTTGCGTATGAAGTTGCAGGTTTAAAAACCTTTGGTTTTGGTGGTGGTCGTTTAGATATTTGGGCACCTGAAAAAGACATTTACTGGGGTGAAGAGCGTCATTGGCTAGCGCCAACCAAAGAACGTTATAAAGATGATCAAGATCGTTCATCTTTGGATAATCCACTTGCTGCAGTTCAAATGGGTCTGATTTATGTCAACCCAGAAGGTGTGGATGGGGTTCAAGACCCACTACGTACCGCGCAGGACATGCGTGTGACCTTTGACCGTATGGGCATGGATGATGAAGAAACCGTTGCACTGACTGTGGGTGGTCATACTGTTGGTAAGGCACATGGTAACGGTAAGGCAGAAAACCTCGGCGCAGATGTTGAAGGTGCAGATGTCGAGTTTCAGGGCTTAGGTTGGCACAACTCAGAAGGCACAGGCAATGGTCCAAATACTATGGTCAGTGGTTTAGAAGGTGCTTGGACAACCCATCCAACCCAATGGGACAATGAATTTCTTTATTTATTATTTACCTATGAATGGGAAAAGACCACCAGCCCAGCAGGCGCAAAACAATGGGAACCCATTAACATCAAAGAAGAAGATAAACCTGTTGATGCATTTAACCCAAATGTGCGCCGTAATCCAATGATGACAGATGCCGATATGGCACTGAAATTTGACCCTGAATACCGCAAAATTGCAGAAGATTTCTATCATAACCCAGACAAATTGGCTGATGTGTTTGCGCGTGCTTGGTTCAAATTGACGCATCGTGATATGGGACCGAAAACCCGTTATTTAGGTGCTGACGTGCCTGCTGAAGATCTAATTTGGCAAGACCCAATTCCAAAAGTAGATTACACACTATCTGATGTGGATATTGTTAGTTTAAAAACTAAATTACTCAATAGTGGATTAACGTCTGCTGAACTGATTGCAACTGCTTGGGACAGTGCACGTACTTTCCGTGGTTCTGACTACCGTGGTGGGGCAAATGGTGCACGTATCCGTCTTGCTCCACAAAAAGATTGGGAAGGAAATGAGCCTGCACGTTTAGCGAAAGTTCTGGCGAAACTTGAAGAAATTCAGAGCACATTGGTTAAAAAAGTCAGCATTGCTGACCTGATTGTTTTGGGTGGTACAGCAGCTGTTGAGAAAGCAGCACGGGATGCAGGTGTGAATGTCAAAGTTCCGTTCCTTGCAGGACGTGGTGATGCAACTCAGGAGCAGACTGATGTTTATTCTTTTGAGGACTTTGAACCTAAAGCGGACGGTTTCCGTAATTTTGTTAAAGCAGACTATGTAGTTCAGCCTGAAGAATTATTGTTAGATCGTGCGCAATTGCTTGGTTTGACTGCACCTGAAATGACGGTGTTGATTGGTGGTTTACGTGTATTGGGCGTGAACTATGCTGACTCAAAACATGGTGTGTTTACGGACAACGTAGGCGTACTCAGCAATGACTTCTTTGTGACATTGACTGATATGTCATATAACTGGAAGCCTACGGGTAAGAACTCTTATAACATCGTGAGTCGTGCGACAGGCGAAACGAAGTACACAGCAACGCGTGTAGACCTTGTGTTTGGTTCTAACTCGATTCTGCGTTCTTATGCTGAAGTGTATGCTCAGGATGACAACAAAGAGAAGTTTGTCAAAGACTTTGTGGCGGCATGGACGAAAGTGATGAATGCGGACCGTTTTGATGTGAAGTAATTAATTTAAGATTTTAAAAAACCGCCTGAGGGCGGTTTTTTGTGGAACAGTGAAATTTCATGTAAAAAGCCTAGGTTTTTTAAACTAGACTTTTTTATGGATTGCAAAACACTGATTTAAATAAAGTTATACATTGCATTTCGCATAAGGTGTATTATGTTAATTTTAAATATTCTTAAAAAGGATTAGATAATAATACGGCTAATTTAATGTCATTAGGAATCTAATTTCTTAAATCATTTTTGAATATCAATATTATTTCTTCTACATTTTTCCAGTATTAAATCAATAAAATTACTAAATTTTAGTTCAATTGAATATATATTACCTATATCACACTCAATGAAATCAACATCTAACTCGCTATGAATAATGGTTCTATCCCAATAGAATATATTACTATTATCTTTATTCATTATAAAAAAATTTCCACCAGGATCTGATCCAATAATAATAAATCTAGAATTAGGCAAATCACTACCTAATTCTTTATTTATACTAAGTAAATCATAACTATCATTTTCTGAAGATACTTCTAGAATTGCATCGAAAGATATTTCCAAACCATTTAAAGTTGAAAACTCTATATCTAAATAATCTGGATCCGTAATAATCAATCCGTTATATTTCTCATAAAATCTCAAATAATCTTCAGGTAAACTATCAAAATATTCCATTAATTCTTGAAGAAATACTTTTTTCATTTTTTTTAACACTACAGGCATTATTTTCTCCTTTGAAATATTAGCCTTTTTTAATTCCTGATACTCCACCACAATGAGTGAATCTATTATGAGTATCTTTTGGCATTTCCTGCATCGTTACTTTATCCTCATGATGATGCCAAGTATTTTTAGAATAATCAGCCTTACCGTTAGGAGCAAGGGCATCAGCTCTGCCAAAATCCCCAGTCGGTGATTTTGAATGGTTTCCTTTTAAATTAGGAATTTTAACTTCTTGTTTCACATAAGAGGAAAAATCTGGGTAACCGTTTGGATAACGTACTACATTTCCATCCCAATCTTTATACACCCAAGTTTTTGTATCCACCTCTTGCCAAACTGTTCCACCTTTGTCTATCCACTTATCTATAAGAGGAGAATTCAATGGTTTATTATATTTAGGATTTAATCCATATGGATCAATCCAATAAATTGGATTCGGCGCATAAGCAAAAGTATTTAACCCACCGAGTAGACCAATCGGATCTTTAGAAATAAACCGTCCCACATAAGGTGAATAATAGCGATAACGGTTGTAATGCAGTCCTGTCTCTTGGTCGTAGTATTGCCCTTGAAATCTCAGGTTATTAGTAATGATTTCACTGTCCCAAATGTCTCTCTTGGTGTGGTTTTCAGTCTTACACTCACCCCAAGCTTTGTAATTTGCACTCCAAACAATCGCCCCTGTTTGGTCACTCATTTCCTGTGGTGTACCTAAGTGGTCACAGTGGTAAAACCAGACTCGGTCAAATGGGTTGGCTTTTTGTTCTGTATGCCAAAGTGGATCTTTGTCGTAATCGTACTGGTTTGTCCATTGTGGCGTTTGATGTTGGTTGATCTGTTGGCGGGGTTCTGTCGCATTAAGAAATTAATAGCTATTTTTGATAAAAATATATTCTGATTTTCATAAGGTTATGTAACTTAATTTTTTTTAAAAACCTTAATGCGACAGAACCCTATTATTTACTGCAATTTAAAGTTTTGAAGATAGGTTATACTGGATCAACAAAAACACCAACGTCCCCTGTTGTTTGCTTCTCAAAATAAAATTCTAATGTATCTAAATTTTGCCAAGGTGCATTATCTAAATCAAAAAACTGCACTCCTTCCAAACCTTTTTCAATAAAATTATTTCTAAATTTTTCAGAGCAAATAGGAGATTTAAATTGGTTTCTCATTTCTGAAATGAGAAAGACATCATAATTCAAATCACTTTTTAACTTGATTTTTTCTATGCTATCAATAGTATCTTCATACTCTTGAAATATATTACTATGATTTAAATCAATAACTTCTTTAAAACTAACTGAATTAAATTCAATTAAAATAAAATTCTCATTTTGTTTACTATGATTTTTATGATCAACCACAACTAAATTAATTGTATTTTTTAAAACAACATCAAACTCTTCTAGAATTTCATAAAACTCTTTAGAAACTATGTAAATTTCATTAACAAATCGCCTAATAGCAAAATTATATTTCTTAAAAAATGTTGTTACCAAATACATTTTTTTAATTTTATCTAATTTAAAATATGAGGTATAAAATATCTGATCTGCATAATTGTTACATTGTGACAAATCTTCAACTAAAAAAGCATTATTTCCAATAATTGAAGTCAAAATATTTTTTCCATACTTCTTAGACATCACATAATATTTTTCCACTTCTAACTCTCCTTACATGGTTTGTTATTCCCAAGTAGAAATGTCCTACCTAATAACCAAATAGAAATGTCCTATATGGACATTTCCAAGTCAAGCACAGGATTCAGATTTCGTTGTTCAATCGCTGTTTTCTGTGCACGTCTACTTGGCATCTTTTGAGAACGATTGCGTTTGTTTTGTTGTTCCAGTTCTTCATGCTGTTGTTGGATATGATTCAGAACAGCACCCAACCGTTTATTCTCAACAATCTCTCGCTGATTCAGCTGACTTAATTTATCGAATAGGCTGTAATTGATCTTTCGGCCATCATGCATGAGGGCTACAGTACCATCCGGGTATTCCAGGAACTCAAGATACTTACCGATCAACCTTTGATTTTCTTCGGTGTTTTCTAGGAGATATACGCATTTATCATAAGTAATCGTCAGGCTATTCGTGACTCTGCGGGGTTCACGCCAAGTAAAAATATCATCTAATTCTTCGGCTGTTTCAGTGATAGGCCGATGTAGATTCTTAGGATTAAAAGCCATCTTGGCGAACTTCTGATTGAACTGCTCAATGAAGCAGGGTAGCCAGGCATTCGCTTGCTCAATCGAACAGATACCTTCCAAGCGCATTTCTTTGATCAGACGGTCCTGAAGCGTTCTATTCGCCCGTTCTACACGGCCTTTAGCTTGTGGTGAGTTGGCGAAGATGATATCGATATTGAGGGTACTGAGCACACGTCCAAATTGCGTGATCTTGGTGTCTTTATTGCTGCTTTGATTCACCCTGAAGACTGAATGTTTGTCGCTGTAAAATGCTAAAGGCTTACCGTGCTGTTCGACATATAAGCGTGTTGAAATCATATAGTCAAAGGCTGATTCTGATTCACAGAAGCGTAAATGCTGTAATTTTCCTGTGGCATCATCGATAAATACCAGTAGGCAGCACTTGGCAGAACGGCCTTCAAACCAGTCATGATATGAGCCATCAATCTGGATCAGTTCACCGACGCAATCTCGGTTATAACGAGGCTGATACGGTCGTTTCAGACGCTTGGCGCGAGGAATCCATAAATTAGCTGCAATCATCCAAGAACGTAGTGTTTCCACTGAAATATCAAATCCATGAACAGTGGTGAGCTTTTCATGCGCTAAAGTGGGTCCAAAACCGTGGAATTGCTCAGCAACAAGATTGAGGCACTTGAGCCTGATTTCTTCAGGAAGCCTGGAGTTGCTGGTTTGGCCACGTGCAGCATGTGCTAATGCAGCTGGGCCTTGAGCTTTATATTTCTGCAGTAATCGTCTGATTTGACGTTCTGAGATATGAAGTAGCTGAGCAGCCTGAGGTTGAGTTATGCGTTGATCGCAGATTTCCTGCAAGACCGACAATCGTTTAAGTTCTTTATCCGACATAGACACCAACATATCAAACCGTCCGCTTAGATAATCGCAAAAGCGCATATTCTAAAAGCGGACATTTTTACTTTGGAGAAACCGGACATTTCTATTTTGGAGTTACATCAGCATTTCGTATAAGGTGTATTATGTTAATTTTAGATTTTCTAACAAAATTGACTGTCTCGAATCTCCCTAGTGGAAGTCTCCTGTTATTTCAGCACACATCACTACTTATTATACAAAGTAAATTTGTAGAAGTTATTGCTTAGTTCACCACTTTTATATTTAGATAACATCGTAATAGTTAATTTTTCTTTAGTTAAATCTTTGTTTCTAATAGACTTCGGTATTTCATGAGAGTGAATTACAAAAGGTATTATTACTGTTTCATTTTTTAAAATAGTAATTTTATCTAAGTAGTTATTATTTAATAAATTTGACTTGTCTAACTCTATAAGTTCTTTTTCGAAAAATATTGATAAAACTGGAGATGAAAGCAACCCTTTGGGTTTAGTTAGTTCTGAAATACCTTCTAAATCAAAATAATTTGAACCCATATTTTTAAGTTTTAAATTAAAAGTATAGTCTTCCCCATTTTTTAAAATATCTACCGATGGTTCAAAGCAATACTCACAATCTGTATGTTGGCTATAGAGTTTTTCTTTAATTTTATTTGCATTTATAAAAAAATTATTTCTCATTTTAATTTCATTTTCAGTAGTATCTTTTATTGGGTAAGTATATATTTTTTCATCTTTTTTTAATGTGACAATTGAATCAGAGTATATATTTTTATTGCTATGATTTTTAATAAATCTTTCAGCCCATTTAATTTGCAATTTATCATTAGGGTCATTGGATAAAAATCTTCCGATTATTTTAAACTTATCTCTATTTTCATATGAAGACTCACTAGAATCTAAAATTACATAATAGCTTTGTTGATCTTGATAGCCAAAATATTCATTAGTAGAGATATATACTAAGTCAGATTTTGTATAAAATGATATCTCTGCTTTTTCTTTTTGATGATTTATATTCATTGAGTTACAACCTATTAATCCAAAAACTATAGACGCTATTAACCATTTTTTTAAGTGACGATATTCCATTGAATCCTCGTTTTTCTCTCGAACCAATCTTTAATAAAATTAAAATAATATTTAGGGAGTTCTGGGTCTAACTTTGTTGCCCCTTGTCCCATTAGATTATCTAGTGAATAGCGTTTCCAATCATCTACTGGCTCAGGAATTGTTAGATCAACAATTTTTGTTCGAGGATTGATATACATCTTATGTACCATTCCTCCACTAAAATAATATTCATCTGGGAAGTTGAAATAGTGACCAACTTCATGAGCTAAAGCATGTTCACGATCAGGGGACATAACTTGATTATTAGTATCTAATCTTTCCTCCGCCCAATTGTCTGTATTAGGGCGAGGTGATTTTGGAAATAGATTTACTTTTTGATGAAATCTACCGTTTTCAACAAACTCTACTTCTAAATACATTGGTATTTTACAAGCACAGCCACCTGCTTGATTACACTGTACTGGAGTTAAGTATTTAATTTCTTTGTTTAAAGTTTCTTCAATTTTTGTTTTTATTGTAGCTAATTTAATAGCATCATAAGGTCTAGAAACATGATTTTGAATGCTATTCTTATCATATGGTACGTTTGTTACTACTCCATTTATAGTTTGTTGAGCTTCCATAAATTGAATCTTAATTATTACCTTTGCGGTAATTTTATTTAGAGCTGGATCATATAATAAGTCAAATTTTCTTCTGGAAATTTCTTCCCATCTATTTAATATATTACTGATTTTAATACCTTGTTCATCAACATTATAATTATTTTTCACAGGAAATCTTAGATCATAATTTTTATCTTCTTTTTTAGGGATGTGTGATGAACATTTTACTGTTGATGATGTTGGTGTAGAGCTTGTAGGTGTTGTATTCGATGCTACAAGACTATTTGTTGTTATAGGTGGAGCATAGACCACAGGTTCACTATAGACTTGCTTGATAGGACATAGTTCACTCTGTAAATTAATTAAAGCTGGCACGAATGGTAAACTATATGAAACTCTTTCTCCACTTTCAAAAAGATGTTGTCCTGCTTTTACCTCAAATTTTCCACCAGTCTTAATAAATACACCACTACTATTAATTAAGAGCTGCGATCCCCCTGCAGTCAGAATAATTTCTTTCGGACTGGTAACTTCAATTTTATCCTCAGTAGAAATAATCTGAATATTCTGTCGAGCAATGGCATCTAAGCCACCATTCTGTGCTTGTAGCTCAATCTTATCTTTGCCTGCAAATAAACGAACACCTTTGGATTGGGTAAATAAACTAATCCCTTGATTTGCACTGGCAAATAAACGTTCACCCACAGCAAGACTGACATCTTTGCCACTGGTCAATGCTATTTGCTCATTACTATTCAGGTGAATACTTTGTTCAGCCACTACCGCAACACCCGTCGAAGAACCCACCACGACTTGTGCAGCTTGTAATTCCGCTTGTTCACCACTGCCTGAAATGGCTTTTTCTTGTGTTGCTAAATCAGTCTGCGCAGTAGAGGCTAGGCTGCGTTCATCTGCTTTTTGATTTATCGCTGTTTGTGTTTGTGTCTTATGTTGTTCAATCGCTTGTTTTAACTGTGCTGTAGTATTTTGAATATTCTTGGCATAGCTTTCCGCCTGATTCTTCGCATAAGTCGTCAAGATCATTCCTTTGGCAGAACGAATCACGCCATGCCCATCGGTACGTAGCTCAAAACCTTGCCCACGATAATCCTTACGTCCACTCGAATCAGGAATACGGGTGATATAACCCAAGTTCAATTCACTCGATTGATGGTCAGATTTTAAATGGACTTGTACTTGTCCTTGAGTGTCGTCCATCACCAATTGGTTGGCTTGGCTTCCGCCCAATTCTTTCGACTTAATCCCTGAAAGTGCTTTTTGATCAGGCAATTCCCACAGTGGCATGTGTTCAGGATTGGTCAAACGTCCTGCCACAAAAGGCATATCAGGATCACCATTAAAGAAATCGACTATCACTTCCTGACCAATCCGCGGTAAATGAATGGTTCCGAAATTATTACCTGCCCAAGCGGTGGACACCCTTAACCAACATGTATTGGTACCATCGCTATAGGTCCAATCATCTTCATCTTTTGGCCTAAGACTCGGATGTAAGCGATCCCAATGGAATCTCACCTTCACACGTCCATATTGATCGGTATAAATCTCCTGTCCTTCTGGTCCTACCACTGTAGCGGTTTGTGGTCGTCCTTGTGGCTTGTCTAAGGTTCGATCTGGGCGGAAGATTTGTGCATCGGGTTGAACTAAAAATTCCACTTTGGAATCGTAGAATTGGTTATCGGCTTTCTCTTCACTGAGGTCTTGAATGATGGTCTGTGTACCGAGCACGAGCCAGCCTTGGTTAGCATCTCCATTGGGATGGTTTTCTAGGTTAAAGCGATAGCCTGTTTGTAAGCCTTTGAGATGTCCTTTGCCTTGCGCACGATAACCATGTTGATAGAGTTGTTCAACCCGTTGTTTGGCTTTGTGCTCGCCACCATCTTCCGCAGAGATAAAATCACCTTGTTGCCATTCATAAATTTCTTGTTCAGCAAAATGATGATCCCATAGGAATTGATCTTGGGCGGTTTGGGTCAGACTCGGTTTTTTAAATTGGAAATCGCTGAGTTGCACTTTACCACTGACCAACTGCTGTGCAGGCTCAAAGAATTCAATGTATTCGGCTTGATTGGGAAAGCGTTGATTCGGTGGATAAATACTCAGGTTACGATAGCCTTCGGCATCCATTTCTTTAAATGCCGCATTATGATCAGAAAGCACCAAGGTGAGATGGTTTTGGCTATGTTCAAAATGAAAATTAATGCCATGTTCTTGCATCAAACGCTGAATAAAAGAAAAATCATCTTCGCCATACTGGATCTGAAAATCCAGTGTGGGGTAATTGCCACTGCAACGATATTCTACAGGGTAAGGATAGCGTTCTAGGACTTCTTCAATGATGTGTAAGACGCTTTTCTTTTGATAAATTTTATAGTTTGTAGTTTTGGTCAACAGCCATAACCACGGTACCAACGTGATTTTATAAGTGGCATGGCGGTTACGTACAGGCAGGACTTCAACTCGATTGACCAGACCACGGTAAAAACGACTTCCACTAAAACTGCTTTGTTCAGTGTATTCACCATGATTATGGTTACCGAGTCCCAATTGTGAATATTCTAATTTTAATCCATCAAGGCGAATACGTACTGCGATTTCAGTGCCGATTAGACTTTGTAGATTCAGATCTGAACCTGGTGTTCCGCCATTGTCGGCTGTTTGTTTGGAAACAAAGCCTTCCAATCCACGATAACCATGTGCAGGATTATGATATTCATCCCGAACTTTGACAATGAGCTGATATTCAAACAGTTCATTGATTTTTTCAGATCCTGAAAGAGAATCGAACCAAAAAAAAGCGGTTCCATAAGGACTGGTCGGTAGGGCTTCGCCGAATAATTTTATCTGATGGTTCATTTTTTAATATAAATATTATTGAATAACATCAGGATATGTAAAAATACCTTAAAAATCATTTTAATATTTGTAATCTGACTTTTAATACTTAAAAATACATGAAATATCCACTAACTTCTTCTCCACTTAACATAATGGCGCTTATGCGAAATTAAAAGTTAAATATTATTGTTTTTCAAAAACTTAATTAATTAAAAAATTGTCATTCATCCGTAAAAAAGCGACTTGAAATATGCCGCTTTGTTTTTGAGCTGTTTTGGTGTCTTTTGCCAATAAATAGACACATTTATTTACAAACCTAATATGCGTTAAGCTAAATTATTTAGAATACAGATTACATCCCCCTCCAAAGCCTCCCAGTCCTTAAAATCAGGTTCAATCAGTAAAGTCTGAGAAATAAAACCATAGCAAATCCGTTGCACATTTAAACTCATACGTTGCAATTGCTTATCATCCTGTACAAAAGGCACAAGAATACTGCGCCACATCTGTACCATCATGGCATAACTTTTCTGATAAATTTCAATACTCGAAATCTGTCGTTCCAACAAAAAAGACTGCGCCCATAAAAACTGCTGCACCTGCATTTCTTGCAACTGAAAATGAATCACCTGCTTTAAATAATCACCCAACAGTAAATTTGTGGATAACTCATACAGACTTTGTGCATAACTTTGAACTGTTTCAGCATTGGTTTTTACATGCTGATGAATCAGCAAGGCAATCAAATCTTCCTTTTTGGAAAAATACTCATAAAACGTGCCCAAACCGACACCTGCAAGCTCGGTGATTTCCCGAATGGTAATTTCATGCGCAGCACGTTCATGCAAAAGCCGAACAAAACTTTCCATCAGCGCTTCTTGAGTCATACGCGCTCTTGATTGACGGGGCTTACGCCGTACATTGATGCTTGCTAAAGCCATAAAAATAATCCGAACATCCAAGTCTGAATTTTCTTCTATACTGAATGTAATCGGACAAAACAACAAGACAGGAGTTGAAAATGAATACAGCACAATCTCAGGCAATCACAGCATGGCAAACCCACGAGATTAACAATCAGTTTGATGAATTGCAAAACTACAATTTATTCAGCACAGATCAGGTTTTACAAGAAATTCTGCAACGTTATGGCAGTCAGGATCAAAAAACACTGACTGAACTCGCACAGATTGCTGGTTCGACTGAATATTATCAATATGCAGATTTAGCCAATCGACACACGCCGATTTTGCATGCTTTTGATGCCCGAGGTCGCCGTAAAGATTTCCTTGAATTTCACCCCTCATGGCACAAATGGATGTGTTTAAATCGTCAATATAATACGCATGCATATCCATTTAACCATCCACAATCGCCTTCAAAATGGGTGGATTGGGCTGCACGTTTCTTTCTTGCAGGACAAGTAGAGTGTGGAAATTTATGTCCCAACTCTATGACTTTAGGCAGTATTCCACTACTTCAAAATGAACCTGAACTGTGGGCAAAAGTCGCCGAAAAATTATTATCCAATGAATATGATGAGCGAGATGTGCCTATTGCTCAAAAGAAATCCATCTGGATGGGCATGGGCATGACCGAAAAGCAGGGCGGTTCAGATGTTCGTGCCAATGAAACTTTTGCTGTGCCTGTGGCTGAATCAGGGCGTGGCAAAGCTTATTTACTGACAGGGCATAAATGGTTTTTCTCTGCGCCAATGTGTGATGCGCACTTGGTTGTCGCAAAAACTGAACACGATGGTTTGGCGTGTTTCTTTGTGCCACGTTGGTTGGAAGATGGCACAAAGAATAATATTCACATTCAACGCTTAAAAGACAAAGTCGGCAACCGCAGTAACTCAAGCTCGGAAGTTGAATTTAAAAATGCGTGGGGCATCATGATCGGTGAAGCAGGACGGGGGATTCCCACCATTATTGAAATGGCGAATTACACACGTTTGACTTGTTCTGTCGGTTCAAGTGCGATGCTGCGTCAGGCATTGGTACAGTGCATCGCCTATACCCGTCAGCGTAAAGCTTTTGGGAAACATTTAGCTGAACAGCCTTTAATGCAAGCAGTACTTGCCGATTTGGCTTTGGAAACTGAAGCGGCAATGCAGCTCTCATTTCATCTTGCACATTGCTATGAGCATGATGATGCCTTGTCTCAGGCTTGGAAACGCATCATGACCCCTGCAGCGAAGTTTTGGGTGTGTAAACGTACTGTTGAACTGACGGGTGAGATGATGGAAGTCTTTGGTGGCAATGGCTATGTTGATACAGGCATTATGGCACGTATTTTTAAAGAAGCGCCGGTCAATACCATTTGGGAGGGTTCGGGCAATGTCATGTGTCTGGACGTGTTACGTGCCATTCAGCGGGATCGTGAATCTATAGAAGTATTGTTCAAGTCTTTTGCTGAAATTGCTTCACAAGATGTGATTTTACAAAATGAATTACAGTCCTTATTTAAATTATTTAGCAGTTTACAGGCAGATGAATTGCAGTTTATGGCACGTAGTTTGGTCAGCCGTTTGGTCATTCTCGCACAGGCGATTTTACTGAAACAGTATGCGCCTGATTTTGTAGCAAATGCGTTTATTCAAACCCGTTATAGCGAATTTCATGGACGTGTGGTGGGCATGGTCGATGCGAAAACTGTAGATGTGGAAAGGTTGTTGGAAAGAGCTTTGGCTGCCTAAACGTTTCGAGATTCAAAACAGATCAGTTTTAAACACGAAGGTCATCATTTTATGATGACCTTCATTTTAAGCGTTTTGATTAAGGTTCAAGCTTGGAAAAGTAATCGCGATTACTTTTGTTTTTTCAGCTTTTTTTGGAGCTTTTTCAATTTACCTTCGTGTTTTGAAATTTTGTCCAAACGTGCTTTGATTTTTTTCTTTAAAGATTTAACTTGCTTTGACATCATGTTACTCCTTCGATTGAAGATCCGTTGGCTGATGTTTTTTGATAAAACTACGGATAAATTTTCTTAATTCACGTGCTGCACTGGTGTCCAGATGCTCACAGAGTTGTAAAAACTCATCGCGCTCAGCACTATTAATGCGAATTAAGAGCTGTCCATCTTTTTTATTCACCTTTGTTTTTTTGGGTAATTCAGCCATAACGTTTTTATCCCTAAAGGTGATGATTAAAAATGTATATACAATATATATACGTTTTTAAAATAAAGCAAATTTATCTTTTTGAAAATATTTAATAAATTGTTAAATTATGATTTTAAATACTTAAGATATTGAGTTATTTATGAAAATAAGTTAGAAGTTTGCTGATTTCTAAAGTTATTATTAAAATATCAGTGATAGAAAATAACATTTTTATATCAAATGAGTACTTGATCCGCTTGTATTTTGCACAAAAAAGCGCATTATATGCTTCACATCATGCTGATGTTTTTAATATAAAAGGTCAATCAAATGGCGAAGAAAAAAGCTACGCCAGAAGTTGTGATTCACAACTTTGTGGCGAAACACATGAACGATTTTAACAAAAGCCAAACTTTTGTAGATCGAAAAAAAGATGCAAAACGTGGTTATTCTAAACACAAAAAAGGTCGATATTCTGATGATTATCGACCTTTTTACTTTCTATTACTTTGTTAAAATTGATAAACGATTTAAATTATAAACTGACCACACGAGAAGAGTTTTTCACCATATCTGCTAAGCCATGCGTTTTAAAATAATATTCTAATAAACTTTTAACCATGAGTGGATTATTCATTTTTAAAGATTGATCTAATAGTGCTTGGGCATCAGGCATAGGCACATGACAAATTGCTTTACGTACGCGTAAAATATTACTTGAACTCATCGACAGGGTATTGAAGCCCATCGCCATGAGTAAAATTGCAGTCAATGGATCGCCCGCCATTTCGCCACAAATACTGACAGGTTTATCGTACTTATGACATTCTTGTACTAAGCGTGTTAAGGCACGAAGTACCGCAGGATGTGAATGCGAATAAACATTGGCTACACGTGGATTATTACGGTCAACAGCAAGTAAATATTGAGTTAAATCATTAGAGCCGACAGAGAAAAAGTCGACCAAAGGCGCAAACTCATCAATCTGTAAAAGTACACTTGGAACTTCAACCATGATGCCGATTTTAGGTTTGGTGATCCTGACCTGTTCTTCCTCTTGTACAGCTACCCAATCACGCTCAAGTAAATATAATGCTTCTTCAACTTCACTGACACTAGTCACCATAGGCAGTAAAATATGTAAGTTATTTAAACCAATGCTGGCTTTGAGCATGGCACGGATTTGTGAAGAAAAAATTTCAGGATGATCAAGGGTAAAGCGAATACCACGCCAACCTAATGCTGAGTTTTCTTCTTCAATCGAGAAATAAGGTAAGTCTTTGTCCGCACCAATATCTAGTGTCCGCATGACCACAGGTTTATTGGCAAAGTGGCTGAGTTGTTGACGGTAAATTGCCCGTTGTTCTTCTTCACCCGGAAAGCGCTCACGCAGCATAAATGGAATTTCAGAACGATATAAACCAACGCCTTTGGCACCACGTTGCACGCCACGAACGACATCAATCATTAAGCCTGTATTGACATAGAGTTTGACTGCAACACCATCAGGTGTGACAGCATCCTTCGTTTCATACTGTTTTAAATCTTTGGCAATTTGTTCTTCTTCTTTTTGAATTTCTTTATAGCGGGTACGCAAGCGACGAGGTGGATTGATAAAAACACGCCCTTGATGTGCATCGACAATCATTTCCACATCATCGAGTGTATTGACGGGAAGTTCAGTGACCCCAACGACAGTTGGAATGCCAAGTGCACGTGCGACAATCACCATGTGTGAGTTCATGGCTCCTTCAGTGGTAACAATCGCTGCAATTTTATCGACAGGCAATTCTACCAAGGCGGCAGTAGAGATTTCATCTCCAATCAGAATACTTTCATCTGTCAACTCACGATGACTCGAATCGGCTTCTTGTAAATAGGCTAAAATACGACGACCCAAATCTTTTAAATCTGAGACACGTTCACGTAAATAGTCATCTTCCATTTGTGCAAAGAGCGCAATATGTTTGTCGATGACAATACGTACCGCACCTTGTGCCCAATGACCATCACGAATTTCTGTTTTAATCTCAGACGGTAATGCATTCTCATCAAGCATACGCAAGAACACACTAAACAGGGCACGTTCTTCTGCCATTAATGCATCTTGCATTTTGTCATCTAGAGACTGAATTTCATTGCGTACTGAAGCAATGGCATGGTCTAAAAGTTGCAACTCTTCACTAATATCGTCTGCTTCACGGTCAGGTACTGCTGCCAGATCTGCAGGTGGATATAAAATAACGGCACGACCAATGGCAATGCCTCCTGAACCTGAAATGCCTTGGAAGGTTTTATAGGTCGGTAAACTATTGGGTTTACGAAAAACATCGATATTACCCACGGCATGCGCATGCGCAATAACACCTGACAGTTGAGCGCACAGTGTGACCAAGAATGACTCAGCCGCTTCGCTGAAATCCTGAGGTTCTTTATTTTGTACCACGAGAACGCCCATCACCTTACGGCGATACATGACAGGTACACCAAGGAAGGAATTATAAATTTCCTCGCCTGTTTCAGGAAAATAGGCAAAGCGTTCATGTTTGAAGGCATTGTCTAAATTGACGATTTCCTCACGTTGCCCAACTAAGCCCACTAAACCTTCACTGGTATGTAATGATACCGTTCCAACAGAGTTTGGGTTTAGTCCTTTGGTTGCCATGAGGACAAAACGTTGATTACGCTCATCCAACAAATAAATGGAGCAGACATCCACGTGCATGGCTTCAGAAACTTGATTGACCATAATTTCTAAAGATTCATGCAAGCTGACCGAGGTATTAATCTCTTGGACAATACGTCTTAGCGTGTCCAGTTGCATGTTCGACATGAATATAAGCTCCTTAAATTTAGATGGTGCTTGAGTTGCAAGATGACCTATTATTTATAGCAGTACCTCCCTGAAAAATCATTTACATTTTTATGGCATTTTCAGGTAAACGCTGTGGCATTTGCATACATAACTCCATCATTGCTTTACGATAAACATCACGTTTAAAATTCACCACTTGTCCAAGTGGATACCAATAGCTGACCCATTGCCATTGATCAAACTCTGGTGGGTCAGAAAGATTCAACTGAATATACTTCGTTGAAGCGACCAATTTTAATAAAAACCATTTCTGCTTTTGTCCAATACATACAGGATCGGAGTCCGATCTAATGTATCGAAGTGGCAAACGATAATGCAGCCAACCTTCGGTTTGCGCAATTATTTGGACATGCTCTGGTAAGAGACCAACTTCCTCATGGAGTTCTCTAAAAAGTGCTTGTTCAGGAGTTTCTCCAAACTGGATCCCTCCTTGAGGAAATTGCCATGCATTGTGACCAATGCGCTTTGCCCATAAGACTTGTCCAATATCATTTGCCAAAATGATCCCGACGTTGGGTCGGAAACCTTCTGAATCGATCATTTGGCTACCTAAAAATTGTGAATTTCATTGACTTTGTATATGGGGACATACACTCTTTTGTCCAACTCGATAAAGTCAAAGTAATAATGTTGTAAAATTGCTATGATCTTACCGAATTTCTATCGACTAGCGGAGATAGATTTACAATTTTTTTCTTAAATTTCAGTTTGAACGAGTATTTTCATGAAATTGGCGTTGTTTGACCTAGATCACACCTTATTAAATACCGACTCTGACCACTCTTGGGGAGAGTTTTTAGTCAATGAAGGCTTGGTCGATCCAGTCCGACATCGTGCAATGAATGATAAATTTTATGAAGACTATAAAGCAGGGCAGCTTGACCCGATTGCGTATAATGAATTTGTTTTTGAGTTTTTAACACAACATGATCATGATTATTTGACCGAGTTGCATCAGTTATTTATGCAAAAAGTCATTCGCCCACAAATGCGTCCTAAAGGTTTTGAAGCAATTCAAAAGCATAAAGATGCAGGGCATGCATTGGTTGGGATTACAGCAACTTCAGACTTTATTACTGCACCGATTTTTCGTGAGTTTGGAATCACGGAAATTATTGCCACCAATGCTGAAGTAAAAGATGGAAAATACACAGGAAAAGTCATCAATATTCCGTGTTATCAAAAGGGTAAATTGGCACGTTTAGATCAATGGTTAGAAGGACGTGATGTCACTGAATCTTGGGCATATTCAGACTCAATCAATGACCGTTTTTTATTAGAATATGCTGATCATGCTTTTGCAATTAATCCAGATGATCGTCTAGAAGCACTTGCTAAAGAGCAAGGTTGGGATATTCAAGATTGGTCGATTTGATTACTTCTGACTTAGATGAATGACAGCACTTCGGTGCTGTTTTTTATTGCCATATTTTGAAAATAATCAGCATCGTGAGAAGATTATATCTATGTCTTAACTTTGTAAATATTTTCAGATGTTTAAGATTTGCTACTTCACTTTAAAATTAAAAATGTTATGTTGAAATAAGAAATTTTAAAACTGATGGAGAAAATAAAATGAGCCAAACACGTCCAAGAATGACCAATTTATTTGAACAATTGGGTTTAGACTCAAGCGAAGCGGGAATTGCAAAATTTATTGAAACACATCAGTTAGATGCAAGTACATTTTTGACTAAAGCTGATTTTTGGACGGAAGCACAACGTCAATTTTTAGCTGAAAAACTCAGTTCAGATGGTGAATGGGCAACGATTGTTGATCAGTTAAATGAATCATTACATGAAGATTCAGTCAGGTAAAACGAAACGATATATTATTTTTTAAAAGCTCTCCTCGCTAAACTAAGGAGAGCTTTTTTATTTATTTCATCATATCAATAAGTTCTAAAACAGCACGAGATTGACTACGTGCAGGATGCCAAACCATCCCTAATTGGCGATACATATTGACAGGTATATCAAGCTGTTTCAGGTCGGGATTTAACAAAGTTTTAGGGAGTACAGACCACCCTAAGCCTATAGATACAAGCATACGAATGGCTTCGAGTGTGTTATTACTCATCGTAATTTTCGGTTTTAAGCCTTGTTTTTCAAACTCAGCTAAAGTGATTTGACTGGTATATGTTTGTGATGCAGGAATTAAACTTGAATATTCAATTAAGTCTTCAAGTGTTAGATTTTCCTTTTGTGCCAAAGGATGAAATGGTGCAACAACAAAAACCAAAGGGTCATTCCAAATTTTCACATATTTCAGGCGTTCATCACCTTGTGGCGGTAAAGTGAGAAAGGCAAGTTCTAAGTCACCAGCTAAGACTTGTTCATGTGCTTGTTCTGAGTCTACAAAATGCACATCTAAAGTCACATTTGGAAAATCTTGTACATATTTTTTGAGATGTGTTGGCAAGTGATGTAAACCAATATGATGGCTTGTGCCAATTTTTAATTTACCTTGCACTTGTCCTTGTTCGTGACTAAGCGTGTGGTGAATATCACCTAGCTCATTTAACCAATTTTTAACTTTAGGAAGCAATGAGTTAGCAGCATGAGTTGCTTGGACGCCACGACCTGCGGACTCAAAAAGTTTGACACCAAAATAATCTTCTAAGCTATGTATTCGTTTGGTGACCGCAGGTTGGGTGATAAACAGTTGTTCTGCTGCCATCGAAATAGACCCAGTTTCCATTACTTTTACAAAAGCTTCAAAGGCAGCAAGATTCATAACAATTTCCATCCATAAAGAATTTTTATGCGTAATTCATTATTCAGAAATTTTAAGAATTAATCAAAGCAATTTTTACTTTTTTTAAATTGCATAAAAAATAACGACGTTTTTTATTTCTCCATAAAAATGCTATACAGATTTTCACGGTATAAAAAATAGAAGGTCTATTTGTAGAAAACATCATAAAAACAATAAAAAGCGGGTTTTATTTATAGATAGAACATCATCACTTTTAAGCACTTCAGGATACTTGGTGGATATATTTGAGAGCTTATGAGATTTAGATTTTTGACTGATTGCTTTTATTTTGGTGTGATTGGGTGCTGTATTTTTTTATGAGATGAGCTTGTACGTTATTTTGTTTAGGATCATCAGGATGTTTTCATCGCTGCGGTGGAGTGGTGATTAACCTCCATAACAGATTTTTTACGATGCTTTTGCTTCTAGTTCTAGAGCTTGTGCTGCTTGAGCATCTTTTTTGTTCCATACTTTTTCATGGAAGAAAAAAGCAACAGCTTGAACAGTGGGTTCAAGTAAACTTAATGTGATTGCCATCCATACGTTGCCTGTAACAAGATAGCCCACAAGCATTGCTACTGTAATGTGCATGATGTAGTAGCTTAATGTTTTTTTGAAAATACGTTGATTGGTATGTACGAAATTTTGAATACGAGCCATGAGAATCACCACAAATGCTTTCAACTTAAATAAATAATAATCATTATCATTTAAAAAGTAAAAAAGTTTTTTTGATTGATGATGATTGGTTTTGAGAATGTTTCGTTTATGATTTAAATTGAATACTTTGGGGTGTTGATAATAAAGGGAAAAATGGACAAAGAACTTATCTTGTTGCATGGAGATATTACTTCAATTCATGAAGTGGAGCAAAATTATATCCCTTGGTTTAACAACAGAATGAAAATCATTAAACGTATACCAGTAAAAGAGTATTCAGCAAAATTAAATAATCAAGATGTTCATTTCGTTTTAAGTGATCATTATATTTCCTCATACAATAAAGTAGAAGTTGTTGCTTTTAGAGAGAAAGATGAAGATGGTTTTTTAGTCGTGGCATTGAAGCATAATCAATTATTGTATTTGAATCCTTATCTACATGACCGAGCGATTAATCCTTATGATGCATTCACCATTGAGTTTTGGCATGTACTACTAATGATGATTTGGGGAATCTTGCATGTTTTTAAACAGGATTGGACATTGTTTGGCACGCTAACCGGCTGTTTTAGTGTTTTAGGTATTGTGTGTATGATTTCAGGATATTCCAAATTACAAAAGAATTTTGCCGAGAGAAAGGCTATTAGAGAGCAAGTCCTTATTTTTTTTAAACTTCCTATCAGTTTAGAAGACCAAATTTTTAGTAAAAAATGGCGCTATTGTGATGTGGTAGGTATGGTTGATTTAATTAGACTTAATGATAAGTATATGAAAATTAAATAAAATTAAAATGATTAAAGTTTTAAGTTCATTGTTTTTAGTGAATAGAATGAGCTAAATTTTAAATATTTAGTAATTCCAAAAAGTTTTTAAATTAATAAAAATGATAAATTTGTTTTATGTGAAAACGTCGTTATAATCGAAGTTAATGAAAGAATTACCCAGTCCAGTGGAGCACCTCGACATGGCAGGCGAAAACCAAAAAGCAAAAACATTGTATGACAAATTGTGGGATGACCATTTAGTAAAACAACGAGATGATGGCTCTGCACTTCTTTATATTGACCGTCATTTATTACATGAAGTGACTTCACCACAAGCATTTGAAGGCTTACAACTTGCAGGACGTAAACCGTGGCGTTTAAGTGCTAATGTGGCAACTCCTGACCATAACGTACCCACTTCAAGCAAAGAGCGTACAGCAGGTATTGCAGGGATCGAAGATGATACATCTCGTATTCAAGTACAAACTTTAGATGATAACTGTAAAACATTTAATGTGGTTCAGTTTGACATCAATGATGTTCGCCAAGGGATTGCACATGTTGTTGGTCCTGAGCAAGGTTTAACTTTACCGGGTATGACGGTGGTATGTGGTGACTCACATACAGCAACACATGGTGCCTTTGGTTGTTTGGCGCATGGGATCGGGACATCAGAAGTTGAACATGTATTGGCAACCCAATGCTTAGTTCAAAAGAAAATGAAAAATATGTTGGTGCGTGTTGACGGTAAATTAGGTCAGGGCGTCACACCAAAAGACGTTGTATTGGCAATCATTGGTAAGATCGGTACTGCGGGCGGTACAGGACATGCGATTGAATTTGGCGGTCAAGTCTTTCGTGATATGTCCATCGAAGGTCGTATGACGGTTTGTAATATGGCAATCGAAGGCGGTGCACGTGTGGGTATGGTTGCAGTCGATGACAAAACGATCGAATATGTAAAAGACCGTCCATATGCACCGAAAGGCGAACAATGGGATGCTGCGGTAGCTTATTGGAATACTTTGCATTCTGATGAAGGTGCACATTTCGATACTGTAGTCGTTTTACAAGGTGAAGAGATTGAACCACAGGTCTCTTGGGGAACTTCACCTGAGATGGTCATTCCAGTGTCTCAAGCAGTACCAACATTAGAACAAGCCAAAGATGACGTACAACGTAATGATTGGACACGTGCTTATCAATACATGGGTTTAAATGGTGGTCAAGCATTGGCTGATATCCAATTAGATCGCGTATTTATTGGTTCATGTACCAATTCTCGTATCGAAGATATTCGTGCAGCGGCTGAAGTGGCTAAAGGTAAGAAAGTTGCATCTACGATTAAACAAGCGATGGTTGTACCGGGTTCAGGTTTAGTCAAAGCACAAGCTGAAGCTGAAGGTTTGGATAAAATCTTGATCGAAGCGGGCTTTGAATGGCGTGAGCCGGGTTGTTCAATGTGTTTAGCGATGAACGCTGACAAATTACAGCCGGGTGAGCACTGTGCTTCGACGTCAAACCGTAACTTTGAAGGTCGTCAAGGTAATGGTGGGCGTACGCATTTGGTGAGTCCAGCAATGGCGGCAGCGGCTGCAATTGCAGGTCATTTTGTTGATGTACGTTCGTTCTAATTTGGACTAATAGGAGCAAAGATAATGAAAAAATATACCGTTGAACAAGGTATCGTTGCACCATTAGACCGTGCCAATGTCGATACAGATTTAATCATTCCAAAACAGTTTTTGAAATCAATCAAACGTACAGGTTTTGGTGAAAATTTATTTGATGAATTGCGTTATTTAGATGAGGGTTTTCTAGGACAAGACAATTCTAAACGTCCTAAAAATCCTGATTTTGCCTTGAATCAACCACGTTACCAAGGTGCAACGGTTTTGATATCTCGTGCTAACTTCGGTTGTGGTTCAAGTCGTGAACATGCGCCTTGGGCGTTGGAAGAATATGGTTTCCGTACGGTCATTGCACCAAGTTATGCGGACATTTTCTTTAATAACAGTTTTAAAAATGGCATGTTACCTGTCATTTTGTCAGAAGAAATTGTTGATCAATTATTCAAAGAATGTTTTGCAACTGAAGGCTATCAGTTAACGATTGATTTAGAAGCGCAAGAAGTTCGCACTCCAAACGGTGAAGCATTTAAGTTTGAGGTTGATCCATTCCGTAAACACTGTTTATTGAATGGCTTGGATGATATTGGTTTAACTTTACAAGCGGCAGATGAGATCAAAGCTTATGAAGAAAAAACCAAAGCTGCTCGTCCGTGGGTTTTCTCTGACATACAGGCTTAATTGCATAATAGATAGCGTGAAGGTTCAACTCTTGCTAACATGTGGAACATAAGAATATATATGTTTTAGGTGGCAGGGTTGGACCAAAATAATGATTAAGGTCTTTGATTATCGTATTGTACTAGGTGCATTGGGTCTTTTATTGAGTGCATGTCAAACATCGGACTTTTCACGCATTCAAAAAGCGGAAACCCAATATTATGATCCACGCAATAATGTCAGTATTTATTGCACGGGAGCAGAAAACTGTGAATTTAGCCGACTCAATAACATCACGTTGATCGATGAAAATACCCATCGTATTCATAAAGATGCATTGAAAACAGGTTATCTCAAGCTTTCAAGTCAAGATCCGAAAAATCACGCTGTGTATTTGAAAATACCTGCAAATCAGTATGAATTGGTGATACGTTTTTATCCTATTTCTCAACAACATGCTGAAGTTTTTCATGTGATTCATCGTTTTAAAGCGAATCAGCAATATACCTTTAAAATGTATCGTAAACGCTCTGAAAGTGCAGGAAGTTTATTGAATGTATCAGCACCTTCACCGCTATGTGTCGATTTGCTGCAAGAGAAACGCACCATACGTCGTTTTTGCCGTCCCTATAATGCAGAGACAGGCTTAAGTGAATATATTGAACAAAAAATTTAAACTTACTTGGCGGTTTAACTGTCAACAATGAAAATGGAAATACAAATGTCTAAACAAATTTTGATCTTGGCGGGTGATGGGATTGGTCCTGAAATTGTTGCTGCTGCTGAAAAAGTCCTGACCAGCGTCAATGAAAAATTTAATTTAGGTTTAACATGGGAACATGGTTTGCTCGGTGGTGCTGCGATTGATGCACATGGTTCACCTTATCCAGAGGTCACTGCTGAGCAAGCAAAAAAAGCGGACGCGATTTTATTAGGTGCTGTGGGTGGTCCAAAATGGGATACGATTGAGCGTTCAATCCGCCCTGAACGTGGTTTATTAAAAATTCGTAGTGAATTGAATTTATTTGCAAACTTACGTCCTGCGATTCTTTACCCACAACTTGCTGATGCTTCAAGCTTAAAACCAGAAGTGGTGTCGGGCTTAGATATTTTGATCGTACGTGAACTGACAGGTGGGATCTACTTCGGTCAACCACGTGGTATCCGTGAACTGGAAAATGGTGAGAAGCAGGGCTATAACACTGATGTTTATGCCGAATCTGAGATCAAACGTATTGCCAAAGTTGCTTTTGAAATGGCAAATTTACGTGGCGGCAAAGTCTGTTCAGTCGACAAAGCCAATGTCCTTGAAGTGACAGAGCTTTGGAAACAAACGGTAACTGCATTGAAAGAAGAACAATATCCAAATATTAATCTTTCACACATGTATGTCGACAATGCTGCAATGCAACTTGTACGTGCACCTAAACAGTTTGACGTGATTGTAACAGGTAACTTGTTCGGTGACATTCTCTCTGACGAAGCTGCAATGTTAACGGGTTCTATTGGTATGTTGCCATCAGCATCTTTGGATGAAAATGGTAAAGGGATGTATGAACCATGTCATGGTTCTGCGCCAGACATCGCAGGTCAAAACGTAGCGAATCCGCTTGCGACCATTCTTTCTGTTGCAATGATGCTTCGTTATACCTTCCGTGAAGAAGCGGCTGCTAAAGCGATTGAAGACGCTGTAGGTAACGTTTTAGATCAAGGTTTGCGTACAGGTGATATCATGTCAGAAGGCATGAATCAAGTCGGTACAGTAGAAATGGGTGATGCAGTCGTTGCAGCACTCGCTTAATATTTTATTTTAGATATCATATAAACGCAGCTTAGGCTGCGTTTTTTTATATAAAAAATTTAGTCTTTAGCAAGCTCGTCCTGTATAGTGAACAGCTTTCGCAATATTTTGATCTAACTCAAAAATGATTTTACATTGGAAGTGAATATCATAACTACTTGCACCAGACTGTACTTTACCTAGATGTGCATCCCCTTGTGGAATAGGAATATTTAAAGGACGATAAACAGTATAAATTATTTGTGATTCAGTTATTTGTGGTAATTTGCTCTGATAACCTAATTTTTTAAAATTCAAGTTATCTTGGATATTTTGACTGGATTGACCAAGAAATTGATGTAAATATGCATTGAGATCATAAGGACGATTAAGCTCAGTTTGACATGCGATTAAGCCTAAACCTATACAATACACCCCGATGAAAGACATAATTTTTTGCATAAATATTTTTCCTCATGTCCAACACATTATTGATATTGACATTCCTGATCAGTGTAGTAAAAAATTTCATGATGTAGTGTTGTTTGATTGCTAAAACAGCATTTAAAAATAAAAATCAAAGATGATTAGGATTAGAAAATGAAAAAGATAACGCTGTGTTTGGGTGTAATATGCCTGTCAAGTTTTGCATTTGCAGATAATTGTGACAATGCACGTAATGCTTATGATGATATTTATTGTAGTAATAAAATTTATGCCAGCGCAGATGCTGAATTAAATAAAAATTATCAATTGCTCAGAAGTAAGTTAACAACAAATCAAAAAACGATTTTAAAACGTTCTCAAATTTCTTGGATCAAAGCGCGTGATGCACAATGTTCAGATGAAGCAGAACGTACAGTTTTTGTGAACTGTAATTTAGAGAAAACACAAGAACGCAACGCTTGGTTAAGAGAGCGAATTCGTGAGTGTGATACGGTGGGTTGTAAAAATAGTACGCTGAATTAAAACATTAAAAAAGCCACAAGGGTGGCTTTTTGCTTGCTAAAACTTAGCGTGCACGGTATGTAATACGACCTTTACTTAAGTCGTAAGGTGTCATTTCGACTTTTACACTGTCGCCAGTTAAAATACGAATATAATGTTTACGCATTTTACCAGAAATGTGTGCAATCACTTCGTGACCGTTTTCTAAACGCACACGGAACATAGTATTAGGAAGCGTTTCGGTGACAACGCCTTCGAACTCGATAAGTTCCTCTTTATTGGCCATAGCCTACCTGATGATCAAATTGGAAAGGCGCAAATTATAGGCAAAAAAATAGAAAAAAACAAGTCGGCAGTCAGTTATAGCGAAGTAAATGTAGTCAAAATAGACGAACAAAGAAATAAATTATTTCAACAAAAAGTTGCTTATATGTGTTGTCAGTTTGGTCAATCGTCTGTAATCTAAATCTTATGATTTAAGTATAAATGAATAAGATACAAGGAAGGGCACTGCGTGAGTCAGCTAACTGATGCTTCGGTTGTTTTGCGATTAGGCTATCAAGCAATTCGTCGTGCGGGATTGCCAACTGAAGAACTATTATCAAAAGCCGGTGTGGCATTAAATCAAATTGATCAAAATGCCCGTACTCCTTTAAGTGCGCAATATGCTTTTTGGATTGCCGCTGAAGAGGTGAGTAAGGATCCAGACATTGGATTACATCTTGGTGAACATTTACCATTATACCGTGGGCAAGTGATTGAGCATTTGTTTATTTCAAGTGAAAACTTCGGTGAAGGGCTCAAACGAGCATTGGCATATCAACGGTTAATTAGTGATGCTTTTCATGCCAAGTTGGTCGTTGAGAACGATGGACGGTGTTATCTAACCAATGGTGAGCAACCATGGGGGGAAAATATTGTCAATCGGCATTTTTCTGAATGTGCATTGTCAGGAATTTTACGCTTCTTTAAGTTTATTACCGAAGGGCGCTTTCAGCCTATTTATATCGATTTTAACTTTAGTGAAGGTGCTTCCGATGATGAATATTTTCGTGTGTATGAGTGTCCTGTAAGTTTAGGACAAAAAGAAACCCGTTTATATTTTGATGCTGCGATTTTGGATTATCCTTTGTGGCAAGCGGAACCTGAACTTCTACAGTTGCATGAGCAGCTTGCGATTGAAAAATTGCAAGAGTTAGCACGTTATGATTTGGTCGGTGAAGTACGTCGTGCGATTGGTTCAACTTTAGAAAGTGGTGAAACAACCCTTGAAACTGTCGCTGCTCAATTGCACATTACGCCACGTCGTTTGCGTACTCAATTGTCTGAAGCAAATACGAGTTTTCAGCAGATTCTTTCTGATTACCGTTGTCGTTTAGCCAAGAAACTTTTGGCAAACACCAATGAAAGTGTTGAGCGCATCGTATATCTGACGGGCTTTTCTGAGCCGAGTACTTTCTATCGTGCATTTAAGCGTTGGACGAACGAAACACCTGTCGAATATCGAAAACGTAAACAGCATTAAGTAAGAGTATCACTCACGATACAAAGCTTCGGGTGTTATGAACCGAAGCTTTTTGCATTCTAAGTAAGAGCAAACATACATTGTTTGTAGCATGAGTAATACAGAGTCAGTTTAAGTTTATTCAGGCATGTTGAGCCAATGTGGTCCCAAAGGCATTTGGGGTAATTCAAATTGCTCAGGATAATCCGCATGGATGAAATATAAACCATCTGGAGGCGCGGTAATTCCTGCTGCTTTACGGTCTTCGGCTGCAAAAATTTCATCAATATGATCAATCTCATACATTCCTTGTCCGATTTCTAATAAACATCCCATAATGTTACGTACCATATGATGTAAAAAACCATCTGCTTGGATATCAAGAACAAGATAATTGCCGTGACGGATCAAGCGACAATGCTTTACATGGCGTACAGGTTGATTTGATTGACAGGCTGCGGCACGAAAGCTTTCAAAATTATGTGTGCCTTCAAATTTCTTGGCAGCAGCAATCATTTTGTCTACAGCCAGTGGATAGTAGGCATGTGTCACTTGCTTGAACAGTAAAGCGGGACGGCTTGGTGATTGATAAACCACATAACGATAACGGCGAGCTTTGGCTTTAAAGCGTGCATGAAAATCATGATCCATTTCCTTGATCCACTGGATAGAAATGTCTTTCGGAAGTTGGCTATTTGCACCCATGAGCCAGCCACGCATCGGGCGAATTGCGTTGGTGTCAAAATGCGCCACCATATTGGTTGCATGTACGCCTGCATCTGTACGACCTGCACCATGTAAAATAATCGGCTCATCGGCGATGGTGCTGAGGACTTTTTCCATGGTTTCCTGAATGCTGCGTACGCCAGCCTGTTGAGTCTGCCAACCTTTATATCGAATGCCACAAAACTCAATACCAATTGCAAAGCGTTGCATAATTACCTCTATTCAGGCTGATTGTTTAAGTGATCATACCAATGGTCATGCCACTGTTGGGAGCTTGGGTATTGTAAATAAATTTTTAAGATTTTGGCATAGAGATCGGCTTGGCTTTGAGCATCACTGCATAAAATGTTGGCATCTTGTATCCATTGACTGACTGCATAACGTTGGTCTAAGCCGCCAAAAGGGACTTGGCTGCTTAAAATTACACAGCAACCATGCGCTTTTAAGCGTTTTAAATATTGAATAATCGTGGCGTTAACCGCTAAATTTCCAACACCGTAAGCCTGCAAAATGAGAAAATGAGGTGGTTTATGCAGTAAAGTAGCGAGATTATTTTCCAGTTGTTGTTGTTCAATCGGTGAGATCATCCAATTGAGAATATTCAGCTGTTGTGCTTTTTCTATGTCGGCTTGGTCAATAATATAGGCTTGATTTTGAGAAGGAAAAATATTCTTCTGCAAATTTTCAACCTTTTGACCATGAAAAGCATCTAAAGTCGTACCATGAAATTTTAAAGCAGTACGGGCATAAAAGACTTGGTGATAAAACGCTAAATACACACCTGAAGGAACTTTTGTCAAATTTTCTAGCGCAGTGTTGAGGTTGTCCATTGCATCGCTCAATTCACGTATACCATCGCCTTGAGTGTCTAATAGCGGATATTGGCTTCCTGTCAGGATCACTGTGCAAGAGTCGGCTAAAAAGCGTGACAGTACAGCAGCAGCGTAACTGAGTGTATCTGTTCCATGAATCACCACAAAATATTCAAAAGCATGTTGTAGGTTTTGAATTTGCTGAATGAGTTTCAACCAAACTTGGGCAGTGCAAGCACTGCTGTCTAGGATTGCAGGTGCTTTAAAGCATTCTATCTGTAAATGTGATGGTAATACTTTTTCAAGCTTTGGAATAAACTCGGTTTCAGGCATGGGTGCTAAAGGTTCGCCTATACACCCAAAAGTTCCACCCATGTAAATTAAGGCAATTTTTTTGTTCATCATTTTCAGGCTCAGGATGTTTTGTTCGCTGTTTTCAGGTGGCTGAATGGGCTTAATTTTTGAGGCTGCATAATAAAAAAAGCAGCCATCTAGGACTGCTTTATCTTAAAACGAATTATATTATGATGCTATTTGATTAAGTAAGTTTTGTGACTGTAACTTTTGCTCAGTTGAATAATGATCCTGATCTTGCGCTAAGAGTTGGCGTGCAGCATCGTATGCACCCAAAGTAATATATTGTTCAGCAAGATCTAAGTTTAATTCAATTTCATTTGTATTTAAAAGATCTGGAAATGCTTGCGCTAAAGGGTCAAGCGTTGCTGCTGTTTCTTGAATCTGACTTTGAGCTTGAGAATCTAGGCTTGGTACAATTTGCGGTTCATTAACATCAAAATTAAAGTTTGGTGCTGGCTCTATTGCAAAGCTATCTAGTTTAAAGTCTAAGCTATGCTCTGAGATCGTTGGCTCAGACGTTGCTGTATCGATGTTAATCGACTCTGAACTGCTTGGTGTAACAGGTGCTTCAAAATCGAGTTTAAATTCACTTAAGCTTTCTACTGGAGATGTGAGCTTAGTCACTGTTTCAGTTGGGGGGGATACAGCATCTAGGCTAAATTCAAGTGGTGTCTTGTTTTCAGGCGCTACGACAAATTCTTCAACGACAGGTGATGCTGTAGGTGTTTCTAAACTAAAGCTAAAATCTAATGCATCGCGTGTTTGTGGTTTATCTGTATGTGTTCCAGGTTGAGTTAAATCAAATGCGAGTGCATTATTTTCAGTTTCTGCTTTTTCTTCAGCAGGTGTTGCAACTTTTTCAGTGGTTAAACTCGGTGTGAACTCTAAATCAACATGTTCATTTGATACTGTACTTACAGGCGTCGCTAAAGTTTTCTCATCTGCTAATTCAATTGGTTGAGGTTCATTTTTTGCACTTGGGCTATATTCATTTTGCAGTAAATCAAAACTGTTATTGTTTGTTGGTTTATGATCAACTAATGCGTCAAAAGCATCTGCGGGAACTGGATTTTGGATCACAGAAGTAATTGTTGGTGTTGTTGCTTCAGTCGATGTTTTAAACTCAATAACTTCAATGGTTTGTGCATCAATTTGAGTTTTTTTATCTTCAATTTGTTGAGCGATATCATGCAAATTTAAAGAGCGTAAATACTGAACCAATTGATTAATTGCAAATTCATCTTTTTGTGCTAAATGAATGTCCAATAAGTACAAATATAAGCCATGTTGACGGTTGTCTTGGTTCAAGGCTAAATTGATCTGAGCTTCAGCAGCAGAATAATTTTTAGCGCTGATTAAACTTTCAATTTTTTGCTTTAAATCGGCACTGACAGCTATAACTTGATCTTGAACAACAGGTTCTGGTTCAGATACTTGTGTTTGTTGACGCTGACTCGTACGGGCACTTTTCGCCACATTCTTTTTGGCTGTTTTTTTGTTGCTGACTTTTTTGTTGGTCTTACTGCGGTCAGCATCCTGATTGTTTGCTTCACGTTTTTTTAAGACAATCGCAACCACTAATAATAAAACAAAAGGAATGATATACAACAACATATTCGGTTACCCCTTCATTGTATCCAATGAACCTTAATTTAAAAAATACGTGAATTACTTAGGTTTTCTTGCTTGAGCTTGCTGTTGCAATTGTTGCTGAATTTGAGCAAGTCGTGCATTGAGCAATTGAATTCGATTGTTCTTTTGATTTAGAGCTGAACTCAATTGCGTCACGTGATTTTGTAATTTAACTGTTTTTTCACGTGCTGTCATAACTTTTACAGATAATTCTGCTGAAGTTGTCTTTTGTAGACCATTTTGATGTGCTGCGGATGTCGTTTGTAATGGTTTTTGATCTGCCACAATACTCATTTCTGCTTGGTTAAGTCGATATTTGGTTTTGGTATTGGCTCTTTGTTGTGCGGTTTGTGGTGGAGCAGGTTTAAATTTCTGCTGGGCATTCGGCATTGGTTGTGCAAGATTCAAAGCCACACCTTGACGCAATCGGTTGGGATTACCTTGTACAAAAGCTTGAGGATTATTGGCTTGTAATTGGCGCATTACTTCTGGAATGCTTTGTTTGGTTTTTGCTGCAATTTTACTTGCAATAGACCATAAAGACTCATTGGCTTGGACAGTATGTTGTCCTTTTATTGCAGCCGATGCAGCTTTTGCTTGTGGTGTAGCTTGTGTATTTTGTGGTTTATTGGTTGTTTGAGGTTGTGGCTTAGCTTTGGGGTTTACTTGTGCCATGTGTTGTTGTGGTATAGGTTTTGGGCTTACTTGTGCTGTTTCAGTCTTCTCTGTTGGAACAGGGTGATGCTTCAAGAAAGCAGCACGTGTTGCTTCACGATCTTCACGTATCTGATGGGGATTATTATTTTGAATAGAAGGTTGCGATGCTGAAGACGTGTTCGCCGTATTGGTGGCTGTACTTAATGCAGGCAGTGCTACTGTTGAAATAGCGAGATTGTTTGCTATAGCCGTGTCTTGTTTTACTGGCTGAGATGGTTGTAGCGAAGCACTTTCAGGTAAATTTAAAGCAATATCCTTTTCACTAACAATCATTTGTGGGGTCAGTGCTGTTTCATTACTCGGCATTGCCATTGGCGGGGTCGCTGTTTTGGTACGCGGTAAGCTGGCTTTGACTTGTTGGATATAAGTTGAACTACCTTCCTGAATTTTCAATAAAATATTCAGTTCTGGTTCAATCACAGGGCGAGAAGAGGTAATGACAATGACGCCACTGCCATCACCTGAACGACGTGTAAAAAAGTTTAAATGTCCAGGCGGTTGATGCGATGCACGAATATTCATCATATCTTCTGCTGATGCAAGATTAACATCAATTTTTTCGTTTGGATTCGAATTGCTAAATTTCATCTCTGCATAGAGTAAATCTCCTGAACTCGACTGGATTTGAATTGGATCAAGTTGAATTGCAGATACAGATTGTGATGCAATAATAGCTAATATGGCAATTTTTAGTTTGTTATATACGGTCATCGCTTTCATTGCTCTAATGAAATTGTCGTCAATTAACTAAGCACGGATTTGCTTAGTTATATCCCCAAATAAATTTTTAACCGTATAGTTACACAAAAAAACCGAACTTTACAGTTCGGCTTTCATTATTTGACTAAAAATTTCAAAAATTAACTATTTTTGTAGTCAATCAGGATACGTAACATACGGCGTAAAGGCTCAGCAGCACCCCAAAGTAATTGGTCACCGACTGTAAATGCGCCTAAGTATTCTTTACCCATATTAAGTTTACGTAAACGACCTACAGGAACAGACAGTGTTCCAGTCACTGCAACAGGTGTTAAATCTGTCATGGAAGCTTCACGGGTATTCGGTACAACTTTAGACCAGTCATTTGCACTTGCGATAATATCTTCGATTTCATCCAATGGAATATCTTTACGAAGTTTTAACGTTAAAGCTTGAGAATGGCAACGCATTGCACCAATACGCACACAATGACCATCAATAGGTACAATTTGCTGATTGCCTAAGATCTTGTTGGTTTCAACTTGACCTTTCCATTCTTCTTTTGACTGACCGCTTTCGAGCTGTTTGTCGATATATGGAATGAGAGAACCCGCTAAAGGCACGCCAAAGTTTGCAGAAGGGAAGCCTTCACCACGTTGTAATTGTGCAATTTTAGAGTCAATGTCTAAAATTGGTGAACGAGGATCATCAAGCAAATCTTTGGTATTGTTATATAAATACCCCATACCTGTGATCAGTTCACGCATGTTTTGCGCGCCTGCACCAGAAGCTGCTTGGTAAGTCATTGAAGTTGCCCATTCCACTAAATTGTTTTGGAATAGACCGCCTAAGCCCATCAGCATCAATGAAACAGTACAGTTACCGCCCACGAAAGTTTTGGTGCCTTTCACTAAACCATCTTTGATGACATTCATATTCACAGGATCGAGAACGATGATGGCTTCATCATCCATACGTAAGGTAGATGCAGCATCAATCCAGTAACCATTCCAACCGTCAGCTTTGAGTTTTGGAAAAACTTCAGTGGTATAGTCGCCACCTTGACAGGTAATAATGACATCCATTTGCTTCAGACTGTTAATGTCTGATGCATCCATAAGTGCTGGGGCGGTCTTACCGCCAAACGCAGGAGCTTCACCACCTGCATTACTGGTAGAAAAATAGAATGGCTCAAAATGAGCAAAATCATTCTCTTCAACCATACGTTGCATAAGGACGGAACCAACCATCCCGCGCCAACCGACCAGACCTACTTTCATGTCACTTCGCCTCGGTGCGTTAAAAAATTAATAGGGGGGTTCGAGTGTATCAAAAGGACGTGTAACTGCAATAGCTACACAATCAAAACACCAACAATATTGTGCAATATATCTTGTTTATGTTACATGCAAAACTGATATAAATTTATAAATGAATAAAAATTTAAGAATATAAAGAGTGTAAATTATGTTTTGGATTGAAATTTTAGCAGGATTGGTGATTTGGCTGAGCTTTTGGTCATTGATTCCACGAGATGAATGGTGGTTTCGCGGCGCAGATTTTCCACGACTACAAATCTTAGTCTTGGGTGTCGTGGCATTGCTTTTCCTTATTTTTTGGCAAGGAGAATGGGATGTCAAACGAGATATTATTCTGATTTTGTTGATTGCGGCTTTGGCGTATCAGTTAAAAATGGTGTTGCCTTATACTTTTCTGTGGAAGAAGCAAGTTGCACAAGTGCGCCCAGAACAATTAGAGCCAGATCGTCAAATTTCTTTAATTGTATCTAATGTGCTGACACCAAATGATCAATATCATTTATTGATTGAACAAATTGAAAAGTATCAACCTGACATCGTATTAACGTTAGAAACAGATCAAACTTGGCAGAATGCTTTGTCTAGCATCGAGAAAGATTATCCTTATCGCGTGCCTGTACCTTTAGATAATTTGTATGGCATGCATTTGTATAGCAAACTGAAATTGCTCGACACTGAAGTGAAATTTATTCTGAGTGATGAAATTCCCTCGATTCATACCACCGTGATCTTACGTTCAGGACAGCCTGTGCAGTTGTATTGTTTGCATCCAAAACCACCAAGTCCAACCGAAGCAAAAGACTCGACCTTACGTGATGCCGAGTTATTGATTGTAGGAGATCAAATTAAAGATTTGGATGAAAGTTGCATTGTGATGGGTGATTTAAACGATGTTGCTTGGTCTCGCACGACACGTTTATTTCAACGAATTAGCGGTTTATTAGACCCACGTGTTGGACGTAAATATGTCAATACCTTCCACGCTGATTATAAGCTGTTAAGATGGTCGCTCGATCATATTTTCCATAGTACTGATTTTGCTTTGGTGCAGATGCAACGCTTGCCACATATTGGCTCAGACCATTTTCCTGTATATGTGACTTTACAAACAGGGCGTGTGTTTGAACAAATTCAAGAAGAATTAGAGCAAACCGATGCCGATGAGCAAGAAGCACAACAAGCGATTCAAGAAGGAATTGAAAAAGCAGAGCGTGAAGAAAAAGTAGTCACCGATGAAATTGCACAGGATTATAAATGAGGCTAACCGATTATTATGAAGTTTGTAGCCTTTGTACGAAAAAGCTTACGTCTATTTAGGTGCATAGCGGATAGGCAACGCATGCCGTTGGTTTTAATATAGGCTTATCGGCACACGGAGTAGGGAAAGGAAGAGTCCCCTTAAGGAAGACGAAGCCGATGGAAAATCATCATGGACATGATGTTGGAATGGACAACCAAACACAATAAAAAGAACAGCACTTGAAAGCACAACCTCATATACCCGAGTTTTGCAGGATGCAGAACTCGGGTTATGCTTATTTAGGGTGAGCAAAAATATAAGACCAATACCAGCGTCGAATTCACACTAGACAAATGATGACAAGATAAAAATGTCAATGTTATGATTTCGGCTCACAAACACAATTAGAATATTGGTTATGCACAAAAAAAAATCACCTGAATTGCCGCAATTTTTATGGACAGATTTCAGTATAGACCTGACCTCACATCAATATAAAAATAAGCTTTTAAATCAGCAACAAGGCTTTGACTTAGGTAAAGCACAGCGAAAACTAATTTCACGTTCAGAACTGAGTCAACTCTCAGAGCGCCCAAAGGGAGTCGATGCATTAACGATTTATCATTGGAGTAATCAAGGGCGTGTAGATCATTTAAAACCTGTACGTGCGAAACGAATGAGCGTTTCGCCATTTGCTTATTTTCGTGGTATGCCTTCTTTGATGTTATATGACCTTGCATGGGAAAAAAGCCATTCAGGTTTAATGCAGCAAATTTGTGGTGATTGTCATTTGTTAAATTTTGGTGGTTTTGCCAGTCCTGAGCGTAATTTATTATTTGGAATTAATGATTTTGATGAAACGTTAGTTGCGCCTTTTGAGTGGGACTTAAAACGCCTTGCAACGAGTTTTATTATCGCAGCAAGTGAAATTAAACTCGGTGAAAAAGTCGGTTTAAAAGCGATTGAAGTCATGCTTAATGCTTATCGGCAGCATTTACAACATTTTAGAACACTATCACCCTTACAAACTTGGTATGAAAAAGTAGATGCAGCGGTACTTTTGCAACATACCGAAGACCAAAAAATTCGTAAAAAACGTGAAAAACATTTAGCGACAGCGCATCGTCGTACTTCTGCTTCGGTATTGCCGAAACTTACGGATTATGATGCAGAAACTGGGCATCGTTGTTTTATTGATGAGCCACCATTATTGCGTCATCCTGAAAAAGGTGAAGTTTTTGCGAAAAATTCCAAAGCATTTTTTAAGCGTTACCGTGACTCTTTAAAGTCTGACCGTCAGGTATTATTTGATCGTTATCGTTGTACCGATATCGCATTAAAAGTTGTTGGCGTGGGGAGTGTAGGTACACGTGCTGCGATTGCTTTGTTTGAAGATGCAGATCGTGAACCTTTAATTTTACAAATGAAAGAAGCAAATCCTTCGATTTTAAGCCCATTATTTCTTGAAAAAGCCAAACATGAAGGCGAGCGTGTCATTTCAGGGCAACAGTTAATGCAAGCAGCAAATGATATTTTCTTGGGTTTTGCCTCATATAGTCAGGAGCATCAACAGTTTTATGTCCGCCAGTTACGTGATATGAAAATCTCAATCGACCTTGAAGATATGGACGATGTATATCTTTATGAATATGCCGACAGTTGTGGTTTGGCATTGGCACATGCGCATGCAAAAGCAGGCAATGCCGATGTCTTGATGGGCTATTTGGGTGAAGGTAAGCAAATTGTCAAAGTTCTTCAAGAATATGCGGTTCAATATGCCGAACGCAATGCGGCAGATTATGCACAATTTTTACAAGAAATTGAAAATGGGAAAATAGACGTTGCAGGGGATGAGGTTCTTTAAAATGATCTAAGTCTTACAGCAGCTAAAAATGCCTTTACTTAATCAAAGGCATTTTTTATTCCTACGTAATAAAAGCACGTAATGCTTCGTCAAGCTTATTTATTGCTGTAACACTTGTTTATAAAGCTCAATCGTTTGATCACACATATCTTTTAAACTGAACTGTGTGACAGGTGCAACCTGCTGTGGCTGATCAATATGTAATTTTACAGCATTCAAAAGCGCAATGTTGTCATCTACCGCAATTTTACCTTGTGGATAGACATTTGCTAAAATTTCAGCGACACCGCCTCGATCCCAACCAATGACAGGCGTACCAACAGAAAGTGCCTCCAATGCTGTACGACCAAAAGTTTCGGCTTGATTAGACAAAGACAGCACCAAGTCAGAAAATGCCAGCCATTCTCGGATGTCTGAACGATGACCCACAAAGGTGATGTGATCAGTTAATTTTTTGCTTTTAATGGTGTTTTCTAATTCATCTAAATAAGCTGCTTTTTTCGGGTCTGCGCCACCGACCACAACAGCATGCAGTTGTGGATATTGATCACGCAATTTTTCCATCAGTTCTATTAGGGTTTCATGACCTTTAAGGCGAGTAATACGTCCAGGCAAGCAAATTAAAAACTTATTTTCTAATTGTGGAAAATCTTGAAAAGTTTTATTGATCCATTGTGCAGGAGCTTGATAACCATGTGGAAATGCTTTGGGATCAATGCCTCGATAAATACGGACAATATCTTCAGGTGGGCAGTTTTTATAATGATCGGTAATATATTTGACCACGCTGTCAGAGACGGCAATGACTTTTTCAGCGTGAGTCATGATGGCACTGTAACGATTAATGGAATAAAAACCATGCACAGTGCTGATCAGATGCGGACGTTTTTCTACAGCAATGCCTTTGAGGGCAAAATGCGTTAGCCATGCGGGCACCCGTGAACGTACATGTACAATATCAGGTTGATGCTGTTCAATCAGTTTACGTAGTGGTCGGATTTGCCACAGACTAGACAAAGCTTTTTTATGAATGGGCAGCGTTAAATGGGTTGTTCCTTCTGCTTCTAGTTCGGGAACTAAGCGTCCGCCATTGGACACCACTAAGGATTGATGACCCTCTGCAACGAGCGCTTTGGCAATTTCCAAAGTACCACGTTCTACACCACCACTATTTAGTTCGGGAAGAAGTTGCATTACTTTCATACGTTTTTCCTTGTCATTGTGAGGTTGGTGCAGCGTTTAGAACAGTGTAATCGCACTTTGTGCAACAGATTAATAAATCTTTTCATAGCCGTCAGGACGGGTTTTGAAGCGACGATGAAACCACATATATTGAGTTGGTGCGATGCGTAATTGCTGTTCAATGATTTTGTTGACACGAATCGCATCATCTAGTTCATCATCACTTGGCAGATGATCCACCGCAGGTTCAATCAACACTCGGTATTGTGGATTTTTAATGTCACCATGACGATAAAAATACAGAGGAATGGCGACCGCTTTAGAAATTTTTAATAAACGACGATGCGCCGTCACTGTTGCTGCAGGTGTACCAAAAAATGGGGCCATAACCCCTTGTTTTAGGCCAAAATCTTGATCAGGGCTATACCAAATCGCATCCCCTTCCTTTAAATGGCGGATAAGTCCCCGCATATCATCATGGTCGATTTGTGCTTTGTAAATGGTGCCACGACAACGATAAATCAGCATATCTAACAAAGGATTGTTTTGTGGACGATAGACCACATCAGGTTCAAAATATTGCGCACATAAATAACCACCCGCATCGAGTAAAGTGCTGTGTGTGCCTAATAACAAAATCCCTTTACCTGCGGCTTGTGCATTTTGAATATGCTCTAAACCCTCAACTGTTACGCGACCTTTAAACCATTGTGGTGAGTACCAAGCATTTAAGGTTTCAAAAACACCAATCATCATGTCAATAAAAACCTGACGGGCGTGCTCTTGTACTTGTTCAGCCGACCATTCAGGGAAACATACTTCGAGATTACGCACAGTGGTTTTACGTCTTGATTTCAGTCGTTTAAATGCAACATTTCCTAGAAAAGTCGCTAAGCGATGCTGAATAGGCCAAGGTAAAATTGCAAGTAACATTAAAAAGACAATGGCGATCCATATTCCCCAATATTGTGGCAATAAGAATGCCCAATAAAACTTTCCTGATACGTACTGATGCTTTTTACTCATATGAATGTGAGGAGTGGCAATGGTTGAGATGGCTGAAGTTTAACATGAACTAAATTTAAAGATGGTAGGCATTGTTTGATAATATAACCAACAAGAATCAGACTGCGATGGCTTTAATTTAATGAAAAGTATACGGTTAATTCAAGGTGATATTACCCTTCAAAAAGTCGATGCAATTGTCAATGCTGCCAATACATCACTTCTCGGTGGTGGTGGAGTAGATGGGGCGATTCATCGGAAAGGCGGCGAAACCATTTTAGCTGAATGTCAAAAAATTCGTGCAAAGCAAGGGGGATGTGCTGTCGGGGAAGCAGTGATGACGACAGCAGGCGCATTACCGAGTCATTATGTCATTCATACTGTAGGTCCAACATGGCAAGATGGGCAACAACAGGAAAAACAATTATTGCAAAAAGCGTATAGCAATAGTTTACATCTGGCAGATGAAAAACGGTTGCAAAGTATTGCTTTTCCAAATATTTCTACAGGGATTTATCGTTTTCCAAAATATGATGCAGCAGAAATTGCAGTACAGAGTGCAGTTGATTTTTTGAAAAATGCACAGTATGTGCAAGAGATTCATTTTGTGTGTTTTGATGTGGAAAATTTTAAAATTTATCGTCAACAATTAGCGCAAATAGATGCAGCCGATGTGCAAATATTAGGTATATAATTTCTCAAATTTTCTGTTTACCAGCCACTATGCGTAATCATTTTCTCGATACTCATAAAGCGATTTTGATCTTTTTAGTGGTCTTGGGACATTATATAGAACGTATGATCGGATGGCATAATCCAATCAGCCATACATTGTTGGCAACAATTTATTTGATTCATATGCCTGCCTTTATTTTTGTATCGGGTATTTTGTATAAAGATCATAATTGGCTGAAAAATATTGTATTTTTTCTATCACTTTATCTTCCATTTCAGCTTTTATTTATCGCATTTGATGGCCTATGGTCAGGACAGTTTCATTGGAACTGGAATGTGTTGATTAAGCCTTATTGGGTGCTTTGGTATTTGCTCGGTATGATGGTATGGACTGTGCTGACTCATTTTCTTATTAAAACCTCAAATCAGTTTGCTTTATTTGTATGTCTCTTATTGTCCATTATTGTTGGTTTAAGCCCTTGGAATAACTATCTATATTCAGTGGGTCGGATTTTTGTATTTTTCCCATTTTTTATTTTTGGGGTGTTGTATGGCAAAGTCATCATTGCTAAAATTCAACACTCAATGAGTGCCAAATGGTGGGGCGTGATCTGTCTACTGATATATGCAGCATTGATGTATTTTTCTCAGATCAATCAATATTGGTTATATGGTAGTTTGAGTTATACACAATTAAAAGTCAGTATTTTTGATGGAATATTCATACGAACTTTATGTTTGATGCTATCTGCAGTAGGGGTAGTAGCATTACTGTCTGTTACGCAATTTTTTCAAGGCAAATGGTTGCAATTAGGTACTTATACTTTGCCTGTGTACTTGTTACATGGTTTTGTGGTGATCGCAATTTCGCGGCTTTATTCTCTAGATCTTAATATTTTCATGGAAATAGCGATGTGTATGGCTCTTTCTGTTTTGACGTCTTGGATATTGCAACAATCTGTTTTTGATCAAGTATTAAGAAAAATATCATTATGGTTAGTCAAGCCGACTGAAAAATTTATGCATATACAAAATAAAAAATAGGTCTAGGTGTTATGTTTTGGTGCGTTTTTTGCTTTAGATAAAATAGGATCTAAAATAAAACATGCTAGGTGTGGATGAATATATCAAACTTAAAAAATACATTTGAAAATGCACAATATTGGTACGCAAAATTAGAATTATCTTTTAAGGGTGATCATAAACGCACCATTTTACATCGCCGTAAACATTTTGGACCTGTTCGGGTGCAAAAAATGCTGTGGCCTGAAAAAACAGGGGTATGTCATGCCATTATTGTACATCCACCCGCAGGCATTGCGGGGGGCGATCACTTAAGTTTTCAAATTGATGCTGAGCAGTATGCCCATGCCGTGGTTACAACGCCCGGTGCAGGAAAATGGTACAAAAGTAATGGTAAGCCTGCCTTTCAGCATATTCATATTCATGTCAAAAATCATGCGATATTGGAGTGGTTGCCACAGGAAACGATGCTCTTTAATGGTGCAAATGCCAATTCTGAAACGATTGTTGATTTAGATCAGACCGCAAGTTTTATCGGTTGGGATCTGTTGGTCTTGGGGCGTCAGGCACAACAAGAAAAATTTGAGCAGGGGCGTTATCAAAATCATTTTAAACTGTATCGAAATCAGACACTTTTAGTTGCAGATTCACTGAATTTTGTGGGAAATGATCGTTGGTTGAGTTCTTGTTTAGGCATGAATAGTTGCGCTGTGATGGGCAGTTTTTGGGCTGTGCCTCCTGAGAAATTTCGTGCAAATATGCATTTGGATCAGCAGCTTGATTTGATCCGAGAATTGATTATGCGGATGAATACGCCTGTGACCTTGACTATTTTAGGTGATGTGATTTGTGCACGTTATTTAGGACAAGATGTTCGACAATGCCATGACGCTTTTGCAGCCATTCGGGCAAAACTTAGACGTTATTGGTTTGATTTAGATGAAGAATTTCCAAGAATTTGGCGGACTTAGTTTTTAAATATGATTTAGTTTTTAGATGGTAATGTGATGAATATCTCGATAAACTGATTAAAAAATACAACCTTAAAAAGATAAGTTAATGAAAATATTAATATTATTCTGTTGCTTAATACCTTTGTTCTGTTATGCGATGCCTGAAAATGACATTTTCGAAATCAAGCAAGGTATGTCAAAAAATCCGATATTTATAAATAATTTAGAGCGATGTCCAGCGGATACATCACCCAATAAAAAAGCCAAATTCTTACAAGATGATACTATTTTGGCTGCATATTGTCAGAAAAACACTTTAGCATGTTATAAAAAATGTGAGCATGATCAAGGATATGCTTGTTATTTTACAGCATTGAGTTTACAGCAAGCGCATCAAGTACAAGCTGCTGAGCAATTATTTCAAAGAGGCTGTGAATTAGGTGTCGCATCGGCATGTACCAATCGAGCAGCGGGTGCAATGACGTTTATGGACTCATTAAGTTTAGAGCGAAAACAATGTATTACAAGGACATTTGAAAAATCATGCCGTTGGAATGACCCTTGGGGCTGCACAATGTATGCATCTGAGTTAATTAAGAATGATGACTCGAAAGAAAGCTATGATAAAGCGTTAGATGCGCTGATTATGAGTTGTGTTTACGGCAAGTCAGATCCTGCCTGTACACAGGGTTTAGAACTCAAGCGTTATATTTTAGATCATCGTGATTAGAAAAATGAGCACGATTTTTGCATGAATTAAAAAAACAGGAAAATGTTATGGAACTTAATCCCACAGAAAAAGACAAATTATTGATTTTTACCGCAGGGTTGGTGGCAGAGCGTCGCAAGGCGCGCGGTTTAAAACTCAATTATCCTGAAGCGATTGCATTTATTTCTGCAGCATTGTTGGAAGGTGCACGTGATGGGATGACCGTCAGTGAACTCATGCATTACGGCACCACACTACTCACACAAGATGATGTGATGGATGGCGTGGCGGACATGATTGCTGAGGTTCAGGTTGAAGCCACTTTTCCTGATGGTTCAAAGTTGGTGACGGTTCATCAACCCATTCTGTAATAAGGAGCAAAGCATGATTCCCGGTGAAGTGATTACCCCTGAAGCAGAGATTGAACTCAATGTAGGACGCAAGACCTTAAGCATCAATGTTGCAAATATGGGAGATCGCCCGATTCAAGTGGGTTCGCATTTTCATTTTTATGAAGCCAATGATGCTTTGCAGTTTGACCGCGAGCAAACCAAAGGTTATCGCCTCAATATTGCGGCAGGGACAGCCATTCGTTTTGAGCCGGGGCAAAGTCGTCGTATTGAATTGGTGGCATTGGCAGGCAAGCGTGAAGTGTATGGTTTTGCAGGACGAGTCATGGGAAAACTTGATGATGCGTCAGATACATAATTTAAAATATCCACGAAATTAAGGTATTCAACCATGAAAATATCACGTCGTGCTTATGCAGAAATGTTTGGTCCTACGGTTGGAGATCGTGTTCGCCTTGCGGATACCGAGTTATTTATACAAGTGGAACAAGACCTGACCACTTACGGCGAAGAAGTTAAATTTGGTGGTGGGAAGGTCATCCGTGATGGCATGGGACAGTCACAACTTTTGGCAGATGAAGTTGCAGATACCGTCATTACCAATGCGTTGATTGTGGATTGGTGGGGCATTATCAAAGCCGATGTTGGTCTGAAAAATGGGCGAATTTGGAAAATTGGTAAAGCAGGCAATCCTGATATTCAGCCAAATATCACCATTCCTTTAGGTGCGGCAACCGAAGTCATTGCAGGTGAAGGGCAGATTTTAACCGCAGGGGCAATTGATACCCATATCCATTGGATTTGCCCACAACAAGTAGAAACCGCATTGATGGCAGGAACCACGACCATGATTGGTGGCGGAACAGGTCCTGCGGCAGGGACATCGGCAACTACGGTTACTCCGGGTCCTTGGCACATTTCCACCATGCTACAAGCGATTGATGATTTGCCGATGAATATCGGGCTATTGGGTAAAGGAAATCTGAGTCAACCTGAACCGATTGCAGAACAAATCAAAGCAGGGGTGGTCGGGCTTAAACTGCATGAAGATTGGGGCTCGACACCTGCAGCAATTGACAATTGTTTGAGTGTTGCAGATGAATATGATGTACAAGTGGCGATTCATACCGACACTTTAAATGAAAGTGGTTTTTTGGAAGAAACCCTTGCTGCATTTAAAAATAGAACCATTCACACCTACCATACTGAGGGCGCAGGTGGTGGACATGCCCCTGATATTTTAAAAGCGATTGGTCAGGACAATGTATTGCCATCTTCAACCAATCCAACCCGCCCTTATACGGTCAATACCATTGATGAGCATTTGGATATGCTGATGGTTTGTCACCATTTAGACCCTGCAATTGCCGAAGATGTGGCATTTGCTGAAAGTCGAATTCGCCGTGAAACCATTGCCGCAGAAGATATTTTACAAGACTTAGGTGCAATTTCGATGATGTCATCGGATTCGCAAGCGATGGGACGGGTCGGTGAAGTGATCATTCGAACGTGGCAAACTGCCCATAAAATGAAAGTGCAACGTGGCGCATTACAAGGGGATACACCGCATTGTGATAATCAACGGGTGAAGCGTTATATCGCCAAATATACCATTAACCCTGCCATTACCCATGGTTTAAGCCATGAAGTCGGTTCCGTTGAAGAAGGAAAATTGGCAGATTTGGTGTTGTGGAAGCCTGCATTTTTTGGCGTTAAACCGTCCATGATCATTAAAGGTGGCATGATTGCAGCCGCACCAATGGGCGATATTAATGCGTCGATTCCAACCCCTCAACCTGTGCATTATCGTCCAATGTTTGGGGCTTTTCCGCGTGGTGTACATAACACCTGTATTACCTTTCTTTCACAAGTGGCAATTGATGCAGGTGTGGCGGAAAAATTACAGCTGAAAAAGATTATTTCCCCATCAAAAAATACGCGAAAAATCACCAAAAAGGACATGAAGCACAATGATTATTGTCCTGTGATGGAGGTTCATCCTGAAACTTATGAAGTGAAAGCTGATGGGGTACATTTGACCTGTGAACCTGCCGAAGTGTTACCGATGGCACAACGCTATTTTTTATTTTAAGGGACGGGTTTGATGGCAATTTATTTGATTCGACATGCAGAAAGTGTGGGAAATGTTGATGGTCAAACAGAATCACATGCAAATATTGCACTGACTGAATTGGGGCATTTACAGGCACGACAGCTTCTAGCACAGTTGCCGAAGGCTGATCATGTCATTATTTCACCCTTTTTAAGAACCTTACAAACTGCTCAACCCTTGCTTGATCGGGATCAATTAAGTGCCGAAATTTTGCCGATAGAGGAATTCTCTTATCTTTCCGATGTGAAATGCAAAGGTACAACTTTATCGCAGCGTAAACCGTGGGTAGATGCCTATTGGCAGTTGGAGGATGTAGATTATGTCGATGCTTCGGATGCTGAATCTTTTCGAGATTTATATCAAAGAGTTGAAGCTTTATTCACATTTCTTGATCGAGAACAACAACGTTATTTAGATCAAAACTTGATGATTTTTAGTCATGGTCAATTTTTACAGTTATTTCAAATGTTAATGACTGAACCACAGGCAGTTTCAGCCGAGTTAATGCGAGCATTTCGCCACAATATGTTGCATCAACCGATTAAAAATACAGAATTTTTTATTTATAAGTAGGATGCTGATGAAAATATTTACCCAACGATTGGAGCAGACGGAAACTGAAGAGGCATTTGAAACGGTTGCTCTGACTTTTGATACCCGTCAAAAAAGTCGTTTTCGTGCCACTTTGGACAATGGCGATGATATAGGCGTGGATTTACCACGTACAGGTATTTTAAGAAGTGGCGCATTGATTGCGACCGAGCAAGGCGAGATTTTAAAGGTCAATGCCAAAGCGGAACATTTGATGCAAGTTACGGCAAAGACTGAATTTGAGCTGTTAAAAGCGGCATATCACTTGGGCAATCGGCATGTGCCACTGATGTTGACCCCGACCGCTTTGTATTTTGAGCCTGATCATGTGCTTGCGGAAATGGTGCAGGGCTTAGGTTTGGTTGTCACGGAGGTTGATCACCCCTTTGAACCTGAAAGTGGTGCTTATGCGCAACATGCACACAGTCATGAGCGTTTATCGAAAGCAGAAACGAAGCCTTTAAGCCCAATCAAGTCTTTACACCATGTCCATTAATGCCGCGCAACTGCTCAAGCTCTTAACGCTTTCTTCAACGGCTTTGCCTGTGGGTGCTTATTGTTATTCACAAGGTGTGGAAAGTGCGATTGAAAAAGGCTTGATCCATGATGAAAACAGCAGCAAAGCCTATTTTGAAGATGTTTTGGAAATGCTGTTGCTTCGCTTCGAGCTGCCTATTTTGCAACGGTTAATGCAGCATTTTTCACAGGAAAATGAATTTTTATATTGGGCGCATTTATATCGGGCGAGTCGTGAAAGTAAGGAACTCTTGGCTGAGTCACAACAGTTGGCATTTTCCTTAAATGCATGGATCAAAGATGTCCTTTTACTTGATGTCACGGTGAAAAAACAGTTTGGTTTTGTGCCTGTCTATGCACAGCTCTGTGGTCGTCTAGGCTTAAACGAGGCGGATGTTTTAACTGCTTATAGTTTTTCTGTTTTAGAAAATCAGGTCTTGGCTGCGGTTAAAACCATTCCATTGGGTCAAATGAGCGGTCAACGGATTTTATGGCATTTGCATGGCTTGGTTCCTGCTGCGGTAGAGAAGGCGATGGCGCTACAGGATGATGAAATGAGTAGCAGTTTGCCACAGTACGCCATGCTCAGTATGCAACATGAAACGCAATATTCAAGATTATTCCGTTCTTAAATTAACAACATTTAACTTTAGTATTCACACAAAATAAAGGAAGAAATCATGTCAGAACGTAGTCCATTACGTGTTGGAATTGGTGGTCCTGTTGGATCAGGTAAAACGGCATTGACCTTAAATTTATGTCGTGCATTACGTGACAAATATAATATGGCAGTGGTCACCAATGATATTTATACCAAAGAAGATTCTAACTTTTTAACCCGCAATGAAGCCATGTCACCTGATCGTATTGTGGGGGTGGAAACAGGTGGTTGTCCACATACTGCGATTCGTGAGGATGCTTCAATTAACCTTGCTGCAATTGATGATTTATGTGAAAAGTTTGAGGGTTTGGAACTGATTATCATTGAAAGTGGTGGTGATAATTTAGCTGCAACCTTTAGCCCTGAGCTATCCGATTTAACCCTTTATGTGATTGATGTTGCAGGGGGGGAAAAGATTCCCCGTAAAGGTGGACCGGGTATTACCAAGTCAGATTTATTGATTATTAACAAGACAGATTTAGCGCCAATGGTCGGGGCAAATCTTGAGGTGATGGATCAGGATGCAAAACGCATGCGTGGTGATAAACCCTTTTTATTTTCCAATATGAAAACTGAAGCTGGTTTGGCTGAAATTATTTTATTTATTGAAAAACAAGGTTTATTTAAAGCCTGAGGAGCGATGAAAATGACAAAATTTGGGCAAAAAAGTGTTTTATTTTTCTTATCCTTGAGTCCTGTTTTTGCAATGGCACATCCCGGGCATGATCAAACTCACTCAGGTTTTGCAGCAGGATTTACACACCCATTCACAGGACTTGACCATATGATGATGGCGATTGCTTTGGGGGTGTTATTTTATTCAGCCGCTAAAAAATGGAATGTGATCGGCATGATTGGTATGGTCTTGGCTTTGGTTGGTGGCTTTGTAATTGGGGTGGCACATTGGATACCTGAAGCATTTGCAGAATATGGCATTGTGGCTTCGCTGATGGTGGTTGCGATTGCATTATGGTCGAAGTCAAACATGATTTTACCTGTGGCAACGGCGATGTTGGTTACTTTTCATGGTGTTGCGCATGGTGCTGAACTGGGTGGTGCAGGGCATGTCGTAGGCTTGGTTACAGGTATGGTGGTGGCAATGTCACTGATTTATGCTGTGGGTCTACTGTTAGGGAAAGTGATTGCGGACTACATGCCTTATGGTAAAAAAATCGTGGGTGTTTTTGCTGCCTTTGTTGCGTTGATTACTTTGGCTTAATGTATAGAACATTTCAAAAAATCCTGCATGAAAATGTGGGATTTTTTGTATCTGATCGTTTTATATAAAAATACTTAACTCACTGAAATTACTCCTCATCCCTGATTCATATATGGCATAAGACAAGGAACTTTCAATATTAATTTTTCTATCAATCTTGGTTTGTTTTTACTTTTGTAAGTACTTTATTTTAAAAAAACACAAAAAATAAGGCTTCAAATGAAGCCTTAAATTTAACCAAACTATTTTTATTTTAGTTTTATTATTTTTCCATGGTTTTGCACAATGAACAGATCACGCCATTATGTTGATGTGAATACATAATATCAGGACGTTCATAATCTTCATGACATGATACACAATGATAAACCGTCGCAACAGGTGTACCTTCAGCATCATAACGAGGCTCTTTGATGCCATCATTTTCAGACTTAATATAATATTTCCCTTGGGTGATTAAGCCCATCACAGGAGTCAGTACAAATGCCACAACCAAGGCAATCAATGGAGAATAGGCAGCAAGGAAATCCCCAAACAAGCCAAAGAATGCAGCAATGGACAGACCCGCAGCCGCAAGGAAAGAAACCATTCCAACAGGGTTGACGTTATACAACATGTCACGACGATATTCAGGCTCTTTCGGTGACAGCTTAAGCACATATTTATTGATGGCAATATCCGTTGCAACTACAACCACCCAAGCAATGGCAAAGTTAGAATAGAAACCTAAAATTTTACCTAAGACCGCAAACATATTGCCTTCCATCAATGCAAGGGCAATGACAAGATTAACAATGACAAAAACAATGCGTCCCGGATAATGTTTGCTGATACGGGTATACGCACTCGTCCAAGCCAAAGAACCCGAATAAGCATTGGTGACATTAATTTTAATTTGTGAAATCACCACTAAAATCACGGCTAAAGACAGCGCCAACCAACCCGGTAACATGTCATGGAAAGCGGCATTGAACTGTTGTACAGGCTCAGTTGCATTGACACCTGGAATTTTTGTCAGTAAATAAAAACCTAAAAATGCACCAATGATTTGTTTAATTGCACCCAAAATGACCCAACCTGGACCTGCTGAGATGACTGCAATCCACCAAGATTTGCTATTTTCTTTGGTTTTTGCAGGCATAAAGCGCAAATAATCAATTTGCTCACCAATTTGCATAATCAGCGACAAACAAATCCCTGCACCTAGCATAATCGCTGCCATGTCCATAGGTGCATAGCCGCTTGTACCTGTATAGGTGGCAAAAGAGCTGACCAAACTCGGTTCTTTATGAATTAAATATGCCACAGGTCCAATCATCAAAATTAACCAAATCGGCGTGGTCCATACTTGTAATTTACTCAGTGCTTTCATGCCATAAATCACAAGGGGAATGACCATCACTGTGGAAATCAGATAACCAGCCCAGAGCGGAATACCAAGCCCGAGCAGTAAACCTTGCGCCATGATTGAACCTTCAAGCGCAAAGAAAATAAAGGTAAAACTCGCAAAAATAATACTGGTTAACACTGAACCCATATAGCCAAAGCCTGCGCCACGAGTAATCAAATCTAAATCAATATTGTAGCGAGCAGCATAATAGGCAAGTGGAATACCTGTCAGGAAAATAATGATCGCAGCGAAGAGGATCGACATGACAGCATTGGTTGTACCATACGTCATACCAATACTTGCGCCAATTGAAAAATCAGCTAAATAGGCAATGCCGCCTAATGCGGTAATGGCAACAACTTTAGGGCTCCAACGACGAAAACTATGTGGTGCATAACGTAATGTGTAATCTTCTAATGTTTCATTTGCAGCTGAGGAAGTGGCTTTATCCTCAAAAGTATCTGTTGTAGATGGGTTATGCATCGCAAACACTCCTGTATTTTAATTTTGTGTTTGTCTGGTGTTTTGCAAAATAGATGCCAAATGTTTGAAGGATGTTTTATTTTTACTAAAACTTTGAATTTTAATATAATAATTTTGTGTGATGATTGATGGTGATAGATTTAAGCGCTATTTTTATCTATCAATGCACCTAAATAAATGCACAAAAAATGACAGAAAATAATGTTTTAAAAATACTATGAGCATTTTTAGCGCATCAAAAAATGAAAATATCGTGTTGATCATATTGAAAAATTCGGGTCTGAATCAAAAACTCCGCACTAAATGCGGAGTTTTTTGCAGCTAAAAAAATATAGAAATTAACCTTTACTCATTTCTTCAAGCTCTTCCCAACGCTCAAGTTTTTCTAGCAATAAATCATCAATTTCGGTTAAGCGATTGGACAGTTTCATGGCTTGATCTGAGTCAGAAACAAACAATGAACCATCTGCAAGTAGGTCATTAATTTCAGCTTGTTCCTTTTCCAAAGCTTCCATTTCAGCAGGAAGTTGCTCTAAAGCACGTTGGTCTTTATAGCTCAACTTAACTTTTTTCGGTTGCGTAGCTTGTGCTGCCGCCGCTTCAGCTTTTGCTGCAGCTTTTTTTACTGCACTCTTTTGATCCACAACGGTTTGGTCAGGGCGCTGTTCAAGATAATCCTGATAACCACCAATATATTCATCAATATTGCCTTTACCATCAAAGACCCAAGTCGACGTCACGACATTGTCCATAAAGGCACGGTCATGCGAGATGAGAAGTAATGTACCTTTATAGCCACCGAGCATTTCTTCGAGTAGCTCAAGTGTTACCATGTCCAAGTCATTGGTTGGTTCGTCCATGACAATCAGGTTGGATGGTTTAAGTAAAAGCTTAGCCAAAAGAATACGGTTACGTTCACCACCAGACAGTGCTTTTACAGGTGTACGGGCACGTTCAGGTGAGAATAAAAAGTCTTGCAAATAACTATAGATATGACGGCGACCACCATTCACATCTACAAAATCAGAACCTTCTGATACGTTATCTTTGACTGATTTTTCTAAATCTAGCGCATTACGCAGTTGGTCAAAATAGGCGACTTCAAGCTGTGTTCCTGTTTTAACGCTGCCCGTATGTTCTTGCTCACCTAAAATGGCTTTAATCAGGGTGGTTTTACCTACACCATTATCACCGACTAAACCAATACGATCACCACGCAAGACCAATGCAGAGAAATCTTTGATGATCGGTGCATTGTCACCAAAAGTAACGCTGAGATTTTCAATCTCAAAGACCACTTTACCTGAGCGTTGTGCTTCTTGCGTCGCCATACTGACTTTACCTTGTTGTGAGCGACGCGCTTTCGATTCTTCACGTAAAGCTTTTAACGCACGGACACGACCTTCATTACGGGTACGACGTGCTTTGATCCCTTGACGAATCCACACTTCTTCTTCAGCTAAACGTTTATCAAACAGCGCATTTTGCTTTTCTTCAGCTTCCATTTGCTGTTCTTTTAGCTCAAGATAACGTGAATAGTTACCCTCATAGCTACGTAAAATCCCACGATCTAGCTCAACAATACGGGTTGCAATGCTGTCAACAAATGAACGGTCATGCGAAATAAACAATAAAGTTAAATTGTTTTGATCCAACAAAAATTTTTCTAACCATTCAATACTTTCAACGTCTAAATGGTTAGTTGGTTCATCGAGTAATAGGACATCAGGCTGGGTCAGTAAAGCACGAGCCAATAACACACGGCGTTTACGTCCACCTGATAAATCTGCTAAGTCTGCTTCTGGGTCTAAGCCCATTTTACTTAAAATTGCATTGACTTTGGTTTCAAGTGACCAACCATCGAGTTGATCCATCTGATGTTGTAGATTGCCCATGCGTTCACAGGCTTCCATGTCGCCGAGTACACAAGCATCGCTCGCTTCATGATATGCTTTTAATACTGAAGCTGCTTGACCTGCACCGTCAGCAACGATGTCAGCAACTTTGCCCGAATCCATGGGTACATCTTGCGCCAACATGGCAATGGTGATGCCATTTTGCAAGGAAACTTCACCTGCATCAGGTAATAAACTTCCCTCAATCAGTTTAAGTAAAGTAGACTTACCTTCACCGTTACGCCCAATCAAACAGACTCGTTCGCCACGTTCTAAACTGAAGTTTGCGCCGTCGAGCAGGGCAGGTCCACCAAACGCAAGTTGGACATCCCTTAAAGTAATATAGGCCATAATGTTTCCTAAACATCCCACAGTGAGGACTAAAAAGTGACTAAACAGAAAAATTTTGATGATCAAGCGTCATTTTCCGCACCCATAGAAGATTTGCAAGTCCGAATTACATTTTTAGATGATTTAGTCGAACAATTAAATGATCAAGTGGCACAACAAAGTTTGGAAATTGCAGATTTAAAGAAACAAATGAAGCTACTTTATCAGCGTGTGGAGTCTGCGGATTTATCAGAAGGCGTTGCAGCTTTTGATCCAATGACCAATCGCCCACCTCACTATTAAGATATTGGCTGAGGTTGTTTTTTCGCTGTAAATTGTGAGATCGCACGGAAAATATATTTGACCTTTGTGTAAAAGCTCGGTGTAATGCTGACTTCCATTTCATTGTTAACATTGAATTATGCAGAATAAAGTCGTACTTCTTGATATTGAAAATAATATGCCAACATTAAAAATGTTAAGGGATATTATGGAACATTATTCGGCTTTATATCTATTTAATTGTGCAGGGAAAATTGAGTTTGCACTGGATGATTTAACGGAGTTGGCAAGCCTGATTGCAAGTGGGCAAATCATCATTTTAGATGTACCTGAAACCACTGAAAAAGAATATGAATATGCGGTGGTGGTCGGGCAACTTTTAGCATTACTTGAGCAAGATAGCCATATTGAAGTTATTTCTGCGATGCCAACTTGTCAGATGCTCATTGATATGTTGCGTAGTTCGGAGTTGAGTTGTCATTTCATTCAAGTTGAACCTGAAAGTACCACCAAAGCATCAAAACATACGCTTCCAAGTATTGAAGCGATTCAAAAAAAGCCTGCTTTGCAGTTAATTAAAAAATATTGTGATGTTGTCGCAAAAATGACAGGTAAACCCAATACGGTTGAAAAATTAAAAAATTCCCTTGTCAATTGTTTACAGATTGTGCCTGAAAAAGCCCAACATTTATTGGGCATGTTAATTAATCTAAAAATAGTCAAAAAACAGGATGAGCAAGTTTGGTTTCGCAAAAAATTGTTGAAACAATGGTCACAACTTGATTTAGAACAAAAAAATGGGGTTTCAGAGCGTAAAGTATTAGAAATTGATGCTGTTTTAGAAAAACTCAGTGCTGGTGCAAAACAGGTGATTTCTGAGTTGGAAAAGCAGCAAAATAAAGCAAGTGACACAACATTTTTAAATCAAGATTTTGAAAAAATTGATCCAATTCAGTGGGAAGTAATTCAAAAATTAAATGAATTAAAAACCAATAAACCCAAAGATATTTATGCGCTGCGAGATTTGTTGGAAAAAATGTTTCCACAAGCAGATGTGCGTTTATTGCTCAAAGAATTGATTGAAAAAGGTTATATTTATTGGAATGGGCATGATGTGATTTATAGTCATGAGATGTATTTGAATTAAAAATTAAAATTGTGTTGGGGGACGCATGAAAAAAATCTTATTACTTGATATTGAGAATTTACATAAAACCGAAAAAGAACTACTTAAATATTTATCTCAATATCAATTAATCTATCTTGTTTATGCAAAATCACCCGTGAATTTTAGTTTAGATGGATTGGTAAAACTTGCGCCATTTGTGATAAATGGAAAATTAAAAATTTTAAAAATGCCTAAATTAGGCAAAGATGCTGCTGACTTTGGTTTAGCGTTTATTGCAGGACAATTATCCGTTCAAATGCAAGCAAAAGAGTATTGTTTTGACGTCATGTCCAATGATCATTCAATGGAATATGTTGTGGATTTGCTTAAATTGGCACAATTTGATGTGAAAATTATCCATGAAAAGCCATTGATTGCATATCAACAGATACAAGAAATTAAATCTGAATTCAATCTAAATAAAATGCTTTATCAATATTGTGAAAATTTGACCAAATCGAATTTTTCTAAACCTGCAAAAGTAGAGTCATTAATTAACTCTTTGAAGGCAAATTTAAAAATTGAGGAGGATATTGCAAAAGCAGTGATTGAAGAGCTAAAAAAATTAAAAGTCATTAAAATTAATGAAAATAAAGTACAGTATTTTCAAAATATTATAGGGAAATTAGTACAGGATTTTTCTGCTGAAACTGCTGAAACTGCTGAAACTGCTGAAACTGCTGAAACTGCTGAAACTGCTGAAACTGCTGAAACTGCTGAAACTGCTGATTTTGAAGTATTAGAACAAAGATTAACTGAAATTCAATTTAAACTCGTGACTTATTTTAATTCACAGAATAAACCTTATCCAAAAACATTAAGCGGTTTTACGACAATTTTAAAAAAATGTTTAGATGAAACATTAATAGAAGAAAGTTTATATTTATTAAAGAAATATGAGCTTATTCAGGTGAATAGTAAAAAACAAATTTCATATAGTCCAATTTTATTTGCGAATTAATTTATCAAACAAACTTGCGTTTTATATTCAGCTTATGCAAATCTAATATAGGAATAAAAAGGTGAATTATGGAACACACAGGTCTTTGGGTAGCAGTCATTGTTATTGTTTTTGTCATGGGCTCAATTTTTGGTTTGCGTGTAAGCCCAAGAGAAAAAGCACTGGGTATGATGCGAGAAAAAGCCAGAAAAATGGGATTACATCCACGATTGGTGGCAGCGCCTGATTGGACAAAAGTACCAATGGCAACTGAAAGTCGTGCCAGTATGGTGGCGTATTATAGTGTGTTAATTCCAGAAGCTCGCCTCCCTTTGATGCGTGCACGTGTAGAAGATCAAAAACTTAAACTGTTGCAGGGCGATGCGAAATTTAATGATTTTCCCATTGCATTAAAAGGTATTTATGCTATTCATATGCAAGCTAACTGTGTGGGACTCTATTGGGATGAAGAATCAGACCTTCGAGCAACCCAGCTAGAAGATATGAAAGCATATTTATTCTCCTTGGCTGAAATTTAACTTAAAAAAATAGGATAGACGGTTCATTATGGCGCAAGCTCCTCGGTCCACAACCAAAAGCACAACTGCAGAAACTCCCAATGCAGGCAAGAAACGTGCCTTAGTGATTGTGGAGTCGCCTGCAAAAGCGAAAACCATTAATAAGTACTTAGGTTCAGATTACATTGTAAAGTCATCTGTAGGTCACGTGCGTGATTTACCGACAGGTGGTTCAAGTAAAACGACAGAAAAAAAACCTGTAACGCGTGCCAAATTGACAGATGCACAGAAGGCTGAAAAAGCACAAACGGCATTGGTCAACCGTATGGGGGTTGACCCAGAGCATGACTGGAAAGCGCAGTATGAAGTGCTTCCAGGCAAAGAGCATGTTGTTGCTGAACTGAAAAAACTCGCTAAAGATGCTGACGAAATCTATCTCGCAACGGATTTGGATAGAGAAGGGGAAGCGATTGCTTGGCATTTACGTGAAGTGATCGGGGGGGACGATAGCCGTTACCATCGTGTTGTTTTTAATGAGATTACCAAAAATGCGATCCAGGATGCGTTTAAACAGCCGACACGCCTTGATTTAAACCGAGTGAATGCACAACAAGCCCGCCGTTTCTTAGATCGTGTGGTGGGCTTTATGGTGTCACCATTGCTATGGGAAAAAATTGCCCGTGGTTTGTCAGCAGGACGGGTACAGTCTGTGGCAGTGAAACTGGTGGTCGAGCGTGAACGTGAAATTCGTGCTTTTATTCCTGAAGAATATTGGCAAGTGTTTGCAGATACTAAGTCTCACAAAGATGACATTCGCTTAGAAGCCGTCAAGCAAGGTGGTAAAACTTTAAAATTGCAAAATAAAGCCCAAACCGATGCTTTATTAAAAATTTTAAATAATGCTGAATATAAAGTTTCAGCCCGTGAAGATAAACCAACGAAGGTCAATCCAAGCGCACCATATATCACCTCGACGCTCCAACAAGCCGCAAGTACACGTCTCGGCTTTTCTGTAAAGAAAACCATGATGCTTGCACAGCGTTTGTATGAAGCAGGTTACATCACCTATATGCGTACTGACTCAACATTCTTGAGTGATGACGCAGTGAATATGGTTCGTACACATATCGAAGCTGAATTTGGTACGAAATACTTGCCGGTAAAGCCAAATCGTTATGGCAATAAAGCAGGTGCACAAGAAGCTCATGAAGCAATTCGTCCATCGAATGTGGCACTAAAAGGTGATCAACTCGCAGGCGCGGAACGTGATGCACAGCGTTTATATGATTTGATTTGGCGTCAATTTGTCGCATGTCAAATGACCCCTGCTGAATATTTATCTTCAACGATTCTGGTGGATGCCAATGGGGTAGAACTTAAAGCCAAAGGTCGTACTTTAGTTTTTGATGGTTTTACCAAAGTTCGTGGTCAAAATAAATCAGATGATGATGTATTACTTCCTGCGGTGAAAGTGGGTGAAATTCTCAAGTTAGAAAAACTTGATCCATCACAACATTTTACTAAACCACCTGCACGTTTTACCGAAGCATCTTTGGTGAAAGAGCTTGAGAAAAAAGGCATTGGTCGTCCTTCGACTTATGCTGCGATTATTTCAACGATTCAAGATCGTGGTTATGTCAAACTCGACAATCGCCGCCTTTATGCTGAGAAAATGGGTGAAATCGTTACAGATCGTTTGGACGAAAGTTTTAACAATCTAATGAATTATGCTTTTACTGCTGATCTTGAAGGTCAACTGGACAAAGTTGCCGATGGTGAGCGTAATTGGAAAGAGTTACTCGACAGTTTCTATGGCGATTTTAAGAAACGTTTGACGACTGCACAGGGTGAAAATGGCATGCGCCGTAATCTTCCTGTTGAAGTTGAGGCAGTACATTGTAAAGAATGTGAACGCCCAATGCAGATTCGTACAGGGACAACTGGTGTGTTCCTTGGCTGCTCTGGTTATAACTTGCCGCCAAAAGAGCGTTGCAAAGGGACATTGAATTTAACGCCTGTCGAGTCACTTGCTGCATTGTCGGACGATGACGGCGCTGAAACTGCAGATTTGATGTCGAAAAAACGCTGCCCAATCTGCGGTACGGCCATGGATAGTTATGTCATTGACGGTGGTCGTAAGCTACATATTTGTGGTAATAACCCTGATTGTAATGGTTATGAACTCGAAGAAGGTGAGTTCAAAATCAAAGGATATGATGGGCCAACTATTCCTTGTGATAAATGTGATGGCGAAATGCAGCTGAAAACGGGACGCTTTGGTCCTTATTTCGCATGTACAAGCTGTGACAACACCCGCAAAATGTTAAAAAATGGTCAACCTGCGCCGCCGCGTGTAGATCCGATCAAAATGGAACATTTACGCTCAACCAAACATGATGATTATTTTGTATTACGTGATGGTGCGGCGGGTCTGTTCTTAGCAGCAAGTAAGTTCCCGAAAGTTCGTGAAACACGTGCACCTAAAGTTGCTGAGTTGCGTACAGTTGCAGATCAGATTGATCCAAAGTACCAATTTATCTTACAAGCTCCTGATCAAGATCCAGATGGCCATCCAACTTTGGTGAAATTTAGCCGTAAAAACCAAGCGCAATATATTGGTTCTGAAACGCCTGAAGGTAAACAAACCAAATGGTCATTGGTTTATCAAGATGGAAAATGGGTTGAAGCTTAATTTTTAATTTTATTAAAAATTTTCAAGAAAATGCTCACTTTGGTGGGCATTTTTTATATGATTTTGGAAATTAAGTAAAAAATTATTTGAGTTAAGTATTTTTTAACTAAGAGAATAGTAATATGAAAACTGCAATAGAAATGCTTATAGTGTTGTGGTTTGATCGGGTGAATGCTCAACAGATTAATCAGTGGGCAAGTGAATATATTGAAAATCAAAATGTTACATTGGATAAAGAATATTTTGAGCTTTTAGATTCTAATTTAAATGATAGTGAAAATTTGTTCGTTGAATTAGTTAAAAAGATAGATTCAAACTTTACTCAAAGTCGTGTTTTAGCTGAAATATATACAGCTAAATATTGATTAGGGAAATTGAAAGAGTATTTAGACCGTCAAATTACACCACTATTTGTATGCAACGTAATCATGGACATTGAGGTGGTTTTTTTAAGCGCTTCACGAGGTTTAGCTGAAAATATTGCTTATTATCCAGAATGGTTGGGTAGCCTTTGAAATGCTTGTGATTGGTGTGATGAAAGCTGGACATTTGAAAATTCTCCTCACTTGGAAACTGAAATTCAAATACAGGTGGAAAAAATTGAAGAATGGTTATTAAAACAAAAGATTGATGATCGCAAATAAAAGCGATGATGATTGGTGCTGAAAATGTGGAAAAAAATCCGAGTTGTAATTTTATTACTCATTTTATTGATTGTCGCCGTGAATGCTTGGCGTGATATGAATCAAGATTGGACTAAACCCATTATCGTGTTACTTCATCCAATTAATGCGGATGGGCAAACGGCAACAGAGCACTATATTCAGCAGCTTTCGATTGATGATTTAGATGAATCAAAACTATATTTAATGCAACAGTCAAAACAATTTCGTGGACAGCCCATTCAAGTCTATTTCCAACTCGGACGAGAACTTAAAAATATTCCCCCTAAAGTTCCAGAAAATCCAAGTCTGCTCAATAGTATTCTATGGAGTCTAAAGTTTAGGTTTTATGCTTGGAAACAACATGAAAATGGTGATGGTGCACCTGCTGTCACACTTTATTTAAATTATTATGATCCTCAAAATATACATATTCTAAAACACTCAACAGCACTTGAAAAAGGTCGTATTGGTTCAGTCAATTTATTTGCTTCTAAAAAGCAGAGTGAAAGCAATAAAGTCATTTTAGTACATGAACTCTTACATACCTTTGGTGCAAAGGATAAATATGACCTGAACACAGGACAGCCGATTTTTCCATTGGGATATGCACATCCTGAGCAAAATCCAAGATATCCGCAACAATATGCTGAAATCATGGGTGGCTATATTCCACTGAGCGCAACGAAAAGCAAAACCCCTGATAATTTAGAAGATACCATGATCAGTGATTTAACCGCTCAGGAAATAGGCTGGGTTAAGTAAAGATTATTCATTTATCTTCAATTCTGGATAAGCTTTTACTTTTATCACTACGTTTGTCTTGCACTTCGAATAAAGCATGCATTTTTTTATTGCTACGCAAGTCTTGTGCTTCGAACAAAGCGATGCATTTTTTATCACTACGTTTGTCTTGCGCTTCGAACAAAGCGATGCTTTGTTCTCGCTCAAGATGCAGATTTTATACAGACAAATTTAACTTCTTGTTCAACAATAAAATGAGTCTTTATAACAACTACGAGAAGAACTATGCGTACAGTGGGAAATGATATTGTCCGTCATCAATTGCATGAAAATCGGAAATGGTATTTGTTATTGGGAGCATTATTGGTCATTTTTGGCTTAGTTTTACTTGCTTCTTTAAGTATGGCTACACTGACTGTTGTTTTACTTTTTGGTGTGCTGATGATGATCGGTGGCGTGATTCACTTAATTGCAGCATTCAAAATATTTGATGGTGGCTTTAGATGGCTGTGGGCATTGTTTGGTATTTTATATTTGATCGCAGGTTATTATGCGTTTAACTCACCAATCAAAGCTGCTGTCGTGTTGACGAATTTACTTGCAATTGCTTTGTTAATTGGTGGTTTTATTCGTATTTTTAATGCCTTTATGCTCAAACCTATGTCTGGTTGGGGGTGGACACTCTTTTCAGGGATTTTAACTTTAGTTACAGGTGCGATTATTTTGGCTTCTCCTGATTCACCATTTTGGGTGCTAGGGCTATTTTTAGGGGTAGATATTCTATTTCAAGGGGTGAATTATCTAACTTTTGCAGCAGCAATTAAAAATATTCCACCTGCGAGTTCTTAATTATTGAAATAAAAGAGAAGAATATATTTTCTCTCTCTAACTCTCTCCCATTGGGAGAGAGGACTTCAGGCTTTACTCCACTTCGTTAGGTCTTGCGCTTCGTTTAAAGCAGTGCTTGGTTCGCATTCCACTTCGTTCCGTCTTGCGCTTCACTTAAAGTAGTGCTTTAAGTTTACTCAAGGAGTGACTTTATACTGACTTGAAATGGCAATTCGGTTCCATGTGTTAATCACAATTGCAATCCATTCAATCGCAGTTATTTCATCATCACTTAGTATTTCTTTGGCTGCTGCATAGACCTGATCAGGAAAATGCTGTTGTGTAATCAGGGTAATTTCTTCAATCAAAGTCAAAGCAGCACGTTCTTTTTCAGAAAAATAATCACTTTCACGCCATGCACTGATTAAAGCAATCCGATCAATAGATTCACCGACTTTAATGGCGTCTTGCGTGTGCATGCGTACACAAAAAGCACATTGGTTAATTTGTGAAGCTCTTAATTTCAGCAGATGCGAGAAACCCATCTCGATTCCTGCCTGCTGAGCTTTTTGCATAGATAAATTTTCAAGCTCAATCACGTTTTTATAAAGCTCAGGTGCTGCTTTGCCAAGATTTACACGTTGCATACTGATTACTTCTTTATTTTTAAAGAAGTAGTTTAATACATAGATAAAAATGGTTATGTTAGATTTCAGAAAAGATGAATAAAAGTAACCCGATGGTAAAAACCTTTGTACTCGCCCCTGACTCATTTAAAGAAAGTATGACGGCTGAACAAGCTTGTTTAGCAATGCAACGTGGCATTCAAAAAGTTATACCTGATGCCACTTTCATACATGTGCCTATGGCAGATGGTGGTGAGGGCACAGTCGATGCGCTTATTTCTGCGAGGAAGGGTCGAAAAGTCGAAATTGAGGTTTCAGGACCGCTGATTCATCAAAAAGTGAAAAGCTATTTTGGCTTGATTGAACATGACCAAACTGCAGTGATTGAAATGGCACTTGCCAACGGCATTCATCTGCTTGAACAATCACAACGAAATCCGATGCTCACTTCAACTTTGGGCACAGGGGAAATGATTAAGGCTGCATTGGATTTTGGGGTATCTAAAATCATCATTGGGCTTGGTGGTAGTGTTACCAATGATGCAGGTGCAGGTATAGCACAGGCATTGGGGGCAAGGTTTTTAAATGTGAATGGTCAGCCTGTTGCGGTGGGTGGTGGTCAGCTTAATCAAATCCAAAGTATTGATCTTTCACAACTAGATACTCGTTTAAAACAGACTGAAATCATTATTGCGAGTGATGTGAATAATCCATTGTGTGGAGAAAGTGGCGCATCTTATGTTTTTGCGCCTCAGAAAGGCGCAAGCTCTGAAATGGTCAAGATTTTGGATCAAAATCTAAGTTATTTTGCCGATTTGGTGAAAAAGCAACTTGGTTTGGATTTTGCTCATGTTCAAGGTGCAGGTGCAGCAGGTGGGTTGGGTTTTGGCTTAATGGCATTTGCAGGGGCAACCATCCGTTCAGGTGTGGAAATCGTGATTGAAGAAACACAACTTGCTGAAAAAATTGCGCAAGCGGATTATGTCTTTACAGGTGAAGGCGGGATTGATTTTCAAACCAAATTTGGCAAAACCCCGTTTGGTGTGGCGCAAGTGGCGAAGCGTTTAAATAAGCCTGTGATTGCGTTTGCAGGCTATGTCGGTGAAGGTGTTGAAGAACTATATAATGAAGGTTTTACTGCTATTTTCGGGATAGTTGATGGTGCATATGATCTGCAAACTGCACTAAAAAATGGTGAGAGAAATTTGGAAAGAACATGTGGAAATGTGGTGAGGTTGATAAAAGATCGTATTTGATTTTAAATTTAGAATCATAGAATATTAAAATAATGAGAGTTAAAATCCATGTTAAGTGCTGCTAATCTGAATGGGCTTTATGCATTTCCATATTTATTGATCGCTTTCTTTTTAAGTATAGGAATTATTTGGCTGAGCTATTCCCAAATGAAAGGATCAGAAAAGAAAGATCAAGCCGTAAGAAAAAATAAATTCAATTTTAAAATTGCTATTTTGATTTTTATGGTTATGAGTTTTATCTATTGTATATACAAAATTTTATTTTATTGGAGCTAATAGATTAGATCATTAAAATCACTCATTTCCCCAATAATATTCTGGCTTTTTCCCATATTTTTCGAGCAATAATTTCCTCACGGTATGAAATTGTTCATTGCCAAAACGATTTAAAATATCTAAGGCATCAACATACAGAAATTGATGATCTAGGATATAACTCTCCCCAAGCCGTAATGAGTAGATCCGAATTAAACAACGTATCTTGTGGAAACGAATCAAGTCAAAACTTGGATAAATATCAAAGTCATCATGAGGATACATGACGACTTCGCTTTTATAATCGTATTCTTCTTTTATGAAAGGGTTGAATTTAATCCCTTTTTCTTTATCAAAACCTTTTGTTCGAATGAGTTGGTAAAAGCAATTACCTTCAGTCTGAAAATTAAAAATCTGGTAAATGGTATTTTACTTCATTTTTATGAGGTGCTGATACGACATTATCAGACTTGATTCTAAGTCAAAGACACATAATTTATCTATAGCTCTGCTAAACTACTCACCATCCACCAAACGATGAGTATCCATGAGTTTAGCCAACCTGATTAACGAATTAAACCCTCAGCAAAAACAAGCAGCTACGACTGAAAGCAAACACAGTCTAGTCCTTGCAGGGGCAGGTTGTGGCAAAACCAAAACCATCGTGGCACGTGCAGCTTATCTTATAGATCAAGGTGTGCCTGCCAATCAAATTCAGATTTTGACCTTTACCCGCCGTTCAGCAAGTGAAATAGTCGCTCGTGTGGAACTTGCCTTAGGTGATGCTGCTAAAGGTCTGCGTGCATCAACCTTTCATACATTTTGTATGTACCTGCTGCGCCGTGTACCGAAAGCATTTGGATTGGAACAATTCTCCATTATTGATCGTGATGATCAACTCATGTTGTTCCGATTGATTCGGGGCAAAGACGATAAAAAGAATCCAAATGCCTTACCCAAACCGCAACAACTCTGTGATCTATATTCATTTGCCCGAAATACTCGTCAAAAACTCAGTTTGGCTTTAGAAAAGCAATTGCCTGAGTTTTTAGAATATAAAGATCAAATTGCTGAGATCATGAAAGAGTACGAGACACGTAAACAGGCACGTCATTTTCTCGATTATGATGATATTTTGGCAGTGGTGGCTTCAGGCTTGGCGCAATCCGAAGGTTTGACCGATTATGTTGTAAGCTTGTGTCAGCATATGTTGGTGGATGAAATGCAAGATACCAATCCACTGCAATGGGCAATTCTAGAACCACTCAAAGACAAAACTTCATTGTTTTGTGTAGGGGATGATGCACAGTCAATTTATGGTTTTCGTGGCGCAGATTTTGAAAATATTCACCATTTCAAAGAACGTGTGCCTGATGCACAGATTTTTAAACTCGAAAAAAACTATCGTTCAACCCAAGAAATTTTAGACTTATCCAATTGGTTGCTCGATCAAAGTGCCATTAAATATGATAAAAAACTCGAAGCTTATCGGGGTGATGGCATCAAACCACGCATGCATGTTTTTCCAAATGAGTTTGATGAGGCAAAATGGATCGCCATTGATATTAAAGAGCGTCATTTACTTGAAGCCGCAGCGTGGAATGATCATATGGTTTTGGTACGCTCAGCTTTTGCCGCGCGTCATATTGAAGCAGCATTTATCCAAGCCAATGTGCCGTATCGTTTTATTGGTGGCATGAAGCTGCTCGAAACTGCACATGTGAAAGATTTACTCAGTTTACTGCGTGTGATTGCTAATCCTTTGGATGATATTGCATGGATGCGATTCTTGACGCTGTGGAATGGTGTCGGTGATGTCGGTGCAAGTAAACTCGCACAGCAACTTTTAACCGATCCTGATCTGGATAAAATTGCTGAAAAATTGGAAAAGTTTGGACGTATTCCTGAAAATACTTTGCTGATCATGAAGCAAATGTCCGTGCTAAAAACCGAAGTTGAAGCCTGTGTCAAATTGGGCGTCGAAGCGATCATTAATCAACTTGAAGAAAACTATGCCAAAAAAGACTGGCATAAACGCGTAGGTGATTTTGATCTGGTGAAACAGTTGGCGTCTAAGCATTCTCAACTCAATGAATTTTTAGAAGAATATGTACTCGATCCTATCTCTATTTCTGAAATTGAGCGTCAGTCAAACGATGATGTTGTTACGCTCATTACCATTCATTCTGCAAAAGGGACAGAACAAAAAATATGTTATGTTGCTAATGTGTCAGCAGGGCAATATCCACATGCCCGTGCACAAGGGGATTTTGATGAAGTTGAAGAAGAACGTCGTGTGCTTTATGTGGCATTGACTCGCGCACAAAATGAACTGATTTTGACCAAACAAAATTTAAGTTTCTGGGCACAGAGCCAAATTGATGAACAAGGACGTAAAGTAGAAAGCTATTTTCTAAATGATTTAACACGCAATTTATGCATCACTGAAACACATTATCGTCAACGTGAACAAACGGTGAAAAGTGCCTTGATCGAACGAAAGGCGATTCATTTAGATTTTGGTATTGATTTAGATTAAACTATAGTGAAGATAATGAAGGTTTGATCATGAAAATTTTAGTGCGTAATTTAGAGCGTTCAGTAACTGAAGCAGAATTACTTGAATTGTTTAAGCCTTATGGTGCAGTAGATTCAGCTGTGGTGGTGATGGATGCTGAAACCAAAAAATCTAAAGGTTTTGGTTTTATTGAAATGCCAAATGGGCGTGAAGCGATCAAAGCCATTAAAGGTTTAAACACCCTTAAAGTGAAAGGTATGGGGATTCGTGTGAAAGCTGCGGAAGAAAAGCCTAAACCTTAATTTTATACAGTGAAGAGGGAGCATTGATTTGCTCCTTTTTTATTGCTTGAAAATATTTGATGGAACTTATGCATGACCAAAACATATCCTGCTTTATCTATTGTTGCACCCAGCGCAAGCAAAATTGCTCAAGGTTTAAAAACGTTAGAAATACGCTCTTGGACGCCTAAAGAATTACCTCTGCATGACTTGGTCATTGTTGAAAATACTCAATTTCTAACATTTGAATATCCTGAAGAAATAGGCAAAGCAGTTGCTATCGTCGATATTGAATCAGTGCATCGTTGGCGAGCAGACGAATTTGACGCAGCCTGTGCAAGCTACTGGGCGGAAGGTTATTGGGCATGGGTCATCAATAATGTCCGTCCTATTTCACAGCCATTTGATGTACCTGCAAAGCGTAAAATCTATTGTATTGATACGGATCATTTATAAATTTTGTTGTGCATTGATACTAAGAAAGTTTAATCTTAGTCAGATAAATGCTGCCAAAATTTAGGAAATAAAATCATGTCACGAGTTGCTCGCTTTCATGCAGACCGCACCAATCAAAAACTGTATTTTGCTCGACTTTCATGTTTGCAAGCGGAACAATCTGAAAATGTACAACAAGCACAGGCACAGCGTGAAGCAGCAGTCTTTCATTTACATGGTGCTGTTTTGGCATTTTTACAAGAATTAGTCCGTTACTATCGTCTGAATGATTTTGCACCGACGCTTAAATCGATCGAAGAACTGATGGCAGAAAAAGGACAAGTGTCACCAGAAGTGGTGGTGATGCAACAACTGGCAAAAAATGGTTTTATTGCTGAACTTAAACGTGCTTATCGCTCATGTCAGTATGCACCTGAGCCAAGTGCGCCAGAACCTGAAGATGAAACCTCATCTAATTTAATTATTAAAGTGACACAAACCCCACAAGCATGGTTACCTGACACCAAAATTTTAAGAGAGTGGCATCGTGATTTAACCCAACTGATTGATGGTTTTCGTAATGAAATGGTGGAATTCTGATCTTTTTACTTGAATTCACTTGAAATTCATCAATTGAATGACAATATACCAATATCTACAAGATGCAAAGTACATACAGTATTTTGCCCCATGTTGAGCATGGAGGGTGATTGATATGTCTATTGAACAGTTAAAAGAGTTATTTGGGAATCAAGAAGCGATTTTAGAGTTAGTACAACTTGAAAGTGGAGAGTTGGCGCTACGTAATGCAGGCTCAGAACAAGAGCCACTGGTTACTATTCAGTTTAATGAACAAGTGAAAGCTTTGCTTGGTGAACAAACCCCTGTTGTTGCTCAACACATGATTCAAGCAGCATTGTACGCTTTGATGGAAAATCAAGTGAATCAATTGAACGCTGAGGTGCTTGATGAACAGCCGAAATATATGAGTTAAATGACAAAGTTTGATAAAACGCACTGTGAAGTGCGTTTTTTTATACGTACATTTTCAGGTTTTAGTGTATTGCTAAAGGTTGTGGCGCAAAAAAGGATCTACCTACACACATAATGGCTAAGCCAATCAGTTGTAGAAAAAATGGGTTTTTCGCTTGATGCCAATGCATGATGAGAAAAATCAGAGAAATTGGAGAAAGCAATAAACAGCCTAAGCCCCACCAAATGCTTTCTTTGAATGCAGCGATGAGAAAGCCAATCGAAGCAATCACGAGAATGAGTAGCCCAAAATAAAATAAAAACATATTGTCCTCTTATTGATCTTTTATATTTAAATTACATTTATCTATCGTTCAAGTGTGCAGAGTAAAATGCATTTTATAAAGTTATAACGTATGTGACTTTTGTTTAGCATGATTTTAATCAAACAAAAACAGACTACCCTATTTGATAGTCTGTTAAAAATATTCAATGAATCAATGTGTTGGTTCGTGATGATGCGCAATTTGGATCTGATTTAAAATATGATTGCTCATATTTTTCGCCATTTCCTCTTTGGCATAATATACTTCTCCAATTTGATCTTGGCGAATCACTTCCGCCTCTTCTTTACTTTCAGCACAGACCAAAACTTGAATTTGCGGATTCAATAATTTTGCTGTATCAACAATTTTATGAATATCTAAAATATCCATCGGAGAGAGCACCAAGAGCCGTGCATGTTGAATATGTGCTTGAATCAACACACCAGCTTCTGTGGCATGACCAGAAACCGCAGCAATGCCTTTTTCACGCAGATTTTCCACAATCTCACGATTTTCTTCAGCAATGACGACTTTGATGCCATCATCCATTAACGTTTTAGTAATACGTCGTCCAACTTCACCATGCCCAACGATAACGACTTGATCACGCAGATAGTCTTGATCCACTTCATCAGGAAGCATGGCCAATGGATCGCCGCTACGTTCAAGTAAACGTGCCAAATGTGAACGTTCACGAATCCAATTTTGTACAGGTTCAATGGCTGAGAATAAAAATGAATTGAGTGTGATGGAGAATAAAGCACCCGCTAAAATTAAGTTTTGTGCTTCAGGTGTAAGCAAACCTAAAGACAAGCCTAATGTCGCAAGGATAAAAGAAAATTCCCCGATTTGTGCCAAACTTGCACCTACAGTTAATGCAGTATTCAATGGATAACGGAAAAATAAGACGAGTGCCATAGCAGCCAAAGTCTTACCAATCATAATGATGGCGATCACCGCTAAAATATGTAAAGGTTGTTCAATAATGATTCTTGGGTCAAACAACATACCCACTGACACAAAGAATAAAATCGAGAAAATTTCTCTTAAAGGTAGCGTTTCTTCTTCTGCACGATGGCTAAAGTCAGATTCTTTAACAACCATTCCCGCAAAGAATGCACCGAGCGCCATAGAGACGCCAAAGATAGCGTATGAGCCGTATGCAATGGAGACGGCTGCTGCCACCACAGTCAGGGTGAAAAGCTCTCTAGAGCCTAAACGAGCGACATATTGCATGATCATTGGTACAAGGCGCTTACCAATAATAAGCATAAAGGCAATAAAGCCAGATACCTTGAGTAAGGTAATGCCTAAGGTGAGCCAAATATTTTCATTGCTGTCATGTCCTGCAAGTGCTTGTCCCCCGAGTAAAACTGCTGTTGCAGGCAATAAAACCAGAACTAACACCATCACAAGGTCTTCGACCAAGAGCCAACCAACCGCAATTTTACCATTGACGGAGTTGAGTAAGCCTTTATCACCCAGTGCTTTGAGGAGAACAACCGTACTGGCACAGGATAAACTTAAACCGAATACTAAGGAGGAACCCCAACTCCATCCCCAAAAGTGTGACACGATCATGCCCAAGAGCGTGGCAACGGTAATTTGTAAAATCGCACCGGGCAGTGCAATACGTCGAACTTGAATTAAATCATTTAAAGAAAAATGCATACCTACGCCAAACATCAGGAACATGACGCCGAGTTCTGCAAGCTGATTGGCAAGGGTAATATCTCCGACGATTCCTGGAGTATTTGGACTAATAATAATTCCGGCAATCAAATAGCCGATCAAGGGAGGTAAACGCAAACGAGCAGCGATATAGCCGAAAATGAGCGCTATACCAAAACCAACTGCAAGTAAAATAATCAAATCTACATCATGTGGCACTCAACACTCCTTAATTGGTGGGGAAAGTTATAGGACAACGCCAATGTACAGACTAAGCACAAAGGGTGCCAAAATAAAAAACTGTGAGGATTTTAACAATTTGCATAAAAAAAAAGCAAAAAAAACGACCCAAAAGGGCCGTGTTTTTTTAGAAAACTAAAATTATTTAATTTTAGCTTCTTTGAAAATTACGTGTTGACGGATTTTTGGATCAAATTTTTTGATTTCCATTTTTTCCGGCATAGTACGTTTGTTCTTGGTTGTGGTATAGAAATAACCTGTACCAGCAGTAGAAACTAGGCGAATTTTATCACGCATGGTTCAGACTCCTTAGATCTTTTGACCTTGAGCACGTAGGTCAGCAACAACCTTTTCGATGCCCAATTTGTCGATAATACGCATACCTTTAGTAGTTAGACGAAGACGTACGAAACGTTTTTCGCTTTCTAACCAGAAACGGTGGTGGTGCAGGTTCGGCTCGAACCGGCGTTTAGTTTTGTTGTTGGCGTGTGAGACGTTGTTACCAACGACTGGACGCTTGCCGGTAACTTGGCAAACCTTAGACATGGTGTAACTCCATTGATTTAGCCAACAGCAAATCTGTATGGCCAGTCAAAATAAAACGGATTGAATTCTTTCAAGGGGCGTTTTATACCAAAATTTCGCTTAAAAGACAAGCGGAATCGATGAAAACACTGCATGATCTTTGACGATAGATCATGCCTTGATCATTTAGCGGATAAAAGTTTTCTCTAAAATTTTATGAACAGCACCACCAAATGGCGGTAGGATGAATTTTATGCTAAATAGTTTTGGCATCGACATCATAGAGCGTTCATGCGATAAACTGAAAAAACCTTCTGGACCGTGATATTTCCCCATACCTGATGCACCAACGCCTCCGAACGGTAGGTCGTCTTGCGCGACATGGGTCAATAACGCATTTTGACCGAAGTGCCCTGAATGAGTACGCTGAGCGACATACTGTGCTCGCGCATCGTCAAAGTCGAAATAGTATAATGCAAGTGGACGTGGACGGCTATTAATAAAGTCGATAACCTCATCGATTTGATCATATTCCATGATTGGCAATACTGGACCAAAGATTTCATTTTTCATGATGTCCATTTCAGTTGTGACACCTGTGACTAAGGTTGGTGCAATCTTACGTGCTTGCGTTAAATCTTCATTTTTAGGATTGATTTCAATCAGTTCAGCACCTTGAGCTTGTGCATCCTCTAAATAGCCTAGTACACGTCTATATTGCTTATCATTAATCATCGAGGTGTAATCTTGATTGTTGGCAATGTTTGGATACATGCCTGTCACGATCGTTTTATAATGCTCTACAAATTCAGCAGTTTTACCTTTCGGTAAGAATAAATGGTCAGGTGCAACACAGGTTTGCCCCGCATTCCATAATTTACCAAAGGCTAAACGTTGTGCGACATCTTTGATTTCAGTTGATGGATGCACAATTGCAGGGGATTTTCCACCAAGTTCTAAAATCACAGGGACTAAGTTTTCTGAAGCTGCCGCCATGACGGTTTTACCCACATTGGTTGAGCCTGTGAAAATTATTTTGTCAAACGCCAAATGACTAAAAGCATCGGAAATTACACCGCCTCCTGTAATGACGGCAACGAGTTCACGTGGAAAAGCTTCAGCAAGGGCATTTTCTAAGACATAACCAAGGTTCATGGATGAACTTGAGATTTTGATCATGGCATGGTTACCTGCGGCTAATGCGCAGATCAGTGGGCCGACAGAAAGTAGCAATGGATAATTCCACGGTGTAATAATCCCGATCACGCCAAGTGGTTGATATTGTACCCATGCTTTAGATGGTTGATGCATGATACCCACATGGCGTTTAGATGGTTTCATCCATGTACTAATATTTTTACTATAATATTTGATTTGTTCTAAACAAGTGATGAGCTCACCAATTTTTGTTTCGGTGATAGAGCGATTACCATAATCTTGATTAATTGCTTCTGCAAGTTGATCTTGATATTTTAGTAACACTTTTTTAAGGCGTGCTAAACGCTCAATACGCTCTTTTGCAGTAGGTACTGGATAACGTTGATAGGCTTGCTTTTGCTGAGTAAGCGTATCATGTAAATGTTGAACTTCAGGGGTATAAGAAGTCATTGAATTTGTTTTTGTTTGACTGTTCATCTCGAACACCTTTAGAGAGGAGCTGATTTATGATAATTTTTAGAGTAAAAGCTCTAATTAGTCAAGTTACTTTATATGTTAGCCTAAGCTAACACTGAAATATGGTATTAGGATGTCGCATACTAAAACGGTAAAAACCAAAGATCGAATTTTGCAGATTAGCTTGCAACTTTTTAATGAGCGTGGCGAACGTTCAATTACCACGAATCATATTGCTGCTGAGCTTGGGATCAGTCCAGGTAATTTGTATTATCATTTTCGCAACAAACAAGAAATCATCAAAGAGTTGATGGAGCGCTATCAAAAAGAAACCTTAGAGATGTTGGCATTGCCTGATGACCGGACAGTCAACGCAAACGATAAAATCCGTTATTTCCAAGTGTTGAGTAGTCAACTTTGGGAATATCGTTTTTTGCATCGAGATGTTTATCATTTGATTGAAAATAATGCTGACTTTAGAAAAATTTATCCACGTTTCGCAGGTAAGGTCATGCAACAAGGGCAAAAAATTTATCATGCTTTTGTTGAAGCGGGTTTGATGCAAATGACGGCTTCTGAAATTGAAGCGTTGATTATTAATATTTGGATTGTATTGACCAACTGGACAAATTTTTTATACATGTCAGGACATTTAAGTGATTCTAATCATTTAGATGAAAAATGGATGTGGCAAGCTTTGCGTCAAATGGTGTTCTTAGAAGGTCCTTACTTGCGTGGAGAGAGTCGTGAGACTTATGAGCGCTTGCTTGAAAGTTTTGGTTCTTCTGAGTTATTTGCGAGTTTATCGACTTTAAAACATGATTGAATTGCGTTCGATGATTGAAAGCTGTGTAAAAAGCGTTAGAATATTCGGCTGTTTTCAAATTAACGTATAAGTGATATCAATTAACATGAACATGACTACTGCCAACACAGCACGTCTCCTGATTACTTGTGAAGATAAGCCAGGAATTGTGCAAGCTGTATCGAGCTTTTTGTATCATCAAGGAGCAAATATTACTGCGCTTGATCAATATGCAACAGAAGCTCAAGGCGGGCGTTATTTTATGCGTGTTGAGTTCGAGTTAGAAAATCTACAAAGCCGTCGTGAAACTTTGTTACAGACGTTTGCTACGAATGTAGCAGAGCGTTATAGCATGCATTGGCGTCTAGCTTTGGTCAGTGATTTGAAAAAAGTGGGGATTTTAGTATCAAAAGTTGACCATGCTTTACTTGAGCTGTTATGGCGTCATGCGCGTGGCGGTTTACCGTGTGAAATTACCCAAGTTGTGTCAAATCATCCTGATTTAAGAGAAGCTGTGGAAAATTTTGGTATTCCATTCCATGTCGTGCCTGTAAATAAAGAAAATAAACGTGAAGCCTATGCACAAATTGATGAAATGATGCAAGGCAATGATTTATTGATCTTGGCGCGTTATATGCAAATTTTGGATGAAGAATTTGTACAAAAATGGGAAATGAAAATCATTAATATTCACCATTCATTCCTACCTGCCTTTGTCGGAGCAAATCCATACAAACAAGCCCATGAGAAAGGGGTGAAATTGATTGGTGCGACGGCACACTACGTCACGGCAGATTTAGACCAAGGTCCGATCATTGAACAAGATGTAGAACGTGTAAGCCATGATTTTACGGTGGAACAATTACGTGAACTTGGACAAGATGTAGAACGTAATGTGCTTGCACGTGCAGTAAAATGGCATTTAGAAGATCGTATTATTGTTGATGGGAACAAAACAGTTGTATTTCAATAATATATAGATTTTTGATGTCAAGAGAGGATGCCATAGTGCATCCTTTTTTACATTTTTGCTTGATAAAACGCTTAAAAGCAACCAAAAAGTAGTTGCAAATGAAAACACTTCTCATTTATTATTGGCGCACTTTCATTGTTCTATCCGATGAGTTCAATCTAAACAAGCTATCTTGTATATAGATTTTCTCAGATTTAGGTATTTAGATTCGTATGAGTCAATCTTCCACTTCTAACATGCAGGCACCCAACCCAATGAAGAAAAAGGTCATTGCTGCTGTAATTGCCGTTCTTGTGGGACACATGGGGGCATTATGGGCATTGAGTCATCTAAAAACACCTGAGTTAAAACCCATCGAGAAAAAACCGATTCAAGTCAAATTTGTTAAAATCAAAGAAGAACAGGTGATTCCACCACCACCGCCTCCACCTCCTGTCAAGCCGAAGGTTGAACCGAAGCCTGTGGTTGAGAAAAAAGCACCGCCACCGCCCGTGGAAAAACCAAAATTGATTACCCAGAAAAAACCTGTAGTGGAAAAGAAAGCCATTCAACAGGAAGAACCCAAGATTGATCAAGAAAAAATTAAACGTGAGCAAGAGCAGCGTCAGCAAGAGCAACAACGTCAAGAGCAGCAACGTTTAGAGCAACAGCGTCAGGAACAACAACGCCAAGAGCAGCAACGTCAAGATCAGTTAAGACAACAGCAAGAGCAACAACGTCAAGAGCAGTTAAGACAACAGCAAGAGCAACAACGTCGCCAACAAGAAGCACAGCAACCACGTAAGTTGAGTGCAGGCGAGATCTCTTGGAAAAAAGCACCTGCATTTGATTTTGATGATGACTTGCTTAAAAATCAAAGTAGATCTTTACTTGTTCGTATAGAGATTAATCCTGCGGGTAAAATCACCAATGTGACTGTTTTAAAATCAAGTGGTTTACCTAGTCTTGATCGTGAAGTACGCAGTGCTGTACGTTTTGCAAGGATGAATCCATCAAGTGATGGGCGTGCAATGATTGCAGATTTACCTGTAAGTCTGAAAACCTCTGGACAATAAATTTAACCGGCTAACCTTATCAGGAGTTCAAATATGAACTTTTCAGTTTATTGGCAACATGCAGATGCAGTCAGTAAGACACTGTATTTCGTGTTATTGGCAATGTCTATTGCCACATGGACAGTATTCATTTTACGTTTGATGGGTACACGTCAGCTTAAACAACAAGCGCAAGCACATCTTGCGCAAGCGGTCAATCAGCTGAAAGCAAAACTTGCTCCTTTAGGTTTTGATCAACGTAAAGCAGTCGCTGAACAAGCCTTGTTACGCCAAATCTCGGTTGAAAAGTCAAATGCTGAAAAAGGGGTTTCGGTTCTAGGAACTATTGCTTCTATCGCACCATTTGTGGGTTTGTTTGGTACAGTTTGGGGGATTTTCCATGCGCTTGTCGCTGTGGGTAAAAGTGGTCAAGCAGGCTTAGCACAAGTGGCAACACCAGTTGGTGAAGCTTTAATCATGACAGGTTTGGGTTTGGCTGTCGCAATTCCTGCGGTATTGGCATATAACATTTGTGTGCGTTTCAACCGTACATTGTCAAATGAATTGCAAGACCAAGCACACGGTTTATTGATTGATACCATGTTGCAACAAGACTCAACTACGAAAGTTGAACATCAAGCAACACAAAAAAGTTTAGTTGGAGGTCAAGCTTAATGGCTTTTCAATTGGGTGAAGACAACGATGCTGGCATGAATGAGATGAATCTCATTCCGCTCATCGACATTATGTTGGTATTGATGATCATCTTTTTGGTGACTGCAACCGTTGCTAACCCATCAATACCATTAACCTTGCCAAAAACCACTGCGGAAATTACGGATCCGCCACCTGAAGCCATTACCATTAGCATCAATAAAGAGGGTGAAGTGGCTTGGAATGATCAGGTGATTGGTTTGCCTGAATTGGAAAAACGTTTCCAAGAAGAGGCAGCAAAACCAGTAAAACCTGCGGTTCAATTGAGAGCAGACCAAGATTCTCGTTATGATACTGTTGCTCAAGTCATGTCTCGTGCCAGTGAAGCCGGACTGAACGATCTTGCCTTTATGAGTGATAATTAAATTTTATATCGTGTAAATTTTAAAAAAGCGATCTTGATAGATCGCTTTTTTTATGTCTTATCTTTATTATTTTTTAACATAATTTGTTTTTCAGTTTGCAATTAACTCTCTTTGAGTAAGTCTTTAAATTGGCTTTGTAATTTCATCAGTTTGGGTGGAATCGCAAAGTTGCAATACCCTTGTGACGGGTTTTTGGCGTAATAATTTTGGTGATAGTCTTCTGCAGGGTAGAAGGTTGGCACAGGAGAAAGTTCGGTGACGATATTTAAATCTTGTGCGGTTAATTCTGCAATATAGCTTTCAGCTTGTGCTTTTTGCTCATCATTAAAATAATAAATCACTGAACGATATTGTGTGCCAATATCATTGCCTTGACGGTTGAGTGTAGTTGGATCATGTGTGGTAAAAAAAACATTGAGTAATTGTTTAAAACTGATTTGCTGCTCATCGAAATCAATTAAAATTACTTCTGCATGGTTAGTGTTACCTGTGCAGATTTGCTCATAAGTCGGGTTTATCGTATTACCACCTGCATAACCGCTGACGACTTTGTCTACGCCCTTAAGTTGTAAAAATACAGCTTCAGTACACCAAAAACATCCACCACCAAATAATGCCTGTTGCATCATGATCTCCCTTCTATTTTATTTTCTAGATCAAAAAAGAAAAATGAAACAGCATAAAAACCTAAATAGTGCGGATACTTATGCTGCTTGAATATATTCAAACTTATGGTGCGGTGTGGTATTGCAACACCACATTGCCATGCTGATCTAACAGTTTTAAAGTTTGATCATACGCTTGATAACCCATGACTTTCTTTAAAGCCGTATGGTATTTTGCAACAATATCTTGATTGTTTGGGCATAACATTTTTGTTGAAGCGATGTCACCGAGGTTTAAATGATGATTTTTTACTGCATAATTGCCCATAATACGGTTACATCCATCTGAGCCACTGACACGTAAGTCACTGCCAAATTGAATCATAGGCGTTTCTGCTTTTTTCGCAAATTCGGTTGCGCCAATATGGGTCATGACCCACGTTTTATTTTGCAACACTGCTAAATTTTCTTGTTGTTGCACTGACTGTGTTGTTGTCGTACAGCCAACGATTGCAGTTGATACAATACCGATCCATAACAGATTTTTTAGCATGATTTTCTCAGAAATATAGACTGCTTCTATATAAACAAAAAATCATGCAAATCACTAGCTTGACAATGTATCTAAGCGTTAAAAATCTACTGAATTATGAACCCTTTGTGACCGTTTTCGGTAAACCTTCACGAATCACTTGAGAGTAGTTCTCACTGCTTTGATATTTAAAATGTTTAAACTGATCTGTACGAGGATTGACATGTGCATGTTGATACCACTGGTGCATATTCCATTGTGGATTTAAGGCACCTAGATCATAGAGATAATTCGGTAAATAACCTGAGGCAAGCAAACGATAATCTATCGGTAACTCTTTAGGTGAAATGGCTTGGATCATGTCAAAAACGAGCGTCGTACAATTACTGGTGAGCGTGTTATACCATTTTGCTTGTTGTGCCAACTCATCGCTTTTACTCAAATATTCTTCAAATAAGGCACGCATTTCAGCTTTGGGCATATTGATTGGGAAGAAATACACTTGTTCATTGCGTACATTACTACGGGTATAAATTAAATCTTTTTCATCTGAGGCAATTAAACTCAACTCATATTTACGGAAAAAGCCCCCGATTGCAGAAAAACTTTCAGTTTTTTCTTTACGGATTTCAATTGAAAATACCAAAGGTTTTTGATCAGAAAAATCAAAACTTACCAAAGTATGTGCAATTTGTGGTCCCATCCAATAAGAGGTAATGATATTGACCCCTGTAATATGATTTAAATTATAACGGCGTGTATCCCAATGCACATCGTATTGGTCTTCAGTTTTCCAATTAAAATTACGAATATTCTGAATGGTGACGATATCACCTTGTTTTTGATAGGTAAATAAACGGTCTACTTCAGGATTCCAGTCACGGTTTTGTTTGGCAGGAATATTAAAATACCACAGCAGACTCAGTATAAAAACGACGCTATACAGCAAAATATCTTTATTGCGACTAAACAGATTTTGACGAATATAAATGCCTAAAATACTGAGGGAAAATATGATCCAAATGGCGATGAGGACACGGCTGAATAGTATACCTAAAGGTTCTTGAAACCAAATGACACCACATAGCCAAATAGAAGAAATGAGCACAAAAAGACTAAAAATGGAATGGAGTAATCCCATTCCAAATGTATGAAAAATAGATTTTTTTTGGAATTCTGGCATATTTCAAAATCATAATTTGAATTGATGCTTATTTTCGATAAGTTGCAAACTCAAAAGCAATAGCTGTTTTGTCATCAATATGTGATTCAGAAGCAACTTTTTTAAATGCCGTCGGGATTTCTGGATAGAAAACATCTCCATCAACAAGAATATCAACATGAGTAAGTTCTAAGCGGTCAGTTATATTTATTGTCTGTTGGAAAATTTCACCACCACCAATGATAAAAATTGTATCAGGTTTTTCAGATATTTTTATATCTTCAATTGATTTACTAAGGGCTTCGTCAATAGAGTGAGCAACTTTAACTCCATTGAAGCTCCAATCAACATTCCTTGTAATTACCCAATTAGTTCTATTCGGTAAAGGACGTCCAATAGAGTCAAAATTTTTTCGACCTAAAATAATAACCCCACCCTGAGTAATTTCCTTAAAGTGTTTTAAGTCGGCTGAAATATGCCAAGGTAAATCATTGTCTTTACCAATACAGCGTTGCTGGTCCATAGCAACAACATGAACAACTTCTAAACCTTGGTAAGACATAATAATCAACCTGAACTTTAATTTAAACTGCGCCCTTAAAAGACGTAACCCTCAATTGTAGCATCATGTAAGGTAAGATTTAAAATCTTTTAATAAGGCGCATATATCTTAAAAGTTGGTTAGATTAAACCGCAACAGGTGCTTTAATTGCAGGATGAGATTCATAACCGACAATTTCAATATCTTCAAATTTAAAATCAAAAATATCTGTGATTTCAGGGTTGAGCTTTAATTGACATAGTGGCAAGGGTTCACGCGTTAACTGTAACTGTGCTTGTTCAAAATGGTTGGCATATAAGTGTGTATCACCACCTGTCCAAACAAAATCTCCCACAGCTAAACCACAGACTTGTGCAATCATATGGGTGAGTAGTGCATAGCTTGCGATATTAAATGGAACACCTAAAAATACATCCGCACTGCGTTGATAAAGCTGACAAGATAATTTGCCATCTTGTACAAAAAACTGAAATAACGTATGACAAGGCGGTAATGCGACTTGACCTGCTTCTTGAGGGTTCCAACCTGAAACAATCAAACGGCGTGAATTCGGATTGGTTTTGATTTCATTAACGAGCCATTTGATTTGATCAAAGCCGTCATTTTCATATAAGCCATTTTCAAGCTTTGTTGCACCAAAATTACGCCATTGATGACCATATACAGGGCCGAGTTCACCTTCGGGACGACCAAAACGTGCAGTTTGTTCAGCAGTAGACCATTCATCCCAGATAGAGACTTTATTGTCTTTTAAATACTGAACGTTGGTATCGCCTTTTAAAAACCATAATAGTTCAATCACAATTGAACGAAAATGCACTTTTTTAGTCGTGAGTAGTGGAAAACCTTTGGACAAGTCAAAACGCATTTGATGACCAAATACAGAACGTGTTCCTGTGCCTGTACGGTCGCCCTTGTCGCCACCATTGTCGAGGATGTGTTGTAAAAGGTCTAAATACGCTCTCATATCAATTCCAAAAAATCTGTTTTTAAACGACACAACTCGTCTTATAGCACAAGATGGTCATATTTTGCTTAACCGCTCAGTTTATACTAAACGCTAATTTATTTTAACTAGAGATAACAAGAGAGAAAAACAATGCACATCAATTCGAGCGAAATTCCTGAGTTTATTCAGCACTATAAAGCACAAATTTTAGCAACAAAAAAGTCAGCGATTGCGTTGAATTTAACGCCTGCTGACGATTTGATGCTATGGCAAAGCAAAGTCGGCGGTGAACCTTATTTTCCTTTAAGTAGAGACTATCCATACAATGCAGAAGGTCGAGCTTTGGTTTTATTGGCACAGATTAATTTTGCTGAACTCCCTGAGAATAATCTTTACCCAAAAACAGGAATTTTACAGTTTTTTATTGATATTGAAGATGATTTATGGGGGCTAGATTTTGATGAGCCACAAAATCAAAATAATTTTCGGGTGATTTTTCATGAGCAAGTGATACAAGATACCACACAGTTGTTACATACATTTCCAATACAAACTTTAGATCAGGAGATGAACCCTGTAACAGGGCAATATGCTGTACAGTTTCAGGCACAAGAGTGCTATATTTCGATATCTGATTATCGGTTTGCTGAGCAGATTTGTGATCTTTATGAGATGGACGATGATGCCGCAGAAGATCTGTATGATGCATATGAAGACGCATTTTCTGCTAGTGGGCACCATCTAGGGGGTTATCCTTACTTTACACAGGATGATCCACGAGGCAATGATGAACGCTTTAAAGATTATATTTTACTGTTTCAGTTGGATAGTTCAGGACAAGAAAATGTGGAAATTTTATGGGGAGATTGTGGGGTTGCCAATTTCTTTATCCACCCCGATGACCTGAAGAAAAGCGATTTTTCTAAAGTGATGTATAACTGGGATTGTTCTTAATGACATGGCATGGACCTATCGAGAGATAGGTTTCTTATTGATTGTGTGATATATTTCACATTAATATTCTATTTCATAAAAAAGTATAAATATATAAGCATAATTGATATAAAAAATAATCTTGTAAAATAACCGCAGAAAGAGCAACTTAAACTATTCTCATTTACATTCACAAATTTTATTACATTTACATTAACCACTTTTTAAGAATCTATGGCTAGTATCACTGCTTCTTTCATAAGTGTATTGGTTTTTTTATGGTAGGACAGGTTCAAAGAAACAAGGATGAGGTTGAGCAATGATTATCGATTTAAATACTCAACCCGTGTCAGATTTACATGCAAGTAATACTGAGAGCCAGTTTATTTTCCAACTTGAAAGCGGTTCTTTTTACCCTCAGCAAGATGACTTCAATCCAACAGCGATTATTCAACAGAATAAATTGAAAGTTGCACAAGCGAATAAGTTTTCGTTGAGTAATGCATTTCAAATTGATATTGATAAGTTCATCAATAAATTAGACAGTATTTCTGCACGTACCAGTTCAGCACGTTGCGCACGCAGTATCCGTATTGCATTACAAACAGCAGGTGCTAAATTTACCAATCATCCAATCGCTGCGGCAGATTGGGGTGGAACACTCGAAGAAATTGGTTATAAACAGATTCAACCTGCTTTTGATCATCCTAAAGAAGGTGATATTTATATTATTGATCGCACCGCTAAACACCGTTATGGGCATATTGCAGGCTATACGGGGACTGAGTGGGTATCAGACTTTAAACAACGCAGTTATGACGTTTACAAGGGCGATGTAACGTATAAATACTATCGTTTACCTGTTTAATCCTCACCCGTGCAAGCGCATTTTTAGAGTGAAAATGTGCATATTAAAAAGGAAGCTTATTCGGAAAACCTTCCTTTTTAATTGATACGCTTCGCACGATTTTCATAATTGGCAATGAGAATAAAACCCAATGCCATAAAGCCAAGACATTGTAAGATCAGGTAGATTAGATCTTGCTGTGGCAGATACCAAGCCATGATGGTCAAAGTTAAAATGGGGAGAAACATGATTAATATTTTCAAAAATTTGACTTGGCTGCTATGTTGTAAACGTTTCAAACTGAGCTGTTTTAGCAGGTGTAAGATGATGCCTATTGCTAAACTGATTCCCACAAAGAATGGACTGAGTTTGACAATGCTTGAACAATAATAAATCCCAATACACAGCCCAATGCTGACCATCAATTTTATTTGTCGGGTACAACGTTGCGAATACCAAAAATCGAGCATATTTAAGAGACTTGTGTGGGTTTGTTTTGATGGAGTAATGACAAGGGTGAAAATAGACATACTGCCAATGCCATAAAGCAAATACCTTGTGAACCAGGAATTAAAATTTCACCTTGATTCATATTTTTAAAAATCAATGCCAATAAAAGCGCGATTGGAATCCATGTCAGGACACGATACACAATACCCGTTGGCTTCTGTGCCACAAAATGTATTTTACAATAACGACAAATCAGGAAGATCACACCTGTTGCGACAAACATTAAGATCGCGCTATAGGACAAAGGTTGCATACGATAGAGCACTACAGTTGCAATGGCGATGACAATCAAGAAAAATAGCTTTTTCAAGATTGGGGTTTTTGGATCAAACCAGAATTCAAGCATAATGGATGTGTATTTTTAAAAGACGCTTTTAGTATAAATGAACTGATTGAAAAGATGAGTTTTAGTTACGTAGTCATTAAAAAATAAGAAAATAAAAGATAAAAAGCGGATGCTTGTGCATCCGCTCGTTGTCGCTTCAAAGTGAAGTTTGGCTTTTAAGTGTTTTTCTGTGGACCCCAGTCAAAAATTTTCTTTTGGTAGGCATACCAAATCATCCAAACTCCAATCAAAATCATCGGGAAAGATAAAATCTGACCTTTGGTCATCCAACCAAATAAAATGTAGCCTTGATCTGCATCGGGTTCACGGAAGAATTCCATAAAGAAGCGTGCACAACCATAACCGATCAAAAAGATAGCTGAAACAGCATAACGAGGACGAGGTTTCGAGCTAAACCACCATAAGATAATAAAGAGTAATAAGCCTTCACATAATGCTTGGTAAATTTGTGATGGATGACGGACCAAATGTAGTGGATCTGTCGGGAAAATCATGCCTAAAGCAAAGTTTGGATCGGATACTTGACGACCATAAAGTTCGCCACCGATAAAATTACCAAAACGACCAAACATTAGACCTGTCGGAACACAGGGTGCGATAAAGTCCAGCGTTTCAAACCAAGTTTTTTTGTATTTATGACACCATAACAGCATCGCGATCATCACACCGAGGAAGCCGCCATGAAAACTCATGCCACCAGTCCAGACTTTAAATAACCAGATTGGGTCGGCAATAAATTTGTCAAACTCATAAAATAGTACGTACCCAATACGTCCACCGAGCACCACACCTAAGGCACCATAGAATACTAGGTCGGAAATCATTTCTGAGTTCCAATTGGTGCGCTGTTTTGCACGGTAAGTTGCCAGTCCCCAAGCACATAAAAATGCAAGAAGATACATGATTCCATACCAATGTACTTTAAGTGGTCCCAATGCGATTGCGACTGGGTCGATATTCGGGTAGGTCAGCATGCCTTGTCCTTTGTATTCTGTTTTGCACAGATTTTAGCTGAAAGATATGAAAAATGTTGTACATTCAATGTGTAAACTTAAAGTAATCTGAGATGGAATAAAAATATGTGTATCGTGGCTTTGGCATGGCAAGTCTTTGATGATATGCCATTGTGTTTGATTTCAAATCGAGATGAATTTTATCATCGTGCTGCTTCACAGCTACATCACTGGGAAAATAGTCCAATTATTGCAGGGCAAGACTTGCAATCTGGCGGGACATGGATGGGTGTAACTGCGCAAGGACGTTGGGCGATTGTCACTAATTTTCGAGATGGACAGGATAAGAAACAATATGCAACTTCACGAGGACATTTGATTCAGGCCTTTTTACAGTCCGCACAACCCCCCATTCGTTTTGCCCAAGATTTAGAAAAAAAACAATGTGATTATGCGGGATTTAATTTATTTATCGGAGATCGAAACCAAGCGGTATATATGAGTAATCGTGGAGAAGCCCCACAGGTCTTAGCCAAAGGTGTGTTTGTGGTATCGAATGGGTTATTGAATGAAAACTGGGAAAAAACGCAACATTTGCGTAAGCGTTTTACACAGGAATTTTTACCGATGCTGCAACAGCCATTGATACCTGAGCACGATATAGTCTCTGCCGTATGGGATCTTTTACAAGATGAACGTAAAATCATTCCTGACTTATTGCCCAATACTGGTATTAGTACTGAAATGGAACATTTATTGTCTTCTACTTTTATTCAAAGTCCAATTTATGGCACGCGATGTTCAAATTTTTTAACCATTCAGCTTTCTAAAATGCAATGGTTTGAAAAAACCCAACAGGGTGAAAAATCAGGGGAAGTGATTCAGATCGCTCGATTGTTTTCACATTAAAAAACGCCATATGTAGTGAATACATATGGCGTATAAAGCAGATTACAATCATATAATAAGCGTATTAGCCTGCGATTGTACCGCCATCTTTACGTGTAATAACCACGGTTGCTGAACGTGGGCGAGCAGTTTTATTGCTGGCATCTTTTTGAGTTGCAGGCCAATGACTTGATGGTTTGTCATAGCTTGCTGAATCTTCACCCGGATGTTGTACATTGATGAAGATTGCTTTATGGTCAGGTGTCATTGTGACCCCTGTAATCTCACATTCTGTTGGGCCTGTGAGGAAACGACGTAAATTATCATCGGTCATTTTCGCACCAACAATGGTTTCTTGACCTGTTGATGTCGTTGCTTTAGTACCATCACCCACTTTACCTGGTAATGCTGCTAGCATCATACAGTTGGTCGTATCTGTATATGCACCATCATCTGTTTGAATCCAAAGCACACCACGTGGGTCAAACCACATACCATCTGGAGAAGACAAGTCATTGTTATCATTTAAGCCAGACAAGTTAATGTTATTTGCCATTTTTGCTTCCGCACCAAATAGGTAGATGTCCCATTTAAATGTTGTTGCCGTTGTTGTATTACCATCTTCATGGAAGCGGATAATATGACCATTCACATTACCTTTTCCACCTTCAGGATCTTGGTAGTTACGTGGATTGGCTGCATCTGTTGGATAGGCTGTACCACGGTTTGAGTTGTTGGTCAGTGTCACATAAACTTCTCCATTTTCAGGGTTTACCGCAACCCATTCAGGGCGATCCATTTTGGTTGCGCCCACTGCATCGCCTGCAAGACGAGCAAAGGTTGTGACTTCTGCTTGTGATTGAAATGGATAGACGCTATTTGTCGCATTTAAGCCATTTTTACCATAAGCCAATTCGATCCATTGACCTGTTCCATCACTGTTGAACTTGGCAACATAAAGTTTGCCTGAGTTCATATATTTATCGCCTGATTTATAGCCGCCGTTAATATCTTTGGCAGACCATTTTGCATCAGAAACAAATTTGTAAATATATTCGCCACGTGAGTCGTCACCCATATAGAACGCAAGGTTTTCACCTTCGATCAAACGGCTTGCACGACAGTCTTCATGCGCAAAGCGACCTAAAGAAGTACGTTTGACTGGATTTTGACGATTATCAAATGGGTCGATTTCTACGATCCAACCAAAAGTATTGGCACTGTTACGATAGTCTTGGGTCGCTTTGTCTGCAGTGATTGAAGAATTCCAACGGTCATATAAGTCTTGGCTTTCTAATTGACCGAGGGCAGTTTCCCATTTGTAGCGTGAGCTTGCACCATCTTTTAGACCATAACGTTTAAGTGCGATAATTTCTGCTGCCGTACGTTTAGCGTCATCACCTTTATTACGGATGAAATAACCAATATAGTTTTCTTCAGTGGTTAAGTATGTTCCCCATGGTGTATAGCCATTACCACAGTTGTTATGAGTACCGCGAGTTTGTTTACCTGCTGCTGAATATTTGGTGACTAAAAGGTCTGAACCTGCCACAACACCTGCAAAATCCATCACTGTTGATGCAGTAATACGGCGATTAAACAGTGAGTTTTTAACAATCTCGACTTTTTGTGTTGTTTTGTCTTTTTTCAACTCAATGATTGAAACACCGTGTGCATTCATTTCACGAATCACTTCATCTTCAGGGCGGCGACCGTCAGCACTCAGTGTCGGACCCTGAGGATGCAAGAACGTTGGATTGATATATTCATGGTTCATGACCAATAAACCACTTTCCGATACGGTTGGATCGTAGTTTTTGGTGGTCTGATTTAAACCAAAATAGCTCATACCGTCATGACAGTCACCTGATCGATACTGAAAACTTGGACCCGATGGAACAGCATTATCATTCCATTCAGCATAGGCAGGATTAATGGAGTCGCCCATTGCATACAGTACAGTCGCTTCATAACCTTCAGGTACAGTCACAATGTCATTCAGATTTTTAGCGACAGGCTTAAAGGTTAATTTTTCAGGTTTTTTATTAGGATCAACAGGTGTAGGCGTTGGGGGTGTTACATTATTAGATGAATCTTTATTATCACCACAGCCTGTTAATGTAGAAGCTAAAGCCAAAGCAGCTGCACCACTGGCTGTTTTTGCAATTAAGCTACGGCGTGTAATATGTTGTTCTAAAATGTCACGAAAATGGATGTTATCAGAAGTATTATTATCAAGTTCTTGATCTTCATGATATGGCGTCAGCTCGGTCATGGAAGTTTCCCTAAAATTAATCAATGGTGATAAAAGTTGTTATTAACTTAGAGAAGAAATATGACGACGCTTTGACAGCTAGGTGACAGTCTAATGAAGAAAAAATGTCAAAATGGTGAAATTAAACATATTGTTAATTACAGAGGTTAATCTGTGCTGAGGCGTCTTTTTTCAAGAATTTTGCCGAACATTAGACCCAGTTCAAAGAGTAACCACATTGGAATTGCCAACATAATCATAGAAATGGCATCAGGTGGGGTAATAAACATTGCGATAAAAAAACAACCCACAATAATATAACGGCGTTGGTTGACGAGGTCTTGTGTAGAGACGACGCCGATTAAAATCAGCAATAAGGTAATAATTGGGATTTCAAAAGTGAGTCCAAAGACCAAAAATAGCTTTAAACAAAATGCCAAATAACTATTAATGTCGGTCATCGGTGCGACAGTTTCAGGAGAAACACTCATGAAAAAATGTAAAATCGAGGGCAAAGCCACAAAATATGCAAAGGCAATACCTGCATAAAATAGGCTAATACTGCCAATTAACAAAGGCAGTGCTAAACTTTTTTCTTTGGCATATAACGCAGGTTTCACAAATGCCCAAATTTGATAAAGAATAAAAGGCATTGCCAACATCAAAGCAATAAAGAAATTTAGCTTAAAAGGTGCCATAAATGTTGCAGTCACATCGGTAGCAATCATGGTCGATGTTACGGGCAATTGCGCTCTTAACGGTGCAGATAAGGCGATGTAGGTTTTATTGGCAAAGGGCAATAAACAAAAAAATAGTGCAATCAATACACCAATAATTTTAAACAAATGACGTCTTAATTCGATCAGATGTTTTGTGATCGGCATAGCTTCTAATTCAGGCTGAGGATTGGGCTCAGAGGAATGAACCTGTGGGGTGAAAGAGCTGTTCATACCGCAACCTCGAAGTGTTTCATTGTAAAAGCTTGCTGTTCAATTTGTTGAATTGGATGGTTAGATGTTGCCAATATTTTCAGCCAAATATGAGCGATATATACGGTTGGAACTGAAGCTTGCATAAAGTGGTAAGTGGTGTTTTGCGGCTGAGTCGTGACATTTGCTGTAATATTTTGTTTTTCTTCAGCATGTTTGTTTTGTTGTAGTTCCTGCATTTGCGCTTGCATTTTTTGTTCAAGCTTTTGAATACGTTGCATCTCAAGCTGCATCTGCTCACGCAATTCGGAAAGACGGAGTTCGCGGTCAATGTCATTTTGCACATTACTGACAGTACGTTTGATTTTAGAATACCATTTGCCTACAAAACGTGCAGCGACAGGCAGCTTTTCAGGACCTAAAACCAATAAAGCGATAACGCCAAAAACCAGTAATTCAGAAAAACCAACATCGAGCATGATCTATACTCCCGTATCAGTGTTTTACGGTAGAGTTCACATCATGGGTATTTTGATGTTCTAAAGTACGTGGCTCTTGTAGATTAGGAGTTGCAACTTCATCCTCTTTGATAGATTTTTTAAAGTCTTTTACCGCACCGCCCACGTCTTTCCCTAAGTTTTTAAGTTTTGATGTACCAAATAATAAAATCACTACAATTGCAAAAATCAGTACGTGCCAAATTGATAATCCAGCCATGATAAAATCTCCTGTTTCATTAGGGCTTATCTCAACAGGTATCTGTGACAAAAAAGTGACACCAATATTTCAATTTAAAGACATGGGTTTTAAAGTTGCTTTTTCAAAAGCATGTTGCGGTGCATCATGCTAAAATTCTGTGAAATTATTTTAGGTGAATGCGAGTGTCTACGGTATTACCTCTTTTGGGGTTTTGTAGTGGCTTAATCTTAGCAACAACGTCATTTTCACAGCATTTAAAAAGCTTATTTTCTTCTGTTTTATCACGCTTATTCATTCCAATTGTGATTATTTACAATATGGTTTTTTATCAGGCGGGCAGTTTGGGCTTGATGCTATTTAGCTTTTTTTCAGCAGTTTTATTATTTTTTATTTACCTATTTTTATCCAAAGACCGACTACAGTCACTCTGTTTTAGTTATACCAATATGGCTTGGCTCGGTTTTCCCATCGCCATGGCTTTGTTTGGAGAACAAATCAGTGCATCTATTATTGCCATCTATGTCGGTGGTTCTATTTTTGGCAATATTTGGGCAGTAACTTCTGTCAGCTCCGAACCTTTAAATATTCAAGATATTTTTAAAAAAGTCATCAAGTCACCTCCTGTCATTGCCTTGATTTTGGCAGCTATTTTAAGACTGTTGAATGTGCAAAGTGTACAAGAGCATGCGTGGATCGATGCGATTTATTCTTTTTCAAAATGGGGGATGGTCTTTACGGGTATGTCTGTATTAGGCATGTGGTTACGCAAAACCAAAGTACATTTAGAGGATTTGACCTATAGTTGTAAAGTAGCACTGATCAAAGTGATCTGTGGCATCATTTTCTGTACATTTGCTTATTATTTTTTACCAATCGCACATGTTCAGGACAATATTGGTGTGATGTTTTTATTATTCTGTTTACCTCCCGCAGCGAATATTGTGGCACTTGAAACGCATTATCAAGGGACAGGTATTTCAGCCAAATACATTGCAGCAGGAACGATGGTCAGTTGTGGCATATGCTTAATTTATGGGGTAATGGTGCATTTATTGTAGGGCGGCTTAAATCATGCAAATTCCCTTGTTTTATAGGGCTGAGGTAAAGGGCATTATAATTCTTATAGGGAAAATACCTCTCCTTGTTGTGCGTATAAACACTCATTCTTTCAAGGAGAGGGCAGGTTCTTACTTTTCTAAACTTGCTTTAAATAATTGCATGGCTTGTCCACGATGACTGATTTTATTTTTTTCTTCTTTACTCATTTCGGCACTTGAAATCTGCAACTCAGGTAACCAAAACAAAGGATCGTAACCAAAACCATTTGCTCCACGTGGAGCATCTAACACTTCACCTTGCCAAATGCCTTGAAAAATTTGTGGAAGTGGGTCATCCGCATGTTGAACCAAAGCTAAAACACAAACAAACATGGCTTCAATCGTGTTTCCATCTTGGCGTAAAGGTTTTAGGTTTTCTAAAAGTTGGGCATTGTTTGCGGCATCATCACCGTGTTCACCTGCATAGCGTGCAGAGTAGATGCCAGGTGCACCACCTAAGAGCGGCACACAAATCCCTGAATCATCTGCAATCGCTGGTTTTCCTGAAATACGACTTGCATGGCGTGCTTTGATGATGGCATTTTCAATAAAACTTAAACCATCTTCTATGGCATCTTCAATATTGAGTTTTCCTTGAGGAATGACCTCGACAGGAAGGTTTAACTCTGCAAACATTTTTTCAAATTCAGCAATTTTACCTTTGTTATTACTTGCGAGGACTAATGTTCCTTGGGATAACCAATCTTGTGCAGACATGTCAATTGCTCTGAGTTTGAATCGTGAAAGCTATTTTAACTGATTCTGAGTGCGGTTTGAAAATTAGAAGTTTTTCCATGAAATGGAAGATGATTTAAAAAATCATGATGCTAAAAAAGCATATTCTATTCTCAAATAAAAAAAAGCACCTTAATGGTGCTTCCTTTATTGTATTTTATTTAAAAATAAAACTTATTGTGTTTGAATCCAACGGTCAGCACGGTCACGCGCAGTACGGATTTGTTCAGGCGTTAAGTTGGCAGCTAAAGCCGTTTTTTTGGTTTCAGACATATTAATGACTTTATTGTCTAACATGCCATCACGAGTTGAAAGTTCATACCACTGGTAAGCACCAATGTAGTTTTTCTTTTGCTCTTCCATCACAGCTAAGTTAAAGCTTGCACGATTATCGCCGTGGCTTGCGGCTTTTTCAAAGTATTGACGTGCAGACGCTTCGTTTTTAGATACCCCAATACCATCAGCATACATACGACCCACGTTCAATTGAGCTGCTGAAATCCCTTGATCCGCCGCAGCTTTAAACAAACTAAAAGCTTCTTTTAGATCTTTAGAAACACCATTGCCTGATTGATAACGCGTCGCAAGATAAAACTGTGCAGCAGGTTGACCTGCTTTTGCTGCTTTGGTTAAGTCAGCCACATTCATATGTGCATACTGTGCAGCAAGTGCAGCAGTTGATTTTTGTTGTTGCGGAATATAGTCCGCATGGACTTGAAAACTAAGCAGCCCAAAAAATAATGTACTACCTAATAATAATTTTTTCATATAGCGCTCACTCGATAGATTGCGACTTCGCCGAACAAGTTTGGGATCGACTTACTCAGTAAGCTCCCTTGTTGGTTCCCATTTACAGCAAGTCGATTAATAATACGAATATGATTTTCCGCACAAAGTGCTTCAAAGTCACGAAAGGTGCATAGGTGTATATTTGGCGTATTATACCACATATACGGTAATGCATCTGAAACGGGCATCATCCCTTTTAAGGCAAGAAAAGAACGAGTCTTCCAATGCGCAAAGTTAGGAAATGTAATGATTGCCTGTTTCCCCACACGCACCATGTCGCGCAATAGCACATCGGGTGCATCCACTGCTTGTAATGCTTGAGCCATGACCACATAGTCAAAAGACTGATCAGCAAAACGACCTAAACCCAAATTTAAGTCTTGTTGGATAATATTTAACCCTCTACTGACTGCAATTGCAATCTTTTCTTGATCAATTTCGAGTCCGTATGCACGAATATTATGTTTTTTACTCATGTGTGCAAGTAACTCGCCATCACCACAACCTAAGTCGAGGACACGTGAGTCGGGTTGAATCCATTTTTCAGCAAGTTGGTGGTCAATACGCATTATGCTATCTCCTTCGGTGTTGCTTGAAGGTGTTGTTCACCACCTAAAAATGCTCGTAATGATTTGACATATAACGGAATAGGAAACAAGAATGAGTCATGACCTTGTTCTGCATCAATGTCTAAATAACTGACTGGTTTGTTTGTAGATACGAGCGCATCTACGATTTCCTGAGAGCGTTGTGGGCTAAAACGCCAGTCTGTAGTAAATGAAACCACCAAGAAACGACATTGAGTATTGGACAATGCTTTGACTAATGATTGCTCATATTCACGCGATGGATCAAAATAATCCAAGGCTTTGGTCATGATCAAATAGGTATTAGCATCAAAGTTACGGCTGAATTGCTCACCTTGATAACGCAAATAGCTTTCGACTTGGAATTCCACATCAAAGCCATACATAAATTTGCCTGATTTTAAGTCACGACCAAATTTTTGTTTCATCGCTTCTTCAGACAAATAGGTAATATGACCGACCATGCGTGCCAAAATTAAGCCACGTTTTGGATAGCTATCATGTTCAAGATAACGTCCATGATGGAAATCTGGATCGGACAGAATGGACTGACGTGCCACCTCGTTAAAGGCAATATTCTGTGCTGATAGCTTCGGTGCGGAAGCAATGATGACGCATTTTTGTAAACGATCAGGATAATCTACAGACCATTGTAACGCCTGCATCCCCCCCAATGAGCCTCCAATGACCGCATACCAAACATCAATGCCTAAACGGTCAGACAACATGGCTTGAGTTTTGACCCAATCTCGCACCGTGACAAGTGGAAAGTCTGGACCATAAGGACGGTTTTCATTTTCAGGATTTGGTGAAGTTGGTCCTGTAGAACCGTTACAACCGCCAATATTATTTAAGGCGACGACAAAAAACTTTGAGGTATCAATGGCTTTGCCTGGACCAATACAAGCATCCCACCAACCTGGCTTTTTATCATCTGCATGATGATAGCCAGCAGCATGATGATGCCCTGACAATGCATGACAAATTAAAATAGCATTCGATTGATCTGCATTCAGTTCACCATAAGTTTCAACCATGATTTCGAAACGAGGTAATACACGACCACATTCGAGTTCTAAGGGTTCTTTAAATTCAAACTTTTGCGGGGTAACGAGACCCACTGAATCTGCTGGAAATGACACAGGAAATGTTCGCCTTAAAATTTGAGAAAATAGGTAACTTTCATCAATCAATGTCTGATCAGAAAACGACTTGTTTTGATCATTTGAACTTCGCTATATTTCACCAAGAAAGCTCCCTCCATCTTTTGGAAGAGGGTAAGGCTGGGGGACATTATTGGAAATTTGCCCTCATTCTCACCTTCTCCAACTTGGTCGTGTGTCTCAACAAAGCACTGCTTTGTTTTACTTAGGGAGAAGAGACTTTCTAATGCTTAAATAGCACTTTAGTCGTTAAAGTCGTTCATTTTTTGATTTGTGAAAATACGCATATCTAATGATTACATAAACAAAAGGATACCACTTGGGGCATCCTTTCTAAAGTCTTTTAATTGATATTGCTTATATACAATCTAGCTTATACAGCAGCAGCGATCACTTGATCTGTGCTCAAGACACCTTGGTCGATCAAACGGTTGGTTGCCGCAATAATCGCTTCGATAGATGAAGTGACAATATTGTCATGAACACCCGCACCAAAGGCAGATTTACCTGTACCATGTACCTGAAGTTCGATCAATGCCAAGGCTTTAGCGCTAGCACCTGAGCTAATGCTACGTTCTTCATAATTCAAGACATCAATCGGCAATTGAAGTGCATTCAAAATTGCTGAAATTGGGCCGTTACCTTCACCACGTAAATGTTGAGTTTCACCATTTACTACGACATCAAGCTCAATCACTTGATTGCCGTTTTCATCAGACAATCTGTAATTCTGCGCTGAATAATGTGCATCTTTAGCTGCAACATAGGTCTCTTTGAACAAGTTCCAAATTTGTTGTGCTGAAACTTCAACGCCTTCATCATCAGCAACCTGTTGTACCACTTGCGAGAATTCAACTTGTAAACGACGCGGTAAAACCACGTTATAGTTTGATTCTAATAAGTAAGCGATACCGCCTTTACCAGATTGTGAGTTAACACGAATCACGGCGTCATAGTCACGACCTAAATCTTTAGGGTCGATTGGTAAATAAGGCATATCCCAAATTTCTTGATCTTTTTGGAACTCAAAACCTTTCTTAATCGCATCTTGGTGAGAACCTGAGAATGCAGTAAACACCAAGTCACCTGCGTATGGATGACGTGGATGTACAGGCAAGCCTGTACATTCCTCAACAGTGGCAATGATTTCGTTGATGTTCGAGAAATCTAATTCAGGTGCAACACCTTGAGTGTACATATTCAATGCAATCGCTGCAACGTCCACATTACCTGTACGTTCACCATTTCCAAACACACAACCTTCGACACGGTCAGCACCTGCCATGATCGCAAGTTCAGATGCTGCAATGCCGCAGCCACGGTCATTGTGACAGTGAACTGAAATGATCACGCCGTCACGACGAGCAAGATTACGGTGCATCCATTCAATTTGGTCGGCATAGACATGAGGACCTGAAACTTCAACCGTCGCAGGTAAGTTTAAAATCACTTTATTGTCAGGAGAGGCTTCCCAGATTTCTGTTACAGCGTCGCAGACATCTTTGGCAACTTCTAATTCTGTTGCAGTAAAACATTCAGGGCTGTATTGGAAAATAAATTCGGTTTCAGGTTGTTTTGCTGCATATTCTTTGACTTTAGTTGCAGCATTGATTGCCAATTGTTTTGCACCTGCAATATCTACATTCAAGACTTTCTGACGGAAGGTCGGTGAGTTTGAATTATAAATATGCACAATGGCACGTTTTGCACCTTGCAAAGATTCAAAAGTACGTTGAATCAAATGATCACGTGCTTGTACCAAAACTTCGATATAAACGTCGTCTGGAATATGACCTTCTTCAATCAATTTACGGGTGAAGTCAAAGTCAATTTGCGAAGCAGAAGGGAAACCAATCTCAATATGTTTAAAGCCGATTTTCACCAACATTTGGAACATTTTGAATTTTTGTTCAATGTTCATGGGTTCAAAAATCGCTTGGTTTCCGTCACGAAGGTCGGTACTCATCCAAATTGGCGCTTTATTGATTTCTTTATCTGGCCATTGGCGGTCTGGCAAGTCTACACGTTGGTACATGCGACGATATTTTTTACTTGGATCAGCCAACATCATGAGGAAACTCCTTGTGTAGTGTGTACTGCTCGTATCTTGGGTAAAGGCAGCTTACTACAAATATAGATTGTGTCTATTCTAACGATTTACAAGTATTTTTCGGAGAATATTCGCCTAAAGTGGCATAACATGATGGTGTTCTTAACATCACATGAATGGAACTTTGATGACTTGTAAATAAATTAACTTAAGCTTAATTCTAAAACATATACTTTGGAAATAATTTCCTTAATGTGCAGCATTTCATTTAAATAAGAAAAATATTTTCATGAAAATGATTATTCTTGAGAAATATAGTCTGTGTTAATGTCATCTGGTGTAGAAGTTCCCATTAAAGCCATAGTCACCTCAAATTCTTCCTTTAAGATTTTAATCACATGCGCCACACCCAAAGCCCCGGCAACGGCCAAACCGTGAATATAAGGACGCCCAATCAACACTGCAGACGCACCTATGGCCAGTGCTTTAAATACATCTGTCCCACGGCGCACACCGCCATCAAGGAGTAAAGGAAAATCAGCAGGGACAACGCTTTTAATTTTTGCTAAAGCTTTGAGTGGTGAAATCGCGGTATCTAAAACTCGTCCACCGTGATTGGAGATAATTAAACCTTTTACCCCGATTGCTATAGCTTTACGGGCATCAGCAGGATGTAGTACACCTTTTAAAATCACAGGTAAATGTGTGTTGGCAATGATAAATTCAATATCTGCCCATTTCGGTGCAATTTGCATTAAGCCATTAAATACAGGATGTTGATCTTCACGAAGTTCAGGCAGAGGAATATGAGTGGGAGTATGCGGATGTTGCATATTTTCAGGTAAATGGAAAAACACACGACGTTCACGATCACGAATACCTGTATGCGGAGCATCTACTGTAATGACGATCGCTTTAAAATTTTGAGCTTCGGCAAGTTTGACTAAAGCAAGTGATTTTTCACGTTCGCCTTGCCAATAGAGCTGAAACCATTTGAAAGGATTTTCTGCTTTTAAACGGCGTAAATCGGTATTGGTGAAGGTACTGAGTATAAAGTTGCTACCCAATACTTCAGCGGCTAAAGCAGTGGCTGCTTCGGCATCGGGATAGAACTGTTGTTGATGTCCAATTGGAGCAAGAAAAATCGGATGTGGAAATTTTTGACCTAAGATTTCTATTTCTGTTGAGCCTTGTGTGAGGTCATTGAGTAATCTTGGAACAAGTTGGATTTTGGAGAATTGTTGGCGATTGTCTCGGACACTATATTCATCCATTGCGCCGCCTTGTAGATATTGCCACACCATATCTGATAAATGTTTTTGCGCTTGAGTCTCATAATCTGCCAAGGTTTGTAGATGGGGGGGAATTTGGCTAAGTGGGGAGAGGACAGAGGAGCTCATAAGAAACCTATTCATCTACAAAATGTGGGCTAAAAATACGTTGGCTGAATAAATTTATAACTCAGCCCATTTACGAATTAAATTGTGGTAAAGACTGGTGAGTTTGACGACTTCGCTATGTTGATCGCCCAATTCAACTCTAAGGTTTTGAATACTTTGATCTAAATTAAATAACATATGACGATTGGCATCATCACGAATCATACTTTGTAGCCAAAAAAATGAGGCTGTACGACAACCTGAGGTGACAGGACTGACCTCATGTACACTGCTTGAAGGATAGAGGAGTAAATCCCCCGCAGGCAGTTTAACTTCATGGTAGCCGTAAGTATCCTCAATGACCAATTCACCACCGTCATAGTCTTCAGGTTCGGTTAGAAATAGGGTACATGAAAGATCTGTACGGATGCGTTGTTGTGTTCCTCGAATATGGCGAATGGCATTATCAACATGAAATCCAAATTTTTCGCCTTGTTCATAACGATTAAAGTAAGGTGGTAAAATTTCCAACGGAAGTGCAGCTGATAAAAATAAAGGGTGCTGTGCCAATGCATCTAAAATGATGCTGCCCAAATGCTGTGTGAGTGGGTGGTTTTCAGGAAGTTGTTGGTTCTGTTTAACATTTGCAGACAATGACCCTGTGGTTTTTTTACCATCCTCCCAATTAACTGTATTCATTTCTTGTCGGAAATAAGCGGTTTGTTCTTTGCTTAATACATTTGGAATATGGTGAATCATCGTCACACCTTGAACGTTGTTGGATGAATAAAGGGAAAATAGAAAAATAGCCTCTAAATTTAGAGGCTATTTTTATAATATGCAATCTAATCCATAAAAGCTATATGGATTAATGTCATAACTTAGTATTTAAAGTTTAAAGACAATACAGCATTACGACCATCTGCTTCTGTTGCATAGTGAGATGCATAAGCTTTTGTGAAATAGCGTTTATCAGACAAGTTATTGACATTTAATTGTACATTTACTTGTTTGTTTACGTCATAACGTGCCATAGCATCGTAACGGACATAAGATGGTGCCCATTTGATGTTTGCGATATCGCCATATACTGTGTCTGAATATACTACACCGCCACCTAGTGTTAACTGTGGTAAGACTTTATAGGTTGTCCATAACGTTGCAGCTTGTTTTGGAACGTTTGGCATTTGGTTGCCATTATAAACTGCATTGTCAGTACATTTTCCATTACGGCAAGATTTACCATTCTTGGTTAACTCGCTATCAAGATAGGTATATCCTGCAGAAATATCCCATTTTTCAGTAATTTTACCGTTTAAGCCCAGTTCAATACCATCAACTTTACTTTCACCAACATTGGCATAAGTCGTTGGATCAAGTTGTACACGGGTATTTTGTTTTTCAGTACGGAAAATTGCAGCAGTTAGATTTAAACGATCATCTAACAAATCCCATTTTGTGCCTAACTCAAATGTTTGTGCTTCTTCCGGATCAATCATTTGGTTATTGGCATTAATGGTTTCGCTATTATCTCCCCAACCCGCATTTAGACCTACAGGGCTTGCAGATGTTGCATAACTTGCATAAATCGAACCATTTTCAACAGGTTTAAAAGTTACGCCTGCTTGGTAAGTAAAAAAGTCTGAATCATTATTGGCTGTATATGCCGCAGCTGAAGACGTTGCAAGGAAATTTTGTTCAGCTTCAAACTTGTCCCAACGTACACCGAGGTCAAGTAACCATTGTGGTGTAATTTCAATATTGTCTAATAAATATACTGAAGTACTTTCAACAGTGGCATCAAAATCTTGGCGTGCCTCTAAACGGTCTAAGAATGGTTTTTGGGTTGGATTATTAAGAGAAGTACACCAATTTGTTGATAAGTTTGAGCAGTCGCTAAAAAAGCCAGTTGTAGATACTTTGCCATTTTTGTCGATGATGTTATAGCCGCCTTTATCAGTTTCTTGCTTGCTATATTCAGCGCCGACATTAAAGCTGTGCTTAATTGAACCTGTATTAAACTTACCTGTTAATGCCAATTGATCAGTGAAGGTATCGCTGTCAGTAATTGCTGAATTTAGACGATGCCAAACTTTTCCATTAGCGACATTACCTTTTGAGTCATCAGGATTTGTCCAAACATAATCATTTTTAGATTTGCTGTACATTGCTGTGTTCGTAAGGGTTAAGTTGTCAGTTAAGTCATGTTCTAACTTAATCGTACCCGCGTGGTTTTCTTGTTTTTGGAAATCACGGTCTAACCAACCATAGTAAGTGCCTTGTTTTACTTCAGCAGGTTTACCTTGTGCTTTACCCAAAGCTGCATTCCAGTAAGGGATACCTGAATCAGGCGTATCATCTGATTTTAAGTAGTAATAACTTAATGTCGCACGAGTAGGGGTATTTAAACCAAAAGTAATACTTGGTGCAATACCAGCACGAGCATATTCCGCACCATTAGATTGACCTGGTTTTTCATTTTTATGACCTAGGACAGCAACACGCGCTGCGATGCCATTACCAAAATCTTTATTACCATCTAAGGTGATACGTTGATAGTTGTCAGTACCCCCAGCAACTGAGCCTTCTAAAAAGTCACCTTTTTTAGCCACTTTAGAGATCATGTTGATACTACCGCCGACTGTACCCGCACCACCCATGGCAGAAGCAGAACCTTTGGTGACTTCAACTTGTTCAACTGCGAACATTTCACGGTTTTGTGAAGTTGAGTTACGGATACCATCTAGATACATTGAGCTTTCAGAGCTGTAACCACGAATAAATGGGCGGTCACCATTTGGATTGCCCCCTTCACCTGCACCTAAAGTAATCCCTGGAACAGTACGAAGTGCATCTGCAAGCGTAGTCACTTGTGTGTCTTCGATTAATTTTTTAGAAATTACAGACACAGATTTTGGTGTGTCTAAAAGAGGAGCAACAAATTTACTATTTGCTGATTCATCAACTTTTAAACTTTCTTTTTTTGTTGCGTGAGCTTGCGCATGGATTGTAGGTAGTTGTTGAATCGTATCTTCTTGTGCAATCGCAGTTGTAGTAATGACAGACAAAGAAGAAGCAAGGGCTGAAACAACAACCTTTTTGCGTGATTTAATAAATGACATAACGACTCACTGGTGAATGCAAATTTGTATGCGAATAATAATAATTCTTATTTGTTTTAACTATTCTTTGTTATTGGTTTTAACTATGGATATATTTATTGTTATTTGTAAATATAATGTTTAATAATGTAAAAGAATATTAAGTTTATGATTTTTATGTTAAATAAAAAACTCTTTTAAAAAATGGTTTTTTATTGGTTTTACGAATCAGAGATCATGTGAGAGGAGTTGTTAGAAGTTTTACTCTAGTGAAGTGGTTTTATTTATTTCTGAAAGAATGACGTCATCGGAAAATAAATTTGAAAAATTACTGAAAAGAAATATAGAGAAATTTTTATTTTAGGGGTTAAAATAGCCGACATTTTGTATATCTATAAAGTTGTCATATAATGTGGCACTTTTTTAAATTGTAACTACTATTATATAGAGGAAGCCATGCAAGTAACTTCTGAAGCGGTTTCGGGCATTGCCCGTCGTTTAAATGTATCTGTACCGACGAGCCGTGTAAATGAGCAATTTGAAGCTCGTTTAAAACGCGCTGCCAAAACTGTAAAGATTAACGGCTTCCGTCCAGGTAAAGTACCTGTAAACGTTGTTCGTCGTGAATATGGTGCTGGTATTTACCAAGAAGTGGTAAATGACATCATCCGTGACTCAGTATTCGAAGCAATTCAACAAGAAAAAATCAATGCTGTTGGTATGCCAAACATTGATAAAGTTGAAAACAAAGATGATGCTTTGGTTTTTCAAGCAACTGTAGAGGTTTACCCAGAAGTTTCAGTAAATGCACTTGATACTTTAGAAATCGAACGTAAATCGACTTCAGTGAATGATAAAGATGTCGACACTATGCTCGAAAACCTTCAAAAACAACGTCAAACTTGGGCTGAAACCAAAGGTATGGCGAAGAAAGACATGCAAGTGACTTTCGACTTTGAAGGTACAGTGGATGGCGAAAAATTTGAAGGCGGTGCTGCGCAAGACTTTAAACTTGTTTTAGGTTCTGGTCGTATGATTCCTGGCTTCGAAGATGGCATCATCGGTATGAAGAAAGGTGAAGAGAAAGTCATTGATGTTACTTTCCCTGAAGACTACCAAGCTGAAAACCTTGCAGGTAAAGCGGCTCAATTCAAAATCAATGTGAAATTGGTTGAAAAACCAAAACTTCCTGAAATTGATGCTGAGTTCTTAAAAATCTTTGGTATTACTGAAGAAGAAGGCGTTGAAAAATTAAAAGCTGACGTTCGCAAAAACATGGAACGTGAAGTGAAAAATGGTCTACGTAACCAAGTTAAATCTGCTGCATTTGATGCATTAGTTGCTGCAAATGAAGTTGAACTTCCTTCAGCAATGGTTGCTCAAGAAATTGACCGTCAACGTCAACAAATGATTCAACAGTTCACTCAACAGTTTGGTGCTCAAGGTGCGCAAGCATTTGACAGCAGCATGTTGCCTGATGACTTATTCAAAGAACAAGCTGAAAAGTCAGTTAAATTGGGTGTACTTGTAAGTAAAATCTTAGCAGATGCTAAACTTGAAGTAGATGCTGCTCGTGTTGAAGCATACATCGAAGACATGGCAACTTCTTATGAAGATCCTGCTGAAGTGATTGAATACTTCAAAAATGATGAAAAACAACGTGCTCAAATTGAAGCTGTTGTTTTAGAAGACCAAGTTGTAGATTATATTTTAGCTGCTGCTAAAGTATCTGACACTGAAGTGAGCTACCAAGATTTATTGAAAGAACAACAAGCACGTCAACAAGGCTAAGTTGTTTTTTATTAAAAGGCGCTTTCGAGCGCCTTTTTTTATGCTGTATTAAACTTGTAATTGTCCCAAATTCAAAATGCTTATTCAAAAAAATTTGATATTTAATGGGGAATATTTTGCAATTTCAATCATTATCCCTCATATTGTCACTATGAGCTGAGTAACAAAAAATTCAGGAATAAATAACATATGTATGTTCCATCTATTGAAAACGCTTTAGTCCCTGTGGTTGTAGAACAGTCATCTCGTGGTGAACGTTCTTTCGATATTTTCTCACGTCTTTTACGTGAGCGTGTAATTTTCTTAACAGGTGAAGTTGAAGACAACATGGCAAACTTAATCGTTGCACAAATGTTGTTTTTAGAAGCTGAAAACCCAGAAAAAGATATTCATTTATATATTAATTCACCAGGAGGGTCAGTGACTGCAGGTATGGCAATTTACGATACCATGCAATTTATTAAGCCCGATGTGGTGACGTATTGTATGGGGCAAGCTGCATCGATGGGTGCATTCTTGTTAAATGCGGGTGCGAAAGGTAAACGTTATTGTCTTGAAAATGCGCGCGTGATGATTCATCAACCATTGGGTGGTTTCCGTGGTCAGGCATCAGATATTGAAATCCATGCACGTGAGATTTTATTTATTAAAGAACGTTTAAATCGCTTAATGGCAGAACATAGTGGCCAAGACTATGAGCGTGTCGCAAAAGACACAGATCGTGATAACTTTATGACTGCAGAACAAGCGAAAGAATACGGTTTAGTGGATCAAGTGTTATCAAAACGCCCACAAAACTAAGCTTTAACGTACAGATTTAAGATTTGGAGTGAAAATGTCCGATAATCCTCAAGGACAAAAACATTGTTCATTTTGTGGAAAAACACAGTCTGAAGTTGGAAAACTGATCGCTGGAGAGGACGCGTACATTTGTAATGAATGTGTGGATGTCTGCTTAGATTTAGTTCAAACCAGTCAACAAGTTGAAACTGGAGATTGGGCAACACGTCCATTGCCTAAACCTCATGAGATTCGTGCTGCGCTTGATCAGTATGTGATTGGTCAAGATACTGCAAAGAAAACGTTATCAGTTGCGGTCTATAACCATTACAAACGTTTAAAAGTAACGCAATCTGCAAATAAACCTAAAGATGCTATTGAGTTAGCAAAAAGTAATATTTTGCTGATTGGACCAACAGGTTCTGGTAAAACATTATTGGCGCAAACACTTGCGCGTTTACTTGATGTACCTTTTGCGATGGCAGATGCAACCACTTTAACCGAAGCAGGTTATGTGGGTGAAGATGTTGAAAACATTGTACAAAAGCTGTTACAAAAAGCGGATTATGATGTAGAAAAAGCCCAAAAAGGTATTATCTACATTGATGAGATTGATAAGATTACGCGTAAATCTGAAAATCCATCGATTACCCGTGATGTATCAGGTGAAGGCGTACAACAAGCACTTCTGAAAATGATTGAAGGCACGGTTGCATCTATTCCACCTCAGGGCGGACGTAAGCACCCACAACAAGAGTTTATTCAAATTGATACCTCAAATATTTTATTTATTTGTGGTGGTGCGTTTGCTGGACTTGAAAAAGTGGTACAACAACGTCAAGAAAAAGGTGGTATTGGTTTCACTGCTGATGTGAAAAATAAAGATGATACTAAGAAAGTATCAGAATTGTTCCGTCAAGTTGAAGCAACTGACTTAGTAAAATTTGGTTTAATTCCTGAGTTTATTGGTCGTTTGCCTGTGATTGCGACGCTTGAAGAGCTCGATGAAGAAGCATTAATGCAAATCTTGACTGAACCAAAAAATGCATTAACGCGCCAGTATCAGTACTTGTTTGAAATGGAAGATGTCGATCTAATTTTTGAAGACTCAGCATTACGTGCTGTGGCAAAAAAAGCGCTTGAACGCAATACAGGTGCGCGTGGTCTACGTTCGATTTTGGAAAATGTTTTACTTGAAACTATGTATGACTTACCAAGCCGTGAAGATATTGGCACAGTCATCATTAATGCTGATGTGATTAATCATCAAGCAGAACCTGTTTATCAAGCAGAACGTCAACCGAAGCAAGAACAAGCTGTTGAAGAAAAAGTCGATTTAAAAGTGATTGATAGTAAATCTGCTTAAGATGATTGAGTTGTGATCTGCAACTTATCTGAAACGTGTAAGAAGCTGGACTTTTTACACGTTTTTTATTTTTAAATCGCCAATGAAATGTTAAGCTGATGTTGAGAAAATCATCTTCATTCAAAAAATGAAAATAAAAATACGTGGTGAGGGATAATCATGCGTTACTTTGGTCTAATTATTTTAACCAGTTGTGGATTGGCTGCTTGTCAAAGTCATCAGGCTGTCGAACAACCAACTACAAGTCAAGCTGTGTCTACTTTAGATGCCGTAAATTTTGAAAAAGAAAATTCTTTTGTTCATGAAAAGTTAGATCAATATAAACTCGGTAAGTTTTCTGTAGGTTCATGGGTCAATCAGGAGCCTGGGCAGTATTTCAAACTGGTAAAACCCCAAAATCCGAATGCTGCTGTGATTTATTTTTATCGTCCTGATAGTAAGTGGAATCGCCAAGAAATTATTGCACAGAGCTTTTATTTAAATGGAAAACGAATTCCTAGTCTCATTAGCAATCATTATTATTGGATTGAGCTGGCTGAGGGCGATTATAAACTCAGTTTAAGTCGACCATTGGCAGTGGTACATTTTCAAAAGCCTAAAGTTGCTTATTTTCACGTGCAAGCAGGTCAGCAATACTTTGTAAAGTATGAGGAAGAGAAATTCCGTGGTGGTCCAAATGGTGGTGGTGATTTATTGAAAGTTGGTCCATTGATGCAAATGCCAACGCGCCAAGGATTAAAAGAAATTGCCATGACGCAATTAAAATCGCCTGGTTTAAACTTTGTTGGCGAAATGACCGCAGATGGAAAGTTGATCAAACCTCAGGAAAAAATTAATAGTGGAGATTATCAAGCCAGTGATGATGTGCATTTGAGTACACCATTTAAGATTTGGAATCCTTTAACATGGTAAATGAGATACCGAAATCATCCATTTAAAAAGAGGCAATTGCCTCTTTTTTATAGAAATAAACAGTATTATTTGTTTTCTGCGGCTTTTTTAAGTGCTTCGAGTTTTTTATTGACTTGAGCAAAGTCTTTTTCAGTCGCTTGAATGGTCGACATCAGTTGAGTATTGAGGATTTTCATGGATTCTTGGGTAACAACAGGACTTTTAGCTAAAATGGATTGTCCAACTTGGCTTGAGTAAAAATCAATTTGTGCTTGTACTTCTTCAGCACTATAAACATCTTTATAAATTTTTTGATAAATCGGCTGCATTTTTTCCCAAGAAATACTTTTCTTATTTTGCTCATGTAATTGATCTGCTAATTCATTGGCAACGATTTGTTCTTGTGGGCTAAGTTGTTCATGCCGCACAATATTTTGTACAATCGTATATGCTTGCTGATCAAGCTGAGGGCGAATTTGTTGTATAGTTTGTTGTAAAAGTTGATCGATTTTCATCACTTCTATTAATTTTTGCACTTGTTGGTCGCTTGCAGGAGCAGCAAAAGTATAAGGTGTAATCAGTATTAACCCACTGAGTAATAAGGTTTTAAATTTTTTCATCTGACTGTCCTTAAAAGATAATGAATAGAAAACTTATTGAGAGAAAAATTTCTGCATGACTTGCGTAAGTTTAGCTTGTGCTTGCGCTGATGGTTCGGCATTTTCAGGGAAAATTTGTTCAACAGCATCAATGATTTTCTGTTCAAAATTTTTATTATTTAAAATAGATTGTCCGACTGCTGTTTTATAAAATTTAATCCATTGCTGGGTTTCTTCTTCAGTCATGTTTTGATTGTAAATATTAAATAAATTTTGTCTAAATTCACGTTTATAAGCATCACTTAAATAATATTTTTGAATCGCATTATAAATACGGGTTTGGTTTTCCTTGGTTGGCGGAATGGAATAATACTCAATGATTTGTTGTGTCAATTGTTGAAAAGTTTCACTCTTTGCGAGGTCTTCGATTGCTTGATTGATATGAATAACATTAAGTAGTTGTTCGGTACTTTCTGTACTTGCAGGTGCTGCATATACACCTGTGTGCAGTAGGCAAAGGCTGAGGCTAAACATTATTTTTTTGATCATTTTTGGTTCTCGCGAATAATGCTTTGAATATCGTCTAAGTTGACCAGCTTATTAAAATCATTACTTGAAGCATCTACAATTTTTGCAATTATAATTGGAGTGTTTTCTCCTGCATTTTGCATATTAGGTTGTTGGTAAACATCGATCAAGGCTTGGGCTTGTTCTTGACTAAGTGCTTGATATGCTGCACGAATATTGCTTAGCAAAACTTTTTCATCTACTTGTTCGATCATGTCATTAATCATAATATCCGATATTTGGATGATTAAAGCTTGCTTTTCAGCTGAAAGCGCTTGTCTATATTGTAATTGGTCAAACATCAATTCTTCAGTTGCACTTTTCATATTCGGCATACTTTGTTTGAGTAAAGCAGGTTTAAATTGATTCCAATATTCAAGTTTAATGAGCTGATCAATTTGTTGTGATGTCGCAGAGGCTGCGAAAGTTTGAAAGCTGAAACTTAGTAAAAATATAGAAAATATATAGGATTTAATTTTCATCTTCTTCTCAGAAATAAAAAAGCACCCTAATCATAGAGTGCTTTTTCATCAATATTCAAGCAATAAATCTATTTCGCGTTGAATAAAGACTTAGTTCGCTGCAGCATCAACGACTGGAATTTTACCAATTTTTGCTTGCCAGATTTTTGGTGCTGTTGCATGAATTGATGTACCGTTTACATCAACTGCAACAGATACTGGCATATCTTCAACCACAAATTTGTAGATTGCTTCCATACCTAAGTCAGCAAATGCAACCACTTCAGCTTGACGAACAGCTTTAGAAACAAGGTACGCAGCACCACCAACAGCCATTAAGTAAGTCGCTTTGTTGTCTTTGATTGCTTCGATTGCAGCCGGACCACGGTCTGCTTTACCAATCATGCCGAACAAACCAGTCGCTTCTAACACTTGACGAGTGAATTTATCCATACGTGTTGCAGTTGTTGGACCTGCAGGACCAACCACTTCATCACCAACAGGATCAACAGGACCCACGTAGTAAATAAATTTACCTTTCAGGTCTACAGGAAGCTCTTCGCCTTTGTCGAGCATTTCGCACATACGTTTGTGCGCAGCATCACGACCTGTATAGATTGTACCGTTAAGCAATAGCGTGTCGCCTGGTTGCCAAGAGTTCATTTCTTCTTGCGTAATGTTGTCTAGGTCAACACGTTTAGATTTTGAAGAATCCCAAGTCACTTCTGGATAGTCAGAAAGTTTAGGTGCTTGAATATGTGCAACACCTGAACCATCTAATTGGAAATGTGCATGACGAGTTGCAGCACAGTTCGGAATCATACCGACAGGTTTACCTGCAGCATGACAAGGGTAATCTTTGATTTTAATATCAAGGACAGTGGTTAAACCACCAAGACCTTGTGCACCAATACCCAATGCATTTACTTTTTCAAAGATTTCAATACGAAGCTCTTCGATTTTGTTTTGTGGTCCACGACGAAGTAATTCGTCCATGTTGATTTCTTCCATGAGTGATTCTTTTGCAAGCATCATGGCTTTTTCAGCAGTACCACCAATCCCGATTCCGAGCATACCCGGTGGACACCAACCTGCACCCATGGTTGGAACAGTTTTAAGTACCCAGTCAACGATTGAATCAGAAGGGTTTAACATCGCAAGTTTAGATTTATTTTCTGAACCACCACCTTTTGCAGCAACAGTGATGTCTACTTTGTTACCCGGAACGAGTTTGTAGTGAATCACAGCAGGAGTGTTGTCTTTGGTATTTTTACGACCAAAAGCAGGGTCAGCAAGTACAGATGCACGGAGTACGTTACTATTTTCAAGATAGCCTTGACGTACACCTTCATTGATTGCGTCATCTAAGCTCATGGTTAAATCAAATTTAACATCTAAGCCCACATCAACAAATACGTTAACAATACCAGTATCTTGACAGATTGGACGATGACCTTCTGCACACATACGAGAGTTAATTAAAATTTGTGCAATGGCGTCTTTTGCTGCTTTGTTCTCTTCACGATCATAAGCACGGCTCATCGCTTGGATGAAGTCTTGTGGATGATAATAAGAAATGAACTGAAGCGCATCCTTGACCGATGTGATCAAGTCATCTTGCTTGATAATAGTTGTCATATCGAAAATCTCTTGAGCGGGCTGATAGCTAGCGGGCTAAATTATACGTGATATTGTTTGTGTTGTGGGAGCTTTGGCTAAGATTTGGGCTAAAGTTTAATAAATCTTATTCTAGGTTAATTGGTCAGATTGATGCATGAAAAAAGCTTGTTTTATAAACAAAAATAATGTGGGGTTTAATATTTTATTGGTATGTTTTATTTTATAACTATTTGATATATATTTCATTTAAAGGTGATTTGATAAATATGACAATATTGTCATAAAGTTGTCATAAAAATTTCACATAATGAATATAACAAAACTTAAGTGAAGACACATATGACAGTTTCAAGTGTTTTGATGGTTGTAGGCTTTAGTGTTTATATTGTTGCAACTTGGATGTATGGACAGAAAGAAGATCAGGCATAAGCTTTATCTTCTTTTTTTATGCTTGCATTTTTATTGTATTGATCATTTGTGTATTACTCTTTATTTCAAAAAATTAAGTTAATATAAAAGATATCAAAAAGTATTTATTCTTTAAAATTTAAATATTTAATAGTAAAAAGTAGAGTTGTGAAATGAAGAAGTTTTTGTATTTATCTTTATTGATGAGTAGTGCGATGGTTCAGGCAGCAGATTGGACACCTGTCTTTAAATCGTTGGAAGAGGGGTGCATTGGTGACAGTCCAGTTTTATCTAAAATTACTGAGCAATTATTTACATGGCAACGGTTAAAAGATGGTTCAGTATACCCAGTGATTAATAAAAATGCCCAACAAGGAAAATATCGTAATATCCCACAAAATTATTTAAGCGATATGAAGCCTACAATCATGAAAAAAATGAATCTAGGAGAGGATTATCCAAATTATTATAAACACATCTACGTGGGCTTAAAAAATGCACAGCTTTATCAGCTTGCAATCGATGGTTTCGCTGAATATGTAGATGGTGAAAATGGAATATCGGGGAAAATTATTTTATTTAAACCCATGACACAGCAGAATTATAATAGATTGAAAAAGATTAAATTTAAGGTGGTGTTTCAAAAAGTATGCTGAAACAAAGCAGGTTGAATTTTGATAAAATAGAGAAATGCGAATAACTCTAGAAATCAAATGTCCAACCTGCCTCAGTGACAGTATAAAGAAAAATGGCATCAAAGTAGATGGGAAACAAAACTATCAGTGCAAAGACTGTAAACGTCAGTTTATTGGTGACCATGCTCTGAGCTATCTAGGATGTCATTCAGGCATTACTCGAAAAATATTACAGTTGATGGTCAGAGGTAGTGGTATACGAGATATCGCTGAAGTTGAGCGAATCAGTATCGGTAAAGTTTTACGTACTTTAACCGAATCGACCTACCAAATTCAGCCTAAACAAAGTCATTATGAGTCTCTTGAAGTTGATGAGTTTTGGACTTTTGTGGGAAATAAAAATAATAAACAATGGCTTATTTACGCCTACCATCGAGAAACAGGTGAGATTGTTGCTTATGTTTGGGGTAAAAGAGACTTAGCTACAGTTCAACGATTGAAGGCAAAGCTTAAACAATTAGGTATTCACTACACCCGAATTGCAAGTGATCATTGGGACAGTTTCATAACTGCTTTTAAAAACTGCAAGCAAAGTATTGGTAAATTTTTTACTGTAGGTATTGAAGGTAATAATTGCAAAATAAGGCATCGAATTAGGCGCGGTTTTAGAAGGAGTTGTAATTTTTCAAAAAAGATTGAAAACCATTTTAAAGCTTTCGACTTAACCTTTTTTTACATCAATAATGGCTTCATTTAATGTCAGCATACTTTTTGAAACACCACCAAATTTAAGATAGAACCTGATGCTGAGTTTCAAGGCAGTATTCAGCAAGCACCAAATGGGCAAGTCTATTTGTGGTGTGATACGAGTATGTAATTAATCAAAAATATAATAAAAAAGACCACCCAATCCGTAAATTGGGTGGTTTGAGTATTAAACTTTAATAATCTTGTATAAGTCCAAATTATTGAACGGCTTGTTGTTCTGCTTGAATCGCAGTTAGGGCAATCGTAAAGACAATATCATCGACCAAAGCACCGCGTGACAGGTCATTTACAGGTTTATTTAAACCTTGCAACATTGGACCAACACTGACCACGTTTGCAGAGCGTTGAACCGCTTTATAGGTGGTATTTCCTGTATTGAGGTCAGGGAAAATAAACACATTGGCACGACCTGCAACTTTTGAATCTGGTGCTTTTGATTTACCTACGCTTTCAACAGAAGCTGCATCGTACTGTAATGGACCATCAATAAGTAAGTCAGGGCGACGCTGTTTTGCAATTTCAGTGGCTTTTGCTACTTTTTCTACATCAGCACCCATTCCTGAGGTGCCTGTAGAATATGAAATCATGGCAATACGTGGATCGATCCCAAAGGCTTTTGCAGAGTCCGCAGACTGGATGGCAATCTCAGCCAATTGTTCTGCATCTGGGTCTGGATTGATTGCACAATCACCATAAACATAAACTTCATCAGGCAAGAGCATAAAGAATACTGAAGATACCAATGAATACTCAGGCGCAGTCTTAATCAGTTGGAAAGCAGGGCGTACAGTATTTGCTGTGGTATGCACCGCGCCAGACACCAAGCCATCAACTTGATCGAGTGCGAGCATCATTGTGCCAAGTACAACGGTGTCTTGTAGCTGATCACGTGCTTGTAAAGCATTGAGTTTACCTTTACGCAATTCCACCATTTTTTCGACATACTGTTCACGAATCAAATCTGGATCAATAATTTCTAAATCATGAGGCAGTTCAATATTGCGTGCACGTGCGACTTCAACGACAGCTTCAGGTTTTGCCAATAATATACAGTGTGCAATTCCACGCGCCTGACAAATCGCAGCAGCTTGAATGGTACGATGTTCATCACCTTCAGGTAGTACAATACGCTTTTTCGCAGCAATAGATTTTTGTACCAATTCATGACGGAAAGCAGAAGGGGATAGACGAGGTTGATAGTCACCATTTAATAACAAGACTAACCAGTCCATATTAATATGGCTCGAAACAAAACGTGTGACTTGTTCTGCACGCTCAGTATCATCGACTGGAATTTCATTGCTTAGATTTGAAAGTAATTGAGTTGTTTCAAATGTACTTAATGGCGTATGTAAAATAGGTAAACCATTTTTAATTGCTGTTTGACAAAATGCCAATGCAGCAGGGTTGGGTTCATGTTGCTCAGCTAAGACTAAGCCAGCCAATGGAATTCCATTACTGGTTGCAAGACTTGCTGCAAGTAACACATCAATACGATCTGAAGCAGAGATGATTAATTCACCCGCAATAAATTTTTGTAATTCATGTTCAATATTAGAAGCAATTAAACTGCTGTGTAAAACACGGCGTACATTTGATTTACCTTCATTAATCCAACTTGCTTGGATATGTGTGGCAAGGTCTGAAACACGCGGTACACTTAAAGTATCACTGAATGGGACTAAACCAATCACAGGTAAATGTTCAGTGCCAATATGTGCATGTGTGCGTTGAATGGCTTGTGTAAATTGTTTTGTTTCTTCAACTAAACGTAAATCTGGCGCAAATGTCACAGGAATTTGTGCTGATTCTTCTGGTAAACCACGTGTACGCATAAACAATACACCAACATTACGCGCTGATGCTGCACCACCAAAATAGCGTAATTGTGCTTCGACTTTCTCAGCAGTTTGTTCAGGCTTGGCAATATTGGCATTGCTGACAAAAATAACTTTTGCGTCAAGGGCTTGGGCAAGTGAAGCGTTAATTTCACTCGCAAAAGCATCACGTGCATTTGGGACTAGACCTTCAACAATAATAATGTCATGTGTGCGAGCAACTTCACGATGTAAACGAACAGCTTCTTCAAGTAGTTCGTCGGTTTCACCTGTGTTGAGTAAATGATTTAATTTTGCATATGGAATTGGTTCAACCGTTTCAGTTTTCGAAACATGGCGATAGAGTGCAGTTGTACGGTCAGATTCGGCTTTCTCATCTTGTGAAAAAGGTTTTAAAAATCCCGCTTTTACTCCCTGACAATCTAGAGCATAAATAAGTCCAAGACATGCAGAGGTAAGACCTACGCCTTCACCTGTAGGAACCAATAAAATTGTTTTCATACGCTATTCTTAATCAGATAAATCAAAATAAATTTTAAATCACATCCTGCGACAGCTTAAGCTGTCACAGTTTCCGCATTAGACTTTTTTGCAGTTACATTTCCTTCTTGTAATGCAACATGCTCAGTTTCTTTGGCAATACGACCTTCTTCATCGGTTGGTACAACCCAGATTTGCGGACCTGTACCAGCATCAATACGACCTTCAGTACCACGTTTTAAGCTATTATTTTGTTCTTGACTCAAGTTAAAGCCAAAATGTGGTAGATACGCAACGGTTTTTTCACGAATATAAGCGGAGTTTTCACCAATACCACCTGTGAAAAATAAGCCATCAATACGTGGTAGACCACAGCTTAAACCTGCTAATGATTTTGCTAAACGGTAGCAAAAAACTTCAATCGCAAGCGTTGCATCTTCATTACCTTGTTCAGATGCTTCGATGAGCGTACGCATATCATTTGAAAGATCAGATAGACCCAGTAAACCAGATTGGCTATTGAGCATTTTGTCAATTTTATAAATGTCCCAACCTAAGTTTGAAGCTAAGAAACTATGAATACTTGGGTCTACATCACCACTACGTGTACCCATTACCACACCTTCAAGTGGTGTTAAACCCATAGAGGTATCGACAGATTGACCATTCCAAATGGCACAAGTCGAGCTACCATTACCTAAATGTGCGGTGAGCCAACCGCCTTTTTTGTAGCTGCCTGCAAGTTCAGAACCACGTTCAGAGACATACGCGTGGCTTGTGCCATGGAAGCCATAACGGCGAACATTATGTTCTGTATATAAAAATTTTGGTAATGCATAACGATAGGCATGTGCAGGCATCGTTTGATGGAAAGCTGTATCAAAAACTGCAACTTGTGGCAAATGTGGGAACAAACGGATGGTTGCTTCAATACCCACTAAATGCGCAGGATTATGCAAAGGTGCAAGTGGCGTTGCTTCACGAATACGTTCAATAATTTCAGGTGTTAATAATTCAGCTTTGGTTAATGTGCCTCCATGTACAACACGGTGACCAATCGCTTGAGGATTATGATGAGCTAAACGTTCAAGAATGGTTTCCAATGCTTTTTCATGATCTGCATGTGGAATAGAAAGTTCAAGCTCTTCACCACCAGTCGTAATACCTTTAATACGTGCATTCGCAGAACCTAAGTTTTCTGCCAAACCAAAGATTCGATCTTTACGGTGCTCTGAAACCAAAGCATATTTAATTGATGAAGATCCGCAGTTAATTACTAATACTGATGTAGACACGTTTTATTACCCGAAATTGTAATTTGATATTCGTCCTGATTGATCTGATTACGCTTTTTGTTGGTGCAATTTAGATCAGTAGTGATGTTGTACCATGTGTTGTTTTTCTGTCCTAGATAGACTTTAGGTGATTAGACTTAAGCACTATCGACCACTTTAAGAATTATAATTAGAATTTATCAGTTGATAGATTTCATTTATAAATAAAATAGTACAGGACATAAAGTATCATCTATTTCAAACATAGCATGATTTTTATACATCTTGGCTGAGTTTTATGTTAACAAGTTTGTATTTCAACGGTTGTGTATCATTAATTTTTATATTTAATTTCAGACCAACGCACAATCACATAAGCAATTAAAGCCACCATAAAAAAGACGAGCATCATCCATGCCAAACCTTGTAATGTCTCAATAATGGTGCGATAAACCTCTAAAAACCAACGTTCTTGGGTGAGTTTTAAAATGATTGGTGCTTTCTCGTTGGTGTAAGTGATTGGGCTAATATACTTTTCCATATCATATATGCGAATGCCTGAAGACGTACCCACCACCATACCTGCAAATTTGGTGTATTTAGCCCAAGCTGTATGGATTGGATCATGGATAATACGCGCTAAAATGGCATTGATAGAACCTGAAAAAATACGCATGACCACAAACGAAACCAATAATGCCAAGCAAAATGTAATGATGATTAAAGCGTAAAACATAATTTTTCCCTTCTTTTTATATATTTTTTTATTTTAGGAAATTTTTTTTGTTGCAATGTAATTTTTTAATGCCACAAAAATAAAAAACCGTCCAATTTTCAAAAACTGAACGGTTTTACTTCAATGTACTAACTTACTGACGAATTTGACCATCGCCTAAAACAATCCATTTTTGAGAAGTTAAGCCTTCTAACCCCACTGGACCACGGGCATGAATTTTATCGGTTGAAATACCAATTTCAGCACCTAAACCATATTCAAAACCATCAGCAAAGCGAGTAGACGCATTCACCATGACAGAGCTCGAATCAACACGAGTTAAAAATTGACGTGCCAAACTAAAGTTTTCAGTGATGATCGAGTCAGTATGATGTGAACCATATTTATTAATATGATCAATCGCTTCATCTAAACCAGATACAACTTTAACAGCTAAAATTGGACCGAGATATTCTTCATACCAATCTTCTTCAGTGGCTGTTTTTACACTGGCACCTAAAATACGACGAGTTTCTGCATCACCACGGAGTTCAACTTGCTTTTCAGCATAAAGTTCTGCAATACGTGGTAAAAAATCTTCTGCGATTTTTTCATCGACCAGTAACGTTTCCATAGCATTGCAGACACCGTAACGGTGTGTTTTTGCATTTAAAGCAATCGGAAGTGCTTTGTGTAAGTCAGCTTGTGCCTCAACAAAAACATGGCAATTTCCATCTAAATGTTTGATTACAGGAATAGTCGCTTCATTGGTAATCAGTTCAACTAAGCCTTTACCACCACGCGGAACGATGACATCGACATATTCTGACAATGTAATTAATTGACCCACTGCAGCACGGTCTGTGGTATTGATCACTTGTACACAAGTTTCAGGTAAACCAGCCGCTTTTAGACCATGTTGAATGGCTTCCGCGATTGCTTGGTTGGAGTGGAGTGCTTCTGAACCACCACGTAAAATAATCGCATTACCTGATTTAAGCGCAAGCGAAGCTGCTTCAAGTGTGACGTTCGGACGCGACTCGTAAATCATGCCCACAACACCTAAAGGTACGCGCATTTTACCAATTTGAATGCCTGTTGGGCGATAGGCTAAATCAGTGATTTCACCGATAGGGTCAATTAAGCCAATGACATCTTTTAAACCTTCAAGCATCGCTTGAAAGCGTTTGGGGTTAAGTTCTAGGCGATCAAGCAGGGCGCTATCTAAATTTTTTGAGCGACCATTGTCCATATCAATTTTATTTGCAGCTAAAATTTGCGGTTGGCTATTTTCCAAAGCGGTATAAATCGCAGATAGCGCATTGTTTTTTTGCAGTGTGGAAGCACCTGCCAAAAAGCGAGAAGCTTGGCGTGCCTGTTTCCCTACAGTTTGCATATACTGTTCAATAGAATCTTGCATAGCGTTTTAATTGATCACCTAGAAATTTCCCTTTGATAGTAGCAGCCAATGTGAAAGCAAGGAAGTCTGATTCGAAAATAAAACTAAAAATGCAAGTGAAAACCATGGTTTGTAAATATTTTGCAATGCTTTTCCCTTTTAAATATGATGAGCGGTCATTTCAGCAATTGCGGAGAATTCACATATTTGTATAGAATGAAACTATAAGGACATTGAAATGATACAAAAGTAGGTCTGTATCACGATTTGATAAAACAACGCGAGCGATAATAATCTTGCAGACTAAAAGAATAAAGCAAGGATGGAGGAAGGATATGAATTCCATTATCCAAATGGACTCAGAATCAAATCAAAATTTTACTAATTTTGGTTTTTTCGATATTTACAATAAAAATAGCTTCAAACAACCAGCACGTACGACGTGGATTGACGGTTGGAAAATTGAATATATGGCGATTGCTGATCCAGAGACAATCCATAACACGCCTATTGTAATTATCGGTGGTGCTTTTCAAAACTTTAACTCATATAAATATTGCGTTGAGCAGTTTTTTGAAAGCGGACCTGTGATTTTAATTGACCTCCCCTCTATGGGAGCAAACCAACAGATTACCAATGTCGACACAGGCTTGTCTGCGGGCACCTTGGAGCTTCCAGATTTATCTCAAATGTTAGGACAGTGGTTTGATATTATTGGCATTCCAAAAGTTGATGTTGTCGGGATTTCCTTAGGTTCAGTGATAGCCTCATTTTTTGTAGAGCAACGTACTGAATTGGTTGAAAAAATGATTCTAATGGGTGTGATGCAAAAAACGCGTAAGAGTTGGCGTATGCTGCTTGAAGAATCATTAATGCTGATGAAAGAACAACGTATGGATGAGTTTGGTCAGGCTGTAATTTTGTATTTGGTCAATCATGCAAAGCTTGACAAAACACGTATGTCTCCAACCGCAAAGCGCCTTTTCTTTAAACAAATGGCTGAGTTTTCAGTCACCGAACAAGAACGTTACGAAATTAACTGCAATCGTTTGTTGCGCTTGTCCAATGTGCCCGTGCCACAGTGCGACACATTAGTTGCTTGTGGGCAGTATGATAGTTTTACTTTGCCTCACGAAAATGCAGCTTTTGCATTGCAATGCCCAGACATGCAATTTGCCATGATTGCCAATGCCGATCATGTGCCACAGTTGCAACGTCGTAAAGAAACCATGACTTTATTTACCACCTATTTAAAAGGTGAATCGATTCAGGGTCTGGATGGCATTATTCATTTAAGCCGTGAGGACATGCAGAATATGGAACGCCGTGGCGAAGACCGTATTCAGATTCGACAACCTACACGCCAATTACGTCATCGTCATTTGGCGCGTGAAATCTCTGTATATGTGAATGATGTGAATTATTTTGGGCTTTCAATGACACTTAGTGCAGAAGATGTTGAATTTGCAGCACAACATACTCGAGATTTGGCATTGAGTTTAGAGGATGAACAAGGTGAGTTCACCATTGAATGTTTGATTTTTGAAACGGGTGAAAATCACATACGCGCTTTATTTAAACATGGCAGCTTTGAAAATGCAGATCGTCTATTGCAATTTATTGCAGCGGAACGAGCAAATTTAGAGACTACAGTATGTGAAACGGTTTAATCATTTTAAAATGAGTAAAAAATCAGTCATATTCGACTGATTTTTTTTGTACCTAAAATTGACTATTTTTCAGCGTGAATCATCCATACTAAATCACCTAAATGTTCTTCTAGGTTCACTTGTTTAGCTTGTTGTGGTTGAAAATAAACATGTGGTTGTAGCACTTCGACCTGTGTAAAACCTGCCATTTTAAAAAATGTTTGGATTTCTTGAGGTTTTTGAAAGTGGAAACTAAAAGCACTACGCGAAATGACTTTGAGTAATTTACTGCTATTCCAAATAACACTTGCGAGTTTATTTTTGACAGGTTCAGGATAAATATCGGTCAGATAATGTAAGGTCTTAAAATCTTGCCCATAATCTACAATAGATTTTAGGAGTTGTTGTAATAAATTTTTTTCAAAATAATTTATCAGACCTTCACTGATGATCACCAAAGGGCGCTGTGGATCAAAGACAGCAAAGGCACTTTTAAAGTCTTCGGTAAACAAGTCTGCAGATAATACGTCAGGACTGGCTGCATTGATTTTTTTTAATGCTGTTTGCTTAGTCTTTGCCATATCAGGCAAATCAAGTTCCCGATAATCAATGTGTGGGAAGTGCTCTCTAAACCACCAACCGCGTGGTGATAGTCCTGTGGCAATTTCTAACACTTGTAGATTAGGATACTGATGAATTAATTGTTTTAGAGTGTCATCTAGCATGGTGTGACGTTCTTTTAAGGTCGTACGCATGCTGCCACCCACATACTTTTCTGCCCATGTTTCAATAGGATTGGCAATAAAAGCGAGTGACTTTCCTTTTGATGTTGCAAGTAAGGGGTGAGAAATTCCCATTTGATACCAAATATACCCTGTATAGTGTGCGGTAAAGGAAATATGCCGATGTTTAGAAAGTTGTTGAGTCATGGTTATCCTTAACTTTATTGTTGTTATTTTGACTGTTTAAAATCAAAAAAAGGGCATATCGAATGCCCCTCTAGTTTTAAAGTGAATTTTTAAATTCTTCAATGACTTTTTTGACAGTTTGCCATTCTTCACCTAAATCCAGTGCTTCACCTATCTGGAGCTGTGGAATTTTGCCACGCATACGTTCAAGACGTTCTTGGTTTGGTAATGGCAAATCTGAAATTCCAGCCAAAGCCATACAGGCAGATTCACGATTATTACAGACTAAGCCCATATCACAACCGGCATTTAAAGCTGCTCGAATACGTGCATCTGCACCACCTGCGACACAAGCTGCTTGCATACTTAAGTCATCTGAGAACAGTACGCCGTCAAATTTTAAATCTTGGCGTAAAACTTTTTGTAGCCAATAGGGTGAAAAACCTGCTGGATTTGGGTCAATATTTTCATAAATCACATGTGCAGGCATTAGGGCATCAAGTTGTGGCTGTAGCTGAATAAAGCTTTGCATGTCATTTTGGTAAATTTCGTCATAAGAACGTGGATCAATCGCTGCTGCAACATGCGAGTCCGCTTTAACAGAACCATGACCAGGGAAATGCTTGCCTGTTGTTGCCATGCCTGCACGTTGCATCCCTCGCATAAAGGCACTTGCTAAAGGCACGATGTCTTGTACATTGTTTGCAAAAGCACGATCACCAATGACATCACTAATGGCATTGATATCTAAAACAGGTGCAAAGCTAAAATCAATCCCGACAGCAAGAACTTCGGTTGCCATAAGCCAACCACATTTTTCTGCAAGGTCAAGTGCTTTTTCAGGTGCGTTTAAGTAAAGTTCACCAAAATGACCCATGGCCGGCAGTAGCGTAAAGCCTTGTTTTAAGCGTTGTACACGTCCACCTTCTTGATCGACAGCAATAAGAATATCAGGACGAATTTGACGCATATGGTCAGTGAGTTGACGTACTTGAGCAGGAGATTGAATATTTCTTGAAAATAAAATCACCCCACCGACTTGCGGAGCACGTAATAGTTCAATATCTTCTTGATTAAGTTCTGTGCCTGCAATGTCAAGCATCAATGCGCCGATCATAAGAAATCCGAATTGTATTTATTTAAAAAAGAAACAATAACCGAATTTTGCAATGATTTGCTACATTTTGTCAGTACAGTTTATGATAAAACTACACGATATAAACAGATAAAGTTGTTTAAGATTTTGAATTGCATGAATTCATTTCAAAAAACAGCGCTGAAATTGGTAAATCCAAGGAAGTACACACAATTTATGAAACTTCAAACAATCGCATGTGCAGTTGCTATCGCAACGGGTGGTTTATTTTTCAACCATGCTATTACAATGGCTATGGCGGCAACTGAAACAACTGCTGTTTCAGAATCTATTCAACCAACAAAAGAACAAGCTTTGGTGACACGCCAGTTGGCAACTTTGGTGGATCGTCAGCATTATTTAAATATGCGTTTGGATGCAAATACCTCTGCACGTATTTTAGATATGTATATAGATAGTTTAGATCCTGATCATTCTTTATTCTTAGCCCCTGAAATTGAGCAGTATAAAAAGCAATATGGTGCAACCTTGGGTGCTGCTTTAAAAGCAGGGGATTTGACAGGATCATACGCAATTCATGCGCAATATCGAGCACGTCTAAAAGAATTTTATACGTATATGTTGGCAGAGCTGAAAAAGCCGCAAAATCTGAATCAGCCTGATGCTTATATCGAAACAGATCGAGAAAAAGCGCCATTTTTTAGTCACAAGGCTGAACAAGAACAGTATTGGAATAAAATGTTGGTGTCTCAGCTCATCAACTTAACCATTACCAAACAAGAAGAACAAGCGAAACAAAAAGCGCTGAAAGATGACCCTTCTTTGGCAAATGGACAGGATCTGACTGCTTCTGAAGATTTAACGCCTGTTCAAACTTTGACGAAGCGTTATACGCGTCAGTTAGAACGTATGGGACGTGTCAAAAGTGATGATGTGCTTGAGAAAATTTTAAACTCAATGACATTAACTTATGACCCACATAGTAATTATTTCCCACCACTTGATGCAATGGAGCTGAATCGTCAAACTACGTTGCAGCTTGAAGGGATTGGGGTCTCAATTCGTCCTGAACGGAGTAATGAAGATTACACCAAGATTGAAACCATTGTAGAAGGTGGGCCTGCAAGTAAGTCGGGACAAGTGAAATCAGGTGATCGGATCATTGGTGTCGCACAAGATGGCGAAAAAATGATTGATGTCATCGGTTGGCCAAGCTCGGAAATTGTTGGGTTAATTCGTGGTAAGCGTGGTACCAAAGTCAGTATTAAGCTGTTAGGTGCAGGTGCTTCTATGAACCAAGCCCGTACAGTGACATTGACTCGTGATGTGATTCAAGAAGAAGATGCAGGGGTGCGCTCTCGTACAGTTGAAGTAACACGTGATGGGGTTAAACATAAGTTTGGTGTGTTGGAAATTCCATCATTCTATTTGAACTATCGTGCACGTCGTGCAGGCAATGAATACCGTTCAGTTGCAGAAGACACCAACAAAGCATTGCAAGATTTAGCGAATCAAAAAGTCGAAGGGGTTATTATTGATCTACGCAATAATCCAGGTGGTTCTTTAGAAGAAGTTGCGAAAATGATTGGGCAAGTGGTAAAAGAAGGCCCTGTGGTGCAAATTCGTGATGGCAATGGCACAGTGAACGTATTTGAAGATACTGATGGAGGCGCTCAGACTTATGCGGGGCCTCTAGCTGTACTGATCAATCTTGCATCTGCTTCGGCAAGTGAGATTTATTCGGCTGCAATCCAAGATTATGATCGTGGTGTGGTACTAGGCAGTACGACTACAGGCAAAGGCACAGCCCAAGTTCAATTAGACAGTTTGGCGTATGGTCAAGCCACCTTAACACAACGTAAATTCTATCGAATCACAGGTGGAAGTACCCAAAACAAAGGTGTGATTCCGGATATTAAACTGGTGGATATCTATGATGAAGAGTTTGGAGAACGTAAAGCGAAGAATGCATTGAAATGGGATACGATTCCAACAGCGCCATTTAAGCGTGAAGGTTCTATTAAACCGTATTTGCCACAATTAGCTGAAAAATCAAAAATACGTGTATCTTTAGATCCTCAATTTCAGTATTTAGCGCAAAGAACTGCAATTGCGCAGCAAACCAAAGATCAAAAGCAAATTGTTTTAGATATTGAAAAGCGTAAAGCAGAGCTTAATACTCTGGAGTTAAAAACTTTAGCTGCTGAAAATAAACGACGTGCTGAAACAGGGTTAAAAGCTTATCCAAATTGGGAGAGTTATCAGGCTTCTTTTGATGCACTTGCTGAATCTCGTGCAAAAATGAAAGCAAATAAGCGACCTGCTTTACCTGAAGAAGAAACTTTTGTGACTGAAGCGGCAAATGTGTTAATTGACTTGGCAAAATTACAGAAGTAAATTTGTCTAAACACTCTGTTAAATCAAGATTAAAAGCATATTACGATATGCTTTTTTCTTATCTAAAAAGTTAAGAATAACTTGACCTTCAATAAGATAATGCTATTTTAACCATATATTTTACATTCTTTAAAAGGCGAACCTTCACACAGTTTTCTGTTGTAAAAAAATTGGGGTTTTATAAAAATAATAGGTTCTCTATTGGAAGATAATTTTTATGAATGATATGGGTTATGACAGTAGTCTCGTAATGGGGTCTGCATGTGTTGCAGTATTTATCTGTTATGTTGCTATATCATTAGAACAACTCATATTTGTTTCAAGGACGCCCCGTATACAAAAAATGATCCTTTGTCTGAGCGGTATGGTTTTTGGTTTTGCAATCTGGGCGATGCATTTTTTGGGGTTGTGGGCGAGTGATTTACCAGAAGGTTATACGTTTGATCTGTCATTAACCATCATTTCTTATGTAATTGCAGCACTTGCTTCAACTTTTGCAATTTGGTTAATGACGCGTGAAACGTTACCCATAGTCCGTTTAGTCTTAGGTGCATTGCTGATGGGTTTAGGGATCTCGGGTATGCATTATGTAGGAATGATGGGCCTACAAATTCCAAATCAGGAAATTCACTATAATATTTTATTGGTTGTATTTTCTGTTTTGATTGCGATTAGTGGAGCTGGTTTATCTTTTTGGTTGGCATTTAAATATAAAAATACCTTTAAACACAAAACACTCTATAAAATCGCTCTTTCTGTCATGCTCGCTTTTAGCATTGTTGGCATGCATTATACTGGTATGGCGGCTACAACTTTTCATTCTCTTGGAAATTTATTACATACGACACATCATGTTCATGGGGGGCAAGGGATTTTATTATTAACCATCATTTTTGTGACCAGTTTAATTTTGGTTTCTGCTTTTAGTGTTGCGGTGTTAGAGCGCAGATTAGAAGAGCGTAATTTACAATTATTACAAGCCAATAAAGAACTTGAAGATTTAGCATTACAGGACAATTTAACTAAGCTGCCGAATCGATTATTTTTAGAAGATCATATCCAAAAATTATTTCAGCATTATAAAGTAACTCACCAAAAATTTGCTTTGATTTACTTAGATTTAGACTTTTTTAAGGCCGTAAATGATAATTTTGGTCATCAAGTTGGTGATGATTTATTGGTGGCTTTGACCACGCGATTACAAACAGTGTTACATGATAATCAAACTTTATTACGCTTAGGTGGTGATGAATTTTTAGTGATTGTTCCACAAATTAAAGAAGTTAAACTGGATGTCCTGGCAGAAAAAATTTTAGAAAGAATTCAACAGCGTTTTTTAATTCATGAAAAGCAAATTAATATTTCAGCAAGTTTAGGAATTGTGTTATATCCTGATCATGGGCAATCTTTACAAGATTTATTGATTCATGCGGATACGGCAAAAATGCTTGCCAAAGAGCAGGGGCGCAATACTTTTTGTATTTATCATCAAAATTCAGATGATTATTTTCAACATCGTCATCAATCTAAACTGGTGAATGATTTATATTGTGCCGTTGATGAGCAGCAGTTTGTTTTATATTATCAGCCTAAATTTACAGCGGATTATAAAATTTGTGGTGTTGAAGCTTTGATTCGTTGGCAGCATCCAACTTTAGGTTTGCTGGCACCGAACAAATTTATTGAGGTGGCTGAACAAACAGGTTTAATTATTCGCATGGGCTATTGGGCATTAGAACAAGCCTGTATTCAGTTGCAATCATGGCATCAACGTGGGATGCCATTTTGTCCAATCGCAGTGAATTTGTCGGCAATGCAGTTTGAGCATAAGCATTTAATTACCACTTTAGATAATTTAATGCAAAAGTATCAGATCCAAGCCAAAGAGCTGATTGTTGAAATTACTGAATCGACGGCTATGCATCACATTGAAAAAAGTATCGCAACTTTTGAGCAGCTAAAAGCATTGGGTATTTTATTGGCAATTGATGATTTTGGGACAGGACATTCTAGCTTTTTATATCTGAAGAACTTACCTGTGGATGAATTGAAAATTGATCGTGAATTTATTCGTAACTTATGTGAAGGCTCAAAAGATGAAATTATTTTGGAAAGTATCATTCATCTCGCAATACGACTGGGTTTAATTGTCACTGCTGAAGGTGTAGAAACCGAGCAGCAAGCTGCAATTTTAAAACGCTTAAATTGTCAGCAGTTACAGGGTTTTTTATTTGGAAAACCAAAGCCAATACAATGTTTGGAAAATAAATATTTCGCAGCCCAACTCGCTGCTCATAAGACAGTTCATCTTGACTAAAACGCAAGTCACAAACAAAAAATAAAAAATGATCTGTGCTGAAAACATGTCTAATTTATTCGCAGATATCAGCGTATTCATATACAATTACGCCAATTTTTAATTTATTTTCTCTCACACAAAACACGCCATAGGATGCTGTGTACAAATTTGTGTGCCAATTTAAGATTTATTCTATGTTTAAAGATCAATTAGCAAAAGAAGTTGCGGCACGCCGAACCTTTGCCATCATTTCCCACCCCGATGCGGGTAAAACCACAATGACAGAAAAACTGTTGTTATGGGGACAAGCGATTCAGGTTGCGGGGATGGTAAAAAGTCGTAAAGCCGATCGTGCTGCGACATCGGACTGGATGGAAATGGAAAAAGAACGTGGGATTTCGATCACCACATCTGTGATGCAATTTCCATTTAAAGATAAAATGATTAACTTGCTCGATACCCCAGGGCACGAAGACTTTTCGGAAGATACCTACCGTACCTTGACGGCAGTGGACTCTGCGTTGATGGTGATTGATGGTGCAAAAGGTGTCGAAGACCGTACCATCAAATTGATGGAAGTGTGTCGTATGCGTGACACGCCGATCATTTCATTTGTCAACAAAATGGACCGTGAAATCCGTGAGCCATTAGAGTTACTTGATGAAATTGAAAATGTTCTCAAAATTAAATGTGTACCACTGACTTGGCCTTTAGGTACAGGGCGTGATTTTGCGGGTGTATTTAATTTAATTGAAGAAAAATTTTACGTTTATAAAGCAGGTTTTGGTTCAACCATTACTGAAATTGAAGTTCGTGATGGCTATAACCATGCAGACCTTCGTGAAAAAGTCGGTGAACTCGCATGGGCTGCATTTGAAGAGTCTTTAGAACTCGTACAAATGGCAAATGAGCCGTTGAATCGTGAAGAGTTTTTGGCAGGTCGTCAAACGCCTGTATTGTTCGGTACGGCTTTGGGTAACTTTGGTGTAGACCATGTTTTGGATGCATTTAGTAACTACGCACCGCCACCTAAAGCACATCCAACGGAAGTGCGTACTGTTGATGCGACTGAAGAAGGCTTTACAGGCTTTGTCTTTAAAATTCAAGCCAATATGGATCCGAAACATCGTGACCGTATTGCATTTATGCGTATCTGTTCAGGTCGCTATGAAAAAGGCTTGAAAATGAAGCATGTACGTATCGATAAAGATGTACGAATCAGTGATGCTTTGACTTTCTTGGCCGGTGATCGTCAACACTTAGAGGAAGCTTGGCCGGGCGATATCATTGGTTTGCATAACCATGGTACGATTCAAATTGGTGATACCTTCACTTCAGGTGAAAAATTACAATTTACAGGTATTCCTCACTTTGCCCCTGAAATGTTCCGCCGTGTACGCTTAAAAGATCCTTTGAAATCGAAACAGTTGCAAAAAGGTCTTAAAGAGCTTTCAGAAGAAGGTGCAACACAAGTATTTATGCCGCAAAACAGTAATGACTTAATCGTAGGTGCTGTGGGTGTGCTGCAGTTTGAAGTGGTGGCATATCGCTTGAAAGAAGAGTACAAAGTGGACTGTATTTATGAGCCTGTGAGTATCAATACTGTGCGTTGGGTGTCATGTAGCGATGAGAAAAAATTCAATGAATTTAAGAAAAAAGCGCATGATCAGCTTTCTGTAGATGGTGGTGGTCATTTGACCTATCTTGCACCAAGTCGCGTAAATTTACAGTTGATGCAAGAGCGTTATCCTGACATCGAATTCCGTGCGACACGTGAACATTAATTATAGATTGTGATATATCATTGTCTTGAATCAAAAACAGCTTCCTGGTGAAGCTGTTTTATTTGGTCATAGGTTCAAAATACTGAAATATAAGAGACAAAATGAGAGGGCGTAATGTACATTCATAAACGTTTCATGCTGATGCTTTGCCTGGGGATCTTTTTGTCAGCATGTGATTCAAATAAAAAATCATCACCACAAGAAGAATCGAGAGATGCCACTGTACAAGAAAAAGTAGTTGAAAAAGCTGAGGTTTTACCTTATCTAAATATTCAAGAAACAAAAGCAGATTATGCTGTACCATTTTGTGAAAAGAAAAATTGTATAGAAATCGACATACAAACTTTAAAAACTCAAGACCCTTGGTTAAATACTTGGATTGCCAATAACCAGGCCAAGGTGATTCAAGACCAAATTGGGTTAAAACAAAGCATGACTTTGCAGCAAGCTGTGAATGCCTATGTGAAAAAGTCAGATGCGTGGCAAGATGAGTTTTCTAAAAATAAAGCCTATGAACTACATCTGAGTACGAGAATGGCATCACAACGTAATCAGTATGTTTTATTGCAATTGTCGGTGGATACACAACAAGCTGAAGTTACTGTCAAAGCGCGACAATACTTTTTTGTGGCAGATCGTAAAACACAGAAAAGCTTAAGTATTTTGGATGTGATCCAATCGAAACAACAAAATAAACTCAATGCTTGGGTGCAAGAGAAATACCAAGCATGGTTAAAAAAACAAGACAGTCTTGTGCAAAAATCTGCCCCGAAAAAGTTGTATTGGGGGCAGTCAGATTGGTTCTTTGATGGCGAAGGGGTGGGCTTACATTATCGTGCAGGAGAAATTGTGGAAGACGCTCAACAGTTAGATATATATTTTTCTAAACAACAAACCCAAGAAATTTTACAAGCACCCGTGTTTCAATATATGTTTTAAGCTTGGATACAAATAAATATTGAGTGTGTGATGGAGGAGGCATAAGCTAGCAGTATGCCTTTTTTATTTCTATTTGTTTTAAGGTTTTATGAGATGTTAGATCGGAAACACACATGTGTATTGTCTATTTTGATGGTAAGCCTTGCCTTATCTGCTTGTCAGCCGAAAGCAGATCAAAAAGAACAAAAACCGCCTGTAGAACAACAAAGCAGTTCAGAGGTCATCGACACGACATTGACTTTACAAGGTGAAGCCGAAAAAGTGGTATTGGATTTACCTGAATGTAATGGCAATAGTTGTTCTGAATTCACAGTTGAGCGCTTACATACCAATCAATTTGTCGTGGATAGTATTATTGATCAAGCCATCTTAAAAAACTTAGATCAAATCTTGGATGTTGGGCATCAAAGTAAAAGTATTCAAGAAGAAAAGAAAAAGAGTGAACAGCAGCAAAAACAAGATGAACAGCAAGCCAGTAGTAGTGTGATCGCTGCCAATGCGGCAAAAACACCTGCACAAACCATGGCGGATCAGCTTAAACCTTATGTCACGACTTTTGCAGCATTACAAAAAGAGCTGACCAGTTTAGGGGCGAGCAGTAAAATCAGTGTCAGCGTGAGTCCAAAAATTTTGAACTCGACTGAGCCCTTAGCAACAGTTGTATTAAATACCAGTAGCTATTTGGGAGGGGCACATGGTTCAGCTTCACAGGTTTACTATAACTTTGATTTAAAACATCAAAAGCAAGTCAGTTTAGATGATATTGTTGAGCCAAACCAAAAGAAAGCATTAGAAAAATTGGCTTATGAGGCATTTAAAGTTTGGGTAGCGGATAATAAATTGGCGGATAATTTGCAAGAGTATGAGCAAGTCTGGAAATTTAAACTGTCGGATAATTTTTATCTGGGTAAGCAAGGTTTAATTTTACAATATGCTGAATATGAAATTGGTCCATATGTGGTGGGTTTACCCCGCTTAGAGATCCCTTATGACGCACTTAAAACTGTGTTGAAAAAACCGTATTTACCTGTGGAATTGGTGGTAGATCAGCCTGCATCAACCGTGGTTAAAAACTAAATGTTTAAATAGGCAGCGAATACGCTAGCAAAATATATGTCTAAATTGGCTTTGTTTGATACGCATACACATTTTGATGTGGAAGACTTCGATGTAGATCGAGAGGTTTTAGCGTATCAAGCCAAAGCGGTAGGCGTAGAACGTTTGATTCTCATCGGTTTTCAGCAACAACGGTTTGCTGCTTTAATTCAAACGCAACATTTTTTAAATCAATTGCATCAGGCACCGCAAAGTTATTTAGCACCTGGTCTGCATCCGTTTTATATTGAGCAACATGAACAGCAGCATTTGGCAGAGCTAGAACATATTTTAAATCATGAAGATTGTGTGGCAATCGGTGAAATTGGTTTAGATACTTTTTTAAAGCAACATAAACAACCTGCTATGTTGCAAAAGCAAAAAGATTTTTTTGCAGCCCAAATTGAACTTGCACAACAATTTGACAAACCCATACTGTTACATATCCGTAAATCCCATGCGGATGTTCTTGCGATGTTAAAACGACACCATTTTAAACTCGGTGGAATTGCACACGCATTTAGTGGTGGAGTGGAAGAAGCCAAAGCCTTTATTCAACTTGGTTTTAAAATTGGTGTAACAGGACAGATCACCAATCCGAATGCCAAAAAGCTGATCAATGTCGTACAGGCTATTGGGGCAGAACATTTGGTTTTAGAAACCGATTGTCCAGATATGACACCTTTATGCTGCCAAACCTCGCATGAGCACCGTACACGTAATACCCCTGCCAATTTACCTTATGTGCTAGAAGGATTGGCTCAGCAACTCAATATTGCACCTGAAAAACTTGCTGCAATGCTTTGGGAAAATACGTTACAGGCATTACATTTGCCATTTTAAAAAAGTGAAAGTGCTAGAAATTTAACCAATTCATAACATCTATAAATTTGAATTGGCTTACATTAGAACAAGAGCGACTTCTTGCCATCCAATAAAAATGTATTTTACCAAAGGAGTAACCCCATGGGTAAATATAGCCACAAAAACAGTTTTAAAGCATTCAAAGATTTACAGGTTGGTTCAGCACAGTACAAAATTTTTAGTTTAAATGCTGCCCAAGCACAGTTAGATGACTTTTCAAAATTACCTAAATCATTGAAGGTATTGTTAGAAAATCTACTGAGATTTGAAGATGATGTCACAGTCAAAACCGAACATATTTTAGCGTTGGTGAATTGGCAGAAAACACAGAAGTCTGATCAAGAAATCCAATATCGACCTGCACGGGTTTTGATGCAAGATTTTACAGGCGTACCTGCGGTGGTAGATTTGGCTGCTATGCGTGCCGCGGTAGCCAAAGCAGGGGTTGATCCTGACAAAATTAATCCATTGTCTCCTGTCGATTTGGTGATTGACCATTCTGTGATGGTGGATCATTTCGCAACGCCGCAAGCCTTTGAAGAAAATGTCGATATTGAAATGCAAAGAAATGGCGAGCGCTATCAGTTCTTACGTTGGGGACAGTCTGCATTTGATAATTTTAGTGTTGTTCCACCCGGAACAGGGATTTGCCATCAGGTCAACTTAGAATATTTAGCACAAGCGGTATGGCTAGGTGAAAGTGAAGGCGATACTTTTGCATTTCCAGATACCTTGGTCGGGACAGACTCGCACACCACCATGATTAATGGTTTAGGTGTTTTGGGTTGGGGGGTGGGAGGAATCGAAGCTGAAGCGGCAATGTTAGGGCAGCCCATTTCCATGCTGATTCCCGAAGTCATTGGCTTTAAGCTCACAGGCAAATTAAAAGAAGGCATTACTGCCACAGATTTGGTATTAACCATTACACAAATGTTGCGTCAAAAAGGCGTGGTTGGAAAATTTGTAGAATTTTATGGCGATGGTTTAGCGGATTTACCTTTGGCAGATCGTGCCACCATTGCCAATATGGCACCTGAGTATGGTGCAACCTGTGGTTTTTTCCCTGTCGATGAAATTACTTTAGACTATTTAAGACTGACTGGGCGTAAAGCCGAGCGAATTGCCTTGGTGGAAGCCTATTGTAAAGAGCAAGGTTTATGGCGCAATGCAGGTGATGAACCGATTTTTACGGATGTATTAAGCTTAGATATGAGCACAGTACAAGCGAGTGTTGCTGGGCCAAAACGCCCACAAGATCGAGTACTTTTGGCGGATATTCCACACGTATTTGATGCGTTGATGGCACTTGATCTTAAACCTGCCAAAGAAGACAAAGAGCGTTTGGTCAATGAAGGTGGTGCAGGTGCAGCTGTTGATGCTAAACAATCTGCGGTACAAAATGATGAGCCGCACTGTGTGATTGAGGGTAAGCGTTATCCATTGGTGGATGGTGATGTGGTGATTTCAGCAATTACTTCATGTACCAATACCTCTAATCCAAGTGTCATGCTTGCAGCAGGGCTTTTGGCGAAAAAGGCAGTTGAAAAGGGACTGCATCGTAAACCGTGGGTAAAAAGCTCTCTGGCACCAGGTTCAAAAGTGGTGACAGATTATTTGGCTGCGGCAGGTTTAACCCCGTATTTAGATCAATTGGGTTATAACTTAGTGGGTTATGGATGTACCACCTGTATTGGTAATTCTGGGCCTTTACCTCAGCCGATTGAAGATGCAATTCAATGCTATGACTTAAATGTTGCTTCGGTACTTTCGGGTAACCGAAACTTTGAGGGACGTGTACATCCTTTGGTGAAAACCAATTGGTTAGCATCCCCCCCTTTGGTGATTGCATTTGGGCTTATGGGGACGATTCGCAAAGACATTACCCAAGAGCCTTTAGGTGTGGATTTACAAGGGAATAATGTCTATTTAAAAGATATTTGGCCGAGCCAAACAGAAATTGATGCGGTTTTACAAAAATTAAATACCGAGATGTATCATAAAGAATATGCAGCGGTATTTAACGGTGATGAAAAATGGCAAGCTATTTCAATTCCTAATAGCAAAACCTATGAATGGAATGCACAATCGACTTATATTCGTCATCCCCCATTTTTTGAAGGCATTGATCAGCCTGCAAAACCGATAGCCAATATTCTGAGTGCTAATATTTTAGCTGTGCTGGGTGATTCTGTGACGACAGATCATATTTCACCTGCAGGAAATATTAAAGCAGATAGCCCAGCGGGCAGATATTTACAGGCTCAAGGCGTGACACAAAAAGACTTTAACTCCTATGGTTCACGCCGTGGTAATCATGAAGTAATGATGCGAGGCACATTTGCCAATATTCGGATTAAAAATGAAATGTTGGGTGGTGAAGAAGGTGGTAATACGCTTTATATTCCGACAGGTGAGAAGTTGGCAATCTATGATGCTGCTATGAAATATCAAAGCACACAAACGCCATTGGTGATTATTGCAGGGAAAGAATATGGTACAGGTTCATCCCGAGATTGGGCAGCGAAAGGAACAAATTTACTCGGGGTGAAAGCGGTCATTGCAGAAAGTTTTGAGCGTATTCACCGTTCAAACTTGGTCGGAATGGGGGTATTACCTTTGCAGTTTGTGAATAATCAAAGTCGTCAAAGTTTAAACTTAACAGGGCACGAGCAGTTGTCGATTAGGGGGCTGTCGGATGAATTACAACCCCATCAAACTTTAGATGTGGAGTTAAAACGTGCAGATGGTTCAATTGAGCAATTTAAAGTGTTGTGCCGTATTGATACTTTGAATGAAGTAGAATATTTTAAAGCAGGTGGTATTTTACATTATGTATTACGTCATCTGATTGCTGCTTAAAAAATTCAGTTCTCCAAGCCCTACCAGAATGTAGGGCTTTTTTTTATTCATAGATTTAAAATAATCTGCGCTCAATCGAGTGATTCAAGCAAGAGGAAATGGAAAATTTTCGATTTGGCAGTGGAGTTTGTTAAAATGGACAGGATTTTATCAATTTTAGATTTTTGCCATGACTGATGTACTCCAAAATGATGAATATGACCGCCGTTTTGCTGGTGTTGCCAAAATTTATGGAGAAGATGCATTTCAATATTATGAAAAAAGCCATGTCATGGTAATTGGAATTGGGGGAGTAGGTTCGTGGGCGGTTGAAGCTTTGGCGCGTACGGGGGTTGGTGAGTTGACCTTGGTTGACATGGACTCGATTGCAGCCTCAAATATTAACCGCCAATTGCCTGCGATGACGGCAACATTGGGACAAGAAAAAATTGAAGTGATGGCAGAGCGTTGTCGTTCGATTAACCCGAGAATTAAAATCAATTTAGTGGATGATTATCTCAGTGCTGAAAATATCAAAGAAATTTTGGCAGATGCCCCTGATTTAATTTTAGATTGTATTGATGATGTCAAAGCCAAATTGGCGTTAATGTTACATTGTCGTTTTAATAAAATTCCTTTAATTGTATCGGGTGGTGCAGGGGGTAAATTAGACCCACTAAAAATTCGAGTGGCTGATTTATCAAAAACGGAACAAGATCCGATGTTAGCCAAGTTGCGTACACAACTGCGTGGTATGGGCATTTGCAAAAAACCGAAAGATAAATTTGGCATTACCTGTGTTTATTCCATTGATAATCCATTTTCGAGTGCCGATGTATGCGCAAGTGCAGGTTTACGTTGCGGTGGCTATGGCTCAGCTGTTGTGGTGACCTCAAGTTTTGCCATGGTGGCTGTGGCGGAAGTATTGAAAAAGTTGGATCAAATAAAGTCTAAACAGAGAGGTTAAGAGGGTTAAGATTAGCATCTACCAACATAAAAATCCTCAAATATACAAAAACCGTTAGATGTTGTTGCTAAGATTTATATTTTAGTGGCGATCATTAGGGATTTTACGAAATATTTGACTGAATAAAATGATTTCATTTTCGCGTATATCGCGTTATTGGATGTATTTGAGGAATGCTTTGATTAAGCTAGATGACTTCATTCAAGGTATGATTGAGCTTTAAAAATATAAAATAAAAACCATTGAACTTGGAATAGAGATTGTTTAACGTCATCCTTGTGAATCTTATTCTATTTGATTCATAGCGTTAATGATGAATGGCGAGAATCAAAGGTTAGCACGTGAAGACATTATTTTTGGTTTTATTTTTTATGTTGAGTGTTGGATGCTCTTATTTGAAGACGACTCAACAAGTTGAAAATGATGTTAAGGCTCAAATTCAGGAAGCTTTTGATTTAAAAACAAACTTTAAGGATTATCATTTTAAAATTATTGATTTAAAAATTATTGATGAAAGTTTAAATCAATATACGGGTTTAGCCACTGTTGAATATCAAGGTCAAACTCACAAAATGACCGTAAAAATCATGAGAAATGGTGATGAGCTTGTTTGGCGGATTCCTGCGGAAAATTTTGCTTTTGTAAAACAAATACAGCTTGAAAAATATCAGCATGATTTAGATGCAAAACTAAATGCAATCACCATTACCGATAATGATCGACTTTCATATGTCAATCCTAATCTAAATGCTGCGAGTTCTGCAGAAAATGTCGCTGAGATGTTTGCAGCAGAGACTTCTTCTGCATCAGAAATCCTTGAAGATGGAGTAAATTTATCAACTGCGCTTTTAAATGTGGAAGATCGATCCTTAAAATCTTCAGAAGTGGCTGAGAATTTGGAGCAAAAAAATAAAGTTGGGATGGATGTGGAGCATTTAGAATCTAAAAATCTCTATAAAGCTGCTATTCAGGAGCAAGTAAAATAAAGGCTTAAAATTTGAGTAGCATTTAAAAAGTTTCGTCCAACTTATTTTGAAGCTGAGTATATAAAAAATATAAATTATTCGCATTGATTGATATTCATGATTCCACTAAAGTAAAAGAAATTGTACTTACTAAAATGTTTCAAAATGAACAATAAAATTAAAAATACACAACGTTATAATTTTTTGTCGGCTTTTTTTGCTTTTCTACTTTGGGGTTCATGGTCATTTTACATCAACATGACTCAAGGCAATTTGAAAGCAGGCATCATTTCAGGGCTTGCACAAGGCATCTGTAGTTTTATCATTACGCTGCTCATTACACATCTAATTGAAAAACAATTTAATTTTTATCAAATAAAAAGGTTGAAATTATTACTTCCGCCGATGTGCACAATTCTTTTTACAGGGAGTATATTGGTCTTGGTACATCATCTTATTCATACCCCCAATATTTTTAAAACAGTTGCACCTGCATTAACAGTTGCATTTATTTTTGCATTTTTCACTAATTTAAAACTTTATAAGCAATATCAAAATGTTGAATTGTGAGGGAAATATTGGATGTCACAGGAAAATAATTCACCTGAAAACCGCCGCCCGTTGAAAGTACGAGGTGTAGGTTCGGTTAATCAATTTGCCAAATGGTTAAGTCAAAAGTCAATCACGCCGAATCACATTTCATTGCTCAGTATTGTTTTTGCTGCATTTGCTGCAGCATGTTTATTCGCTGCGCCGTACTATGTCGGGAGGATACAATTTGCATTGTATCTTTTAGCTGCATTGTTTATTCAAGGGCGCTTGCTGTGCAATTTGTTTGATGGATTGGTGGCGATCGAGGGTGGAAAGTCTACAGCTTCAGGTGAACTGTTTAACGATATTCCAGATCGAATTTCAGATCCGTTGATTATTATTGCCGCGGGATATTCTATTGGTTGTGTGAGTTATGGTGATATTTTGGGATGGTGTGGGGCATTGCTCGCAGTATTAACCGCATATGTACGAACATTGGCGGTATCGATTGGTGCACCTGCGAATTTCATGGGGCCAATGGCAAAACAACATCGTATGGCATTATTAACCGTTGCCTGTGTGGCGAGTGCAGTGGAACAATGGATTTGGCAACATGATTTTGTCATGTTGTTTGCATTGGTATTGTTAAATCTAGGGGCAGCTGTCACTACGTGGCGTAGGGCTGCATTTGCATATCGCTTTTTAGAGAATAAGTAGCTGAAATATTCCATGTAAATAAGCTCCCGATTTGGGAGCTTATTTTTTAGTGTTGCTTTTCTAAAATGTATTCTTCAGTGCGTTTCATGGCTTCTTTGATATTCATGATTGCATTTTCAACATCAGCAAAAGTTTTGGCATTACCACCACTTAAAGCCTGACGCCATTTACGTGCACCTGGAAGATTTTGGAATAAGCCTAAAATATGACGCGTGATAATGGACAGGGGGGCACCTTCTTCCATACGTTTAGCAATATAAGGCATCATCTGATCCATAATATCAAAACGGTCAGGCAAGTCTAAATTCCACAATTGCCCCAATTCAGCTAAAAGGTAAGGATTGTGATAGGCTTCACGACCAATCATTACACCATCGACATGTTTAAGGTGTTCTTGTGTTTCCGCGAAAGTTTTGATGCCGCCGTTGATCTCGATGAGTAAATCTGGACGTTCTTGTTTTAAACGATAAACATCTTCATAACGTAGCGGTGGCACATCGCGATTTTCTTTGGGGGATAGACCTTTGAGGAGTGCAATGCGTGCATGCACAATAAAATTATTACAGCCTGTTTTAGCCACAGTATCGACAAAATTCAGCATTTCTTCATAAGATTGCATGTCATCAATACCAATACGATGCTTCACGGTCACAGGGATATCTACCGCATGACGCATTTCAGCAATACATTCGGCTACAAGTTCTGGCTCAGCCATTAAACAAGCCCCGATTTTATTATTCTGTACACGGTCACTTGGACAGCCGACATTTAAATTGACTTCATCATAACCCCAGTCTTGCGCCATTTTTGTACATGTCGCTAGCTCTTGGGGGTTGGAGCCACCAAGCTGTAATACAATCGGATGTTCTTCATGGTTATAGTCTAAATGACGATTTGCACCACCGTAGATGATTGCACCTGTCGTGACCATTTCGGTATATAAAATCACGTTTGGATTAAATAGACGTGCAAAAAAACGGTAATCCTTAGTCGTCCAATCCATCATAGGTGCAACGGATATACGTGGAAGCCTTGATATATCAGTGTTTTGTTTTAAATCAGTCATTTAAGCACCTATGAGCATTCGTATCATTTACGATAAATTTGTATCTTTTCCTATCTTTTTGCAACTCTTGCAACTATATTTGCAACCATTCCCCGTTCATTTGAGAAATAGTTGCAAGTATGGGCTATATCACAGAGTTAAAATCCAAAACTAAAGGTACCAGATACAAGGCTGTGATCAATATTCGCAAGCCAAGTGAGGGTATCGAGTACTTTGATACTGAAACATTTAGCACCAGAGCTTTGGCAAAAGCGTGGCTAAAAAGAGAAGAGGACAGATTAGAAAAGAATCCTCACTTGTTGTCAACCGACAAAGATGCTGTGGCATCTGCAGCCATGTCTTTGGCATCCGCAATTACCAGGTATAAATCTGAAACTTCAGACTATGGCAGGACTAAGGCATTTACTCTTGAGATGCTGAAAAAGTTCGATATTTCTCAAAAGTCTTTGGCAGATCTGAAGCGTACTGACTATGCACAACATGCTTTGCGTAGACGTGACGGCTACAAAAATGAAAATTATGATTTAGATCCTGTTGAGCCGAGTACTATTCTTTTTGAGTTCCAGTGCATCAAATCAGTATTGGACCATGCAGAATTGCTTTGGGGTGTCGAGATTGACTTCAATGAATATGAAAAAGCAGTTAAAGGTCTAAGAAAGTCCCGTGTGATTTCAGAATCTGAAGAACGTGATCGATTGCCAACTTCAAAAGAATTACAAGACCTGACCACCTTTGGATATATCGACTTTCATCTGCGTAATCATTCCAGTGTGCCAATTCACCTGATTATGTGGTTGGATATTTATACTGGTAGACGGCTGGGGGAGTTGTCGCGTTTAAAAATAGATAACTTTGATCGTGAACATAAAAAATGGTATCTGGAAGCAGTGAAGCATCCGACCAAAAAGAACAATGACAAATGGTTTGTGGTATCTGACCAGGCTTTGGAAATTATTGATCTGCTACTGCAGCCAGAGATCCGCAAACGAATGCTTAAACGTGGCGGTGATGAATCCATGTTGATTCCATGCCATGAAAATAATATTGCAAAGCAGTGGCAGAAAATTAAGAAACAGGCGGGCATTGATGATCTTCGCTTTCATGACCTACGGCATGAGGCTGCTACACGTTTAGCAGAACAAGGACTGACTATTCCACAGATTCAGCAATATACGCTACACGATGACTGGAACAGCCTTAAACGCTATGTGAATTTGGATATCATAAGAAAAGAATTATTAAATTTCTCAAATGCTATGGATAGAACTGCAAATATTGAGCTGTCTAAAATATTAAATATAAAGGGTTTCTGATGTTGGATAAGAGGAATTAGAACACTATTATGAATATTAAATTACTGTTGTGATTGTTGTATATAATGTATAAAATGTGGCCTGCTTTAACTTAGGGGAAATAATTCTCCTAATTTTTTTATCTGAAAAGATAGGAAAAGTTATATATATTTTTGTTATCTGTGGATAACATGGTTGACTTTTGTGCAACCGACCTAATATAAAGGATATAGACATGATTCGTGATGTAAAACTTGAAGACCTGACCTCCGATGAAAGATTAGCTCTTGAAGAAATCGTGAATGATGCTTATGACAAAATCTTAAGTGCAGCTAATATTGTTTTAAGTCGTTGTCGTAAATCCTTAAATATTAATTATCTGAGAAAAGAAAATCCAACTTTGACTGAGATTTTGAAACAAATGCAAGAGATTTCGGGTCTTATGCAAAATCTTAATCAGGCTGGGTACGTAACTTTTAAAGCAGAAGAATATGTAAAACATGTACAAGACATCGTTGAGGCTGTGGAGTCTGGTCATACAGAGGATCTAGAGCGTCATGTACGTGAACTTAACCAAAGGAGCTTCCTATGAGTCGTTTAGAATTGCAACTTACCCTTGCTAAATTACAAGCTGCTACTGCTAAATTAGATCAGCTGACTAAGCAGTGGGATGCCGCTATGGCAACGCATGATAAGCAGCATAGCCAAGCAGCATGATACGTAATTAATTAAATTAATTAGTTCAAAAAAGGTCTCTAAATAGAGGCCTTTTTGTATTTCTGAAGCCATAAAAAAAGCCTCTGATTAAGAGGCTTTCGATTAACTCTGGGTTAGCTTTTCTTGATTCGACTTGCTTTAACGTTTGTAAGCACTTCATCAACGAGGTCATGCAATATTTTTGCGGCACTGTCTAGTTTGTCAGTGCGTGTCCGACTTAAGCATAGACTAATGCCATTACCTGCAATTATGGTGACGAATTGCATCGCAGACAAGGGTGCATCTTTTGCAATTTCATTGAATGTCGGCACGATATAGCCACCGAAAATTTGATCGGCAACTTGTTTAGCATCACCTTCTAAAACATTATTTACTTCAATTACTTTTGCATCCATCACGCCACCGCCATTTTTTTAATTTTATTAAACGTCTTTGCATCCAATTCCTTTTCAGCAACTTTGAAAAAACGCATCGCCAGCTCCTGCACTGAGTGATTATTTTTCTTCATGATCTTGGCATCTTGATCAAGCAAAGTGACGGTCTGATTGATGCGAGTCAGCATTGAATTAACTTGAGATAATTCAATGTTCAGCAAAGCAATTGAATTACCGTTTTTGCATTTATCCTTTGATTCAATCAAGCCAGCGCGTTTGGCTTTGAGTTGGTCACGTAGATCCAAAAGATCATCACGGCTAAATTGTTGGCTAAGTTTTAAAGGGCTCAGTTCTAACATCTGTTCTTGTGCATTTTCGAGTTTCATCAACAGTTCCAAATTAAATGTTTACAAAAAGAAATTGGTCGTAGGCTGTGTTTTTCTGCAACAACTTAAATTCTAAATCTGCACAGCTTTGAGAAAGCTCATTAAACGATTGACCTTGTTCAATGAGCTGCTGTTGTTGTTTGGCCTGCTTTCGTTTAATTTTAATAAACTGTTTAGCCTGGTGAATTGCGTCATCGAGTGCGTTGTGGGGCATACCTACAAAATCCAAATCAAATTTAGGAACTGACTTGAGTAGTGTTCTAAAACAAAATTCGTTGTAAAATTCCCACGGGTGTTCTATACCAAAATGATCAAGGGCATTATTGATCCAACGAATATCTGCCAAGGCACCTTTAGACCAAATTTCAGAACACTCATTTAATTCGTAAAATTGGACAAGAGCTTTCAGGGCTTCTTTTATATCTCCCTCACCATTGAACGCATAAGCGCGAGCATCAGGATCTTGTTGATCCCACCAATCAAGTGTGCTTTGACTAACAGTAAAACCTTCTCTAATAGCGGTTTCTTTATCGATAAAGTATTCAAAATAATCTTGAATTTGGTTGTCATCAAAAACTACAGCACCAATACTAAGTAAGACAGGACGTTCACCAATATCTAGGGTTTCGCAATCAACCATTAATTTCCTATTCATGCTGCCAATTCCTTTTTGCGTTTAAAGATTTCTGCTTTGCATTCAATGCAGTGATGTTTTTGGTTTGATTTATAGACTTTGAAAAGTGTTTCTCCATGCTTTAAGCATTTTCCTGTGAAAGTATCTAGGTCTGCTTTCAGTGCCTTATGCTTTTCGTCAAAGTTATATTTTTGACGTTGTTGTTCAGCTGTTAGAGGCTTTTCAATCGTTTTTAAAACAGGACGTTTTTTACTGACTGAGCTTGTCATGGTCTGACGCATGGCATGCTGTGAGCTTGTCATGGTCTGACGCATGGCATGCTGTGAGCTTGTCCATTCCGGCTGTTTTGATTTGTCATTCAGACCTGAATAACCTGTAGGTAATTGATCTGGACACTGTTTTTTTTGCTTGCGCAGGAACCAACGAACTTGAATATCAAGTCGTCTTGATTCAGCTTTTTTGCGCAAAATGTCATGGCTTGAATTAATGTGCATACTGTTCACCATTCATGGCTTTATGATCGTGCTGGGCCAATGCAGTTTGCTGATCGATATACACAGCAAGATCATGCAAATTGACCATCCAAGATGCTTTCTGTTTTTCGCCCAAACGGATCACAGGAAACGGCAATTCTTGTTTCACTGCTTTACGTTTGGCAATTTCGAGTGACATGTGGCTCAAGTAGTCTTCAACCACATTTTCAAGCGGTACCACTGGAGACATGTAGCGCAACACAAGCATCGTGTACGTGTTGATAACTGGAGCAAATTTACCTTTCACTTCAATTCCCCTAGTTCCTTGAAGATACGTTCAGCCGTTTTTACATCAACGGTTGCAGGTACCACATGCTGACCAGGCATGTGAAAAGTAATCACATGCGCACCATTGTTATTACGGATCACCACGTTGTTCACATTGCTGATATTGATAATGTGCTGTGTGTGGTTTAAATCAGTGAATTGCAGCATCGTCGTTCTCCAGCAGCTGCTTCAATGCAGCTTGTTTTCGCTTGAGTTTGAGTTGATGTTCATACGCTTTTAAGACAATAAAAACAGAGAAAACGAACATAAAAGCAATAATGTAAAACGGTGCATATTCGTTCATGACACATACTCCACAGCTTTTAGTGCTGCATTTAAATGTTTTTCTTCATCAGACAAATAGCTCAAATACTCTTCATCAATTTCTTTAAGCATGCATTCGCAGCATTTTGATGGATGATGTTCACAGCCTTCAGGTTCAGGCTGCTCAACTTCAGCAATTAGGCAATGGCAGCACTGTTCATCCGTGAAATTTGGACATTTATTCTGGCATGGGTGCTGATTCATGCTGATTCCTCAATCAATTGAGCACGCATAGCCTTTGCAACGTCATCAAGCCATTTAGCTTTTTCAGTTAAGTCAATAAATTCGAAATTGATCGCAGCATCAATGAATGCATTTGCTTGTGCAATTGCGATTGTAAATTCGTGTTGATTGTTTGATTTGTAGATGCCGTGAATAGCAGTCTGTATCTGTGATACAGCACGTTCTTTGTAGAAATCAAAGTCTTTAATTTGTGGTTGGGCAAAGTCGTCTGCGAGTAGACGACTTAAAATGATTTGATCAAATTGATCAGTTTTTTGAGGATTTGAACTTTTCATAAAATACCTAACTCTGGTTAGCTTGTGTTATTAAGCTAATCTAAGTTAGGTATTTCGTCAATTTAAAAATTACCTAAAGTTAGTTTTGTGTTTTTTATTATTGAATCTAAATGAATTTTTTACTGGCTTCAAATTTACCAACATACTTACCTTTGTATTCACAGTTTTCTTTTAATTCAAGAATATTTGGTTGGAAATTTGGGTTAAGTGCTTGTAAATACATTCTATTATAATCTTTGACTAATGCTTTGAATGTTGCTTCACCATCACATTGAGCAACGATCATTTCACCAGTTTGCACATGCTCAATGTCGACATCGGGGTCAATGCAAACATAGTCACCATCTTTAAAGTGTGGAAAATTGCTAACACCGCGAACAATCATATAAAAACTATTTTTCCCAGCGTTTGGAGGAGCTGGGAGCCATTGATTAATATCGAGTTTACTAACAGCTTGTACATTGGTCCAATTCCCAGCTTGTACGTCTGAAAGCACGGGTAGCATTCTAGTTACGGGTCTGAAGTCAGTGACATTGTTGGTCGACGGGTCTTTGCCATGAAGTAAATATTCAACAGTAGTATCAAGAACAACGGCAAGTTCATGTATGTTTTCTAATTTAGGGGTATTTGTTTCATTCTCCCATTTTAGAACAGATACATCTGAAACACTGATTAACTTGCCTAAGTGTTTTTGGGTAAATTTTTTTTGTTTACGTAACTGTTTGATTCGAGTGCCTATTGTTTCCATGACAGCTCCATATTTAAAAAACTAATCTATGTTAACTATTGACTAACTACTGTTAATCACATTAAATAAACTAACTTGAGTTAGTTTTGGGTGTGCTATGACACGTCAAGAAGCAATTAAATTATTGAACTGCTCTTATTCTGAGTTAGCAGAAAAATTAGGAATCACCACAGCAGCAGTAGCACGTTGGGGAGATGATGTTCATATCCCATCATTCCGTGAGTATCAGATTAGAGAGCTTGCTACCGGGCGAAAACCTTTAGGTATTAAAGAACCTAAGCAAAATGTAGCTCATGCAAATAACTAAAAAAATGAATGAATTGGGAAATTTTAAACATGCAACTTACAAGCACTCAGCGTTTAGAACGTACAGTACTGTCATTGTCTATGGCATTGAAAGCAGCAGTGTATCGCCAAAATGATGATTCAATCATGGCAATTATTGCTGAAAAGAATGGTTTTAATATCAATACATTTCGCAGTTCGTTAAATCCAACGACACCCACGCACAAAGCCAATATTTATCATTTAGAAGCGGTTTTGTCGGAAACTCAAGATGCCCGAATTATGGATAGCATTTGTGCTATTCATGGCAATGCTGCTTGGTTTGAATTGCCGAAACATGAAAATCTAAATATAGCTGATTTTGTGATGAAAATCGGAAAGTTAGCACGTGAACAGGGGGATTTGTCACAATCAATTGCGACTGCAATTGGTGATGGGGATGTTAGTAAAGATGAATTAGCCATTATTCAAAAAGATGTCATGGATCTTATTAGAGTGGCACTAACACTATTGGCTATGGTTGAACAACAGCATGAGCAGGTAGTGTGATGGTGAAACCTAGATTTCAATTGGATGATGTAAAAGCCAAAGCGCAAGGTCTTTGGGCTGATACGATTTTTCCAAGATTCAATATCGATGTGCGATTTAAGAAAAAAACGCCATGTCCAGCCTGCGGTGGCCGTGATCGCTTTCGCTATGACGATAAAAATGGAAATGGTGATTATATCTGTCAGCACTGTGGAGCTGGTGATGGCATCAGTTTAATTCAGAAAGTGACAGGACTGACATTTCCAGAAGCTCTGTCAGAAGTAGCAGCCATCGTTGGTTTAGATGCTACATCCAACATCACTGATGCGGACCGTGAAAAATGGCGTAAAGAACGTGAATTTCGTGAAAAAGAGCAACGTGAACGTGAGCGTAAACGTCAGGAACAAATTGCACGTAAAGCTGACGGTCTATTTCGCAATGCTTATTTGGGCGAATCAAGTCTGTATTTAAAAGACAAACAGGTCGATAAGGATCCCAATATAAAAATCGATCATCACGGCAATCTATTAATTCCTGCCTACGATGAACACGGCAAAATTTGGAATTTGCAGACCATAGAACCTGATGGCACCAAATATTTTATTAAGGGTGATACCAATGATTCAGGCGAATGGGAAGCCGGTGGTGGTCGTATGGGTGGTTTGTTTTTTATGATCGGTGAAGTACAGCCTGATTTGTATGACGCTCACATCATCTGCATCGCTGAAGGTTATGCAACAGGTATGTCTATTCACATGGCAGCCGGTCATCCTGTGGCGCTGTCCTTTGTCGCAAATAATTTACCCAAAGTTGGTGCCGCATTACGCAGAAAATATCCAAAAGCAGTGTTTGTCTACTGCGCTGATGATGACAGTGCTAAAGAAGATACAGGCATTAAGTATGCCCAAGAAGCACAATCAATTACAGGTGGCATAGTGATTTTGCCTGATTTTACGCAAGTTCAGGAGTCTATCGCATGAATTCCAAAGCTTATACAGACTTCAATGATTTGCATGTTGTTTGCGGGTTAGAAGAGGTAAGCAAACAGATTAATTCTGCTATTTCTTCTTTGCAGTTTTCCCCCGAACCCCCAATAAATGAAGCCCACAATTTTCAGGGTCAAACATTGGATGAAATGGAAAGTAATGCTGTTTGTGAAGGGGTGCAGGGGAGTATTTCGCAGGAAAATGATGCACCTGCGGAAAATAAGCAGAAACCTGAAATTAATGAGGTTTTACTGCAAGGTTATTTGAATCGTTATTTTTTAGTTGAAGGTAAAACTGAAATTTGGGATAGCGAACAAAAAACAGTAATGAAAAAAACTGCTTTTATCGCACTGATTAGTCAAAAGTATTTCAAGCTATGGTCCGCTAAACGTCAAGTGATTTCGCAGGATGTGTTCCGCAATCACATGGACGAAGCCAATACAGCGACTATTCAAGAATTATTGGATAACTTTGTCGTTTTGGCGGGTACACAAGAATCATGGAATATTAATCGTCGTGAACGTTGGCTGAACAAAGCAATCAAAGAGGCATATCCAAATATCTTTGATTTATGGTTTAAGTCTCCAGTGCGTAAACAAATCTATCACCGTAATTTGATCTTTGATCCGACTTGCTCCCATGACTTAGATGAAAATTATATCAATATGTTTAATGGATTGCCGTTGGATGTATTACGCGATGCGAATGGTACTCAAATCTCTGTACAGGATGCTGCAAAAATGTGTCCTGGTATTATTAGTTTGATTCATCATTTATGCAGTCATGAAAAAGAAGCGGTGATGTTCCTGCTCAAATGGTTAGCTTATCCGCTTCAGAATATGGGTGGAAAAATGGCGACTTGTGTACTCATGCATGGTGATACTCAAGGCGCGGGTAAATCATTATTGTTCGGTAAAATCTTTAAAAAGATTTATGGAGACTATCACACAACTGTTGGCCAACAGCAGCTGGATTCTAACTATAATGAATGGATTGAAAATAAACTTTTCGGTTTGTTTGAGGAAATTGTAGATAACAAGAAAAAGCATAACGTGATGGGGATGATTAAGCATTTGATCACTGGTGAGACTTTGTATGTCAGTAAAAAGTTTGTTAGTGGTTGGGAAATGGATAATCACTTAAACACAGTGTTTTTATCTAACAATACGCAGCCATTGCCTATTGAAGAAAAAGACAGACGCTTCCTTGTCCTTAATCCGACTAAAGCTTTGGAAGGTAAATTGTATGAAGCAGTGATGCAAGAAATCAATTCTGAAGGTATTCGTGCTTTCTTCACTGTGCTCATGGGTATGGATCTAGCTGATTTTAATGGTCACACAAAGCCACCAATGACCAAGGCTAAAAAAGCTTTGATTGACTATTCACGTCCAGGCTTCGATACGTTCTATACGGATTGGAAAAATGGCGAGACGAAGTATCCGTTTATCTCGTGCAAATCCGAACAGCTCTATCAAGCATTTATTCAATGGACTAAAAAGACAGGTGAGCATCCAATCAGTATGAAGCGATTCATAGGAGAAGGGCGCAAGCACGGCTTTATACCGAGTGAAAAAGCCAAGCATTGGAAGGGGATGAAGAAGAGTGGCCAGAATAAAATTATTATTATTGGAGTTAAGCCAGATGACAAGAAAGAGCAGGATTGGTTGGGGTTGCAAGTTGAAGAATTTCAAGATAGTCTCGATGGTATTCCTGAGGTTACAGGTTATGGCAATAACTAAAATAAGCCAAAAATGTGAACCATGTGAACCATCATGTGAACCATTTTGCAACAATGGTTCACACGCTAAAATACTGAAATCATTAAGTAATTATGCCCATGTGAATGATGTGAACCATTTGCATGCGCGCGCGCGCGTAGAGAAAATTTCACTTTTATGTTTTTCCGTCCTTAAAAACACGAAAAAACGAATTTTTCTCACACGGGAGAAAACACAAAAACCATTCACATCATTCACATTTTTTAAAAATGCTTTTAAAGCATTAATAATTAATAAGAATTTATGTGAACCTTTTTTGATTAATCATTCACACATCATTCACATCATTCACAAAATTTAAAAAGGACAACAAAATGGAAAAATATTTACGATTGTTAAATCCTAAAACTACAAATTTTGATGCAATTGGTGGTGGTAGTCATGGTTCAATCACAGCTCAGGATGTATGTGTGGCAATGAGTTATGCCAAACTCACACCACTCCAAGATAATTTGGTGCGCATGAAGTGCCTAGGTGCGAACTCAATTGAGAATATTGAAGAGTTTGCTACGGTACTTTTGGGTAAGTATGATACTCGGCTAATGAATGCAGGCTTGGCGAATAGGTATCACTTGGTGGTTATTCGTGTTGCCCTTATTGAGTTTTGTAAAGTTCCAGCCAACTACAAGCCAACTGAGCGAAATCGTGAGGTTCTTTCGGGTTTTAGCGATTCAACTGTGCGAAAGCATCTCGCTAAACATATCGATGCAATTCTTGAAGACTTTCAGGATGAATATGAGTTAAGCGAAGAAAAGATATTTTTTCAGCTTAATAAAACTAACTAAAAATTAGTTATTGACACAAAAGCAAACTTAGGTTAATTTTTCCCACAATGCAAAACTGTATTTAAAGCGCTGTAAGTTCTTAAGAGTCTCTCCCCAGAGGCTCTTTTTTTATGGCTGTATGTCAGGCGCGGGGCAGGGCATACAGTCTTTTTTTAAGGATGACCGCATGGCAAACAATCAGATGATCGTTCGCATCTCAGTTCAGATGCCTAAACGTCGAATGGTATTGCTCACAGCGCTTCATGCAGTGGACAAGATCATTCAACTGAAAGCAACACAGAAACTGCGTGAATTAATTATTAAACGTTCCATCAAAGTTACTCCGGTGAAACATGAACAAAGCACCACAGAAAGCTAAGCGTCCATGTCTATCATCGGGCTGTAAAGACTTTGCATCGAACAAAGGATATTGCAACAAACATCAGAGCCGAGTGAAGCAACGTGATCGTGATCGCGGGACTGCACATCAACGTGGCTATGATGCCGAGTGGAAAAAACATCGTGACCAATTCTTGTCGGAACATCCACTGTGTGTTGAGTGTCGTCGCAAAGGTTACGTGATGCCGGCAACGGTGGTCGATCACATCATTCCACACAAGGGCGATAAGGATCTGTTCTGGAACAAATCAAACTGGCAACCGTTATGTGAAACACACCATAACATCAAGACTGCATCAGAAGATCGCGGGGCTTGGATGCCAGTGACAACCAAGGCAGTGAATGATCCAGATCGTAAGAGTCCATTCAAAGTTGGTGATGTATTGACGATTACAAATGATGTGATCCTCAGCCGACTTGGTTGTACTGATCAGGATCAATGGGAAGTACTCGATGTGATTAATGAAAAGATTCTTGAAGTATCTAGTGGCATGAAGATACAGCAGCTGCATTTTTCACATTTCAAGCGAGTTGATCAATGAGAGAAATTATTTTACTTGGTGACTCTGTTGTCTACCGTGATGACATCAAAGGATTCGATGATGTTGGTGTGGTTATTCAAGCAGGTTCAAGCCTTCATGTACTTTGGAGTGGTGAGGCTCACCATCGAGTAGAAAACTATGATCGTCTGCGTCCTGCAAGGCTTGATGAAGTTGATGCACAGTGTCGAATGGTAAGAAAGGATATTTAAAATGCGTTATCAAACAATAGTCAAGTCGGTGTTTGCTTTACCAGTTAAAGAAATTATTGAACTCACACAGACTGATTTTAAAAGATTACCAGTTTGGTTTAAGAAACATTATCAAGCTGGAAATATTGCAATCGGATCAAACAAAATAATTTGTGAAAATGATCATTGGCGTTTTGAAGCTGGCTTAGATGATTATTTGATTCGTGATGATAAGAATCAACTTGATTCAATGAAAGCTGTAGCTTTTCATGAAATGTTTGAAGATCCATTTACAAAAAAATAGGGGATATGGGGTCAAAAGTCAAAACCGACCTCCCGATAAAGACCGCCCCCCCATGAAATTTTCTCTCCGCGAGAAAAAATCAAAAGGGAGGGGGGTATCAGAGGTGATTTATGACTGATAAAGATTTCACATTTCGCAGTGGATCAGATCTGCTGCAACCGAAAGTAGCAGTGAAGGCGAAAATCCCGCCTAAGCCTGCAGGCTTGACCAAAGTTGCAAATGCAGTTTGGGAAGAGTTAGGACCTAAACTTGTTGAAGTTGGTCTGCTTAGTGAAGTGGATGGGGCAGCGTTTACATTGCTCTGCCGAAATATTTCTGACTATGAACAGGTCTTGGCCAAGCTACAGACCGTCGATGACTTCGTTGATGAGACACCAAATAAATTTAAGGTCCAATCAGTGTGGTTCACATTACGGAACCGACTGCATGATGACATTTTGCGTCTAGCCAAAGAGTTTGGTCTGACTCCAGCTTCTCGCAGTGGTATGCGGGGTGCTCAGACGGATCAAAGTCAACAGCTTGGACTTCCACTTGATGGTGCTCAGCCACAAAAGCCTGAAGGTGCTTATAGTGGTTTTTCTGTGCGTAGAAAATCATGAATGAACGAAATTACTTAGAAATCATGCACCAGTACTGCAAAGATGTGCAGTCTGGTATACGAATTGCGGGAAAATTTGAAAAATTAGCGGTAAAACGCTTTCTGAATGATCTAAAACGTCAAGAAAATGATCCTGAATTTCCTTATTCGTTCAATGAAGAACGTTTAAATCATGTGTGCTCGTTCATTGAATCATTGCACCATGTCAAAGGGAAGTTAGCGCGTAAGCATTTTATTCTTGATCCTTGGCAGGTTTTTGTCGTTGGCAATATCTTTGGCTGGGAAGATCATGACGGTATTCGTCGTTTTACCGATGCCTATATCGAGATTTCTAAGAAAAACGGCAAATCCACACTTGCTGCTGCCATTGGTTTGTATATGACGGTGGCTGATGGTGAGGTGGGGGCTGAAGTTTATGCAGCAGCTGCCAACTATGACCAGGCTAAAATCGTTTGGGAAGATGCCAAACAGATGGTGCTTTTCAATCCAGAGCTTCAGGCGCATTTTGGCGTGGCAACGACTCAGTATGAAATTCGAGTCGGTGATGACAACTCCAAGTTCAAGCCATTAGCAACGGATAAAGACGGCAGTAAGGATGGTAAAAACGTTCATTGCGGCATTTTAGATGAAATCCATGCCCATAAGGATTCTGATACTTACGACATTATTGCCGATGGTGTCATTGCCCGTACTGAGCCTTTGATTTTAGGGATTACCACAGCAGGCAGTAGCAAAATCGGTGTCTGTTGGCGTGAGCGTTGCAAGGTCGTCGATATTCTGTACGGCAAAGATAAGTTGGAGCGTTATTTCGGGATTATTTTTACCATTGATAAGAATGATGATTGGCGAAATCCTGACGTTTGGCCAAAAGCCAATCCAAGTATGGGTATTGCTTTTGACAATGGGTACCTGAAAGACAAATACAGCAAGATCAAAACAGCAGCTGAAGAAAGCCGATTCAGACAGAAAAGTTTGAACGAATGGGTTCAAGGTGCAGACAGCTGGATTGCTTCCAGTGAATGGGAGTTGCTGGCAGATCCGAACGTCACTGAAGAACAATTCAAAGGCTGTATTGGTTTTGGTGGTGGTGACTTGGCAAGCAAATTGGACTTGGCAGGTTTTGTGAAATGGCACCCGAAATTGATCAATGGTCGTGTGCATTGGTATCTGTTTACTCGCCAATATATCAATGAGCATGTCGTAAATCAAAGACGGCAAACGGATGGTCAGAAACGTCCAGATGAATATTTAGATTGGGTTGAAAGTGGCCATTTAATTGAGACACCAGGAAACGTCACCAGTTTTAATCAGATCAATGAAGATATCGTGGACAGTCATGCCCAAGCGCCTTTTTATGAGTTCGGATTTGACCCGTTTAATGCATCTCAATTTGCTGAAGATTTGATCTTGCATGGAATTGATGCAGTTGAGGTCCGTCAGCAGGTCAATCCTTTAAGTATTGGCATGCGCTGGATGGAGGAGTTGATCCGTGATGGGCGACTGCATCATGACGGCAATCCTGTACTGCAATGGTGTATTTGCAACATTGAAGTTAAAGAAGACAACAACAACAACATTTTTCCACGTAAGCCTGACAAGGCACGAAAAATTGATGCTGGTGTGGCTGCCATTATTGGTGCTACACGGGCAATGCTTTGGGATAAGTTGGACGTTTTCGATTTGGTGCCAGGTGAAGAAGATGGAAACATTGATGACTGGTTGAATGACATGATTAAGGTAGCGAAGCGATGAGTAAAAAGCGCGATAAAGTGAAAATTCGTGATAAAACCAATCGCGATAAGCTGAAGGTTCGGGGAACTGGACCAATGCAAGACAAAACGGGGACTGTCATTTGGGATCGTCCCCGTTCTAGTTTTAAAACAGCGAAGCCTGTGACATTCGACAGTGCGATGACGCTCAGTGCTGTATTTGCCTGTGTAAAAATCCTGACTGAATCTGTGGCCACCTTGCCTTTGCAGATGTACAAGCTCAATGCTGATGGTACACGTACTCAAGTTAAAGATCATGATGTGATTCGGCTGCTATATAACAAGCCGAACCGATACCAGACACGGGTTGAATTTTTTGAACAGTTAATGCTGAACCTCGTTGCCGGTAATGCATACGTCAAAAAGGATTATTCGGGCAAAAAGCTAGTCAGTCTGCAAGTCATCAACTCAGGATCTGTGGACCCAAGTATTCAAGAAAATGGTACGCCTTTGTATAAATGCAAGATTGGCAATAAAACCTATGAATACAGTGACAAAGAAATTTGGCATATCAAATTATTTGGCACTGGCTTTGTAGGGATGTCGCCTATTGCATACGGTGCGCAATCGATTGGCGTTGGTCTTGCTGGTGTCGATAAAACATCGCGTCTAATGTCAAACGGTGCTAAGCCGACAGGGGCATTGAAAACTGAAAAATATCTGAAAAAAGAACAGCGTGATGCGCTGCGTGGTGAATTGGATATTTTGATCAATGGTGATGATGGTGATTTGGCAGTACTCGAAGGCAATATGCAATTCGAGCAAATTAGCTTAACGCCTGAAGACCTTGAGTTGATTGAAATTCGCAGATTATCAGTCGAAGAATCTTGTCGTTATTTTGGTGTCAATCCAATTCTGATTTTCAGTACTGATTCTAGTACGACTTGGGGTAGTGGTATCGAACAATTGGTCGATGGATTCCATAAATTTGGATTGCGTCCTTATCTGGAGCGTATTGAAGAAAGTGCGCGGATTCATCTATTGCAAAGGCATGAATGGGATGAATATGAGTTCGAATTTAAGACAAAAGACTTGTTGAGAGCTTCTTATCTTGAGCGGATTAAGTCGAATAAAGATCGAATCCTGTCAGGTCAAGCGAGTCCGTATCAAATCCAAATGGAAGAAGGGGAAGTCGCCTATAAAAACTCTGACTTTATTTTGGTTCCTGTGAATATGACTACTGCCGAACGAATGAAAGAAGGCAATTATGGAGCGAAAGCTGATGAATCAAAACCTGCTAGTACGGAATAAAGTACTGCCAAATTTGCCGAAAGTTCAATGTCGGCGCATGCCAATTACTGTGGATAACTGTCGATTTATCAACAAAGATGAAAAGACAGGTGTGGTAAAGATTAGCGGTTACGCTGTCAAATGGGATTCAGTCAATTATTACGGTGAAAAATTCGTTCGTGGTGCCTTTGCTGAAGTTTGTGCAGCATTTGCAGCTGGTACGAAGAAAGTTCACTGCTATTACAACCACGGTTGGCGCCTGTATTACGTTGATTCCCGTATGGGGATGCGTGTCGGCAAAATCACGGTCTTAAAAGAAGATGAAGAAGGTCTATATCTTGAGATCGAACTGACACCAGGACTAGCAATCGCTCAAGATGTGGCAGCAATGGTCCTGCATGGCACGATTGACGGATTTTCGATTGCATTCTATCCACCGACATCGATGGATATGGAAGATAAAGGCACTTATATCGAAATTAAACGTGCTGATATTTATGAAATCAGTATCGTGGATGAGCCAGCCGACAGTGCAGCACGAATTATCAGTGAAGAGGCAATTGAAGCAATTCAATCGGCAGATGATGCTGAAGAATTATTGCGATCCGTTGGTCTTGTTGGTGATTATGCCAAAAAGCTGATGGCTCGACTGTCTGGTATTCAACAGCCTGAATCAACTCCACCAAATGCTGAACCTGTTAAAGATCCTTTCGAGTTTCTTGACACCGTATAAAGCAATTTTTTTTAAACATGACCCGCTCTAAATAGGCGGGTTTTTCATTTTCTATGCATGGAAAAAAATTATGAACGCACTACCAAAAACTGCTATCGCATTGGCTTTGGCAACTGCAGCAACACAACAGGCTCAACCTTTATCAAATTTGCAAACTCGTGATACTTCACAGCTTGACACACTGGCACTTCAACTCCGTGACCGTGTTGGTCAAATCGATAAACTACTTGAACGTTACAAAGACAAACTTGAAGCACTTGATGGTTTGCCAGATGACCTAAAAACAGATTTAGAAAATCGTTCGAAAGAAGTCGCTCGACTCACAGGTGAAATTGAAGAAATTCAGCAGCAACTGGTCGATGGTGTTCATGAGCGTAGCAAGTCTGAACAAGACACCATTGCAGCAGCTCTGATCCGCAACAAGGATGCGGTTGAATTTGCCAAAACAATGGCAACTCGTTCAGGCAAGAAAAAAGAATCAGTGGTCTTTGAAGGGATCAATGCACGTAACGTCATCACCTTGGCAGGCTTAGGTACTAATGGATCGTTGGCAAAAAATGATGTGTCTCGTACATCATTCCAAGCACCTTTATCAGTGATTGATTTGATCAACTGGGGTTCAGCTGATGGTGATGTGGCTGTATTCCTGCGTGAATCTGCTTTCGAAATCATGGCTGATATTGCGCCTGAAAACACGGACAAAAAAGAGTCTAATCTTCAGTTTGGTCCTGTTCAGTTGAATATCGGTACGATTGCACACTGGATTCGTGCATCTAAGCAAGTTTTGGCAGATATGACATGGCTTGCAAACTACATCGAAACTCGTATGACATACGGTGTACGTTTGAAGCTTGAATATTTTGTCGTTAATGGTCATACACCAACATCACAGAATCCAAAATGCTTCAGTGGTCTGCTTGAAGAAGACAACTATGTTGAAATCACTGCAGAAGCAGATGCAACAGCAATTGATGTATTGAACCAAGCGAAATATAAAGCCGCTGATTCATATCTTTTACCTGACAGCATTATTTTAAACCCAGAAGATTGGGGCAAAATTGAGCGTATCAAAGGTGAAGATGGCCATTATGTATTTGGCGCACCTGGTGCAGCGGTTCAGCCAGTACTTTGGGGCGTGCCTGTTGTTTTCGCAGCTTCAATGCCTAAAGGTAAATATTGGGTAGGTAATTTAGCAATTGGTTTTGACGGTTTAATTCGTGAAGATGTTGCTGTGACTGTATCAACAGAAGATGGCAATAACGTCACCAAAAACTTAGTCACTATTTTGGCAGAAATGCGTGCATCTGGTGCTGTCGTATTACCTGATGCCTGCGTTGCTGGTGATTTACCTGAAATCCCTGCAGTAACGCCTCCAGTCGGTGAAGGCTAATTTCTGAAATAAAAAGCACCCTACGGGGTGCTTTTTTTAACTCTTTTCATGTCGCAAAAAGGCTATTTTTATGAGTGATTTAATTGACCCCAACATTGTCAAAAAGCAGTTACGTGTCCTGCATAACCGTGATGATGATTACATCGGATTACTCACAAAAGCAGCTTTAAAACATATTCAAAATTTCTTAGATCGGCCACTTGAAGAAGTGACGGTCAATGGTGAATTGCATGAAGATTTGACCATTGCTGCCTTATTGATCATCACTGATATGTATGAGAATAGAGCAGCTCAAACTGAAGTCAATTTGTATGTCAACCAAGCAGTTGAAATGTACATGCTGCCATACCGAAAAATGGGGGTGTGACATGCAATCAGGTGATTTAGACCATTTATACGAAGTACTGCAACGTACTGAACAAAAAGACAGTGCAGGTCAAAAAAAGTGGGTATGGAACAAGATCGGTGAATTTTACGGTGGTGAAGTACCTGTCAGTACTTCAGCATTTTCATCATCTGGTGCAATGGGATCGGCTTTAGTCGTTCAGATCAATTACCGACCTGAAGATTTTCCAGACTTGTTGCCTGTACATCAGTTACGTGATGCAGACAGCCAAAACATTTATGCGATTACGGGTATTTTGCCTGTCAGTCGTGCTAAGCATCGAATTATGTGTGCGGTAGGGAAAATATGATTAATTCGTCTGTGGAAGTTGAAGGCTTAGACGATCTGACAGAAAAGTTGGAAGGTCTAGTCAATCTAGCGAAGCAGACGAGTGTAACGCAATCCGTTTGCCGATTCGCTTTAAAAGAATTGCATGCCGATGTGGTCGCAGATGCACCACGGGCAGAGGAAGCATATTACCGATATTCACGGGGATCTGCTCGATCACGTAGGCGTGGCAATCCGCAAAATTCAAGACGATTGGTTCAACCAGGTACGCTTCAGGAATCAATCAAATTTAAGCGGATTAAATTGCCTAAAAGTGTCGGTGTCGGCATTTATGTCACCAATAAAGCCTTTTATTGGCTATTTATTGAGTATGGAACACCTCACATGGCAGCAGACCCATTCTTGCGCAATAACTTTGATGGCCAAAAACAACGTGTCGTCGAACGATTTAAAACCAGTTATGCAAGACGTATTAAAGCCATTATTAAAAAACAGCAGGTGAATGCAGATGCTGGCGATTGAAATTTGTAATGTCCTGCTGAGTGGTGCTGGATTTAAGTGTGGACCTGCACCCATTACTGCAGGTGAAGACCTGACAGATGGCTATGTCACCTTTCAGGACATCAGCACGGTACCGCAAAACGATGTAACAGGTTGGACGGGTATTGATTATGTCCGCATGCAAGTGAATGTCTATCATCATGAAAAATTGAAAGCATCACAGCGTGCCAATCAAATTAAGAAATTATTTTCAAAACAGAATCCGTACTGTGAATGCACGCCAGCTGGTGAGCGTGGATCACATGATACTGAAACCTTGCTGCACTGTCAGCAAATCGATTTTTACATGACTCAATCTGATAACAGTTGTTAGGAGACACTATGACTGATTGCGCAGCGGGAACAGTTGATTCCCAGGGAATTAAATTAAATGTATCTGGTGGTATTTTTACACCAAAAACGTATATTGCAGATATTTTAGATCTGCCTTTACCTGCGGGTGAACGTTCAACTGATGATGTGACTTCGGTTTTATCAAAATTCGCTGAAAAACTGGCATCTGGTGTTATTGATTACGGCAATATTGAACTTAGTTTGCTTCAGCGTACCAATACTGATCAGCAAGTGACACTGGAACGAGCTTTCATTGATGGGGACTGCTTTGATTGGGAAATTGAACTGCCAGATGAAGCCAAAACTTCATATAAATTCTGCGGATCAATTACCAAGTTTGCACCATCCCGCGAAGCATCCAAGAAAAACCGTGTTGCGCTGACAATTGCAATCTCCGGTGCAGTGGATCACCTTGAAAATGGTGTTTCAAAGCTGACAGTACCAGCAGGAACCTAATTTAAAACTTTCAAAAAGACCCCGTTTCGACGGGGTTTTTTCATTCTATCTATTTAAAAAAATGAGAGGCAATCATGTCTAATTTAGTAAATGCATTCTTGGCAACAGTTGGTAAAAAACAATCTCAAATTGTTGAAATTAAAGATGTGGGAAGTGTTGGTGTCCTAACTTCATTAACCATGAAGCAACGTGCTGAATATTTTAATGAGCGTAAAAGCCTTGAAGACTCGAAAGGCAATGCACTTTTACTGCAAACAACTGTATTTGACCCCGAAACTGAAGAACATATTTTCAAAAAATTATCGTTGGACGATATTAATAACCTTCCAACATACGTGACAGATCCATTGATCAAAGTGGCACTGCAAGCAATTGGTGTAACGCCTGAAATGATTGCACAGCAGGCCAACAAAGAGGTGGAGCCTGAAGAACTAAAAAACTCCGCGAACGACCAGAGCTAATGTTTATGTTTCAGCTCGCACTGCGGTTGGGTCGGACCGTAAACGAGTTGATGAGCAGTATGAGTGCTGAGGAATTCGAGTACTGGAAAGCATTTTCAGTATTCGAGCCAATCGGTGTTCTACGTGAAGATGCATTATTTGCCAATGTCTGTAAAACACTTGCAGATTTACAAGTGAAAAATGAACTGACATTACGTGATTTCACTGTGTTCAATCGCAATAAAGCAGAGCCTGAACCTGATCAAGAGCAAGTGATGCGTAACATCAAAGCAGTGTTTGGAGCATTAAGTGCCAAGTCAAAAGCATAATTTTAAGGTCGGTGATGAAGTTTATATTCCTGACCTGTTTGCCCGTCACAAATTTCGGGTACCAGATGATGAACAATATGTCGTGGATAAATTGATTGATGATGAGCGTTTGCAAGTCAGTATCGAAGACCGTTCATTTGTTGGCCATTATTCGCATTTTGCAATTGTTCAAAATTAAAGGTGTAATACCCGATCAAACAATAAAATTGGATGGGGTATTCATGAATAAGTTTCTTATGGCAAGTCTGATGCTGATTAGTATTAATCTGCATGCATCAGACGAGCCACGAAATGAACGTCTGGAGGGATTGCAGAAACTTTTAGAAGAGGGTTCAGTATCAGAATTTAATGATTGGTACCCAGTATGCAACAAAGACCGGTTTAATGGATCTAAGAGCTGTACTTTGTCGAAAGATACAGTTTTGATCATGTTAAAAGACGGTACCTTTGCAGTATCAGTCGGTAAACGGCATTATCCACGATCAAAAAGCGCAATAAAAATTGATAATAACGCAACGATTTATGGATATGAGGGAATTTTAGAATCCCCAAAGAAAGTGATAGAACAATTAAAACAAGGTAAAAAAGTTTTCACACGTTATCAGGAATGGCCATATCAGCATAACCGTGACAGTGAAATTAATTTGACAGGTTTCCCCGAAAAGTTTGAAGAAATGTTGGAGCTGTATAGACGGCTCTAAAATGCAAATACAAATGACCTCGCTTCTGGCGGGGTTTTTTTATGGGTGAAATTTATGTCAGGTGATATTTTAAGTCGGATTCAGATTTTGCTGGATGCAAACACAGCAAACTTTGAACAAAATCTGCAGAATGCACAGCGAACATCTGTATCAACCTTTGACAAAATTAAATCCAGTGCAAAAGTCATGGGTACCGCAGTTGCTGCGGGTGCAGCATCAGCGACAGTGGCACTAGCAGCAATGGCTTGGGAAACAGCAAATCAAGCCGTTGAACTCGAAAAATTCGCGCTGCGTGCCAATACAACAACTCAAGATTTCCAAAAAATGGCGGTGGGTGCTCAAGCTTATGGCATTGAGCAAGAAAAACTCAGCGACATGATGAAGGACTTCAACGAAAAGCTGGGTGAGCTCACAACGATTGGTGCCGGTGGTGGTGTCGATTTCTTTGAACAAATTGCAGTTAAAACTGAAGGATCTGCAGCAGCAGCTGAAAAGCTGATTCTGAAAATGCAGAAGCTTTCGGGACCTGAAGCACTCCAGCTCTATGTCGATAAACTCGAAGAAGCGGGGGTGACACAACAGCAAATGTCATTCTATCTTGAGTCGATGGCTTCAGATATGACCGACCTCATTCCATTGTTGATCAATGGTGGTGAGGGTATGCAACTTTATTCCGATGCTGCGGAACGTGCCGGCATCGTGATGAACGATGAAACCATTGCTCAGGCTAAAATTCTCAAAGAGCAAATGTATTTGCTCGATTTACAGTTACAAGGTGCTAAAAATCAGCTGATGCAGGCGGTGATTCCTGCATTCGTCGATATTGCGCAGGCATTCTTTGGTGGATCTGAACAAGGCATTCAATTCACAGGTGTTGCTGAAGGTATTGCGAAAGCCTTAAAAATTGTTGCTTCAATTGCGATTGGTGCTGTCACAGCTATTCAGTTAGTGGGTAAGGCACTAGGTGGTATGGCTGCTGTCGGTGGTGCTTTATGGAACGAGCTTGATTGGTACGAAATGAATCCAATCGGTCTAGTAAAAGCAGCGTATGAGGCACGTGCTGAAATTTCAGCTTTAACAAATGAGATGAAAGCCGACATGCACAGCACCATTATTGGTGCGGCTGAACGTCTAGACGGGATGTGGTCAGGTACGAGTTCTGGCACAGCAGCTCAAATGGCAGCCTTGCGTAGTGTTGAGAAAACAACAGGCGGTGTGAATGCAGGTTTAGGCACATTAGTTGAGAAGCAGGACAAGGCAGAGAAATCCGCGAAAAAAGCCACTAAAGCCAATTCTGAATTGAATAAAGCCTTGCGTGATCAAGAGCGTGCTTTAGAACAAGCCAAGCGTCTGGTGTATGAATATGGCGATGAATTGCTTCGTATTGAAGAGGATCTGAGAAAAGACCTTGAAGAAATTCAGGGTGCAACCTTAAAGGCTGAAGCGAAAGATCGTTATTCTGCCCTGGCTAAAGCGCAGGCAGCTTCACGAAAACAGTTATACGTGGCTGAGCTTGAAAATGAGCTATATGAGCACCGTAAAACTGAAGAAGAAAAGCTTGCTGATGAATTGCGCATTAATAAGCTTCGTTTAGATGCTCAGCGTGGTCTAAACAAGAACGAGCTTGAACTGCGTAAAAAGGCTTTAGAAGACAAGTATCGGTTAGAGCTTTCTCAAATTGAGGAAGAAAAGCGTGCCCGTGTTAATTCTGCAAGTGCGGCATGGGGCGGTACTTTTGCAGATATGACTGGGCAGGGTGAAGATCATGCTTTGTCACAACAGCGTTTTTCACGCATTGACGAATCGCAGGAGCTGTTTGACGCTCAAATGGCGTTGGCAGATACCGCTGAAGAACGTGAAGCGATTTGGGAAGCACACCACAACCGCATGCAGTTCATTGAGCAAGAGTACTTCCGTTCTCGTGCCAATATGCAACTGCAATGGGGCATGAGCTATGTCCAAGGTGCAGCTGGTGTCATGGCTCAAGTTTTTGGCGAAAACTCCAAAGCTTATCAGGCCATGTTTGCAGTGCAAAAAGCCATGGCGATTGCTCAAGTCATGATGAATGCGCCTGCCACGTTCTCTGCAGTAATGACATCTGCTTCAGCTATTCCAGTGGTCGGCCCATTCATTGCTCCAGGATTGGCAGCGGGTGCTGTGGCATTACAAATGGCTCAGGCTGCAATGATTGGATCTGTATCATTCCAGCCAACCGGTATGGCGCATGATGGTATTGATCGAATTCCAGAGGAAGGGAGCTGGTGGCTCGATAAAGGTGAACGTGTCCTAAAAGAGCAAACATCATCAAAACTTGATAGCACGCTCGATGAGATCCGTCGAAACAATCGTGAACCTGCGTACGATATGCCATCAGTACAACAGCCGATTTATAACATTCAAGCCTTGGATGGTAAGAGTGTCGAGCGGGTACTGAAAAAACATAGCCGGCATGTTGCTGGCAGCATGAAGGGTTATGCAAGGAACTTCGGGAGATATAAATAATGTCTGATGTTTTATTTCCAGAACTAAGGATTGGTTATGACCTGACGCGAAAGCCGATGTTTAATACCAAAATTATGACTTCTGTGAATGGTCGTGAACTTCGTGCAAGTTATCAAGCGGTGCCAAAATATGAGTTTTCATTGACTTTGCCAGGTCTTCAGGAACGGAAAGGCGAACTTCAGGCAATTGAAGATTTCTTCGTTGCCCGTCGCGGGGCCTTTGATTCCTTTCTGTTCAAAATGCCGTGGGACAATGAGTACGATTGCACATTCAATGGTGACGGCACAACGACTTCATTTCAATTGTATAAAGGTCAGTTGCCATTGGGAAATACACAATCTCAGGTTGCAATCGATCTTGATCCGACATTTTGGAATGAAGATGACGATCAGCAGTTTTGGAGCGATAACGATGACGAATTGTTCTGGGATGACACGAAAATTACAGTCAGCAAAAGTGGCATTGTTCAAGCAACAAAGCCATTGAAAGCAGGGCATAAGTTTTCAGTGAAAGGCACGTTTTATTATCGTTGCCGATTTGCTGATGATGGTCAAGCTTTTACGCTGTTTAGTTATCGTTTATGGAAAGGTGAGGTTACCTTGATCGGATCTTTGGGAAATAAAGTATGAGAGCAGCTTCTGCAAAACTAATTGCGTTACTTGATGCTGATCAGTTTGTGATGGCTGATCTGTATACGATCACAACTGTACAAGGTGATGAATTCCGATATACGAATTATGACTTTGACCTGGTGGTTGCAGGTCAGGTCTATAGCTTAGAAGGCCCTATCATCAGTCGTGATGGAATTAGCCTGTCACTCGGTATTGAGGTCGATAATTTATCGATCAGTATTGATTGTGTTGATGATAATGAATGGAACGGCATCAATGTTGTTCAAGCGTTTCATAATGGCCAATTAGATGGTGCTCGATTTAAATTAGAGCGCATATTTATGGATATGAATACACCAACGGACACCAGTGCTGGCACCATCAAATTGTTTGAAGGTCGAATCATTGAGCCTGACTTAGATCGTAATTCAATTCAAGCCAGTGTCGCGTCAGATCTGGACGAATTGAACGTGCAAATGCCAAGAAACCTATATCAGCCAAGCTGTACCAATACGCTATTTGACACGGCATGCGGTCTATTGCGTCAAGATTTCATGGTGCAGACAACCATTGAAACGGGCAGTACTTCAGCACGGATTTTATGCCAGGTGAATCAGCCTCAAGGTTGGTTTACTCAAGGTGTAATTGAATTCTTGGATGGTGGCAATGCAGGTTTAAAACGGACGATTCGCATGCATGAATCAGGTGCTTTGTTATTGACTTTGCCATTGTTGGAAGCACCGCAGGCGGGGCAGCGAATCAAGATTTATCCTGGATGTGATAAGCGCTTAGAGACCTGCCAAAACCGTTTTAACAATTTAGCTCGTTTCCGTGGTGCGCCATTTATACCTGTGCCTGAAACAGCGGTTTAACTAAATTTGTATTAATCCATACCCGCTTAAGGCGGGTTTTTTTATGGGGTGGGAAAATGCCTTTACCAACTGTTGAAGAAATTACAGACCCAACTGCTACGAATACGCAAATGAAGCAACGTTTGGGGCAATTAGTGGGAAGCGTCGTAGATTCAGAAAATTTAAATACTCTGACAAGATCGTATGCAACTATTCAAGATGCATATAGTGATATAGCAAATATTCCACCTTTTGTTTTAGTTCGAGTTTTGAATGATGGAGAGTTTTATAAAGAAGCAAACGATTCATTAATTTTAAAAAAACTACCCGAAAGTATTTCATCAATTCTAGCTAATAAAAATAAAAAAATTTTAGAAAACAGAGAGGGTAATAATATTCTTAATGTCCTAGACAAAGATAACCAGCTGACTATGTATCTTGATCAATATAGCCAGCTATTTTTAACTGGGGTTGACAAATCTGTGCAAGCATATCTTGATGATGTTGAATCAATTAAAGATACTTTAGGCGATAAGGAAAAGAAAAATTTAGTTGAGTTCACTGATGCAATTGATGGTCTATATGCTTATTTTAGTGAAAATGCACATTTATTTTTGGCTGAGCTAACACAATCTGTTCAGGCAATACTAAACAGCGATAATCTAAGCGCAAAATCAAATCAATTTGTACATGACAAGAAAAGCGTTATTGCTAATGAAGTCCAGCCATATTTGTTGAGCTGCTTAAGCGGTGGTGGTGTGATAGCCCCGATGCCTTTTTCTCAAGCTCCTCATCAGTTCACTCCGCCTGAAGATTTAATTAATGTGAAAGTCACGCAAGGTCAAAGACTTACAGTTGATACTGTATATAAAAAAGATGATGGTGTTGTACATCCGCATATTCTTGAGTTTAGAAACGGTTTTTTGGGGTATCGCTATATCCTTGGCTTAACACCTTACTTTCTAACTCAAGATAAATATGAAAATCCATGTATTTACGGCTCTCATGATCTGTTAAATTTTGAGCTAATTGATAAGTTCCCTCAGCCATTTTCTGAACGCCCTATCGTTGAGTTTGAAAACCAACACGCATATAACTCAGACGACTTTTTCACCTATGATTTTTATTCTGGTGAATTAATATTTGGATGGCGACGTAGTTATGAGGGAGCTGGTGGTCGTAATGAGCTGTGGGGGAGAAGGACCAAAAATGGACTTGATTGGACAAGTGAAGAGCTTATTTATGACGGAAAAACATTAGGTGGAGTTTTACTATCACCGTCCATTATTTTCAACTTTGAAACTGGTCTATATGAGCTTTATATAGTTGAAGGAACCGCAAATGGTTGGCGTATCCGTCGTATGACATCCCCAACACTTAAAAACCCAAGATGGACGCATTCTAAATATTTTCAACCGATTCCCAATGCGAACATATGGCACTTTGAAATCCGTTGGGTTGGTAGTGAATTATTCGGACTTGGACATGATGATGCCATGACTGGATCGGATTCGTCAAAAAATCTTTACCTATGCAGATATGACAAGGCATCAGATGAATTTGTTTGGTCAGATAAAGTTATAACAGGTGAACATTACGATCCCTACAAAGCAACCTTTGCACCAATTCTTAATCTTGAGAACAACACAATAGCCCTGCAAATTTTATGGTCATCCCGATCTGGTGGTGATGAAAATATGTGGAAACTTTACAGCTCAAAATCAAACTCTATTGAATTATAGGTGTCAAAATGACAATCGTACTTAAATCAAATAATGTCGCTAAAGCAGCAATTTCTGACAAACACGGATTGCAGGTTGCTCAAGACTGGAAAGTTATGCTTGATTTTGAAAACAATCAGTATTTAGAAAAATCAGCATCTGATGTGTTGTCAAGAACTATTACGGATTTATTAAGTGTAGAAAACACAAATCCGATCGCCTATACGAAAGATGGGGAATATGTTGTTTTAGCAGACAACACACCTAGACTTTCGTTAAACAGAAACGGTACAGTTTTTGGTCTACTTGAAGAAGCGACAGCGACGAATTATTACTTCCCAAGTGATGCTCCAGTGAGCAAAACCATTAATTTAGTACAAGGGTCGAATACAGGCCCTTGGATAGTAAAAATGGTGGGCGCAGGTTCAGTGAAGGTCACAGGCAGCTCTATTACAAGCTCAACTTCGGCAGAGTTTACAGAGCTACAACCTGGATATTTCATGGCAGACAGCCCATCAGCCATTGCTCAAGTCGCAGTTGAAGTTATTGGAGAGGTTAAACATTTATCAATCATGGGCTCAGGATTTGGCCCAAATGGTTACACTGACAATGCTTTAATTAAGACCCAATTTGGGACTTGGTGGGCTGCGTCAGGTGTGACTAAAGTAAGACCAGAAAAAGTGACGCAACATCTTCTCAATAAGAAGAATTTTTCAATTGTTTTTCAATGTATCGATAATGATTATTTGAATTTTAGTTTTAACGACACTGTTTATAAACCACTGGTTGAACTTGTAAACCTAAGCAAACATATTTCAATTATAAAGCGAAAAATAGGCAGTGCTGCTGCTGAAGAAATCGCAATTCGTTTATTCAATAATACAGAAGTTGTAATTCCGTTAACAGGCACACAAAAAGTAAGCACTATCGCTATTTCTTCGGGCGACAATGGACTAATGTTTGCAGTGAATGGGAATGTGACTAATCCGAGTCAAGTAATGAAAGACTTTACAGTTGCTGATATTTTAATCGGTAGTTCAAGCCAATGGATTTCAACAATCGGCGTAAAAGCTCAGGGTGTGTTTACTAAGTTTGCAATGTATGATCGTCAATTGAACTCGGATGAACTACGAGTATTATCACAATCATTTCAATAATTATGAGAAATCTTGAAGCCGTTACCGAAGCCATGACGTGGCTCGGCACACCATATCATCATCAAGGTCGTGTCAAAGGTGTAGGTGTCGATTGTGCAACGCTGCTTTGTGAAGTCTATGAAGCAGTGGGTTTAATCGACCACTATGATCCACGCCCTTATCCAGCCGATTGGCATATGCACCAGATGGGGCAGCGATATCTTGAGCACATAAAGAAATTTTGTGATCCGGTCGGTGATCCTCAGCCTGGTGACATAGTTCTTTATCATTTTGGCAAATGCATCAGTCATGCTGCAATTGTCGTTGAGTGGCCAACGATCATCCACTCATATATCCATCAGGGGGTCATCCTCCAGGATGGAACCAAAGGAAGTTTAGCCCGGCGAATTGCCGGGTTTTATCGTTTAAGAGGGCTATAAAATGGGTGGTGTTTTTGGTGGTGGTACCGTCAGTACATCTGACAAACGTATCAATTCAATGCGCATTCAGCAGTCAGCCTACGGTCTAGCGCAAGCATTGGTGTACGGTAAAAACCGTGTCGCTGCAAATATGTTCTGGTATGGTGACTTTACCGCCACAGCACATACAACAACGACAAAACAGGGCGGTAAGGGAGGTGGCGTAAAAACCAAAAACACAACTTATACCTATAGCGCGTCCTTTATGCTTGGGCTTTGTGAAAACAAAATCAAAGACATTGGGATTATCTGGCGTGACAAAGAACAGATTGTTCCTAAAACGGAAGGTGGTATTCAGCTTAAACCTATTGATCAGCTGGGGTTTGAATTATTTGATGGTGATCATAATCCTGTTTGGGGCTATCTCCCATCAAAGCATCCTGACCAGGCATTGCACTATCCATTTCTCGGTTATGTCGCATGTGCCAACTACGATCTGGGGGGGAGTGCCAGCTTATCGAATCACAATTTTGAAGTAATTAGCGATATTACATTCTCAGAAACGATTCAAGATGCCAATCCTGCAGATGTAATTGAAGACTTCATTACCAATCCACGATATGGCGCATCACCCAGTCTGCAAATGGCAGATTTGTCTGAATTTCGGACCTACTGTACAGCAACCAATTTGTTGATCAGTCCTGCTTTGACAGAACAGCGTGAAGCATTCGAAATCATCAATGAAATTGTTGAAGCGGTGAATTGTGCCGTGGTACCTAGTCCCGACGGTTTGAAGATCCGGTCTTATGGTGACAGTGTCGTCAGTGGAAATGGGGTAACGTTCGTACCTGATCTAGAGCCGGTTTATCACCTTACTGATGACGATTTTCTAGGTGAAGATCAGCCAGTTCGGGTACGCCGAAGTCGTGATACTGATGCCTACAATCATTGCCAGATTGAATATGTAAACCGCTTCAATCAATACAATACTGAAACCGTTGAAGCTAAAGACCAGGCAAATATTGAAATGTTTGGTCTACGTACGCAAGATCCGGTCAAGCATGATTTTTTCTGTGAACCTAAAATTGCCCGTCATGCAGTGCAGTTGCTATTGCAGCGAAAACTTTATGTCCGTAATGAATATGAGTTTGAATTGGGCTGGAAGTACTGCCGTTTAGAGCCAATGGACATTGTGACGATCACAGATGAATCTTTAGGCTTGAATCGTTTTCCGGTACGTATCACGCGTGTCGAAGAAGATGAAGATGGAATGTTGTCTATTACGGCTGAAGAACTGGCTGTTGGATCTCGCTCTGCGGTTGAATATGATCTTCAATCATCTAATGGGTACCAAGGTGGAAATGAAGAACCAGGAAACGTGAATGCACCGAATATTTTTGAGCCACCATTAGATTTAACTAGCGGTAAAAATCAGATCTGGGTAGCTGTATCCGGTGGAATCAACTGGGGCGGCTGTAATGTCTGGGTCAGCCTGGATAATACAACTTATGAAATGGTTGGTACGATCTATGGTTCTGCCCGATATGGTGCCCTGGTTTCAGCGATTGATGCAGATGATACCGAGATGCAGATTCAGTTGAATACATCCAGCCAGATGTTCAGTGGTACGGTTGAAGACGCTGAAGTTGATGCAACTCTATGTAGAGTCGGTGACGAATATATTAACTATATTGAGGCCACATTGAATGGATCTGGGCTGTATACATTGAGCGATGTGATCCGTGGACGTTTTGATGATGCAGGTCCACATAATTCAGGTGAATCATTTGTCCGTATTGATCGTGCCATTTTTAGCCATGATTACAATGAAAATATGGTTGGAAAACAGATTTATCTGAAGTTCACCAGCTTCAATGGATTGCAGCAAAAAGAACAGACTCTGGATGAGGTGGCGGCTTATAGTCACACCATTACTGGCAGCCGTCCAGCTGGCGTAAAAGGTCTATCCCTTCAGTCAGCCTTTGAAGGTACAAGCTTTAAGGTTCAATGGCAAAGTGCAGCTGGTGCCACAGGGTATATCGTTCAAATCATGTCAGGTGGTGTATTGCTACGTGAAGTTGAAACGACAAATACTGATTACAGTTACAGTATGGATGAAGCCAAGATTGACGGTATTCAGCGTGCTTATACAATTCGTGTTGCAAGTAAAAACGGCTCGATTGTCAGTACCTTTGCGGAGCTGAATATCAGTAATCCGGTGCCACCACAATTGTTGAATGTGTACACATCTGCAACAGCAGATTCGATCACAGTGACTTGGATTCCAAGTGAAGTACCGGATCTGAAAGATTACCAGGTGTGGATCAGTACCAATGCTAATTTTGATCCTGATTCAACAGAAGCACGTTGGACCGGTACCGAAAATGCTTGCACGATTACTGGCTTGCAATCGACGACCACATATTATGTGCGTGTTGCTGCACGAGATGTTTGGAAGCCGACATCATGGAATTACTCGGCACGGATCACACAAGCCACTGCAGAAAGTTAAATTTTTCAAGTTCTAAGCACCTTCGGGTGCTTTTTTATTGCCAAAAATAGGGGGGCATATGCCTGACAGCGAAACATACGGAATGCGACTTGAAAAGAAACTCGATCAACTCCGACAAGAAATGGGTGTGTTGAATAACAACGTTATTCGACTGTCAGAACGTAATGAGCATTACCAGTCCCAAGCTGTAGCCAATCGACGTGACATTGATTTGCTGCAGGCTGATATGAACAGAGCTAAAGGCGGACTCACTTTTGCAAAAGCATTAGGTGGTTCTGCTATTGCGATGCTTATTGGATTTGGTGGCTATGTTGTTCAAGGGAATAAAGCAATTGAAAAAGATAACGCTCTACTGAATCAAAAATTGGCTATTGCTGAATCTAAGCAGATCCGCATGGATACAGACCTTGCAGCAATACGAAATCAAATTGATCAGCAGAAAAATAAACCGTGAAGTGAGAAAAATCATGAATTTTATAAACGAAAGTGCCTGGAAATATCTTTCCGTAAAGCTCCCGATTTTGGGAGCTTTTTTAATGCTTGCAGCTTTAGTGTTGCAATGGGCATTAGACTTTAATTTTATTCCTCAGCAATATGCGCCTTTCATCATTGGCACTGTATTGCCAGCTTTGAGCTGGATAGGTCGTAAAATTGCACAGCCAAACCTGCAGCAACAATCTTTGAGGTTTGCCACTATTACTGCAGGCCATAGTAATTCTGATCCTGGTGCAGTGAATGGCAAAATTAAAGAAGCTGACCTGGTGACTAATTTCAGGAATGCGGTTTCTTTTTATTTGCGTGAAGCTGGTGTCCAGGTCAAAAACGATGGTACCGGATCGCAGAATGATCCGCTTTCATCGGCAATCAAGCTGATCAAAGGATCTAGTGTTGCGGTTGAATTCCATATGAATGCTGCTACTTCCAAACAGGCGAATGGAGTTGAAACAATTGCACTGCCACAAGATAAAGAATTGGCTCAGGATTTGTCAGCAGCTGTGGCAACGGCTTTGGGTAGCCGATTACGTGGTGAAGATGGCTGGATTGATCAGAGCCAATCGGCCCGGGGGAGTTTGGGCTATATCAATGCCGGTGGTCTGATTGTAGAACTTGGTTTTATCTCAAATGAAGCTGAGCTTGCAGCATATCAGGCACGTTATTGGATCGCAGCAAAAGCTGTGGCCAAAGTTCTGATTGACTATGAAAAGCGCAATTAAGACTTTAATGCTGTGCCTTCTTCTCCAAGGTTGCACGGCTCACTCGATTACGACAAATATAAGTATCGGGGTACACGTTAAGGCTCTTTAAGGAGGGCTATTGTACTATTACGTTGTCCACTTATTTTTATGCCCTTGGTCTTCGGACTGAGGGCTATTTTTTCGTTTATATGCAACCATATTGCAACTATTGATTTTATTAAATTTATAAGTTATTGAATTTATATTAATAAGTATATGGTTATTGCCAATCCATCATCGGGGCAACCGAAATGCGAGGCTGTAAAGAATGGAGATCAGACATAACATAATCCACAAGGAGCAAAACGAAAGGGCAAATTATACGGGTTTTAGTTATAAATCTACAGTACTGTGATAATGCATAATTTTTGTCGCAATTTTATTGCTCGTGTTTTAGTTATTTTAAATAAAGTTAAATATTTAGGCTTGATGCATCGCTTAAATTTCAGTAATGTAATTTTATAAATATAAAGAATGGAGTGATAAACCATGTTGGTTTTAGAAGAAACTTACAAAAGTAAGAAAGCGCAAAATTCAGACCAATTTAATTTAAGAATTCATCGTGGTTTGAGTTGGTTGAAACAAGCTATATTATTAGATAAAAGTTTAGATTTAAAATTTATCAGTTTATGGGTTGCATTCAACGCAATTTATGCGCAAGACGGTGATGACATCAAAGATCGACAGCAATTTAGACGCTTCTTATTGGAACTGTGTCAGGCGGATACTGAACATAAAATTTACTATTTAATTTGGACGAAATATAGTCATTCAATACGTATATTGCTTGATAATCCTTATACTTTTCAACCTTTTTGGGATTATCAAAACCAAAAAATCAGCCAACAAGAGTGGAAAATAAGTTTCGAGAAAGATAAAAATAAAGTACATCAAGCTTTGCAACAAAAAGACAGCGTGGAAGTGCTATATGTGATTTTTAATCGGCTCTATACCTTACGTAACCAAATTATGCATGGTGGCTCGACGTATAACAGCTCAGTGAATCGTGCACAGATTCAGGATGCATGTCATATTTTAACCGCAGTGTTGCCTACATTTATGCATATCTTATTGGAAAATGAAAAGATTATAGATTTAGGTAAACCCTTTTACCCTGTAGTTCAGGTGTCTTAAGCAAAAAATCCCTCACATATTGTGGGATTTTGCATGGGTTTTAAGCTTGGATTTTATTTAAAAATAAGCGGTCTAGCAGTGCAAAAAATGCTGAACAAAGGACTAAACACAAACCAACGAGACAAGTCATTGTCCACCCACCATGATGCCAAGCATAAACACCAAGTGCTGACCCACACGCACCACCCGTAAAATAAGCTGTCATATAAATTGAATTAATACGAGATTTTGCATCAGGGCGTAAACGGAAAATAATGTTTTGGTTACTACTGTGCACGATGGCTAAACCAAGGCTAATCACACCATACCCGATGATATAACTGAAGAGCGATGTGCCGCCAAAATATAAAAATACCCAACTACAGGCTAAAATAATCACACCGATGAGGGTTAAACGATTGGTATAGCCTTTGTCTGCGATTTTACCGATTTTTGTAGTACTGAGTGCGCCAAAGACACCGATGAGTGTCGCAACGCCCACCATGACATCGGGGAGTTCAAAAGGTTTTGAAGTGAGTAGAACGGCAATGGTTGAAAATAAAATACTCATTGCAGCAAAGGCAAAACCGCCAATCAATGAGCGATAGACTAAACGTTTTTCTTCAACAATCAACGTTGCCATCGACTGAAAAATTTTACGATAACTCATCTTAAATGTAGGTACTGCAGGCAAACGAGTTCTTAATAAAAATGCTAAAATTAACATCAATATAGAACTTAGGGCATAGATCACTTTCCAGTGAAATAAGTTAGAGAGTAAACCTGCCAAACTGGTCGAAAGTAATAATCCAACCAATAAACCACTCATTAAAAAGCCAATGACTTCACCCGTTTTTTCAGGCTTGACTGCCATCGTTGCCAAGGGAATCAAAACTTGTGCAGCCACAGAAAATAATCCTGCGATGACTGTACCGAGCCAAAGCATGGGTAAATTCACAGCAAAAGCACAAAGTAATAAACCGATTGCGGCAAAAAACATCAATAAAGGAATAAACTTGGTTTTATTTACAATATCGCCAACAGGCACAATAAATAATAGCCCTAAAGCATAAGACACTTGTGCAAAAGTTACAGTCAGTGCCACCTGTGATTCAGGGACTTGAAAATATTGTTGAATCGAATGCACTAAAGGTTGGCAATAATAGTTCGCACCTGCACATAAACCACAGGAGATCGCCATCAGCCACAATAATCCTTTATTTTGGCTAATATCGAGTTGAGGTTGCATAAAAGCTCCGTATGGGGTTTATAAACAATAGGCTGCTGCTTCAATGTCAAACTGCATTGCGGACAGTGCAAGACATAGGAATCAATATACATGCAGGGAAAACGTGATTTTTCCATAAATGTTGCATTTCTTGAATTAAGCTTTGATGCTTCTTTGTAGAATGATCTACCACTAAAATTCGTAAGACGGCAATATCAAAGAGTGATGTATCTACATCAGCCAAGGCCAGTTGTAAATTTGCAAAAGCCTGATGAGTTCGTACTGCAAAATCACTTGATAATTGCCCCTGTCGTGTTTCACCATCTTGTCCTGAAATATACAGAATTCTTAAAAAATGCTTCACTTCAGTGATGTGACTATACGCAAATGCACGTGGATTATAAAGTGTGTTTGGATTAATTCAGGTGAAGGCTTGGATACTTGAAAGTGATGACTTAGAACATTAGATAATCAACTGTGATGCTGAAATATTCCCGTTTTTTCCAATCCAAAATGGCTGGTTACTCGCACCGTGCCCAAACCAATCACATTGATAAAGTGGAATGTTTAATGGCTCTAAATGTTCGGCAACAATTTCTCCAATACTTTGAGGAACATTTTTTTGAGGGCATGCATAGAAATCACCGAGGACCAATCCTTTTAAGTTCGAGAGATCAAGGCTTTGTAATAGCTGTGTCAATGCACGCTCAATACGGTAATAGGGTTCACCAACGTCTTCGAGTAAGAGCATACTCGGTTGCTCTAATTTCAATGCATTACTTGTCCCTTGTAGACTGCACAATACGGTAAGATTTCCCCCTAACACTTTGAGTTGACCTGAACAGGCTTGAGCATGATTTGAATAAATCTGCGTGAGTGGATAAACATTTTCTGACGTTAAAGCTAAACGTTGAGCATCAAGCAGTTGAATAACAGATTGGGCATCGGGTGAAAGCGTATGCTGAGCTAAATTTTTTACAGCAATTTCAGAAAATACAGGTGCATGTAACGCCTGACCGTGATGCATTGCAACATAGTTTAGCAACACGGTTGCATCTGAATAGCCAATAATCGGTTTGTTTAATATCCAGTTTTCTAGATAAGGCACGAGCATGGCTGCTCCAGAGCCACCGCGTGCCAACCAAATAGCATCGACTTCAGGATCTAAACACGCCATTTTTAAGTCTGAAAGACGTTGTTCGACTGTACCTGCCAAATAGCGATATTGAGCAAAAACATGAGTGCCTAAACTGACTTGATGACCCAGTTGTTCAAGCTGAGTTTGAGCTAATTTAATATTTTCAACATCTACACATGCGCTAGGCGAAACAATTCTAAAATGCATATTTATTCCAAAATTTTATACGGTTTAACTTGCAAGTTTCTTCTTGGATAATGTGATCATCATGACACCAATGATATTTAAGATGCAACCAAACCATTGAATACTATTCATCTGCTCGCCCAATAAAGCAACAGCTAAAATAATGGTTAAAATTGGTCCAATAGAGCCAATCATTGCAGATTGTGCTGCACCTAAACGGGAAATACTTTGCGCAATTAAAATGGTGGGTAAAACCGTGACCAATAAACCCAAAGCAATGCCATACCCAATAATTTCACGCGGTAACTGAGCAAGTAAAGTCAAAGGTTGTGGGGTCGCAATCAGAAAATGGGTCAATGTCCCTATACATGCAACACTGAGTGCTAAACCTGTAAAGTTCCACGAACCAAAACGCACGATTAAACGAGGGGTTAAGAGCAAATAGGCTGCAAAACTGATTGCACTTGCAAATACCAAGCTGACCCCGAGCCAAAAATTACCTTCATGTGTAACGGTACTTTGCTCTTGTAACATCACAATTACAGTACCACCGTAGCTTAAAGCAATAGCAATAAGACTTTTGACGCTGAGTTTTTGTTTATAGATCGCGCAAGATGCCAATACGGTTAAAGTTGGATATAAAAATAAAATAATTCTTTCCAAGGATGCACTGATATACATTAACCCTGAAAAGTCTAACCAACTTGAAAAGTAATAACCAAGTAAACCCGCAAAAACTAACAGCCCCCAATCTTTCAGTGTAATATTTTGACTATGTTTACGGTTTAACCAACACAACAAGAGAAAAAATGGCAAAGCACTTGCCATACGCAATGCCATCAGTACTGTGCCATCGACCAAAGGTGATAGTGCATAGGCTTGTTTAATGAAAATAGCTTTGGTACTAAACAAAAATGCAGCACCCAAAGCAAACAAAGAACCTAATTGTGTGCTAGATAAAGAAAATGTCATGGATTGATCACAATTTAAAAATGAGGGCTTTCGATATATGCATTTTCAGTATAAAGGCTCTTAATTTAGAGATGAAATGCAAAAAAAGAATCAATTCCATCAAAAGATGGAATGCAATATCTATGCAAGTGTTATATGAAGCTGTTTATTGAGATCAAAGCGAGATGATGTCATTTAAGCACACCAAACGAGTTTGTTTAAAAATGCACTAAAAATGTGCATATTATGCCAAAGTGTTTCAATAATGCCGTTTGGTCATCATTTGGCAAAATGGCGAATAAAAAAATTAAAAAATTTTTGCATTTTAAATTATGGTAAAAAAGGCAATTTAAGATATTTTACCCAAGTACTTTTATTTATTAATGAAATTAAAAAAAGTAATGATAACATTCTTGCATAATTGACATTTTTTGTATGAAATTAAGTCAATAAAACAAGAGAGGTAAAACGATAAAATTGTCAGAAAGGCGAATTTAGAAAATTATGCAGCTAAAAAGCTTGTTTTCTAAATAAATATCTAAAAGTGATTAAGATAAATTTTATAAGTCTAAGTGTAGTAAAAGCCAATTTAAATGTGATGTTCGATATTACAATCTTGATTTAACAAGCTCAAATGCTTCATAAATCACTTTAATTTTTTTATTTTGATTAAAAAATAGGCTTGAATGGCATAGGTGCTATTACTTTAAATAAATGTTGCATATGTTTTTAATTTATAAAAGTGAATCTTGAGTTCAAAATAATCACATTTATTAAATAAATATTGGGTAGTATTTTAAAAAAGTTCAATTAGAATCCAAAAATTAGAAGAAAACGCATCCTAGGGGGAGACATCGTTTACACGATGTTTGCTTGAAGAAAAATTAGCTTGAGGAACGCTCATGCAGATCGGAATCCCAACCGAAACTGTCGTCGGAGAAAGTCGTGTAGCTGCTACACCTGAGACAGTAAAAAAGTTGATCAGCGCTGGTCATAACGTAGTCATTGAACGTGGAGCAGGTAAAAAAGCTGCTTATATTGACAGTGCTTACGAACAGGTCGGTGCAAAAATTACGGATGATGCCTACACGGGTAGTCAATTGATTTTGAAAGTTCGTGCACCTAAGAATGATGAAATTCAAAAACTTGCTGCGGGCACAACAGTGGTTGCTATGTTTGATCCCTATCGTAATCCTGACCTTGATCAGTTTGCGTCACAACAGGTATCTGCATTTGCATTAGAGCTTTTGCCTCGTACACTTTCTCGTGCGCAGAACATGGACGTATTGTCTTCTCAAGCGAACCTTGCAGGTTATAAATCTGTACTTTTAGCTGCTGCAGAATATCAACGTATGTTCCCAATGCTCATGACGGCTGCTGGTACTGTGAAACCAGCTCGTGTCGTGATCATGGGAGTTGGTGTTGCAGGTCTTCAAGCGATTGCGACTGCAAAACGTCTAGGTGCTGTGGTTGAAGCCACAGATTTACGTCCAACTGCACGTGACCAAGTAGAATCACTTGGTGGTAAGTGGTTAGACGTACCAATGTCTGATGAAGAAAAACAAAAAGCTGCAGATGCTGCAAAAAATGGTTATGGATGGATGCCAGGTGAGCAATACATCAAAGACCAAGCCATTATCGTCGATAAAGCAGTTTCAAATGCGGATATCGTAATTACGACGGCATTATTGCCAGGTCGTGATGCACCGCGTCTGATTAAAGCTGAAACTGTTGCCAAAATGAAACCAGGTTCAATCATCCTTGATATGGCGGTTGAAACAGGCGGTAACGTTGAAGGCTCGAAATGTGGTGAAAATGTTGTAACAGATAATGGCGTGACTATTTTGGGTATCCCAAATATTCCTGCAACTGTTTCGACAGAAGCTTCGGCGTTGTATGCACGTAACGTTTTCAATTTCGTAGAAACGTTGTTTGATAAAGAGAAAAACTTTGCCATCAACCAAGAAGACGAAATTCAAAAAGCACTTCTAGTAACTCATGGCGGTCAAGTACTGCTGAAGCGTGGTTAAGGAGAGTCATCATGGTTGAAACTATTACTATTTTCGTCTTAGCCATCTTTGTTGGTTACTACGTGGTTTGGGGTGTAACACCTGCATTGCATACGCCGTTAATGGCGGTAACCAATGCTTTGTCATCAATCATTATCGTGGGTGCGATGCTACAAACTGTTGGTATCCCAGGTGTTGTTGATGCAAATGTACAATTCCAATCAATCAATGCTGTGAGTGTACTTGGTGCAGTTGCAGTGTTCTTGGCAAGTATTAACATTTTTGGTGGTTTCGCAGTCACTGCGCGTATGCTTGAAATGTTTAAGCCTAAACAAAAGAAAAAAGAGGGCTAATCCATGGAATTCATTAAAGAATATGCGGATTGGTTCTACCTAGTAGGTGCTGTCCTTTTTATCTTAACTTTACGTGGTCTTTCGGGCCCTAAAACTGCGATCCAAGGTAACCGTTACGGTATGGTTGCGATGGCAATCGCTGTCATTACAACTTTCTTCGTGGCAGATCATCCTGTTGTTTGGATGATTGGTGGTGCGATGGTGTTGGGTGCGATTGTGGGTATTGCGCGTGCTCGTACAGTGCCAATGACACAAATGCCTGAAACTGTTGCGTTAATGCACTCATTGGTGGGTTTGGCTGCGGTATTGATTGCGATTGCTGCAATTTTACACAATAACCAGCTCACAGCATTATTTGCTGAAAATGAAGCTGCTTTGACTGCTGCCGGTGTACAACACGCTCATATGAGCAAAGTCCATTTATTTGAATTATTTGTAGGTTGCTTCGTAGGTGCGATTACCTTCACAGCTTCGGTATTTGCTTATGGTAAATTGGCTGCGAAGAAATGGGCAAAAACCATTTCAGGTGGATGGGTTAAACCTGTTCAAGCAATCATTTTCATTGCAATGTTGGTATGTGGTATCTACTTCTTTACCACTGGTAATATGCAAGCATTCTGGGCAATGACAGCACTTGCACTTGCATTCGGCTGGGTGTGGATTGCACCAGTTGGTGGCGGTGATATGCCAGTGGTGGTATCGCTTCTTAACTCATTCTCAGGATGGGCTGCTGCAGGGATTGGTTTCACGCTTGAAAACAACATGTTGATCGTTGCAGGTTCGCTTGTAGGTTCATCAGGTGCGATTCTGTCTTACATCATGTGTAAAGCGATGAACCGTTCAATCATCAACGTATTGTTTGGTGGTGCAATGGGTGGTGCAGCTGCTGCGACTGCTGAAAAAGGTGAACAGGTTCAACGTAATTATCGCTCAGGTTCTGCGGATGATGCTGGCTTCTTGATGTCAAATGCGGATAGCGTTGTGATTGTACCAGGTTATGGTATGGCGCAAGGTCGTGCGCAAAATGCTGTGAAAGAGTTGTGTGAAATCTTGAAAGAACAAGGTGTAACGGTTCGTTTTGCGATTCACCCAGTTGCTGGTCGTATGCCAGGTCACATGAACGTACTTCTAGCTGAAGCTGATGTTGCTTATGAAGACATCTTGGAAATGGATGAGATTAACTCAGATTTTCCTGCAACAGACGTGGTACTTGTGATTGGTGCGAACGACGTAGTGAACCCAGCTGCTAAAGATGATCCAAGCTCTCCAATTTATGGTATGCCAATTCTTGAGGCGCATAAAGCACGTACCATCATGGTGATCAAACGCTCTATGGCAACAGGTTATGCTGGCTTAGATAACGATTTGTTCTACAATGAAAAAACCATGATGATCTTTGGTGATGCGAAGAAAGTGGTTGAAGATATGACGAAAGCGATTAATGGCGGCGGTCACTAATCTATGCTTCTAAAGTCCCTCTTTTGTAAAGAGGGACTTAGGGAGAGTAAAAACCACCTTCGGGTGGTTTTTTGTTGTGCTATTAATTTACACTGAATTTTTGCTATGCTTTCAAACTGATGACGACTTGATTTGTTTCAGTCACTTATTTATGCAATGTTATGCATTAAACCGATCCCTAGCCAATTCACGTGGATGATGAGCCAATGGAACTTCGACAATTACAATCGTTTGTTATGATTGTGGAACAGGGCAGTATTGGTAAAGCCGCGCAAAAACTTGAAATTGGTACATCTGCATTAAGTCAGCAAGTTTCAAAATTAGAATCAGAACTTTCAACTCGTCTATTACAAAGATCTGCCTTAGGTGTGACGCCTACGCCTGCGGGTATGGCTTTTCTCAAACAAGCTCAATTGGTTTTAAGGTATGCCAATCAAGCTATCGAAGCTGCACAATCTTCAAGATTAGCAGGTTATGTGAGTGTAGGATTTCCGCCGAGTACAGCATCTATTTTGGGAGTTCCTTTTACTAAAATGATGGCTGAACGCTATCCAGATATCAAAGTTCATTTGGTGGAGAGTTTATCTGGAAATTTAGTGCAAATGATGAACTCAAGACAGCTCGATATTGCGATTATCTTTAGTCAAGATATTGCTAAGAATTGGTCGATTCAGCCCTTGGTATCGGAATCTATGTTTTTGATTGGAAATGATGAATTCTTTAAAATTTATCATCTAAATGATTATCTAACACAAGGGATGATCCCTTTAAAAGTTCTCGAAAATTTTCCCTTGGCATTACCTAGTGCGAGTCATGGTTTAAGAAAATTGATGGAACAGCAACATTATGAACTTAATGTTAGTTATGAAATTGATGGCTTGAGTTTGTTGATGAATGCGGTTGCAAATCTATGCGTTGGGACGATTCAACCCGGGAGTGCATTTATGAATTTAAGTCATCAGCATTTAAATTTTTTAAAAATATGTAGTCCATCTATTGACCGAACCAATTATTTAATCAGTTACCCTGAAGATGAACTGTCACCAGCGAGTTTGGCTGCAAAAGCTGTTATTCGTTCATGTCTTACAGAGTTGATTCAACAACAAGCTTGGCCAAGTGCAAAATTGGTTTAAATAAATGATCCGCTTAAGTCTTTAAAATAATTAAATACCCCATCTACATCAGCCTCTCACTCTACATATCTATCATCCTTTAAAGTCTCTGCAAAGAGTAAAGGATGAAATACATGTACGATGTACTTGTTATTGGCGGCGGTAATGCCGCGCTATGTGCAGCAATTATGGCACGTGAGGAAGGCGCATCTGTTTTATTGTTGGAAGCTGCGCCGAAAGAGTGGCGTGGGGGAAACTCTCAACATACGCGCAATTTACGTTGTATGCACAATCAGCCTCAGGATGTTTTGGTTGATGCTTATCCAGAAGAAGAATATTGGCAAGATCTTTTAAAAGTCACAGGTGGTAAGACCAACGAAGAGTTAGCGCGCTTGGTGATTCGTAGTACTGAAACATGCCGTGAATGGATGAAAAAGCAAGGTGTGAATTTCCAACCACCATTATCAGGTGCTTTGCATGTCGCAAGGACGAATGCTTTTTTTATGGGCGGTGGTAAAGCATTGGTGAATGCTTACTATCGCAGTGCGCAAAATCAAGGGGTTGTGGTTCAGTACGATACTAAAATCGCGAGTTTAGATATTCAGAATGGCCAGTTTAAAGCTGCAATTGCGGAAAATGGTCAGCGTTATGAAGCCAAGGCATGTGTGCTTGCTGCAGGTGGTTTCGAATCAAACTTAGAATGGCTTCGTGAAGCTTGGGGACAGAATGAGCGTGGAGAATGGCCTGCAGATAATTTCATCATACGTGGGACACGCTTTAATCAAGGTAATTTATTAAAATTTATGATTGATCAAGGCGCTGATGTGATCGGTGATCCTTCGCAATCGCATTGTGTTGCTGTAGATGCAAGAGCTCCTCTGTATGATGGTGGTATTTGCACTCGTATCGATTGTGTATCACTTGGAATTGTAGTGAATAACCAAGCAGAGCGTTTTTATGATGAAGGCGAAGACTTTTGGCCAAAACGTTATGCAATTTGGGGGCGATTGGTTGCGAAGCAACCGGGTCAAATTGGCTTTTCAATTATCGACGCAAAATCTGTTGGGCGTTTTATGCCTCCCGTTTTTGAAGGTAAAAAAGCCAACAGCATCCGTGAATTAGCCGTATTGATGGACTTAGATCCAGACACATTAGAAAAAACCGTACAAAATTTTAATCAGTCTTGTGTCAAAGGTGAATTTAACCATACCGTTTTGGACAACTGTCATACGGAAAATTTAAGCCCTGCAAAAACCCATTGGGCCGTACCACTCGATTCACCTCCATATTATGCCTATGCCTTGAGACCAGGAATTACTTTCACTTATCTGGGAATGAAAGTCGAAAAGGATGCCGCTGTACGCTTTAACAATGTTCCAAGTCCAAATCTATATGTCGCAGGTGAAATGATGGCTGGCAATGTACTTGGGCAAGGCTATACCGCAGGTGTAGGGATGTCGATTGGAACGACGTTTGGTCGAATCGCAGGGAAAAATGCAGCATTAGCAGCATTGAATAAAAGTGCTTTGCAAAAGGAGGCTGTATAAATGAATATTCAAGCGAAAAATTTAATTCCAATCGTTCAGCTTACCGACAGCGAAGAACAGGTCAAACAAGCTCTGCAGATTTGTAATGCCTGTCGTTATTGTGAAACTTTTTGTGCTGTTTTCCCTGCAATGACCAAGCGTTTAGAATTTAATGAAGCAGATATACATTATTTAGCCAATCTTTGTCATAATTGCGGTGCATGTCTACATGCCTGTCAATATGCTCCTCCGCATGAATTCGGGGTCAATATTCCACAAGCAATGGCTCAAGTACGCCTTGAAACCTATCAAAAATTTGCAGTACCCCTGAGCTTTGGCAAGCTATATCAAAAAGCCGGCATTACTTTGGTGAGTGCGCTGACGATTACACTAATTCTATTCATGCTGGCCGCATCTTTGATGCGTGGAAATCAATTATTCGGTTTACACCAAGGCAACTTTTACGCCATTTTCCCACATAATTTTTTAGCAGTACTTTTTGGATCTGTTTTTGTTATTGCCTTTATTTTATTGGGGCTAGGCGTTCGAAAGTTCTGGAATCAAACTTCAGAGGTTGTACTTGGTGGTGTTGAGCAACCAGATATTTTACAAGCCACTAAAAATGTACTGACATTGAAATATTTAGATGGTGGACATGGTAAAGGCTGTAATGAGCAAGATGACCGTTATACCTTGATCCGCCGTCGTTTTCACCACTTTACAATGTATGGTTTTTTACTGTGCTTTTTAGCCACCATTGTTGCAACGGCATATCATTATTTATTGGGAATACACGCCCCATATCCTGTAAGCAGTGCTCCTGTGATTTTAGGAACATTAGGCGGTTTGGGCTTAATTATTGGTCCTAGTGGTTTGTTATATCTGAATATTAAACGCGATCCGTTGCATGGCGATGCAAAACAAAAACCAATGGATCGTGGCTTCATTTTCCTTTTGCTGATGATTAGTGCGACGGGTCTTGGGTTGTTAGCATTTCGAGATAGTGCATGGATGGCCGTATGGTTGATTGCACATTTGGCAACGGTAATGAGTTTTTTCCTGACGATACCTTTTGGAAAATTTGCTCATGGCTTTTACCGCAGTGCGGCCTTGTTGAAGTTCGCAGTAGAAGAACGTCGTAGTAAAAAAACTAAATCTTAATTTCATACATAAGTTTATGCATTTTATTTACAGCTTGGAATATAGCCAGGGAGGTTTGCTATGTCTGTAGGAAGCAAGAGCAGTGGCAATTTAAGGAAAATTTTAAATGTCACGAGTGGTAATTTTTTAGAACAATATGATTTTTTCTTATTCGGATTTTACGCTACGTATATCGCAGCTAAATTTTTCCATTCGGATAATGAATATGTCTCTTTGATGATGACATTTACCGTGTTTGCCGCAGGCTTTCTGATGCGACCACTTGGTGCTATTTTTTTAGGTGCTTATGTAGACCGAATTGGGCGACGTAAGGGATTGATTGTTACATTAAGTTTGATGGCACTCGGTACGATATTGATTACATTTGTTCCAGGTTATGAGCAAATCGGCATTATTGCACCCATCCTGGTCGTAATTGGTCGTTTGCTACAAGGCTTTTCAGCTGGTGTGGAAATGGGTGGGGTATCAGTATATCTTGCTGAAATTGCTACAGATAAAAACCGTGGGTTTATTACCAGTTGACAATCTGCAAGTCAACAAGTTGCTGTGGTTGCTGCGGCGATTTTAGGCTTTGGTTTAAATCAAATTTTAACCGTAGCGCAAATTGGTGATTGGGGTTGGAGAATACCATTTTTCGTTGGTTGTCTCATTATTCCATTGATCTTCTTTTTACGTCGGAACCTTGAAGAAACTGAAGCATTTAAAGCACAAAAAACACATCCTACTGGTAAAGAAATTTTACAAACCATGGTCAGTAATTGGAAAGTTGTGATTGCAGGTATGTTGATGAGTGCAATGACGACGACTTTCTATTTTATTACAGTATATACGCCTATTTATGCGAAGCGTGCACTCGAACTTTCAACAGGTGAAAGTCTTTTAGCTGCCGTCATTGTTGGGTTATCTAATTTTATTTGGCTGCCTATCGGTGGTGCAATTTCTGACCGTGTGGGGCGTCGACCTGTTCTGGTTGGAATTAGTGTTCTCGCAATTTTTACCGCATATCCTGCCTTAAGCTGGTTGGTTAACCATATTAGTTTTGGCAACTTGCTTATTGTATTACTGTATTTTTCATTCTTTTTTGGCATGTACAACGGTAGTATGGTGGCGACTTTGGCCGAATGTATGCCAGCCCGTGTACGAACAGTTGGTTTTTCATTGGCATTTAGCTTCGCGACCGCACTCTTTGGTGGTGTAACGCCAATGATGAGTACTTTTATTATTGAAAAAACAGCGGATCCGAGTATGCCAGCAGCATGGTTAATGTTTGCTGCAACTTGTAGTCTATTAGCCAGTTTATATCTATGTAAGCGATTACCGAATCGAAAAATTCAATATCAAGAAAGTCAGATTTAGTTTTCCAAACCACCTTCGGGTGGTTTTTTATTGTGACTGAAGAGATATTTAGCCATTAATTGAATTTCAAATTTTGGAACTGGATTAAAAGCTTGACTAAGTTTTAAATAATATTTATTACATGCAGTAAGGCAAGTTCAATAAATTTAAATGATTTGCTTTAAACATCTAATTAAAATTACTGTTTGATAAATAGTATAAAAAATGAGAAAACGTGAAAAGTTGTTTTTTAAAAGACAAAATCACTTTATAATTCAAACAAATTGATAACTATGTAACATTAGTATTATTAATTGTGATTTTTTTAAAATAAATAAAATATCATTTAAACAATGGGATAGAGGAATTCATGCTGAATTGGAAGTACGCTAAGTATCTTGCTTTATTCATGTTGCTTGTCCCATGCTGTGTATTTGCTTCGAATTTAGATCAAGATATTGCTGCATTTAATCTCATAACTGACTACCGATTACTGTTTTTTGGTGGGGTATTCGTGATTTTTGTTCAAGCTGGTTTTGCTATAGTTGAAGGTGGATACCAGTTTAATCTTAAGTCTATTTTTGCGCTGTTGATCAGTTATTTATCTTCAATTTTAGGTGCTGTACTTTTTGGCTTATTGTGTGTGGGGGGATTCATTTTGGCGTAATAGATCACCCCAATGATAAGCCATATTTTTATTCTGGTTGGCATAGGAATTTATTGTTTTTCTATATACTTATGGCAACTACAATTACTACAGTTGTAGGGCGAATTATTCCTAATAAAAGTTCACTTATCATGAGTTGGGGAGTGGGTTTAACCATTTCTGCAATTATTTTTCCTTTCTTTAGTAGTTGGGTTTGGGGCAATATTTTATGGGGTGGTGGCTGGCTAAAAAATATTGGATTTATTGATTTTGCAGGTTCTACCGTTGTTCATTCTGCGGCAGCATGGGTGCTTCTTGCAGGTTATTTGACATTGAAGTCTGCTGGAAAAGAAGAAGAAAAGAAGAAGAATTTAATCTTTGAAGATTATCGAATTTTATCATTTGCAGTTGCAGGTTTTATTCTTTGGCTCGCGTGGTCAGGATTGAATGTTGTTTATATCACTGCGATTCCAGTCGATGTTAGTGTAGTTGTGAGCAATGCTTTTATTGCGCTGTTCACAGCCTTCATTGCTCCCCTGATTTTAGTTTCAGCATTTGATCGTCGGATGATCTCTTGGAATGAATTAATTAAATCTGCACTCGGTGGATTGGTAGCTATCACTGCAAGCTGTGGATTTGTTGATTATTTCACAGCAACACTGATTGGCGCAGTAGGAGGTTTACTAACCGTTTATGTACCCCGAATATTGATTCATCGAGTAACATCTCGACATGTTAGAGATGTGATTGCAGTACATGGAATGTGTGGTGTGTGGGGGACTTTGGCAGTTGCCATGGTTGAAAGTTCAATGGGACTTTCTATAGCAGAAGCTTTTGTTGTTCAAAGTTTTGGTGTTTTGGTTAATTTTGTTTGGAGTTTCGGGCTGGGTTATCTTGTCTTTAAGCAGTTATCCAAAATGAATTTTTTATAAAAATTCGCAAAAAATCAAATAATAGTGACAAAAAAAGCGACAAATACGTCGCTTTTTAAGTTTCTCATTTTATAAATGAGCTTTAGGCAACTTCAGGAGTTACACGCCATAAGCTTTCTAAATCATAAAATTTACGAGCTGTCGGTAGCATGACATGTACAACAACCAATCCTAAATCAATCAGGATCCATTCTGCATCACGCTCACCTTCTACCCCGATCGGGCGGAAGCCAGCTTTACGTGCTTCTTCAGCAACATTATCAGCAAGCGCTTTAACATGACGTGTTGATGTACCACTTGCGATGACGATAGCATCTGCTACGTTGCTAATGCTGCTTACATCAAGTTCAAGAATATCTTTTGCTTTTACATCTAGTAGGGCTTCATGTACAACTTTTAAGCAATTTTGTACATCTTGTTTGTGAGAATTCATTGCAAGTTCAAGAGAATTAGAAGCGCTGGGCGATGGTTCTAAATTCATGGTAAAATATATTTTCCAGACAATTACTCATCCTCTAATATAGCGCCTTTATCGAATAAATTCAAATTTATACAATAAGACTTGTGGATATTTTTTCCAGTTTAAGCTTGGTGGTTGTCGGTAAAATATTTTCTTTTCCATGCAAATGATTGATTGGAATCAACTTGTGGTTTGTATTCTGCGGCGATATAGCCTGTGTATGAACTTTGTCCAAGCCATGTGAAAATTTCTGCATAATTTATCTGAGCTGTATCGGGTTCATGTCGCCCTGGGCAGTCAGCAAATTGAATATGCCCAATCCAGTTTATATTTTCCTGTAGTGCCAGCAAAATATTTTCGCCCATCATTGCCATGTGGTAACAATCATATTGTATTTTTAAAGCAGGATGTTGTACGGCTTCGAGCATTTCTTGGGCTTGGGCAATATTTTGCACTAAAAAGCGTGGTATATCTGTGCCATTAATCATTTCAAAAACAGGCTGAATGTGATGTTCCGAACACAGGTGACATGCAAGCTTTAAGTTTTTAGATAGGGTGTTGAGGCAGGGAAGTAGATCTGCATCTAGAGGTTGTTTACCTGCAAGAATATTCACACTGGGGACATTTAGCGCAGTGGCATATTCAATTGCTGTTAATAGCGCTTGATGAAATTCAAGCTCTTTGCCAGGAATACCTGCTAAACCATTACCGCCATGCATTAAGTCGCCCGCAGGGACATTGATCAAGCAGAGTTTTAAGGCATATTGATCAAGTTGATTTTGAATTTCTCTAATACTGAGCTCATAAGGAAACTGAATTTCAATGTGTTGGAAGCCGTGCTGATGTGCTAAAGCAAAGCGTTCAATTAAGGGGACTTCAGTAAAAATCATTGAAAGATTTACTGCGAGTTTACTCATATATCTGCTCCATGCTGATCTATCATATTATTAATTCTCAATGTTTTATTGATTTTCAACGTGTTTAATTACACTTGCTAGGTCTGAATCAGCATAACCATTGTTTTGGTGTGCTTGCAATTGCGACAATGCTTTTTTTGCTACAGGAATATCGAGTTGGAATTTTTCAGCTAAGTGAACTGCATTATTTAAATCTTTTGATAATGTTTGTACTTTCCATTGCACAGGCTCAAAGTGATGTGCTGCCATGCGAGGCGTTAAAATTTGAAAAGGTTTTGAGTCAGCAAAACCACCTGCGAGCGCAGGCGCAAGTAGTGTGGTATCTACACCTGCTTGTTGTGCAAGTGCAACCGCTTCAGCAATCAGTGTACTGTTTGCGGCAACAATAAGTTGATTACAGATTTTAGTGGCTTGTCCTGTTCCTGAATCACCCATGCGTGTGACACGTTGCGAAAGAACATTGTAGATTAAGCTTAAATGCTCAATGGTTTCGGCATCTCCCCCAGCAAAAATGACCAAAGTGCCATTTTCTGCACCTGCTGTTCCACCTGATACAGGCGAGTCAATCCAAGTGACACTAAGTTGCTGTGCTTTATCCGCAAGTATCAGCGTTTTATCCACAGATAAACTCGAAAAATCCACAATGACCTGTTGAGGTTTGAGATGTGGTGCGATGAGATCAAACACATTTTGTACGGCATGATCATCGGCAAGGCAGCTTAAAATAACAGGATAGTCTGCAATATTGTCGAGTTGAAGAGCATGTGCTCCCATGTCAATCAAGCTTTCACATGCACTCGCAGTTCGATTCCATATCGCTACTTGAAAACCAGCTTGGACTAAACGCGTTGCCATGCGGCTGCCCATCAATCCCATTCCAAGAAATGCAATTTTAGTATTACGATCAAAACTCATATTCACGATCTCAAACTATTCCCTGTAAATTTAAATGATTTCACATATCTATTATTTAAATTGGCGAGGTAAAAACTCCACGTCTGGGTTTTTATCTTTTTTACGTGCAATTTGACTGTTCTTACCTAAAAGTAATTTCAATTGCCAAATTTTTTCTAAACGCAATGACTTTTTAGGTTCATGCTCCATTGCATCGAGCACGCGTTTTGCTGCTGCAAGCGCATCCGGTGAGCGTTGTAACATTTCTTCAGCAATGGCTTGAGCTTTTGTAAGCGGTGCTGGATCAGTATGAGTGACTAAGCCGATCTCTTTGGCGTAATTGCCATCAAAAATACGCGCAGTTAAAGTCAACTCTTTTGCTAAATCTAAGCCAATAACGCCTTTGATTGAGCGAGATAATCCCATATCAGGTACTAAGCCCCAACGACTTTCCATGATTGACATTTTCGTATCAGGATGAGCGATTCGAATATCTGCTGCAAGCGCCAATTGCATCCCTGCGCCAAAGCAAAAACCTTCTAGTGCTGCAATGACAGGAACTGGGAGTTCTTGCCAAATGAGAAAGGCTTTTTGAAATAAACTTTGTCCTGGTTTTAACAACTCCCAAGCAGCAAAAGCTGTATTTTTGGGGTTGTTTAAATCAGCAAGATCAATGCCAGCACTAAATACATTGGCTTCGCCTGTTAAAATGACAGCACGGATACTACGATCTTTTTTAATCTTTTGGGCAGTAATGACCAACTCTCGTAGTAAAGCAAAGCTCATTGCATTGCGTTTTTCTGGGCGGTTGAGATATACCGTAGCAATGCCATTTTGTTTTTCAATGCGTAATAGCGACATGTTTTTTACTCTTCTTGATTTGTCATTTAGCATAGCATGCACATGTCATGGGAACATGACAGTGCAGTCACAGAAAGTAGTCATTAGTGATACCTCAATAGTTCTGATCTACACATTAGCTACTGAGCACTTGCTGCGCGGCTGACTCCACTTCATGAATGACTAATTGTAAATGGTCTAAACGTTGCAAAGTTTCTTGAATAAATGGTTCATCGGCTTTACGGCGTTCTTTTCTTAAAGTCGATACAAACTGTTCAAACTCACCTGTAGCGCGTTGTAATTTTGGTGTACCTACATAACGTGTTGCACCATATAAACGATGTAATACATGTTCAAGCTGTGGGAAATCTTCAAGTTCAATCAATTGTGAAATTTCATCTAATTCTGTTGGGAAGCTATCGACTAACATTTTGAGTAAATCTTGTGCTAAATCTTCTTTATTGGCTGCTAAAGAAAGACTTTGTTTCCAATCTAAGATATCGGGGTCGAGTGCATCGACATAGACCGTATTTTCAGTAGCTTGTTGTGATTGAACAAAGTTATCAGATGTCCATTGCGTTAAGATTTGAATCAATTGATCAATCTGAATGGGTTTGGTGACATAGTCATCCATACCTACTTTTAGAAGTTTTTGTTTTTCATCTGCCAGTGCATGAGCAGTGAGCGCAATGATCGGCATGCGCATGCCATCCAAAGTTGACTCTAAAGAACGAATGGCACGGGTGGTATCAATACCTGACATGACAGGCATTTGAATGTCCATAAACACGAGATCATGTGGTTTTAAGCCTTGTTCAATACCTTGTTGGATGATGGTTAATGCTTCTTGACCACTTTGCGCTTTGGTGGTTTTGACATTGAGTTCAGCAAGCAGGGCTTCAAGTACAATTAAGTTGGGCAAATGGTCATCGACTGCCAAGACATGCAGATCACGTGCTTTAAAATCTTGGTGTTGCTCAGGTTCAAAAATTGGCTGATTGCTGAGCAGTTGAATGACGCCTGTACGACTGAGCGGTTGATATAATGGACGAGCACGATATTCATTGAGCATATTTGGCTCTAATGACATTTGATAGCCATATACGGCTAAATGACCTTGATAACGTGCACGAATTTCTTTTAATAATGCTTCTGTATCACCGCTATGATCAACAATTAACCATGTGTTTTCAGGTAGTCGCTCTAAGCTATTGAGCTTGCTAAACAAGTCTAAAATAGACTGTGTTTCAATATGCGTCACTTGATAGTCTTCTAAATAATGACGTAATACATTGGCAGTTGCAGGGTGTGCGAGGAAGGAAACGACATGCATATCTTTAAAGACCGGATGGATAATTTCCTCATGTTCATCCACATCAAACTGTGCGGTAAACCAAAAGGTTGAGCCTTTTTCTGTGGGTGCACGTTCTTGATTGTCTTCAAAACCAATTTGCCCGTGCATTAAATGTACAAGCTGTTTGGAAATGGCAAGTCCTAAACCTGTACCACCGAACTGGCGTGTGACAGAAGCATCACCTTGTGAGAAAGATTCAAATAGTTTTTTACGATCTGTACCACTTAAACCGATTCCGCTGTCTTGTACACTAAAGTGCAATAAGCATTGTCCAATATCATCATGTTCCATACGCACACGTACAATAATTTCGCCATCTGGGGTGAATTTAATCGCATTGGAAATCAGATTAGTCAGAATTTGCTTAAAGCGTAAAATATCACCATTGACATGTTTCGGAACGGTATCGTCATAGTAAAATGCCATTTCAATCTGCTTTTGTGCAGCCAAAGGTGACAACATATCCATGACGTCAAAAATTGCTTCTTCAAGATCAAAAGGTGCAGTTTCGAGTTCTAATTTTCCGGCATCAATTTTGGAAAAGTCGAGTACATCATTAATTAATGCCAATAAATGGGCCGAAGATTTACGAATGGTTTGTAGGTATAAGCTTTGGTCATTGCTGAGATTATCTTGTCGAAGCAATAAATGAATAAAGCCATCGATACTGTTTAATGGGGTGCGTAATTCATGACTGATATTGGCTAAAAAGACCGATTTTGCCTGATTGGATGAAATCGCTTGGTCACGTGCCTGTTTATAGGTAATGTTTTGCACTTCGAGTGTATCTAAGGTACGTCTTAAATCATCCTCAGTTTGTTCGGTATGTTCTTTTAATTCTAAGAAACTAAAATGCAGACGTTTGACCACATTGGCAATGTCACGTTGTAGTAGGCGTAGCTCGCCTGTACTGTTGATGACCATGTGCTGATCGAGCGTGTCAGCATTTAGACGTTGTAACTGCATACGAATCTCGTACATTGGTGCGATCCAACGGCGAGAATAAAAATTTAAGCACAGTAATAATAAAAGTAAAGTAAATAGCCCTGTGGTAATCAACACGATCATGACCCGATAGTGGGCAATTTCTAAGGGTTGATTGTCCAACTCAATCATGAGCCAAACGGGTGGTTGTTGCGTATTATTGTGTAAAAGAGTGGCGTAAATATTATTATGCTTTGCTGTAAGAGGTCCGACAAAAGTACCTTGTGTGGGGGGCTTTGGCCAAGACTGCTGACTTTGATAACCAACATTGAGCAATACTTTGCTATTTGACTGAACGATTGCAGCACGAATCAAATATTTTTCATTAAACATATGCTGCAAAATATTTTCAGCATGGGGTTTTTGTTTGGGATCATTCTGTATTAAGCGAATCAACTGTTCAGCAGTATTTTGATAACGGCTCAAAATCGCAATTGCGGCATAGCGTTGATTGGATTTGGTCGCGGAAGAAGTCTCTTTGATCACTAAGAGTGCACCAACACACGCTAAAATAGTGATCGGTACAAAAATTAATGCAATAAGTTGCCCATAAGCATGATTGAGTTTTAAACGTTTAAAGAGTTTTTTATTGAAATTCGACATGGTTCCAGCAACTCATTGACCATGCGCATGATATTAACATGCTTTATTCATCCTGCATGACAATCTGATTAAAAATCTTAGCGTTTGGAAAATATACTTTGCTGATTTATAGATAATCTTATTATTTTAAATGCTAAGTAAAGTTTCAATTATTTTATATCAATGATTTTAAAAATAAAATATTAAATGCTATGAAAGTAAAAAATATACTGAATCGCTTTAATAGAGGCATAGTATTTTGAAAAATGAATGGAAAGTTGTGCAGTAAGTTTTATTTTTTCATACAATATCGCCACCTCAATATAGGTGCAAATGATGAGTAACACACAACCTGATTTCTTCGCTGATGATTTTCTACTTGACCATTATGTCGGAAAAACGCCTTTAGTGCGTTTGCAGCGTTTGGCAAATCATACTCAAGCAACGGTATTGGCAAAACTTGAAGGCAATAATCCTGCGGGTTCTGTTAAAGATCGTCCTGCATACAATATGATTATGCAAGCTGAAAAACGTGGACAAATTCAGCCGGGAGATACCTTGATTGAAGCGACCAGTGGGAATACAGGAATTGCATTGGCGATGGTTGCGGCAATGCGTGGTTACAACATGCGTTTGATTATGCCAGCTGCATCGAGCCAAGAGCGTAAAGATGCGATGCGTGCATATGGTGCTGAGCTGATTGAAGCAGCAAGCATGGAAGAAGCACGTGACATGGCATTACAAATGGAAAAAGAAGGGCAAGGTCTGGTTTTAAATCAGTTTGGTAATCCTGATAATGTTGAAGCACATTACCTCACGACAGGTCCAGAAATCTGGCAACAAACAGGGGGTAAAATCACCCATTTCGTGAGTTCTATGGGAACAACGGGAACCATCATGGGGATTTCAAAATATTTAAAAGAACAAAATCCTGACATTCAAATTGTGGGTTTACAACCGTCTGAAGGTTCAAATATTGCAGGGATTCGCCGTTGGCCACAAGAGTATTTACCTACGATTTTTGATCCATCACGTGTCGATCACATTATGGATATTCCACAAATTGAAGCTGAAAAAACTGCACGTGCTTTAGCACGTAAAGAGGGGATCAGTGCGGGAACATCATCAGGTGGAGCTGTGTGGGCTTCAATCAAAATTGCAGAAGAAAATCCTGATGCGGTGATTGTATGTATCGTGTGTGATCGTGGCGACCGTTATCTTTCAACAGGTTTATTCTCTGTTGAGGATTAAATTTTAAAAGATTTAGACTTTACAATTATTTGCCTATCTGCATTGATTCTCTGAAAAGAAGCGAGTTAATGTGTAAAATAGTCTATGTCGTTTAGGGAAATCTTATTTATGCGTTTACCCGTACTGGTTTTTGATATTGAAACATTGACTGATCATCAGTCGGGTGCACATTTGTATGGGTTGGATTTACCTGCAGAAGATTTAGAGCACGCATTAATGAAAATCCGCCGTCAAGAAGCAGGGACGGATTTTCAACGCTTACCTTTACATGAAATTGTCTGTATTTCAGGTTTATGGATTGATGAAAATGGTTCGATGAAGCTGTTTTCATTTAGCCAAGAACATTTTTCTGAAGCAGAAATTTTAAAGAAATTTCTATCGATTTTTGATAAGCGTCATCCTACTTTGGTCAGTTGGAATGGTTCGCAGTTTGATTTACCTGTGATTTTGTTCCGTGCCATGTATCATGGTTTATCTGCACCAAGTTTGTTCGATCAAGGTGAGATTGACACACAAAAACGGTATAATAACTACCAAAATCGTTATCATCATCGTCATGTTGACTTGATGGATGTGATGGCAATGTTTAATGGTCGACATTTTCAGAAATTAGATGATATTGCACATTTATTGGGTTTTCCTGGTAAACGAGGTATTGCAGGTTATTTTATTCCTGAATATGTGAAAACCAAACAATGGCTCAAGTTGACCAGTTATTGTGAAGGTGATGTCTTAAATACATGGTTGATATTTTTGCGTTGGAATTTACTCAAAGGTCAAATTTCACTCGCAGATCATCAGCTTTGGATTCAAGCGACGATTCACTATTTACAAGGTCAACCGCAGCAAGCTGAGTTTGTACAGATTTGGCGTGAAAGCGCACAAAAAACTGCTTTTAGCGCTACAGATTTTCCCACTACTCCCAATTAGGTATTCCTTTGAAACATAGAGCTAAACCTCGTCCATCTCAACGACCACAGTCTATTTTTAACGTTGAGAGACTTTCACATGAGGGGCGAGGCATAGCACGCTATGGTGATGATCCAAGTCATCCATCTGATAAAAAAGGCAAAAGTGTTTTTATTCGTTTTGCTTTACCGGGTGAAAAAGTCAAAGTACAAATTACGCGTCAAGTGTCTAAGCTTGAAGAAGCCGATACGATACAACTTTTAAGTGAACCACATCCGCAACGGATCGAACCGATATGTCCACATTTTGGCACATGCGGCGGCTGTAACTTGCAGCATTTACATCCTGATGAGCAAATCCGTTTTAAACAAGATGTATTAAAATCGCATTTAAAACATTTTGCAGGTTTGGAGCCTAAAGAATGGCTAGCGCCTATTCGTTCTCTTAAAGTTGATTATCGTCATAAAGCCCGCATTGGTGTGCGCTATATTGCAAAAACGAAAAAACTGTTAATGGGCTTTCGTGAGTCGCAAAGTAATCAATTGATTAATATCCACACGTGTAAGATTTTAGATCAACAATTAGATAAAGCTTTACCTAAACTGCGTGTATTACTCGAAAGTCTTACAGGCAAAGCCGATATTGGTCATATAGAATTAGCAAAGGGTGATCAGGAAATTGCATTATTAATTCGCCATACAGCGGATTTATCGACACAAGATGTCAACCGATTAAAACAATTTGCGTTAGAGGAACAGTGGCAACTGTATTTTCAACCTGCGGGGAATGAGAGCTTACATCGTGTAGATGATGCTCAAGCGGCGATGCATTTACATTATAGTTTGAATGATTTTGCAATTCATTTTGCATTTAAACCTACAGATTTTACGCAGGTGAATCCTACTGTAAATCCACAAATGGTAAAATTGGCATGTGATTTGCTTGATTTAAAACAAGGTGAGCGTGTGCTTGATCTTTTCTGCGGTCTAGGTAATTTTTCTTTACCACTCGCTAAAAAAGTTGGGCAAACTGGATCGGTGATTGCTGTTGAAGGTAGTCCCGAGATGGTTAAGCGCGGTACAGAAAATGCACTGAAAAATTGCATAACTAATGTTACGTTTTACTCACAAGATTTAACAAAAGATTTTTCTCAAAATTCTTGGGCAAATCAAGGATTTGATGCATTATTAATAGACCCACCTCGTGCGGGGGCGGAGCAAATCATGCATTATGTACCTAAGTTTGGTGCAAAAAAAATCGTTTATGTATCCTGTGACCCTGCAACGCTTGCGAGGGATGCTGGGATTTTAGTGCAACATGGGTATCAGCTGAAAAAGGCGGGTGTGATGGATATGTTTACACATACAGGTCATGTTGAATCCATTGCCTTATTTGAAAAAAATGTTGAGATAAACGATTTATAATGAACTGTAGATTCACAGGAGAAGGGTATGGTCACAGTACGTGAACAACTTCCAGAACAGCTAAATGAGTTGTCTGAGGAAGCGACTGTAGAACATGCCGTAGAAGCGCAACAGGCTTTAGCGACTTGGCTAGATCGTGTACGTGGAATTTTAGACGGTGCAGAGCTGGATCAGCTTCAAGAAGTAGCTCAATTAGTTTTACAAAAAGAATTAGCGACCATAGCAAATAGCCGAACCAATACCTTTGCAACAGGAATTGGGATGGCTGATATTTTGGCGCATTTACATGTCGATGAAGATACCTTATCTGCTGCTGTTTTATACCGTAGTGTGCGTGAAGGTATTACCACCCTTGAAGAAATTCAAGAAAAGTTTGGAGAGCATGTTTTTAATCTTGTCAAAGGTACTTTGGCAATGGGGAAACTCTCTGAACTGATCGAAAAAAACAAACGTTTAGAAGACCATTTTAATAATAACCAACGTGAGCATTTGTCTGGTATTTATAAAATGCTGATTTCTGTGACCGAAGATGTCCGGGTTGTATTAATTAAATTGGCTGAACGTACTTATGCTTTACGTGAATTAGCAAAATCACCTAGAGAGCGTCAAGAACGTGTTGCACGTGAAATTCTTACCATTTATTCGCCTTTGGCGCATCGTTTAGGGATTGCACAGTTAAAGTGGGAACTTGAAGATTTAGCCTTTCGTTATTTAGCGCCTGAACGTTATAAAGAAATTGCATCATTGCTCAATGAAAAGCGTTTAGAGCGTGAGCAATATATTCAGTTTGTGGTGGAAAAACTCAAAAGTGAATTGGCAGCACATGATATTCATGCGGAAATTTCAGGGCGTGTAAAACATATTTATTCTATTTATCGTAAGATGAAGAGTAAAAATCTGAGTTTTGACCAACTTTATGATATTCGCGCTGTGCGTGTGTTAGTAAAATCGGTTCCTGAATGTTATCACGCTTTGGGTATTGTGCATCAAATTTGGCGACATATTCCGCATCAGTTTGATGATTATATTACTAATCCTAAAGCCAATGGTTATCGTTCCTTACATACGGCTGTTATTGCTGAAAATAAATCGCTTGAAATTCAGATTCGTACTGTAGAAATGCATGAAGAAGCTGAACTAGGTGTTTGTTCACATTTCAATTATAAAGAAGGTTCAAAAACCACAGATTATTCATTTAATCATCGGTTGCATTCTTTGCGTTCAGTACTTGAGCATTATCAAGAACGCAATGAAACCAATGTGCATCCAAATGAAGATGACACTGAAGATTTTGAACATATTCAAGACTTTGAAGGTTTTGAGAAAATTTATGTCTTTAGTCGTGATGGTGATATCAAAGAATTACCACGTGGTTCAACCGTCTTAGATTTTGCTTATCACGTACATACAGAAGTGGGCAATAAGTGCTATGCCGCACGTGTGAATCAGCGTTATGTCCCACTTACTTACACCTTGAAAACAGGTGAACAAGTTGAAATTTTAACCAAAAAAGATCGTGAGCCAAATCGGGATTGGTTGGTAAATTCTTTAGGTTATATCAAAACTGCGCGAGCGCGTGACAAATTGCGTCATTGGTTTAGACAGCAAGATCGCAGTAAAAACTTGGAAGTTGGACGAGAGATTTTAAATAAAGAACTTTCTCGTTTAGCGATTCACCCGAAAAGTATTGATTTAAATGATTATTGTAATCATTTTAATGTCAAAACAGGGGACGATATTTTAGTGGCATTGGTGAGTGGTGACATTAGCCTACATGCCATGATTAACCAAGTAAATCGTCATATGCACTTAGATCAGGATGAGCCTGAACTGGTGTTAAAGCCGACGTTGAACCCTCGTGCAAGTCATACCTTGTCAGCACATGGTATTTTGATTGACGGTTTGGATAATGTTGAACTGCATATCGCACAATGTTGTCAGCCTGTGCATGGCGAGTCGATTGCAGGTTATATCACTTTAAATCGTGGTGTGAGTATTCATAAAGTGACCTGTACTGATTATATGCGTATGATCAATTTAGAGCCTGATCGTGCGGTAGAAGCTGATTGGGAAATGCAGCCGACACGTGGGCAAAGTGTGCAAATCGTGGTGGAAGCTTATGATCGTCGTGGTTTGTTGAAAGATTTAACCCAAGTGATTTTCTCTGATCAGATCAATATTCGTCAGGTTAATACCATTTCTGAAGCAGATGGCATTGCCAATATGAAGCTTTTGATTGAAGTCAAAGGCTTGGCGCAACTGTCTCGTTTGTTGGCACGTTTAGAGCAACAACCCGGTATTATTAGCGCAAGACGCTTAGTGCAAGGCAACTAGTGTAGATCTGATAAAAAACCTGCGTTACGCAGGTTTTTTATTGGCTGAAATTATATTCATTTTTTATTTTCGACTTAATAACATGTTACTTAGGCGATTGATAATTTGTGGGCTGATATTTGAAAGTTGATACATGGCTTTGGTTTTAAAACCAATTGGATGATGTGTTGGTGTGAGCATGTTACCTTTGCAATTCACTAAGGTGAATACTTCATCAGCAATATCTTGTGGTTTTAAACTCACACCAATATTGTGAATGGTGCCTGCATCCATATCCTTTACCATTGTGGTTTGTACAAAGAGTGGCATGACATCTAAGACTCGAATACCATATTTTTGCCACTCAATATCTAAGCCTTCAGTGATACCTCGTACTGCAAATTTACTGGCAGAATAGGAAATCAGGTCGGCTTGACCATAAATTGCAGAGGCTGAAGATAGGTTGATAATACGTGCAAAATTTGCTTGTTTTAAAAAAGGCAATGCAGCATGGCAACCATTTAGAACACCTTTAACATTAATGTCAATGGTGCGATGATGGGCTTGAATTTCGGTTTTTTCAAATGCGCCAGAGTATAAAATGCCTGCATTATTGACTAAAACATTGAGCTGACCTGCCCAAGTGCTAAACTCGTCTAAGGCATGTTGCCATTGTATATAATCGCTGACATCAAGTTTTCCAGCTTTGGCGTTATTGCCGAGTTGTTGTGCAAGCTGTTGTGCTAAATTTTCGTTGATATCATAAATGCCCACTTTATAGCCTTGTTGATAAAAAGTTCGAGCAATCGCAGCACCAATGCCTTGTGCTGCACCACTAATAAAAATACTTTGCTGCATGTGGCTATCCTTTTTGTTTTAAAATATTGATCTTAGTTCAGTTGAACATAAAATACTTTTAGCTGACAAGCCTGCGTAGTCATCGATTTTATTGTGTTATCTATAGGACGTTTTATGGAAAAGTTACTCAACATCATGCAACAGTTGCGTCAAGAATGCCCTTGGGATCGTGAACAAACGCCAGAATCTTTAACACAATATGCCATCGAAGAAGCGTATGAAGTTGAGTCCGCAGTACGCTCAGGTCATGCCAATGATGTACGTGATGAGTTGGGAGACTTGTTATTGCAAGTCGTTTTTCAAGCGCAAATGTACAGTGAGCAAGGGGCATTTGACTTTAATGATGTGGTTGAGGCAATTTGTCAAAAATTGATTCGCCGTCATCCACATGTTTTTGAGAAAGATAAATTTAATGATTTAAATGCAGAAGAAGTTTCACAGCTTTGGCAGCAAATTAAACAGCAAGAAAAGCAAGGTAAAACACAGTCGCGTTTGGATGAGGTGAAACATGCGCCAGCTTTGATTCAAGCGGAAAATATTCAAAAAAATGTTGCAAAGATTGGTTTTGACTTTTCTGATGCAGCAGAAGCTTATGGCAAAGTGAAAGAAGAGTTGGCTGAGTTAGAGGCAGCAGTTGCCGCTAAAAAATCCGACGAAATAATGGATGAATTTGGTGATTGTTTGTTCTCATTAATCAATGTTGGGCGTAAACTAGGGATCTCAAGTGAAATGGCGTTATTGAGTACCATTCACAAGTTTAAAAAACGTTTTGCTTTTATAGAAGATCAAGTATTACAACAAAATAAAAGATTAGAGCAGATGAGTTTAGCGCAATTAGATCAGCTATGGGAGCAAGCCAAATTACATTTAAAACAACAGGCTGCGTATGAAAAACAATCAGGAATATCCATTTAAAAATGCTTTTTTGTTTTTAGCATTATTTTTCAGTATGTGTGTGTTGCCTCATACGCATGCTGAAAAATTTGACCAAAATTATTTGCAATGGAAAGCCAAACAACAAGCACGTGATGAGCAACTTAAAAGGCAAGACCCTAATTATTATTTAGGAAAGCCAACGGTGAGCAATCATCAAACATCGAAGCAAGCAAACAGTGCTAGCGCTGCTGTATCGGGGGCAAAAATTAATATTAATACAGCCAATGTTCAGCAATTACAGCAATTAAATGGGGTAGGTGAAAAGAAAGCCCAAGCCATTTTGGAATATAGACAACAAAATGGAAAATTTAAAAATATTGATGAGCTGCAAAATATCAAAGGAATTGGTCCCAAATTGCTAGAAAAGAATCGTACGATGATTGTTTTATAAGAAAAAAATATGTGGTTGAACTGTGTGCAGTATGTATTCGACAATAGATTATTTCGGGCAAGATTGAGAGAATCAAATTGCCCTTTGATTGTGTTAGAGATATTATTAGCATAATTATTATTTTTACGTCCTGACGTAGGAGACAGCGTCTTTTGCAAACTTTGCGTGCGTCAAAGTGTGGATTATCCACCGCTCAATTACCTTCTTCCATTTTAGATGTTATTGATTCTTTAACAAAAGCGGGCTATGAAGCTTATATCGTCGGTGGCGGCGTTCGTGATCTGATGTTGGGACAAAGCCCAAAAGATTACGATGCTGTGACCAATGCAACACCATCCCAAGTTAAAGAAGTCTTTGGACGTCGTTGTCGTATTATTGGTCGCCGTTTTGAATTGGCACATGTCTATTCAGGGCGTGAGTTGATTGAAGTTGCGACTTTCCGTGCACCACCGAAAAAAGCCATCACCTCTGCCGCAGGGATGATTTTACGCGACAATAATTGGGGCACGATCGAGCAAGATTTTGCTCGCCGAGATTTTTCGATCAATGCTTTATATTATCAACCACGTAAAGGTATCGTGCTTGATTTTTGTGATGCAGTCGAGGATATAAACAGTAAAACCTTACGTTTATTGGGTGATCCTGCACAGCGTTTTGAAGAAGACCCTGTACGGATGTTGCGTACTTTACGTTTTGCAGCCAAGCTCAATTTTAATATTGACCAGACGATTTTAGATATATTCACCCCTGAAATGACTCAGCTTTTGCGTGATGTATCACCCCATCGTTTATATGATGAGTCACAAAAATTATTCACCATGGGGCATCTCAATCGTGTTATGCCGATGTTGATCGAGTTTGGTATTTGGCAACAGCTATTTGCCGATTTAAACCCTGAAGTCACTCCATTTATGGAACGTGCTGCAAAAAATACCGATCAGCGTATCCAAATTGGTAAAACCATAAATCCTGCATTTTTCTATGCGGTGTTGTTATGGGAAAACTTCCTGCAACGTTGTGATGTGTACCAAGCCAAAGGTATTGTTGCAGCAGAAGCACGTGCGCAAGCAGGTTTAGATGTACTAAAACGCCAAGCGACACGTACTATTATTCCTCGTTTTGCAGAAACGTTTATTCGTGAAGTGTGGGAAATGCAAACGCGTTTGTTGAATCCGAAGCCACAGCAAATTGAAGCATTATCAGGGCATGCACGTTTTAGAGCGGGTTTTGACTTTTTGTTATTGCGTGAAAAGGCAGGCGATACAGCAACACAAGGCATGGGCAGTTGGTGGGAAGCCTATCAAAATATGTCTTTGGATGAGAAAGAACGTGCGATCAGCAGTTACAATCGTCAACGTGCTAAAAACCGTCGTAAAGCCACAACAGATGAGTCTGTAGAAAGCAAAGTTTCAACGCAAATTGAGCCTTTGGTAAAAGAAGTTGAAACACGCAATCGTCGTAGTCGTAAAGCACGTGTTGAGGAGAAAAAACCTGTAACACAAGCCACTTCTCATCAAGCGGATACGATTCATCCTGATCATCCAATCTTAAAACGTAAACGTGTACAACGTGATTTGACGCAAGTGATTTTTGGACCAACACAATGAGTGTGCTGACGTATATTGGTTTAGGCAGTAACCTCGGTGACTCACAGCAAATTTTACAAGAAGCGGTGCAAAAGCTTGCGACTATCGGGCAAGTGAAAGTCTCGAAATTGTACCAAAGTCCACCGATGGGACCGCAAGATCAGCCGAATTATCATAATGCTGTTGCACAATTGGTGACGGATTTAGCGCCTTTGGCATTGTTAGATGCTTTACAGCGCTTTGAAAATGAATCAGGGCGCGTGCGTTTACGCCGTTGGGGGGAACGCACTTTAGATTTAGATCTTTTGCTTTATGCTGAAAAAAACATTATAAATGAGCGGCTCACTGTGCCACATATTGGTATTTTAGAGCGCGATTTTGTAGTGATTCCTTTGTTGGATTTAGATCCTGATCTCAAAGTGAATGGGCAAGCTTTAAAAAACTCAGAACTGCTACAACATTCAACTTTAACTGTTTTAGCTGATACAGATTGGGCAAACATTTAAGCCTGTTGAACGCTAAGGAACTCTGAATGAGAGGATTATCATCATGATTAGTCTAAGTGATTTACGCAAATTTAAAACGCAAGGACGTAAATTTTCATGCTTAACTTGCTATGATGCAAGCATGGCAAAAGCAATGCAAATTGCTGAGATTGATAGTATTTTAATCGGTGATTCTTTAGGTATGACCATTCAAGGGCATGATTCAACTTTGCCTGTCACTGTCGCAGATATGGCTTATCATACTGCTGTGGTACGCCGTGGTAATCAGCATTCTTTTATCATGTGTGATTTACCTTTTATGAGTTATGCAACGCTTAATGATGCGTTGGTCAACTCAAAAACAGTGATGCAAGCTGGCGCACAAATGGTCAAAATCGAAGGTGGTGCGTGGTTAGCTGAAACTGTGCAAACTTTGACGCGCAATGGTATTCCTGTCTGTGTGCATTTAGGTTTAACGCCACAGTCTGTGCATGTATTTGGTGGTTATAAATTACAAGCAAAAACCCGTGCAGCAGCAGATCAGCTGATTGCAGATTGTAAAGCGGTGGTTGCAGCAGGCGCAGCAATTTTATTGCTTGAATGTGTGCCTGCACAGTTGGGGCAAGAAATTTCTGAATTATTCCCTGAAGTTCCTGTCATCGGCATTGGTGCAGGTAAAGAAACGGATGGACAAGTGTTGGTGGTACAAGACATGTTAGGTTTAACCTTTGGTCGTGTAGCACGATTTGTCCGTAATTTTATGAAAGAACAAGCAGGGGAAACCGCAATTTTGGATGCTTTTAAAGCTTACCATGCGGCTGTACAAGATCAATCGTTCCCTGCAGCTGAACATACTTTCCAAGTCGAGCTATAAACATGAAAACTGAAACTACCATACAAGGATTATCTGCATCGTTAAGTCCTGCTCGATCAGCACGTAAAATCATAGGTTTTATCCCCACGATGGGGAATTTGCATGAGGGGCATTTGAACCTTGTGCGTGCTGCACGAAAATTGTGTGATGTAGTGGTGGTCAGTATTTTTGTGAACCCGATTCAGTTTGGTCCAAATGAAGATTTTGATAATTATCCTCGCACCTTAGAGCACGACAGTCATCTTTTGGCTGAAGTTGGATGTGATATTGTATTTGCACCTTCTGTAGAGCAAATGTATGGCAAACAACCGCGTTTGACCAATATCAGCGTGAGTGATATTACCAATGACTTATGCGGTTTACAACGTCCGGGACATTTTGATGGTGTTGCCGTTGTTGTGACTAAACTGTTTAATATTGTGCAACCTAATTTTGCATTTTTTGGGCAAAAAGATTATCAGCAATTAGCAGTGATTAAGCAGTTAGTTCAAGATTTAAGTATGCCAATAGAAGTCATTGCTGTGCCTATTGCGCGTGCAGAAGATGGTTTGGCATTAAGTTCTCGTAATGGTTATTTATCTGAGCAAGATCGTGCAACTGCACCGACCATTTATGCAACTTTGCAAGCAGCTGAAAAGCAATTGCATGATGGGCTTGAATTAGATGTTGTGTTAACGAATATTCGTCAAATACTCACTGAGGCAGGTTTTGAAGTAGATTACGTGGAAGCACGTACGCCAACGTTGCAAAAAATTGGTCAATTTGATCAAGATATAGTATTGTTTGTTGCTGCAAAATTAGGAAAAACCCGTTTGATTGATAACTTACAGGTTAAACATTCTACTTAAAACAATAAATTAGGGTCGCCATGCCATGAAGCGTATACTTATCGTGACAGGACAATCTGGATCAGGAAAATCCTCTGCATTGCAGGTTTTAGAAGATTTGGGCTATTACTGTATTGATAATTTACCTTTGGCATTGCTGCCTGAAATTGTAGAAAAATTAGACAAAGAAAACAATCTAGAGCAATTGGCTCTAGGGGTTGATGTCCGTAGTACACGTGCTGATTTACAAGGTTTCGACCATGTTTTTCAAATGCTACAAAAGCATGGTGAAGTCGATGTGATTTATCTTACGACACGTGATCAAGAGCTGATTTCACGATTTAGTGCATCACGTAGACCACATCCCTTGTCTACACGTTTTAAAAGTTTAAATGAGTGTATTCAAGAAGAAAAAAATTTATTACTGCCAATTCAATTACGTGCCACAGTCCATATAGATACATCAGATAAAAGCGTACACGATTTAAAAGATATATTATTGTCCAAATTGGGGCAGTCAGATAAACTGATTTTGATTTTACAGTCATTTGGTTATAAATACGGTATTCCTTTAGATGCCGACTTTGTTTTTGATGTTCGTCATTTACCTAATCCACATTGGGATTTAGAGCTCAGAAAATTTTCAGGTTTGGATGAACCTGTGAAAGTTTTTTTAGAGGAAAGTCCACAAGCCAATGACATGTATAACGATATTTACCAATTTTTAAATAAGTGGTTGCCTGCATTTGCGGAAGGACATCGACATTATATTACGGTGTCTATTGGTTGTACGGGTGGACAGCACCGTTCGGTTTATATCGTTGATCGGTTGAAAACAGCGTTACAGTCAAAATGGACGATTCAAGTATTACATAGAGAAATGAAGCACTGGTCATGATTGACACAACTGTTGACGTAATTAATAAATTAGGGTTACATGCGCGAGCATCTGGAAAACTCATTGAAGTGACGACCAAATTTCGTTCATCGATTCAGATTGGTAAAGATGATAAATTGGTTGATGCAAAGAATATCCTTTCTTTACTTATGCTTGGTGCAGGTAAGGGAACCACTTTACGTCTAGTGATTGACGGTGCAGATGAAGAAAAAGCTTTGTCTGAAGTTCAAGCACTATTCGCAGCTAAATTTTACGAGGCAGAATAATCGTGGCACGTCGTCCGCAACGTTTTACTGAAGACGATTTTGAGTCTTTAGAAGGACGTGCAAGTAAATCAGAACAGAAAAGAGCTGTACAACGTATGGCTGCTTTGGGTGAGCAATTGGCTGAATTGTCGAAAAAACAAATCGAAGCCTTGCCTGTTGCAGAACGTTTGATCGAAGCTTTGCTTGATGTGCAATTAATCACATCATTTGAAGCACGCCGCCGTCAATTTCAGCGTATTGGTAAATTATTGCGTAATGAAGATGAAGCAATGATTTTATCTTACTTGACTCCGAAACAAGGTGCAAAAAAACTTGCACAATTGGATCGTTGGGTTGAACGTATGATTGAGCAGCGTGATCCTGCCATTAAAGAATTTTGTAAATCTTATAATGCCGCAGAAAGTCATTCATTGCGTCAACATGTGCTTCGTATTCATCGTGATAAGTCATTGCAAGCAACTGAAGAAGAGTTGGCTGAATCTAAACAGAAGTTTTTAAACTATGTTCAACAAGTGGCGCTATTGTCTGAACAAGGTCGAGCAAAGTAATTTGATTTACTTAAGTTTGATGATAAAAAACGACCTTTTGTAGGTCGTTTTTTACTGTTTGTGCTATTCATACTTGTTTGGGATTATCAGAATTCATATTGATCCATCATTTTTATGCGTTTATTTTGGCTCTGCCTAGCCCTCTCCTGAAAAGGAGAGGGCTATTTACAGGATTAGCTAAACTCACCCACTGAACGCTCTTTTGCCCAATCACGTAAGATAAATTTTTGTAATTTACCTGTAGAGGTTTTTGGAATTTCACCAATCACTACATCTTTTGGCACTTTAAAACGCGCTAGATGTTGCTTACAGAACTCGATCACTTCTTCTGGTGTGATTTGTGCACCTTGTTTTAACTCAATAAAGGCACATGGTACTTCTTGCCAACGTGGATCAGGTTTTGCCACTACAGCAGCCGTCATGATGGCTGGATGGGTATAAAGGACTTCTTCCACTTCTAACGATGAAATATTCTCACCTCCTGAAATGATGATGTCTTTGGAACGATCCATAATCTTGGCATAACCATCAGGTTGGCAAACTGCGAGGTCACCTGTATGGAACCATCCCCCTTTAAAGGCTTCTTCTGTTGCTTGTGGATTTTTTAAATAGCCTTTCATCACAATATTGCCACGGAACATAATTTCGCCCATGGTGGTACCATCGTTAGGCACAGGTTGCATGGTTTCAGGGTCAAGCACACGCATACCATCTTGCAATGGATAAGGTACGCCTTGACGCGAATGTAGCTGTGCCTGTTCACTGATTGAAAGCTCACTCCAACCTGCTTGTGAGGCACATAGTGCAGATGGACCATAGGTTTCGGTTAAGCCATACACATGGTTCACTTGTACACCAATGTGATGCATGCCTTCAATGATTGCCGCAGGTGGGGCAGCGCCTGCCACCATCACTTCAACACGATGATTAAATTTGATTTGCTTATCTTTTGGTGTGTTAATGAGCATAGACAATACAATTGGTGCACCACAAAAATAATCGACTTTGTATTGATCAATCAATTTATAAATCAATTCTGGGTCGATTTTACGCAAGCAAATATTGGTACCGCCATTTGCCGCTACTGTCCACGCAAAACACCAACCATTGCAGTGAAAGAGGGGTAATGTCCATAAATATTTACAACGTGGGGTCATGCCGCAGGCAATGATATTACTTGCTGCATTAATATAAGCACCACGATGATGATAAACCACACCTTTCGGATTGCCTGTCGTACCTGAGGTGTAGTTTAAACTGATGGCATCCCATTCATCTTGTGGTAGATGCCATTCAAAATTTTCGTCACCTGCTTTGAGCCAGTCCTCATATTCGACCTGACCGATACGTGGAGTGGTATCATTGGCTTCGTATTCTGCATCTGCCACGTCAATAATATAGATTTCCTGATCTATGAGTGAGATTGCTTCTTGTGCAAGTGCTGCAAATTCAGGATCAACCAAAAGAACTTTGGTTTCAGCATGCTCAAGCATAAAGGCAATGGTCTTTGCATCTAGACGGGTATTTAAAGTGTTGAGTACTGCACCTGCCATAGGAACTGCAAAGTGTGCCTCAATCATTGCTGGAATATTAGGTAATAATACCGAAACGGTATCATTCTTTTGAATGCCTAAATTTTGTAATTGATGTGCAAACTGACGGCAACGTGTATACGTTTCACGCCAAGAAATATGTCGTGCACCATGTACGATCGCATCCTGATGTGGATAGATGTACGCAGCACGCTCTAAATAGCGTAAAGGTGATAATGCGACAAAGTTCGCAGGTGTGCGTGGTAATTCATCGTATGCACTGATCATATTTTTTAACTCCATTTCATATTTGTTTTAATTTCCATGTCTAAAAGATATGCATATCTTGATTATAAATCATTTATTCTTTAGTCGAGTATTTGTCTAAATTTACATTTTATTTTTAACATGACTATTTAAAATAAAGTGACTACTACACCTTAAAAATAACATTAAAAAACCGCCGTAATGGCGGTTTTTTAAAAACAAAGTTCTATCAAAGCACTTTGTTTAATGCATTTGCCAATGTCATCATGGCTGTTTTATTAAAGTAAGTTTCAGACATATCCACATTTTTTTCTGATGGATCCATTTGCATTTTAATTAAATCTCCAGCAGGAAAATAGGCTGCTGAATAGATCTTACCGTTTAATCTTACAGCTGTGTAGTTTTGAGTAAATGGATATCCTATTCCTGTCGAACTACTCACTGGATAAGCAACTTGATATCCTGCAAATTGGTCTGTTTTCCAAACATAACCTTTAGGGATTTTTGTATTTGCTATAAATTCTTCTATTGTTTTGTAATTGGTTAAGTTACTGTCATTAAATGTAATATTGGGAGCATTTAAAATTGTTTGATCAATGTAGCCAATTTTTGATCCCGCAGGAAATTTAGTTTGATCTAATAATAGTGAATTTAGTAATTTTTTATCATGATATTTGAGAAAGTTTACAATATTAGAGCTGATATATCGTTGAGCATTTCCTGAATTAGGGTAATCATAATACTTAAATAAATCAGCAACTGTTTTACCTGAAATATCAATTTGTATCGCATGGGATTTAACTTGAGTTTCGGCTTGAATTGTACATTCATCACTAAATTGATTTAATACAGTTGAATTTCCATTTTGAGAAATGACATAACCGAGTGGAAAACCACTACTCGTCAGCGTTTGTTTGAAACTCGTGTCTAATTTTGAGGGTGTTAGACGATATTGATCTATATAATCAGTACTGATGGATGTAGGTGAGTTTTTAAGAAAGTGAGTTAAGTTTTGATAGATGACACCATTGTGGAGTGTATTTGAATAAAAAACGAGATTACTTTCTCTTTCTAATGAAAAAATTTCTTCACTAAAGAAACCTGAACCCGTTGTCTTTAAATTCTTAGGAATACCATTGACACATTCAATATTTGTTGGGGTAGTGGGTGTAGTTGGATTGGTCGGTGTTGTGGGATGGGTTGGATTAGTGGCAGCAGAATTTCCATCATTAGAACTTCCACCTCCACATGCACTCAATGCCATAGATATAACAACACTTGTACTTATAAGTTTAATTTTCTTGTTGAGCTTTTTCATCATTTGCCTTTTTTAGTCTTAGATGGAGATTTGAAACTCTAGTTTTTCTTTAAAGTGATAAATATATCACTGTATTTTTATTTTTAGTAATTTGTTTCAAAAAAAATAGACCAACGCGTTATATCTGCGTGAAGAGGTTTATCAATCATCATTTAAGGTGTAAAATTATCCGCACTTTTTATTTGTTCCACCGATTTTATCTTTTGAGCTTCGCTCGATCATAATCTCGCGGTGATATGCTCTATTGTACGGGGCATCACTCCTTAAGGATTTTTTCTTATGCCTATTATCACATTGCCAAATGGCGATCAAAAAACTTTTGACCAAGCCGTTTCTGTCATGGAAGTTGCACAAAGTATTGGACCTGGACTTGCTAAAAATACAGTCGCAGGTAAAGTCAATGGTCGTTTAGTGGATGCAAGTGATTTCATTACCGAAGATGCCACACTTGAAATTATTACACCTAAAAACCCAGAAGGTGTAGAAATCATTCGTCACTCATGTGCGCACTTGGTGGGACATGCGGTAAAACAACTTTTCCCAGAAGCCAAAATGGTGATTGGCCCTGTGATTGAAGATGGTTTTTATTATGACATCTTTAGTCCAAAGCCATTTACACCAGAAGATATGGCTGCCATCGAAGCACGCATGAAAAAGCTGATCGATGAAGATTATGATGTCATTAAAAAAATGACCCCTCGTGCAGAGGTCATCAAAATCTTTACTGAGCGTGGTGAAGATTATAAATTACGCTTAATTGATGATATGCCTGATGAAACTCAAATGGGCTTGTACTATCATCAAGAATACGTTGACATGTGTCGTGGTCCACACGTGCCCAATACTAAGTTCTTAAAATCATTCAAACTTACTAAAATGTCAGGTGCATACTGGCGTGGTGATGCGAAGAATGAACAGCTTCAGCGTATTTATGGTACAGCTTGGGCGGACAAAAAAGAATTAGCTGCTTACATCAAGCGTATTGAAGAAGCTGAAAAACGTGACCATCGTAAAATTGGGAAAGCTTTAGACTTATTCCATATGCAAGAAGAAGCGCCTGGTATGGTGTTTTGGCATGCCAATGGTTGGACGATTTACCAAGTACTTGAACAGTACATGCGTAAAATTCAACAAGACAATGGCTATCAAGAAATTAAAACGCCGCAAATTGTAGACTTTACACTTTGGGAAAAATCTGGTCACGCTGCTAACTATGCTGAAAACATGTTTACGACGCATTCAGAAAGTCGTAACTATGCTGTAAAACCAATGAACTGCCCATGTCATGTGCAAGTTTTCAACCAAGGTTTGAAATCTTACCGTGATCTTCCAATTCGTTTGGCAGAGTTTGGTTCATGTCACCGTAACGAACCATCAGGTTCATTACACGGCATTATGCGTGTACGTGGCTTTACCCAAGATGATGCACATATCTTCTGTACCACTGAACAAATTGGTAAAGAAGTTGCAGACTTTATTAAACTTACTTTAGATGTGTATAAAGACTTCGGCTTTGAAGAAGTTCAAATGAAATTGTCTACTCGTCCTGAAAAACGTGTAGGTGCAGATGAGCTTTGGGATGTTGCAGAAAAATCTTTAGCAGATGCTTTAGACGAAGCAGGTCTAGATTGGGAGGAACAGCCAGGTGAGGGTGCCTTCTATGGTCCGAAGATTGAATTCTCTCTGAAAGACTGTTTAGGTCGGATCTGGCAGTGCGGTACAATTCAGTGTGACTTTAACTTGCCGTTACGTTTAGATGCCTCATATGTAACAGAAGATAACGATCGTGACCATCCTGTGATGTTACACCGTGCAATTCTTGGCAGTTTTGAACGTTTTATTGGTATACTTATTGAACACTACGCAGGCTTTATGCCACCATGGTTGGCACCAGTCCAAGCATGTGTGATGAATATTACCGATTCTCAAGCAGCAGCATGTGAAAATGTAGTTGCAAAACTCAAAGAAAATGGCATTCGAGCAATTTCAGACTTGAGAAATGAGAAAATCGGCTTTAAGATTCGTGAGCGTACATTAGAGCGTATTCCATACTTATTGGTACTTGGGGACCGTGAAGTGGAAGAAGGTACGGTTAATGTTCGTACCCGTTCTGGAAAAAATTTAGGGACTATGTCAATTGATGCATTTGTTGACTTAGTGAAAGCAGCCGTTGCCGAACGTGGCCGGTATATTGTGGAGTAAGAAAGATTAAACAGCCTGACCGTAACCAACAACAAGGTGCTAAAAGCAATCGTCCTGCATTAAACGACGAGATTAAGGCAAAAGAAGTCCGTCTCGTTGCTGCAGATGGAGAACAAAAAGGCATTGTGACGCTTGCAGAAGCGTTGCGTGCTGCTGAAGACGCAGATCTTGACCTTGTTGAGATTGTGGCAAATGCAGAACCGCCTGTTTGTAAAATCATGGACTTTAACAAGCATTTATTTGATTTAAAGCAAAAGCAAAAAGATGCTAAGAAGAAACAGCATCAAGTGCAAGTTAAAGAAATCAAATTGCGTCCTGGTACAGATGTTGGTGATTACAACGTTAAGTTGCGTGCTATTCTGAAATTCCTTGAAGAAGGCAACAAAGTCAAAATTACTCTACGTTTCCGTGGTCGTGAAATGGCTCACCAACAGTTAGGTTTGGCTCAATTACAAAAAATTGAGGCTGATGTGGCTGAAAGTGGTGTTGTTGAACAAGCACCAAAAATGGAAGGTCGTCAAATGGGTATGTTACTTGGTCCTAAAAAGAAAAAGTAATCATCCAGTGATCAAAAAAGCCCTGCTCGAATAGCAGGGCTTTTTTGATTTAAAGCATAATTACTCAATACTTACAGTTTTGTCTGTAGATTCAGGCTGATCAAGTAAAAGTTTTTTCTTACCAATTGGGATTTCGCGTGGAAGTTTTTCTTCTGGTATGATTCGTTCCAAGTCAATGATCAATAAACCATTCTCATAATCAGCTTGTTGAACTTCAATATGTTCATCTAAGCGTAAAGACAATTTAAAAGCACGACGCGCGATTCCTTTATGCAGATATTCAGTTGATTCTTTCTGAACAGCCTCAGGTTTACCTGAAATGGTAAGTAACTGATTTTCTAGACTCAGTCCTAATTCCTCTAGGCTAAAACCTGCGGTAGCCACCACAATGCGATAACGGTTTTCACCAGATTTCTCTATGTTATATGGAGGGTAGTTGGGTGCATCACTTTGCATGGCGTAGTCAATAAAATCATTTAAACGGTCAAATCCAATGCTACGACGAAATAAAGGATGAAGATTTAGATTACTCATGATTAGAACCTCCTGAGGTCAGCAAAGTTTTAAAAATAAGAAGATAAAATTAAACCTGCCATGTATAAACATCGACAGAATGTTAAAAATCGTCATTTCTAACACAATAATTAATATGTGTTTGAGTTTAAAAAATTCAAGTAAAATATCTATTTTTTTAAATAAACTTTTTATATATATGATAATTATAGGAAATTATTTTTAATTTGCAAAACTTGTTGTTTCTTTTTAAATCTATTAAGGTGTGTAAAGAGCCACCATCTACGGTGTATGGAGAATAATTTTAAAATGATTGATCTTTATTATTGGGGAACACCCAATGGACATAAAATAACCATTGCACTTGAGGAAATGGGCTTAGATTATCAAATTTTTCCAATTAATATTTTGGAAAATGATCAATTTCAACCTGATTTTTTACGTATTTCGCCAAATAATAAAATTCCTGCGATTGTTGATCAAAATGGACCAAATGGTGAGGCGATTTCAGTTTTTGAATCAGGTGCAATTTTACAATATTTAGGTCGTAAAACAGGTTTATATTATCCTGAAAACGAACAGGATCGTGTTGAAGTAGAGCAATGGTTGATGTGGCAAATGGGCGGGTTTGGTCCAATGTTAGGACAGAACCATCATTTTAGTCGTTTTGCTAAAGAGCAAGTGCCTTATGCTATAGATCGTTTTGTGAGTGAAACGCAACGCTTATATTCAGTTTTAAACAAGCAATTAATTGGGCAAAAATTTGTCGCAGGAGAATATTCAATTGCTGATATGGCGATCTTACCTTGGATCTTACGTCATGAGTGGCAACAAATTAATTTAGATGATTATCCTTATGTGAAAGCGTATGTAGAACGTATGACGGCACGTCCCGCAGTACAGCGAGCATTATCGATCAAAGTCTAAAACCAGAATATGCTACACTGCTGAACCACCTGCTACGGTGGTTTTTTAATGTTGGATATGAACGATGAAAGCATTCTTTTTAAATCTCACCCTTATTTTAGAAAAAAATCCTAAAGTTTATTGGTGCATAATTATGGGGATCGCCCTATGTTCAGTGTTGTATGTTGTGGAAGTGGTTCATATTCAAAATTTATTACCTGATGTGAAAGTACAAGATAGATCGGCATTACGTGCCCTGATTGATCCGATTGCTCAGCGTTATTCTTGGGCGCGTATAGTGGTGATAATTGTGGCAATTATTGCTGCAAATGTTCAATATTTAAAAACTAAAAAATCACTAGGCTTATAGGTTAGATCATGGATCTTGATTGATTTTATGGCATATTTTTTACTGTTTTTATCTGCGTTTGGTGCAGCGACTTTACTTCCTTTACAGTCTGAAGCAGTGTTAGTTGGCTTATTAGCTCAAGAGAAATATTCAGTTTTTGGATTGGTTTTAATTGCATCTATAGGGAATATATTAGGTTCGTGTATAAATTGGTACTTGGGTTTAAAAATAGAGCAATTTAAACATAAAAAATGGTTTCCTGTAACTGAACAGAATATGTTAAAAGCCGAAAAGACTTATCAAAAATATGGGTTTTGGTCGTTATTTCTCAGTTGGATGCCGATTATTGGAGATCCAATTACTTTAATTGCTGGATTGCTGAAAGAAAGTTTTTGGCGATTTTTATTGATTGTCACGCTAGCAAAGACAGGCAGATATATTTTTATCTACCTGTTGTATATAGGATTATTTTAATTGCTTAATCATTTTCACAATCACTGCTATCGAGACGAATTTGATCTGTAGCAGTCATTTTAAAAAATGGAAACCATGATTTTTTAGATTGAACTGCGGTATTGGAGATGATTTGTTTGATTTGTTCATCGATATATCGATTACCAGAGCTTTCTATCTCTTTAATCTCTGGATGGGTTATCGTATTTTTTTTCATCGTGAATGATACGGAGATAGATGGACTGGTTTTAGTGAACAGATTTCTGTCTAAGTAGATAGATCGCAAAGTTTGTTCATATTTAAATGAGGTTTTTTCGCCTTTGTGTTGAGCATCATAAGCATTTGAATGAAGTTTTATTTTGCATTCAGGTGAAATGCTACTTGGAGAGTTAGTATTCAGATTAATAGGTATTTCAGCAATGAATGAAGAGGCTTGACCATTCTCTATATACGGCTTAAATCTTGCATTTTTTAAGGATGAACTTATTTTTCGATCCAAACGATCTAAGCCTGTACTTTTGATGATTTCGACTTGAGTCACTTTGCCTATCTCATTTACATATAAATGTGCAAGCAATTGACGAGATTTACCTTTTAGATCAGTGTCTTCAAATTCAATATTTGGAGTTCTAAGCCAACTAATGCCGCTAGGTTGTACTTTAACCTCTTTGGGGCTGTTATTTAGATTGATATCGGCATAGGAATAGCCACATAAAATACTGCTCAGTAAAATCAAAGTTTTAATTTTCATAAAATAAATCTTAAATTGTAAAAATAATGAGAAAAATGGAGTATAAATCATCCATAAAAAAGGGCAAAATGAATATTTACCCTTTAAAATATATCTGTTTATTTTCTTAAATCATCATGACCTTGGGTAATATCGACTTTGAATAAGTCCTGTGTTTTTGCCCAACTGATCGCAACGACAACCATAGTCATACAACCACCAAAAACAGTAGCAGCAATCGTTCCCATATATTTGGCTGCAAGACCTGACTCAAAAGCACCCAGTTCATTACTGCTTGATACAAACATGCCATTTACCGCAGCAACACGACCACGCATATTTTCAGGTGGATACACTTGTAAAATAGTTTGACGTACGACGACTGAGATACTGTCACATGCACCCGTCATGGCTAAAGCAAAAAGAGAAAGCCAAAGTGTATTTGAAAATGCAAAAACAAGCGTGAATACACCAAAACCAGCAACTGCCAAAAGCATATTACGCCATGCATGATGTGTTGGTGGGAACTTGGTGAGAACAATCATGGTGATTAGTGCACCGATTGAAGGGGCTGAACGTAAATATCCTAAACCTTCTGGACCAATTTTTAAAATATCTTCAGCAAATATCGGGAGTAGAGCAATCACACCACCGAACAATACAGATACGAGATCAAGTGAAATCGCCCACAATACGATTTTAGTTTTCCAGATAAAACGGAAACCTTCACTTAAACTATCCCATAAATTATCTTTTTCCATCGTAGGAAAAATGCGCTTTTTAAGAAGTGAAATCAGGAAAAAGCAAATAAACAGTAAAACAGCAACCGATAATAAACTGGTTTCTCGTCCGAGCCATGCCAACATAAAACCACCGAGCATTGGACCGATAATGACGCCACTTTGCCAACCAATGGTGGTCCATGTTGCACCATTGGCATATAACTCACGTGGAATGAGAAATGGCTTTAGCGATGTTGCAGAGGGATTGTAAAAACCACGAATTGTACCTAATCCAAAAATAACGGCATAAATTCCCCATGATAATGTCTGAATCCCGATATGCCCATGATCATAGCTATGAAATAACCACCATAAAACCAGTGGAAGAGGAAAGGCGAAAAATAAACAAATTTTCATAATGATTTGTTTGTTGAATTTATCCGCGAAATAACCACCCCATAATGAAAGCGCGATGAAAGGAATTGCTTCAGCTAAACCAATTAAACCAAGTGTTAGGGGATCTTTGGTAATTTGATATAAAGAATAAGCAACAATAATTTCCTGAATCAAAATCGCTAAAGTTAAACAAAATTGGTTAACGGTGACGATAGAGAAATCTCGGTAGCGGAGCGCTGCGAATGCATCCTGTGCAGGGTTCATAATGTTCCAAAATTATCATGATGTGATGATTATAAGGAAATTTTTTTGAAGTATTTATTGTTTAGGTTAGAAATATCATTTTAAGCGTACATGCCATTGCATCTGTTTAAAAGTTAAATTTAAAAGTTATTGCTTTTGTTTTATACGCAGATGATTTAGAATATTGCCTCCCTTACCTGCAGGTTGTCTCGCAATGGTGCGAACATGCCGAACAGGTGTTTAAAGAGGTTGTTATGGCTAAGTTAAAAACTCGCCGTGGTGCAGCTAAGCGTTTCAAAGCGACTGCTAACGGTTTCAAGCGTAAACAAGCGTTCAAACGCCACATTTTGACCAAAAAATCTGCTAAACGTATTCGTCAATTGCGCGGTTGTGTCATGGTTCACGTAAGTGACATGAATTCAGTTCGTCGTATGTGCCCATACATCTAAGGAGATTATAAATGGCTCGTGTAAAACGTGGTGTACAGGCTCATCGCCGTCATAAAAAAATTCTTGCTCGTGCTAAAGGTTACTATGGCGCGCGTTCACGTGTTTATCGTGTAGCGTTCCAAGCAGTAATCAAAGCAGGTCAATACGCTTACCGTGACCGTCGTCAAAAGAAACGTCAATTCCGCGCTTTGTGGATTGCACGTATCAATGCGGGCGCACGTCAAAATGGTTTATCGTACAGCCGTATGATTTCTGGCTTGAAAAAAGCGCAAGTGATCATCGACCGTCGCGTACTTGCTGACATCGCTATGCATGACGCAGTTGCATTTGCTGCTTTAGCTGAAAAAGCGAAAGGTGCATTGGCTGCATAATCATCATTGATGATTGAAAAAGACCGCTATTTTGCGGTCTTTTTTATGGATTGATTTTATATTGATTGATCATCTTTTATTTTAAGGGCTTTGTATAATGCATAAAATAACGCAATGATAATAATGAAAATATTCCCCCAATGTACTGTGAAATATGCCAATGTCCATAGAGCACAATAACACCACAGCATAAACCATAAAAACTTGATGAGTCCAACCCAGTGAAATCCAGACGGTGTTTCATCTAACGCGATATGTTCAGTGTTCGTTATATTTGAATCGTGAGCTGAATCATCTTGTGATTTTGCTATGATTGTGGGTGGTGTAATCAAGGGTGTAAATCGCTGTGTTTGTGAATTGAGTACAGCCTCTTGATGATGATTAGCACTATGCTTTAACAAAATTGGAAAAAGCTCATCTAAGGTCTGAGATGCTTTTGAAAACTCTTTTCTTTCATTTTCAGACATATGCCAATATGCTGCATATTCATTTTTAGCATGAGATTCAACATGAAAAGCATGCGTGAGTGCGGCAGCATTGATGATTAAATTACTGGCATAATTGCGTTTTAAGCTAAAAGGTAATAAAGGAAACTGTTCTTGTTTTTGATAATAATTACCTTCATAACAATTACTTTCTGTTAATGGAACAGGAAAGGTTCCATAACGTTTGGAAATGTCAAAGGCGTAGATGGAGTTTTGATAATCATCATAAAAAGATTGCCATGAGAAAGCTTGTAGATCTGCTAAAATTTTGTCTGAATAATCATGAGATATATCCATTAAGACGTAGTTTTCAACACTGTCATGATAATTATTATAGTTTGATTGCTGTGGAAATCCATTTTCATCATATTCTTGCCAAAGTGGCTCTTCCTCAGCATAGATCAAAACTTTAAAGATTTGGTTTGGAAAATGACAGACAATACAAAAGTCATTTTCAGTGGTTTTTAGATCGAATATTTTAGATTCGGTAATATCTTCTAATACATCTGCAGCAAGATGTAAGCTGATTTTAAAAAGCCCTTGAGTTTTAAGATGATTGAGTAGATGTGAGGCTGAGCCAGCCAATAAAGTCCCTGTGTCTAGATCACGTAAAATCGGAAAATGAGTAAAAAGGAGTGGATGGCGATCTAAAATTTCGGAATCGACAGAGCCGCTCAAAAATTCATTGCCATAACTCACTAAAGCGACTTGGCGATAAGCCCTTTCCAAATACATGTGTTTTTTCCTGTTATTATGCTTTTTGATTGTGTAATAGCATGCGTAAAAAATAATGAGAAAACAATATCATTTCTGCCAAGTTGGTGAAGACATGCTGATTTGGGATGTACATCATCTCATTGAATTGATTCAAAATTTTCCTATTCAAAATATTGAGTTAGTAGATATTCAAGAACTCAGCGAAGCGTATTGGCATCCCAGATACACATCCAACGACACAACAAATCATTGAGCATATTCAATTGATTCAAGATGCCAATCTAAGTTATCCCATTATTTTATGTGCAGATAGACGAGTGATGGATGGTATGCATCGAGTCGCAAAAGCTCAATTATTGAATCAAAAAATGATTCAAGCGGCGCAGTTTAAGGAAACGCCTTCACCATATTTTATGAATATCAATGAAGATGATCTCGAATATGATGAAGATTAAAACTGCTTAAGATATACACAATATCAACAGGAATATTCTAGTTGTTTAAAGTTGAATCAAATACATTAGAACGATAATAAAATCAGGAGCTTCATATGCTTGTTGCAATTCAAGGTTTAGATCAAGGTACAATAGATGTTAACTTAGATGTTTTACCGCGAGAAGGTGAATATTTAAAAATAGTTTATGGGGCAGATGCAGAAGTTGAAGGCGAAGTTGCTTCAATTAATCATTATATTAATCAACATGCAGATGAGCATAAAATTACCATCGTGTTAAAACCAATTAACTAATTGATAAAAATTAGATGATTAAAAGTAGCTTTTTTGCTACTTTTTTCATGTTGCAATACTTGATGAGGCTGAACAGATTGCACAAGATCATGTACATAGTTGGCATGAGACCTATACAGGCATGATTAGACAAGAAGTTTTAGATAGTCGAACTGTAGAGGGCTGTAAGCAACTTTGGCAAAAGTTAATTGTTGATCAACAGCATCGAATTACGGTGTATGAGAAAGATGATGTCATTTTCGGTTTTTTAGATGGTTATTTAAATCCTGAGCAAACGATAGCAGAAATTCGTGCATTTTATTTGTTGAAAGAAATCCATGGGCAAGGCATTGGTCGTGCCATGTTTGAGCAGTTCTATCAATCTTTGCAGCCAGATCAATATTCTATTTTACGATTAGGTGTTTTGAATAAAAATTTAAGCCGCTATTTTTATGAAAAAATGGGTGGTATTTAGGTAGATGAAGAAAGGATTCCTGAGTATGGTGATGGAATTTCAGAAGTTTTTTTATCAGTGGAATCTTCTCAAGAGTAGAAAATAATATGTCAGATCAACGCTATTTAACAGATTTACAAGAAGCCCTTAGAAAGGGAAAAAACTTTAAATATCTTTGCTTTTGGGGACATACGCCCAAGCAACAAGATCTTGTGGATAAAAGCTGTTTTAGCCAATGGTATCCTGCGGCTTTTCAGGTCGATGGAATCGACTATAAAACGGCTGAACATTTTATGATGGCGCAAAAAGCGCGGTTATTTGCGGACGAAGAGATTTTTCAAAATATTATTCAGGCAAATCATCCTAATGAAGCCAAAGCTTTGGGACGAAAAGTCAAAAATTATCAGGAAGATGTATGGCTAAAGCATCGTTTTGATATTGTGGTGCAAGGTAATTTAGCAAAGTTTTCGCAAAACGCGGAATTGAGAAAGTATTTATTGGACACAGGAGATCGTGTGTTGGTCGAAGCATCGCCTGTCGATAAAATTTGGGGCATTGGTTTAGCTGCGGATGATAAAAATGCTGAAAAACCATTGCAATGGAAAGGTTTAAATCTGTTAGGTTTTGCATTGATGGAAGTGAGGAAGCAACTTTAATGCTGCTTGCTCACAAGGTTTGATTTTATTGAAAATGCAAATTTACAAGCCAAAATAATATGCTGCGATACAAATTAAAATAGTCATGACAATTAAAGTCATAACTCCTGATTTACCAACTTTGGACTCCGAATTTTGACTAAAACGTTGCTGTTTATTTTCAGTGCCTGTTGCCTCAAACGGTGATGGTGCTTGTTTAGGCGTTAAACGTGCTGATTGATAATGGTTGGCAACTTTGGTGATAAACTTGCTGTATAAATCATCAAGTTTCTGTGAAAAATGACGTAAATTCATTCGCTCTTCTGGACTCATTTCTTGTTCTAAATCATTTGAAGAATATTGCATTTTATTTTGAATAAAAGTCGATAAAGCTTCTAAGCGATGTAACGTTTCATGTGCATAATCTGCTGAGTAAGCACTTGGAAATAAGGCAAGATTGTTGGTATTTTCTTGAGCAGACTGAGCTTTACTCAAACCTAAATAAGGGAGTGTTACTGTACTTGGTTCAATAAAACCTTGTGCATATTTACTATTAAAGAGCTCGTTGTCCGTGTACACCTGAATATCATCCCAATTCGGCTGTGCTAAATCTTGCTCAATGGGTTTATTATATTTTGTGCTGAGTTCAAAACGCCAAAATGTTTCCTGACGGGTACTATTGTGTTGTGCTGTCGGCACTTCATAATCATTGTCCGCAGTGTACCATTCAGCCAATTCTTTACCTAAAATCCAAGCTGTATGCTGTTGCTTATGATGACTAATAATAAAGTGTGGCGTTGCTAAGAGCTCTACATTCGCATTTGGATTTTTTTCGTCATTGAGTAGGCTTGAGCTATGTAAGCTAAGGCGATAAACCCCTTGTTTTTTTAAGCCTTCTAGCCATATTTGAAAATGTTGTGCCAATAAATGTTGATTGAGTAAATCTCGAAAATACAAACGGTGTTGATTAAAAATAGCGTGATTGACCCATTGATTAAAGCTTAAATCTTGGGACAAAAATTCGTTGCCATAAGTGACAAGCGTGAGTTGTTGCTTCCAAATTGGGTCAAGTGCCATGTGTTCTTGATCTCGGTGACATCATTCTTATGAAATTCTGATTATCTTATACTTTTTATACTTAAAAATACTAATTTGATTTTCCTGTTTATGAAGCTTCATCCATCTGCATAAAAACTGTTAGAATATGCAGTTATATTATTTTCTAAATTGTTGCTTTGAGAGTTACTATGTCACTGGAAGCCCTGACCACTGAAGCGCTCGCTGCGATTGCAGCAGCTCAAGACCTTGCTACACTCGACCAAGTGCGAGTGCAATTTACAGGGAAAAAAAGCCAGCTTGCGGAACAATCTAAGTCGTTGGGTAAAATGGATCCCGAAGAGCGTAAAGCTTTTGGTGCGCAAATTCATGCGGTACGTGAAGCAATCAACGCTGCCTTAACTGAGCGTCAAGCAGCATTACAAAAAGCAGCACTAGAACAAAAGCTTGCAAGTGAAACGATTGATATTACTTTGCCAGGTCGTGGGCAAACTATTGGTAGCATTCATCCTGTGACGCAAGTTCAAGAGCGTATTTGTCAATTCTTTACTAAAGCTGGATTTACGGTTGCGACGGGTCCTGAAGTAGAAGATGACTACCATAACTTTGAAGCATTAAACATTCCGGGGCATCATCCTGCGCGTGCGATGCATGATACGTTTTATTTTGATGCGACACATTTGTTACGTACACACACATCAGGTGTACAAATTCGTACTATGGAAACGCAACAACCACCGATTCGTATCGTTTGCCCGGGTCGTGTTTATCGTTGTGACTCGGATCAAACTCATTCACCGATGTTCCATCAAATTGAAGGTTTATACGTTGCAGAAAATACCAGCTTTGCTGAACTAAAAGGTTTATTGGTGAATCTTTTAAATGAATTCTTTGAAAAAGATTTAAAAGTACGTTTCCGCCCTTCTTATTTCCCATTTACAGAGCCAAGTGCTGAAGTGGATATTATGGATGAACGTGGTAAATGGCTTGAAGTTTTAGGTTGCGGTATGGTGCATCCAAATGTATTACAAGCTGCGGGCATTGATCCTGAGAAATATAAAGGTTTTGCTTTTGGTTTAGGGGTAGAGCGTTTTGCGATGTTACGTTATGGCATCAATGACTTACGTATGTTCTATCAAAATGATGTGCGTTTCTTACGCCAATTTGCTTAACAAATTTATACCTCTCCCTAACCTCTCCTGAAAGGAGAGGGGTGTTCTTTAACATGAGATGAAGGGGCCTTCGCTGCTAAAAAGCGAAGTTGAAGAGGGATTGGAAATTTAGAAATAATAGGTTTTTTGAAATGAAAATTAGCGAAAATTGGCTACGCACGTGGGTAAACCCTGCTATTGATAGCGAAACTTTATCTGACCAACTCACCATGTTGGGTCTTGAAATTGATGATTTAACACCTGCGGCTAAAGCATTTACAGGTGTGGTTGTGGGTGAAGTACTGACAGTTGAACAACATCCCGATGCCGACCGTTTGCGTGTAACTACAGTCAATATTGGTTCAGGTGAGCCATTACAAATTGTATGTGGTGCACCAAACGTACGTGCAGGTATGAAAGCACCTGTTGCAACGATTGGCGCAGTACTTCCTGGCGATTTCAAAATTAAGAAAGGCAAACTGCGTGGTATCGAATCACAAGGCATGTTGTGTGGTGCTTCGGAAATTGATCTTGAAGATAAAATTGATGGTCTGTTAGAACTTCCTGATGATGCACCTGTAGGTGTGAATATCCGTGAATATTTAAATTTAGATGATAATGTCATTGATATCAGTATCACCCCAAACCGTGGTGACTGTTTTAGTATCCGTGGTATTGCGCGTGAAATTGGGGTGATTAACCAACTTGCTGTAACCGCACCCGAAATTAAAGAAGTTGTGGCAACAATTGCAGATCAGAAGCAAGTTGTAGTGACAACCGAAGGTTGCCCACGTTATTTAGGTCGTGTGATCAAAAATGTCAATACCAAAGCGCCTACACCTACATGGATGGAACAAGCGCTTGCTCGTTCAGGTATTCGTCAGCACAGCATCTTGGTGGATATTACCAACTATGTATTGATGGAACTTGGTCAACCTTTACATGCCTTTGATGGGGGGAAAGTTCAAGGTTCAGTGCATGTTCGTCAAGCCACTGCGAATGAAAAGCTCGTATTGTTAAATGAGCAAGAAGTTGAGCTTTCTGAAAATGTCATGGTCATTGCAGATGATGCCAAAGCATTGGCAATTGCAGGCATCATGGGTGGTTTATCTTCAGCGGTGTCTGATGAAACGACTGAAATTTTCCTTGAATCAGCATTCTTTGAACCTATTCATATTGCAGGTCGTGCCCGTAGTTTCGGTTTACACACCGATGCATCTCAGCGTTATGAGCGTGGTGTAGATTTTGAATTGCCAATGCTTGCGATGCATCGTGCATCACAGTTGATTCATGAACTTGCAGGTGGTGAGTTTGGTCCAATCACTATGGCTGAACAGGCAGCATTATTACCAAAACGTGAAGCGATTGAATTGAATCAAGCACAAGTGGATCAGTTATTAGGTTATACCGTTGCCTCTGACTTTATTACTGATGCATTACAACGTTTAGGTTGTGACGTGACTGTAAAAGCGCAAGGTGAGTGGGTGGTTGTACCACCATCGCACCGTTATGATATGGTGATCTATCAAGACTTAATCGAAGAAGTAGCGCGTATTCATGGTTATGACAATATTCAAATGAGCCTGCCTGTGATCGATGTGAAATTAGCGAAACATCAAGATCAATTTGAGTTGCCACAATTACGTCAAACTTTGGTGACTTTAGGTTACCAAGAAGCGATTAGCTTTAGCTTTGCAGATTTAAAACTTGAAAAACAGTTGAATTCACAAGTAAATCCTTTGGCTTTAGCAAACCCGATTTCAAGTGATCTTGCTGTTATGCGTTCAACTTTGTTGTCGAGTTTGATTCCATGTGTACAATACAATGTGAATCGTCAACAAAGCCGTGTGCGTTTCTTTGAGTTAGGCTTACGTTTTGATTATCAAGATGCACAAGGTATTGATGATCTTAAACAGATTCCTACATTGGCAATGATTGCCACAGGTGCTAAACAAGCTGAATCATGGCATGGTAAACCACAAGCAATGGATTTCTTTGACTTTAAAGGTGAAGTAGAGGAATTACTTGCTGCTGCGCGTGTACAGGTTGAATATGTGCGTTCTGAGCGCGAATGGTTGCATCCTGGACAAGCTGCTGAAATATTAGTTGCTGGAAAATCGATTGGTTATTTAGGTCGTTTACATCCATCATTGGAAAATGAACTAGATTTGGCAACAACTTGGGTTGCAGAACTCGATCAATTGGTTGTTTTGCAAACTTATGTATCTAATTTTACAGAATTATCACGATTTCCATCGGTTAGACGTGATATTGCTGTTTTAATTAGTGATAAGATTAATGTCAGTGAAATTCAGCAACTTATCGAAAAAACGGGTGGTGAGCTCTTAGACTCAACTTGGTTATTCGATGTGTACACAGGTCAAGGTGTGGCAGAAGGCAAGCGCTCTCTAGCATTTGCATTATTATGGCAACATCCAACGCGTACACTTGAAGATGCTGAAATAAAATCTGGTATGGACAACATTATACAAGTGTTGCAAGACACTTATGAAGCGACATTGAGGGCCTCATGACAGCATTAACAAAAGCAGAAATGGCTGATCATTTAAGTGAGCTTACGAGTTTAAATCGTCGTGAAGCAAAACAAATGGTTGAGTTATTCTTTGATGAAATTAGCCAAGCATTGATTGCTGGCGAACAAGTGAAACTTTCAGGATTTGGTAATTTTGAATTGCGTGACAAACGTCAGCGCCCTGGTCGTAATCCAAAAACTGGGGAAGAGATTCCAATTTCTGCACGCCGTGTTGTGACTTTCCGTGCGGGTCAGAAATTTAGACAACGTGTTGGTACTGAACAAGAGGATTAATTTTCTCTATTATAAAAAAGCCCTGTATACATGACAGGGCTTTTTTTATATCAGATGTTAAGTATTGATTGAAATTTTTTGAGTTTGATATGGAAAGAAGGTAGGAGGGTTCCCTATCTGTTCAGTTATATTCAAAAGTGTATTGGATTTCAGAAAAAGTTTAAGTTTTTAAAAAATATGTATATGTATAGCTTAAGAGTGGGTTTTTGATATTGATACTTTTGAATATTGAGTATTTTGGGTTCTGATCTTTAAATTTAAGATATAAAAAAAGAGAACCAAAGGTTCTCTTTTTCTGATAATAATCTAAAGTGATTATTATTGTGCAGCAGAAGCAGCAGCAGTAGCGTCAGCAGCAGCATCAGTAGCAGCAGAAGCGTCAGCAGCAGCATCAGAAGCAGCAGCAACGTCAGTTGCAGCAGAAGCAGCAGCAGCGTCAGCAGCAGCAGTAGCTTCAGAAGCAGCTTCTACAGCTTGAGAAGCAGCAGCGTTTGCGTCAGCAGCAGCTTCTTCAGTTTTTTTAGCACAACCAACGAAAGCTAAAGTAGTAGCAACTGCAGCAGCAATAGCGATTTTTTTGAATAACATGGCATCACTCTCATAAAATAAATTGAGACAAAAAACCCAAGTTAGCCTGTTTTTTGCTTTGTGCATAGCAGTCTAACTGGTATGCGAATATGCTATCACTGCGCATTTAGAATTGCTACTGCCCAAAATCAAAAAAATGGCAAAAATGACTAGAAAATGACGTTTTTTTAACAGGTATTTACAATTAATTTGAGCGTTTATATTGGTTTATTGCTATCTAACTGCTTAAAAAATATAAGGATTAATATTTAAAAATATTAATATTCAATAGCTTGTAATACATATTAACAATCTATAATGGTATGTGTAATTTTATGTAAATAAAGTCAACCAAATAAAAAGGCTATCGTTATAGATAGCCTTCTTAAGATAAATAAAATTTTAGTTAGTGGCTTTACGCTTCATCTGATCAAAGAAATCATCGTTGGTCTTCGTTTCTTTCATACGGTCAAGTAGGAATTCCATCGCTGCTAATTCATCTTGTGTATGTAAAAGTTTACGTAAAATCCAAACCTTGCGTAGATTTTCTTCGCTCATTAAGCGTTCTTCACGACGAGTACCTGATTTTTTGATATTCATTGCAGGGAAGACGCGTTTTTCAGCAATACGGCGATCAAGTGTAATCTCTTGGTTACCTGTACCTTTGAATTCTTCATAGATCACTTCATCCATTTTACTGCCTGTTTCAATCAAGGCAGTAGAAATGATGGTGAGAGAGCCACCTTCTTCAATATTACGTGCCGCACCAAAGAAACGTTTTGGACGCTCTAAAGCATGTGCATCTACACCACCTGTCAGTACTTTACCTGACGACGGAATAACCGTGTTATAGGCACGTGCGAGACGCGTGATTGAATCAAGTAAAATCACGACATCTTTTTTATGTTCGACGAGACGTTTTGCTTTTTCAATCACCATTTCAGCAACTTGTACATGACGAGCAGGTGATTCATCAAATGTAGAGGCAACGACTTCACCACGTACTGTACGTTCCATTTCTGTGACTTCTTCAGGACGTTCATCAATGAGAAGAACGATCAGGAAGCATTCAGGGTTATTACGTACGATAGATTGTGCAATGTTTTGTAATAACATTGTTTTACCGGCTTTTGGCGGTGCAACAATGATTGAACGTTGACCTTTACCAATCGGTGCGATCAAATCAACTACACGTGCGGTTAAATCCTCGGTTGAACCATTGCCTAATTCCATGATCAATTGTTCAGTCGGGAATAAAGGTGTTAAGTTTTCAAATAAGATTTTATTACGTGAATTCTCAGGTGTGTCATAGTTAATTTGATTTACTTTAAGTAAAGCAAAATAGCGTTCGCCTTCTTTTGGTGGGCGAATTGTACCAGTAATGGTGTCACCAGTTCTAAGGTTAAAACGGCGAATTTGTGACGGGCTCACATAGATATCATCTGGTCCTGCAAGGTAAGAGCCAGCAGCCGAGCGTAAGAAGCCAAACCCATCAGACAAAATTTCTAGAACACCATCACCAAAAATTTCTTCGCCATTCATTGCATGGCGTTTTAAGATGGCAAAAATAATGTCTTGTTTACGGTTACGAGCCATTCCTTCAAGGCCCATAAACTCCGCAATCTTAATGAGTTCGCCAATCGGTTTTTTCTTGAGTTCAGTTAAGTTCATAGATGGTCAGATTGATTTAAGGATGTGTGGTACACAGAGATAATAGAAAGAAGCAAAAGTCGCCCGCAGTACAATAGGTGAGTGTAATTGTATTTGCACAATAACAAAACTCAGAATCTAATTAGTTCTTTCGAGGAGAAATGTGTAAAACAATTTCTGTTGCCGAGCGGCGATCTTATGTGTTGTGTTGTAAGAAATTGGAATAAACCCCAAAATTTCTTATGCATGGAATATAAGTGAGAACTTTAAAATTGTCAATGTATAGAAGAAAAATACGCCATATTTTTATAGCGTATTTTTGAAGAATAACGAAAGCTTAAACACTGAATTAGATGTTTTCGTCGATGAATGCAGTCAATTTAGACTTAGGTACCGCACCGATTTGTTGTGCTACAACTTCGCCATTTTTAAACATGAGCAATGCTGGAATGTTGCGAATGTTATAATTTACTGCGGTTGCTTCACATGCAGTTACGTCAACTTTAACGATTTTTACTTTACCTTGGTATTCATCAGATAAAACTTCAAGTACAGGTGCAATGGCTTTACATGGTGCACACCAACCTGCCCAAAAATCGACAAGTACAGGAGTTTCAGATTGTAAAACGTCTGCTTCAAAGTTGGCATCGGTTGTGTTTACGATATTGCCTGACATGGATATTGCTCCAAAATATTTTAAAGATGTCATCTATGTCTATAAGTATTACATAGACATCTCTTACAAAGTAGGGGAATAGGTAAATTTTCGATCTTAATTGTGGATTTGTCTAATTGATGCTCACGATAAGCCTAATCGGAGGCTTGAAATTGTCATACAATTGTCACAAATGTAGAAAAAATAATGGCTCAGTGAATTGTCATCATAAATGGCTTTTCAATTGTCTTTAGGTGAATTAATCTAGGCATACTTCTGAATGAGTTTGTATGAATAATGTCTGATTTTTTAATTGATGAAGAATTACTTGCTGCCATTGATATGGGGTCAAACAGCTTTCATTTGGCAATTGCTCGTGTCGATCATGGTGAAGTAAAAAAAGTCGCATCAATGTCAGAAAAAGTTCAACTTGCGGCTGGATTAGATGAAAATAAAAATTTAACAGAAGCAGCGCAGCAGCGAGGCTTGGCGTGTTTAGCACGATTTGTAGGACGTTTAAGTTCAGTTCAACCCAATCGTTTACGTATTGTGGCAACCAATGCATTGCGTCAAGCGAAAAATGGTCAAGAGTTTATTCAAAAAGCCGCAGAAATTTTACCTAAACCGATTGAAATTATTGCAGGGCGTGAAGAGGCTCGTTTAATTTACCTAGGTGTTTCACATACGATGGCGAATAGTGGTCGTCGTTTGGTGATTGATATTGGCGGTGGTTCGACAGAGCTCATTATTGGTGAAGAGTTTGAACCTATTCATACAGAATCCTTACAAATGGGTTGTGTTGCTTTTACCAAGTCTTATTTCCCTGATGGCGAAATCAACGCTAAAATTTTTGACAAAGCTGTTGTTGCGGCACGAAAAGAATTATCTTCGATTGCAAATACATATAAAGCAGCAGGATGGGACACGGTAGTCGGTTCGAGCGGTACAATTAAGGCGTGTCGTCAGATTACGGTCAATATGGGATGGAGTGATGATCAGGAAAATCTGACACGTGAAGGATTGGAAAAACTCAAAGATAAAATGCTGAAATATAAACATGTTTCAGATATGGAATTTGATGGCTTAAAAGAAGATCGTCGTGCAGTTTTACCTGCAGGTGTCGCTATTTTGTATGCAGTATTTGAAATTTTAAATATCGATAAACTGGTCTATTCCGATGGTGCTTTGCGTGAAGGTGTAATGTACGACTTGCTTGGTCGTTTTCAGCATGAAGATATTCGTGACCGCAGTGTCCAAGCGATGATTGGGCGTTATAGCGCAGACTTAAAACAAGCACAGCGTGTGGTTGATACCGCACAGTATTTATTTGATAGTGTGGCTGTTGCACTTGATTTAAATAATGATGATAGCGATTTATTGCGTCGTGCTGCATATTTACATGAAATTGGTTTAGCAATCAGTCACAGTGGTTATCATAAGCACAGTGCGTATTTGTTACAGCATTCAGATATTCCTGGTTTTTCACAAATTGATCAAAACCATTTGTCACATTTGGTCGCTCATCATCGTCGAAAATTGCGTACTGACAGTAAAATTGATGTGATGAGAGTAGGTGGATACAAGCTTATTTACCTCTGTTTATTGCTTCGTCTTGCAGTTTTACTGAATCACAGTCGTAGTGATGAGATGCTTCCTGCCATTGAATTAACAGTTCAGAATGAGCAACAATGGCAACTCAGCGTTTCTGGTGATGCCAAACAATGGCCATTGCTCGTTGCCGATTTGCATGATGAGCAAGTGCAATTTAAGCATTGGGACATTGAATTGAATATTCAGTCGGAACAGTTTATCGATTAACACAAATTTCTCGGTGTGAGTCATCGGCGAATTAGGGATAATACTCGACTTATGAAAAATAAAGCTGCTCAATCTAAAGCTTGGAAAACGGTTCAAATTGCACGTCATCCAGAGCGTCCGCAATTTTTGGATTATGTAGGCGAAATTTTTACACAATTTGATACGCTACATGGCGATCGTCTTTATGGTGACGATGGTGCAATGGTCGGTGGTTTAGCACGTTTTAACGGTCAACCTGTGATGGTGGTGGGGCAACATCGTGGTCGCAGCACGCGTGAAAAATTACAACATAACTTTGGGATGTGTAATCCTGAGGGCTATCGTAAATCACAGCGTTTACTTGATATGGCGGAACGCTTTAATCTACCTGTATTTACTTTTATTGATACGATGGGTGCATATCCAGGTGTTGGTGCAGAAGAACGTGGTCAAGCAGAAGCGATTGCAACGAGTTTGGCACAGCTTTCAAGCTTAAAAGTGCCTGTCATTGCCACTGTGCTTGGTGAAGGTGGTTCTGGCGGTGCATTGGGCATTGGGGTTGCTGACCGTGTAATTATGTTATCACATAGTATTTATTCAGTGATTTCACCTGAAGGCTGTGCTTCGATTTTATGGAAAACTGCTGAAAAAGCAGAACAAGCGAGTGAAGCATTGGCATTAACTGCTGATAAATTGCAAAAAATGGGTATTGTTGAATATGTCGTTGATGAAGGCGAAGGTGCACATTTACATCCATTGGAAGTGATGGAATCTTTGAAAAATGTGTTAAAACAAGCGCTTGATGAATTACAAACTATGGATGCTAACGAGCGATGCGAAGCACGTTACCAACGTTTAATGAAGTTTGGCAGCGACAATTTAGGTCTGGCTTCTTAAAACAATCTAAGCAATTTCAAAATAATACCCGATTTTTAATTGGGTGCAGCGGCGGCATGGACTCCATGCTGCTGTTGTATTTAATGGCAGCACTATGTCCTCAACAGGTGCGTGCCATTTATATTAATCATCAATTACAAACTATGAGTGATGACTGGGGAAATTTTGTTGCTCAACAATGTCAATCTTTAAATATTCCCTCGATTATCGAAAATGTTTGTGTTGCCAAAGGCAATCTTGAAAATCAAGCGCGAGAAGCACGTTATCAAGCCTATTTAAAACATTTACAAGCCAATGAAATTTTAGTACTTGCCCATCATCAGCAAGATCAAGCAGAAACGTTGATGTTACGTTTACTCTCGGGCGCAGGTGTCTCTGGTTTGGCTGCGATGCACCCTGTCGATGTTCGTGAAAAAATGACGATTTGGCGCCCCCTTTTAGAGATCAGTCGTGAGCAGATTTGCCAATGGGTTGAACAAACTCATATTCCTTATGTGAATGATCCGACCAATCTCGATACACATTATGATCGGGCATGGTGTAGGCATGAACTTTGGAATATTTTGCAAAGCCGTTACCCAAAAATGCAACAGGCGTTGGCGCGTACGAGTGTATTGATGCAGGATGCTGATGAGATTTTGAACGAGGTTTTAAAGCAAGATTTAGCATGGTGTGGCGATGCTGAACAATTAGATTTAGCAAAATTTGTAACTTTGTCACCAGCACGGCAACGACAGCTTTTATCAGTTTGGATGAAAGGTGAAGGCGATTATCGTCCGAGTTTTGAAATGGTGCAACGATTACAACATGAAGTGATTGCTTCAAAAAATGATGCCCAAGCTGCCTTGCATTGGAATCAATTTTATTATTTACGATTTCAAAATGTTTTATATCGTTTAACTGCTGAGGTTTATCTTGCAAGTAAGCAAGTACCTGAGCAAAATATGACAGAAGTTTGTTATGAAATGGGGCAACATTTGACTGTGGCAGCAGGTCATTTTCAGATTCAAACAGAAAAAATGGGTCTATCGGCAAGGTTGCTGAACACAAATCTGACTTTGCAATATCGCGTTGGCGGAGAAAAAATTCATTTGTATGGACGAGTTGGGGCATGGCCGTTAAAAAAAGCCATCCAAAATCAGCAAATTTTTCCGTGGTTGCGTCATACAATTCAAATATTAAGCATAGATAATGTTATGCTTGGTGTTTTTACACCGAAAGGTTTTTGGTTAGCACAATCGGACTATGTTGAAGTCGATGGTTGGCAGCCAAATTTAATGTCTTAGCGAGCAAAAAGTTAAACGAGCGTAATTCATGAGTGCAGCTTTAAATTGTAATATTACTTTCATTGGTGGTGGCAATATGGCACAAGCCCTGATAGGGGGCTTGATTACCCGTGGACTCCCAGCAACACGGATTACAGTGTCTGATCCTGTAGAAAAAATACGTGAACTATTACAAGAGAAAGATGTACACGTCACCGATGATAATGTTGTTGCAATTGAAAATGCAGATGTTGTTGTTTTAGCCGTAAAACCACAGGTGTTAGGGGCTTTGCTAAAACCGTTAAATGGTTTGTTTAAAAATAAACTGATTATTTCGATTGTAGCAGGTGCTGAAATTGCAACGATTGCAGCGTTAACAGGGTCTGAACGTATTGTTCGTGTCATGCCAAATACGCCTGCATTGGTACAAACAGGTGCACATGGTTTGTTTGCACAAGATAATGTTGTTCGTGAAGATCGTGATTTAGCGAGCCAAGTTTTAGCCGCGACAGGTTTAACCATTTGGGTGAGTGCTGAAGCACAAATTGATGCAGTCACTGCGGTCTCAGGTTCGGGTCCTGCGTACTTCTTCTATATGATGGAAAGTATGATTCGTGCAGGCAAAAACATGGGCTTGGATGAAAAAGTGGCGACGGCATTGACGTTACAAACGGCTTTGGGTGCTGCACAAATGGCAATTACTAGCTCAAATACGCCTGCTGAATTACGCAAAAATGTGACTTCTCCAAATGGTACAACACAAGCGGCATTAGAAGTTTTTGATCGTGCACACATTTCACAAAATATTCAAACTGCCTTGGCTGCGGCACAAAAGCGTAGTCAAGAGTTAGCACAAGAATTAAGTGATAGCACGAAATAATTAATTTAATTATTGATTTTATTTAGGAATATTCCGATATGGGTGCAAATTCTGCGCAGATTTTTGGCATTATTATTAACGTCGCAATTTTGCTTGTATTCTTTCGTTTTTTAATGCAATTGGCAATGGTGAGTCCATATAATCCAGTTGTATTGTCTACAGTGAAAGCGACCAAAATTGTAGATGTTTTTAGTCGCATCTTCCCAACCGTTGCTAAAGGACGTGTGAATACGGCTGCATTGGCATTATTGATTATTCTATATTTATTGAAAATTTTTGGAATCATGTATTTGCAAGGTGCTATGCCAAATAGCCCTTTACATCTTTTGATTTTAACTTTTGTCACCATGATTCAGGATTTGATTCGCTTCTGTCGTTATTTAATTTTTGCAACGATTATTTTAAGTTGGGTAGTGATGTTTACCCAATCTCGTTCACCTTATATTGAAGTGATCCAAGAACTCGCTGAGCCTTTATTAGCCCCATTTCGTAAAATTATGCCAAACATGGGAATGATTGATCTTTCTCCGATTTTGGCCTTCCTTGCATTGTATATTGCTGAAATTCTAATGAATGAAGTTGCAAAAGTTTTATTAACAGGTTTGTAATTTATTAATTGAAAATAAAAAAGGACTCAATTGAGTCCTTTTTTATGCACTGTAGTTTTCATTCAAATTAAAGAAATTGTGATCTTTCTTTTGATGTTTGAAAACGACCTCCATCCTAGCCTTCCTCCTAGAAGGAGGAAGGTACTAAAAGCGATTAATGTGCTTCATCCCAATTGTTGCCTTTGCCGACTTCAACCAACAAAGGCACAGACAAGGTACACACTTTTTGCATGACGTCCTGAATCTGTTTTGCTAATTCATCAGCAATCGCTTCATCGACTTCAAAGACTAATTCATCGTGAACTTGGAGTAGAAGTTTGGCTTGATCTTTCGGTAAGATTTTATCAACTTCAATCATGGCCATTTTAATGATTTCAGCAGCAGAACCTTGTAGTGGTGCATTGATTGCTGCACGTTCAGCCGCTTTACGCACCATCATATTACGAGCATCAATATCAGGTGTGTAAAGACGGCGACCTGTAATCGTTTCCACGAAGCCTTGTTCCAAAGCCACTTGGCGAGTACGTTGCATATACTCATAAATGCCAGGATAGCGATGGAAATATTGTTTGATATAGTTTTGTGATTCTTCACGGGTAAAGCCAAGTTGACGAATCAAACCAAATTCAGACATACCATAAAGCAAACCAAAGTTAACGGCTTTGGCTTGGCGACGTTGATCATTGGTGACATCTTCAAGTGCAACACCCAAAACTTCTGATGCTGTACGACGGTGTACATCTTGCCCATGATTAAAAGCATGAACTAACGCTTCATCTTGGGAAAAATGTGCCATTAAACGCAGTTCAATTTGTGAATAATCGGCTGCAAGCAATACACGACCTTGCGGCGCAATAAATGCTTTACGAATTTGACGTCCAATCTCTTCACGAACAGGAATATTTTGTAAGTTTGGATCGGTCGAAGATAAGCGACCTGTCGCCGTTAATGCTTGATGATAACTGGTGTGTACACGATGCGTTTCATTATTGGCTTGTTTGCTTAAACCTTCGGTATAAGTACTTTTCAGCTTGGTTAAACCACGATATTCAATAATTAATGAGGTAATTGGATGATCAATTTTTTCTAAAATAGCTTCAGACGTGCTGTATTGACCTGTAGCTGTTTTCTTGCCACCTTTTAAACCTAATTTTTCAAATAGGACTTCACCCACTTGCTTTGGTGAACCGACATTAAAAGATTCGCCTGCAATTTCAATAATTTGATTTTCAAGGTTTTGAATAGTTTCAGTAAAATCTACACTAAGTTGGTCTAAAAATGCCAGATTTAACGCAATGCCATTTTCTTCCATTATCGTGAGAACACGAGCAACAGGCATTTCAATATTGTGCAAAATATTGCTGAGTTCAGGAATTTCTTTTAGCTTACGATCGAGTACTTCATATAAACGATAGGTCACATGTGCATCTTCAGCGGCATAATGTGCAGCTGTTTCAAGCTCAATTTGATTGAAAGTTTTTTGCTTCGCGCCTTTGCCTGCAATTTGTTCAAAGCTTGTGGTCAAGTGACTTAAATAAACACGTGCAACATCATCCATACCGTGACGCGTCGCCACTGAGTTGAGGACATAAGATGCCAACATGGTATCGAAATACCAACCTTGCAAATGGATACCATGATTTTCAAAGATATGTGCATCATATTTTAAATGATGTCCAATTTTTTCAACAGTTACATCTTCTAAAATAGGTTTAATGTGTTGAAGAATAACATCACGATTCAGTTGTTCAGGTGCACCTTCATAATCATGTGCAAGTGGAATGTAATAGGCATCTTTCGCATCAAAAGCAACTGAAAAACCCACCATTTCTGCAACACGATAATCTAAACTGGTGGTTTCAGTATCAATGGCAAAACGCTTTTCTGTACTTAAACGCTTGAAAAACTGCTCCCAATCCGCCTGAGTTAAAATAGTGTGGTAAGTTGCTTGTCCAAGTTGATCATCAATACTACTTGAAATGGCTTGATCATTGTTATTTTCAGTATTTTGTGCGGTTTTTTCGATTTGTTTTGAGGTCTGTTTATACGCAGCACTGTTTGGATTATTGGGATGATCTAACGATTGTAATTGATTACGGAATTCTAACTCAGTATACAAATGACGTAATTCTTCGACATTCGGGTCTGTCAGTTTCAAATCATCATAGGTCAAACCCATATCAAGGTCGATAATAATACTTGCAAGTTGGTGATCAAGTTTAATACCGTCTTGGTTTTCTTTAATACTTAAACCAACTTTACCTTTAATATTGTCAACATTGGCAATAATGTTTTGTAAATTACCATATTCATTTAAAAGCTTGGCTGCTGTTTTTGCACCGACGCCAGGGACACCTTTAATGCCGTCTGAGGCATCGCCCATCAATGTTAAATAATCAATGATCTGATCTGGACGGACACCAAACTTTTCAATGACCCCTTCAATATTCATGGGTTTATCTTTAAAGCTGTCTTCGAGCGTCACTTTTTCAGTGACCAATTGCGCCATGTCTTTGTCGCCTGTTGAGATCAGGACTTGATGACCTGCAGCTTCAGCACGTTTGGCTAAAGTACCAATAATATCATCCGCTTCGGCACCAGGTAGCATATGAAGTGGAATCCCTAGCGCACGAATTAAGGCATGTAAATAAGGAATTTGTTGAGCAAGTTCGTCAGGCATACTTGGACGATCACCTTTATAAATCGGTGAAAGTTGATGACGAAAAGTAGGTTCTGGTGTGTCGAAAATCACGGCCATATGCGTAGGTTGAACACGGCGCATTAACTTTTGAATTGCAGAAATAGCACCACGAATTGCATTGGTTTGTAAACCTGTTGAGGTGGTTAATGGTGGTAGTGCATGAAAGGCACGAAATAAAAAGTATGACCCATCGACCAAAACAAATGGTGGCATTGCAACATTCCTAATTCAATTAATAGCAGTATTGTACGTGATTTTGGAAAGGAGCATAGCATCATGATGTAGAACGATAGTTACCGAATATCTGATGAATTCATCAGAACTCAGCGTTTGACTGTTGTATCATCCAAATACTCAGGAGAGAGACAGAGAAATATGCTCAAAGGGCAGAGTGAGATTCGTATTATTTGGTTAATGGTCTTAACGATTGTTGCGGTTTCAGCGTGGTTTTTAAAGACGGAAGTCGTGACCTATGTCTGCGCTTTGGCATTTGTGATGAGCGTAATGCATTATGTCGATGTTTTGCAAAAGCCTTTGCTTGATCTTTCAGCGCAACAACATCTGACTTTACGGTTCACCTCTAAAGTACCGCTTTATATTTCCTCGTTGCTTGCGGTTGTGGGCATGAGCCTGCAATGGGGTTGGCTAATAGGCTTGGGTTTAACCTGTTGGATTTTCTTTTTTCTAAGGTGGCTAAGACGTTTAGAGCGTTCTGTACAGCAATTACAAGAAAAGCTGAACCATGTGCAGCAACAATCTATCACACCAGAAAACAATGCTGCGGCTATTTCAAATTCGACCCAACAGTTATCTGAAACTCATCCTGAAATGAGTTTAATCCAGCAAATTAAACAATGGATTTTTCAAGGCAATCCTGTCTTAAAAGCCGCAACTGTTGTATTGGTCATTGGGATTATTTTATTACTGCGTTTTGCAACGGAACATTGGCAGGTCAGTTTATCTTTAAAATTGGCAATCGTTGCAATACTAAGCTTCGTGCTTACAGGGATTGGTATTTTTCTACAGAATAAAAATAGAAGTTTTGCTTTAGCACTTGAAGGACTTGGATTGGCGGGACTATTTTTAACGCTATTTTTTGCTTATTACAATCATGTCATTCCGAATATTTATGTTGCGAGTATCTGTTTTGCTATGGTCATGGCACTCACGCTGACTTTAAGTTTAAAACAGCAGAGTATTGAATTGGCTTTAATGGCAATGGTCGTTGCCGCCGCAGCACCTTTTACTTTGCCTGTGCGGGCAGCAACAGCAGTAGAATTTGTTGCATATTATTGGGTCATTAATTTCTGTGTCGCGATTTTAACGACCTTGCGCCCGTGGAAAATTCTCAATCAAATCGCATTTTTAATGACGGTGATTGTTGCAGGAAGCTATGCCTTTATTCATGGGCAAACGCAGCAACATGATGCTTTGGCATTTTTGGTGCTTGCACATACAGCCATTTTTATTTGGTTAGGGTTTCGTTTTAGTCAGTTGATCGCACAAAAAGATGTACAACAATTTCAGTTAAAACCTGCTTTAGACATCGCCCTCATTTTTGGTGCGCCATTGGTTGCTTATACTTTTTTATATTTGATTTATTTTGAAAAAACAGTTTGGCAAGCCAGTCTGAGTCTAGCATTTGCGGTGTTATTTGCGGTGCTGTATCTATTGGCGAAGCGCAATCAAGCCGTCAAAATTATTTCACAAAGCTATTTTAGTTTAATGTTGATTTTTATCACATTAATTCCGCCACTTCTTTTACAAGATGAATGGAGTGTGATGGGATGGGCGGTGGAAGGTGTACTGATTTTTGTATTTGCTTTATATAAAAAATCTACAGTGAGTCGTTATCTGGCGAGTGCTTTATTACTGGTTGCGGGCTTGTCGAGCTTATATTATTTATTTGAATCTGCACATTTTCCAAGTTTGATGTATTGGGTGCTGAGTATCAGCTATTTTGCTGTGGTTTTACTTGCTAATGCCTATGAAAAGTTTCAACAACAATTAACCTATAGCAGTATTACTTTTTTGAGTATGTTGTTGCTGTCGGCAACCGCTATGCAATTGTTTTTGTGGGTGGATTATCTTGAAGGACCATCTCAGTATATTGTCACTTTAATATTGATGAGTGGCTTATATGTCATTTTAAATCGCGTGATGTTATGGCGTAAAGCATCATGGTCATGGCTGATTCCAAAATGGATTGGGGTGATCCCACTTTATATTTTTGCATTATTCTTCGTCATTCATCGTAGTGAAAATGGCAGTATCCTCTGGTTAAATACGATTGAGCAAGCAGGCATTTTCTTTAGTGGTGCACTGTTGACAGGGTTATGGTTGCGTCCGGCTATTGGTTTAAAACTTGAAAAAGAATGGGTGAGTTTGGGAACTTTGTTGAGCTTAAGCTTGATGAGTTTGAGTATTTTGCCTGCGCTGCCTTATATCAGTGTGGTGATTCTACCTTTAGTATTCTGTGCATGGTGTTTTAGTCAAAAAGAAAATTTGAATTGGACAATGTTTTGGCAAACACGAAGTAGCTTGGTTTTGATGCTTATCTGGATTGTATGTTCACAATTATTTTCACAACAACCTTTTCAGTTTTATCTACTTCCTGTATTCAATCCTTTTGACTTGATCAGTATTGCGATTTTATTTGGTTTTATTTGGATGTTGAGTTTGCAACTTAAACAGGGAATGGATCGTGGAATTGTGGCTGTGTTGTCAGTTTTAAGTTTACTTTGGTTGAGTAGTTATGTGATTTTACGGGCATTACATGTCTATTTGTCTACACCATATAATACGCTTGCGATTTGGCAAAACGCGACAATTCAATTGAGTTTTACTTTGCTTTGGGTGAGTTTGGCTTTTATTACCATGAGTTATGCAACAAAGAAAAATATGCGCGCTTTATGGATTTTAGGCGGCAGTATTTTAATGCTTGTGACCTTAAAATTAGTCTTACTTGACCTCTCACATATCGGCACATTAACACGGGTTATTTCTTTTTTAGGCGCAGGTTTTGTCATGCTGATCATTGCTTATATTGCCCCTATTCCTGAAACAAAAGCGTTAAATCATTAGAAATAAAAAACCCTCTAGAGATTAGAGGGTTTTTTCTATCGCAATTTTTAATTGAAATTGTGCGTGTTTATAAATGCTTATCTTGATCTTTTTGCATTTTGAGTTCTTGCGCATTTGCATAGGCATCCACATCTTCATTGGCTAATGCGCTATGTTGGGTTATGGGACGATCTACAAAACCAATTTTAGGCACAGGAATTTCAATCTGATTTTCAACAAAACGATTGCGAATTTGTTCATGGATTTCATCTTTGACTTGCATATAATTGCTTTGTTTACACCACAACGCATAATGCAACTCAATTGAAGATTCACCAAAAGAGGTCACACTTAAACGTGGTTTAGGGTCAGCTAAAACCAAAGGATAATCATTGGCAAGGTCTAACAACACTTCACGTACTTTGTTGATATCTTCATTAAAATTAATTGCCAAAGTGATCAAGATGCGCCGTATCGGAAACTTTGATAAATTATGTACAGGTGCCCGAATGAGTTGCTCATTCGGTAAACGTACATACACATTATCCCAAGTGAGCAGTTTGACAGAAAGTAAATCAATCGAAATCACTTCACCTTCAATAGTATGCCCACGGATTAAGGTGATCTGAATGGTATCGCCAATTTCAAAAGAGCCTTCGCCAATCAAGAACAAACCACTAATTAAATTTGAGGCTGACGTTTGTGAGGCAAAACCCAAAGCAACGGTCAAAATCCCTGCTGCACCTAAAAAGACACTGAGTTTAAAGCCTGCTTCTTTTAAACTCGCCATCACAAAAATCATGAAAATAAAATAAAAAATCCCTCGTCGCCATACCAAGCGTTGATGTGCATTAAACTTGGCACCAATGGTTCGAATAAAAGTATTGGAAATGATTCGTGCCAATAAAAAACCCACAAAACACAGTACAATTGCGACCACAATTTCACTGAGTCGGTCAGTATTAATATTGGTGAAAATACCTTTTAAATTATCAGCAATGTCTTTGGGAATATTACTGTCTGCCATGCTGACCTCTTAGAAGAATGAATCAAACATATTAAATAGCGCACCACCTGGCGAACGTGGTGGATGTACATAACTGACTTCACCTGCCAAAGGCGGCGTGCGATTTTCAATTTTAATTCGTGCAGGGCGGTCATCACCTTCATAAATGACTTTAATTTGCGATGTCCAAAGCCGTCCTGTACTTTCACTATAAAATAACGGTAATGCCGGTACAGGTACATTCATACGATCAAAACGTAATTGATGATGACTAATATTATGAAAAACAATCGGCGTGACAGCACGAAAGGCACGAGGACGTAATAGATTAAGTTCGGTACGTCCATCTACTGAAGTGGCATAACACATTTCACCAGTACGATGGTCAGGGCCAAACCATGTATCTTTGGGCAAAATGACGGGAATATCAAATAGGGGTTCTTTCTGCGCTTGTACAAAACCTGCCACCCAAAGTGGGGTGCTAATATATAAAGTTCCACGTTGCCCTGCAGGAATATAAATGGGATCTACAGGGCGAATCACCACTGAACGATCCGCTAAGCGTGGCATCAGTTGAAAATGATTATGGGTTTCTCTAAACATATAGCGTTCAACATGCACAGGCTGTGGAAAGCCAAAATTGACATCTTGAATACAACTCCATTGTTGCTCATAGTCATATTGCATTTGTGGGCGATAATATTCCAAGCGCCATTCTTGGAGTCCTCGAGTTAGACGCATCATTAATGAGCCAAATTGCCATGCTTTGGCTTGATTTAGCTCAAATTTTTGTTCTCCCCACCATTTTAGATCAGGAAGCTCTGGTTCTAGATGTTCATTTTTGATCGACAAAGCTCATTATTCCTCTGATCATTTGTTGAAAACAGACTTCACGCTGTCATGCGCTTAGAGTACACTCAAAACAATTTTAATCATTAATATAAGTTGTAATGCAAGTTCTTAAACAATTACAAATACCTTATAGTTTTGCGAAACGGCATGGAGTGCTATTGCGTTACGAAGGCGACCAAGTTTTTATTGTCCGTCGTGAAAATACCACACAGATTGCCATTCAAGAAGCCCGCCGTTATTTAGGTCGTCCTGCACAGCATCAACTTTCTACCGAAACTGAGTTTAATCAATTACTCACGTCAAGTTATGCGGGTGAAACAGGTGAGTCTCAACAAGTTGCAGCAGGCTTAGAAGACCATCCTGATTTATTGAGTTTAGCAGATCAAGTTCCTGAAACAGAAGATTTAATGGATCAGGAAGATGATGCACCGATTGTTCGCCTAATTAATGCCTTACTCTCCGAAGCCATTCGTGTAGGCGCATCCGATATTCATATTGAAGCTTTTGAAAAGAAACTTTCTGTACGTTTACGGGTTGATGGTCAGTTACGTGAAATCGTCCAACCACGCCGTGAACTTGCACCACTTTTGGTTTCTCGTATCAAAGTCATGGCAAAACTTGATATTGCTGAAAAGCGTATTCCGCAAGATGGTCGTATTTCTTTGCGTCTTGCAGGACGTGAAGTCGATGTTCGTGTTTCAACTTTACCCTCCTCGCATGGTGAACGTGTGGTGATGCGTTTGCTGGATAAGCAAGCAGGGCGTTTGAACATGACCCATTTAGGTTTAATGCCAAGTGATTATGAGCGTTTAACAACTTTGGTTCATCGTCCGCACGGCATTATCCTTGTGACAGGGCCTACGGGTTCGGGTAAAACCACCACGCTGTATGCTGCGCTTTCTGACTTAAATGATGGTTCTAAAAATATTTTGACTGCCGAAGACCCGATTGAGTATCAGCTTGAAGGGATTGGACAGACACAAGTCAATAGTAAAGTGGATATGACTTTTGCCCGTGCTTTAAAAGCCATGCTTCGTCAAGACCCTGATGTGGTGATGGTGGGTGAGATTCGTGATCTTGAAACCGCAGAAATTGCCGTGCAAGCCTCATTAACAGGTCACTTGGTTTTATCTACGCTACATACCAATACCGCAATTGGTGCAGTGACACGTTTAAAAGATATGGGAATTGAACCGTTTTTATTATCGAGTTCCTTGATTGGGGTGATTGCGCAGCGTTTGGTGAGAACAATCTGTTCGCAATGTCATACATGGCGTGAAGCGGATGATTTTGAAAAAGCTATTTTTAAGCCTGTTTCTAACGCAGTTGATTTAAAACTTCCTGTACCACAAGGCTGTGACCATTGTTCGCATACTGGTTTTACAGGTCGTACCGCAATTTATGAAATTGTGCCTATTGATGAGCAAATGCGTCGTTTGATTCATGGCAATGCGGCTGAGTATGAACTTGAGGAATATGCACGTCGTGATGCAGGTTCGATTCGTGATGATGGTTTGCGTAAAGTCTTGGCAGGTAAAACTACGATGGAAGAGGTTTTACGTGTGACGAATGAAGCAGCAGAGTGATGAGAATATTATTCTTGCTCGGTTTTTTAGCTTTAGCACTGTGCGGATGTCATCGTAATGTCACACCGCCAAAAGCAAAATTTGATGAGCCTGAACGTGAACAGTGTTATCAAACATGTTTAGGCAGTTATAAAGGTAATGCGGAAGGTGCGCGAAATAAGTGCTTTCGTATCGCTTCAAAGTATCAAGAAGGGCGTTCATGTCATGGTGGGCATGGTCCTTAAAATTTTGCATTTATTTTTATGGACGAATGGATGATAACCTTAGCGCTAATACCTGTTATTGAATTGGGGTATAACAATCAAGGCATTTCACCTCCTGATCAATATCCATATTGGGATTATGCTCATTTATGGAATCAATATCATGCTGACTGTTATAAAAAAGCGGGTTTTTTAGATGATTTTAAGCCTTATAGCCCAGGGTCATCAATTTGTAAAATTTTAGAAATTTCAGAACGTAATTTGATCAAAATAATCATTGATCATACGCAAGATTTGAGAGAAGGAATATACGAACGGTCTCAAGTAGTCGCATTTTTTGGCGGTTATGTTTTACAAATAAATGGGACTGATCAATATTTTCCACAATGCTGTGGCACTCTTTCTGATATTCAGTATTGGGAAAATTTAGCAACGAATAAGGCATTTTTTTATGAGGGGCATCCTGAGCCACAAATTAAAATTTAAGGTGAGCAGATAACGTTTGATTTTACAGTTGATGAGCATGATGAAGGATTTTTTCCACCACCTGCACAAGATCCGATCCATTTTTATCGTTCTGATTTGGAAAATGCCGTTGAATTAGCGAAAAAAGAATTAGAAATTTTTGAACAGCGATTAGAAAAAATGAATCATATGCATAAGCTTCATATAGATGATATTGGTAAACTGCTCATTTGGGGAGATAACTAAAAATTATTCATAGCTTTTATAGGATTAGCCTAATTAAAACGTTTCATGATGTTTTAAGTCATTTGAAGCTGAATCATCATAATAATTTTTTTAACAATGACGTATTTTAAAAAGAATAGAGCATGTTTTAATTTATATTGAAATACAACCCAAAGAAAATTTATATCCTTCAGGTTGATTTTACTTATACAACGTTTTAAACAATCACATTTAACGTCACATCAATATTACCACGTGTTGCATTTGAATAAGGACAAACAATATGTGCAGCGTCTACCAATTTTTGTGCTTCAGCTTGCTCTAAACCTTCCAAATGAATATCAAGTTTCACTTCGATGCCGAAACCTGTAGGAATTGGACCAATGCCGACATTGCCTTCAATAAAAGCATCATGTGGAATTTTGATGTGATCACGATTCGCCACAAACTTCATTTCACCTAAGAAACATGCAGAATAACCCGCAGCAAAAAGCTGTTCAGGATTGGTTCCACCACCTGCACCTCCCATTTCTGTAGGTACTGCGAGTTTTACATCTAAAATATTATCTGAGGAAGTAGCACGACCATCACGACCGCCTGTAGCTTTTGCATGTGCGGTATAAACAACTTTTTCTAAAGACATGGTAAATCCCTGTGTATGTTATTTGAACCATTATCCTGTCTGAAAGTGAGAAAAGAATAAGCAGTGTTTTTGTAAATTTATCAGGGATTGAAAAGTGAGATGCAATGCAAAATGATGTTCAGTATTGCACTAAAATACGATGTTGCATCAAAGGCATAGAAGCACGAATGGCTTCCTGCTCTGCTAAATCAAAAGGTACAGTCAAAAGCTGCGCACCTTCTTGATTGGTGATCTCTAAAATCTGACCACGACTATTGCTTGCGCCTGCATGCCCCCAAGTTTGACGCTTTTCACCATGCCAACCTTGTTGCGCTGCACCTAAAACCTGACATTGACTGTCCATGGCACGTGCTTGAAGCAATAACTGCCAATGCATTTCGCCAGTGGTATAGGTAAATGCAGCAGGCGCAGTCAAAATATTGGCACCTTGCGATCTCAAGGTTAAAGCAAGTTCAGGAAAACGTAAGTCATAACAGACCATTAAGCCAATATTGCCAAAAGGTGTTTTTGCTACAACCACATCTGTACCAGGTTCAAAGAATTTTGACTCTTGATAGCCCCCCACCGAATCACCGACTTGCACATCAAACAAATGAATTTTGTCATAACGTGCTTCAGTCCGTTCAGGGCTGATACACAGGCTTACTGTACGAACACGACCATCTGAAATCGTCGAACCGTCGGGGCGGAAAGGGCAAGGCAAGGTGCCTGCAACAATCCAGATTTGATATTGCACTGCAAGACGCTCTAAACGCTGTTGAAACTCTTCAAAGCGTTCAGCTGTTTCACGCTGTTTACCTGCAGCAAAACAGACAAAATTTTCAGGAAAAACAATTAAAGAAGCACCATTTGCTTTACTTTGTTGAATCAACGACTCAATCACACTAAAGTTGGCCTCAATGTCATTTTGAGAGTTCATTTGAACAACAGAAAGTAAAGTCATGATTTTTCCTTATTTTAATGCTAAGCGTTATGCTGTGGCACACTTTGAGATACACATTCCATGTCATCTTGCTGTTTTTCAAGCTGTTTTACCAATGGCTCGAACATATTTTGATTGTTTTCATTGAGCTTCATTAATGTTTTATGCGCATCTAAAACCGTGGTTAACATCGTACTATGATTGACATTATCATCGAGTAATGCCTGAGTGCAGACATTCGGATCACCACAATAATTGAGGATGACAAAAACCTGCCCTAAGCCCATGCTATTGGCAAGCGTTGTAATATCGGGATTTGTGGATAGCATTACAGCTTGGATATGATGGATTTGTTTCAGCTTTAAGCCTAACTTTGCCAGTACACCTAAAACTGTACTATCTATAAATGTGGTTTGGGTTAAATCAACAATAGCGCCAATGACGTTTTTTTGCTGTTCAATCCGCGCCAAAAGTTTATCTAAGCTTATACAAGATTGGGCTCGCACTTCACCAATAAGTTTGAAAATATGCGTTCCATTCAAGCTTGCATATTCAACATGACCTGTTGACATATAAATGCCATTTGCAGAGAAGGATGGGAAAATTATCACATAGCGCAACTCTATACTCAAGTATTGACGCGTTAGAGAATAGTCTATATTGAATTAAGTTTTTGAATAATATGCTAATTCATTCTTCTTAAACTGAGGATGGCAATATCATCAGCAACGTGATTTGGGGTTTGGAATGATTGATTTTGCAAATGATAGACGAGTTGTGAAAACTGTTCGTTTAAGCCACCTGTATAAGGTTCAAGCGCACCATCTGAGCAAATAATAAAACGTGCATGGCGATTTAATACCAAATCAAACTCTTCAACTTCAAGGTCTTCGGTTAACCCTAAAGGAAAACTACTGGTATTTAAAACACGAGGTGCTTGGTTCGGTTCAAAAATAATCGGAGGAGGATAGTGTCCTGCACTTGACCATTTTAAAGCATGGGTTTCTAAGTTTAAAATCCCTGCAATCATGGTAATGTGCTTTTCGATATTTTCCTGCACCAACATTCCATTGAGTTTTTTAATCAATTCTCTAGGTGTTTTAGAACGCCCATGAAACGCTGCCATCCATGATGTTAGCAAAGAGCTAGTAACGCCATGTCCTGAAACATCAGCAAGATAAAAAATGATTTCTTTATCGCTAATTTTCCAATAATCGTACCAATCTCCAGACAAATATGCTGAAGGCTTAAATAAAGTTTCTACTTTATAGTTCTGTAGTTCAATTGGATTTGGCAGTAGTTTTTTTTGTAATTCTGCAGCAGACGGTAAATCACGACTGTCTTGATTACGTTTATATTGTGCGTCTATTTTTAATAATGAATGTTCAGGGTGTGCAGGCAAACGTGTCCAAATCCAACCTGCTAAAGCACCAAGTTCCCAAGCTTGGGAAAGCGCTGTACCTTCATTTTCAAATGCAATAGCAACTGTCGGTAAGTTCCACTGGTGTTGTAAATAGTCTTGTACATCTGCAATGGCAATGACTGTAGGATCATACAAATGAATATCTTCAATATTGATCATTTGCAGACTCGGAAGGGCATTTAGTACTTGGTCTAAATTGGGTATGGTACGAGTGGGCTGAATGAAATACATAAAGTGATTCAATAATCCTGCTATAAAGCGTATATGTCTGAATATATGTTAGACGATGTAAAATAGATAACCAAGAGATATTGACACATCCGAGGATATGCCAATATCAGATAATTTTTTACAAAATATGTGAAAAAGGTGGATTTAAATTATTGCTCGGCATCTGTTGAAGTATCTTCATCTACATCATCAACAAAGGAAATAGCTTCGCTATCTAACCCTTTTTTCTTGGCAATATTATAACTTTGACGTTGTAAATAAATATCACGAATCGCAGCATATCTATCACCTTGTAAAGCACCTTCAAACTCTAATAAGCGTGAACGGGCATTAATACCCCCCATTAGACGATTTCCCCAGATATAACCTGACTGATCTGCATTATCTACTGTATAAGTCAGTGGGTTTGCATAACTTTCAGCAACATAATCTAAAGAATTACGTAAAGTGCTTGGTCCAAAAAGTGGCAACATTAAATAAGGACCACTTGGAACACCATAATAACCTAAAGTTGTACCCAATGATTCATCTTCATTTGGCATACCTAAACGTTTTGCAGGATCTGCAAAACCTAAAGAAGTCACTGTATTAATCGTAAAACGACCTAATGTTTTTGCGGCACGGCTAAAACGACCTTGTGCTAATTGATTGACCGCATTCCACGGCTCACTCAAATTTTTACGGAATGAGCTATAAGAGCCACGTACATCTTCAGGCACTTTTTCTGAATATTGCACAGCAAGTGGACGTGCAACATTACGATCTAACATATCATTAAATGCAAAGATTTCACGATTTAATGGTTGTAATGGATCTTTTACATCATCCGCTTGAGCAGCATTAGCATTCACTTTTAAGTTTTCAACTTTGACATACTTTAATTCTTTTAAAGCATCAAAACGTGGATGCTTACTATCTATAGTTGCATTTTCTATTGTAACAGCTTCAGTATTCTCTGTTGTTTGGGTAGCCTTCTCGCTTTCCTGAACAAGAGATTCTGAAGATGCATCTTGAGCAAATGCAGTTGAGGTCAAGCCTATGCACAGCATACTTGCCCATAAAAAATTAAAACGATGCATATAAAGTCCTAAATGTAAGTTACAAGGAACGAACTTGTGACAATCATGGCGCTATTCTAACAGCAGTTCGACAGTATGTATTTAACTCAAATCACCTTAAAAGTTAAAAACAACATAAAAAATTGCTTAAAAAGGTAGCGAATGAGTAAAAAAAATAGGAAAAGATAAAAAAAGGGGTTGCGTCGTATCTGAAATGCTGTAGAATGCACATCCATCGGCGGTGATGAAGATTAAAACTTCTGATAAAACAATGACTTGGTTGAATTGATTAAGTTGGGTTTTAGAAGGAAGGATTAAAAATAATTTTCATTACATGTTGACTTTCTAGAGATAGAGAGTAATATAGCCGACCTAGCTTGATGCTGACGAAGCATTAAGAAGATCATTAAGAGAATATGAAGAACAACTTGTGTGGATTTTTACTGATTGATTGATCGAAATTATTTTCATTGATTAATGGTAGAAATTACTCGAAGTTTATTTGAGAAATTAATGTCAGAAAATTGATGAGCCAAGATTTGGTGTTTTGAATAAAGCACTATTGATTTTAAACTGAAGAGTTTGATCATGGCTCAGATTGAACGCTGGCGGCAGGCTTAACACATGCAAGTCGAGCGGGGAAAGGTAGCTTGCTACTGGACCTAGCGGCGGACGGGTGAGTAATACTTAGGAATCTGCCTATTAGTGGGGGACAACGTTTCGAAAGGGACGCTAATACCGCATACGCCCTACGGGGGAAAGCAGGGGATCATTTGACCTTGCGCTAATAGATGAGCCTAAGTCGGATTAGCTAGTTGGTGGGGTAAAGGCCTACCAAGGCGACGATCTGTAGCGGGTCTGAGAGGATGATCCGCCACACTGGGACTGAGACACGGCCCAGACTCCTACGGGAGGCAGCAGTGGGGAATATTGGACAATGGGGGGAACCCTGATCCAGCCATGCCGCGTGTGTGAAGAAGGCCTTATGGTTGTAAAGCACTTTAAGCGAGGAGGAGGCTACTTTGGTTAATACCTAAAGATAGTGGACGTTACTCGCAGAATAAGCACCGGCTAACTCTGTGCCAGCAGCCGCGGTAATACAGAGGGTGCGAGCGTTAATCGGATTTACTGGGCGTAAAGCGTACGTAGGCGGCTTTTTAAGTCGGATGTGAAATCCCTGAGCTTAACTTAGGAATTGCATTCGATACTGGGGAGCTAGAGTATGGGAGAGGATGGTAGAATTCCAGGTGTAGCGGTGAAATGCGTAGAGATCTGGAGGAATACCGATGGCGAAGGCAGCCATCTGGCCTAATACTGACGCTGAGGTACGAAAGCATGGGGAGCAAACAGGATTAGATACCCTGGTAGTCCATGCCGTAAACGATGTCTACTAGCCGTTGGGGCCTTTGAGGCTTTAGTGGCGCAGCTAACGCGATAAGTAGACCGCCTGGGGAGTACGGTCGCAAGACTAAAACTCAAATGAATTGACGGGGGCCCGCACAAGCGGTGGAGCATGTGGTTTAATTCGATGCAACGCGAAGAACCTTACCTGGTCTTGACATAGTAAGAACTTTCCAGAGATGGATTGGTGCCTTCGGGAACTTACATACAGGTGCTGCATGGCTGTCGTCAGCTCGTGTCGTGAGATGTTGGGTTAAGTCCCGCAACGAGCGCAACCCTTTTCCTTATTTGCCAGCACTTCGGGTGGGAACTTTAAGGATACTGCCAGTGACAAACTGGAGGAAGGCGGGGACGACGTCAAGTCATCATGGCCCTTACGACCAGGGCTACACACGTGCTACAATGGTCGGTACAAAGGGTTGCTACCTAGCGATAGGATGCTAATCTCAAAAAGCCGATCGTAGTCCGGATTGGAGTCTGCAACTCGACTCCATGAAGTCGGAATCGCTAGTAATCGCGGATCAGAATGCCGCGGTGAATACGTTCCCGGGCCTTGTACACACCGCCCGTCACACCATGGGAGTTTGTTGCACCAGAAGTAGGTAGTCTAACCGCAAGGAGGACGCTTACCACGGTGTGGCCGACGACTGGGGTGAAGTCGTAACAAGGTAGCCGTAGGGGAACCTGCGGCTGGATCACCTCCTTAACGAAAGATTGACGATCGGTAAGAATCCACAACAAGTTGTTCTTCATTGAAGTATCTGAGGGTCTGTAGCTCAGTTGGTTAGAGCACACGCTTGATAAGCGTGGGGTCACAAGTTCAAGTCTTGTCAGACCCACCATTCTGACGAACACATTATTTAATTGAAAAATTAAATATTGAGTACAGGGAATTAGATATTTTAGATCTTAAGCTGGGGACTTAGCTTAGTTGGTAGAGCGCCTGCTTTGCACGCAGGAGGTCAGGAGTTCGACTCTCCTAGTCTCCACCACATTCTTACGGAATGTTAACTAGCTAATAAACAAGCAAATAAAATGATAGCTTATAGAGCTTAGTGATAAAGAAGCGTATAATACGCTGCATTGTTATTAAGCTCTGTGATTTATCACAGTTGACTGCGATCTGACGAAGACGTAGTGAATCATTAACAGAATATATTTGAGTTGAAATAAATTGTTCATACTCGTTTCAAGTAGGCAACTACAAGAAATGAGTTACTAGCGATAAAACTGAATCAAGCGTTTTGGTATATGAATTTAGATTGAAGCTGTACGGTGTTTAGATACACAGTACTTCAAACTGTAATGTTGGTTATCCTACTTGTAGGGATGAACGACTGTTTGGGGTTGTATAGTCAAGTAATTAAGTGCATGTGGTGGATGCCTTGGCAGTCAGAGGCGATGAAAGACGTAATAGCCTGCGATAAGCTTCGGGGAGGCGGCAAATATCCTGTGATCCGGAGATTTCTGAATGGGGAAACCCACTTACCATAAGGTAGGTATCGTATGATGAATACATAGTCATACGAGGCGAACGAGGGGAAGTGAAACATCTCAGTACCCTTAGGAAAAGAAATCAATTGAGATTCCCTCAGTAGCGGCGAGCGAACGGGGATCAGCCCATTAAGTTATATGTGTTTTAGCGGAACGCTCTGGGAAGTGCGACCGTAGAGGGTGATAGTCCCGTACACGAAAGGGCACATATAATGATGACGAGTAGGGCGAGGCACGTGAAACCTTGTCTGAATATGGGGGGACCATCCTCCAAGGCTAAATACTCCTGACTGACCGATAGTGAACCAGTACCGTGAGGGAAAGGCGAAAAGAACCCCTGTGAGGGGAGTGAAATAGATCCTGAAACCGCATGCATACAAGCAGTGGGAGCCGACTTGTTCGGTGACTGCGTACCTTTTGTATAATGGGTCAGCGACTTATATTCAGTAGCAAGGTTAACCGTATAGGGGAGCCGTAGAGAAATCGAGTCTTAATAGGGCGTATAGTTGCTGGGTATAGACCCGAAACCGGGTGATCTATCCATGAGCAGGTTGAAGGTTGGGTAACACTAACTGGAGGACCGAACCCACTGTCGTTGAAAAGCCAGGGGATGACTTGTGGATAGGGGTGAAAGGCTAATCAAACTCGGTGATAGCTGGTTCTCCCCGAAAGCTATTTAGGTAGCGCCTCGGACGAATACCATTGGGGGTAGAGCACTGTTTCGGCTAGGGGGTCATCCCGACTTACCAAACCGATGCAAACTCCGAATACCAATGAGTACTATCCGGGAGACAGACTGCGGGTGCTAACGTCCGTAGTCAAGAGGAAAACAATCCAGACCGCCAGCTAAGGTCCCAAAATCTATATTAAGTGGGAAACGATGTGGGAAGGCATAGACAGCTAGGAGGTTGGCTTAGAAGCAGCCACCCTTTAAAGAAAGCGTAATAGCTCACTAGTCGAGTCGGCCTGCGCGGAAGATGTAACGGGGCTAAAATATAGTACCGAAGCTGCGGATGTATACTATGTATACGTGGTAGGGGAGCGTTCTGTAAGCCGATGAAGGTGGATTGAGAAGTCTGCTGGAGGTATCAGAAGTGCGAATGCTGACGTGAGTAACGACAAAACGGGTGAAAAACCCGTTCGCTGAAAGACCAAGGGTTCCAGTCCAACGTTAATCGGGGCTGGGTGAGTCGACCCCTAAGGCGAGGCCGAGAGGCGTAGTCGATGGGAAATTGGTTAATATTCCAATACTTCTGTGTAATGCGATGAGAGGACGGAGAAGGTTAAGTCAGCCTGGCGTTGGTTGTCCAGGTGAAAGGTTGTAGGCATGTATCTTAGGCAAATCCGGGGTACTCTATGCTGAGAACTGATAGCAAGCTGTACTTGTACAGTAAAGTGGCTGATACCATACTTCCAAGAAAAGTCTCTAAGCTTCAGTTACACAGGAATCGTACCCGAAACCGACACAGGTGGTCAGGTCGAGTAGACCAAAGCGCTTGAGAGAACTCTGCTGAAGGAACTAGGCAAAATGGTACCGTAACTTCGGGAGAAGGTACGCTGCTTTTGGTGATGGAACTTGCTTCCTGAGCTGAGAGCAGCCACAGAAACTAGGCCCCTGCAACTGTTTATTAAAAACATAGCACTCTGCAAACACGAAAGTGGACGTATAGGGTGTGATGCCTGCCCGGTGCTGGAAGGTTAATTGATGGGGTTAGCGTAAGCGAAGCTCTTGATCGAAGCCCCAGTAAACGGCGGCCGTAACTATAACGGTCCTAAGGTAGCGAAATTCCTTGTCGGGTAAGTTCCGACCTGCACGAATGGCATAATGATGGGGGCGCTGTCTCCAGCAGAGGCTCAGTGAAATCGAAATCGCCGTGAAGATGCGGTGTACCCGCGGCTAGACGGAAAGACCCCGTGAACCTTTACTGCAGCTTGACATTGAACTTTGATCTTACTTGTGTAGGATAGGTGGGAGGCTTTGAAACCGAGACGCTAGTTTCGGTGGAGCCAATCTTGAAATACCACCCTGGTAATATTGAGGTTCTAACTCTGTCCCGTGATCCGGGACGAGGACCATGTCTGGTGGGTAGTTTGACTGGGGCGGTCTCCTCCTAAAGAGTAACGGAGGAGTACGAAGGTGCGCTCAGCGTGGTCGGAAATCACGCGTAGAGTATAAAGGCAAAAGCGCGCTTAACTGCGAGACCCACAAGTCGAGCAGGTACGAAAGTAGGTCTTAGTGATCCGGTGGTTCTGTATGGAAGGGCCATCGCTCAACGGATAAAAGGTACTCTGGGGATAACAGGCTGATACCGCCCAAGAGTTCATATCGACGGCGGTGTTTGGCACCTCGATGTCGGCTCATCTCATCCTGGGGCTGAAGCAGGTCCCAAGGGTATGGCTGTTCGCCATTTAAAGAGGTACGCGAGCTGGGTTTAGAACGTCGTGAGACAGTTCGGTCCCTATCTACCGTGGGCGCTGGAAATTTGAGAGGATCTGCTCCTAGTACGAGAGGACCAGAGTGGACGAACCTCTGGTGTACCGGTTGTGACGCCAGTCGCATCGCCGGGTAGCTATGTTCGGAAGGGATAACCGCTGAAAGCATCTAAGCGGGAAGCCTACCTCAAGATAAGATTTCCCTAGGACTTTATGTCCTCTAAAGAGCCGTTGAAGACTACGACGTTGATAGGTTGGATGTGGAAGTGCAGCGATGCATGAAGCTGACCAATACTAATTGCTCGTGAGGCTTGACTATACAACACCCAAACAGTTGTATGTTTCAATGAATTCAAAGCAAAATGCTTGATTTAGTTCAAAAGCTAGTTACAATAGCAACTCAAATTATCCTGTTAATAACTCATTTGGTTGAAAGCCGTGGCATCTAAATAAGACCATAGCGAGTATCCATAACAGTTTGCTGGCGACAATAGCAAGAGTGAACCACCTGATCCCTTCCCGAACTCAGAAGTGAAACCTCTTAGCGCTGATGGTAGTGTGGGATTACCCATGTGAGAGTAAGTCATCGCCAGCTTTTAAATTTAAACACCCTCAACTGAAAGGTTGGGGGTGTTTTTTATGGCGGGTGGGAAAATAGTATTTATAAATAAGGAATAATTATTTCAATTATTCCTTGTTATATTTTATTGATTTAATTGTCTTCTTGCATGTTTTCTAGAGCATTATGCTAGTTTTTCTAAATAAATTTGTCTATTTTGATCATTCAAAATGATATTATATTTTTTACGTGTTACATGTTGGGCAATGCAAAGTTCATCTATAAAAAATAATTCATAACCAAGATTAGTTGTTAGATATTTAATTAATTTTTCTTTTTTAGTTTTTTGTTTTTTCATATAGTCACCCCATACTTCAAGAAAAATCGGAGGGTAATTACTGTATTTTAACCACTTTTTTGCTCCTTTAATGACATCTAGCTCCATACCTTCGACGTCAATTTTAATAAGGTCCGCGGAGGGGAGTGTTAAATGATCTATTTTTTGTAAATCTACAGACTCATATTTTTTATCATGATGATGAGCAAACTGGTGTTCGCTTTGTTCAGCCCGAATTTCGGCATCTAAAGACAATGCACCAACATTGATGTCGGTATGTAAATCTAAAATGGGTACTTGAATGGTGCCTTGTTTATTTCCAATCGCTAAGTGATGAGCATGACAAGTTTGTGTAAGATGATTAGCAAAAATATTGCCACAGAGTTGATAAAATACCGCTCGTTGTGCTTCAAAGCTATGCACGATACCTTGTCGTGGTTGAATGTGTTTCGCAATTGGAATGGAAATAGCACCTAAATTGGCACCAATATCAATAAATATGGGATGATCTATATCTTTTAAAAAGTGCTCTGATAAAACTAAAATCAATTGATCCCAATATTGTCCTTTTTTGATTTGTGTACTGATTAAATCAGGTCCTGCAGTCAGTAAAAATTGTAAATTTTCTACAGGATATAATTTTACATTCAATGAATGTTTGTTTTGTTGTTCTAAATTATTTTCCATCTATTTTATTCCAAATGAAAAAAAAGAATTGCGATGTGTTTGTTTAAAATACAATGTGATAGATACATAATGCAATTTTTATTCAAGTAATTTCATTACATCTTCTTCAGTTAATTTTACTTCATGTTCATAGTCTGTGCTGAGAATTGATTGGGTTAATTGGGCTTTATTTTTCTGCAAAGCTAAAATTTTTTCTTCTATACTTTGATTTGTAATTAGTTTATAAACAAACACAGGTTTGTCTTGACCAATTCGCCAAGCTCGGTCAGATGCCTGATCTTCAGCAGCCGGATTCCACCATGGATCATAATGAATTACAGTATCAGCTGCTGTCAGATTTAAGCCAACCCCTCCAGCTTTTAAACTGATTAAAAATACTGGGATATCGCCAGATTGAAAGGCTGTAATCACTTCATCTCGTTTTTTTGTTTTTCCAGTTAATTTGGTATGCTTTATTTTTAGAGTATTTAATTGATTTTCAATAAGTTGCAACATGCTTGTAAATTGTGAAAAAACTAAAATTTTACGTCCTTCTTCGACCATATTGGTCAGCATTTCAATCAGTTGATCTAATTTTGCAGACTGAATATTATCATCTTTAAGATAGTCTAGCTGTAACAGATGAGGATGACAGCAGATTTGTCTGAGTTTTAATAATGCACTTAAAATTTGAATTTGGCTACGTTTAAAGCCCCGAGCTGCAATAAGTTCGCGAATATCTTTTTGCATGGTTGCTCGAACAGCTTCATATAGTTTTGACTGCTGTTCATTCATGTCAATATTCACTTCAATTGTTGTTTTTTCTGGCAGTTCTTGAGCAACATCAGTTTTTAAACGGCGTAACATAAAAGGTTTAATACGAGCAACTAAGCGATTTTTGATCATTGTATCGCCTTCTTTTTCAATCGGCGTACGATACTTTTTATTAAATACATCCTGTGTATATAAGAACCCTGGCATTAAAAAGTGGAATAATGACCAAAGTTCGCCTAAATGGTTTTCTATTGGCGTGCCTGTTAAGCACAGGCGATGCTGAGCTTGAATTTGTCTCACCACTTGAGCCGCTTTTGCACGTGGGTTTTTGATATTTTGAGCTTCATCCAAAATTAGAATATGATATTGATATTTCAAAATATATTCTTCATCACGCACTAAAAGTGGGTAGGTACTGAGAATAAGATCTGCATGTGGAATATTTTCGAAATGCTCAAGACGATTTTGCCCCTGTAAAATTAAAACTTTTAATTCAGGTGCAAATTTTTCTGCTTCTTTACGCCAATTTTGCATTAATGATGTCGGTGCAATAATTAAGGCAGGACGCTCATCAAGTCTTCCCGCTTGTTTTTCGATCAATAAATGTGCCAAGGTCTGAGCTGTTTTGCCTAAACCCATATCATCAGCAAGAATACCGCCATGGTGGGTTTCACGTAAAAATTGTAACCAACCTAAGCCTTGTTGTTGATAAGGACGTAATTCACCTCGAAAGCCTTGAGGCGTTGCAATTTGTTGTTGGTAGCATTGATTGAGTTTATGGGCAAATTGGTATAAAGGTTCTGAACTTTGCCATGGCATACCTAAAGTATGTTTTAAATCAATAAGTTGTGCTGCATCATAGCGATCAAATCCTGCTGAATCAGGATGTTGCAAGATCTCTTTAAGATAAATAAAAATAGGTTTTATTTCTTGTACTTTTAAGGTCAATTGTGGTTTTTGATCACCTAAATTTACGATAAAGTAGCCATCATCTTCTAATTCTTCAATGAATTCAGGATCTAACATGGTGGGCATTTTAGCAACAAGATGTGCTAAAAGTTGGATGACATCATATGTGTTACCCTCAAGGTCTTGAACTGTTGCACCGACTTCAAACCAATTTTGTTTTTTTGTTGACTCCACTAAATTTAATTGAAAATTTTGTGTTGCTAATAATTGAAATAAGCTGTCGGGTGTATGTTCAACTTTCCATCCTAATTGTTCAATTTTATTGGCAGGAATCAGGTGATGAATCCAATCTTTTGGATCAGCACAAATAATTGAGTTTTCAGTCATTGTGTCAAACGCAGGGCGTTTGTTTTTATTGATTTGTGCGAGCCATTGAAAAGAGGGGATTAATTTTTTTAAAGATTCAACTTGTTGTTTTTCAAATTTTAAATCACGTTGTTGTTTGACTGCTTTTTCATTCAAAATTTGAATGACATATTCCTCAGTGACGCCTGCTTTGATTCGTCCTGATGGATATTCAAATTCAATTTCAGCAATGGCATAGTGATACATATCGCTTAAACGATGATATTGTGGAAATCCACCAAAACGTATAATCGGAATCGGTTGACCTTGAATCGTTTCTAAGTTTTGTGAAAATTGTGTTTGGGGCAAATCTCCAAAAGCAGAATAGGGTTGAATGACTTGTTCAAACTCAGCTAAAAGATCCGCAGGAAGTTGCGGCATATTGATTAATTCTTCAATCATTTCACTTGAATAAGACGACTCTAATACGCCCACCTGATTTTTAACAGCATCAAGGTAACTCAAAGGATGTGAATGAATAATATAAATCTGTTGGTTATGCTCAGCATCTAATTTTTGATGACTTTGGTCAAAAAATTGTGCTTTTAATTTTTCAGTTTTTTGTGCAGGCTGTGCATGCCAATTAAATTCAAGTTGATAAAGTTCATCAGACCATGTGAGTGCAGAATTGAGGGTATTTAGATGATAACAAACACCTTTTTGAATCACCATTTTGAGTTGTTCTTGGTAAATACCTGAAATGTCCCACGTGGGTGGATAGTTATATATATTTGCATGGTTGAAGTTTAGTTTTGCAAAAAAATAGAGATGATTAAAAATATTTTTATCTTCATTGGATACTTTTAAGCGGCCATTAGGCACATTGTCATAACTAGTATAATGCTCTGTTCTACTGATACTACCATCTTTAATGCGACGTGCTTTATTGACTGTTAATTGTAATTTTTTTGAATTTTTCTTCGGTTCAAAAATATAGATGAGTTGGTGATGTTTTAAGATTTGTGTCGATTTTTCAAGGGCTAATTGTTGGCGGAACTGCTCCAGCCATGCTTTGGCAGTGTCATGTGTGGCGTGATTTGATTGATGATGTACTGAATGCGTTGCTGTATTTTTATGAGATTGATGAGGATGGTAATCTGATCGTTTTTTGAATGGCTTTTCATGTTGATGATTATAATAATAATGTGCTAATGCTGCTGCATGTTTACAATTAAAACCGACAGGGCAACTGCATTCATTATCTATGATGCTGCTCTTGTTGAGGTCAACACGAATAAAAGTATCATACCAATCATTGCCTTCAATTTGTGCTTCAATGTCCAAGCGGTTATTGTCAAGATGTGTTTCTAAATTTGCCACGTCAATTTTTTTTACATAATTTAGACTGCGTTGAAGAGTGACAGTGCTAAAACGAGATAAAAATTGAGACAGTGTGATCATCGGTACATCATAATAAAAAGCAAATAGTTCAAGATTGTAAAGGATTTTGCTGTCATAAAAAATCAATATTTGTGAGTCAAATGAAAGTTATGTTTTGGCTGAAAAGATCATGACTTTCGGGTTTAAATGATGCTTTTAGCACATTGAAAAGCTTAAAAATCTGTCACTATAAGTTTGAAAATTAATAAGGAAGTGTATAAAAATGAAGCCGAATCCAATTTACTATAGCCCGCAACATTTTGAATTTTCCGATTCAGTACGAAGATTTGTACAAAAGGAAATGCTGCCTTATGTAAATGAATGGGAAGATGCTGAAACTTTTCCACGTGAACTTTATAAAAAAGCAGCTGATATTGGATTACTTGGATTAGGGTTTGATGAAACTTATGGGGGTATTGCACAGACCGATGCATTTCATGTTTTATTGTCTTCGATCGAATTAGCCAAAACAGGTTCAGGTGGTTTGTGCGCATCATTGCTTTCGCACTCCATTGGTGCCCCACCGATTAATCATTTTGCATCTGCTGAAATTAAAGAAACGGTTTTAACGAAAATATTGGCAGGTGAAAAAATATCTGCTTTAGCAATTACAGAACCCACTGGCGGCTCAGATGTCGCAGCATTAAAAACCAAAGCTTTTCGGGATGGAGATGATTACATTGTCAGTGGGGAAAAGACCTTTATTACTTCGGGAATGCGAGCAGATTATTATACGGTTGCAGTGCGTACTGACCCCGATGCCAAAGGTCCGAATGGCATTTCCATGTTGTTGATTGATGCACATAGTGAAGGGATCAGCAAATCTAAGCTCGATAAAATGGGCTGGTGGGCTTCAGATACCGCACATTTACATTTTGACAATGTCCGTGTCCCTGTAAAAAATTTGTTGGGTGTTGAAAATATGGGCTTTCTTGTCATTATGAATAACTTCAACATGGAGCGTTTCTTTCTTGCAGCCAGTAGTTATGGTTTTGCTTTGACCTGTTATGAAGAAGCTTTAGAATGGGCAAAAGAGCGTAAGACTTTTGGTAAGCGCTTGGTCGATCATCAAGTTGTACGTCATAAATTGGTCGATATGGCAACACGTTTAACCACGACACGCGCTTTACTTGAAGATACAGCTTATCGTTTGGGACGACCTGAGTTACAAGGCAATGAATTGATTGCACAGATTTGTATGCTAAAAAATGTTGCAACACAAACCATGCAGTTTTGTGCAGATGCAGCAGTGCAAACACTGGGTGGCATGGGCTTCATGCGTGGCACAAAATCTGAGCGTATTTACCGTGACGTCAAAGTAAATATGATCGGTGGTGGCGCTGAAGAAATCATGAAAGATTTGGCAAGTCGTCAGTTAGGGTACTAGTTTGCTGGAAGCTTTAGAATCAATGCGGTGAAAATTTTCACCGCATTTCATCTGTGATATTAAGAAATGTTTAATTGAGTGTTGCGAGTTCTTCTAATGTCACCTGACGAATTTCAAAAATCGGGTCTTTCAGCAAAGCATTGAGTGACTTGATCCAATTAAATGAGTCTTGGTCAGCAAAACTTTTGACTTTTAATTGTTGATTTTCATAACTGAGCCAAAAATTATCATCAATGAGTTGTTGCAATAATGTCGGTGAATCACTCAGTTCTTCTAATGTACCATTCAATTCAAGTTTTAGATCAGCAAAAAAATCGTTAATGGTTTGTTCTTGCCAATAATCATCAACATAGTTTTTACCATCAAATAAAAATAGTTCATTTTGACCTGTTAAGAGTACGGATTCTTCAGGTGTAGAGGCATAGACATAGCTTTGGGTTGCTGGGTTGAAAAGTACGTAATTCGGTAATGAATCATCAATTTCAATGAGCTGATAATGCAAAATGCCTGAAAGTTTAGCAAACTCAAAAGCATCATCTTCATTCATTTCGGGAATCAATTCACCATCAAATTCTTCGCCCGTTTTTTCTAAGATAAAGGCTGCAATGGCTGCATATTGTTGGTCATCACCTTCGCCATTTGCAATGGAAAAATTATAGTAATCATCTTGATATAAGGCACGTACAATCAATTTTTTATACTGCTCTTCAGCTTCACGTTGATCACTGTAGACCGCTTTAATTGCCCCTTGCATTGCCCAATCAAGCACATACCATTCATCATTATAACCAAATGATTGATGGCGAATCACATATTTGTTATTACTCATTTTCTTCTCCATTGCTGATTTTATTGAGTTGTTCTAAGCTAATTTGTCTCACTTCAAAAATGGATTGTTTGAGTAATGCATTGAGTGATTTTAAGTCGGTGAAAGCAAGGTTGTACCAATCAATCTCAGTGATGCTATTTGTATCAACATCATAGGTGATGTCTGAAAGGGTATGGATAAGATTTTTTAATAATTCAGGACTATCACTTAATTCATTTAAGTCGTGCCCAATGACATCTTGAGTAAAATCATCTTCAAAAATATACAGATCTAAATCCTCTCGATCCGCAAAATTTTCGTCGAGACTATCAAAAGTATTGTTATATTCTCCTTTGAGATAATCATTTTGTGTGTTTGACCAAAGGATATGAATGGGCTGAGTTTGATCAATTTCAATCAGTTGGTAATGTAAAATTCCTGCAATTTGCGCAAATTGAAAAGCATCCTCAAGTTCCATTTCTGGAATTTCATCATCGGTGTCAAATTCTTCGCCTGTTTTTTCTAGTACAAAGGCTTCTAAATTTTCATAGGTTGCGTCATCAGCATAGCCGTTGCCAATATCATAATTACTCAGGTCATCATTATGATATAAAGCCTCAACAATCAGCTGTTTATAGGCTGTTTCGGCTTCCGATTTATCTGTATAAACTGCTTGTATTGCGCCTAAAATTGGGGTGTGGGTTTGATACCATTCATCATTATAGGCAAAGTCATTGTGGCGGATGACGTATTGAGTGGTCATAGTATTTTTTCCTTTTCTAAAAATAGAATTAAGCAATTTTTGTTTTCAATTCTTGAAGTTTTAATGCACTTGGTGGAACAACCGTGCCATTGTCCATCCAAAGTTCAAAACGCATCGGATTGAAAAACATGGCAGGGGTGATATCAAACTCGATGAACTTGGCTTCACTTTTGCCCATCATGGGTAAAATGGTGTTAATAAACCAACTGTTATGTGTGATGAGTAAAGACTTGAGCTGACCTGTCACTGACAAGGGGGAAAGTAGAGTGGCTGAAAGTTTTGGGTCATCAATGACTTCGGTATGGAATTTTTCTAAGCGTTTGGCTAAACCTTCGGTTGGAATATCTTGCATTGCTGCCACAAAATCGCCCAAAGTTGGAATAAAACGATGATGAAAATCCACCAATAAATGATCTTTTTCACAAAGGTCTTTGACTTCAATACTTGAGCCTGCACTGTTTTGAAAATGATGACCAAAAATTGGAATAATGACTTCTTGCACACCCCAAAAAGTATGCAAAATTCGATGACGGTTGTCGGTACAGAGCATTTTGGTGCTGTCGATTAAGGCGTGAATATCGATATAATCTTCGAGTTCGCCACCTCTGCGTTTTTGTGAAATTTGAGCATGTTGGACTGGATTCATTGTTCTAGTTTAATTGTTTTAAAGTCAGTAGATTAGCAAAAATGAATGACAATAAAAATAACTTTTAAATTGGCTGCGTTAAGTCATGTCGTTTAGTTTTTTATTTAATTGGGTTCAATGGTCTTAATTTAATTTATCTCATCACCATTTCCCAAACCATTTCCGTCAATTGCTCCAAAGAAATTTTGCCATTGGGGTTATACCACGTCACCGTCCAGGCAATCGCACCACCGAGTAAACGTCGCCAAATAAAAGCATCATGCTGAATTTTATTTTGTAGGCGTAATTGTTCAATCACATTGAGCCAAATTTGCTCATAATCATGACGCAGTTTCAACAATTCATCCTGACGCTCTTTCGACAGTGCAAACCATTCATAGACCAAAACTGCCATTGCCGAACCTGTATCGCCTGTAATGGAGGTCAATTCTGCTTTGATTAAATGCTTCAATTGTTGCTCAGCATCATCCGATTGTGCAGTTGCATCCAACAAACGTGCATGGTTATAAATGATCGTTTCGTGCATCACATTGGCAAGAATATCATCCTTACTTTTAAAATGATGAAACAAACTACCTGACTGAATGCCAATAAAATTTGCCAACTCACGCACCGTGGTTTTTTCATAACCTTGCTTATGAAACAAATAGGCAGCGCCTTGTAATAAACGCCCACGAGCACTTGCATCGAAGCAGGCAATCGGTTGAATTTCATTTATAGAACAGGCGGTCATCGGTATTTTTCCAAATAAATGAATGGCTTATGTTTTTTTATAGCAAAATAAACACATTTGCCAATTCAGCATAACATTTTGTACTTTACAAACCAAGCGCTTGCTTGGTAGATTAAAGTATAAATTTTATTCACAACAATGAAAATAATCGAGCTGTGGAAAGGGTGCGAAAATGGAAGATCAACGTATAGTCAAAATTGGATGTGCTTCTGGTTTTTGGGGAGATACCAATACCGCCGCATTCCAATTGGTACATTTATCCGATATCAATTATTTAGTCTTTGATTATCTTTCAGAAATCACCATGTCCATTATGGCAAAAGCCATGATGACCAATCCCGAACACGGCTATGCGCTTGATTTTGTCAGTCGTGTCATAACGCCATTGCTGAAAAAAATCAGTGAAAAAAACATTAAAGTGATCAGCAATGCGGGTGGGGTAAATCCATTAGCATGTCGTGATGCTTTACAAAAAGTCATTGAAGCACAGGGTCTGAATTTAAAAGTGGCTGTGGTGTTGGGGGATGACCTGATGCCGAATTTGGCTGAATTAAAAAGCCAAAACATTAAGGAAATGTTCAGTGGTGAAGAGTTGCCAAGTCATTTAGCAAGTTGTAATGCTTATCTTGGTGCGATTCCAATTCGTGATGCATTGGCAGCAGGTGCAGATATTGTGATTACAGGGCGTGTGGTCGATTCAGCCGTTGTGCTTGCACCTTTGATGCATGAATATCAGTGGTCAGTTGATGATTATGACAAGCTTGCGCAGGGTTCATTGGCAGGACATATCATTGAATGTGGTGCGCAATGTACAGGCGGAAATTTTACCGATTGGCGTTTGGTTGAAGGCTTTGACAATATGGGTTTTCCCATCGTTGAAGTCAAAGAAGATGCCTCTTTTATTGTCACGAAACCCAAAGGCACAGGTGGTTTGGTTTCAACAGCAACGGTTGCCGAGCAGATTGTCTATGAAATTGGCAATCCGCAAGCTTATTTATTACCTGATGTAAGCTGTGATTTCAGTCAGGTCAAATTAGAACAAGTCGCTGAGCACCGAGTGTTAGTGACAGGGGCAACAGGGCGTGCACCGACACAGCAGTATAAAGTCAGTGCCACTTATCCTGATGGTTATCGGGTCTTGGTGAGTTTCCTGATTGCAGGGCGTGAAGCACCTGAAAAGGCACAAGTCATTGCCGACGCCATTTTAAATAAATGTGAACGCGTTTTAGCTTTGCGTTCTGTTCCACCATTTCAAGAAAAATCGGTTGAAATTTTGGGTATAGAAAGTACCTATGGGGCAAATGCCCGACATACCGAAAGCCGTGAAGTTGTGGTGAAAATCGCAGTGAAACACATGTTTAAAGAAGCTTGTATGTTCTTTGCTTCGGAAATTGCACAAGCCTCTACAGGCATGGCACCTGCATTGGCAGGGATTGTTGGTGGTCGTCCCAAAGCTTCACCTGTGATCAAACTGTTCTCTTTCCTTGTTGATAAATCCAAGCTCAATGTTGAAATAGACATCAATGGTCAGCGTCAAAATGTAGAGATTCCGCAAGGTTCAACAGATCAATCATTTACACAACTTGAGGTGGGTGAAACCGCACAATTTACTGGCGATGAAGTCGAAATGGCATTGGTGGATATTGCCCATGCACGCAGTGGTGATAAAGGTAATCACAGCAATATCGGGGTTATCGCACGTCAGCCTGAATTTTTACCATGGATTCGCGCCAATTTGACCTCTGAAAATGTCGCGAAATATATGCAACACGTGCTGAATCCTGAAACAAGCAAAGTCATTCGCTATGAGATTGAAGGTTTTAGTGCCTTAAACATTCTATTGGAAAATGCTTTAGGTGGTGGTGGTATTGCGAGTCTGCGTATTGATCCACAGGGCAAAGCTTTTGCACAGCAGTTGTTGGATATGCCTGTGAAAGTGCCGAAAGGATTAGTTGGTAATTGATATGGAAAGATGAAATTTCCCCTTTTTAAAGGGGGGATTTTTATTTAAAAACACCTCTCCCTAACCCTCTCCTGAAAGGAGAGGGAGATCTTTCCAATCATTTTCGTAATGGAAAACTCCTTCTCCCTTTGGGATGAGGACTGAAAGTCCGCAAGGGGATGAGGGGCTTTTAGGAAGTCAAAGAAAACACATTGGAAATAACCTTTCCCTGACCCTCTCCTAAGAGGAGAGGGGATTTAAGAAAATAAATTGGAAATAAAAAATGCATTATCACTCAATATTTAGATCAAATGCTTTTCAGGACAAAGTCGTGATTGTGACAGGTGGTGGCTCAGGCATCGGGCGGTGTACCTCACATGAGTTAGCAGCATTGGGCGCGCAAGTGGTGATCACAGGACGCAAAATTGAAAAATTGGAAAAAGTCAGTGCTGAAATCACGGAAGATGGTGGCAAGGTTCATTTTATCGTTTGTGATAACCGTGAAGAACAGCAAGTCAAAAACATGATTGCCGAAGTGCTTGAAAAATTCGGCAAGCTCGATGGCTTGGTGAATAACGCGGGCGGTCAATTTCCGTCAAATTTAGAAGGCATCTCAGCAAATGGTTTTGATGCAGTGGTACGTAATAACCTGCATTCAACATTTTACTTAATGAAAGAAGCCTATAACCAATGGATGGCAAAACATGGCGGTAGCATTGTCAATATGGCAGCAGACATGTGGGGCGGAATGCCGGGGATGGGGCATTCAGGTGCGGCACGTTCAGGCGTGGATAATTTAACAAAAACGGCTGCGGTGGAATGGGGACGTTCAGGTGTTCGAGTCAACTGTGTTGCACCGGGTTGGATTGTATCATCGGGTATGGACAATTATTCGGGTGATTTTGCCAAATTTATTATTCCAAGTCTTGCTGGTAATGTGCCTTTAAAACGTATGGGTACGGAGTCAGAAATTTCATCGGCAATTGTTTATTTACTTTCAGAAGCAGCAGGTTTTATTTCAGGGGTAACACTACGAGTGGATGGTGCAGCTTCACAAGGTACACGAATGTATCCACTGGCTGATGCAACCAATAGTGTCTCGTTCAATGGTTTCCATCGTGCCTTTATACCAGATGTATTAAAAGATGAGCTTGGAAAAGTAGAGCAACGCTCTACCCAAGCGCAAGAGCAGAAGCAAACACAACACAATAAATCTACAGGGGAAAATTCATGACGATTCTCCAATCTGAAATTGCTGTGGGTAGTGAACAATATGAACAAAATAAGGCAACACTTTTAGCTCAAATTGCCGAAGTTCGTGCTGTGCAAAATAAGAGTATTGAAAAATCTTATGCCGCCAAACCGAAGTTTGATAAACGCGGTAAAATTTTACCGCATGAACGTGTTCGCCTTATTTTAGATGCAGATTCACCTTTTGTAGAACTATGCGGTTTGGTCGGCTATGGCATGCATGATGATAAAGATGGTTCTGATGCAGGTGGGGGAATTCTTGCAGGCATTGGTTTTGTCAGTGGTGTACGCTGTTTAGTCACAGCAAGCAATAGTGCAATTAAAGGGGGCACAATTTCCCCGATGGGTGTCCGTAAAACGCTACGTATCCAAGAAATTGCCATGAAGCAGAAACTTCCTGTCGTGGCTTTAACTGAAAGTGGTGGGGCAAACCTAACCTATGCGGCAGAAGTATTTACTGATGGTGGTAAGACCTTTGCCAATCAAGCACGTATGTCAGCAATGGGTATTCCGCAGATTTCTGTGGTACATGGTAATGCTACAGCAGGCGGTGCCTACCAACCGGGTTTATCGGATTACGTCATTTCAGTGCGTAAAAAGACCGAGATGTTTTTAGCTGGACCACCTTTGTTATTGGCTGCAACAGGTGAAGTGGCAAGTGCTGAAGAATTGGGTGGTGCTGAAATGCATGCTCAAGTTGCAGGTACTGCAGAATATTTAGCTGAAAATGATGCTGATGGTTTACGAATCGCGCGTGAAGTTCTTGAACATTTGAATTGGAAGGAACAAACGCATTCACTGAGTGAAAGTTATAAAGAACCGCGTTATGCCATTGAAGAACTACTGGGCATTATTCCCACTGATCCAAAGCAACCTTTAGAGATGAAAGAGATTATTGCCCGTCTGGTTGATGATTCAGACTTTCTCGAGTTTAAACAAGAATACGACTCACATACGGTATGTGGATGGTCAAAAATCGGTGGCTTGAATGTCGGGATCATAACTAACAATGGTCCAATTACCACACAAGGTGCGGCAAAGGCGGCACAATTTATTCATCTTTGTGAGCAGACACAGCGACCGTTATTATTTTTGCATAACACCACAGGTTTTATGGTGGGAACAGATGCGGAGCAGAACGGTATTATTAAACATGGTTCGAAATTGATCCAAGCAGTAGCTAATTGTACCGTTCCAAAAGTATCTATAGTCGCGCATGGTTCTTATGGTGCAGGAAACTATGCGATGTGTGGTCGCCCTTTAGATCCAGACTTTATTTTTGCATGGCCAAATTCTCATGTCGCCGTGATGGGTTCTGCACAGGCAGGTAAGGTTCTACGTATTGTGGCTGAAGAAAAGCAAAAAGCTGCGGGTATGGAACCCAATGCACAAATGTTAGATTTTCTAGAACAAAGTACAGCGGTCAAATTAGAGCAGCAATCTACGGCTTTATTTAATACGGCCATGCTGCATGATGATGGCATTATTGACCCACGAGACACACGTAAAGTACTTATTTTTCTATTTAAAACAATTTATGAGTCAAGAGCCCGTCAATTGAATGCATCAAAATTTGGCGTATCCAGATTTTAAAAATCAAAAATTGATCGTTGAAAAACGATGATATGGAACATTAAAAATAAATTTAGGACAAAACAATGAAATTTACTCCAGAACATGAAGCACTACGCCGTACCACACGCCAGTTTGTAGAAACTGAACTGAATCCATTCATTCCAACATGGGAAGCGGAAGGGATTTTCCCGATTCACGATGTATTTAAAAAAATGTCAGATTTGGGTTTATTGGGCATTTGTAAGCCTGAAGAAAATGGTGGTTTAGGTTTGGATTATTCTTATAACCTCGTGGTTGCAGAAGAGTTGGGACGAGCAGCATGTGGTGGTGTACCGCTTGCGATTGGTGTGCAAACTGATATGGCAACACCTGCTTTAGCACGTTTTGGCAGTAAAGAATTACGAGATGAATTTTTAACGCCTGCCATTGCGGGTGAATATGTCGCTTCGATTGCAGTTTCAGAAGTGCATGCAGGTTCAGACGTTGCAGCCATCAAAACCACAGCAAAAAAAGACGGTGATGATTACATCATCAACGGAAGCAAGATGTGGATCACCAATTCACTGCAAGCAGATTTCTTCTGTTTACTTGCGAATACATCTGACGATAAACCGCATGTCAATAAATCGATGATTATTGTCCCTGCAAAAAGTGCTGGGATCAGTTTTTCAGAGCCATTAAATAAATTGGGAATGCGTTCAACCACAACTGCTCAAGTCTATTTTGACAATGTCCGTGTTCCACAACGTAACTTGGTGGGTGCTGAAGGCATGGGCTTTATGATGCAGATGATGCAATTCCAAGAGGAACGTATGTGGGCAGCAGCGAATGCCATTGGTGGTTTGGAGCATGTGATTAAACAAACCATTGAATATACCAAAGAGCGAGCTACTTTTGGTCAGCCATTGATTAATAACCAATATGTACATTTCCGTTTTGCAGAAATGATGACGGAAGTCGAAGCTTTACGTGCCTTGACCTATCGTGCCTGTCAGATTCATTTGGAAGGTGGCAATGCCACTGAGATTGCATCTATGGCAAAACTCAAAGCAGGGCGTTTAACCCGTGAAGTGGCTGATAGTTGCTTACAGTTTTGGGGGGGTAATGGTTTTATGTGGGATAACCCTGCGTCGCAACTGTATCGTGATGGTCGTTTAGGTTCAATTGGTGGTGGTGCAGATGAAATCATGCTCGGCATTATTTGTAAATTGATGGATATTTTGCCGTCAAAGCGTAAATAAGGAGAATGCGTATGACACTTTCAGCCGCTCTCACTTCACAACAATTTGATGACAGTATTGAATTGGAACAAGAGGGAAGTATTTTAAGCGTGTGGCTCAACCGACCAGAAAGTCGTAATGCCATGAGTTTAAATATGGTCAAAACTATTCAACAAGTGTTTAAAGCCATTGAAAATGATCTGTCGATCCGTGCGGTGATTCTACGTGGTAAAGGTGGACATTTTTGCGCAGGGGGTGACATCAAAGACATGGCGCAACTGCGTGGCGAAGCTGCCAGTGCAGGTTCAAACCAACCTTATGCAGATTTTAACCGTCAATTTGGCTATATGATTGAACAGGTTGATCAAGCACCACAAACAGTGGTGGCTGTGCTTGAAGGTGCGGTTTTGGGTGGTGGTTTTGGTTTGGCATGTGTGTCTGATATCGCCATTAGTCTTACTGATGCAAAGTTTGGTTTGCCCGAAACAGGTTTGGGCGTCATTCCTGCACAGATTGCGCCTTTTGTGGTGAAACGCATCGGTTTAACGCAAGCACGTCGTTTGGCATTATTGGGCAATCGCTTTGAAGGACAGACAGCGCTTAAAGTGGGGGTGGTGCATGAAGTGGCAGATCATCTTGCCGATTTAGAAATTTTATTGGCTGAAACCATTCAGCAAATCAAACGCACAGCACCGCATGCTTCTCGTGTTACCAAAGCGTTATTGCATCGTACATTGAATGAGCCACTCAACAGTTTGTTGGATGATGCCGCGCAACAATTTGCCAATGCGGTAGGTAGTGAAGAAGGCATGGAAGGTACCATGGCATTTATTCAAAAACGCAATCCAAGTTGGTTTGATGGTGGGTAATTCACATCCAAACTTATAGAACAAAATATAAAACCAAGAATAGGGAAAACGAGAATGGCATTTTCAAAAGTATTGGTGGCGAATCGTGGTGAAATTGCTGTTCGCGTAATGAAAACAGCACGGGCAATGGGTTATGAAACTGTAGCGGTGTATTCCGATGCAGACCGTCATGCACGTCATGTGCAAGTTGCCGATGAAGCTGTATATATCGGAGCTTCAAAAGTTTCAGAATCTTATCTGTCGATTCAAAATATTATCGATGCCTGTAAAAAAACAGGTGCTGATGCAGTCCATCCTGGTTATGGATTTTTGTCTGAAAATACAGAATTTGCAGCCGCATGTGCTGAAAATGGCATCACCTTTATTGGACCACCCGCGCCTGCAATTGAATTGATGGGCAGTAAGCGTCTTTCAAAAATCGCGATGATTCAAGCAGGTGTGCCATGCGTCCCCGGTTATGAGGGCGATCAGCAAAAGATTGAGCATTTAGAACAACAAGCTAATCAAATTGGTTATCCATTGATGGTCAAAGCCTCGGCAGGCGGTGGCGGGCGAGGCATGCGTTTGGTACAAAGCTCAGCGGACATCGTCGAAGCATTGAAAACAGCACGTTCTGAAGCAGAAAATGCCTTTGGTTCAGGTGAGCTCATTCTTGAAAAAGCGGTGATCGCACCACGTCATGTGGAAATTCAAGTCTTTGGTGATACGCATGGTAATTATGTCTATCTCTTTGAGCGTGATTGTTCGATTCAACGTCGTCATCAAAAAGTTGTTGAAGAAGCACCGTGTCCTGTCATGACTGAAACTTTACGTCAGCAAATGGGCGAGGCAGCCGTTGCCGCAGCGCGTTCATGTGATTATGTCGGTGCAGGAACAGTTGAGTTTTTACTTGACCAATCAGGTGAATTTTATTTTTTAGAAATGAATACTCGCTTACAGGTTGAGCATCCTGTAACAGAACTGATTACAGGGCTTGATCTAGTCGAGTGGCAATTGCGTGTTGCTAATGGTGAGACATTACCCTTACAACAATCTGAGTTGACGTTGACAGGTCATGCGATAGAAGTGCGTTTATATGCCGAAGATCCACGTCAGGACTTTTTACCACAAACAGGGCAAGTACAGCGTTGGTTGCCTGCGCATTTACCGAATGTCCGAATTGATCATGGTTTATTGAGCCAAGATGAAATCAGCCCATTCTATGATCCGATGGTGGCAAAAGTCATTGCTTATGGAAAAACTCGTCAGGATGCGATTCGTCTTTTGGCACGAGCAGTCAATGATTGTGTGTTGTTGGGGGTAAATAGCAATAAGCAATTTTTGGTGAATTTATTAAAGCATCCCATTATTGTCCAAGGCGATACCAATACCGCTTTTATCCAAGAATATTTTCAAGATGATGTAAGCTTACATAAGCAAACTTTGGGCTTAGAGCATTTGGCGGTGAGCGCAGCATTATTCACCAATGCCTCAAGCAATCGTAGTTGGAATACAGGGATCGCTTTGTCGTTGCCATTAAAGCTCAAACATGATGATCAACAATTACAGCTTTTGGTGAAACGTGATCAAAATCAGGTTGAAGTTGAAATTTGCGGTCAGATTTTTACAATCCAAGTTCTTGAGCAAACTGCACAAAAATTGATTTACACTGCAAATGGTGTACGCCGTTCAATTGACTATGTTTTGGATGGTCATCGTCTGTATTTAGATGCAGTCAATGGCAATATTAGTATTGAAAATGTTACTTATGCTGTACCTGAAACCTCTGATGTGGCAGGGGATGGCAAGATCCGTGCGCCGATGGATGGTTCAATGATTAATATTTTGGTGAATGTTGGTGATACGGTAACAAAAGGTCAGACTTTAATTGTATTAGAAGCGATGAAAATTCAGCAACAGATTAAATCAGATGGTGATGGTGTTGTTGAGGAAATCATTGCACAAATTGGTCAACAGGTGAAAAAGCGCCAAGTTTTACTAAATATTGCATTTGCTACACAATAAAGATTGATCGAAGCGCAAAATAAAAGCCATTTCACTTGAAATGGCTTTTAAAAATGATTTATGAACTATGTGCTGCAATATTATTGCTCGCTGTTTTTAGATTATAAAGTAATTGTCCTAATAAAATATCTTTTGCGGCTAAAGTGACTAAAACCATGGGATGTTTTGCAGCAGGGACAGCAGTTAAAACTGCTTTACCATTTTCTGCATCAAGCGTAATACTATTACAACCGACCAATTCGATTTCACCTAAAAAAGCGCTTACCATGGCTAAAATAGAACTACTGACAGCTGCAAGTTTGCTTGAGTTATAGGTGTTTTTGCGATACACCGAGCATAATTCAAAACCATCGGTTGAACATGCCATAATGAAATCAATTCCTTTTACATTCATTAAAACATCATGAATTTCGGCTTTGGTAAAATCGATTAATTCATCTGGCGCACTACGTTGTTCAGCGATATTCAGCATTCTATTCTCTCTATAAATATTTAATTTCTAACGTGGTAATAACGGTTTCAAGTAACATGAGCACATCATCTTTTTGGCGAGCATCGACAAAAAATAATGGATAATTCAAATTGTTTTCGATGAGCCAAGTGCGGTATTTGTGGCTAGAAATGTCTGTATTTTTATCTAAATGACTAATACCAATCACAATGTTATCATCATATTTTTTGAAAATATCGACATAATATTGAAGTTCTTCAAGGCTGTTAGGGTTGCTATGGTCAATCAAAATAATGGTGCCTATCGCACCTTGACAGATGACGCCCCACATAAAGTCAAAGCGACCTTGCCCAGGTGTGCCATATAACCCAATTTTGTTCCCATCTTCAAGGGTAATCTCACCATAATCAATACCTACGGTAGTATTAAGTTTCTGATGGCGTTCTTGGTCAGTATTATATGCTTCGGTCGCTAAAACAGGAATTTCAGATAATGCTTTGATCGCTTCGGTTTTTCCTGCCCCCATTGAACCTGCAAAAACAATTTTATATTTTTGAATAATCATCGGTGATGTTCCTAAAAGCCGAATCGACGTTTTAATTTACCGAAAAAGCTACGTAAACCATTCACGTCTTGTTGCTGAGTTTCATTCTTTGTTGTTTGATCAAATTGGCATGCCTTAGCATTGACCAGCTCAGCATTATGTATTGCCAGATTGGCATTGATGAAACGTTGGACAATTTGGATATCGATTCCCAATTTATTTGCCACGTGTTGTACTTCCGCACCTTGAATAAAACAGGCAGAAAGCTGCAAAATTAATTTACGATCTGTACGTGTAGGCTGAGGCCAAAATTTAAGCTTGAAATGTGCGGATGCGTGAGGAAGTATACATAAGTCTGTCGAATTCCACAGTAATTCAAAGAGCCAATTTTCTAAATTCAGTTGTTGTTTACGTGAAACAGCCGAAAAATCCTCAATCGTTGCGGATGCATATTGCAATGAGCCATCGGTATGTGGAAGCATCCGCTTTGGGTTAATCCAAGCAACATGCATATGATGATCAATCACTGCTAAGCTACCAAGCTGATCGAAAAGATGTACTTTTCTTTGTAAATCATGATAAATTTCAGCAATATATTGCACATTTAAAAGAGGAAAATCATGCCGTAAAGGTACTAGAGTTTCGTTTGTTTCTAAAGGCGCTTCCACAACAATATTGTGTCGATCTAAAACATGAGTTTGAATCCAATTCTTTAAAATCTGCGAATCTTGTACAGGTAAAAATAAAGTATTGTCTTGAATTGAGCCTTGGGTCAGATTATCTTTAGATATTTTTAAATATGCTAAATTATTGGAAAAAATAATTTTCTGGATGTTTTCAGTTTCAAAAAAAAATTCATGAATAAAGACAAGGTGAATCTCAGGGTCATTCATTTTACCCCAATGGATGTCAATAGATGATGGAATGACTTCACGTAATTTTGCTTTTAGTTTTTCAGTTGTAATTAAGCCAAGACCTGAAATTGCGATATTGATACGAGCTTTATTCATAATATCACTTTAAGGAAAAGTTAAAAAACGTACAATATCTTGAAATCTAAAATAGTGATAAAACCGTTTACCAACAAATATTCTCATTTAAATAAATATAAACTTATTTAAGAGAATAGTTTCTTTTCTAACCGTTTAACCAACCAAAGCATTGTTAATGTGTCAATGTTTTATTTTGTGTTTTAAGTCACGTTTCTTTGCAGTATGTGATCTTAAGCTACATTTATTTAAAAATCAAAGATATAATATGTATTTATTATATTGAATATAGTATTTAAAGCAATAAAATTTACTGACTATTTTTTTATTTTTCAGTTTAACTGAGTAATGTCTTTTTTTATTTTAGATAAACTCAATATTTTAAAATATTCCAAAATATTTTTGCCGCAAACATAACCAATTTTTGAAAAAATACAATTGTAAAATAAATATAACAACTGCAATGCTGAAATAGAAAATATTGCAGTTGTATATTTCTGAAGTCCTGTAAAAAGAACTCAATTAAGCAAATGCGGATTGTAGTGCTTCAAATAAAATCCAAAGTACCACCAATGCAACAATTGGTTCACAGACTTTTGCCCAAGTTGGATTGATTGTTGTCGCAGGTTTTACAGCTAAAACTTCAGCCTGAGTGTGCTCTTTTTGCGTATTCACCATTTGATTAAACTCCTTCATTGTCTCATCTAATGATAGCTCTTCTTGCATGATAGGTTTAGAACCTATGAGCACTTTTAGGTTATTGGTTGACCAAACCCAATCTTCGGCTTGACCTGAGAGATGTTCTATTTGACCTAAGATTAATTCACGTAGACCTCTTTTGCCAAAACTACCCGTTTCATCTAACTGTTTTAACTCTTTGAGTTGTAACTCCAAAATTTCAATTGTGGCATGTTCTAGGTCAGGTTTCGTGAGTTGTGATTGATTATGTGAGGATGTTGTCAAATGCCGTGCAATTTCTTGCAGATATAAATGATCCACATTTTGAATTTCTTGATAGACCACATCCTCTTTTTGTTCCCAAAGATTAACTAATTTTCCTAAAGTTAATGCATTAATTTCTAATAAATAATTCTTTCTTTCTTCAGGAGGATACTGGTTTAAAAGCTGAGGCTTTTGAATCTTAATCTGCTCAGCAAAGTATTGTACGAGATCAAAAGCCATCGAATGCTCCTTTATTCTATTCTAAAATTCTTAAACTTGGTTTTTTCTTTGGTGTTTCGTCAGTTGTTTCGGATGTCTCTGTAGTATTTGATTTTAAAGCATCTTCATTAATTTGCACATTGGCATATTCGTCAGGATCAAAGAATAAACCTTGTCCATTTTCGCGAGCATACAAACCTAATACTGCATTCATGGGTACATAAATATCTTTAGGCACACCACCAAAACGTGCGGAGAATGTGACGGCATCATTGCTCATATTAAGCATATGTACAGCGTGTGGCACGATATTCAGGACAATTTGACCATCTTGTACAAATTGAGTTGGGACATCGGTATAGGGTTGTGTTGCATCCACTAACAGATAAGGTGTTAGATGATTATCACAAATCCACTCATAAATCGCACGTGCAAGATATGGGCGAGTGGGGGTTAAGTTTAATTCTGGTTCAGACATGAGAAATTTACTCTATTCTTTGGCTAAAAATTCTTGAAAGCGATTCTTTTCTTGAAGGGTCATGGACTTCAAAAAACTAGGTCGATTAAAAATTCTTTGGCAATATAATAAAATTGGACGGCATTGCTGCTTTGGTAACTCAATTCCCATTTGTCTTAACCGTATGAAAATTGGTGCTAACATGCAATCTAAAATTGTAAAGTGTTCAGACATAAAATATGGAAAATGCTGAAACAGAGGCGTTAATGAAATCAATGTATCACGCAATTGTTTTTGTGCTTTTTTCTGTGCATCTATATTTAAGGTGTCTGGATGGCGCAGCATAATGTCTGCGAGTTTGAGCCAATCTTGCTCAAAACGCCAAATATATTGACGTTGTTCAGAACGCGGAGCGGGTGCATCTGCATACAATTTATTTTGACGATAACGGTCATCAATATATTCAGAAATAATCGCCGTATTAAACAGTTTTAAATCATTTTCAATGAGCATGGGCAATTGATTATAAGGATTTAAGCTGGCTAAATCTTCATCATCCTCGTCAACAATAATCAGATTATGTTTAATTTGTTTTTCGGTCAGAACAAAGCGTACCCAATGCGAGCGAAAATCATCTGCATGACTATAAAGTGTAATCCCTTGCAATTGTGTGTTTTCGAGGTTCATATTCCAAAAACTGAGCTGCGTGAATAGGATAGGATACTAAAAATAAGCAATAAAATCACGGATACTTTTATCATGCATTATTTTATCGCTTTTAAAAAATGAATAAAACGGAAATTTAAATGAAAGCAAAGGTCATGATTAGACTCATAATGACCATAAAAAAACCTCGGCATAAGCCGAGGTTTTTTGTCCGATTCGGTAAACGAATTAACGTTTAGAGAATTGAGGACGTTTACGCGCTTTACGTAAACCAAGTTTCTTACGTTCAACTTCACGAGCATCACGAGTAACGAAACCAGCTTGACGAAGAGCAGGTTTTAAAGTTTCGTCAGCAGCGATCAATGCACGAGTAATACCGTGACGGATTGCGCCAGCTTGACCACCGATACCACCACCAGCAACAGTGATGTAAAGGTCATATTTGTTAGTCGCTTCTAAAAGCTCAAGTGGTTGGTTAACAACCATACGTGCAGTTTCACGACCAAAGTACTGTTCAAGAGTACGGTTGTTGATTACGAGTTTACCAGTACCAGCTGATAGGAAAACACGTGCAGTTGCGGTCTTACGGCGACCTGTACCATAATTAGTAGCCATGTGCTGTATCCCTTAGATGTCCAAAACTTGTGGCTGTTGAGCAGTATGTGGATGCTCAGTACCAGCGTACACTTTCATCTTCTTGATCATTGCATAACCAAGAGGACCTTTTGGCAACATGCCTTTTACAGCACGTTCAAAGATTTCTTCTGGTTTGTGAGCAACTAATTTTTCGAAATTAGTTTCACGGATACCACCAGGGAAACCAGTGTGGCGATAGTATTTCTTATCAAGTGATTTTTTACCAGTCACTTGTACTTGTTCAGCATTGATCACAACGATGTAGTCACCAGTGTCAACGTGAGGAGTATAAGAAGTTTTGTGTTTACCGCGTAAACGACGAGCGATTTCAGTCGCAAGGCGACCTAAAGTTTTGCCAGAAGCATCAACAACGTACCAGTCGTGTTGAACTTCAGCAGGCTTAGCGCTGAGAGTTTTCATTAAACCACTACCTATTATAGTTGGTTTGGACTATGGAATCTGTCCAAACAAAAGGAGCGCGAATTCTACCTGAAACCTGAAGAATCCACAATCGAAATCTAATATTTCAAGCGCATTATTATATTGAGTGCTGATTAAAAATGCAAAGCTTAGTTCAAGGTATTTTGTACATGTTCATTGTGAAAGAATGTATTTGGCATGCCTTTAGGAAGGATGAATATTTTTAGATAAAATATTGAGCTGAATTAAAAAATTTAGACTGACATTCAAATCAATACGTTGCTAGTCATAGTGATCTAGATGGAATAGATCAATAAAGTAAAATTTTCAAATGAAAATACTTTTCCCGCTTATAATAAAGCAAATGCAATGGGTGTAATGAAAATGCTTCCTTTATATATCACTAGTGGTGAGCCTGCAGGCATTGGTCCTGATATTTGTCTGAGTCTTGCAGAGCGTGTTGATGAGCGACCAATTGTAGTATTGGCGGATATCAATATGTTGCGTGATCGTGCCGAAATTTTAAAACAAGAGATACAGATCATTGAATATATGGGGCAAAAAGATTCATCCACGCAAGGTCAACTCTATGTTGAGCATGTGCCTTTATATGAAGATGTTGTACTCGGACAATTAAATCCTAAAAATTCAGCCTATGTATTAGAACAATTACATCGTTCAGCCTATTATGCTCTACAAGGTCAAAGCGTTGGGGTAGCCACTGCACCTGTACAAAAGTCAGTGATCAATGATGCTGGGATTCATTTCAGTGGTCATACTGAGTATTATCAAGAATGTGCAGAAGTTGACCGTGTCGTGATGATGTTAGCCACTAAAACATTACGTGTGGCATTGGCAACAACCCATTTAGCACTGCGTGACGTTGCAGATGCGATTACCAAAGAAAGATTACATCAAGTAATCGACATTTTGATTCATGATTTAAAAACCAAATTTAAAATTGAACATCCTAATATTCTGGTGTGTGGGCTTAATCCCCATGCAGGTGAGGGCGGGTATTTAGGGCATGAAGAAATAGATACGATTAACCCTGTGCTTGAAAGCTATCGGCTACAGGGTGTCAACATGAGTTTAAGTCTACCTGCTGATACTTTATTTACCCCTGAGCATTTAAAAGATGCTGATGCAGTATTGGCAATGTATCACGATCAGGGTTTACCTGTGTTAAAATCACAAGGATTCGGTGAAGCGATTAATATTACTTTAGGCTTACCATTTATTCGTACCTCTGTCGATCACGGTACAGCACTCTCCCTTGCAGGCACAGGACAGGCAAAAAGTTCTAGCTTAAATGTTGCTGTTGACCTTGCACTTGATTTGGCAAGACACTAATTCACGTTGGAAAATATTTTATGTATCAAATTAATGCCTTAAACCCAAAAGATGAAGGGCATCACACGCGGAAGCGTTTTGGACAAAACTTTTTACACGACCAACGTGTGATTGCCAAAATTGTACGTTCTGTTGCACCGCGTTCAGGGGACAATATTGTTGAAATTGGTCCCGGTCTTGCGGCATTAACATCGCCTTTGATTGGTGAATGCGATGCTTTGACTGTGGTTGAGCTTGACCGTGATTTGGCGGCAGGTTTACCGGGTCGAGTACCTCATCCTGAACGTTTGACCATTATTGAAACTGATGCCTTGAAATATGATTTCACTGAACTTTTTCAGGAAAATCGTCCTTTACGCGTGGTGGGGAATCTCCCTTATAATATTTCAACTCCGCTTTTATTCCATCTCTTAGAGTTTGGTGACAAAGTCAAAGACATGCATTTTATGCTGCAAAAAGAAGTGGTTGATCGTATTACTGCTTCGCCAAATACGAAAGAATATGGACGTTTGTCTGTCATGATTCAGTATTTTTGTAAGCCAACATTTTTATTTGAAGTGCCGCCAGGTTCATTCAATCCACCACCTAAAGTCACCTCTGCGGTATTTCGTTTGGAACCTTATGCCAATAAACCAATTGTGGCGAAAAATGAAAAAGCATTGGCTCGTTTAGTTTCTCATGTCTTTACTCAGCGCCGTAAAACTTTACGTAATAGTTTAAAAGGTATGCTTGTTGAAAATGGTTTTGAAAATGCAGGTGTAGATCCAATGGCGCGCCCTGAAACTTTAACATTGGCACAATTCGTTGCTTTGTCTGATCAAATGGTGGCTTAACTGATGACCCGTGCAATTCGATATAACTATGTGATTGGTGATGTACAAGGCTGTTTTGAAGCTTTGAAAATGTTGCTAAAAGAAATCCAATTTGATTCAGATCAAGATTTTATTTGGTTCGCAGGTGATCTGATTGCACGTGGTGAAAACTCAGTGGGTGCGATTCGTTTTATCAAGAAATTGTGTGAGCGTGGTGCAGCTGCAACAGTATTGGGAAATCATGATCTAAATCTTTTGGCTGTCGCACGTGGCATTAAAAAACTCAAAGAAAAAGATCGTATTGACGATGTGATTCATGCGCTTGAAAGTGATGAGTTGATTGAATGGTTACGACGACAACCTTTGTGTTTATTTCCGAATGATCAGACCATTTTAACTCATGCAGGAATTCCACATATTTGGGATGCAGCTCAAACAGCTCAATATGCCAAAGAAGTTGAGGCGGTAATTTCGCATGAGGATTTTGCTGTTTTAGATGCGTTCTTACAAGAGATGTATGGCGCTGAACCTGATGTCTGGTCAGAGGATTTACAAGGTCAAGCTCGCCTACGTTGTATCACCAATTATTTGACTCGTATGCGTTTAACTGACGTACAAGGACGTTTAGAGTTTAGTTTTAAAGATGCTTTGGATGAGCCGATGCCTAAAGGTTTTCAACCTTGGTTTGACTATGCGTCAAAGGCTGCGCAAACACATCAAATCATTTTTGGGCATTGGGCTGCATTACAAGGTAAAACCATCAGTCAACCCAATCAGAAACAGATTCAAAATGTAGATGGTGGTTGTGTTTGGGGGCATCAATTAATTGCTTATCGTTTGGAAGATAAACAAAGCTTTAAAGTTGATAATCCAATGTTTTAACCACAATTAATCAGATCAAAATGAAAAAATGAAGCCATCTTTTGAGATGGCTTCATTTTATTTTTAAGTATGATTATTCAACACGTACCCAAGTTTGACTACGTCCTAAAATAGATGTTCCTAAGTAACCTCTTAAGCGTAACATTTTACCAGTTTGGTTTAATTTGGCTTTTAGGCGATATACTTTTCCTGTTAAAGGATCAATGATTTTACCCTGATCATAATCTTTGTCTTGAATATGTTTTAACCCTGTAATGAGGTTTAAACCTAATACAGGTTTATTGGTATAGGGTGCAGGACAGTTCACACATAATTCTTTTGGTGTATAACCAGGTCGAGGTGTAATTTTAATAATCGTTCCCGTATAAGCACCAGTACTGTCTTTTTTAAATGCAATTTGTGCTTTGGCTTCACCTGACTGATCATCAATTTGTTGCCATATGCCTGTAATATCCTGTGCAAAGAGGCTAGAGTGGGTGCAAAGTCCGATTAATAGTGCAGCAATTTTTATTTGAATTTTCATCTTACTTTCCTTGATATAAAAATTCATTGATGTAAATATCCCACGATATTTCAGCAATTTTTTGTGTATATTTCAAGTGTTGAAAGTACACTAAAATATATTGAAGTTGCCAATGAAAGTACGAAATGAATATAGGATGAAGAATTGATATAAAAGGTAGTCACTATTATTTTGAGTTGAATAATATGAAAGTAAACGATCCATATAAATATCCTTGTTTATATGGATTTAAAAAATAATGTTTAACTACTTTTGCTGCTTGATAGAACCTGCAAGATTAATTTATACGTATCCATGTTTGACTACGTCCAATGGTCGAAAAGCCATAATAGCCACGAATATTCAACTTACTTCCATTTTGTGAAAGCTTTGCTTTTAGGCTGTATAAACGACCACTGTTTGGATCTAAAATTTTGCCATTTTCATATTCATAGTCATTGATACGTTTTAAGTTGGTAATTGCTTTCAGACCCAAAATAGGCTTGTTGGTATAGGGTGCAGGGCAGTTGACGCATATTTCTTTAGGTTGATAACCGACACGTGGCGTCACTTTGGTAATGATGCCGTAATATGTGCCATTTTGATCTTTTTTAATTTCTACAATGCCTTTAGGCGAGCCTGTTTTATCGTCAATGCTTTGCCAAGACCCTGTAATATCTTGTGCAAAAATTGTGCTACTTAGACAAGTTAGAAGACACGCTGCAATCCAATTTACTGTATTTTTCATGATATTTTTCTCTTTTACATTGTATTTTCAATTGTTGAATAAAGACACAATTTATAGGGTGAGTTTGCCATATTTATTAAATATTGAGCAATTACTATTTAAAAAATATGATTTATTTCACAATATTTTATCAAAAGTGACATTTTTTGTTAATTTATAAAAATGAAAACGAACGTAAAAAAAGAGATTGTATAGAAACAATCTCTTTTAAATGAATTATTCATTATTGAATAAATAAGATAAAACTAGGTAGCCAAATGGCAGTGAAGACTGCATTCACTGCCATACCAAAGGCAGCATATCGACCAGCAACTGCGCCACGTTGCCAAGCTTGCGCTGTTCCAATCGCGTGTGCAGCCAAGCCGAGTGCTAAGCCAGATGCACGCTCATCATTGATATTGCGAAGGATAATTGAGGAAAATGCAGCCCCAATCACCCCAGATAAAATCACAATCAAAATTACCATGGACACAGGTGAATGTAGAAGTGTAGCAATATTAATGGCAATAGGGGTGGTCACTGCACGTGTTGCAAATGCCATGATGGTGGGTTCAGACATGTGGAGTAAATACGCTAAACCCATAGGTAAAGCCACAGCACTGATACTCGCAAAAACCAAAATGCCTACGACAGATTTAATCGGTAAGTCATCATAACGCATGGCTGCTAAAGGGATGGCAAGCGCAACAGTGACATAACCTAACAGATGACTGAAAATCCCATTCATTTGGGTATTATATTGTTCATACGGAATTTTAAAGATCATTAAAATACCAATGACAAAGAACATGGCAATGACCAATAAAGGGACTTGTGGAAATTTTTTGTTGATTGGTTTAGCTGCCAAATATGCGGTAAGCGTAATCAAAAATCCTGTTAAAATACTGAGCATTGTCATCTCCTTATAACCATTTTTTTGCCATTTTTGCATAGACCCAAAGTGGAATAAGGGTACTGACAAACATGACTAATAAAAATAAAGGGATTTCTTTGCCCATGCTCACAAGCATCAGTAATGAACCTGCACAAATGGGTAGAAAAGCAAAACCACTTTCCTTCATGAGTTTGTTGTTGGTGTCAACTAAGCGAGATGGAATTTTTTTAAATCGACGCCAAATGATGAGAATCAGTAAAAGACTCAGTAAGCCTGTGAGGTTGCCGAGTTCAGGATGATTAAATTGCCTCATGATCCACACTGAGGCTTCTCGAAAGAAAATGATCAGGGCGATGGTGGCGATCCATGCGAGCCAATCTATATTTTTGAACAAGTCCATGCTATTTTTTAATCAACTTAATTTATCTTTCACGTTTTAACTCATTCAGCGCTTAATTTCAAATTCTTCTAAAGGTCTTGCAAACTGTTGTGCTTTATCACCTAAAATTTGATCGATTGGTAAATGTGCTTGTTTAATGAGTTGTTCAAGTTTATAGGGTGCAATATTTACTTCTAAAAGTAATTGACCATTTTCATCGTAATTTTCAGATTGAATTACATTCAGGGCATAAAGTTGATTACGTAATTTGCCATATTCAGGTTTCAGGACAAGGTGAAAATTTTGGAGCTGTCCCATTAAACATTCTTGTACCGCTTTACGCAGTAAGTCTAAACCTTGTCCTGTATGTGCAGAGACATACACTCGGTCAGGTTGGTGAGGTCGCGCATAAATGATTTTGGCATCTTCACCCGATTGGTCAATTTTGTTATACACTTTTAAAATAGGGACATCGACGCCAATTTCTTTGAGTACAATTTCTACCGCCTCAATTTGCTCAAGCATATCAGGGCTACTCGAATCAATCACATGCAGCAGTAGACTGGCTTGTAAGGTTTCTTCGAGGGTCGCTTTAAAAGATTCAACGAGGGCATGAGCAAGATTACGGACAAAACCTACGGTATCAGCAAGGACTAATGTCCCGATGCCATCCCAATCTAAGCGTCGGAGTGTCGGGTCAAGGGTGGCAAATAATTGGTCTGCAGCATAGACATCGCTATTTGCTAGAATATTGAATAATGTCGATTTTCCTGCATTGGTATAGCCGACCAAAGACACGGTTGGAATAGCTGCTTTTTGTCGTGCTGCTCGTCCTTGGCTACGTGTTTTACGCACTTTTTCTAAACGATCTTTGAGTTGATCCATACGAATACGTAATAAACGGCGATCTGTTTCTAAAATCGTTTCACCTGGACCACGCAGCCCGATCCCCCCTTTTTGACTGTCGAGGTTACTGTGACGGCGAACAAGGCGAGATGAAAGGTGATCAAGCTGAGCCAATTCAACTTGGAGTTTGCCTTCATGGGTACGGGCACGTTGTGCAAAAATATCTAAGATTAGACCTGTGCGGTCAATCACACGACATTTTAAAATATTTTCTAAATTACGTTCTTGTGCAGGGGAAAGGGCATGATCAAAAATGACCAATTCAATGTCTAAAGCTTCAACTTGTACTGCAATTTCTTCAGCTTTGCCTGAGCCGATAAAGAACTTAGGGTCAGGTTTAATGCGTTGCACATGCAAATGTTCTAAAATTTCTGCACCTGCGGATTTGGCTAATAATCGAAATTCCTCATGATCGATATCATCTAAAATTTGTACGGCGACACTGACTAAGATTGTTCGTTCATTGATTGGTGTTCGATTTGCATATTCCACAGATATTTAGACTCTCAAATAGATTGATTTCAATCCATTCTAAAGTAATTTCTGATAAAAAATGCAGTTATTGTCAAAGAAGTGCAATAAAAATTTTAGAGAGTAGAACCAAACTGCCACAATATAAAACAACATAACCCAGTAGTTTTCTAAATGAAAATTTGAGGTCAAGATGCTGTGAAATAGTGCTATTTTTACTGAGTTGCATTTGCTTTTTATGCCTTCTTTTTGATCACTTAATGGTTGAATTTTAGAATAAACAGGTGTAGATAAAAATGAGCTTAAGTTATCTAATTGTTGTGTTTATATGATCAATGCAACTTCTTGTATATGTGGTATACAATACGTACAAATGAATTTGATTAATACTGATTTTAGTGAGCAACTATGCCGCAACAACAGACAAATATGACCTTACCGTCAGACGCAACTAAGAAATTAAATCTATTTTCGAAAACTTTTTTATATAGCAAAAAACTCATCAAAGGCACAGCAGTTGTCTCAGAAGGTTTCTATTTGGTTTTTCGCCATCAACTCTATAAAGATCCCAATAATTCGAATAATACACGTTATGTGCAGTATTTCTGTCGCCGTCTTGCCGAGGTTTTTAATGTCGATGTTCATGTGCATGGGACAATTCCACGCGAGCCTGCTTTATGGGTAAGTAATCATATTTCATGGTTAGATATCGCCGTTTTAGGCTCAGGTGCACGGGTGTTCTTTTTGGCAAAGGCTGAAATTGAAAATTGGCCGATTTTGGGCACTTTGGCAAAAGGGGGCGGCACACTCTTTATTAAGCGTGGTTCAGGCGATTCGATTCGTATTCGTGAACAGATCGCAAAATTTTTAAGTCAAAATGTGCCTGTGTTATTTTTCCCTGAAGCGACCACAACAGATGGTACACGAGTAAAGAAAGTGCATGGACGTATTTTGGGCGCAGCGATTGAAGCGCAAAAACCTGTGCAAGCTTGTGTGATTTGTTATGTAAATCAACAAGGTCAATTAGACACAGTTGTGCCCTTTATTGGCGAAGAAACATTTATCGATAATGTTCAAGCTGTATTAGAAATGCCAAAAGTGACCGCACATTTACGTGCGTTACCGTTGATTTCTACGGAAGGGCATACGGTGGAAACCTTGACGAAATTGGTTCAGGAAAAGATGCAAGAAGGTTTGGCTCAGTTGCAAAAAGAAGTGTTGGGTTAGCTTTTAGCGCATGCGATTAAAAAATCTGATTGATCGCTCAATCAGATTTTTTTAGTACATCTTTTATTTTTACATGAAGCCTTCAATTGGCAACCATGAAATAATTTTCACACCTGCTTTTTGCCACCATTTCATTTTTGGTTCTTTACGAATGGTCCGAATTTCGGTCGGTGTGGTACGAACCCAGTGAATTTTTTGTTGCGAGTTCAGCACCAATTTATAGGCATATTTAGTCAGGTTTTTATCCATGGTTGAATGTACAGCCTGTGCTAAGGATGGACTATTTAAAATCACGCCAATTTCAGTATTTAGATTGGCAGAGCGTGGATCAAAATTAAAAGAACCAATAAAGACTTGTTTATCATCTAATGCCATGAGTTTGGCGTGTAGGCTAGAACGACTTAAACCTTTTAAACTCACTTTGGTTTCTTTGGAGAGCTTTTTAATATTTTCATCGAGTTCTTGTTCAGGAATTGCAGGTAAAAACTCATATAACTCCACACCATTTTTCAGTAAGTTTTCTCGATATTTTGCATAGAATGCATGGACTAAAGCAACATCATTGGCTTTAAATGAATTGGTGAGTACACGAACTTGTACGCCTTTTTGTGCCAATTCAATCAGGCGCTCTTCACCTTCTTTTTGTGGCACGAAATAAGCAGAAACAAGATCTACACTTTGTTCAGGTTTTTCTAAATGCGTCAGCATTTGAAAGTTGAGATGTTCTTCTTTTTTTGCTTTAGATTTAATTTTGTCAGGAGCATCTTTAATGACTTCTGCTTTGACCCAATCGAGCTGAATGTGGTGATTTAACCAATTGTCAAAATCATGAGAATGTGAACTGAGGTTCATATAATTTTGCGTGGTGATTTCTTCATAATGTTGGGTCAGTTGTTGTTTGAGTCCTTCATAACGCAAGGTATATTTTTTGTGGCTAACAATGTCACGCACAGGAAAAGCATATTCGTGGTTCCAATATTCATCAAAAGAGTGATTAATATCTTCAACCGCTTTACCGACCAACATGACATCAACATCAGAGAACTGATAATTGTCGCTGATATTGTAATATTGGTTACTCATATTTCGTCCACCAATCAAACTAATTTGTTGGTCGGCAGTAAAGGTTTTATTGTGCATACGGCGATTGATACGTTTTAAATCGATCACCATGTCAAGTGGGCGAAATGAACGAAAGCGGTAGGGGTTAAACAGTTTGACATCAATATTAGAGTGTTGGTCGAGTGCTAAATAAATCGCTTCCATGTTTTGTGCGTTATTATCATCGACCAATAAGCGAACTTTGACTCCCCGATCCGCAGCTTGAATGATTTTATACAGTGCCAATGAACCGATCTTGTCATTGTCCCAAATATAATATTGTAAATCTAAAGTTTTTTCAGCTTTATCAATCAGATGAATACGTGCGGCAATCGCATCAAAAGGGTCGTATAAAACATGAAAACCTGTGAGATCAGGATTTTGTGCTTTTAAAGGGTTAATGAGTTGTGCCAAAGTCGTTTGATCTGTCGGCGTGTCTTTAGCATAAACGGGAGTGATGGGGTGTTGCTGTGTAGGTAGGGTATTACACGCAGGCAAACCACATACGATAATGGCAGAAAGTAGCACCATTTTTGTATTAAAAATCTTAAGTTTGTGATGCTGTTGGTACTTTTGTCGTATCGGATTTGTGGTTTGCGTCATAATTTAATCTAAGAATTCACAGAGCTAGAGTATAATTGCCAATGTTGAAAAGATAAATAAAGTTAATCGGCGTTAGTCGCCTTTTTGAGATTCAGTATGTGGATGACAGATTCAATCATTTTTTACTTTTTCCTCTGCTTTGCCTTGGTTGCAATTTGGGGGGTGGCACAGGCTTGGATTAGTCAATCACGTACCGAAACGATTCATCCCTTTAAATCTTTCGTCCATTTGCTCGCATTCTACCTATCTTATTTATTATTTCCGTTGTTCTTTTTTAGTTTGTATGCAGGTTGGGTTGAATATTTCTCATTGCATGAAAGTATTTTTGTTTTCTTGTTATCGAGTTTATTGATTTATGCACGTTTTATTGAACCACATTTGGTTCGTGTTGATTATCAACATTATAAATTAAGTCCTGATCAGGCTTTTCAACGACCTTTTAAAGTGGCATTGATTGCAGACTTACATATTGGTTTATTTTCAGGACATGAGCGTCAACTCAAAATTATTGTTAAAAAAATTAATGCAGAGCAGCCTGATATTGTCGTAGTTGCAGGTGATTGGACGTATGAGCCTGAAAATAAACTCGCTGAAGAATTGGCTGTTTTGAAAGAGATTCAAGCCCCTATTTATTCAGTCAATGGTAATCATGATGAGCAATATCCTGGCCCACCGATTCAAGATTTATTAGCCCATGCTTTACAGGTGAATAATGTCATTGATATTGAAGGGCAGATGGTTGAGTTTGACGATTTTCGTTTGATTGGGGTAGGGGATTTGTGGGCAGGTAAAACCGATATGCGCAGTATGCCGTTATTACCACAAGATAAACCTTGGCTGATTTTGTCACATAACCCTGATACGGTTGATATGGTGCCCAAGTTACCCACACGTCCTTTAATGCTAGCAGGGCATACGCATGGGGGACAGGTGCAATTACCTTGGCTGACCAGTTATATCATGAAAAAAGTATCGATTTTGGGGCATAAAAGAGGTTTGTATCAGCATGAAAATGCAGCTGTGTTTGTCAGTGTTGGTACGGGGATGGTGGGCGTGCCTTTTCGTTTTTGTGTGCCGCCAACCATTGATATTATTGAGTTGAGTTAATATCTAAAGTTTTAGCAGAGAATGTTTGGATCAGGATTATCCTCCGAAATTTGTCGCAGAATATTTTGTTGTGTAAAGACTAAAAAGCAGCAACAACATGAAAGTTAGGACGTTCGGTGTTGACTTAAATAGATCATTTAAAAGCTAAGTTATTTTTTATTTTATTCAGCATTGAGTGTTTTTTATCTTATTTGTTATTCATGATCTTAGTTGAAAAAAATTAAAGTAAATAAAAAGCCTGCATAGTTGCAAGCTTTTTATTTGGAGTAACGCGATTAGATTTGGTTATTTACGTCATCATTTTTTGTTTCACGAATTGCTAAGAAAGCAAGCAGTGAAAGAATCGATGCGGCCGTTAAATAATAACCCACCGCATATAAACCATAGGTTGTTGCTAGTTTCGTTGCAATTAATGGGGCAAAAGATGCACCAAAAATACCTGCAAGGTTAAAAGTCAAAGCTGAACCTGTGTAACGTACTGAAGTGGGGAAAATTTCAGACAGTACCGTACCAATTGGACCATAGGTTAAACCCATGATGGCAAGACCCGTACATAAGAAGAGAAATACGACAAAGGTATTACCAGATTCCAACATGCTTGAAAACACTAAACCAAATAATGCAGAAACAACACATACACCAATAGACGTTGCCTTACGACCAAATTTTTCTGCCAATACTGCAGAAAGAGGAATGAAAGCAGCAAAGCAAAGTGTTGCAAGTAATTGAAGTTCTAGGAATTCTGCACGAGAATAACCGAGTTTAGTCGTACCCCAGTTTAAAGCAAATACTGTCGTTAAGTAGAACACAACAAAGGTACAAATCGCAGCGATTGTACCAAGAATGAGCATTCCCCAGTGTTTAGTTAACACTTCTTTAAATGGAATGTTCACTTCTTTTTGTTTATTTAACACTTTTTGGAAGGCAGGTGTTTCATGTAACTTCAAGCGAATCCAAAGACCGACGATTACCAATGCAGCACTGGCAATAAATGGAATACGCCAACCCCATTGCATAAACTCAGCTTCAGACATGAAAGCACCAAGGGTTAAGAATGAGCCTGTTGCAAGAATAAAACCAATCGGTGCGCCGAGTTGAGGGAACATACCGTACCATGCACGTTTACCTTCAGGGGCATTTTCAGTAGCAAGTAGTACTGCACCTGACCATTCACCGCCAAGGCCAAGCCCTTGTCCTAAACGACAAAGTGCGAGGAGTAACGGTGCCATGATTCCAATTTGATGATAGGTTGGCAGTAAACCGATACAGACGGTTGAAATACCCATGGTCAGGAGGGCTGCAACTAATGTTGCTTTACGACCAATACGGTCGCCTAAATGTCCAAATAAAGCCGCACCAATTGGACGTGCAATAAAGGCAATGGCGAAAGTCGCAAGAGACTGAATCGTTGCTGTGGTCGGATCTGTACTTGCAGGGAAGAACAAATGAGGGAAGATGATGACTGCCGCAGTTGCATAAATATAAAAGTCAAAAAACTCGATTGTTGTGCCTACGAGGCTGGCAAAGAGTACACGAGTTTTTGAATTTGTCTGAACTTCGTCAGTCAGAGTCGTATTAGATGACGCCATGGTGAACCTTACACTTTTAAAAGTAAAAACTAGTTTTCTAAAGCGTAATCTTTTTAAAAAAGGCGTAATTTCTTAAAAAAACAACGAGATTAATCCAAATTTACTCGATCAGGGTCACTGATATATGAATATTTAAGGATTAAATGACGTAAAGATAGATGGCAAAGAAATGTGATCCTGCCCCGATCAAAACAAAAATATGCCAAATGGCATGGGTGTATCTTACTCTTTTTAAGGCATAAAACAATGCACCAATCGTATAAGCAAGCCCACCAATGACCAATAATTTGAGTGCGCCGCTATTTAAAAAGCGTTGCATATCATCCATCACCAGTACAGCGAGCCATCCCATTGCCAAATAAGCAATGAGCGAAATTTTCTGAAAACGATGAATGAAAAATAACTTGAAGAGTGTACCAATGGCTGCAATAACCCAAAGTGCAATTAAAAGGTAATGGGCTTTAGCTGTCGGAATAGCGATTGCAAGAAAAGGGGTATAGGTTCCTGCAATCAAATAATAAATCGCCGTATGATCGAGTTTTTTATACCATTGACGCTTTGTCTCATCGACAGAAAAATGGTAAATCGCAGAACTAGAAAATAGCAATACCATGCTGAGACCATAGACCAACAAGCCTAAAAATTGCCATGCAGGTAAATAACTGCCTTTGATGAGCATAAAAATAGTTGCAATGGCAGCACAGACAGCGCCAATCGCATGGCTAATGGCATTAATACGTTCTTCTTGTGGTGCATAGGTCTGAATCAAATTTGCATTCATACGTATCATTTTTTTAAAAATACATCTGTATAGTAATGGAGTTTTACCTTTAAAGTAAGAACATTTAAAATGACAACTTGTATCTATATGAGTTTGTACTATGTCACACGTGGCTTTGATGTCTGAGCAGGAACAAAAATTTATCAATGCTGTACAGCAAGCCATTGAAACACAAAGTTTTGAACGTTTAATTTTGAGTCAATATAAAGGTGAGTTAGCGCAGCTTGAAAAAATGACTTTTCGTATTATTTCATTACAAGATCAGTCAATGATGAGTTGTCTATATCGTTATAAAACCCAAGATGTCACGAAAAATTATGCAATAGATGAAAGTTTTACGGTCATTCAAGAACTATTTTCACAATGCAAACAGGCGAACCTATTTAGTACTGAACAAGAAATTCAACTGAAAAAAAATAAGAAAAAAGCCTTATTAACTTATAGTAAAGTTACACCGCAAGTGAAGCAACAGGAACAACAACATGACCGATCAAAGCATCGTTATGTCGATCAGGACAGCTATTTTTTACAGCCTTTAGGCATTACCGACAGCAAAGCACAAATTATTCCGAGCATGGCACGAAAATGGAAACAGATTAATAAATTTGTTGAAATTTTTGCAGGTGCTTTGGATAAAATTGATCATCAAGATCAAGCCTTACAAGTGGTCGACTTCGGCTTAGGTAAAGGTTATTTAACCTTTGCACTCTATGATTATTTAGCAAAAAATCAGTTTATTCCTCAGGTTACAGGCGTTGAACTTAATCCTAAAATGGTCGAGTTTTGTCAAAAAGTTGCGACTGAGGCAAATTTCCAACATTTGGATTTTTTCCAAGGTGATGTACGTACTTATGCACCTAAAAAACTAGATGTCATGATTGCGTTACATGCCTGTGATGTTGCAACTGACTTTGCCATTCATACTGGCATTCGTTTAAATGCACAGATGATCATGTGCGCACCTTGTTGTCATAAAGAATTACGTCCTCAGTTAAAAAGTCCGAAAGTACTTGCACCGATGTTGCAATTTGGCATTCATGCAGGGCAACAAGCGGAAATGTTGACGGATACCATTCGTGCATTATTGCTCAATGCTTATGGCTATGACACCAAAGTCTTTGAATTTGTGGCTTTGGAACACACCAGTAAAAATAAAATGATTTTAGCAACCAAACGTAAAAAATTTACTGCGCCCGATAAGGATGTTTTGGCACAGATTGCGGCATTAAAACAGATGTATGGTATTCAACAACAGTCCTTAGAACTTTTACTGAATGACCAATGGGACCAACAAGGGATTGGTTGTAAATGTTAATGGGATGAAAAAGATGTGTGACTCAATGCATCTTTTATTTAAAAATTTAATCATGAAATAGTGGAGAGTTGATGTCAGATTATGTCATTCGTAGTGGTTCTTGGGTACTTTTAGCCACTGAGGCGAAAATGGTTCGTACGGATGTTTTTATCCAAGAACAAAATATTGCTGAACATGATGAATGGGATACTGAAGATGACACCTCTCTACATTTCGTGATGTATGATCAACAACAAGCCATTGCCACTGCACGATTGCTTAAAAATAACAGCATTGGGCGCGTTGCTGTGCTCAAAAATTACCGAGGACAGGGCATAGGGCAGCAGTTGATGCAGTATATTATTATGGTTGCAGCGACAGAACAGCGTGCTTTTCTAAAACTATCTGCACAGGTTCATGCGATTGGTTTTTACGAAAAATTAGGTTTTCAAGTCAAAGGTGAACGTTATTTAGATTGCGGAATTCCCCATGTTGATATGTTTTTGATGACTTGATGATAAGTTTTAAAATTGACACACTATGCAAAAATTCGAATCTGTTTTTCAAATATGAACAAGGAGAATAGCCGTGATAAAAGCCATTCTTTTTGATTTAGACCAGACTTTATTGGATCGAACGTACTCGCTCAGGCAGTTTATTAATTGGCAAGTTAATTTTTTTCAGCTTGTCCCACAGGCAAAAAAGTCTGAGTTTATTGAAAAATTTATACAATTGGATGCAAATGGTACGGTCTGGAAGGATGTGGTTTATCGGAAATTAATACAAGAATTTGCCATTAAAACATATACCGAACAGTTGCTATTACGATCTTATATACAAGATTTTAATAAATTTTGTTGCAGCTTCGCAGATGTGGACAGTGTTATTTTAAAACTACATCAAGCAGGGTATCTCTTAGGTTTAATTTCAAATGGTCAATCGCCATTTCAAGAACATAATTTTCAGGCTTTAGGATTAGCAGAATTTTTTTCGACAGTGTTGGTGTCTGAAGCAGTTGCTTTGCGTAAACCTGATGCGGCAATTTTTCACTTGGCATGTGAAAAACTCAAAGTACAAGCAGAACAGTGTATTTTTATTGGTGATAATGAAAATGCAGATATTCGAGGTGCGAATGCAGTGGGAATGAAAAGCATTTTTTTCAATCCTGACGCCAAGATTGTTTCAGCAGATGCCGATGCAAATTTAAATGACTATGCAAATTTGTGGGAGATTATTCAGAAAATACAATCAAAAGGTTTTATATCTAAAATTGATATAAAACCTAAGTGTTAATGATTATTCATGTGTGTGATGTTCACTTGTTTCATCATGCTGCATATTCTTCATTTCAGCATCAGACATGTGGTGTGAACTTGCTGTTTGATTTTTTTGTTCAGCATTTGCCAAAGCTTCTTGAGACATTACAGGTGCGCTTTTAAAAGAAGTTTGATTGGTTTCTTGCTGCTTACTTGGCATATAATCAGGCTCATTTTGTATGGCAAGATAAAAAATTACAAGAAACAGCACACTTAAAATAAAAGCAACTAAAAGCCCTTTCCAACCTTTTTTTTCATCAGCTACTTTTTGAGACTCAACAGCATTTGACATGGGAGTATTCCAAATTGAAAAAATGAGAATCTATGTAATGTTATAACACAAAAAAGTTTAATCTCCGATATTTTTCATGTAAAAGTCTTAATAAAATTATGGTTATATAAAGTACAAATTAAATATTTAGAGCAAAGAAAAGAGGCACATTTGCCTCTATTTCTCTAAATCGATGGTGTTAAATATCAGTCAATTTTACCACTTGCAGCTTTGTCTTTGAGCATTTGTGGTGCTTTAAAACGTTCGCCATATTTGGCTTCAAGTTCATTGGCACGAGCTAAGGCTTTGTCTAAACCGTATTGATTTAAGAACTGAATTGCACCACCAGTCCATGGCGCAAAACCGATGCCGAAAATCGAACCGATGTTGGCATCGACTACTGACTCCAATACGTTTTCTTCGTAGCAACGTAAAGTATCGAGTGACTGAACAAACAAAATACGGTCAATCATTTCTTGTTCAGAAATATCAACGTCTTTTTTCCAATGGCTTAAACCCTCCCAAAGATGTTTTTTACCGCCTTCTGGATAATCATAGAAACCTGCACCTGCCGCTTTACCTTTACGGTTAAACTCATGGATCATGGTTTTCAAGACATCTTCAGAAGGAGAGTGTGGCAAGTCTTTGCCTGCCGCTTGGAGTGCCTTACGGGTTTCATTGGTGACATGTTCAGATAACGTCAATGCAACTTCATCTTGAATGGCGAGTGGACCAACAGGCATACCTGCTTTAAGTGCTGCCATTTCAATACGTGCAGGATGCACACCTTCAGCAAGTAAGCGTAGACCTTCATTGACAAATGTACCGAAGACTCGGCTAGTGAAGAAACCACGGCTGTCATTGACCACGATTGGCGTTTTGCCAATTTGCTGAACGTAATCGTAGGCTTTGGCCAATGTTTCAGCAGAGGTATTTTTCCCTTTGATGATTTCAACCAATTGCATTTTGTCGACTGGGCTAAAGAAGTGTAAACCGATAAAGTTTTTATCGTCTTTAGACGCTTTTGCTAGACCTGTAATTGGCAATGTCGAGGTATTTGAAGCAAATATACCACTATCCGCGAGGAAAGCTTCCGCTTCTTGGGTGACTTTAGCTTTAAGTTCTTGATTTTCAAAAACAGCTTCAATGATCAAATCACAGCCTTGTAGATCGGCTGCATCAGCAGTTGCAGTGATTAGGCTTAAGACTTGGTCACGTTTCTCAGCAGTCATACGGCCTTGTGAAACTTTTTTGTCCAAAAGTTTTTGGCTATATGCTTTGCCTTTTTCTGCATTTTCAACAGAAACGTCTTTGAGTACTACAGCAATGCCTTTGGTCGCCGTTGAGTAAGCAATACCTGCCCCCATCATCCCTGCACCCAATACACCGACTTTAGTCGCTTGCCATTTTGCGACATCTTTCGGACGGCTCGCACCTGCTTTAATAGCATTTAGACCATGCCAAAACGTACCGATCATGTTTTTCGCCACTTGACCTGTTGCAAGGTAAGTGAAATAACGTGATTCGATGGTGAGCGCTGTATCAACATCGACCTGAGCACCTTCAACCGCTGCTGCCATGATCGCTTCAGGCGCAGGGTAGCAACCTTTGGTTTTGTCACGCAGCATTGCAGGGGCAATCGCAAGAATCTGTGCCACTGCTGGGGTTTTAGGATCACCACCTGGGATTTTATAGCCTTTTACATCAAATGGTTGTTGTGATTTTGGATTGGCTTTGACCCATGCGATGGATTTTTCCAGCAACTCATCAAGTGAGTCCGCAGTGTCATGAATCAGACCTAAAGATTTGGCTTTATCGACACCAAATTGTTTGCCTTCCATTAGGAATGGGAATGCATTTTGTAGACCTAACAGGCGTACCATACGCACGATGCCGCCACCGCCTGGGAGTAAACCTAAAGTCACTTCCGGCAGACCAAACTTAGACTTCGGATCATTCAAGGCAATACGGGCGTGACAGCCAAGCGCGATTTCCCAACCCCCGCCAAGCGCTGTGCCATTGAGTGCTGCAACCACAGGTACACCTAAAGTTTCGATGTAACGTAGTTCTTTTTTCATCAGTTCAACCACAGCCATGAATTCTTTGGCATCTTCAGGGCGTGCTTGAATTAAATCATCCAAATCACCGCCCGCAAAAAAGGTTTTTTTCGCAGAACGGAAAATGATGCCTGTAATGCCTGATTCAGCTTTTAATTTTTCAACTGTTTCAGTGAGTGCTTTTTGAAAGTCAGCATTCATGGTGTTTGCAGATTGATTCGGAGAGTCTAAAGTCAGAATAACAATGCCGTCCGCATTTTTTTCGTATTGAATTGCGCTCATTCTTATTCTCCTTATACCAACTCAATAATGGTCGCAATACCCATGCCACCACCCACACACAATGTTGCTAAACCACGTTTTTTGCCTTGACGTTCAAGTTCATCAAGCAATGTACCCAAGATCATTGCACCTGTTGCACCCAATGGATGCCCCATAGCAATTGCACCACCATTCACATTGACTTTTTCAGCAGGAACATTCAGCTCATTCATAAAGCGCATGACTACCGATGCAAATGCTTCATTCACTTCAAACAAATCGATATCATCAATACTTAAGCCAGCTTTTGCCAATGCTTTACGTGCAGCAGGTGCAGGACCAGTCAACATAATGGTTGGATCTGTTCCCACGAGCGCAGTCGCCAAAACTTTGGCACGTGGTTTTAAGCCTTGTTCTTTGACTGCTTTTTCAGAAGCAAGAAGCACAACCGCAGCACCATCGACAATACCTGATGAGTTTCCTGCATGATGTACGTGATTGATTTTTTGTGCTTCAGGATATTGCTGTAATGCGACCGCATCAAAGCCCATGCTGCCCATCATTTCAAAGCTTGGATTGAGTTTTGCCAAGCCTTCAGCAGTGGTGGTTGGTTTGATAAATTCGTCTTTATCTAAGATCACCACCCCCGCTTTATCTTTTACAGCCACAATAGACTTATCAAAATGACCCGCCGCTTGTGCCGCAGCCGCTTTGCGCTGTGAGTTTGCCGCAAATTCATCAACATCTGTACGACTATAGCCATCTAAAGTCGCGATCAAGTCTGCACCAATGCCTTGTGGCACAAATTTAGACTTTAGGTTGGTTTCAGGATCAAGTGCCCAAGGTCCGCCATCGGAACCCATTGGAATACGAGACATAGACTCGACACCACCTGCAACAACCACATCTTCCCAGCCTGAACGGACTTTTTGTGCTGCCATGTTGACCGCTTCAAGACCTGATGCACAGAAACGGTTGATCTGCACACCTGCGACATCATTGTCCCAACCTGCGGCAATTGCGGCAGTTTTAGCAATATCACCGCCTTGGTCAGCGATTGGGGTAACGCATCCCAGTACGATATCATCTACTTTTGAAGTATCTAGATGGTGACGGTCTTTTAATTCATTGAGTAATGTTGTGAGCAACGTAATGGGTTTCACACTGTAGAGTGAACCATCTTTCTTTCCTTTTCCGCGTGGTGTGCGAATGGCATCAATGATATAAGCCTCGCTCATAGCTATTCCTTTTTATGACTTCTAAAATTGTTATGTGTTTTGAGTGTACTTTATAAGCTTGATAGTGCAATGACGAGAACGGGAAAGTCAATTGATAGTTTTGGTCAATTGAATTCAAAGAAAAAATATACAATGAACCTTGTAAGACATTGTATTCTAATCCTGCAAGTGAATTGTTTTGTTCAAAATATTACATGTGATGAGATTTGAATGAGTTTAAGAATGAATTTTAAAGTCTCTGTGAAATGGATTTTATATCTTGTTTCAATAAGCTTATTGGGCGTGCTTTTATTATTGGTTTTTTATGTTTGGATGATCTACGGTACTCATACTTCTGATGAGGGGCAGAGCAGTCTCGCCTGTGAATATGATCAAAATTTTCAAGTGACCAAGGCAGAAATGATGACCATTCAAAATGGTAAAAGAGTGATCTCTAAAGCAGATCCATTATTGTGTGAAAAAGATCGAAATAATTTTTAATGAAATAAAAACCTGATTTATATCAGGCTTTTATTTGAAAATATTATTATATTAATGATAACCATGCAACTGACGGTATAAACCAGGAGTGACACCTGTCCATTTCTTAAATGCACGGTGGAATGTTGAGGTTTCACTAAAGCCAACTTGTTGAGCAACATCTTCCAAAGTTAAATCAGGATTTAACAGTAAATGAATGGCAGCATCACGGCGTAAAGCATCCTTCACGCCTTGATAACTTTTACCTTCAGCCGCTAAACGACGACGTAAGGTTTGCGGTGACAAATACAACATCGACGCTACATCATTTAAGGTTGGCATTTCTTCACCAATTTGGCTCTTTAACACTTCGCGAATACGTGAAGTAAGCGAGTTGGTGTTTTTGAATTTGACCAAAAGTTGTGCAGGGGCAGCTTTTAAGAATTCTTCTAATGATGCTTCATCTTGACGAATTGGCAGATCTAAATAATCCGCAGCAAAGGTAATTTCAGTGCGCGGCATGTCAAATTGCATCACTGGCGCAAAGAATAACGCATCGTATTCATCTGCATGATTTGGACGCGGATAACCAAAATGTACACGTTCTAACGGAATACGACGTTCAATGAGCCATGATGCCAAACCATGCCAAATCATGAGCATACTTTCAGTAATAAAATGATCAGGATCCATCGTTTTTGGTATTAATGGAACTAAACGCGCTTCGTGTTTATCACGTTCAACTGCAACAGACCATTCATCGCCAAATAGCTTATAAAACTGTGAAGAAAGCTCTAAAGCATCACCTAAGGTCTTGGCATGAATGATCAATTGACACATGATCGCGAAAGAACCCAAGCGTCGTGGCTGAATATCAAAGCCGACGTGTTCATCTTGTGTCACCATCCAAAGCATTTTCACAAAACGAGTGTATTGCTCAGGTGAAATTCTCGCTTTGGGTTGACGCAATAATTCTGCTTCAATTCCGACATGTGATAATAATGTTTCGACATCCATGCCTAGGCGTTTAACACCTGTGAGGGCTGCATTCACGAAATGGATACTGATCGTATCACGACTCATGTTAAATCCTTCTGATTCTTTGATGTTCACTAGCGATTGACCTAATACACTCTAAAAAATGTTGGATTGGCGATTTACAACAGTGCGAATTGCCTTTTTACATCTTAAATTGCCGAAATGATCAAGGTAAATGGCTGAACATGACATTGTTATGTTAGTTTTATATTTCTAATATGAGATATAAATCAACCCAAATTTGGTAAAAACTATTATGACAACTGCTTTAAAAGGATTGAAAGTACTCGATTTTTCCACATTATTACCAGGACCATTTGCCACTATGTACCTTGCGGATATGGGTGCAGAAGTGATTCATATTGAATCACCAACACGTCCTGACTTGGTTCGTTTGTTTCCTCCGTATGCCAATGGGCAAGCCACTTCCCACAGTTATTTAAACCGAAATAAACAATCTGTGGCACTTGATCTGAAAGATCCAAAAAATATTGAATTGATCAAACAAAAAATTTCTGACTTTGACATCGTGGTGGAACAATTTCGCCCAGGAGTGATGCAACGTTTAGGTTTGGACTATGCAACTTTGGCGGAAATTAACCCGAAGTTGATCTATTGCTCAATCACAGGGTATGGGCAAACAGGTGCCTATAAAGATAAAGCGGGTCATGACATTAACTACGTGTCTTTGTCGGGTATTGCAGGGCATAGTGGGCGTCAAGACAGTGGGCCGCCTCCAATGGGGATTCAAATTGCTGATGTCGCAGGTGGGTCTTTACATGCGGTCATTGGAATTTTAGCAGCAGTGACAGAGCGATACAGCAGTGGTCACGGACAATATATTGATATTTCCATGACTGATTGTGTGGTCAGTATGAATAATATGGCAGCAGCTGCAAGTTTGGCAGGAGGTCAGCCTCAAAAAGCTGAAAATGAGCAGCTGAATGGTGGCACTTTCTATGATTATTATCGTACTCAAGACGGTCGTTATCTTTCAGTGGGAAGCTTAGAGCCGCAGTTTATGAATGGTTTGGCAGCTACTTTGGAATTACCGATTATTTTGCAAAAAGGTGCGTCTTTTGATGCAGAAGACCGTCAAGCGGTTAAACAGGCGATTCAGGAAAAAATTCTCAGTAAAACATGGGCTGAATGGAATGAAATCTTTGGGCAGTTGGACTTTTGTGTAGAGCCTGTATTGAGCTTACATGAAGCTTTAAGCTCGCCATTGGCACAGCAAAGAAATTGGGTCGTGAACGTCCCCCTAAAAGCCCATGCAGAACAAGCAGAACCCCAACTTGCTTGTCCAATTAAATTTTCTCGTTCTCAGATGCGTTATGATTATATTGGTCAAGAACTAGGTGAAGGACAATGGTAAAGCGATGTATATTTCAACAGAGTACAGATAAATAAAATTACAAAGCAGGTATTTTGTTAACAAATTAGATGATTTGTAAACCAATAAATTCAAGTAGTCTTTAAGGTCACGAGGAGATTACTTTTTTCGTTCAATATTTGAGTATATAAAAATAAGTAGATGTTTTTTAAGGTTTTACAAGGTTGTGTTGTGGCTATTTAATCTCTTGATTGTTTTGTTTTATTTTCAATTGATGATAATTTATTGTTTTAATGTGTAGTTTTTTTATTAAAAACATTATCACTTTGTATTCATGTGAGAGTATTATGAATAATTAGTTACAGTTTTGTTATAAAGGTCACTGAATATGAAAAAAATGCGTGATTGTTTATATTGGGCTGTGAGCCTTTTATCTTTAAATAGTGTTTTTCAATCTACTTATGCAGCTGATGCTTTTGATGCAAATAGCCAATGGATGTTTGGCGATTGGAATGGAAAACGAACACAATTACAGCAACAAGGTTATGATTTTAACTTTGGCTATACGGGGGAAATGGCAACCTTGTTGCATGCAAAACAAGCCTCTAGTCACGGTACGGAATATGCAGATCAATTTGCCATTGGTTCACATCTTGATTTGGAAAAAATCTTAGGTTGGCAAGATACCGAAGCACAAATCACAGTCACACAGCGCAACGGTCGCTCACTTTCACAAAACTCTGATGCATTGGCAGGACATTTAAGTTCAAGCCAAGAAGTGTGGGGGCGTGAACAAACATGGCGTTTGACTGATTTCTGGATTAAAAAGAAATTTTTAGATCAAAAACTTGATATTAAAGTCGGTCGTTTTGGCGAAGGTGAAGATTTTAATAGCTTTGATTGTGATTTCCAAAACCTTGCACTTTGTGGTTCTCAAGTTGGCAACTGGGTTGGAGATCAATGGTATAACTGGCCCGTGAGTCAGTGGGCGGCGCGGGTCAAATACAACTTACAGCCAGACCTCTATGCACAAGTGGGGGTCTATGAATATAACCCTGAAAATCTTGAACGAGGCAAAGGGTGGAACTTAAGTACAGATGGCTCGCATGGTGCAATTATTCCTGCTGAAGTGGTGTGGACACCGAAAGTAGGTACACAGAAACTTGATGGTGAATATCGAGCAGGTTATTACTACAGCACTGCCGATGCACAAAATATTAACCATCCTGAGCAAACATCGCATAAACAAGGGATGTGGGTGGTTGCTAAGCAACAACTTACCGCTCATCAAGATGACCCACATCGTGGTTTGACTGGTTTTGTCAATGTCACTGTGCACGACTCAGACACCAATACGGTCGGCAATATGCAAAATATTGGCTTGGTCTATAAAGGTGCTTTTGATGCACGGCCTCAAGATGAAATTGCTGTAGGTCTTGCTCGAATTCGTATCAATGATGATGTCAATGATCATCAAGAACGTCCACAAAATGAAGAATACGATGCAGAGATTTATTACGGTATCCATGCAGCCAACTGGCTGACGATTCGTCCGAATGTGCAATATATCCGCCATGTGGGGGCATATAAGAACGGCGAAAATGCGTGGGTGGGTGGCATTAAGTTACAAACCGCATTCTAGTTTTTAGATTGTGAATACGGATAGGTCAAATACGATGTAATGAGTATTTGATTTTTCTTTTGATCATTATTGGTATTTAGAATCTAGAAATTTATCCATGAACACCATAATTCTTGAGAAAGAAATATGGAACATATTTAACAGATTCAAAGCATAGAGGTCGTCAATATGAGTACTCCGTCTTCAGGATCAGTGCTAAAAACCATTGCGGCAGTGATTGCTGCAATTTTTGGTTTGGTACTACTGATTGGAGGAATTTATCTTGCAGTGCTCGGTGGTTCTTGGTACTACATCATTGCAGGTTTATTTTTCCTTATTACCGCAATTTTATTACAAAAATTAAAAAGTTCCGCTTTAATTGTTTATGCAGTTTTAGTGTTAGGTACCGTGGTCTGGGGCTTGTGGGAAGTCGGTTCTGACTTCTTTGCGCTTGCACCACGGTTAGATATTTTAGGCTTATTTGGTCTATTCTTACTCATTCCAGCAGTAACACGTGGTTTTGCCAATAGCAAAGGTGCAAAAGTTGCATTAACAGGTTCATTGGCAATCACCATTGCCGTGATGATTTATTCTATTTTTAATGATCCACAGGAAATCCGCGGCACTTTAACTAGTCAACAACCTGCAACTGCACAAGCGATTGCAGGTATTGCAGAGGGTGACTGGCCGGCATATGGTCGTACCCAATCTGGTTTACGCTATTCACCTTTGACGCAAATTAATGCTGACAATGTGAAAGATCTCAAAGTGGCTTGGACATACAACACAGGTGATTTCAAAACAGACCATGACTCAGGTGAAACCACCAATCAGGTCACTCCAATTAAAGTGGGTGACAATATGTACATTTGTACGACGCACCAAAAGTTGGTGGCTTTAGACCCTGCAACCGGCAAAGCAAAATGGACGTTTGATCCTAAGCTTAAAGCGGACAATACCTTCCAACATTTGACCTGTCGTGGTGTGTCATATTTTGATGCCAACAATACCGTCGGTTTTGAAGCGAGTTTGGCTGCGAAAAAAACGACTTCTGAACAATGTCCACAAAAAGTCATTTTACCTGTCAATGATGGTCGTTTAGTTGCGATCAATGCGACAACAGGTAAGCCATGTACAGACTTCGGTCATAATGGTGAGGTTGATCTACAAAAAGATATGCCATTCCCATATCCGGGTGGCTATATCCCGACTTCTCCACCTGTGGTCACAGGAACGACGATTATCATCGCAGGTTCAACAACAGATAATTACTCTACCGAAGAACCATCAGGCGTGATCCGTGGTTATGACGTGAATACAGGTGAATTGCTTTGGGTGTTTGATACGGGTGCAGAAGATCCAAATAAAATCCCAGCTCCAGGTCAAAAATATGTCCAAAATTCACCAAACGCTTGGGCACCATTAGCATACGATGCAAAACTTGATATTGTTTATGTACCTACAGGTGTCGGTACGCCCGATATTTGGGGTGGAAACCGTACTAAATTGCATGAGCGTTATGCAAACTCAATGTTAGCCATTAATGCAACAACAGGTAAATTGGTGTGGAACTTCCAAACTACCCATCATGATTTATGGGATATGGATGTACCCTCACAACCTACACTTGCAGATATTCAAGACAAATCGGGTCAAACGGTACCTGCCATTTATGTGTTAACCAAAACAGGCAATGCTTTTGTTTTAGACCGTCGTACAGGTAAAGCAGTTGTTCCAATCACTGAAAAACCTGTGCCACAAACTGTTAAACGTGGTCCACAAACCAAAGGGGAACATTATTCAGCAACGCAACCTTTTTCTGATTTTGACCTCGCGCCAAAAGACAAATTAACCGACAAACAAATGTGGGGGGCTACCATGTTTGACCAGTTGATGTGTCGTGTGTCATTCCATAAGCTGAACTATGAAGGGATTTACACACCACCTTCTGAAAATGGGACGCTCGTATTCCCAGGTAACTTAGGGGTATTTGAATGGGGCGGGATGTCTGTTAACCCAGACCGTCAAATTGCAGTCATGAACCCGATTGGTTTGCCATTTGTGACCAAACTCATTCCTGCTGACCCGAAACGTAAACAAACCGCAAAAGGTGCGGGTACGGAAGCAGGTGTGCAGCCGATGTATGGTGTGCCTTATGGCGTTGAAATTAGTCCATTTTTATCGCCATTTGGTTTGCCATGTAAACAACCTGCTTGGGGCTATGTAGCGGGTGTAGATTTGAAAACTCATGATATTGCATGGAAGCGCCGTATTGGTACGATCCGTGACAGTTTACCGGGTATTCCATTACCACCATTTAAAATGGGTGTGCCAATGCTCGGTGGCTCAATTTCAACAGCAGGTAACTTAATGTTTGTTGGTGGTACGCAAGATAATTATATTCGTGCGATCAATGTGACAAATGGTGATGAGTTGTGGAAAGGTCGCTTACCTGCTGGTGGGCAAGCAACGCCAATGACCTATGAGTCAAACGGTAAACAGTATGTGGTGATCATGGCCGGTGGTCATGGCTCATTTGGTACGAAAATGGGTGATGCTTTAGTGGCTTATGCCTTACCTGATCCAAAATAATAGATGCAATTTGAGAGTTTAAATTGAAATAAAAAGTCTGATTCGTCAGGCTTTTTTTATTGTGTGTCTATGTCGCTATAAAATGTTGAGAAAGATTGTGTATTGACTAGAAAATGAGTAATAATCAAAATCTAGACTAAAGTCTAAGAATTTTTAAAACGAAGGATTGGGTTAAAAATGGATTTAATACAGGCGAATGGATTACCTCGTTATGGGCGTTTCACCACTTTACCCACTTCTATTAATATTGATCGTTATATTTATAAAACCCCTTATGGAAAAACCTTAAAAGGTTGGCGTAAAAATTTAAAATATAAGAAATTTAAATTTTGTAGTATTCAGCATGAACACTACAGTATCGGCTTTGCAATTGTCGATATCGGGTGGGCTGGACATGCTTTTATTTATATCTATGATCATGCAAATGATGACGTTTTAGAGTGGAATGCGAATAATATTTTAGGACATCATACATCGGTTGATGAACAACCTCTTTACAATCAAAGCTTATTTAAAAAATCGCCTTTTCAAATCGAGATGCAACATGCCAATGGTGTGCGATATATCAATATCACTAAACATGGCGATGAAAAACTCAAAGCACGTATTTTTTGCGCTGCTACAGATCCTTTAAGTTTATGTAGTCCGACAGGAATTAATGGCTGGACTTATACACAAAAGCTCACGACTTTGGGAGTAGAAGGTTTTTTCATCAATAAGCAGAATGAAAAGATATATTTCAATGAAAAAAGCTTCGCATCTTTGGATGATACGTGTGGGTTTTTGCGTCCTGAAACAGCATGGTTTTGGTTATCCTGCAATTTTTGGGATCAACAAGGTCAACGTGTGGGTTTAAATCTTGCTTCAGGTGTCAATGAAAGTTTTGGCAATGAAAATTGTCTTTGGGTGAATGGTGTATTATACCCTTTGAGTGATGTGCTATTTGAAAAAGTATCCGACCAACATTGGACGATTCGATCATTAGATGAAAAATTAAAGCTTGAAGTGCTGATTGGTTGGCGCCGTTTTGAAAATTTAAATCTACGTTTAGTTGGTAGCCAGTTTAGTCAGTGGCAATCTAAAATTAGCGGCACAATTGCAACTGAAACAGGTGGAATTATTTATTTAAATCAAGAGTATGGTATGTTGGAGCAACATTATGCCAAGTGGTGATCGGGCTTGTTTTAAGTTTTTCAAATAATTTAAAATTGCATATAAAAAACGACATAAGAGAACATTCATGCTTATGTCGGGGAAAGTATTTTGAAATACAGGCTTTTATTTAAAAGTGGCTTATAAAGCCGCTTGCCAAAATGCTTCGCCAGCTGCAATAGGGTCATTGCTTTGCGCTAAAGTGTCAACCCACACGTGATATTGCGCAATAATTGGATGCTGACTTGGATGAAAATCCTTTTTGTACCAATCCATATAGGGTTTACGCATACGAGTAAACACACCTTGTTTACCAAATAACCATGGCATACCTGTGAGTGCGAGTTTTAGACGTTGGGTGCGACTAAAACCATCATGTGCCAACATGACATTAGCACGATATGTGGTGAAGCCCATCATTGCAACAGTGGTTAAAGCTAAGGTAAATTTTCTTAAATATTCAGGTACTTCACCGACTTGTTGCATGACATCAAATGCCACATCACGATGTTCCATTTCCTCAATTGCATGCCATGCAAATAATGCGCGTACATAGGGATGCGCATCGCTTAAGGTTGATTTATGGCTATAAAAAGTATCTGCCATCAATGCCGTTAAATGTTCCGCTGCTGCTGTCATGGCAATATTGTATTGTGGAGAGCGATTTTTCAGTTCAGATTTAAACAGGCGTTGTAAAAAGTTGATGAATTGATCAAGTGGCATGCCTTGTTTCCGCATTTCTTCATTCATTTTGTCATGGGCAATACCATGTTGTGCTTCTTGACGAATAAAATCTGCAACACGTTTTTGCAAGTCGGGATCTGTAATTTTGTCGCGAAATAAGCGCACACATTCGATAAAATAACGCTCGCCATCAGGAAAAGTCAGGCTGAGTGCATCAAACATACGTGTTTTAAATGGGTCGCCACCGAACCAAAAGCGCGGAACTTCATCTAATTTAAAATTGAGTTTGCTTCTGACCACAGGATCGACTTGATATTGAACTAAAGCATTCATTTTATTTTACTCACATTGCTTTCATGTTTTGAGTATGTCGTGCTTCGTCTAGTTTGTTTTGACAGTTATTGCCAATTTTTATACATTTTACGACAAAGTAAAAATCCATCATGTCAGACTGCATGATAAAAAAGTGAGCAATGCCATGCAAGAATTAAAAATACCCAATGGTTATTATCACCTTTGGCAAACTTATTTGAATGTACAAGGTTTAGAGATTCTAAGCCTGCCATTTTTGCCTGAAGAACAACTTAAATTAAAACAAGTCTTGAACCAAGCGATAGATGCTCAAAGTTCTTATGGCTTCTTTATGCAAATTATTGAAAAAACAAAAAAAGAACTGGATTGTCCACATTTAGCCTTTGAAATGGCACAGCATGTGCGAGCGGAACATTTTGGCGTATTAGGTTATATGGCGACACGTAGCAATAGTATTGCTGAAGCTTTGCAGTACATTTTGCGTTTTAGTCGTTTGGTGATTGATGGTGATGAAATTAAACCGATGCAAATGTTGCAAACAGGGCAAAATATTCATTTGTTTTGGCCTTTTTTACATGAAAAATATTGTTTTATTAATGAGTTGACCAATGCCTTAATGGTACATTTAGCACGCAAAATGATGCCGCTAGAGTTATTCCCCTTGTTATGTGTCAATTTTGCTCATGCACCTCAAATGGCGATTTATCATTATCAAAAGTTTTATGCTTGCGAGGTGAATTTTAATCAACCTGAATACAGTTTTGTACTGAGTTTGAATGCTTTAAATCTAAAAATTGAAGATGCAGACCCTTCTTTGACACAGTTGTTGGTTCGGCAAGCAGAGGAAGCGATAGCCTCTAAAGCTCGTTTCGACAATATTGTGCAATATTGTCATCAATGGATTGCTGACGATTTAAGGCAGCATGAACATGCACCTAAAATTGAAGATCTTGCAATACATTTGAATATTTCAGTGCGTACTTTACAACGTCAATTAAGTAATTTGGATTGTTCTTTTAAGAAGATTTTAGAAGTTGAACGTATGAAACGTTGTGAGCAATTACTTTTGGATAATGTCAATCTGACAGAAATCGCCATGCGTTTGGGGTATTCTGACCAATCTGCTTTGGCGAGAGCATATAAAGCCTTTAGTGGGCAGACTTTATTACAAAAGAAACAACAATTGAAAGAATAAAAACCCAAATGAGTATAAGGAAAAATATGAATACTTGGCATGAACAGCATTTGGCGGAAGTCAGCCAATTGATTTTTGATGAATTATTTAAAAAAGTCCATGGTAGGTAGATGAATGAAGTTAAAAAAAACCTCTTCGTAGTTTACAAAGAGGTTTTTAATTTGCTGTACTTTTCTCAGTTAAGCTGTTTTTAACTTTGGAATTCTAAAAATAATCGCGATAATTGCAAATATCGCCAAAATCCAACAATAATAAATTGAGCCAATTAACTCAATAGGTGACAGTTTTGCAATAGAACATGCCAACAAAAGCTGTGCACCGTAAGGAATAATGCCTTGTATCACACAGGAAAAAATGTCCATTAATGCTGCGGCACGTTTAGGATCAACCCCATATTCGTGGGCAACTTCACGTGCCATATCGCCTGACAAAATAATCGCAACAGTATTATTTGCGACAAATAAATTGGAAAAGATCACCAAAAAACTGATGCCAATTTCACCTGCACGTTGTTTACCCACTTTAAAACAACGTGTTATGGCATAAATACGTTGAATCAACCATTGCAAACCACCTTCTTTTTGCATGATGGCAGATAAGCCACCTAAGAACATGGACAATAATGCAACTTCAAACATACCCACAAAGCCGTCATAAATGGCATTATTAAATTTTAAAATTTCAAAATTTGGTTGTGCAACTAAACCGATGATACCCGACAACACGATGCCGATGGTGAGAACGGCAAGCACATGTAAACGGGTAAATGCCAAAGAGAAGACAGCTAAATACGGGAGCATTAACCAAATGTCATATTCTTTATATTCAATATGCTGCGATGGTTGAGTATTTAAAATATAAATCAGAATGGTGAGGATTGCCGCAGGCAGTGCAATCCATACATTGACCCGAAACTTATCTCGCAATTCAACATTCAAACTCCGTGTTGCTGCAATGGTAGTGTCTGAAATCATGGACAAGTTATCGCCAAACATAGCACCACTCACCACAGCACCAATGGCATAAATAGGCTGAATGTCCGTTGCTTGTGAAAAACCAAAAGCAATGGGAGCACAGGCAGCAATAGTGCCCATTGAGGTTCCCATTGCTGTGGCAATAAATGCTGAAATGACAAATAGCATCGGTAAGACAAACTCAGGTGAGATGATCGATAAACCAAATTGTACGGTGGCATCGACACTGCCAATGGCACTCGAAACACTGGCAAATGCACCAGCGAGCATAAATACCATAAACATCAAAATCAGATTAGGGTGGCTTGCTCCTTTTAAAAACGCATCAATCGCTGTGTTGATTTTTCCACGATAAATTAAAATTGCTAAAATAATCGCAGGAAGTGCGGCGACAGGGGCTTTCATTTGATAAAAAGCGAACGCAGTGCCAATGATTGAGTGGTAAATACCACTGCCTAAAAATATGGCTAAAAATACAATAAGTGGCAGTAGCGCAAGCCCACGAGCTTGCACTTTACTGTGTGTGGGAGTGGTCATATTCAAAAAATAAAAAACATTAGCCGCTATAGTATAAACAGCTTTTGCAATTTCTTAAAAATTAAAATGTATACCGTTTTATACTGTTTATGATGCTATTTAAATGATTTATTTTAAATTTTTATATTTAATTGCGAATTTTAAAAAAGCGAAAAATAGGTAGCTTTGATCATTGTTCAAAAAACATAAATAGCGCTAAATGTATGCCATAGGTTGTTCGTTATTTTGTATTAAGATGAGATAACATTGTGCTACTGAGTTACTCTATTCAATGAGTAAAAAATAGCGTTACAATGCAAAGTCTTGTATTTATACAAAATCAACTCCTCAAGTTTAACAATTCAAGGAATGTACAACTCTATGTCACGTCTAGCCACCCGATTTGCACAGCTTAAATCACAACAGCGTAAAGCATTGGTTTCTTATGTTATGGCGGGTGATCCTCAACCACATGTAACAGTACCCTTGTTACATCAAATGGTTGAAGCGGGCGTAGATGTTGTTGAACTCGGATTACCATTTTCCGACCCAATGGCAGATGGACCAGTGATTGCACTTGCCGCAGAGCGTGCTTTAGCGGCAGGAACAAATACCCTTGATGCTTTGAATATGGTCAAAGAATTTCGTCAAAAAGACACAACAACACCTGTGGTTTTAATGGGGTATTTAAATCCTGTTGAAGTCATCGGGTATGAAAAATTTGTGGCTTATGCGAATGACTGTGGTGTGGATGGTGTACTTTTAGTGGATTTACCACCAGAAGAAGCAGCAGATTTTGATGCCGTATTACAAAAATACAGTATGGATCAAATTTTCTTGCTTGCACCTACGTCAACAGATGAACGTATTCAACGTGTAGTAAAACAAGCGAGTGGCTTTATTTATTATGTGTCATTAAAAGGGGTGACTGGTGCAGCGACACTCGATACCACAGAAGTTGCAACACGTATTCAAAAAATCAAAACCGTGACAGATATTCCTGTTGGTGTGGGTTTTGGGATCAGTGATGCAGCTTCTGCTAAAGCGGTTGGACAGGTTGCCGATGCGGTCATTGTGGGAAGTGCATTTGTCAAACCATTTGCAAACTTAGCACCCGAACAAGCTGCTGAACAAGCAGTGAATAAAGTCAAGGAGCTTCGAGCAGCGCTCGATGAGTTAGTATGAATCAAGAAGTGAAATCAGGGAAAATTCTCAGCCCAGTGACGCCGTGGACTGAACGTTCGATTCCAGGCATCCATTTGCCTGATCAACAACAAACACTCAAAGCAACATTTACTGAACCAACGATTGAGTGCCCTGAGTGTCATGCTTTAGTGACTCGTACAGCGATGTCGTTTAACGCCTACGTATGTCCATCGTGTGATGAACATTTAAAAATGAAGGCACGTGATCGCTTAAATTGGTTTTTTGACAATGTGACTGCGGAACTTGGTCAAGAATTTGTTGCCAAAGATCCATTACATTTTGTTGACAGTAAAGCTTATCCCGACCGTATGAAAGAAGCGCAGGATAAAACAGGTGAGTCAGAAGCACTTGTGGTGATGCAAGGTCAGCTAAAAAATATTCCTCTAGTGGCATGTGCCTTTGAATTTGACTTCATGGGTGGTTCAATGGGTACCGTGGTCGGTGATCGTTTTGTGCAGGCTGCTGAAAAAGCGATTGCTGCCAAACAACCATTGATCTGTTTTGCAGCTTCTGGTGGTGCGCGTATGCAAGAAGGCATGTTGTCTTTGATGCAAATGGCACGTACTTCTGCTGCGATCCAAAAAATGAAAGATGCACATCTTCCGTATATTGTGGTATTAACCCATCCAGTATATGGCGGTGTTACCGCATCATTGGCTATGTTAGGTGATGTGCATATTGCAGAACCGAAAGCGATGATTGGTTTCGCAGGTAAGCGTGTCATTGAACAAACTGTACGTGAAAAATTGGAAGAACCATTCCAACGTGCAGAATTCTTGCTTGATCATGGTGTGGTCGATCAAATTGTTCATCGTCATGCATTACGTGATACTGTATATCGCATCGTAGCGAAACTGATGAACTTGCCTTGAACAACATTGCTCCATTAAATACTGATAGTTTACAAACATGGCTCAATTATTGGAGCCATGTTCACGTTACAGGGATTGATTTAGGCTTAGAACGGGTCATTCCTGTCGCAGAAGCATTGGGTGTAACCAAGCCCAATGCCAAAGTTTTTACGGTTGCAGGAACCAATGGTAAAGGTTCAACCACTACGACCTTGGCTGCGATTCTGAATGCACAAGGTTTTAATGTTGGACTGTACCAATCCCCACATATTTATCGTTTTAATGAGCGCGTCAAATTAGCAGGACAAGAAGTTTCTGATCAGACCTTGATTGATGCATTTGTCTTAGTTGATGCAGCACGTCGTCAGTGTGATCTCAGTTTATCTTTTTTTGAAGCAACCACTTTGGCTGCTTTTGTCATTTTTAAGCAAATGAATTGTGATGTTTGGGTGCTTGAAGTTGGACTTGGTGGTCGTTTAGATGTGGTGAATGTCATCGACCCTGATGTTGCGGTTATTACCAATATTGGGCTTGACCATACCGATTGGCTCGGTGATACCATTGAAAAGATTGCTTTTGAAAAAGCAGGAATTATTCGTCCAAATATTCCTGTGGTTTTTGGTGGTTTACAGCAGCTCCCACTTGCCATTAAAACAAAAGCACAACAGTGTCAGGCAAAATTACATGTTGTGAATCAAGATTATTTCTATGATTATGCAGCAGATGGTCAAACGTGGAACTTTGCCACATCAGGTTTAACGCTAAAACTGCCGCTTGGTCAGCTTGCATTGGAAAATATTTCTACAGCCGTTGCCGCGATTTTACTCAGTGATTTAACCGTGACACAACACGCGATTGCACAAGGTATTTTGCAGGCACGTTTACAAGGTCGTTTTGAAGTTGAAACGATTCATCATAAAACCCAAGATAAAACTGTCATTTTTGATGCAGGACATAATCCGCACGGTGTTGAATTTTTGTTAAAGCAATTGCGAAAATTCATGGAATACAATAAACAGTACACAGAAGTTGTCACTGTTTTTTCAATGTTGACTGATAAAGATATAGAAACCGTCGTCAAGTTATTGAAAAACACTGTATTAAAGTGGAAAATTGCGCCATTGACTGTGCCTCGTGCGGCATCGATGGATCAATTAAGATCGGCTTTGCAGGATGAAACAGTTGAACAGTTTGAAAATGTACAAGCTGCCTTTTTATCAGCGCTTGAAGAAACAAAAAATAATCAACTGATTTTGGTATGTGGTTCATTCCATACCTTAGAAGCGGTCTGGGAGTATTTAGAAGAATGTCAATGAATAACAAGCAACGCTGGATGGGTGGTGTTGTTTTATTAGGTGGTGGTGTTTTATTAGCGGCATTGCTTCTAAAAGGTAAAGATGAAATTTATCAAGATCAGACGCCACCGCCTCCTGCTGCTCATGTCCAACAAAACGGTAAACCTGCACCCGCTGAGGAGACTGTACAATTACAGCCACTCACGGTTGATGTGGCAACTGAAAAACGTTTGCTTGAAGAACAGCGCCGTTCACGTGAAAAAGCAGTCGCTGAGCAAGAAGCAAAAGCAGCTGAATTTTTACGTATGCAACAACAAGCTGAAGCGGATGCTGCACGTAAAGCAGCGGAAGAATATGCTGCTGCTAATTTACGCCGTAAATCTGCACAAGAAAGTTCAGACAATATCCCACCTGAGTTGAATGTAGACGATAAAACTAAAGCACAACAAAAAGCAGAAGCAGATAAAAAATTACAACAACAAAAAGCAGAAGCAGAAAAAAAGCGAGCTGAGCAGAAGCGTCAAGCTACCGCAGAAGCTGATAAAAAAGCCACTGAAGCACAAAAGAAAGCTGCTGAGGAGAAAAAACAACGTCTAGAAGAGCAGCGCAAAGCGGATGAGAAAAAGGCTGCTGAAGAAAAAAAACGTAAGCTAGAAGAGCAGCGCAAAGCAGATGAGAAAAAAGCTGCTGATGAGAAAAAACGTAAAGCTGAGGAAGCCAAGAAAAAGGCAGAAGCTGATAAAGCCCGTAACTTATTAGAAAATGGCGATAAGCAATGGATGGTACAAGTGGCGTTGGCGGCAAATGAAGCGAATGCTGATGCGGTTGCTGCAAAATTACGTGCCAAAGGTTATAAAGTAACCAAGAGCCCAACATCAAAAGGGATCCGCATTATGGTTGGGCCTGCTAAAGACCGTGAAACTGCGGATAGTACACGTAAGAAGATCAATTCAGATGCAAGCTTAGGAATGAAATCTGCGTGGGTGATTGATTGGGTTCCTCTAGATCGCCGTTAAGTAAAATGAGTGAAGGGGGATAGTGCTTTAACAAACCCCATACATTAAACCTTATGTTGTTTACATCGATGGATTCGTGAGTTGATCACGGATCCATTTTATATTTTCAGGGCTAAACTGTTTGTCGATATTGACCCAAATCGGGTGAAAGCCATAACCACCATGCTTCATTTCGTTTAAGGCAGCTTCAGTTGACCAATTTTCAAAAATAATGCGGTACATCGCAATACTTGCACCTGTACGGTCAGAACCATGATAACAATGAATCAATACTTTCTGATTTTGCTGTTGCGCTATTTGAATGTTTTGCATCACTTTGAGTAAATCGTATTTATCCAATGCCCATGTATGAATTGGAATATGGATCAGTTTTAAATTTTTTCCTGCCAACGTTGTACGGTCTTGATCACGACTGCGTAAATTAATGACCACATCAATTTGATGCTCTTTAAGCAGAGGGATCAGTTGAGCATTGGGTTGTTCACTGCGAAATATAGAGTCACTCATTTGATAAAAATTAGAAGACTTTTGGATTAAATCTCCCCACTGTTGTGGACGTTGTTGTTGTGGCAGTGCTGATGAGGTGATACACCCTGTCATCATGCTAGAGGTGAGTAAAATAGCTAAAAAATGTAATTTCATAAAATAGAATAACGCTGTAATTCAAAAGGGTCATGTGCACACACGAGTTCAATGTGCGGTTCATTCTGTGCCAATGTTTGAATGGCTTTTAAGCTATGTAGGCGTTGTTGATTATTCAATGCAAAGAGACGTTCCATTAAATTTAACCCAAAAGCGTTATACTGTGGATTAAGCTGCAAGTGTGAATAATAAGCATCACCACAGAACAGTAGCCATCGATCTTTCTGACGAATAGCAATACCACAATGTCCTGCTGTATGCCCAAGCAGGGGAATCATCAAGATTTCATCTTTAAATATATTAAAACCTTGCACGCGATTAAAATTAAACCAAGGCTCACCTGCTTCATGTTCTAAAAAATGCCAATAAGCATGATGTTTGAATTGTTGTGGGCGATAGCGCAATTTATTTTTACCTGACAAAGATTGTGTGGCATTCAATTCATTCGACAGAATATGTACTGTTGCATTAGGGAAGTCACTTATTCCACCTGCATGGTCAAAGTCTAAATGACTCAGCAAAATATGCCGAACATCACTCGGCTGAAAACCCAATTTTTGAATTTGGTGAAAAGCTGACAAAGTCGGATCAGTTATGAGTGCACTCATTGTATAGATCAGCTTGCCTAAGCGTTGTTGAGGATGTAAATAGTCTTGTAACCCTAACCCTGTATCGACTAACACCAAACCACGATCGGTTTCAATCAACAGGCAATGACAGACTAAATTGGCTTTTAAACCTTTTTGCCCAAACAAGGGTGCACATAAAGGACACAGACTGCCACAGTGTAAATGGTGAATGTTATAGATCATCATCGCGAGTTTTAAATTTTTCTAAATCATTTATATCTTATTTTTAAGTCAGAACCAATGCTTACAAAATAAGCAAAATAAATTTTTAATTTCATATTTTTATGTCACATACTGTACATAAAAGAACAATCATAAGGAGCAGGCAGATGCAATTATACTATTCCCCTACATCACCTTTCGCTCGTAAAGTTCGAGTTCTGATTAATGAATTAAAAATTCAAGACCAATTCGATTTGTTAGCCGTGGATCCTTGGACTGACCCGAATTTAAGACCAATCAATCCCTTGTCCAAAGTCCCGACTTTGGTGCTGAACCATAAAGAGGTTTTGTTTGACTCAGCATTGATTTGTGAATATTTGAGTACGCTAAAAGATAAAAAGCTTGGTTTATCCCACAGAGCATGTGGCATATTTTAAAAGTTTACGTCTGCAAGCATTAGCAGATGGAGCAATCGCATTCGTCGGTTGGTTATATGCAACATTACAGAAAACTGAGCAATTACAAGCACAAAAAATGATGCAACGCTTTACTGCAAGCTAATACAGCACATTATCGCGGTTAGAACAGCAGTTGGATAATTTTACTGAGCTTTTTGGAATAGGGGAGATTGCGGTTGCATGTTTGCTTGAATATATTGATTTTCATTTTCCTGAAAAGTGATTGGAAACATCAGCATCCACCATTAGCTGTATGGCTTGAACACGTCGCACATCGTGAATCTATGCAAAACACACGCTTTCATGCGTTGTAGTAAATGTGTGTTAAGTACGCATCGAATAACAGTTTTTCTGAAGCATGTTTATGGGAAGGTTAAAATAAAAAAACTCCTATCGTAAGATCGGAGTTGATGGAAAAAATCGCACTTTTTTATTTGATGTATTGATGTATTAAACATTAGTTTTTATTCGGCTGTGGTGTTAAACGCAGATAGGGTTTAACCGCCGTATAACCTTTTGGGAAGCGTTCTTTTAACTCAGCTTCATCTTTAATCGAGGGCACGATCACGACATCTTCACCTTCTTGCCAATTGGCAGGTGTTGCCACTTTATAATTATCTGTAAGTTGTAGTGAATCGATCACGCGTAAAATTTCATTAAAATTACGCCCTGTAGATGCAGGGTAAGTGATGATTAAGCGCACTTTTTTATTTGGATCAATGATCACTAAAGAACGTACAGTCAGCGTCTCACTCGCATTGGGATGAATAAAATCATAAAGTGTTGAAACTTTTCGATCTTTGTCTGCAATAATCGGGAAATTTACTGTCGTATTTTGGGTTTCATTAATGTCTTGAATCCAACCCTGATGTGATGTTACATCATCGACAGACAGGGCAATTGCTTTTACACCACGTTTGCTGAATTCATCTTTAAGTTTTGCTGTGTAGCCGAGTTCAGTGGTACAGACGGGCGTATAGTCGGCAGGGTGGGAAAATAAAATGCCCCAATCATTGCCTAAAAAATCATAAAAATGAATCTTACCTTCACTTGAGTCTTGCTCAAAATCAGGTGCAATATCACCTAAGCGAATCGTCATTGGATTTACCTCAAAATTTAGAATAGTTAAAATCGGTCTTTGCTCGTCAAAATCACTATGGCTTAAATTTCTTATAATTAAAAATAGTGTTTTTATATTTCTTTATGATAATTTTTCATAAAACACTGTGAACTTATATAAAAAAAGATGAAATTCTATCAACAGAGTCTATCTGTCCATCGTGCAAATTTGCTACATTAGACCGCCTAAACTCATACACGCGAAAGTCGGTGTACAGATTTTTTTAATTGGTTTTGTGTAAAAACCTTGTACTTCAAATTTCTAACACCATAATAACGTCTGAGAAAAATTTATTTTGATAAGCAAGTTTTAGAGAGTCTATATGTTGGCAAGCCTGATCGGAGGAATCTTCGGTACTAAAAACGAGCGTGAACTGAAACGCATGCGTAAAATTGTCGATAAGATCAATGCGCTTGAGCCGACCATATCTGCTTTAAGTGATGCTGACTTATCTGCCAAAACTGAAGAATTCAAACAAAGATATAAAAAAGGTGAAAGCTTAGATCAGTTGATGCCAGAAGCATTTGCTGTGTGTCGTGAAGCAGGTAAGCGTGTGATGGGCATGCGTCATTATGATGTGCAGCTGATCGGCGGTATTACCCTGCATGAAGGTAAAATTGCAGAAATGCGTACAGGTGAAGGTAAAACCCTCATGGGCACTTTGGCTGTGTATCTCAACGCGATCAGTGAACAAGGCGTTCATGTGATTACCGTGAACGATTACTTGGCACAACGTGATGCTGAGTTAAATCGTCCACTTTATGAGTTCTTGGGTTTAACGGTCGGCGTGATTTATTCTATGCAAGCGCCTATGGAAAAAGCCGAAGCCTATCTTGCAGACATCACTTACGGCACCAATAACGAATTTGGTTTTGATTACTTACGTGACAACATGGTTTTCTCCATGGCTGAGAAAAAACAGCGTGGATTGGCCTATGCCATCATCGATGAGGTCGATTCGATCTTGATTGATGAAGCACGTACACCGTTGATTATTTCGGGTCAAAGTGAAGATTCATCTCAGCTTTATCAGTTGATCAATACTATTCCACCAAAACTAACCCCACAGAAAGAAGAAAAAGTGGCTGATGGTGGTCATTTCTGGATTGATGAAAAACAACGTTCTGTTGAAATGACTGAAGTCGGTTATGAAACAGTAGAACAAGAACTCATTCAAATGGGCTTGTTGGCTGAAGGTGAAAGCTTATATTCAGCAGGTAATTTGAACCTTGTTCATCACGTTTCAGCAGCAATTCGTGCACATTTTTTATATCAACGTAACGTGCAGTATATTGTTAATGATGGCGAAGTGATCATCGTCGATGAAAATACAGGTCGTACCATGCCAGGTCGTCGTTGGTCAGAAGGTTTGCATCAAGCGGTTGAAGCGAAAGAAGGCCTAGAAATTCAACCTGAAAACCAAACATTGGCGACAACGACATTCCAAAACTATTTCCGTTTATATAAAAAACTTTCAGGCATGACCGGGACAGCAGACACTGAAGCTGCGGAAATGAAAGAGATTTACGGTTTAGATGTCGTATTAATTCCAACACATCGTCCAATGGTACGTAAAGACCTGAATGATTTAATTTATTTAAATCGTGCGGGTAAATACAACGCGATTATTGAAGAAATTCAGAAAATCCATGCTGCAGGTGTTGCGCCGATTCTGATTGGTACAGCAACCATTGAAGCGTCTGAAATTTTATCGGACAAGCTTAAAGAAGCAGGCATTCACCATGAAGTTTTAAACGCAAAACAACATGAGCGTGAAGCAGATATTATTGCCCAAGCAGGTGCACCGAATGCTGTGACTATTGCCACCAACATGGCGGGTCGTGGTACAGATATTTTGCTAGGCGGTAACTGGAAAGCATTATTGGCTAAAATTGAAAATCCAACTGCTGAAGATGAAGCTCGCCTACGCGCAGAATGGGAAAAGAATAATGAAATGGTGTTAAGTTCAGGTGGTTTACATATCATCGGTTCAGAGCGTCATGAATCACGCCGTATTGACAACCAATTACGCGGTCGTTCAGGTCGTCAAGGTGACCCTGGTGTATCACGCTTCTTCTTATCACTTGAAGATGACCTAATGCGTATTTTCGCAGGTGATCGTGTGATTGCGATGATGCGTGCAATGGGCTTGCAAGAAAATGAAGCTATTGAACATAAAATGGTGTCACGCTCGATTGAAAATGCGCAACGTAAAGTTGAAGCACGTAACTTTGACATTCGTAAGAACTTATTAAAATACGATGACGTCAACAATGAACAACGTAAAATCATTTATTCACAACGTGATGAAATTTTAGAAGAAGCAACACTTCAAGATTATATTGAAGAGATGCATCAAGAAGTGATGAAAGGTTTAATCGAAACGTATATTCCACCAGAGTCAATTCACGACCAATGGGATATTGAAGGTCTAGAAAATGCCTTGCGTATGGATTTCGGTATCGAGCTTCCTGTTTCACAATGGCTTGAAGAAGATCGTCGTTTAGATGAAGAAGCTTTGGTTGAACGTATCAGTGATGAAGTGATTGAACGCTATCGCCAACGCCGTGAAAATATGGGTGCTGAGTCTGCTGCAACTTTAGAGCGTCATTTCCTATTGGGTTCATTAGATCGTCACTGGAAAGACCATTTGGCTGCAATGGATTACTTACGTCAAGGGATTCATTTACGTGGTTATGCACAGAAAAATCCTGAGCAAGAATATAAAAAAGAAGCATTCAACTTATTTGTAAATATGCTTGGTGTGATTAAATCGGATGTCGTAACAGATCTTTCTCGTGTCCATATTCCAACTGCGGAAGAGTTAGCAGAGATGGAAGCACAGCAACAGGCGCAAGCAGAAGCGATGCGTTTAAACTTTGCACACGATGATGTAGATGGTTTGACTGGCGTAGTTAATACAAATGTCCAAACAGAAGATGAGCTAAATCTGAATAAAACAGAAACAACATTTACACCGCCTGAAAGCCGTAATGCGCCATGCCCATGTGGTTCAGGTTTAAAATACAAACAATGTCACGGTAAAATTTAATTTTTTACTGAGTTTGAATCAAGTGTAAAAAAGCAGAACAAATGTTCTGCTTTTTTACAAGTTATTACATGCGGTGAATATTGATTGCACCATTCACAATTAAATGTTATTTACTTGCTCAACCCATTTTTAAAGATTTAGGAACGATAATGAAAATACAATTCAAAGCATTATTTGTCGCAGCTTTAGCAATGCCAGTGCTTACTTTTGCCGACACCCAACCACAAACGACCACTGTTGCAAACTTGCAAGCAGCAGCAGGGACTGTGACTGCACAAGCCGAAGTAAAAAATGATTCAACAACAGTGATTAGCCCACGCACAGGCATTCGTTATACTTTGGGAAATACAGGTGGTCGTCCAATCATTTTAAAAACAGCAGCAATTGCAGCAGTGACGCCTGCAACCATTAATCGTGTGGTTGCTTCAAATCCAGCATTATCGGTATCAAGTCAAGAAAAAGTAAAACAAGCACTTTTACCAACAGAACAAACTGTTGCTCAAGTACAGGCTCAACCGCAAGCAGCCGCTCAGCAATAATTTCAACGTTGTATCATTTTCAAAGTCAGTGCTCAGGTTGAATGCTGACTTTTTATATCGTATATGCCGTATTTATCATATTGTTTCACTTTGATTTTTTAAATATTAACCATAAAAATAACTCAAAATCGCTCGATTGATAATAAAAAACAATTCACTTGGGAATAGGCTCGATTTTTTATGCATTTTCTAATAAGCTGTTGTTTTCTTAATTTCATTCCGGATATTTAAAAATGGCGGTTGGTGACGTAACTATGCCACACATGCATGTGGTACAAGGTGTAAAAATTGGCTCGGCAGAAGCGTATGTACGTTATCCTAATCGACGTGATTTAGTTATTTTTGAATTTTCTGAAGGTACAAATGTTGCGGGTGTATTTACCCAAAATGCATTTTGTGCTGCACCTGTACATGTGTCTAAAGCACATTTAGCACAAGCTAATCCCCGTTATTTAGTGATTAATACAGGCAATGCCAATGCAGGTACGGGTAAGCTTGGTATGCAAAATGCACAACTGACATGTTTGAAACTTGCTGAATTGGCACAGATCGAAGAATATGAAGTTTTACCTTTTTCTACAGGTGTAATCGGTGAACAACTGCCGATTGAACGTTTAACACAAGGTTTACAGCCTGCATTAGATTCGCTGAATGAAAATGCTTGGGTGGATGCTGCAACAGGTATTATGACCACTGACACGACACCTAAAGGGGCATCTGAGCAATTTGAGTTAGATGGTGTGGCATATACCATGACTGGGATTTCAAAAGGTGCGGGTATGATTCGTCCCAATATGGCGACGATGTTAGGCTTTGTGGCAACCGATGCACCTATTTCACGTGAATTAACACAGCAGATGTTAAAAACTGCTGTAGATCAATCATTTAATCGTATTACTGTCGATGGCGATACGTCGACCAATGATTCATGTATTTTTGCAGCTACAGGACTTGCTGGTGGTGCAGAAATCCAGTCGATAGATGATGCTCGTTATAGCGTTGTTGTGGATGTTTTAATACGTGTGATGAAACGTTTGGCACAACTCATTGTACGCGATGGAGAGGGTGCAACTAAATTCATGACTGTTGCAGTTGAGGGTGGGCATAATACGCAAGAGTGCTGCGATATTGCATATAGCATTGCACATTCACCTTTAGTAAAAACTGCATTTTTTGCATCAGATCCAAACTGGGGGCGTATCCTTGCTGCGATTGGCTATGCGGGTGTGAAAGATTTAGATGTGGAAAAAATTCAAGTCTGGTTGGATGACGTGCAAATCTGTAAAGATGGTGGTGCAGCTGTAGATTACACTGAAGCAGAAGGTGCACGAGTTATGGCACAGACTGAAATTACCATTCGTGTCGATTTAGGGCGTGGACAGGCTAAAGATACAGTTTATACCTGTGATCTGTCGTATGACTATGTCAAAATTAATGCAGATTATCGCTCTTAAGATTTAAAAATATAAAAAAGCCTCCGTTGTGAGGTTTTTTTATAAGTGGATGTTTTTTTAATAACTGGTCAAATTAGCCAATGCCAAATTGATCAGTGAATTACTTGAAACGCTTGTTGAGTGACAAGCATATGGATAGAGAATACCTTTTATGAATGATGCGACCAATTTAATTGCCAATGAAGCAAAATCAATTGTCACAGCACATTTGGATCGATTAGGAGAGCCAAAGGACAAAACTTTAAGTCCTGAGCTAAAACAGCAAAAATTTGCCCAAATTAAAGCGGAATTAGACAAGCGTGATGCGGTTTTAGTCGCGCATTATTACTGTGATCCTGAAGTACAAGAGTTAGCAGAGCTGACTGGAGGTTGTGTTTCTGATTCATTGGAAATGGCGCGTTTTGGACGTGATCATGCTGCATCAACGTTGGTGGTTGCAGGGGTCAAATTTATGGGGGAGACATCTAAGATTCTATCCCCTGAGAAAAAAGTCTTAATGCCTACACTTGAGGCGACTTGCTCACTTGATTTGGGTTGTCCTGTGGATGAGTTTACAGCGTTTTGTGATGCACATCCTGATTATACCGTTGTGGTCTATGCCAATACTTCAGCTGCTGTAAAAGCCCGTGCTGATTGGGTCGTTACATCAAGCTGTGCAGTGCAAATTATTGAACACTTAGATAGTTTGGGTGAAAAAATTATTTGGGCACCTGACCAACATTTAGGACGCTATATTCAAAAGAAAACAGGTGCAGATATGTTGCTGTGGGATGGTTCATGTATCGTGCATGAAGAATTCCGTGCACGTGGCATTGCCAACATGAAAGCATTGTATCCAAATGCAGCTGTACTGGTACATCCTGAATCACCCGAATCGGTCATTGAAGTGGCAGATGCAGTTGGAAGTACATCTCAACTTATTAAAGCAGCTCAAACACTACCGCATGACACATTGATTGTGGCAACAGATCGTGGCATTTTCTATAAAATGCAACAAGCTGTGCCAAACAAAACCTTGATTGAAGCACCAACTGCAGGAGAGGGGGCAACGTGTCGCTCATGTGCACATTGTCCGTGGATGGCAATGAATGACTTGGATGGTATTTTGGAAGTTTTGCAAAAAGGCGATCAAGAAATCTTTGTGGATGCACAATTGGCAGAGCGTGCCAAACTTCCACTTGATCGTATGTTGAACTTCAGTGCGAGTTTAAAGCGTTAAAATTGTATAAAAAATAATAGAAATGCTTGATAAATATACACTTGATGATTTTTTTTAGTTTTTTTTGAATATAGGTGTTGACGTTCAAGGGCGTCACGCCTAGAATGCACACCGTACCGAACGACATGTTCGATACAAAAAGCTGAGATGAATCGGAGCATAGCACAGCCTGGTAGTGCACCTGGTTTGGGACCAGGGGGTCGTAGGTTCGAATCCTACTGCTCCGACCAATTCTTCAAGGCAAAGGTTTATTGATAGTGAAAATTATCAGTCATGCGCCTGTAGCTCAGTTGGATAGAGCATCCGCCTTCTAAGCGGATGGTCACAGGTTCGAATCCTGTCAGGCGCACCATTGTTGCTTGATATTGTAGAATCTAAAGTTTGTTGTGATGGTGGATGTAGCTCAGTTGGTAGAGCCCCGGATTGTGATTCCGGTTGTCGAGGGTTCGAGCCCCTTCATTCACCCCAATTCGGAGCATAGCACAGCCTGGTAGTGCACCTGGTTTGGGACCAGGGGGTCGTAGGTTCGAATCCTACTGCTCCGACCAATTTAAGTTTATCTAAGTTGAAAACTTAAATGTAAATTATCCGCTGATTAGGCGGTTTTTTTATGCCTGAAATTTGATACTCCAATCTTTGAATATAAAAAAAGGTCTATTAAAGACCTTGAATAGTTAAAATAAAGTTATGGAATAATAATGATGGATACGCGGCGGTTTTCTGCACGGTGCTCTTCGCTGTCATTGGCTTTAATCGGTTGCTCTGCACCTTTACCGATAATCTGAATATTATTGGGATTGAAATGCTGCGAAATAAAAATATTTGCTACGCTTTGGGCGCGTTTTTGAGACAGTGCTGTATTGTAGTTAGCAGAGCCAACATCATCGGTATGTCCCACAATTTTAACTTTGGTTAGGTTGTATTTCTGCAACTGTTTTGAAAGATGTAGAATAGAGTCGCGGTTTTGAGTTTTGATTTCAAATTGATCAAAATCAAATAATAATCTTTCAGGAAGTCCTAAACTCCAGCCTTCGTCTGTTAATACAAAGCCTTCTTTTTTTAATGCGCGGACTTGATTGTATTTTAAGCCGCCTAAATTTAGACAACCTGTAAGTGCTAAACATAATAAAGCAAGAATTGGAAGTTTTAGGTGCGTTACAGACATACGATATACCCTGATAAAGTTAATTATGATAAATGAACCAATGATGAGTTAATGATTTTGCTTTATACATGGCCTGATCTGCCTGAGAAATTAAATCTTCAGGGGAAATGGCTTGATTAGATAAAGCTATTCCTAAGCTGAAATTAAAAGTTATACTTTGATTTTTATACACCAAAGGTTTTTCGCAGCTTTTAATTAAATTTTCAGCAATTGAAATTAAATGATCTACGCGTTGGATGGAGCTTAAGATAATGGCAAACTCATCGCCGCTTAAGCGGGCGACAAAGTCATCCTGTCGAATATTTTGCTTTAAGCGAGTCGCCATTTCTTTTAAAACAGCATCACCTGCCTGATGACCATATTGGTCATTAACGACTTTGAAATTATTAGCATCAATAAAAAGCAATGCAATTTTTTGTTTTTCTTGATTATTTTTAAATAAATTAACAAGAACTTGATAGAAGTAATTACGATTTGGTAGACCTGTTAAATGGTCATGCTGAACCTGATAGGACAGTTGTTGATTTTCATTTTGTAAATGTGTATGCCATGATTGAATTTCTTCAAGTAGTTGGTTAAATACACTATTTACATGGTTAAACTCTTGAATATCATTTTTTGGAAAACGTAAATTATAGGCGCTTTGTGTGCTGACTAATTGTGCGATTTGCACCATAGGTGTAATGGATTGCATAATATGGCGATAAGTCAGATTTACTGACCACCATAAAGCAAGGATCATGAATAACATCCCAACACCTAAGCCAATAAAAATTTTGATGATAAACATCATGATTTCATTTGAACTGCCATATAAAATAATTTTCCCAACATAATTTCCATTATGTAGTACAGCTACATCGATTGGATTACGCAAAAAGAGATGATCAAACAAATTTTGTAATGCAGAATAATGATCTATATCTTTAATACTTTCATATATTTTTTGATTTTGTGTATCGTAGACTTCAATCAAGCGTACGGAATGTTGTTGTGTGTATTCATGCAAAATTTGTGATAAAGCTAATTTATCTTGAAAAACTAAGGCAGGTTGAATACGTTCAGAAACGGTACGACTGATTAACTGTAAATTTTGTTCCGCATAAGACTCAACGGTAAAAACTGAAATTGTGGCAAAGGTAAATGTACAAATTAAAAAAGTAATCGCAAAAATTGTGAATTGGGATTTACGGAATAAGGTTTGTAAAGAAGTCGATTGATAAAATTTATGAATCATCTGTATTACTCCGAATTCTTAGCTAAGAGTAAAACACGAGGATCAACATGCACTTTAGCGCGTGCTAGGCTGTCTAAATTTACTTTAAAAATGGTATTGCCATTTTTTGTATTTTGTAAGCAAAAAGAACTTCCGATTTCACAATCATTATTACTTGTACTAAAAGACAGCATATTTGGTTTCAGTGAGCTATTAATTAATTTTTGCTCTGTTGAAGCGGATAGATTAGAAAAAAATACCGCATCACATTCAATATTTTTAAGCGCGTCATGTGAAATACTTTTTACACTAAACGGTGAATTTTGAGCTTTAATAGATAAACTGAATTGTTTGGCAGCATTATTATTATCTACCACGCATAAAGTAGGTGACTGATTATCCCACTTTGCATAACTTAAAATAGAAAGCGTCATCATATAAAAATTATGCGTAGAGTTTGCTAAAGAAAAATTACTGAAACTCAGTAAAACCCCTATAGCTAGAAACAGTCTAAATTTACTTAACTGCATAATCATAATGAAAGTGGAATAATAATATTTTTATTCTAATGAAAAAGGAGATATAGTTCAAAAAAAACTATGTAAATAGAAAAAATTTAGAAGATGGATTGTTAGTGATCATAGATATTAAAATTTAAATAGTATTTTATATGTACATAAAAATAATAAAAACATCTAAAATTGTAGAATAAATAAGCAAGCGATAAGCTTTTTAAAAAATAAATCAAAAAAGGGGTTGCGTCGTATCTGAAATACTGTAGAATGCACATCCATCGGCGGTGATGAAGATTAAAACTTCTGATAAAACAATGACTTGGTTGAATTGATTAAGTTGGGTTTTAGAAGGAAGGATTAAAAATAATTTTCATTACATGTTGACTTTCTAGAGATAGAGAGTAATATAGCCGACCTAGCTTGATGCTGACGAAGCATTAAGAAGATCATTAAGAGAATATGAAGAACAACTTGTGTGGATTTTTACTGGTTGATTGATCGAAATTATTTTCATTGATTGATGGTAGAAATTACTCGAAGTTTATTTGAGAAATTAAAGTCAGAAAATTGATGAGCCAAGATTTGTACCCTTATAGGTACTAATGATTTTAAACTGAAGAGTTTGATCATGGCTCAGATTGAACGCTGGCGGCAGGCTTAACACATGCAAGTCGAGCGGGGAAAGGTAGCTTGCTACTGGACCTAGCGGCGGACGGGTGAGTAATACTTAGGAATCTGCCTATTAGTGGGGGACAACGTTTCGAAAGGGACGCTAATACCGCATACGCCCTACGGGGGAAAGCAGGGGATCATTTGACCTTGCGCTAATAGATGAGCCTAAGTCGGATTAGCTAGTTGGTGGGGTAAAGGCCTACCAAGGCGACGATCTGTAGCGGGTCTGAGAGGATGATCCGCCACACTGGGACTGAGACACGGCCCAGACTCCTACGGGAGGCAGCAGTGGGGAATATTGGACAATGGGGGGAACCCTGATCCAGCCATGCCGCGTGTGTGAAGAAGGCCTTATGGTTGTAAAGCACTTTAAGCGAGGAGGAGGCTACTTTGGTTAATACCTAAAGATAGTGGACGTTACTCGCAGAATAAGCACCGGCTAACTCTGTGCCAGCAGCCGCGGTAATACAGAGGGTGCGAGCGTTAATCGGATTTACTGGGCGTAAAGCGTACGTAGGCGGCTTTTTAAGTCGGATGTGAAATCCCTGAGCTTAACTTAGGAATTGCATTCGATACTGGGGAGCTAGAGTATGGGAGAGGATGGTAGAATTCCAGGTGTAGCGGTGAAATGCGTAGAGATCTGGAGGAATACCGATGGCGAAGGCAGCCATCTGGCCTAATACTGACGCTGAGGTACGAAAGCATGGGGAGCAAACAGGATTAGATACCCTGGTAGTCCATGCCGTAAACGATGTCTACTAGCCGTTGGGGCCTTTGAGGCTTTAGTGGCGCAGCTAACGCGATAAGTAGACCGCCTGGGGAGTACGGTCGCAAGACTAAAACTCAAATGAATTGACGGGGGCCCGCACAAGCGGTGGAGCATGTGGTTTAATTCGATGCAACGCGAAGAACCTTACCTGGTCTTGACATAGTAAGAACTTTCCAGAGATGGATTGGTGCCTTCGGGAACTTACATACAGGTGCTGCATGGCTGTCGTCAGCTCGTGTCGTGAGATGTTGGGTTAAGTCCCGCAACGAGCGCAACCCTTTTCCTTATTTGCCAGCACTTCGGGTGGGAACTTTAAGGATACTGCCAGTGACAAACTGGAGGAAGGCGGGGACGACGTCAAGTCATCATGGCCCTTACGACCAGGGCTACACACGTGCTACAATGGTCGGTACAAAGGGTTGCTACCTAGCGATAGGATGCTAATCTCAAAAAGCCGATCGTAGTCCGGATTGGAGTCTGCAACTCGACTCCATGAAGTCGGAATCGCTAGTAATCGCGGATCAGAATGCCGCGGTGAATACGTTCCCGGGCCTTGTACACACCGCCCGTCACACCATGGGAGTTTGTTGCACCAGAAGTAGGTAGTCTAACCGCAAGGAGGACGCTTACCACGGTGTGGCCGACGACTGGGGTGAAGTCGTAACAAGGTAGCCGTAGGGGAACCTGCGGCTGGATCACCTCCTTAACGAAAGATTGACGATCGGTAAGAATCCACAACAAGTTGTTCTTCATTGAAGTATCTGAGGGTCTGTAGCTCAGTTGGTTAGAGCACACGCTTGATAAGCGTGGGGTCACAAGTTCAAGTCTTGTCAGACCCACCATTCTGACGAACACATTATTTAATTGAAAAATTAAATATTGAGTACAGGGAATTAGATATTTTAGATCTTAAGCTGGGGACTTAGCTTAGTTGGTAGAGCGCCTGCTTTGCACGCAGGAGGTCAGGAGTTCGACTCTCCTAGTCTCCACCACATTCTTACGGAATGTTAACTAGCTAATAAACAAGCAAATAAAATGATAGCTTATAGAGCTTAGTGATAAAGAAGCGTATAATACGCTGCATTGTTATTAAGCTCTGTGATTTATCACAGTTGACTGCGATCTGACGAAGACGTAGTGAATCATTAACAGAATATATTTGAGTTGAAATAAATTGTTCATACTCATTGAAATCAAAAACGAAGAAGCAATTCTAAGTTTGAGAGATTGATGAGTAACTAGCGATAAAACTGAATCAAGCGTTTTGGTATATGAATTTAGATTGAAGCTGTACGGTGCTTAAGTGCACAAGACGCCAACTGTATGATTGACTGAGTAATTGGTTGATCTGTTGCTCATCCTACTTGTAGGGATGAACGACTGTTTGGGGTTGTATAGTCAAGTAATTAAGTGCATGTGGTGGATGCCTTGGCAGTCAGAGGCGATGAAAGACGTAATAGCCTGCGATAAGCTTCGGGGAGGCGGCAAATATCCTGTGATCCGGAGATTTCTGAATGGGGAAACCCACTTACCATAAGGTAGGTATCGTATGATGAATACATAGTCATACGAGGCGAACGAGGGGAAGTGAAACATCTCAGTACCCTTAGGAAAAGAAATCAATTGAGATTCCCTCAGTAGCGGCGAGCGAACGGGGATCAGCCCATTAAGTTATATGTGTTTTAGCGGAACGCTCTGGGAAGTGCGACCGTAGAGGGTGATAGTCCCGTACACGAAAGGGCACATATAATGATGACGAGTAGGGCGAGGCACGTGAAACCTTGTCTGAATATGGGGGGACCATCCTCCAAGGCTAAATACTCCTGACTGACCGATAGTGAACCAGTACCGTGAGGGAAAGGCGAAAAGAACCCCTGTGAGGGGAGTGAAATAGATCCTGAAACCGCATGCATACAAGCAGTGGGAGCCGACTTGTTCGGTGACTGCGTACCTTTTGTATAATGGGTCAGCGACTTATATTCAGTAGCAAGGTTAACCGTATAGGGGAGCCGTAGAGAAATCGAGTCTTAATAGGGCGTATAGTTGCTGGGTATAGACCCGAAACCGGGTGATCTATCCATGAGCAGGTTGAAGGTTGGGTAACACTAACTGGAGGACCGAACCCACTGTCGTTGAAAAGCCAGGGGATGACTTGTGGATAGGGGTGAAAGGCTAATCAAACTCGGTGATAGCTGGTTCTCCCCGAAAGCTATTTAGGTAGCGCCTCGGACGAATACCATTGGGGGTAGAGCACTGTTTCGGCTAGGGGGTCATCCCGACTTACCAAACCGATGCAAACTCCGAATACCAATGAGTACTATCCGGGAGACAGACTGCGGGTGCTAACGTCCGTAGTCAAGAGGAAAACAATCCAGACCGCCAGCTAAGGTCCCAAAATCTATATTAAGTGGGAAACGATGTGGGAAGGCATAGACAGCTAGGAGGTTGGCTTAGAAGCAGCCACCCTTTAAAGAAAGCGTAATAGCTCACTAGTCGAGTCGGCCTGCGCGGAAGATGTAACGGGGCTAAAATATAGTACCGAAGCTGCGGATGTATACTATGTATACGTGGTAGGGGAGCGTTCTGTAAGCCGATGAAGGTGGATTGAGAAGTCTGCTGGAGGTATCAGAAGTGCGAATGCTGACGTGAGTAACGACAAAACGGGTGAAAAACCCGTTCGCTGAAAGACCAAGGGTTCCAGTCCAACGTTAATCGGGGCTGGGTGAGTCGACCCCTAAGGCGAGGCCGAGAGGCGTAGTCGATGGGAAATTGGTTAATATTCCAATACTTCTGTGTAATGCGATGAGAGGACGGAGAAGGTTAAGTCAGCCTGGCGTTGGTTGTCCAGGTGAAAGGTTGTAGGCATGTATCTTAGGCAAATCCGGGGTACTCTATGCTGAGAACTGATAGCAAGCTGTACTTGTACAGTAAAGTGGCTGATACCATACTTCCAAGAAAAGTCTCTAAGCTTCAGTTACACAGGAATCGTACCCGAAACCGACACAGGTGGTCAGGTCGAGTAGACCAAAGCGCTTGAGAGAACTCTGCTGAAGGAACTAGGCAAAATGGTACCGTAACTTCGGGAGAAGGTACGCTGCTTTTGGTGATGGAACTTGCTTCCTGAGCTGAGAGCAGCCACAGAAACTAGGCCCCTGCAACTGTTTATTAAAAACATAGCACTCTGCAAACACGAAAGTGGACGTATAGGGTGTGATGCCTGCCCGGTGCTGGAAGGTTAATTGATGGGGTTAGCGTAAGCGAAGCTCTTGATCGAAGCCCCAGTAAACGGCGGCCGTAACTATAACGGTCCTAAGGTAGCGAAATTCCTTGTCGGGTAAGTTCCGACCTGCACGAATGGCATAATGATGGGGGCGCTGTCTCCAGCAGAGGCTCAGTGAAATCGAAATCGCCGTGAAGATGCGGTGTACCCGCGGCTAGACGGAAAGACCCCGTGAACCTTTACTGCAGCTTGACATTGAACTTTGATCTTACTTGTGTAGGATAGGTGGGAGGCTTTGAAACCGAGACGCTAGTTTCGGTGGAGCCAATCTTGAAATACCACCCTGGTAATATTGAGGTTCTAACTCTGTCCCGTGATCCGGGACGAGGACCATGTCTGGTGGGTAGTTTGACTGGGGCGGTCTCCTCCTAAAGAGTAACGGAGGAGTACGAAGGTGCGCTCAGCGTGGTCGGAAATCACGCGTAGAGTATAAAGGCAAAAGCGCGCTTAACTGCGAGACCCACAAGTCGAGCAGGTACGAAAGTAGGTCTTAGTGATCCGGTGGTTCTGTATGGAAGGGCCATCGCTCAACGGATAAAAGGTACTCTGGGGATAACAGGCTGATACCGCCCAAGAGTTCATATCGACGGCGGTGTTTGGCACCTCGATGTCGGCTCATCTCATCCTGGGGCTGAAGCAGGTCCCAAGGGTATGGCTGTTCGCCATTTAAAGAGGTACGCGAGCTGGGTTTAGAACGTCGTGAGACAGTTCGGTCCCTATCTACCGTGGGCGCTGGAAATTTGAGAGGATCTGCTCCTAGTACGAGAGGACCAGAGTGGACGAACCTCTGGTGTACCGGTTGTGACGCCAGTCGCATCGCCGGGTAGCTATGTTCGGAAGGGATAACCGCTGAAAGCATCTAAGCGGGAAGCCTACCTCAAGATAAGATTTCCCTAGGACTTTATGTCCTCTAAAGAGCCGTTGAAGACTACGACGTTGATAGGTTGGATGTGGAAGTGCAGCGATGCATGAAGCTGACCAATACTAATTGCTCGTGAGGCTTGACTATACAACACCCAAACAGTTGTTGTATAAACTGAAATCGATTCATATCTGATCTAACAGTCAGATCAAACCTTGATTTAGTTCAAAAGCTAGTTACAATAGCAACTCAAATTATCCTGTTAATAACTCATTTGGAAAAAGCATTGGCATACACTGAAAAGTGAATAAATAAGACCAAAGCAAGTATCCATAACAGTTTGCTGGCGACAATAGCAAGAGTGAACCACCTGATCCCTTCCCGAACTCAGAAGTGAAACCTCTTAGCGCTGATGGTAGTGTGGGATTACCCATGTGAGAGTAAGTCATCGCCAGCTTTTAAATTTAAACACCCTCAACTGAAAGGTTGGGGGTGTTTTTTATTGTTGTGAGGTTTAAGGCAAATTAATCAAAAATATGTAGTATATGCTTAGAACTATATTAATGATTTATTATTTTTTGTTGTCTAGTATTTGTTGTGTAAAAAATAATCAACAAGAATTTGAGAATACTAAAATATATCAAGGTGAATATATGAATGAACAAAAAAATGAAATAATGACTGTACAAATGTTTTTAGAAACAGTAAAAAATAGAATCCTAAATAGGGATGAACAGCATGATTTTCTTGCTGAAGCAAAATCAGTTAACATGACTGATGGTGGATTTTGGTATGAATATACAGAAATACTTAGATCATTACCCCCGTCCAATAATATGGATTTAAGACCAAATGGTTCTTTGATGGCAGCAGAATATGCATCTAGTCGTTGTTATGAGCTTATGCCGAATATTCCTGGTGCATTGGCTGAAAGAATCTTAGTTTTGGAAATGCTTACTTATGGACTGGGATCAGTGATTAGTACAGGTTTTAATCCCTTTGCAGAAGATTTGCAGAAGATACGCCTCATTTTCATCAACGGTTTTTAAATGCACGTGATGCGTATAGAGCAATTGTGATTGATGCAACACAAAAAATTCCTGAAGATGCTTGATTTCTTGAAAAGAAATTACAACTTGAAGAAGATTATGGATTAGGAGAGTAAAATAAGTCATTCATTATCAAATGAAAGTGAAAAAGCCTTTAAAAAAATTTGAATTAATAAATAGGTAGGAACATTGTTAATCTTAAAAAAGATAAGCTTTAAATAAATCATTTGAAAAATGATAGTCTACATTGATGGTGAAGTGGTATTTTGCAGTGTGATCAAATCAATATAAGAAAAAACCCCGAATAAATCGAGGTTATTATTTTACAAATTAAAAGTAATTAATGGACTGCCGATATTTTCTCTAAGAAAAATTTGGTGCGTTCGTGACGTTCTTCAGGTTTGTGGAAAAAGTCATTGGTTGCACAATCTTCTAAAATTTTACCTTGATCCATAAAGATGACACGATTTGAAACTTTACGGGCAAAGCCCATTTCGTGAGTGACGCACATCATGGTCATGCCTTCTTTAGCAAGTTGGCTCATCACTTCTAAAACTTCACCCACCATTTCAGGGTCAAGTGCAGAAGTTGGTTCATCAAATAACATGCAGACGGGATCCATACAAAGTCCACGTGCAATGGCAACACGTTGTTGTTGACCCCCTGAAAGCTGACCGGGGAATTTATTTTTATGGGCAGCTAAACCAACACGATCTAAATATTGTAATGCTTTCTTTTCAGCGTCTGCTTTAGAACGATTTAAAACCTTAATTTGTCCAATGGTTAAATTATCCAAAACTGTCATATGTGGGAATAATTCAAAATGTTGAAACACCATACCAACACGAGAACGGAATTTAGCTAAATCAGTTTTTGGGTCTTTGAGTGCAGTGCCATCAACGATGATATTGCCTTGTTGGAACGGTTCTAAAGCATTTACAGTTTTGATTAATGTTGATTTTCCTGAACCTGATGGACCGCATACAACGACAACTTCTCCTTTTTCAATTGATGTGCTGCAATCTGTAAGGACTTGAAAGTCACCGTACCATTTTGAGATTTGTTGTATTTCTATCATTGGCATATGGATTCTCCTTATCTGATGATTGCTATTTTTTGATGTAAACGTTTCACTAAGCGTGATAGCGTAAAAGAAATACAGAAATAAATGACTGCAACCAATAAATAGAACATTGCTTTTGTTTCTGAGCCATATGTGTTGGCTAAAGTATTGGCATTTCCTAAAAAGTCAGGTGCACTGATCACATAAACTAACGATACATCTTGGAAAAGAACGATAGATTGAGTGAGTAAAATGGGAAGCATGTTGCGGAATGCTTGCGGTAAGATTACATTGGACATGGTTTGTCCGTAAGTGAAACCAAGTGCATAGCCTGCATTCACTTGTCCTTTAGATACCGATTGAATCCCTGAGCGGACAATTTCAGAAAAGAAAGCTGCTTCAAAAATTGCAAATGTTACGACACTCGAAAATAATGGCCCCCAGTAGGTATCTGATTGAAATTCAAAAAATTTAGGTAATAAAAAGTAGAAAATGAAGATGACTTGAATTAGTGGTACACCACGAAAGAAATCTACGTACACTTTTGCAAAATTACTCGCAACTTTATTATTTGATAAGCGCATCATTGCTAATGGTGTGCCGATCAGAATCCCACCAATGATGGAAAGAATAGTCACTGTTAAAGTAAATTTAAACCCAGCAATGAGTGTTTGAATCACATCTTGATTTTGTAATACACTGAAATCCATGACTATTTACCTCCCGAACCTAGACCAGGAACAGCCATTCGTTTTTCAATCCAAGCCATAATGAGTTTAATGGTATAGGTGATTACGAGATAAACTGGAGTCGAAAGAATTAAAATGACAATATCTTGAGAGGTTTCTTCACGCATGGTTTTGGTATAAGCAAAGAAATTTAAAATACTGAGCGCATAAAGTACGGCAGAATTTTTGAAAATATTCATTGCTTCAGAGGTTAATGTTGGCCAAACGATGCGATATGCGACAGGTAAAATGACATAACGGTAACTTTGACTTTGATTCAAACCAATGGCAAAAGCAGCATTTTTTTGACCACGTGAAACCGTATTAATGCCTGAACGTACTTGCTCTGCAATACGTGCGGCAGTATATAGACCTAACGCGAATACTCCGACCACTGCGGGATTATCATTTAGTAGGTTTTGCCACCATCCGCCATGTACCATTTCTCCGCTGCCTGTACTTAGACTGAGTGGTAATAGTTCAGGGAAGACAAAAGCCCAAAAAAATAGTTGAACTATAAGTGGAATATTTCGGAACAATTCGACATAACAAGTCCCCATAAATGCCAATGGTTTATTGGGGAGTGTGCGAAGAATACCGATTAATGAACCCAGAATAAAAGCGATAAAAAAAGCAGCAACGGCTGTCCAAACCATTGTCCAAACACCTGAACCGAGCAGTTGTAACCAAGTTGGTGCATCTGCGACAGGTGAATAACTTTCACCTCCAATGACTTTACAGACGGATTCAGCCCAAGCAGATTTATCTAAACTATATTCATTTGAGGGGAGGCAATAAGCCGTCCAATTAAGTGAGCCAACTGACATGTGTGCTCCTTTGATTTTATAATCTTGAAATAGATATAGATCAACATACAAAAATGTATATTGATCTATAAGGTTTTATTTTTTATAAAGTATTAATTAATACCCGTATCATTTGGTTTTGCCATCAGGTTTTTATACGAAGAACTCATTGGCATATTCATATTGACATTTTTTGGTGGAATTGGTGACAAGAACCATTTTTTATACAATGCTGCCATTTGCCCATTTTTCCACATGCCTGTCACCACACGATCTGCAATCGCTTTGTATGCAGCATCACCTTTTGGAATCATGATGCCATACGGTTCGGAAGATAATATAGGTCCTACAATTTTGAAATCTTTAGGATTTGATGACTTAGCAATTAATCCTGCCAAAATATTATCATCCATGACAAAAGCAGCAGCTCGACCAGAAGCTACCATAGCAAATGAGTCAGAATGGTCTTTGCCATAGACATTGTTGACATTCACTTTTTGACCTTTTTCCCCCATTTTGATGTATTTATCAGAGGTCGTCCCTTGAGTAGTCACAACTGCTTTGCCATTTAAATCAGCAATAGTTTTGATTGGGGAGTTGGCTTTGACAACCATACGTACTTCGGTTGCGTAATAGTTGGTTGAAAAACTAACCTGCTGTTGGCGCTGAATAGAGTTAGTGGTTGTACCACACTCCATGTCAATGTTGCCTGCGAGCATTTCTGGAATACGCGTTGAAGATGTAACTGCTTTATATTCAACTTTTAAATTGGGTAATTTGAGATCTTTTTTCAGTTGATTTGCAAAGTTATTACAAATATCAACAGCATAGCCCAATGGTTTGCCACCTACAACATAAGAGATTGGATCGGAGGATTCACGATATCCAATTACAACTTTGCCTGAAGTTTTGATTTTAGCCAAAGTATCTGCTGCTTGTACTTGAGAAAATGCACCGCCTGCGATCAAAATACCTAATGTTGTTGTAAATACTTGCTTTGAAATTTTTTTCATTCTGATCTCTCCAATCATATTTATTTATGTCATGCATAGATGCTGCATTAAAAATAAAGCATTTAACATGCCAATCGTTTTATTTAGAAATATAGATCCTTGATATTTCTTTATGCATTCATTTTTATACGTTCATTTCTCAGAAGTAAAGCGATAAAACATATAAATTGTGTGCTTCTTTAGTCGAAAGAAGATCAGTCTAAGTGGTGTTGAATGTTTTTAAAATTGAGAAATCATATGTTTTGGATCTTTGATTTGCAAAATAGGATGAATTTTCCATTTATTTTGAATAAATGATTCATTTTATAGGTAAAGCTTTTGGTGAAAGGAATGATTTTTGCTAGGCGCTGTTGAATTCTTATGCTATAACAATAAAAAGGCATGATTTTTGCTTAGTATAGAATGTGATTTTGAGGATGTCGCTAAATGAAGTTATCAGTCGGGTTAAAAGTTGCAAATACGTTGTCATTAACACCACAACTGCAACAAGCAATTCGATTGTTACAATTGTCGAGTTTGGAACTTGAGCAGGAAATTCAAATTCAGCTCGATAGCAACCCTTTACTTGAAAAAGTAGAGGAAGAATCATCCACTGAAAGTTTAGAACAATTACAAGAACAAGATTCAAAAGATTTAACCAATGAATTAAATGCAGACCATCTACCTGATGAATTACCTGTCGATACGGATTGGGATGATGTTTATACCCATCAATCTACTGCGATGGAGCGTCCAGAATTTGAAGAACGAGAAGATAATCGTGAAGGTCATACATCACTGAAAGAGCATATGTTGGTGCAAATTAATTTACTACACTTTTCACCTGTGGATAAATTAATCGCCTATTGTATTGTCGATGCATTGGATGAAAAAGGCTTTTTGGATGCTACAATTTCTGAGATTATACAGTCGGTTGCGCATATATTGACGCAAATGGATTATGATATTGAAGTTGAAGAAGATGAGGTTTTAGTCGTATTGAAGCATATTCAACGTCTAGAGCCAGTAGGGGTGGGATCGCGTCATTTGGCTGAATGTTTGTCTTTGCAAGTTGAAGCTTTACCGCATGGGACATTGTATAAAAATGAAGCCGCTATCTTATTAAAATATTATGAACTTTTGGTCAATAATGAATTACCAAAATTACTTAAACAAACAGGTTTAAATACCGAGCAATTAAAATCTGCCGTTGAGTTGTTAAAAACTTTAAAAGCTTATCCAGGGGCAGAGTTTGCCGAAAAAGATTCAGATTATCAAATTCCTGATGTTGTTGTATCAAAAAAAAATGGGCATTGGCATGTGCAGTTGAATCCTGACATTTTGCCTAAGTTGCGAATTAATTCATTCTATTCAGGTATGATTAAGCGTGCTGATCAAAGTGATGATAATCAATATTTACGCAATCAAATGTTGGAAGCGAAAAACTTTATTAAAAGTGTAGATGAACGCCATAAGACTTTATTAAAAGTGGCAAGTTGTATCGTGCAACATCAACGTGAGTTTTTGGAAATTGGTGCAGAAGGGATGAAACCTTTGGTACTGCGTGATGTGGCAGAGGAAGTAGAGTTGCATGAGTCTACGGTATCTCGTGTCACGACCAATAAGTACCTGCTTACGCCTCGGGGTTTATTTGAGTTGAAATATTTCTTTTCAAGTCATGTAGGGACGACTTCGGGTGGCGAGGCATCTTCTACTGCGATTCGAGCAAAAATTAAAAAATTAGTTGCCGAAGAAAATCCACGTAAGCCTTTGTCTGATAATACAATTGCAAATATGTTGAAAGAGGATGGGATCGATGTGGCACGTAGGACAGTTGCAAAGTATCGTGAATCTTTAAATATTCCATCATCTTCTGATCGAAAAGTCTTGATCTAAATTTAAAAATGTGACTATTCTAGAGATTCATTATGACGATTTGACGAAAATAATGAATCTCTTTTTTAGTTTTGGAGTAGTCTAAATGATTGCATGATGTAATAAACGCAGAATTTTCCTAAGTGAATTCTGTCATTCGATCATTTCGGCTATGACGTGTCACATCCTTTGGTAAGGAGAGGGTTATAATTATGCAAATTACAATTCGTGGACATCATTTAAGTATTACACCCGCGATTGAGGATGATATTCGTGGGAAATTTGCTCAGATGGTGAAGCATCTTGATCAAGTGAATAGTATGCAAGTCAAACTGAGTAAAGATCACCAATTAGACAAAATCTCTAAAAAAGGCAGTGCCAATCATATCGCTGAGGCAATTGTGCGTTTACCTGGCGTAGAGTTATTTGCGCAAGCAACAGCAGATGATATGTATACTTCTATTAAAAAATTAACTGAAAAATTAAAAAAACAATTGCAGCGACATCGTAAAATGCAGCTCGATTCTTCACCTATTTTGATTGCAGAATGATCAATATATTCACTTGCAAAAGAGGTTGAAAAAGACCTCTTTTTTTTATCAATAATTTTTGTACAAGATAATGAATTATTTTGATGAGTTTATAGTAAAATACTCGGTTTTTACACTGACAGTCCTATAATGAGGTCGATGCCATGAATAGTGAACAGCTCACTGAAATCCTTAAAGCAGCTTTTCCTGATGCTGAAGTCGCTGTCAGTGGACAAGCAGGTAAGTTTGATCTACGTATTGTCGATGAGCAATTTGAAGGTAAACGCCCAGTTGCTCGTCAACAAACTGTTTATCAACCGCTCAATTCTTATATTGCGAGTGGTGAAGTACATGCTGTAACTATTCGTGCAATGACTAAAGAAGAATGGCGCAAAGCCAGTATGTTTGGAGCTTAAGCGTCAATGGATAAATTTGTCATTCAAGGTGGTGCAAAGATTGAAGGTGAAGTGCGTATTTCTGGTGCGAAAAATGCAGCTTTACCTTTGTTAGCGGCAATGATTCTTGCTGATACCCCTATTACGCTCAAAAATGTTCCAAATCTAAAAGATGTGAGAACATTGGTTAAGTTAATCAGTGGTTTAGGCATTACCATGAGCTATGAAGGCGAAACGGTTATTGCAGACACGTCTACTTTAGATAATCAGTTTGCACCTTATGAATTGGTTAAAACGATGCGTGCATCAATTTTGGTGCTCGGTCCATTATTGGCACGTTATGGTAGTGCGAAAGTTTCATTGCCAGGCGGATGCGCGATCGGTTCACGCCCTGTCGACCAGCATTTAAAAGCATTAGAAGCTTTAGGTGCACACATTGAGGTTGAAAATGGCTATGTTATCGCGAGTGTTGACGGTCGTTTAAAAGGTGGTGAAGTTATCTTTGATATGGTGACTGTGGGGGGGACGGAAAATATCCTCACTGCTGCAGTGCTTGCAGATGGTGTAACGACGATTCGTAATGCGGCACGTGAACCTGAAATCACAGACCTTGCACAAATGCTTATTAAAATGGGTGCGAAAATTGAAGGTTTAGACACAGATACTTTAGTCGTGACGGGCGTTGAAAGCCTACATGGTTGTGAGTATTCAGTGGTTGCTGATCGTATTGAAACCGGTTCATATTTAGCTGCTGCTGCAATTACAGGCGGTAAGGTAAAAACCACACATACAGATCCAAACCTACTTGAAGCTGTATTAGACAAGTTTGAAGAAATGGGCGCAGAAGTGACCCGTGGTGATGATTGGATCGAATTGGATATGATGGGTAAACGTCCAAAAGCGGTGAGCTTTCGGACTTTACCGCATCCAGATTTTCCAACAGATATGCAAGCACAGATCATGGCAGTCAATGCGATTGGTCGTGGTTTTGCAACAATTTCAGAAACGATTTTTGAAAATCGTTTTATGCATGTGCCTGAGTTGGCACGTATGGGTGCAAATATTCAGGTCGAAGGTAATGATGCTGTAGTCACGGGTGTGGAAAAATTATCTGCAGCACCTGTGATGGCAACAGACTTGCGTGCCTCATTTTCTTTAGTTTTAGCAGCTTTAGTTGCTGAAGGTGAAACCACAATTGATCGTATTTATCACATCGATCGTGGCTATGAGAATATTGAAGCAAAATTGCAAGCTCTGGGTGTCCAAATTAAGCGAGTGAGCGAGTAAGTTAATGAGCGATATGAGAAACGATGATCCAAACTTTGACGTCATGGGTAATTTTGATCATGGTTTAACTTTAGCATTGAGTAAAGGTCGTATTTTAAAAGAGACATTGCCTTTACTTGAAACAGCTGGAATTAACTTATTGGAAGATCCTGATAAATCTCGTAAGTTAATTTTTCCAACGACCCATAAACAAGTGCGTATCTTGATTTTACGTGCTTCTGATGTACCGACTTATGTCGAAAATGGTGCAGCGGATATTGGTGTTGCAGGTAAAGATGTATTGATGGAGCATGGCGCGCAAAATGTGTATGAACCATTAGATTTAAAAATTGCCAACTGTAAGTTAATGACAGCGGGTAAAGTTGGCATGGTTCGTCCGAAAGGTCGTTTAAAAATTGCCACTAAATATGTCAACTTAACTCGTCAATACTATGCAAGCTTAGGTGAGCAAGTGGATGTGATTAAACTTTACGGCTCAATGGAATTAGCCCCACTGGTCGGTTTAGGTGATTACATCGTCGATGTGGTGGATACAGGAAATACTTTACGTGCCAATGGTTTAGAGCCTTTGGAAGAGATTTGCAAAGTATCTTCACGCTTGATTGTCAATAAAGCTAGCTTTAAACGTAAACAGACGTTGTTAAATCCAATTCTTGCACAACTTGAAAAAGCTGTTGAAGAACGTGAAAATGCGAAAAAAGCTTAAATAGATTTAAGTGTAAATGACCGTCCAAAAGGGCGGTTTTTTATTGTTTTAAACACTTATGAAGATGAAATAAAGTGGTCATTTTCATTGAACTCATCTGTTATTGTTGGAAGGTATGATGCTTTGAAGTGGTGAATGTATTCAGAAGATGAAAGAGATCATCCTGATACGCATGCATAATTTTAATAGAAATAGATATTTCCTATTTAATGAAAAGCATTTTCCTGTCACATTCCTTATTTTCATGATGAATCCTTACCCACAAATCACCTAAAACAAGGTAAACTAAATCTTTACTAATTAACCTTGTGGGTAAATAGATGCGCCGTTTATCGACTCAAGAGCAGAACTTCAAACAAGTCTTTGCTGATTTGTTGGCTTTTGAAACAGTGAGTGATCCTGAGCTTTTAAAAACAGTAGACCAAATTATTGCAGATGTACGCCAACATGGTGATGCACATGTACTGAAACTCACTCAACAGTTCGATCGACATCCAGCGCATCAATTTTCAGATTTAGAACTGTCACAAGAGCAACTTAAGGCTGCATTTGAAGGTTTAAGTACTGAAGTACGTGAAGCTTTGGAAATGGCTGCTAATCGTGTACGTGAATTCCACCAAGCCCAAAAGCAAGATGGTTGGACTTATGTCGATGCTTTGGGTAATACACTCGGTCAAAAAGTTACACCTTTAGATCGTGTGGGTATTTATGTCCCTGGCGGTTTGGCTTCTTATCCATCTTCAGTGCTTATGAATGCTGTACCTGCACATGTAGCAGGTGTGCAAGAAATTATCATGGTGGTTCCAGCACCAAATGGAGATTTAAATCCATTAGTATTGGCTGCAGCATATCTTGCAGGTGTGCATCGTGTATTTACTATAGGTGGAGCACAAGCAGTTGCTGCACTCGCTTATGGTACTGAGACTATTCCTCAAGTGGATAAAATTACAGGACCAGGAAACCGCTTCGTGGCTGCGGCAAAACGCGCCGTGTTTGGTCAAGTTGGTATTGACATGATAGCAGGACCTTCTGAAATTTTAGTCTATGCAGAAGGTAAAAATAACGCTGAATGGTTAGCCATGGATTTATTGTCACAGGCTGAGCATGATACAGTTGCGCAAGCAGTATTCATTACACCTGATGAACAACTTTTAACTGAAGTTGGGCAATGGATTGAAAAGCATTTAGAAGCCTTACCGAAAGCAGATATTGCACGAACATCAATTGAAAATCGTGGTGCATTGGTTCTCGTGAAAGACCGAGCTGAAGGTGCGGAGCTGATTAACCAAGTTGCACCTGAACATTTGATGCTTTGTTTGGACGAAGCTGAGAAAATGTCAGAAAGCATTCGCCATGCAGGTGCGATCTTTATGGGACGTTATACGCCTGAAGCGATTGGTGATTACTGTGCAGGGCCAAACCACGTATTACCAACATCAGGTACAGCACGATTCTCATCACCTTTAGGTGTGTATGACTTCCAAAAGCGTTCAAGTTTGATCATGTGCTCTGAGCAAGGTGTGAAAACTTTAGCCAAAACTGCAGATATTCTTGCGCAGCAAGAAAACTTGGATGCACACGCGAGATCTGCACGTTATCGTTATAAATAAGTTATTACCTAAATAATGAAGTATTGAGTGTTCCTCTCCCTTTAGGATGAGTAGCGAAGCTACGCAAGAGGAGAGGGAGCATAGAGAAAATAAAATGCCAAATATTACCTCTGAACAAATGCGTTTTTGGAGTCCTGATGTACGTGAGCTAGAGCCGTATACGCCTGGTGAACAACCAAAAATTCAAAATATTTTAAAATTGAATACCAATGAAAATCCATACCCGCCATCACCCAAAGTAGTTGCTGCAGTGCAAGCGGTATTGGAAAATTCAGCGGATGCCTTACGTTTATATCCAGATCCTGATGCAACAGCACTAAAACAAGCTATCGCAAATCAACAACATGTCGATATTTCAAATGTCTTTGTTGGAAATGGCTCGGATGAAGTCTTAGCACATATTTTTAAAGCATTTTTTGTGCAAGATAAACCGATTTTATATCCAGATATTACCTATAGTTTTTATCCTGTTTATAGTCAGTTTTTTGGTATTGCAACGAATACTAAAATTTTGCCTTTAAATGATGATTTTGAAATTGTCGTAGATGATTATAAGCAACCGAATGGTGGCATTATCATTACTAATCCCAATGCACCAACCAGTATTGCATTAGGATTATCTGCAATTGAAGAAGTTCTACAAGCAAATCCTGATTCAGTGGTTTTGATTGATGAAGCTTATGTAGATTTTGGTGCAGAATCTGCGGTAAGTTTAGTTGAAAAGTACGAAAACTTAGTGGTATGCCAAACAACGTCTAAATCACGTTCATTGGCAGGATTGCGAGTTGGTTTTGCCATTGCACAACCGCATTTGATTGCAGCACTTGAAGCAGTTAAAAATAGTTTTAACTCCTATCCGATTGATCGCTTTGCTATCGCTGCGGCTGTGGCATCATTTGAGGATCAAGCTTATTTTGAACAACAAAATCAAAAAGTCATCGATAGTCGTGAGAAATTGACGGCTCAATTGGTTGAAATTGGCTTTAAGGTTCTCCCTTCAAGTGCGAACTTTATTTTTGCATCTTTGCCAACGAAAGATGCGGGCGAATTAGCAGGCAAATTGCGTGAACAAGGTATTATTGTGCGTTATTTCAATAAACCACGCATCAACCAATTTTTACGTATCACCATTGGTACGGATGAACAAAATCAACGCTTAGTCGATACGTTAAAAAAAGATATTTTAGCTTGAAGTTTAAAGCTTCCTAAAACTTTTATTGCAAAAAAGCGAATCCTAGGATTCGCTTTTTTATTTTAAGATTCAGGTGTATACCATGTATTCAGTAGATCGAGCATCGCAGACACTTTATCAAAACATTCCTGATATTCAGCATCACAATCGGATGCGATTGTGATGCCACCGCCTGCCCATAAAGACACATCTTCTTGAAATTTTTGAACTGTACGAATCAAGATGTTCCAAGAGCCTGTGCCATCAAAATTAAAATAACCCATTGAACCACAATATGCCCCACGTGGTGCACCTTCGAGTTCTTCAATGATTTGCATGGCACGAATTTTAGGGGCTCCTGTAATGGACCCTCCTGGAAGCGCAGATAGCAACATATCAAAGGGATTAACATCATTTTTTAAGGTTGCAGTGACTTCACTGACCATATGGTGCACTTGATTAAAAGATTCAATATTAAACAGTTTAGGGGTTTTTACTGTACCTGTTTCAGCATAAACACTTAGATCATTACGCAATAAATCGACAATCATGACATTTTCAGCCTGATCTTTTTGTGAATGTATTAAGGTGTTTTTTGATTGTTCGTCTAATATTGGATCATCATAGCGTGGCATCGTACCTTTAATGGGTTTAGTTATGATTTTTCGATGGGATTCAAAATCAATAAATAATTCAGGTGAACAACTTAATAATTCAAACTCATTGATTTTTAAATAACCAGAATAAGGTGCATGAGTTAATGTCCAAAAATGATCAGCTGTATCAATTAAACGACCTTGAGCTTTAGCTTTAAACTCTTGTGTAAGATTAATTTGATAACAATCACCTGCTTTAATATAATCATGTATCTTATTAAAATTTTGATTATATTGTTGTTTTGACCATCTTTCTTGGCAGCTCTGCATTAATTTAAATGCATGAATATGTTTTTGCTGAGAGTTTAATTTAGCTTGAATAATGTCAAAAATATGTGCTGCATTTTCTTCGGAACTATAAAAAATCCATTTTCCCTGAATGTATTTTAAATAACTTTCATATTGACCTAAAAATAAATTTGGCTGTGATTTTAATTGATTATTAATATGAAGTTGGGCGGATAAATTATAATCAATAAATCCAATATATCCGCCATTAAATTGTTTGTTATCAGATGAGTTTGTATTTATATTTTTAAAATTGATAAAGTTTTTAATATTTAAAATACTACCTGTGAGAAGGTACTCAAAATGAGTGATTCGTTCATAAATGCTATATTGTCCCGCTTGTTTTATAACATACTGAACAGGTAAAACGGCAATGATAGGTTGATGATTATTTTCTAGATAAACACAACCCAATAGATCATTCAGTTTTTGTAAAATAACAGCGGGTGTTAAATCTGTGATATCTAAATTTTTGCAGAAAATAGATTGAGTTAGCATCTTGTCAACTAATAAAACGGTTAATGAGATTATACGATATTTTTTGTACACTCGGTCACAAAAATACCGCTTATCGGGAACTTTAACTTTTTAGCAGACAACTATTGAACAAAAAATAACATAAGGTTAATTTAATAGAGCAAATCGGACTACTCAAGGAAGAAAGTTTCTGTTGTAAAAAAATAAAAACAACGTGAGACTGCGGCGAGTGGTTAAAAATGAAAAAAAATGCTCTTGGGAGAGTACAAATGAAATTATTTACTAAAGTTGCTTTAGTTTCTGCTGTAGCTGTAAGTTCAAATGCAATGGCAATGCAAGCGATGGATGATGCTGCATTAAGCGCTGCAACAGGTCAAGACGGTATTTCGATTGGTATTGATATTTCTAAAGTTGATATTGCAAAACTTCATGTTTTTGATGGTGATGGCTTACCAACAACTGCAGGTACACCTCCAACAACTACAGCTGGTAAAACAGGCGCAATTACTTTAAATAATGTAGTGTTAACGAAAAGTGCTACATCAGCATTAACAACAGGTAACTTAGCTGATCTTGTTATTGATACAGATGGTGGTACTGGTACACCTGCAAAACCTTTCTTAAATGTTGCTGCTAACGTTGGTGGTTTGAATATTTCTTTAGGTAAAATTGAAGTAAATGATGCTACTGGTACTGCTGGTGCTTATAAAGTAGGTACAGCTTCTGCGGAAATTTTAAGTGGTTTATCTTTAACTACGGGTAAATTAAGTGCAAACATTCAGTTAGGTAACACACCTCAAGGTGCGATGATTAAATTGAATGGTTCTATGACAGGTGGTTTGTCAATTAATAACTTGGCAATTAAAGATGCTGCTGCTGGTGGTTACATTTCACTAGGTGGTATTAAAGTTAATGACAATGGTAGTACTGATCTTGCGATGGATGCAGATGTCGCTGTTAAGCCAGAAGGTTTAGCAATCACTGCACTTAAAAATGCAACAGGTACAGATATTTATATCAAACAAGTTGTATTAGGTGGTGGTACTGGATTTGTTGCACCTACAGGTGGTAATCCAGCAACTCTAGGTACAGGTACCGGTTCTGGTTCAATTGGTGATGTTGCAATCTCTGGTATGAAAATTACGAACAGTGCTGGTGTTGGTGCTGTAATCAAAATCTCTGGTCACTAAGTTGATCTGATTTGAAAAAAGACGCGTGAATATCACGCGTTTTTTTATTCAAATGGCAAAATCAAACAAAAGTAAAAAAAAGCTATCTTTTTCTGAAAAAACAGGTATCTTAAAGGTACATGGAAGTAGAGTGTTCACTCTAAAAATAAAATTAACACTTCGGGCAGTTTATTGCCGATACTTGAACAGTTCAAAAATATGTTAGAGATTACTTTAGGTTCGGCACGGCTTTGTTGCACAAACCTACGGTTAAAGGCTTATTCAATATTATAATTCTCAAATGAATAAGCCCACTGTTAGCGGCAGTGGGCTTTGTTGCACAAACCTATCTGTAAAGGCTTTTTCAGCGATATAATTTTCAAATGAAGAAGCCTACACACAAAATCTACCGTACAACCAATTGGCCCGCATATAACCGAGCACTCATGAGTCGCGGAAATATTGCCATTTGGTTTGATCCTGCTACGCAATGGTATGCTCCATCAAAAGGCAAACAAGGGCGAAATCAAACCTACTCCGACGCAGCTATCCAATGCTGCTTAATGATTAAATCCTTATTCCGTCTATCTTTACGTATGGTCACTGGCTTTGTGCAAAGTCTGATTAAACTTTGTGGATTAAATTGGACCGCACCAGATTACAGTACGCTTTGTAGAAGACAAAAGCATATTGATATTGCAATCAGCTACCAAAAAAGTAGCGATGGGCTGCATCTACTCATAGACTCTACAGGCATGAAGTTTCTAGGTGAGGGCGAATGGAAACGCAAGAAACATGGACCTGAATATCGTCGCCAATGGCGTAAACTTCATATTGGTATAGATGCTAAAACCCTTCAAATACGCGCTATTCAACTCACTACAAATAATGTGAGTGATTCACAAGTGCTTGGTGATTTACTCGATCAAATTCCACAAGATGAGCAGATTGACTCTGTTTATACCGATGGAGCTTATGACACCAAGCAATGCCGTCAGGTCATTGCAGATCGGCAAGCGCATGCAGTGATTCCACCTAGAAAAAATGCGAAACCATGGAAAGATACAAAGAGTAGCTCGCTAGCGCGAAATGAATTACTTCGAACAGTTAAACGTTTAGGCAGGACACTATGGAAAAAATGGTCAGGCTATCATCGCCGCAGTTTGGTGGAAACCAAGATGCATTGCATCAAATTATTAGGCGATAAATTAATGGCAAGAAGCTTTCCTAGTCAGGTGAATGAGATTCATGCACGTGTAGCAGTCCTCAACAGATTTACGGAATTAGGTCGACCACTTACCCAAGTTACGCCTTAAATTTGGCTCAATTAGGGGCGCTTTGCATTTCAAATCTTTGTGCAACAAAGCCGTTCGGCACTAATTTACTATTTTGCCAGCCATGCATTAGACATTAAAGAAAAACCTACTGATGCTGTGTATTATACAGAGCTTGCTGATCCTCGTAATGCTTCCTTCTCTCGAAATCATCGTGAGATGGTTCAAATTAAACCTGCTTTAGAGAATCAATTTAGAGGCATTGTACGTCAAGCCTATGATTATAGTTGTGGTTCTGCAGCCTTAACCACATTATTAAATGGTTATGTAGGAACGAGTTTGACTGAGCAGCAGACCATGGAAGGTTTATTGCGCTATGGTGAATATAATCGTATTATTGAGCGCCGCAGCTTTTCATTGCTCGATATGAAGCGTTTTGTGACTGCTATTGGTTTTGAAAGTGGTGATTATAGGGGCGAGTTTTCTGATTTAGTGAAGCAACACCAACCGGCAATTGTCCCGATTTCTTATGCGGGCTTTAAACATTTCGTGGTTTTTAAAGCATATAGGAATGGGCGTGTTTACGTTGCTGATCCTGCTTTAGGGAATATCAGTTTCGATCAAGAGCGTTTTAAAGAAATTTGGGAAAATAATACATTATTCTTAATTAATGTTCCCAAAGATCAACAAAAGGAATTTTTAGCACTACAAGATGCGGATTTAAGGCATGTTGAGGATGCAACAATTAATAGATATGCTTTGGTTGATGCACAGTATTCGTATGATTATATTAATAAAATTGCAGATAAAGCATCTACGATGCGTCGAGTAATTGACCGTGGTGATAATTCAGATACCAAAGGTCAGCCAATTACATCATTCATGCGACTATATTATAAACGTAAGTAAAAGCAGATTAGAAAAAATCGAATAATCACACTTTTAGGTAGGAATAAAATGAATAATCATTGGATGAGACGAACTTTACTAGCCGTTAGTATTCAACTTGCGATTGGTGGAGTATATGCTGCGGAAACTTCAGAAAAGGTCACAGATACAACTGAAGCCGCTCAAAATGTCGGTCAAGTCGTAGATGAATCTGATGCTACAGTAGATGCAGCAAATACTACAGCTGCTGAGCCTGTAGCAGTCGAAGCCACATCTCAATCCGCTGTAGAAGTTGATAAAGACGCAACGCCATCCTTAGTGCCGCCTGCTGGTTCGCAAGCTGCAAGTGCTTTACAGCAAAAAGAAGGTGATGCAACACAAGAAACCAATTTACAAGAAGTATTTACCTCGAATGAACGCCAATATTCTTTGATTAAAAAAGGTGAATTTTCAGCGTTTTATGATTTAGATTATTCTTATTATCGTGATCAACAAATCAATGCTGCAATGAATGATGGTGATTTGTATCAACTACGTGTGGATGAAGATGCGAGTCATACCATTACCAATACCTTTACTGCGCAGTATGGTGTATTGGATAATTTAACTTTTAGTGCTTCTCTTCCTTTCGTTGCAAAGTCGGATAATATTAAAGATACAACAGCAGCTGGTTTGGGGGATATTAATTTAGGGGCACGTTGGGAGCCTTTCCCATTAAAAGCAGGGCGTTTGCCTCTTATTTTATTTGGTAATGTTTCGACCAAAACGGGTGATAGTCCATACGAAATTAATCCAACCACTGATTTGTCTACAGGTAAAGGTTATTACTCTGTAGGTGTTGGTGCAAGTACCCGTAAATATATCGATCCAGTGGTATTATTTGCTTCAATTTCAGGAAATTATGGTTTTAAAGAGACAGGTCTAAATCAAGTCCGTGGTGGTGGTGATGCAGGCCCTCGTATTTTAGATGAGTTTGAACCAGGTATTACAGGTGGCTTCTCATTTGGTTTTGCTTATTCATTTAACTATGATGTCTCGATGACCATGTCATATCAGCAAACCTTTAATACAAATACATCATTTACATATACAAACGGCGAGTCTTATAAAGCCGCTGATCAATCAAGTGGTATGTTTTCAATTGCATTAGGGGTACGTGTATCGCCTGAAACGATTGTGAATGGTACTTTAGGAATTGGTTTAACGGAAGATTCACCTGACATTTCTTTAGGTTTATCATTCCCACTTGATATTTTAGGTTTTGGTAAGAAAAAAGCAAGCTAATGGAGAGCTGGTATGAAATACCCACGCTTACGCCCGTTAGTGACTGCTATTTTTTTAACGGGTTGTTCAACACAAGTCTTTGCACATTTAGGTTTAAACTTATCTGTTGATATTCGTTCTTTATCTATGGGAAATGCAGTCACTGCGGATCCACCAGGGATTAGTGCAATTCACTTTAACCCTGCTGCATTGACAAAGTTAAAAGGTTTGCAAACGGATGTTCAAGGGATTGTTGCGAACTTTGATATACAAAAAGAATTTTCTGCGCCAGATGGTTATAACGTTTTTGGTTATTCTGATGACCCCTTAATTTGTAATGATGCACCTGATAATCCGTCAAATTTATGTACAGATTATAAAGGGTCAGTGAGTGGTGATGTTGAATATGCAAGTTTATATGTCCCAATTTTAAAAAAGGTGGTGGACTTAGGTCCAGGTTGGCCTGTTTTAGCACCTACGGGAGGCGTCTCTTATAATCCACCAGGTTCAAAATTAACATACGCAACAGCCGTTTATGCACCTATGGTGGCGGGTTTTGGTTCAGAAAATGGCAATCCTGGAAACTTTATGGGACAGCAAGTTGCCATTGAGCGTATTACCTATTTGTCGCCTTCGATTGCGTATGAAGTTAATGATGAGCTGTCGATTGGGGCGTCGATTGGGATGTCATATAATGCGGTTGCTTTAAAAACTGATTTACGTTTCCCGAATGAAATGGTCGGGGTATTGCGTATGGTGGATGAAGCTGTTTGCGCACCTTTTAGAGAAAACTCTAATGTGATTACTGACCTACTTTTATTTGGTCTATGTAATGCAAATGAAGCGGTCAGTCCATTTAATAAGTTTGCTGCAATGGAAGTTTCATTAGAACAAAGTTTAAGTCCAAGTTATAACTTAGGTATGCTTTGGGAGCCAACTGAAGAATTTGGCTTCGGGATGGTCTATCAAAGCGCAGCTAAAATGCGGATGAAAGGAAAGTATTTTATTGATACTGCCAATGCACCGAGAGAGTTAATTAAAGGGTTGAACTCATCTGCAACGGGACAAATTTTAGCAGCAATTTTAGGTTTCCCAGGCTATATTCCACCAACTGAATCAGGCTTGATTGCGATGGATTTAGAATATCCTGCACATTTCCAAGCGGGTATTAAATATAAAGTATTACCTGACTTACAAGTGAACTTTGATCTAGGTTGGACTGATTTTAAAGCGTGGGAGAAATTCCAATTTGAGTTTGACCGCCAAATCTCTGCACTTAAAATTGCAAAATTATTGTCGAATGAAGTTTCGGATAGTTCATTATCTGTGCCTTTAGGCTTTAAATCACCATGGAGTTGGGGAGTTGGTGTTGAATATTCAGCAACAGATCGTTTGAAGCTTCGAGCAGGTTATGAGCCACGTGCAAGTGCAATTCCAGATGATAAGCGTAATAGTTTAGTGCCAATTAATAATGCGCAATTGTTTGGTTTAGGCTTAGGGTATCGTTTTGATGAAGATACTGATATCGATTTATCTGTGGGTTTTTTGCGTAGCCGAGACAATATTCCTGCATGCTCAAGCTCGATGTCAAATGCATGTGGGGTAGATAATCTGATTTTAAACCCTTATGCAGGATTAAATGTAAAAACCAATACGAAAGTGACCATTTTAGGTTTGAACTATAGAACAAGATGGTAAGGTCATTGCAGAATAAGGGAATAGCAGTATGAGATTAACTTTAATATTTTTAGCAATGAGTATTGTTCCTGTCACTTATGCTGCTAATTTCTATACGATTATCGGACCTGATGGACGACCTATGGTGGTCCAAAAACCGATTGAAACTGAAAAAAAGGAAAAAATAAAAGTTCAGGTTGAGCAAAAAAATAATGCTACGGTAGTGCAGACACCACAAATAGTGCCCCAAACGCAAACTCAAATTGTTTCACCTACGCTTACTGTACAACCGATACAGCCTGCACAGGTTATAGAAAAACCAGAGGTTGTTTTGCAAAATAACGGGCGTGCTCCAAATTCTCATATTGTGTTATCACCAGTTGCAGTTACGCAACAAGAGCCGCTCCAATCCGTTGAAATGATGCCAAGCCAAATTAAGCAGAAAACACAAACTCAACCTTCACCTCAGCAAAGAGAGGCATCCGAAACAATAATAGCAAGTCCTGTTTCTGAAAAGGCAACAACCGTTTTAGTTCCAAAACAAGTGGTACAGCAAGGTACAAAAACAGTAGATGATCTAAAAAAAGTTGAAGAGAGCGCAAATCCGAATCGTAATATTACTGAAATTGACGGTGTTCAATATGTCAATAATGAATATTTGGAAGAGCGTGAATTTAATTTAGAAGGCAAAAAACGCTTTTATGTCATGCCTGAAACAGGGGGGATGACAGGAGGACGTTTTGAAACGGTTGAGCGGCAAAAAGGGTTGAGTAAAAGTTTACTTGATCGTATTCGACAGCCTAAGCCTTTAGAGCATAAGCCAATTGTACTCGCGACAACATATTATCGTTTACCTAAAGAAGAAGTTGTAAAAACGTTAGAACAAGCATGTTTTACAGGTAAAAAAATGGATAAAGCCAAAACAATGTCCATGAAGAATCAAGAAGTGAGTTTTTTCCCAGTTGCACCGATTAAGGAAAACTTTTCTTATGAAGTGGTGAAATTAGACCCCGCGATTCAAAATATTTTGTTTTCCTCTTTTGCTTCTTCACAGAAAAAACCAAGTTACTACTGGCCTTTAGCGGTATTTTTAGATGAAAAAGGTTGTGTAGTTGAAGGTGTGAGTGGATTTAAGAATGAAGAACAAAATGAAAGTTCAACACATTATGCATCGCTTGAAGGTGTGCTCAAGAAACCAGATTCAGCACATTATTTATTTATGACACCTCTTTCGCAAGCGATTGATATTCAAAATCATGAATTAACAAATCAAGGACAAATTAAACTGAGTGTTATTCAGTAAGGATCGTCAACCATGAACAAGAACATAATATTACCCTTTGCTTTAACAGGCTTAATGGCTGCACTAACGGCATGTGGGGGTGGTGAAAGTGCTACGATTCACGAAGACCCAAATAAAGGTGTTACAACCTCAACCAATGGTTGTGAAGATATGGTTGATAACAAATGTCAATCTTTTGTGGTGGATTATCCTGTTGCAGGTTTAAATTTTGATTGTAGTAGCGATAAGAACAATCATTTTGTCACTGAAATCGTGAGTAGTGTGGCAATGGGTGCTTGTCCATCTGGCGATAAAATAAATTTCTATATTCAAGGTGCACAATCTGCTCGAAAAATTGAATTAGGTACTGTGGATTTAGCGAAGATTCGTCCATTAAAGGTGAATGGTCAGCCTGCGCAAATTAGCTTGATGGACATGGCAAGTGGTTTAACAGGAAAAGGCATTAGCAGTGCAAATGGTAATGATGAAACCTTTAGAGTCTTAACGGCATTGGTTCGTATCTTGCAAGCTGCAGGAATTCAGCAAGATATAGATGCTGTTGAAGGTGATATTCAGCCTGTGACATTATCAAAAGATTTAAAAGAAGATTTAAAAAATATTCAGTCAGATGTGACTGCACAAAACTTTAAGGATGGGACGTATCTTGCTCTCATTAAACCATGGTTAGATGCTTCTACGATTACAGAGGCATCGGCACAACAAGCCGCAGCACGTTTAATTAAACAAAATCAGGTCGGTATTTACACTACAAATTTCTTATATTTTACGAATGAGAAAGTAAACATTGATATTCGTGGTTTTAGTGGTAAGAGTACAAGTAATAGTAAAAAGGAAACCATTGCCAATATGTACTTACTCACGACGCGTGATGGCTATAGTACAGGCTATACAATACAGTGGATGGGTGTTCCTACAGTGAAGGATTCGTTACCAACAGGTAGTGAATCATTATTAAAATATGCACTTTTGACACAAGTTGAACCGAAGAAATTAAATGCAGATGCACAAGATGCATTACTGAATGAATTTAATAATAAAATTACTCAACCATTTATTTTCAAAGCTGCGAATAGTACAACTGATAATTTACAGCTGGTACAAGGTACTCTAGTCAATGGAACTAATATTGCGGGTACAGCAGATATGTACAAGCGAATTTTACGTATAGATAAAGCACCTACTGATAAAACCGTGTATGGCGAATGGCGCCAAACACAAGGGAGTGAAAACTTTACAGGTACTATTGATATCTATAAATCTAATCCTGCAACTTATTTAACTAATAAAGTTTTCCGTACAGTAAATACGGTGAAAAAAGGGCAGAAATATATTTTCCCATTGTACGCAAATATTATCTTTAACTTTGAGGATAAGAGCGTCGCACCTGTGAAATTAGGGATTGTAATTGATGAAAATGGTGATATTCGTACCAATATCGGGGCAAATCCTACAGCAAATAATTTGACTTCTGATAAATGTAATAATATCAATCCATCAACTTATAAAGATGATGATGGTGTGCAGCAATATCGAATTGGGACTACAGGTGCGGCAAACTACACCACGACTGTTCCAGATAAGTCGATTACCATTCGTATGATTTTAGCGAATCCAATCTTTGGTAATATTGATGGTGCATTGGTCGGGTTAAATGATGCAATTATTTATTTGCCGGGAGCATCGATTACAGATGAAAATACATTAGTACCGGGTGGTGTGCGTTTAAATTTACAAAACTTATTGGTTGATGGAACCACCGCTCGCGGTATTAATATTACTGGTTGGAATGGTAATCAGGCGATTGAAGCACAATGGGCAAATATGCAAGCTGTGTATCAAACTATCTATAATGCAGCCAATAAAGATAAAGTAAATGATGCGCAAAAAGCGTTGGCAAAACGCACTTTTGGTAGCTTACAAGTTGAATTACCAAGCTGCTATCAAATTAAAACTAAGGGTGGTGTTTCAAAAAGTATGCTGAAACAAAGCAGGTTGAATTTTGATAAAATAGAGAAATGCGAATAACTCTAGAAATCAAATGTCCAACCTGCCTCAGTGACAGTATAAAGAAAAATGGCATCAAAGTAGATGGGAAACAAAACTATCAGTGCAAAGACTGTAAACGTCAGTTTATTGGTGACCATGCTCTGAGCTATCTAGGATGTCATTCAGGCATTACTCGAAAAATATTACAGTTGATGGTCAGAGGTAGTGGTATACGAGATATCGCTGAAGTTGAGCGAATCAGTATCGGTAAAGTTTTACGTACTTTAACCGAATCGACCTACCAAATTCAGCCTAAACAAAGTCATTATGAGTCTCTTGAAGTTGATGAGTTTTGGACTTTTGTGGGAAATAAAAATAATAAACAATGGCTTATTTACGCCTACCATCGAGAAACAGGTGAGATTGTTGCTTATGTTTGGGGTAAAAGAGACTTAGCTACAGTTCAACGATTGAAGGCAAAGCTTAAACAATTAGGTATTCACTACACCCGAATTGCAAGTGATCATTGGGACAGTTTCATAACTGCTTTTAAAAACTGCAAGCAAAGTATTGGTAAATTTTTTACTGTAGGTATTGAAGGTAATAATTGCAAAATAAGGCATCGAATTAGGCGCGGTTTTAGAAGGAGTTGTAATTTTTCAAAAAAGATTGAAAACCATTTTAAAGCTTTCGACTTAACCTTTTTTTACATCAATAATGGCTTCATTTAATGTCAGCATACTTTTTGAAACACCACCAAACTAAGCAATAATCAATCTATGATTTGAAATAAAAAACCATCTTTAAAGATGGTTTTTTATATTTTAAGATTATTTATATCATTAGCCTGTATGGTCTAAGCGTGTGCCTAAAGTTTCTAAATGCGTTGGGAATACATTGTTTTGACGATCTGCAAAATAGTGGCGTAAAGTCCGTTCTACACTTGGAAAGGCGAGTTCATTCCACGGAATATCTTTTTCTTCAAACAAACGGCTCTCGATGGTTTCTTCACCTGCACCAAATTGTCCATCAATGATATTGCCTTTGAATAAGACATAGATTTGCCCAATTCGCGGGATATTGTACATACAATAGAGCTGTTCAATGTCAATCTCAGCTTCAGATTCTTCACGTGTTTCGCGTGCTGCACCTTGTTCCATGGTTTCAAACAATTCCATATAACCAGCAGGAAGTGTCCATAAACCATAGCGTGGTTCAATTGCTCTACGACACAAGAGCACTTTATTTTCCCAAAGGGCGAGTGCACCACAAATCACTTTTGGATTGACATAATGAATCGTACCACAATGGGTACAGACCTTTCTGACTTGATGATCACCCAAGGGAATTTTATCTATTGTTGTATGTCCACAGGCTGTACAAAAATGCATAGGCTTGATTGAAATAAAAAGATAACTCAGCATAACTGAATTTTAGTACTTTCGCATCATTTATAGCCTTCTGTATAAAATTTCATATATGATGTAAAAATAACAAAAACAGCCAAGTGAGGGATTATGCAGGAGCAATTATTAACACAGGTATTGCAACAACGATTACGTTTTGCAAAAAGGACGTATCCTGCTCAAGCTGCTGTGTTAATCGCCATTACCCATGAAAAAGATCCTAAAATTTTATTAACCCGCCGTTCTGTATATTTAAATAATCATGCAGGTGAGGTATCTTTCCCGGGTGGAAAACGGGATCCAAATGATACCAGTAATATCGTGGTGGCTTTACGTGAAGCATGGGAAGAAACAGCTTTGAGCCCTTTTCAAGTGACTTTGCTCGGTGATTTACCCATGGAGCGGGCACGTAACGGAATGACGGTTAAGCCTGTGGTGGGTTTAATTCCACCTGATATCAATTTAATTGCACAACCCACTGAGATTGATCGTATTTTTTATGCACCGCTGAAAAAATTAATGGAATCTCAACCCATCCCATATGAAGTACGTTTGGCGCATCAGTCGGTTTATTTTCCGAGTTTAAGAGTTGAAAATGAGATCATTTGGGGCTTAACTGCCCGTATTTTAATATCATTATTTCAATATGGTTTGGACTATCAAAAAAATTGGCCATTTTTATTAAATTCGCCAAACTTTCATTCCAAAATGATGAATAAAAAATAGAATTTTAAGACAAACGCATCGGCATAGGAAGATTCACCATGATGTATAAATTTAAAGGACATTCACCAAAAGCGTTGCAAGTGCCATTTGATGGTTGGATTGCTGATAATGCAACTGTGATTGGTCAAGTGGAACTTGGACAAAGAGTCAGTGTTTGGTTTGGGGCGGTGGTTCGTGCTGATAATGCTAAAATTCATATTGGGAACTTTAGCAATGTGCAAGAAAATGCTGTGTTACATACAGATGCAGGGATTGAACTCACGGTAGGAGAGTATGTCACAATTGGACATCAAGCCATGCTACATGGTTGTACTATTGGTGATAATAGCCTCATTGGTATTAATGCTGTGGTTTTGAATCATGCAGTGATTGGGAAAAATTGCATTGTGGGAGCAAATGCATTGGTTCCTGAAGGTAAAGTAATTCCTGATAATTCTTTGGTGGTTGGTTCGCCTGCACGTGTGGTTAAAACCTTGGATGCACAAGCTGAAGTGCGTTTGAAAATGAGTGCAATGCATTATGCTGAGCATTTTCAAAATTTTATAGATTTAGAAGAAGTGCATTTTTAATTTGAATTTTTAAGCTCATTTTAGCCAAGTTGATCCTTGGCATTTGTGTATTTTGCATGTCGGAATGTGATGGGAAATAGTCGCATGAATGACATGAGTGGAGTATCATAGTCAACATTTTTAAGACTGATTAGGTTGTGCATGAAATTGCTGGCATTGGAAACTGCCAATGAGCAGTGTTCCGTTTCAATTGTTGATGAAACAAAAACACTTTTTTTTCAACTTGATACGCGAGCGAAAGCACAAACTCAAACCATTTTGCCCATGATTGAGCAAGGTTTTGAGCAAACTCAAATACAAAACGCTGATTTGACTGCAATTGCTTTTAGTCGTGGTCCAGGCTCATTTAGCGGTGTACGAATTAATGCAGCAGTGACACAAGCATTGGCTTGGGCAAATGATATTCCTGTGATTCCTGTGTCTACTTTACAAGCTTTGGCACAGGCAGCTTATCGCTTTCATGGTTTAACTGAAGTATCTGCGGTATTAGATGCACGTATGAAAGAAGTGTATATGGCAAGTTTTCGTTTAGATGAAAATAACATTATGCAACTTGTAGATGAAGAAAAATTACTAGATTATCAGCAAGCTTCTGAGTATCAAAAATTTACCTTAGTGGGTTCTGGTTCATCTTTAGTTAAGGATGATGCAATAGAGTTCCAAGGTGTGATTGCAAATGCTGAAGATATTGCAACAATTGCACGGCAACAAGCGCAACAAAAACATTGGTTGAGTGCTGAATTGGCATTGCCTGTTTATTTGCGTGATGACGCATGGAAAAAAATTCCAGAACAAGGTAAACCTTAATTTTTAGGATTGAATATGGATCTTTTACTGCTCTTAAAAGCAGCCATTATGGGGATTGTTGAAGGGATCACAGAATTCCTTCCGATTTCAAGTACAGGGCATTTAATTCTGGCATCAGAATTGATGAACTTCTGGACGAAAGAAAAAAGTGATTTATTTGTCGTTGCAATTCAAATGGGAGCAATTATTGCTGTTATTTATGAATATTGGGGCAAATTATGGGGTGCAGCAGTAGGATTATTCTCTGGTGAGCCTAAAGGTCGTCATCTTGGGATCAGTTTAATTTTAGCTTCTATTCCAATTATGATTGTTGGGTTGACCTTCGGTGATACCATTAAGGCATTATTGTTTAATGATGTTTCAGTTGCAATTGGTTTAATTGTTGGTGGTTTAATCATTTGGTGGGTTGAAAAAAATCCGCCTAAAATGGATGCACCAGAAGTGGAAGATATTTCCATTAAACAAGCCATTTATATTGGTTTGATTCAAGTCTTGGCTTTGATTCCGGGAACGTCACGATCAGGTGCAACACTTGTTGGCGGTATGATTCTCGGAGTTTCACGTAAAGCTGCAACTGAGTTTTCATTCTTCTTAGGGATTCCTGTACTTGTTGGTGCGGGTGTACTTGATCTATTAAAAAATCATCAGATTTATCAAACAAGCCAAGACTGGACAGTATTTTTTGTTGGTCTCGTGGTGTCTTTCGTTGCAGCATTGATCTGTATTCGCGTACTCGTTGCTTATGTGGCAAAACGTGATTTGATGGTATTTGCTTGGTATCGTATTGCATCAGGTTTGTTAATTTTATTGTTTGCATTTACAGGTTGGAAATTATGGTAAGCGAAATTCGCTTATTTACAGAATCCACATTTTTAGAGAAAGCACAGTCTTATCAGTCTGTGCTTTCTTTACGTGGAGTGGTTGTTCATATTGAAATTGTTGAAAAAATCAATGCACGTTTTTTAAGATTGCATCCTGAGTTAGCCTTGTGTGTGGATGATTTAGGCTTAAGTTTATCTGCCAATGGCATGAAAATGCAGCCCGATTGGAAAGCAGAAATTCCACGACTCAAACGTGCGAGTTTAAAATCTGAAATGATTGCTCGCGCATGTAATCTTTCAGAAAAACCTAACCTGATTGATGCAACAGCAGGTTTAGGACACGATACATTGCTCATGGCACACTTAGGTGCAACAGTCACTTTGATTGAGCGTCATCCAATTTTATTTACTTTATTAGAAGATGCAAAAAATCAGGGTGAATCTGATCCATTTCTTGCGCCTGTGGTGAGTAGAATTCAATTGGTATTTTCAGACTCTAATACATATCTGCAACAGTGTATTGATGAAAATAATAGCGTTGATGTGGTGTATTTAGACCCAATGTTCCCCCAACGAGATCAAAATCAACAAGCAGTAAAGAAACAAGCACAAGTGAAAAAACAAATGCAATTGCTGCACATGTTATTGCCTGAAGAGGGTGAAATGGATTTAGGTGATCGTCTTTTAGTCTTAGCTCAAGTAATTGCGAAGCGTGTTGTGGTAAAAAGACCAAGGCTCGCCGTTTTTTTGAATGACCAGCAACCTGATCATCAATGGCAAGGAGATGCGTGCCGCTTTGATGCCTATTTTAACGGATAGCTTATAAGGAGTTTGGTAACTGTTTCAAAAAACATCAAAAAATTGTTATATAGTCGTATTATACATTGATAATATTTTAAGCAAGCATAAACTAGCTATGCTGATTTAAGCCACCCGCAATTACAGAATCTTTATGATAGACCTCAAACCTTCCATTAATTTTTGGCATGATTTAAAAAGTAATCAACGTGCAGGACTTTGGTTGTTTCTAGGGTCTCGTAAGGCATTACAAATAGTTCGACCATCCATTTTACAGCTTATTTTTTGGGGCATTTTGGGTGGTTGTGCGAATACATTATTTAGCTGGCTGGTGGCAGGCGAGAGCGGCGTTTTTAATCGGCAAGGTCTAATTAGTTATGCGCTATGGCCGTTTATTGCGTTAATTGTTGGGATTTTTTTGTCTCAGCGGACGGAAAATCCTCGTTTGATGCTTGTGCCTGCCTTGTTGTGGTTGGTCTTAGATACACATATTGCATTTTTGCAAAGTTTTATTCAGTTTTTAGGTTCACTCGACTATCTGCCTAATTTCACCTATGACTATTTGCCCATCATATTCATGGTACTTTTTGTTTGGCAAAGTTTGGCGGTGGTTTGGGTTTTTGCACGTGAGTTGCAATGGCCTTGGTGGGAACGTGCGCTGATTATTTCAGCGACATTGTTTACATTAGTCGTTTGGCAGACCTCAATTCAAGATCAACCGATTTGGAAAGTTGAAGAAGTTCCACCTACTTTTGCAGAAAATGCATTTTATGCGCAAAGTAATCTGTTAAATAAAGCATTAGAACAAATTCAATATGGTGAATTTGCTGAGACACATTGGTATTTCTTGGGTGTCGCGGGTGTCAGTTATCAAGATGTTTTTAAATATGAAATTGAACGAATTAAAGAGCAATTTGATACACGTTTTGGTACTTTTGGACGCTCGATTGAACTGATTAATAACCCTGAAACACGTACAACTGTTCCATTGGCATCTAAAACCAGTATGGAGCTTGCATTGCGCCGTATCGGTCAGCAAATGAATCGTGAAAGTGATGTTTTATTTTTATATATGACTTCACATGGTTTGCAAAATCAGTTTGAAATGGAAAATGACCCACTTGATTTAAATGATGTTGATCCTAAATGGTTACGTGATACTTTAGATAAATCAGGCATTCGTTGGAAAGTGATTGTGATTTCAGCGTGCTATTCAGGGAGTTTTATTCCTGCACTACAAGCACCAGACACTTTAATTATTACGGCTTCTGCCGCAGATCGTGCTTCATTTGGGTGTTCAAATGAAGCGGATTACACCTATTTTGGACGCGCGTTCTTTGATCAGGCGATGCGTGAACAAACCTCATTGAAAGCGGCATTTCAGCAAGCTGCTGAAACTGTGGCAAAATGGGAAAGTGCACAAGGTTTTGAACCTTCTGAGCCACAATGGGTGATGGGAAAAAATATTGAATTGGTCTTGCCGCAGTTAGAACAGCATTTATTTCCACGACAAAATGTGACTTCTGCTGTGAGTTCAACACCTGTGAAATCAACAGACGATAAAGCAGCACAAACGCTTGCCGTTGCCGCACAGTAGGGAATACGCCATGGAATTATTACAAAAAAATAAATGTTTTGAGGGTGAGCAACGCATCTATCAAACAGATTCGAAATACTTAAAGCATCCAAGTAAATTTGGGGTATTTATACCGCCACAAGCGACCACGCAGAAATGTCCTGCTTTAATTTATTTAGCGGGTTTAACTTGTAACGAAGAAACGTTTGTTATTAAAGCACATGCACAGCGTTTAGCTGCACAATTGGGCTTAATCTTAATCACCCCAGATACCTCACCACGTGGTGAGGATGTTCAGCAGGGGGATTCATGGGACATTGGGCAAGGTGCTGGATTTTATCTGAATGCAACACAACAACCTTGGGCAGAACACTTTCAAATGGAAGCTTTTTTGCTTGAAGAGTTGTATCCCTTATTGTTACAAAAACTACCGATTTTAAAGCAAAAAATTGGGATTTTTGGGCATTCTATGGGCGGGCATGGTGCATTAACTTTGGCGTGGAAATATCCTGAAAAATTTAAATCGGTTTCGGCTTTTGCACCCATTTGTGCACCCAGTGCATGTCCTTGGGGGGAAAAAGCATTTTCAAATTATTTAGGTCATGACCAAGCTGAATGGGCAAAGCATGATGCAACACAATTAATTTTAGCCAAAGGCGCATTATTTACTGAAGTGCTCATTGACCAAGGGACAAATGACCAATTTTATAGTCAATTGCATCCTGAAGCCTTACAACGTGCATGTCATCAAGTTGGACAAAAACTTACTTTACGTATGCAGAATGGCTATGATCATGGTTATTTCTTTATTCAAACTTTTATGGATGAGCATTTGCAGTTTCATGCCACACAATTACAAAAGTAATTAAAAAATGTCGAGTCATTGATTGTAAGGATCATGACTCGAACAAAATATCTGCTATTTATTTTAATTAAAAAACGCTATACACTGATTTTGTTAACATTGAAAACATATTGTTGCCGAATTATCTTGATGATACTGACATATTAAAAATAAGAGAAAACGATGCAAGAACAAACACCACCACCATTTTCAGGTCAGGGAAGTCTCAGCCTGACCAAAAGCTCAGAGCTTCCATCTGAAAATAATGTACCAACACCAGCATTTTCTCAAGTACGCCGTTTTAAATTTCATGGCGATGCGATGGAGTATTTTGGTATTTGGATTGTAAATATTTTACTGACCATTGTGACGCTCAGCTTGTATGCGCCTTGGGCGAAAGTACGCCGTTTACGTTACTTTTATGGTAATACTGAATTTTTTAGACGACGTTTTGATTTTACAGGTGTACCGAAAAAAATTCTGATTGGACGTTTGATTGCACTGGGAATTTATGGAGCAATTTCGGCAATTTCGCAATATTCGTTAACGGCAACCTTGATTGGTTTTATTGTTCTTTATCTTGCCGTGCCTTGGTTGATTCGTGCCACACTGCGCTTTACGGCACGTAATAGTAAATATGCCAATAGCCGTTTTTATTTTGCAGGGACAAGTAAAGAAGCCTACAAAGTATTCTTAAAATGTATTGCAATTTACATTATCAGTTTGGGGTTATTTTATCCTGTGCTGATTTGGTTATATAAGCGTTATTGCATCGATCATTTATACGCAGGACAGCTAAAGTTTAAATTACAAGCAGATTGGCCTGATTATATGCGTGCGGTCTATATTCCAACCTTTATGTTTATAGGCATTATTTTGGTCGCTGCCATGATTGGTGGCGTCTTGGGTAGTCTTTCTCGTCCTGAAGTATTTGCAGGGGTGTTAGGGGTGGCTTATATCGTGGGCGGTTTGTTTGTTTTCCCATTGATGAGTGCGCGTATTTTTATCACCACGTGGAATAATACTGTGATTGGGAACAGTAAATTTGCCACAGACTGTAATCAATGGCGTTTTGCATGGATTGTTGGTACCAATTGGATCGTTAAAATTTTGTCTTTGGGTCTTATGTCTGCATGGGCTGCAATTCGTATCTATCGCTATAAAGTTGACTCACTTAGCCTGACTTTACTTGATGATCCTGATCAAATGATGAATTTGGCACAGGCGGATCACAGTGCCTTAGCAGAAGAGATTAGCGATATTTTTGATATAGATGTTTCACTTTAACTGAACGAGCTGAAAACCACATGACACAATCTGCACAAGTCATTTTTTATGATGGTGTGGTGTCCAAGCCACACCAAGCCCAAGTTTTTGCCGTGGATGCGCAGACGGTACAAGTACGTTATGGGGAAGATCAGCGCTTAGTGCGGCATTATCGCTATGCAGATATGCAGCTGATTGGGGCTTTGGGGCAACTTAAACCTGCAGTTGAGCTCAATGATGATGCCCGTATTGAATTTTTAGATCATTTACCTGAATGGTTTCAGTTAGACAGTAAAAAAGCCTATCGTTCGATTTGGAAATTAGAACGTTCACCTACACTGATTTTGTTTAGTGTGGTGTTTGTGGTCTTTTTGGGTTTTGCTTTAGTGAAATGGGGTATTCCTGCTGCTTCGCATTATATTGCGTTTCAATTACCTGAAAACAGTATGAAACGTTTAGGTGATGAAGCTGAAACCTATGTTGATCAATATTTGACAGCACCGAGTCAATTGGCAAAGGGGCAACAAGAACAAATTCGTAAACAATATCTTGAAAAAATTGCTGAGGGGCGCCCTGCAAAATTATTGTTTAGGAAGGGCAGTAGTCTAGGTGCAAATGCGATTGCTTTGCCGAATAATACCATCATTGTTACAGATGAATTGGTTGAGTTAGCACATAGTGATCAAGAAATTTTAGGGGTGCTTGCCCATGAACAAGGACATTTGATAGAGCGCCATAGTTTACAACAAGGCTTATCAAGTTTAGGTATGAGTGCATTATATATTGCGATTACAGGTGATAGCTCAGACCTCTTTAGCTCCTTGCCAGCAGCGATGTTGAGTGCAAAATACTCGCGTAAATTTGAACAGCAGGCTGACTTATATGCTTTAAATTTGATGGATCGTCAGCATATTGAAGTTGCACATTTTGCTAACTTGTTACAGCGTTTGAATGATGAATATGAAAAAACAGACAGTAAAGATGATAAAGAACAGTCTGAACAGGCGCAGAAAAAGTCAGATGAAGTCACGAGCGACTCACAAATAGATCGAATTTTTGAAGTATTTGAGTCACATCCTGCAACGCAAGAGCGCATACAGATGGTTCGTGATTTTGAAAAACAACAGAAAAAATAGCCATAATTAAAAGGCTATTCTTTTATTGAGTACTTTCATTTCAAGTTTATTTTAAGCCTGATGTTGCCATTGAACGCTAAACTGTTGCTGTGCCATTCGATTTAAATGATCAATGATAACATGCTGTAAATGGGCGTCATCTTGTTGCTTTGTTTCTAGATCGACAACGAGGCGTTCAGGTTGTGCATGTAAAATGACTGTAGCATCAGGCATAAAAATACTGAATTTTTCACCTGTTTCAGCGACTTCAAATTTATGTTTCCAATGATTGAGTAAGCGTTTAGCAATGCGCTTTGCATCATGGGTTAAAATAACAGTATTGCTTTTCATTCTCATTTACTCCTTGGCTTGCTTAAAGCTAACAAAAAATGACGTACGAAGCTGTCATTTAAATAGAACGCTTCGTTGCATTATTGCAATGCTGAGTCGAGTTTCATGTGCGATTACAGGCTTTTTCAGCAAAGTTTAGTCAGAAATTTGCTATAATTGAGTAAATCCATATTTCAAGCTAGGTTGATCCATGTCCAAGCCATTTTTAATTGCACCTTCTATTTTATCTGCTGATTTTGCTCGTTTAGGTGAAGAAGTAGACAATGTTTTAGCAGCAGGTGCGGATGTTGTGCACTTCGATGTCATGGATAACCACTATGTACCTAACTTAACTTTTGGTGCAGGCGTGTGTAAAGCTTTGAAAAAATATGGCATTAAAGCACCGATTGATGTGCATTTAATGGTTTCACCTGTAGATCGCATGATTGGTGATTTTCTTGAAGCGGGTGCAGATATCATTACTTTCCACCCAGAAGCAACGGATCATATTGACCGTTCTTTACAGCTCATCAAAGATGGTGGTGCGCAAGCAGGTTTAGTGTTTAACCCTGCGACCCCTTTGCATTATTTAGACTATGTCTTGGACAAAGTTGATCAGGTGTTATTGATGAGTGTAAACCCTGGTTTTGGTGGACAAAAATTCATTCCGATGACTTTGGCGAAATTACGCCAAGCACGTAAAATCATTGATGCATCAGGTCGTGATATCCGTTTAGAAGTAGATGGTGGTGTAACACCTGCAAATATTCGTGCAATTGCGGAAGCGGGTGCAGATATGTTTGTTGCAGGTTCTGCAATTTTTGGTAAACCTGATTATAAAACTGTGATTGATGAAATGCGTGCTGAATTGGCATTGGTTGGTTCACAACAGGCTTAGACTTTTACACAATAATATGGATAAAATTGTGGATAAGTTTGATGATAACTCTATGGATAACTGTGTAGATAAGCTTGCTGATAAATTGTTTAGCATTTAAGCGAAATAAGATCAATCGCTTATGAATTATACAAAATAAGTTTAAAAAGAGTCCAAGTGGGCTCTTTTTTTATTGGAAATAGAATTATATTTTCGCTTTATTTTTAGTCGTTTTCTTGTGGTGATGCTGTTTAATAATTATGCATCAGGATATGGGGAATCGCTGCATTGCAAAATTTTTAACTGAAGCATTGAATGGATCAATGATGAGCAATGAGTAGCACTTTAGATAGAAAAATAATCTTGAGTTCAGGGCTTCATTTGCTACTGCTTAAATTATTGGGTATGCTAAATCGGTATTTATTTTTAATTGACTGCTGACATGTTCACACAACTTTGCAAACAAGCTTGGTTTGTTTGTCTTATGGTATTTGCCATAGGATGGAGCAGTGTGTCTGTTGCTTCTGTGAAAACCATGCAGATAAGCATGCAGATGCAACACCAGCCTATACAAAAGCAGAAAAATAGCAGTCATGCAACAATGATGCAAAACATGTCGCTGCAAGAGATGAAGCAACATTGTGCCGATTTAGCGGCGCTAGAGCTTCAGAATAACGAGCTGGCACAAAATTCAAACGACTGTCATCAGCAATTGATTCAAGCTCAACAAGTAAAGCATGCCGATTGTCAGCATTGTGCATTGTTCTCTTGTCAGTCTTCAATTGTTTGGTTTAATACCGATATTCCCAAATTGATTGTTCCTGAAGATCATTTCGAACAAAATTCACTACAAGCTCATTACCAAGCTCAGCATCTTGCAGGGTATTGGCAGGAAATTTTACGTCCTCCTAAAGCTTAACCCGTTTTTCCGAAGCATTATTTTCAAAATAATTTCAGAAATTTAGGTTGAGTTATGTCTATTCAATTTTCAAAAAGCGTTATCGTCGCTGTGGCTGTGTTGTCTTCAACATGGAGTTTTGCAGCGGTTAAGGAATATCACCTAAACATTGATGAAGGAATGGTCAATGTCACAGGCAAAGCGGTCAAACGCATCACTGTCAATGGCAAGTTTCCTGCGCCTTTACTTGAGTTTGAGGAAGGCGATGATGCAGTCATTCATGTGCATAATAATTTAAAAAATCAAGATTCTTCAATCCATTGGCACGGGCTGTTATTGCCTGGCATTATGGATGGCGTTCCAGGCTTTAATGGTTTTAACGGGATTCGACCGCAAGGTGATTTTGTCTATAAATTTAAGGTTCGCCAAAGTGGTACGTATTGGTACCATGCCCACTCTAAAGGTCAGGAACAGGACGGTTTATATGGCGCTTTGGTGATTTATCCGAAGGAAAGAAAGCCACTCGCTGCACATGAACAAACCGAGCGTGACTATGTGGTGATGCTGTCCGATTTTCATGACAAAACCAGTGATCAAATTCAAAAAGATCTGAAAATTTCGGCTGAATATTATCAAGATCGGCGTGAAACTTTGGGCGATGTGTGGAAGCAAATTCAACGTGATGGTGTCAAAGCCACATGGTCTGACCGCAAAATGTGGAATCAGATGCGTATGCTGAAAACTGATCTGTCTGATGTCACGGGTTATACTTTTTTGATCAATGGTAAAACCCCTGAACAAAATTGGACAGGCATGTTTAAACCGAATGAAAAAGTTCGTTTGCGTTTTATTAATGCTTCAGCTATGTCCTTTTTTGATGTACGCATTCCGAACTTAAAAATGACCGTGGTCGGTGCAGATGGTCAGCCTGTACAGCCTGTGCCTGTAGACGAGTTTCGTATAGGGACAGCCGAAACCTATGATGTGGTGGTTGAACCAAAGAATGAACATTATCAGATTGAAGCGGAGTCGATTGACCGTTCAGGTTTTGCCATTGGGACGTTGCACAATGAGCTGACAGCAAATATGCATGGGATTCATCTGCCACAAGCACGTCCTCGCGCCATTTTAAATATGGCAGACATGGGGCATGGCAGTGCTGATATGAAAGGTATGGATCATTCAGCTATTCATCAAAAAGCAGAGAATCATGGTGATATGCAAGACATGGATCATTCGAAGATGGATCACTCAGAACATCAAGCAACAACAGCAAAATCTGATGTTGTGGTTGAAGGTTGGGCAAATGCATCAACTCCGCAAGGCGACAAAGCTTTGCAATATAGTGATCTGAAATCCTTAACCCCACAACCCGATACCCGTGAAGCGACAAGTGAATTGGTGATTCGTTTGGGTGGCACCATGGAGCGTTATATCTGGACAATTAATGGCAAGAAATTCAGCGATGCTGAACCGTTAAAAGTGAAGTACGGCGAGCGGATTCGTATTAAATTTATCAATGACAGTATGATGGCGCACCCGATGCATTTACATGGCATGTTTATGCAACTAGAAAATGGTCAGCCTGCGGTAGATAGGCCAAATAAGCACACCATTATTGTGCCGCCTGCAAAAACCGTGACTGCATTATTAACCGCAGATGAGCTAGGGGAATGGGCGATTCATTGTCATTTGCTCTATCACATGAGCGCAGGCATGATGAATAAACTGATTGTTGCCAATGTTTCCGAAGGAGAAACCAGCACCACACCGATTCAAAAATCGACGACAAACACTTCGAATCAAGCTGAACAGCAAGGAGATCAACATGCACACCACTAAGTTATTTCCACACACTGTTTTGGCAAGTTCATTATTGATGATGAGCAGTTGGGCAATGGCGCATGAAGGACATGACATGATGTCAGCATCGCCAACCACAACGACGTCAAATAGTGAAATGGTTGATCATTCGCAGATGAATCATTCAAAAATAGATCATTCACAGCATCAACAAACGACTGAGCAAGTAATATCTCCACAAGCAACTGCACATATAGAACATCAAGGACATGACCATCGTAAGGAACATGGCGCACAAATTTATGCCGTCAGTACGGTAGATACAAAATGGCTGCTCAATGAAGATGGTGAAGGTGCATTAAAGTCCGAAATCGAAACCCGAATTGGGACGGATGAAAATAAGCTCTTTATTAAAGTTCATGCGGATAAAGCAGAATCTCATGATGCGCACGTTGATGCCAAAGTTTTATATAGCCGTATGATTTCAGATTTTTGGGATGCGCAAGTTGGTGTGCGTTACCGATCTGAAAAAGTCGAGTTAAAACATCATGCTAAAGATAGCGAAGAAAAACTTGATGCGGTGATAGGTTTGCATGGCATGGCGCCATATTTCTTTGAAACCGATGCTTATCTCTATGCAGGGGAAAACCAGTATTCAGGTTTTAGTCTAGAGACAGAACGAGATTTGCTGTTGACGCAAAAACTGATTTTTAAACCCTATTTAGATCTCGATGTGGTTTTCAGTGATGATTCTAAATATGCCAAAAAATCAGGTTTAAGCAGCCTGACCACAGGTATTGAAACCCGTTATGAAATCAGTAAAAAAGTCATGCCATATTTGGATATTGCCTATGAGTACAGTAAGGGCAATGATGAAACTGCATGGCAAGTCAAAAGTGATGCTGAAAAGGGTTGGCGCTATGGTGCAGGGGTGCGGTTTAAGTTTTAAACTTTAAGTTTGATGTTTTAAAGCTTGCTTTATTTTAGGGTTTTAATTTTAAAACCCTAATTTTTCTCGGTGTATTTTGGGTCAAATTTTGTAAAACATGCTCAGTTATAGAGCGAAATACGTTAAAATGTGTTTATTCAAAGGAGGAACGACCTCCCTTTGTGCGATATCATCAAAATCTGCACCAAGAAAACTCGTCAGGACGACCTGACTCTAATTCAAATTTGGAGCTGGTCATGGCTTGGGTCATTCTTGTTTTTGCAGGCATCTTTGAAATTGTTTGGGCATATACTATGAAAATGTCCGAAGGTTTCACCAAGCTCACCCCGAGCGTTATTACGATTTTCTTTATGATCCTGAGTTTTGGTTTATTGGCTTATGCTATGAAATCATTGCCTTTGGGAACTGCTTATACGATTTGGACAGGAATCGGGGCAATTGGTTCATTCCTTGTGGGTATTTTTATTTTAGGTGAACCGACCACTGCCATGCGAATGTTGGCGGCGGTACTGATTGTATCGGGTTTAATTCTGATGAAACTGTCTTCTTCTTAAAACCGCTATTTTCTGATCCAAGTTGACTGATGCAGTTAACTTGGATTTTTTGATTTTAATACATTGATTTTTAGGAGTATTGCTATGGCTTGGGTATTACTTGTGGTGGCTGGTTTATTGGAAGTGGTTTGGGCATACTTTATGAAAGTGTCTGATGGCTTTAGCAAACTCACGCCCAGTATTTTGACCAGTGTGTTTATGATGGCAAGTTTTGCTCTATTGTCCTATGCCATGAAATCCTTGCCATTGGGTACAGCCTATACCGTTTGGACAGGCATCGGTGCGGTTGGCTCATTTGCTGTGGGGATTTTCTTTTTAGGCGAACCTGCTACTGCCATGCGAATGTTGGCTGCAGTTTTAATTATTTCTGGGTTAGTATTAATGAAACTTTCTTCTTGATGATTATGCACTACAGGGGATTAAATATGAAACTTGCTTATATGGAAATGCCTTCTCCCGTGGGTGTTTTAAAGTTGGTTGCAACGGACACCGCTTTGGTGGCGGTCCTTTGGGAAAATGAAGATCCTAAACGTGTGCGGTTGGCTGAGTTGATTGAAAATACACAGCATCCCATTTTGCTCGAAACACAAAAGCAGTTGAATGAATATTTTGCAGGACAGCGTCAAAAGTTTGACGTGCCTTTAGACTTTGAGGGGACAGAGTTTCAACAAAAAGTCTGGCAGGCATTGCTCACCATTCCATTTGGGGAAACCCGCAGTTATAAAGACATTGCTGAACAGATTGGCAATGTCAAAGCGGTGCGTGCGGTGGGTGCGGCAAATGGTAAAAATCCGATTTCGATTATTGCGCCGTGTCATCGGGTGGTGGGCGCAAATGGAAAATTGGTGGGCTTTGCTGGTGGGTTGGAGAATAAGGATGTTTTGTTAAAGTTAGAGTCGATTTAATATTGGATGATACAAAATGGAATGGATTGAACCATGGCATCTTATTGATTTAGATAAGCAAGAATTATTTAATGCCGAATTAGAAAAAGAACTTCATCCTGCTCACATTTTATTTAATTCGAAGTTAAATGCGATTGCGAAAAGTAGTGCGAATGACGATGTTTTATATGCATTTACTGATGGAACGATACGAGTTGCAGATGTTCATTTGACATGGAAAGGGCGTACAGAAATCTCTCAATATCCTATTTCTATTATTTATTGTAGTTTAGATAAATGGAAAAGCTTTGTTCTTTATGATGAAGTATTACCACTAGTAGATTATTCCAATACTATTTGTATGTTGGGATATTTTTTAATGAATCATCTTGAATATGAGGATTATTTTAAATGGGCTGAAAAATTAGTAGAGCAAAATTGTTCATTGGATGAGCTTGATATTTTACTGAGTTATTCTTTAGATGAGCATATTCAGTCTGTTGAATTTTTAGATTTTATTGAGTGCTTTTTTAGAAAATTGGGATTTAATCTTAAGCATACTGAGCAATGTTTGTATAAGTTTATAATGTATTTATGTGATCGTATCATCGTAGATTCAAGTGAGTTAGATGACGCGATTCGAATATTTAAAAAGCTAGATCAAATATTTGGGGATGGGTTTGATTTTATTGTTGAGTGGGCGCGTTTAAGAATTGATTTATATAATATTTATACTTATGAGGAAACAGTCTACTTTAAAGAGCTGTCATTGATGAATGATCAGAATTTTGCGATTGAATTTGCTCAACGTTTTAAAGAAAAAATAATGATTTCACAATTAAATAGATTTTGATTTATTTTAAAAATATATAAATTACAATAAAATAGATTTAATTTTTAAAAGTCATAAAATTTTAAATGGACATTTCTCAAATCATCGCCCCCATTTTTTCACAACTATGGTGGATGATTCCGTTATTTTTGATTGCTGGGGCAATCAAAGCATTCAAACCATTTTTAAAAGGCAAAATAGGTGAGTTTGCGGTGAGTACGCATGTCAAACTTTACTTGGACAAAGAAAAGTACATTTTGTTGAATGATAGTACCTTACCTGATGAACAGAACACGACAACACAAATTGATCATATTATATTGAGTCCTTATGGCATTTTTGTTGTTGAAACCAAGAATTATAAAGGTTGGATTTTTGGTGATGAACGTCAGAAAACATGGACGCAAAAAATCTATAAAAATAGCTATAAATTTCAAAATCCACTGCATCAAAATTATAAACATCAAAAAGTTTTGGAAACTATTTTGGCAGATATTGTGGACCCTGCTGTGATTCATTCTATTGTGGTTTTTATGCCTGACTGCGAGTTTAAAACACAAATGCCTGCTAATGTATTTCGAGGGGCAGCGTGGATAGATTATGTGAAAGGCTTTAAAGATGAGGTTATTTCATCCAAAAAAATGAAACATGTTCAGTTACGTATAGAAAAAGAAGTATTGGAAAAATCATGGAAAACTAATCGTCAGCATGTGCAGAATTTAAAAGATAAACGGACTGAAAATATATAAGTAAATGCATTATGAGTAGTCAGTTTTTTTAATATTTTGGCGTGATTATCTATGTCTATTGGTTTTAAAAAAACAGATGATCGAAAGATGAAGAATTAAAAATTGAACTTGATCAAATTTTAAAACTAAGGTATCAACGTTTTAAGGGACTTATAATATCTATAAAATGAGGAATTAGGGGGGGATTTGAAAGAATTTTTTTCTAAAATATTTAAAAAAATAAAGTTTCAATTATTTGAAACGGATGACTTAATCATTAATTGGAATGATTTTGATAAAGGCGTCTTGTTGCTGTTTTTTGGTGCGCTAAATCAAAGCACTTCAATACTCTGGTATTGGCATAATGTAAAAATAAAAAAGCAAGTACAGTGGTTAAATATTGATTTTTATCCTTCGAGGATGAGCAGTTTAATTATTTGTACCATGCTTTTTTCGGTCTTATTGATCCTGTGTCACTACTTTAAACATAATCAAAAATTTAGAACATTAATCTCTTATTCTTCTCCTGCGCTGTTTGGTATGGTCATGATTTATGGGGGATACACTGTAGGCATTTATAGTGTGCCAACGGTTTCAGGATTTGTTTGTATCGTTTTGGTTGGGCTAGTTTTTTATAATCGAAAAATTTTATATGGTGTCGCGATTCCAATCGCCATCTTTACAGTGATTGTTTGCTACCAAAGTTCCAATAACATGATTGCGTATGCGCCTTTATTTACCGAAGCATTAAATCATACGCAAGTTTTTGAAAATGCATTTTGGGTAAGAAGCATGGCAGAGCTTTTCCTGCCAATTTTATTGATTAGTATTTTATTCTTTGAAGTTTTACTGTCGCAATGGCGTAGACGAGAGAAAAAAATAGAATACTTAAGTACCACCGATGCACTGACTGAAATATACAACCGTCGTTATATCGGTCATCAACTTAATCATATTTATACAGATGCAGTTTCAGTCATTATTCTGGATTTAGACCATTTTAAAGCCATTAATGATGGCTATGGTCACCATGTCGGAGATGAAGTATTGTGTCGTGTTGCACGAACTTTAGAATCAAGCATTAGACAAAAGGACATTGTGGGTCGTTTTGGTGGTGAAGAATTTATTGTGTTGCTGCCCTATGCTGACTTGAAACAAGCACAGGAAGTTGCGGAACGTTGTCGGGAAAAAATTGCTCAGGAATTGATTATTTTAAAAGATAAACAGCAAATTTCGATTACTGCTAGTTTTGGTATTGCAAGTTCGACGGGGGATTTAAGTCAAGAAGAATTAATTCGCTTAGCTGATCAAGCGCTTTATTTGTCTAAACAAAAGGGCAGAAATTGCGTCAGTCATTATTTAGAAATCAGTTAATTTTTAAAGTAGTGATTTACAAGTTCCAATTTAACCTTGAAACTTGTAAATGTCATGCTTCATTTAAAACCGTTTCGGTATTTTCTGACCACCTACAACAGGGGTTTCAGCATTTTTTAACACGCCAAATAACCAAGTTTCTGCATAATTCACCGCAACATTTAAAGCATCACCCAACGCTAAACGACCTGCAATAAAACTTGCAAGCGAGCAGCCTGAACCATGATACTCACCGTCTAAACGTGGACATTTGGTTTCAGAAATCATTTCACCATTGACATATAAAGCATTACGAATATAGTCAGGCGTATCTTCATGTCCACCTTTGACCAATATTGCTTTGGCACCCATTTCAAACAGCTTAGCTGTGGCTTTATCTAAGTCTTGTTCACCTGTTAAAGCACGTAATTCAACGGTATTTGGCGTTAACACCGTAGCTAAAGGAATCAGCTCGACAAAGGCTTTGACTAAAGTCTCTTGATTGCCCAATGAACCACCGCTATTTGCCACTAAAACAGGATCAAGAACATATAAATAATCAGGATGTTCACGTAAAAATTCAGCCAAGGCTGCAATATTATCGGTAGTGCCAAGCATGCCCGATTTCACAGCTTTAATTGGTAAATCCTGAACCAAGGCATTGGCTTGTGCCAGGAGTAAGTCTTTAGACGTTGCTTCAAAACCAAAAACCTGTTGCGAGTTTTGAATGGTCAGCGCCGTACAGGCAATTGCTGCATGTGCGCCACTTTGTCCAATGGCTTCAATATCTGCTTGCAAACCTGCACCACCAGAAGGATCGAGACCAGAAAAACACAATACAGTAGGGCGCACAATGATATCCTTAAATTGATAAATTTGAGTTAGTATAGGCAACTTTAGCAAAACTCTCGACTGTAATTTTGCATTGCTTGAATTTAGTAAAAGGTAAATCTGTGCTTAAAAATATTCTGATTGATTTAGACGGAACGTTGACCGATCCTAAAGTTGGTATTACCACTTCTGCACGTTATGGTTTGGCAAAAGTCGGGCATCCGATTCCTGAGTCTGAAAATATAGATTGGATTATTGGTCCACCGCTGAAGGCTTCTTTGGCAAAATTACTGGGTGTGGATGTTCAGGATGTGTTGGCTGAACAGGCTTTATTGGGCTATCGTGAGCGCTTTGCGGTGACAGGTCTATTTGAAAATCATGTTTTTGAGGATGTGGCACAGACGCTCGATGCTTTAAAGCATCAAGGTTATCGCCTATTTTTAGCTACAGCGAAACCTGAAGTTTATGCACGTCAAATTTTAGATCATTTTAATTTATTACCATATTTTGAATATCCGTATGGTAGCGAGCTCAATGGCGAACGTACCAACAAGGGGGAGTTGATTGCGTATATTTTAGAAAAAGAACAACTCAAGCCTGAAGAGTGTTTAATGGTGGGTGACCGTGAACATGATATTTTGGGTGCACGTCAAAATGGCATTGAAACCATTGCTGTAGAATATGGTTATGGCTCAACAGCCGAGTTAGATGCCGCCAAACCTAAAGCACGAATTGCAAAATTTGCTGAGATTTTAAAGATAGTAAACGGGGATGTTTAATCATAAAAATATTGATAAAAGTTGATGGTATTTGCTATGAAAAAAAAAGCTGCTAAGTTTTTAATTTAGCAGCTTTTTAAATTAAGTAATATTCAAAATCTGTTTAATATTTTGTACTAAATTTGGCACTGAAACGCCCTGATTCGGAATGCTTATACTACGTAATTGATCACCACGAAATTTACGATCAACTTCAAGCATGACGTGGGTTTGATGTTCTTGAGCGACAAATGAGACTTCCACTTCATTGATGCCACTAAAATGCTGTTTTGGTAAAAATTCAAGCTCTTGGTAACAACCAATAGTCGAAAAATAGTGACCACCACGCAATTGACCTTTTTCTACATCCGCAGTTGCTAAAAAGAAACCACATTGTTGCATCGCTTGCAAAAATGCTTGCATGGCAGGTGTCGGCAGAATACGCAAATAATCTTGATCGGTTGCATCCAACCCCCAGTCAACATCTAAATGAGTATGTAACCACACACGGGTTTTATTCTGATGACATTGCACTTCGGTGATTGGCGTTTCAAAAGGCAATTGGATTGAAAATGGAAAGCTATGAGATTGATTAGCTTTCAGTTCAAATGCACCGCTAATATGCCACTGTGCGATGGTCAACGCTTGGTTAAACTCATGATCACTGCTTTCAACTTCAGCAGTTGTCATGAGTTTGAGATAGATGCCATTAATATTTTTATTGGATGCAGCCCCTTTAAAAATTACTTCACCGTTGACAACTTGACCTGCTTGAGGTGTCGAAGTGTAAATACAAGTGTTGACTTCAACACCCTGTAATCCCAGATTTGATATGATTTTATTGAACATTTTTGTAGATGACCAAAAATTAGCGTTGTTAAAATTCATGCTATTGAAATGGGATTCTAACGATGTGTCAATGTTATGATTGTGATTATTTTTACGATTTTACGATCCATTTTTTGATGTGATGACAACATAATGACGATACGATTAAAAAAAATGTGTTTGGGGTTGTTTGGGTTTGTTTTACTGCTGAGCGGACTGGTTTTCGGGTTGATCCAAGATGAACCGATTTCACAGAACGCTACAGCACTTTTAGCTGATGTCCGTTTTTATGACACAGATTTAAAACAAGACCCGTACTTTTTATGGTTGGGTTTTGATGCAAAAACCGATGCTGAACAACAGCTTTTGGGGCAAAAGATTTATCATCGTGATTGGAAAAATTTCTATCAAACCAACAGTGTTTATATTGATGAACCGATTGAAAAATTTAGCGAATTGCAGGGCGATTTTTTAACTGAAGCAGATGAAAAAGTGTTTGAACAGTTAATAAAAGATTTACAGGTCGAGATTGGGATTGAGGCTTATCAAAAACAACAAAGAGCTTTAGAAGAGATTTATAGCCGTCAAAGCGTGTTAAATGCACGTTGGCAAGCTCTGCTTCATCAAGCACCGACGCAGAAAGTGCTCGTGTTGAGTGTAGAAGGAGCGATCCCGAATTTTACACTGATGATGAAAATTCACCGCTTATATGTGGCACATTTGCTGTTTCAACAGGATGTTGCAGCTTTGGTGCGTTATACCGAAGCCTTGATTGCCAAAGATCAAAGTGCAGTAAGCTTGCTAGATAAAATGATTATGTTGAATTTAATTTCAGATAATATTGAATTGATTCATCAGCTTAATCAGCGCTTAGGGCAAAAACATACGCTCTCTGAGTTGTCGCTCGCACAAATGTCGATGCGCTTTCCTTTTGCCAGTGAAACTGCTGTGATGCAACAGGTGACCAATCGACTTGTTGATCGACAAAGTCCACAAGGCTTGTTTGATTTTATTTATGAAGATGAAAATCAGCAAAAAAGTGTTGAAAAGCATCCTATTGCAGATTTTTTTACGCCTTTATTATTGCTTAAAAACCAATCGCTGAATCGTTATGTGTCTTATATTTACCTCACTTTAGTGATTTCTGAATTACCTAATCCTCAGTTTAAGCAAGCTTTGCAACAACCGCATGACAGTACAGTAAAACGCAGTTGGCTGAAAAATTTTATGGGCAATAAATTGGTTGATGTCGCTTTACCACGTTGGGAAACTTATGCCATACGTCCACGTTTAATCAATCAAAAAATTGTTCTACTGAATGTTTTGGCACAACATCAAGCGATTGATTTGGCGAGATTAAATCAAAATACACAAGGCTATGCGTTTTATCAAACCAAAACGGCGCTGTGTATTAAAACGCCAAATCCTTATTTGGATGAGGAAGAACAACGTAAATATGGCAGTTGTTTAAAATTAGAAGATTAGAAAAGGAAAAAATAATGACAGAGTGTTGCGATGCGTAATATTAAAATTGATGTTTTACGTGGCATTTCAATTCTTTTGGTGTTGCTCCACCATTTTAATATTCCCTACAAGTTGCATGATACTTTTTTGGGCGTGCAGATTTTTGGGGAAAGTCTCAGTACTTTGATTGCGCGTAATGGCAATTATGGCGTGACCATGTTCTTTGTGATCTCAGGTTTTTTAATTACTCAGCATACTTTGCAACGCCACGGCTCATTGGTACAGATAAAGCTTAAAGATTTTTATATGCGCCGTGTTGCGCGCATTATGCCATGTTTGGTTTTATTGGTGGCTATGGTGACGGTATTGGGAAGTTTAGGGTTAAAACCTTTTATGAACCAAGTACCGAATGGCATCGAAGTGTCTTATGCCTTAACGGTTTTTTCAGCCTTCAGTTTTTGGATGAACATTCTGATTATTGACTATGGTTGGGTGAATTATGCTTTGGGTGTGTTGTGGTCATTGTCTGTAGAAGAAGTTTTTTATCTCGTATTTCCACTTTTATGTTTGCTTTTAGGGCGTAGTCAAAAACACTTTATTTTACTGTTGCTTGCTCTTATTGCTTATGCACCGTATTTCCGTTCACTGCATTTTGGTGCAGAAAATGGTGCTTATCTTTATCATTATTTTTCCAGTTTTGATGGAATAGCAATGGGGTGTTTAACGGCACTCATCGCACAGCATGTCAAAATTAATGCGCAAACGCTGAAAGTGATTATGCCTATCGTTTCGGTCTTGATGATTGCACTGTATTTTTACGCACCTATCAAAGAAGTCAGCACATGGGGGATTTCGCTCTTTGCCCTATGCACTGCAATATTAATTTTTTGTTTTTCGCAAAATACTCCATCAGAAGCATCTTCGATCACCTCAAAAGTGATGGTTTGGATTGGGCAACGTAGTTATGAAATGTATCTATTTCATTTAATTATTTTAGGCTTATTTAAAGTGATTTATTTGCCCAAAGAAACCTTGCCTGCTGAAAAATTGATGTTATTGCCGATTTATTTTATTTTGGTGTTTGTGTTGAGTTGGGCCATTGAAAAATATTATTCAACGCCTTTAAATCATAAAATTCGGCAACGTTTTATACGCTCAAGCTATTAGGAAATAAGAGCTTATAGGCGCAATCTTTGAGTTTGAGTGATTCGATGAGAAAATGATTGAGCATCAAAAAACAGAATCTATAGACAAAAATAAACCGACGATTCGAGTGATGAATAAATCGTCGGTTAAGATACTTCGCTCAATTTGATTTAGGCTGCTGTTCCAAATCAAATTGTAGAAGCATGAGTTTATAGGTCTCATGGGATAGAAGGTTACCGAGTCAAATCTGCGGATGCCAGTGCAAATTGTTCGCGGTTGCTGCAACCTTATACTTATATAACGACAGTCTTTTTGATTTGGTTGACAAGAAAATTAAAAAAAATTAAAAAATTTTCCTATAATGTATTTTTAAGTTGTGGAAATACTGCTATGGCATCGCTAAGTAAATATTTTTTATGGTTTTTTGTAATTTGTTTGGTGTTGACAATGGTGGTTGGTATTTTGGTTGCTTTACTACCGAGTCAAATTGCTGGGATTCTCACTGCATTACCTTATCTAATTTCTATGGTGATTGTTTTACAACTTTTTTTAAAGCAACAAAAACGTGCACCCAGTAAAATCGAGCAGAAAAAGTTCTCTATTGGTTTTAGCCTGATTTTTTGGATATATAATTTAATTGGCATTTTCATTGGGGTGATGATTTTTGCACGTCATGATGCTGAAGTATGGAATAATTTTCTGCTCTATATGCAAAGCCCACAATTTCTCATGGTCTCTGGCATGATGTGGTTAATGTTAGCGATTCCATTATTTCTGATTACTTACTGGTTTTATGGTAAACAGGCACAGCGTATGGCCGCGAAAATGTTTTCATAAGTAAATAATGCAGCTTTGTGAGTGTTTAAAAAGTATGCTTGAATGGAGTTTATAATAATCAAAAGAGTGTTTCATTCATGCAGACCGTTTTAGTCACTGGTGCAACAGGTTTTATTGGCAGCCATTTGTTACGCTATTTGTTACAGCATGATTTTCAGGTCATTGCATTGTCACGAAAGATGCATATTTCAAACCATGCAAACTTACAATGGATTGACTCATTCACTGCACTCGAAAATATTTCACTAGATTATGTGGTGAATTTGGCAGGTGAGAGTATTGGTCAAGGTCGCTGGACAGAAGCACGTAAACAAAAACTGCTGCAAAGCCGAGTCAATACCACAAAAAAATTGTATCAAGCACTCACACAATATCAAATTAAGCCTAAATGCATAATTTCAGGTTCTGCCATTGGTTATTATGGGGTAGATTTTACTGAGCAGTGGTTAAATGTTTGTGATGAATCTTCACCTCCTCAAGCGATTTTTATGTCTGAACTTTGCCAAAAATGGGAAGCAGTAGCATGGTCTAATCCATCGCAAAACACCAAAATTATGCGTTTAGGTGTCGTGTTTGGTAAAAATGGTGGCATTCTTCCACAAATGTTATTGCCCATTAAATTGAACTTAGTTGGACGCATTGGATCAGGACACCAACCGATGACTTGGGTGCATATTGATGATGTCATTCAAGCGATTTTATTTTTATTTCAAAGCAAATCAGACCAAAAAATTTATAATGTGGTTGCACCTGATCATATTGATCAAATGCAATTTGTAAATGTTGCTAGCAAATTATTTAAGCGTAAACCATTTTTGCCATTACCGGGTTTTGTGATGAAACTCTTGATGGGCGAGCAGTCACAATTGGTGTTAAATGGTCAATATGTGCAACCCAAAGGTTTACTGAATGAAGGCTTTAAATTTCAATATATAGACTTGGACAGTGCCTTAAAACAAATTATCCATTGATGATTTTGCATCATCATACTGCGTCAAGTTGGGTTAAACGTTGAGTTGAATAGGCATGTGGGTCGACTATAGTGTCTTGTTTGAGCATCATCTGACGCAGTAAGCGTGCTGAAGCGGGACCCATACAAAGCCCATTGCGATAATGCCCAAAATTTGCCCAAAGGTTTTCTATGTCAGGCATTTGTCCAATATAGGGAATGCCTGTCGGTGAACTTGGTCTTAAGCCTGCCCATTGTTTCACAATAGGGAAATTTGCCAGTTCAGGTACCATTTCCGTACAGGCTCTATAAATATTTTGCTGTGTTTGTACACTTGGACGTTGGTCAAAACCAAGATGATTCATGCTCGAGCCACACACGACATGACCATCCATACGTGGAATCAGGTACATGACATTGTTCATACACATGGTGGGCAACCAATTTTCAGGCGTTTTAAACAATAACATTTGCCCTTGTACAGGCTCAACGGGAATGCTGCATTTTAGCTGTGTTGACCATGTATTTGACCAAGCACCTGTCGTCATCACAAATTGATCTGCTGCACAATGTTGACCATTTGAGCTTTGAATAGACTGAATTTGATTATTTTGAAGATTAAACTTTTCAATCCAAGTATTTTCAATCACTTCGACATTAGGATGCTGTTTTAAATATGAAATTAATGATTTGAGTAATCTTGGATTACGCACATTTGCCAAGTGTGGGAAATAAATCGCATGTTGGAATTGTTCGGCAATATGTGGGTTAACGGTTTCTAGTGATTCGCGTTGTAAATATTCACAATGTTGCATCGGTTCTTGGTATTGGTCTTTGTAATTGAGTCCAATTTCAAAATCAGCTTCATCAAAGATCAGCATTCCTGTTTCATGAATTTCAAAATCGATGCCTGTTGCAGGGAAAAGTTTTTGATTCCAATCTTGATAGAGTTGTTTACCATGTTGTGCGAGATAGTTCACTTCTCGTGGATAGCGCCAAGGATACATGGGTGAAAGAATGCCTCCACCTGCCCATGAGGCTGCATGACCTGCATGTTGTTGGTCAAATATGGTGACTGTGCAACCTTGTTCAACAAGTTCGAGGGCGGTGAGTAAGCCACTTACTCCTGCACCAATGATGGCGATATGCATGAAAACCAATACCACTTTTTTAAGTTGAAATGATCTGAATGATGTTTCAACGCGTAACACTAAAAAATGAGCACAACCACAAATATTGATTTGAGGGCATGTACCTTTGCGTAGGTAATTCCTTACTTTTCAAAGATGAAAAGTAACAAAAATCTTTTGTTGGACTGAGAGGAATTCCCTTTCCTCCAGTCCAACGGTGGCATCCATGCCACCTACCGCGAATTAAATACTGAGTAGAATTTAAATTAAAAAAATAAGAAGTAGAAAGTCTTACTTCATCTCTTTTAATTGGCGTGCTGCTTGTTCTGCATAGTACGTCCAAATTCCATCTGCACCTGCACGGCGGAAGCACATGAGTGATTCCATAATCACGCTTTCAGAAAGCCAACCATTTTGAATGGCAGCAGCTAACATGGCATATTCACCACTGACTTGATAAACAAAAGTAGGCACGCCAAAGGTGTCTTTGACTTCACGCACGACATCAAGATAAGGCATACCAGGTTTAACGATCACCATGTCAGCGCCTTCTTGAATGTCTAAAGCGATTTCATGTAAAGCTTCTGCACGGTTACCGACATCCATTTGGTAGTTGTATTTATTACCACCTTTAAGGTTTGATGAAGAACCGACAGCATCACGGAAAGGGCCATAGAAGCTAGACGCATATTTTGCTGAATACGCCATAATACTAGTATAAATATGACCATTGCTTTCTAAAGCTTGACGAATTGCCCCAATACGTCCATCCATCATGTCACTTGGCGCAATGACATCGGCACCCGCTTCAGCATGACTGAGGGCTTGTTTGATGAGGCATTGTACAGTTTCATCATTGAGCACATAACCTGTATCGTCAATGATGCCATCTTGACCGTGTGTCGTATATGGGTCGAGTGCGCCGTCTGTGATCAGCACCATCTCTGGTAATTCTTTTTTAAGTAAACGTAAGGTGTTTTGAACTAAACCGTCTTCATGCCATGCAGCTTCTGCGGTTAAGCTTTTATCTTCTTGGGGTGTTACTGGAAATAAAGCCAATTTAGAGACACCAAGCTCAAGCAATGTTTCTGCTTTTTTCAACAATAAATCCGCTGATAAACGTTGAATATTTGGCATACTAGCCACATCTTGGGTTTGGTTTTGTCCCGGCAGTACAAATACTGGATAAATGAGATGATCTGCTGTCAGTTGTGTTTCTCTGACCATGGCACGGAGCTTGTCGTTTTTACGGATACGGCGCATGCGAGTGGCTGGAAAAGCAGGACGATTGAACGTATAAGTCATAACAATCTCGATATTCAGTATTAAACTAAGTCACTCATTGTAGCCCTTTCATCTATTTTTTTGCAAAAAGCTGAAAGTTTTTCTCTGTATTGGTTTTTAAATTATGACGATTGATTCTCCCAAAGATGATTCAAATAAAAGTGAATCACCAAAAAAGTGGACTGGAAATTTACATCTAGGCGCTAAAGCTGATTTAAATGTTGTTCTCAGTCAACTCACCAAAGCTTTTAATACATCACCTTATTTTTCACATAATGCAATGCAAATGCGTGTAGTCAATGATGAAATTGAAGGTTATATTGAAATGCAACCATTTTTGATTGGCAATGTTGCATTTCAAATCTTACATGGTGGTGTCGCTGCAACTTTACTTGACAGTATTGGTGGAATTGTGGCGATGGGCGAGCTTTATAAAAAAGCAGAGCCTGAGCAACTAGCAGACACGTTGAAAAAAGTTTCTCGTTTGGCGACCGTAGATATGCGGGTGGATTATCTTGCACCAGGTCGTGGTCAATATTTTATTGCCAAAGCGGAAACTTTGCGTATGGGGCGTAAGGGTTGCACCATGCGCATGACTATGGTCAATGATGAAGGTAAGGCAATTGCGACAGCGATTGCATCTTATGCATATTGATTGATTTGACTAAATGTACTCAGTAGTACACTTTGTATGATTTATGTCAATATAGAGCATTAAAATAATGCTTTTAATGCTCTATTTTTTATTTAAAAAAATATAAATATCAATAGTCTCTATATAAAAAATGAAGTTAAACTCTTGAGTAATATTTTTATTCTCACGATATGATTTTTATCTGTAAAATTGACCCCCACATTTTTAAAAAAGCTTTATTGCATCAGTTTGAATCTTGAAATCATGATTCATTTCTATTTGGTTTGGTGCAATGAGGTGATTAGGTTCATAAAAGCTAGGAATATGCGATGACCGAAGCGCAGATGACGAATGCATCCCCAAATGAAACTCCATCTCAAGCAGACGATGAAGCCAAACAAAAACGTAAAAAAATGCTGAAAATATTTGCATTATTGGTGATAGGAATTGCCATTTTGTATGCCATTTGGGCATTGCTATTTGGTAATAAGGTTGAAACTGACAATGCTTATGTTGGCGCAGAAACTGCTGAAATCACCTCAATGGTCAGTGGTCAAGTTGAAAAAGTGTTGGTGAGTGATACACAGCAAGTCAAGAAAGATGATGTCTTAGCGATAATTGACAATCGTGATGCCAAAATTGCAGTTGCTCAGGCAGAGGCAGAGTTGACGAAAGCAAAACGTCAATATACACAAAGCTCAGCAAATAGCAGTTCATTGTCTTCACAAATTTTAGTCAGTGCCGATGATATTAACAGCGCAAAAGCACAGGTGGCACAAGCTGAAGTCGGGTATCAACAAGCACAGCAAGAATTTGCCCGTCGTCAACAATTGAGTGCTTCAGGAGCGATTTCTAAAGAAGAATATACCAAGTCGCAAAGTGCTTTAAATAATGCCAAAGCCAGTGTTGATGTTGCTAAAGCTGCTTTGGCACAAGCAGAGTCAAAACGTAAAGCAGCGCAAAGTAACTTAGATGCCAATGAAGCTTTAATCAAGGGTACATCACAAACATCAACACCAGATGTTTTAGTGGCTCAAGCCAAACTTGATCAAGCACTTTTAGATTTAGAGCGTACAGAAATCAAAGCACCTTTGGATGGTGTAATTGCGCGTCGTAGTATTCAAGTTGGACAGCGTATCGCACCGGGTACAAGTGTGATGAAAATCGTGCCATTATCTGAGTTGTACGTCGATGCAAATTTTAAAGAAAGCCAATTAAAAAATGTGAAAGTCGGACAGAAAGCGACTTTAACTTCAGATTTATACGGTAAAAAAGTTGAATATCATGGCACCGTGATCGGTTTCTCTGGGGGCACAGGTTCGGCATTTGCTTTGATTCCTGCACAAAATGCAACAGGAAATTGGATTAAAGTGGTACAGCGTTTACCTGTACGTATTCAGCTAGATGCAAAAGAGTTAGCAGCGCATCCTTTACGTGTAGGATTATCGATGACAGTTGAGGTTGATACCTCATCAGCGAAGTAATCGCCTATGAACAGCTCAACATTTCAAGGTGAGTTAAAGGGCGGTAAATTATTACTTGCCGCCTTTTTCCTTGCATTGGCAAATTTTATGGTTGTGTTAGATATGACCATTGCCAATGTATCTGTTCCTCATATTACAGGCAGTTTGGCAGTTTCAAGTTCACAAGGAACTTGGGTGATTACCTCCTATGCGGTTGCTGAAGCAATTTGTGTTCCATTAACTGGGTGGTTGGCAGGGCGTTTTGGCGCTGTTCGTGTTTTTAGCATTTGCCTGATTGGATTTACGACATTTTCAATTTTATGTGGTTTATCGAACAGTTTAGTTATGTTGGTGATCTGTCGTATTGGTCAAGGTTTGTTTGGTGGGCCGATTATGCCACTCAGCCAAACTTTGCTGATGCATATTTTCCCTCCCGAAAAGCATTCTCAAGCCATGGGAATGTGGGCAATGACGACTGTTGTGGGTCCGATTTTAGGACCGATTTTAGGCGGTACGATCAGTGATAACTGGTCATGGCACTGGATTTTCTTTATCAATATTCCTGTAGGCCTACTGTGTGCTATAGGGGTCATGCGTCTGCTGAAAGTTGCTGAAACACCAACTGCAAAACTACCTATTGATGGGATTGGTTTGGCTTTACTGATTGTTTGGATCGGCGCTTTACAATTAATGCTTGATTTAGGGCATGAACGGGACTGGTTTAACAGTAATTTAATTTGTGTTTTAGCCGTTATTTTGGTGGTTGGTTTCATTGCTTTCTTTATTTGGGAATATTACGAAAAACATCCAATTGTGAATATTCAAATCTTCCGTTATCGAGGATTTACCATTGCGACCTTATCTCTTGCGTTTGCCTTCGCCGCATTCTTTGGCAGCATTGTACTGATCCCACAATGGTTACAGATTAACTTAGGATATACTGCATCATGGGCAGGTTATCTGACTGCAACCATGGGGTTTGGTAGCTTGATGATGTCACCTATTGTGGCAAAGTTAGCCACCAAATATGACCCACGAGCTTTGTCGAGTTTTGGTCTCATGATGTTGGGTGGGGTGACCTTGATGCGGTCATTTTGGACCAGTGATGCTGATTTTATGGCATTGGCATTACCACAAATTATCCAAGGTTTTGCGGTACCATTTTTCTTTATTCCGCTTTCAAATATTGCATTGGGTGTGGTAAGACCTGATGAAGTCGCTTCAGCAGCAGGTTTAATGAACTTTATGCGAACAATGGCAGGCGCGATCGGGGCGTCCATTGCGGTAACGATTTGGGATGATCATACCAAAATAGCACGCAGCGAAATTGTTTCTACAATGCATGTGGAAGAGACTCAGCGGAATTTGGTCAATAGCGGCTTTAGCCCAGAAATGGCGCTCGGTACCATCTCAAACTTGGTGGATAAAGAGGCTTTAACCATTTCAGTGAATCATGTGTTTTTAATCTTTGCGATGGTTTTTATTTTCGCAGGTTTCATCATTTGGTTATGCCCAAGACCAAAAGGTAATGTGGGGGCAGGGCATTCACATTAATCAACGGTTGTAGCAAGCCCGATATTTATCGGGCGTACTTTTTGTCTCGGAATAAAAACTGAGGTATTTTGACTACATGCTCATATGAGCATTGAATTTTAAAAATTTATAGATCAGATGTAATCAAATTCAAACCTGTCACACGCTGAATGTATTCTAAACTCACGCCATTTGCTAACTCGATCAATTTAACACCTGCACTTGTAATATCCATGACACCTAAGTCACTGATAATACGACTGACTACAGCTTTGCCTGTAAGTGGTAAACGACATTGTTCTACAATTTTCGGGCTGCCATCTTTGGCGCAATGTTCCATTAAAACAACGACTTTTTTAACACCTGCTACCAAGTCCATGGCACCGCCCATACCCTTGACTTTTTTGCCGGGAATCATCCAATTGGCAAGGTCACCTGTTTCGGAAACTTCCATTGCCCCTAAAATCGCAATATTGACATGACCACCACGGATCATGGCAAAGGATTCAGAGCTTGAGAAAAAGGAGGCCCCCTGACGTGCAGTCACAGTTTGTTTACCTGCATTAATCAAGTCTGCATCGACTGTATCTGCGGTTGGAAATTCATCTATACCGAGTAAGCCATTTTCCGACTGTAACCACACATGTATGCCTTCAGGAATATAATTCGCAACCAGCGTTGGCAGACCAATCCCCAAATTGACATAGAAACCATCTTCAAGTTCAAGTGCTGCACGTTGTGCCATTTCATTGCGTGTCCAAGCCATGTTTTAAGCCTCCACTGCTTTTAAAGTCATTTGTTCAATGCGCTTTTCAGGGTTAGCATTGAGCACGATTCGGTTGACATAAATGCCGGGCAAATGAATATCATCAGGGTCGATTTCACCAATTTCTACAATCTGTTCTACTTCGACAATGGTGAATTTTCCTGCCATCGCACAGTCAGGATTAAAATTTCGTGCAGTTTTACGGAACACCAGATTACCTGCTTTATCTGCTTTATAGGCTTTAACCAAAGCAAGATCTGCGGTGAGTGATGGCTCTAAAATATAAGGTTTTCCATCAAATTCACGGACTTCTTTGCCTTCTGCAATCAAGGTACCGACGCCTGTCTGTGTATAAAATGCAGGAATACCTGCCCCCCCTGCACGGAGTTTTTCGGCTAATGTCCCTTGTGGTGTCAGTTCAACTTCTAGTTCGCCTTGCAAAAATTGACGTTCAAATTCTTTATTTTCACCGACATAAGATGAAATCATTTTTTTAATTTGTTTGGTGGCAAGTAATTTACCTAAGCCTATGCCATCTGTTCCTGCATTATTAGAAATACAGGTTAAACCTGTTACACCCGTATCCATTAACGCATCAATTAAAAGTTCTGGGATACCACATAAGCCAAAGCCACCTACGGCAATGGTTTGATGATCTTTGACCACATCTGCTAAAGCAACGTGTGCATTGGTAACCACTTTATTCATTGTGCTGACTCCATGTCCTTTTACTTATTATTAACATTGCAGCAAGCGCATGAGAAATTGAAAGATTTAAAGGATTAATGAGCAAAACTCATTAATCAGCAAAATTGCTTGAGTCGTGTGTAAATGCATGCCGCTTTTTTAAAATGAATATGCAGTGACAATTTCAATAAATTGAGCGGAAATATGTGAAAGTTCCGTGTCTTTTTTATATATCAATCCTAAATTAAGCTGTACATTGCCTTCATTGATTTCAACGAGGACATTATTTTTTAAATCAATAAATTGCTGAAAATGTCGTGGAATTGCACTGACACCCATTCCATAGGCAACAAAATGGGACAGCGAACTGATTTGATGACATTCCAATTTTAAGTCCAAAACGAAGTTGTTTTGTATGCAGCATTCTTCAATCACATGACGAATGATGGACGGTTTTTGTAAAGTCACAAATGGGGAGCTACACAGCGTTGCCATACTGATGGATGGATGTTTTGCCAGTGGATGATCTTTAGGAACAACGGCGACAAAATCTTCTTTAAATAAAGGTTCAAATACCATTTGATGATGAAATGGCGGTTCGAAGCAAATCCCAATTTCAAATATACCTTCCTGAATTTTTTCAATAATTTTTTCATTAGGTACATCATGAATAGAAAAATTAATATTCGGATGCTGTTTAGAAAACTCATTCAAAATGGCAGGTAAGACAGTATGGGTGGCAAAGGGCATGGAGGCAATATTTAAGTTGCCACGATGTAACTGAAAGCGTTGTTTGACATCTTTTTCCATGTCTTCCCAATTGGCGAGCAATTTTTTGGCATAGGGAATTAAGGATTGTCCTTCAGGGGTCAGGTTGACCAGACGGGTGGTACGTTTAAAGAGTTTCCCACCTAATTCTTCTTCTAAAGCTTTGATAGTCAAACTCAAGGCGGACTGACTCAAGCACAGTTCATCGGCGGCATTGGCATAATTTAAAACACGGGCAAGCACCAAAAAGGCTTTGAGTTGTTTGAGGGTCATCCGTTTTCCTTTATTCGTTTCAACAGCTAACCCACCTTAAAGCATGTTGAAAAAATAGGGAAGTTGCTAAATGAGATGAGATTGAAGGGCGTTAAACCTATTAGCTAAAGTAATGAAAGAGTATTTTTTAACCAAAAAAATTAAAAAACCAAGGGGATTTGAACAAACTCATTTAAAAGATTGTGTCGTAAAATGTTAAGTCACTGTCGTCAAATGTAAAGGGTAAAGAAGTCGGGTGTTGTAGTTTTAGATTATGCATTTAGCAATCAATAATAAGCAAAACATGGATAGGAAAATGACACAGACACAAGCAGTACGTTTTTATGAAACCGGTACACCTGATGTAATGCGCTTAGAAACAGTAAATTTAGGTGAGCCCCAAGCAGGTGAAGTCCGTTTACGTCACGTTGCAGTGGGTTTGAATTATGCCGATACCTATTTCCGTAATGGGACTTATCCGATTCCACTACCCAATGGGATTGGTACAGAAGCTTCGGGCATTATTGAAGCTCTTGGCGAAGGTGTGACTGACTTTGCAGTGGGTGATCGTGTCACATATACAGGTTTTTTAAACACGCTAGGTGCATATAGCATTGCACGCAATATTCCAGCCAATGCTTTGATCAAACTGCCAGAAGCCATTTCTTGTGAAACAGCAGCCGCAATGACGATGAGAGGCTTAACTGCTTCTTATTTAATGCGCCGTATTTATGACTTCAAAGCAGGTGACACAATTTTGCTGCATGCCGCAGCAGGTGGGGTTGGACTGATTGTATCGCAATGGGCAAAATTACTGGGTTTAACGGTGATTGGTACAACTTCTACTGAGGAAAAAGCAGCTGTTGCTCGTGCACATGGCTGTGATCATGTGATTAATTATAGTCATGAAAATGTCGCTGAGCGTGTGCGTGAGCTGACCAACGGTGTGGGGGTTAATGTCGTCTTTGATAGTGTCGGCAAAGATACCTTTATGTCATCGTTGGATTCATTAAAACGCCGTGGTTTGATGGTGTGTGTAGGGACGGCGTCAGGTCCAATTGCAGAATTTAATCCTGTCTTACTTGCAATGAAAGGTTCATTATTTATTACACGTCCAGCACTTGCAGATTACATCGCCGACCCAGCCGAAAAGCAGGCTTTGGCCAATGAATTATTTGATCATGTTGCCAATGGTCGTATCAAAATTGAAATTAATCAACGCTATGAACTCAAGGATGCAGTTCAAGCTCATCGTGATTTAGAAGCTCGTAAAACTATCGGATCTTCTATTTTTATGATCTAAATCTCACGCTTGTGAGCTACTTACTTCAGTCTAGAAACGAAGGTTTTTTGCTAGAAAGGATTTCTTATGCAAGTAGAAAAGTTAACCTGCAATATTGGTGCAGAATTACGTGGTGTAAATTTGGCGGATGCCATCCATAATTCAGATATGTTTGCTGAAATACGCTCGCATTTACTTCAACATAAGGTCTTGTTTTTAAGAGATCAAAATATTTCACGCGCTGACCATGTCGCGTTTGCTGAACTTTTTGGTCAGCTTGAAGATCATCCTGTGGCAGGTAGCCATGCTGATCACCCTGGTTTGGTTCAGATTTATAAGACACCAGAAAGTCCTGTAGACCGCTATGAAAATGCATGGCACAGCGATGCAAGCTGGCGCAAAATCCCGCCAATGGGTTGCGTATTGCGCTGTGTAGAGTGCCCACCAGTTGGGGGCGATACTATGTGGACCAATATGGCGATGGCATATGAAAATTTACCCGAAGATGTTAAAGCCAAAATCGCAGATTTACGTGCTTATCACAGTATCGAAGCCAGTTTTGGTGCGGCGATGCCGATAGAAAAACGTTTAGCGTTAAAAGCACAGTACCCTGATGCTGAGCATCCTGTCGTACGTACTCATCCTGAAACCGGTGAGAAGATTTTATATGTAAATGCTTTTACGACCCATTTCAGCAATTTTCATACGAAAGATCGTGTACGTATAGGGCAAGATGCCAATCCGGGTGCTGGCGAGTTGTTACGTTATTTAATTACTCAAGCCTATATCCCTGAATATCAAGTACGTTGGCGTTGGCAACCCAACAGTATTGCGATTTGGGATAACCGGAGTACGCAGCATTATGCTGTGATGGATTATCCCGCATGTCATCGCAAAATGGAGCGAGCGGGTATCATCGGTGATGCAACATATTAATTTTAAAAATTATTTTATCTAAAAAATATTCTATAAATCGCATAGGAGATGCACATGCAATTTTTTGATGATTCTTTACATCCTGAAAATATGGAAAAAGTGGTGATTACTGTTGCACCGTATGGTCCAGAGTGGATGCCTGAAGATTTTCCAGAAGATATTCCTGTGACAATGGAAGAACAAATCCAAAAAGCAGTGGAGTGTTATGAGGCAGGTGCATCGGTACTGCATTTACATGTACGTGAATTAGATGGTAAAGGTTCAAAACGCTTATCTAAATTTAATGAACTGATTGCGGGTGTACGTGCGGCTGTGCCCGACATGATCATCCAGGTGGGCGGCTCGATTTCTTTTGCACCTGAAAGTGAAGGTGAAGCAGCATTGTGGTTGAGTGACGATACGCGTCATAAATTGGCTGAATTAGATCCAAAACCTGATCAAGTGACTGTTGCTGTTAACACCACGCAAATGAATATTATGGAACTTTTATATCCAGAATATCTCAAAGGTACATCACTTGAACATCCTGCAATTCAAGCAGCTTATGCAGAAATGACAGTACCTGCAGGTCCCGAATGGTTGATTGAGCATTTAAAACGTTTGGCTGCTAATGGCATTCAACCACATTTCCAATTAACAGGAATGCACGGACTAGAAACTTTAGAGCGTCTTGTTCGTAAAGGTTTGTATAAAGGACCAATGAACTTAACTTGGATTGGGATTGGTGGTGGTTTTGATGGCCCAAACCCATTTAACTTCTTTAACTTTATTCACCGTGTACCTGATGGCTGTACCTTAACTTCTGAGTCTTTACTGAAAAATGTATTACCACTGAACACTATCTCAATGGCAATGGGTTTACATGCGCGAGTGGGGAATGAAGACACCATTATTAACCATAAAGGTGAGCGCTTCTCTTCGGTTGAGCAGATCAAACAAACTGTACGTATTGCACATGAGTTAGGGCGTGAAGTGGCAAATGGTCAAGAGGCACGTGACATTTATCGCATTGGCGTGCAGTACGACACCATTGAAGAAACTTTACTTGCAAATGGGATGGCACCCAATCGTAAAGCAGGACAAAAGGGCGTACCACAGCGCTAATTACATTCAAGCGAAAATCAAGAGTTATACGGAATTTTAACTCGAATCGCTGGAATTTAGGAGGATTATACTTTTTTAAGCGAAGTGTAATCCTCCAAAGATTAAAAACTACAAATGATAAAAAATACAAGGAGGTGGTTATGGGTGTACATCACTATACATCCGATGCGACAGGTGTTGATACGTCAATCGGTATTCCGCGTCGTTATGCTTGGATGGTCTTTGCCCTTACTTTTGGTTTACTGATTTCAGACTACATGTCGAGACAAGTGTTAAATGCTGTTTTTCCACTGATTAAAAGTGAGTGGGCATTAACTGATAGTCAGTTAGGTCTACTCAGTGGCATTGTGGCATTAATGGTGGGTTTGCTCACTCTACCATTATCACTACTGGCTGACCGTTTTGGACGGGTCAAAAGTTTAACAATCATGGCTGTGTTGTGGAGCTTAGCAACTTTAGGGTGTGCGCTTGCTGAAAGCTATCAACATATGTTTATTGCTCGTTTTTTTGTCGGTGTCGGTGAGGCTGCTTATGGCAGTGTAGGTATTGCTGTTGTGGTTGCCGTATTTCCAAGAGAAATGAGAGCAACATTAGCCAGTGCATTTATGGCGGGTGGTGTTTTTGGTTCATTCTTAGGCATGTCACTCGGTGGTGTCATGGCGGAACATTTTGGATGGCGCTGGGCATTTGCAGGGATGGCAATTTTTGGTCTAGTTTTGGCAATGCTTTATCCACTTGTGGTAAAAGAGAAAAAAATAGCAGCACCCAAAGTGCTTGATCATCATGGGCAAAAAATAAAATCAGCAAAAAATCCGCTCAGAAGTTTGTATTCAAGTCGTTCTGTCGTTGCGACTTATATCGGCAGTGGTTTACAGCTTTTTGTTGGTGGCACGGTGATTGTATGGATGCCAAGTTATCTGAATCGTTATTACGGTATGAGTACTGATAAGGCAGGGATTACTGCTGCCATCATTGTATTGTTTAGTGCGGTGGGGACAATTTTATGCGGCATGCTATGTGACCGTTTAGGGAAAGATCGTCCTGATCGTAAAGTTGTTTTAGCAATAATTTATTGTATTGGTGGTTGCATTCTTTTGTCTGTTGCCTTCGCCTTACCGGCAGGAACAGCACAATTATTATTGATTTGTTTAGGTATGTTTATCGCTTTGGGTACCAATGGTCCTTCGAGTGCAATGGTGGCGAATTTAACCCATAACTCGGTACATGGTACTGCATTTGCAACTTTAACTTTAGCCAATAACTTTTTAGGTTTAGCCCTTGGTCCATTGGTGATTGGAAAGCTGTCCGATGTCATTGGTTTACATGATGCTTTTCGAGTGATGCCTTTGGTCAGTATTTTAGCGGCTGTGGTGTTCTTATATGCCAAACGGCATTACCACAAAGACATGGAACGTGCCAATCAGCAAGCTTTGGCAACAAATGATGTACAAGATATGGAAGAGAAATCATGACACGTCAATTAACGATCGATGTTTTTTTTGAGTTTATTTGTCCTTGGTGTCTGATTGGAAAGCGTCAATTAAATAACGCTATACAACAATTAAAACAAAGCCATCCAGATGTAAATGTGCTGCTTCAGTGGCGTGGTGTACAGCTTTTACCGCAAATTCCAAAAGACGGCGTGCCATTTAAAGCATTTTATTTGGTCAGATTAGGCAATGCGACAGCTGTACGTCAACGACAAGAACAAGTTCGTCAAGCCGCAAAAATTGTAGGTATCGATCTTGATTTTAATTTGATTCCTCGAATGCCCAATACAAGTAAAGCACATGTTTTATTTAAAAATGCGTTGAAATTTGCAAGTCCAACACTCTGTGATCGTTTGCTTGAAGCTATTTTTACAGCTTATTTTCATCATTCAGAAGATATCAGTGATATTGCAACCTTACAAAAAATAGCAAGCTATTGTGGGTTTACCGATGAGGTCTTAGAAAAAATATTTGCAGCACAGAATAACACGGCATTTATTTCAGCAGATACAGGGGGTAAAGGGGTACCGTACTTTGTATTTGATGGAAGTTTTGCAATGGCAGGCGCTCAGCCTGCGCAAGCTTTATATCAGGCAATGCTTGAGGCATTGGAAATGCAGGAGCAATATGCATGACCAGTCGTTTTCACGTTCCTCAGGATAAAATTCCGACTTTAGGGCAACGTACATTTTTGCAAGTTGCAGATCAGTTTATTGTTTTAGTGAATGTTGAGGAAAATCTCTATGCGATTAATGATTGTTGTCCTCATCAGGGTGCATCTTTATTCAGTGGTAAACTTGAAGGACAAACGATTCAATGTTGCGCACATGGGCTTAAATTTGATTTGGCAACAGGATATTTGAATAACTCAACTCATTTTAAAGTCACTACATATCTCGTAGAAAAGATCGATGATCAAATTTTTATCGTGATGGATTGAGGGGAAGTACATGCCAAATATTCAAACTCTCCATTTACGCACACGTGAATTGATGCCAGGTTTTGTTGTAAGTGTTGTCGTTGCCGCCGCTGCGTGCTTTTTATCTGAGCATTATGGTGCACCTGTGATGCTATTTGCTTTATTGCTCGGAATGGCACTTAATTTTCTATCGAATGATGGAAAATGCAAAGCAGGTATAGAGTTTACAGCACGTACTGTGTTAAGAATCGGCATTGCACTTTTAGGCATGCGAATTACCTTAGGGCAAATCACAGCATTAGGGTGGCAGCCTGTTGTTATGGTGATTACCTTAGTGGCAGTCACGATTTCTACATCTGTGTTTGCTGCAAAGGCGCTTGGCTTTAATAAGTTTTTTGGCATGCTTACAGGGGGAGCGACTGCAATTTGTGGTGCATCAGCAGCATTAGCACTGTCTGCGGCGTTACCAAATCATCCACAAAAAGAAAAAGCGACTTTATTTACCGTGATAGGTGTATCTGCACTTTCAACATTGGCAATGATTGTTTATCCCATGATTGCAAGAGGGTTGGAACTCTCTCCATTGGCATCAGGTGTTTTTTTGGGGGCAACCATTCATGATGTTGCACAAGTGGTCGGTGCTGGTTATAGCATGTCAACAGAAACAGGCGATACTGCAACGGTTGTGAAGTTAATGCGTGTGGCGATGTTACTGCCTGTCATTGTCTGTGCAGCCATGATTACGCGAATGCAAGGTGCAGATGATGGCACAGGGCAACGTCCACCATTGTTGCCGATGTTTGCTGTAGGTTTTTTGCTTCTTGCATGTATTAATAGTACGGGATGGGTTCCACCGATCATTCAAGGTGGACTGAATGAATTGTCACGTTGGTGCTTAATTATCGCGATTAGTGCATTAGGCATGAAAACACAGCTGAAAGAGTTGGCAAGTGTGGGAATGAAACCAATTTTATTGATGATTGGGGAAAGTATCTTCTTGGTGGTATTGGTCTTAGCACTTATGAAATTATGGCTATAGTATAGCGGTTGATTGATGAGTATTGGACAGTACAAAAAAGGCTTCTCCATCATAGAGACGCCTTTTTGTATAATTTCAATGGATAGATGATTGCTGTTGATGATTCGACTTAGTGCAATAAGGTTTTGTTCATTTCACGCCATGTATTTGGCGCCATTTTAAATTGACTGATAAACCAACGCGTAAATGAACTTGGCATTGAATATCCTAAAATATCAGAGATTTGCCCTAATGAATAATTTAAATTTTTTAAATAACGAAATACCAGATCACGGCGAACATCATTGACCAAATCACTAAAATTAGTTTGGTGTGCAACTAAACGACGTTGTAGTGTTCGTACATTTAAGCCATGCGTATGAGCCACTTGGTCAATGGTGGCACGTCCCATCGGTAATAATAAATAAATGCTTTTACGAAGGTCAAAAATAAGCGAGGACTCACCATCATTTTGTAAAATATCAAGATAACGTTGCGCATGATCTGCCATTGCCGTATTACCTAAGGGATTAGCAGTATCTAGCTCTGTTGCTGTACAGACAATCCCATTAAATTCACTGCCAAATTTTAAAGTACAGCCGAAAATACGCTTATGTGTGGATAAATCTTTGGGTGCAGGATGGGTAAAATGAATACTTAAAGGACGCCATTTAGGGCCTAGTAATGCTGCGCAAAAACGATGGGTAATACCGATTGCGAGTTCAATTGCTTGGCGGCTATAGGCGGATATACCTGTCACAACCTCCTCTCGAATAATGACTGTTTTATCGATTTCTTCAATGTAAATTGCCAGTGCATCATTAAATAAATTTCGATAGCGCACAATGATATTTAAGGCATCACGTAAAGTCTGTTGATAATTTAACAATAGACTAATTTCACCAAAATCAGCTAGGTGGCGTTCTTCAGCCATACGTAAACCAAAAGATTCACAGTGGCTCATTTGGGCAGATTGTTCGAGTAATGAAATCGCTTTATCTACAGGTATACGTTGTTTTGCATTGGTCAGTTGAGTCGGACATAGTCCAACATCAGACAATAAATAATAAGGATTAATGTCTAATTGTTGTGTGACATGGACGTAATTTTTTAACACCGCCATATGAGCAAGAGGAATCACCTGAATTTCTCCTTTTTAAAATTTGACCTTCCTAGTCGAGTTTTATTTATAACGAAAATTTTCTGTTCATCATAGTTTTCATCACGACTTTAATCGTAACGAGATGTAGCTATTTTCAAGATTGAATGAATGTAAATCTGATTTTATACAGATGAAATGGTTTTAGTGAAAGTGTCATCAAATGAAAAGTAAATGTCATCTAATGTGTATTTTAGGAAATACTGAACTTGTATTGTGACTGAGTATTTTGATGAATTATTGTCCTTTTATTGCAGGATGCAAAAGGTAGAAAATATGGAAAAAATGAGCACAAAGGCAACGATTTTAATCATTCCAGGACTGCGAGATCATGTGGAAGAGCATTGGCAGACTTTATTGGCTGCGCAGTTAGAAAAGGTACGTACTGTTCCTCCGACTGAAGTAGATAAATTAAGTTGTGCTAATCGGGTAGCACGTATTCAAGCTGAGTTAGATCAAATTGAAGGTGCAGTGATTTTAGTTGCACATAGTGCAGGGGTATTAATGACTATTCATTGGGCACAAATTTATTCATCACAAAAAATCAAAGGTGCGTTGTTGGTTACACCCCCTGATCTAAAGCAAAGTTGGCCAGAAAATTATCCAAGTTCTCAAGTATTGGCACAACAGGGTTGGTCGCCTTTACCTGAACAAACTTTACCCTTTCCAAGCATTGTAATTGCAAGTGAAAATGATCACTTAGCCAGTCAAAAAGCTGTTGAAACAATGGCGAAAAACTGGGGCAGTGAATGGGTGAATTTGGGTGAAGTGGGGCATATGAATCCTGCCTCAGGATTTGGTCTTTGGCCTGAAGCGGTCAAATTTATCACTCAATTGGACGCTATAGAACAGCGTGTTGATACCGTCTTATAAGTGTCCAAATATAAATAAAAACAGATGGGTTGAAGAGGATGAAGCCATCTTTGAGAAAAAGCATTGAATAAAATCAATGCGAGAAAAAGATTTTATATAACAAAAACCACAGTTTAGCTCATCACCTACACGATGTTCGCCAAAACTTATCATGAATAAATCATATCGATATGGAGATGATATGGTCAGTAACACTTTGTTTTTAAAAAATACCAAACAGCCTATTGTTTCATTGACTCAGCTTTGTATGTGTATGGGGTTAGTGTTCAGCATAGCAGAGGTTTCTGCTACGTCGTTTGAATTTAATGAGGATTGGAAACTTGAAACTCATACTCAGTTAAGTATCGGGCAGAGTTGGAGTACTCAAGCTCCTGATCCTGCTTTACTATACCGACCTGATGCGCTGAGTATCGGTAAAGAGGGAAGCAGTATCGATATTAATGGTGATAATGGACGCGCTAACTTTGAAAAAGGTGATGCGATTTCACAAGTTGTAAAAGGTTTAACAGAATTCCGTCTCAATGGAAAAAACCAAGGCGCCGTACTTAGTGCAAAGTATTGGTATGATCACGCTTATGAAACAGGCAAAGGGGATTTTATCCCTTTTGATGATTCAGCATGGCCGCGTTTGGTGAAATACAAAGGAATTGACCTTTGGGATGCTTATCTTTGGAAAAATTTAAGTTTTGATCATGGCAAAAGTCTAGATTTAAAACTCGGTAAACATGCTTTAAATTGGGGGAAATCTCAATTCTTTCAAAACGGTTTAAATTCAGTCAGTGCTTTTGACTATGCAGCCATGAACCGTCCAGGAGGTGATGTCAAAGAACGCATCATTCCTGTGGAGATGTTTTCCTTTGTCGCTGGATTATCGGATAAAACTAAAGTTGAAGGTTTTTATCAGTTTAAATTTCGTCCATCAACGATAGATGGTTGTGGAACTTTCTTTGAAATCTCTGATGTTTTTGCAGAAAATTGTGGGCCTTTATTGATTGGTGGTCCGGGCTTTACTACAGACCAAGCCATCAATGGTCCATTAGATTTTACTGTTGCTCGATTACCTAGTGAATATGCTAAGAACAGTGGTCAATATGGGGTGTCAATTAAACAGATTATTCCAAGTTTGAATAATGCCGAATTAGGCGCATATTTCGCCAATTACCATAGTCGAATTTTGCATTTTGATGGCATTGTCGTGTCTGAACCAGGCGCTACCAATTATCATACTGCTCGCATTTTATCGGTTTATCCTGAAGATATTAAAATGTATGGTTTAAGTTTGACAGGTAAAGTGGGTAAGACTTCTATTTTTAGTGAGTTAAATTATAAACCGAATATGCCATTGCACTTTAATAGTACCGATATGGTCTATGCACAAGCCCTCTATAATGACACGCCGATCACAGTGCCAGGTGAAACTTTAAAACTTGGTGAACGAATCAACGGCTTTGCTGAAGTCCCTGTTACACAGTTGACTTTGGGTGCTGCAACAGTGATTCCGAATATTTTGGGTGCAAGTACGTTATCGTTGGTGGGGGAGTTAGGGGTTAATCACATCGGTGATACGGATCAATACCATTTTGGACGTAGTGGTGCTTTTGGACGTAGTGGTTTGTCAACAGGAGCATATGACCCAAATAAAGTGGAAACCTATTGTATTGCACCAAAAACAGCGCAATTATCTGATCAAGAAATTCGAGATCTCAATGCCAAATACTGTAATGATGAAGGCTTTTTTGAAGAGTGGTCAACAGGTTATCGTTTAAGAGGTGCGTTGAGTTATAACGACTTACTGGCTGATACTACAGTTTCACCAAGTTTAATGTTCCGTCATGATATCAAAGGTTATGGGCCTAATTTTCAAGAGGGGCAAATGGCCATCAGTGCGGGCGTTTCGGCAACGTATCAAAAGAAATATGTGACAGAGCTTTCTTACACAAATTTCTTTGGGAATAATGAGTTTAGTGTTTTAGATGATCGTGATTTTGCATCATTGGTCTTTAAAATGCAGTTCTAATCTAGGACATGTTAACTCTTTCCAATATTTTTAATTTAGCTCTTCTTTTTGTCTACTTTTGAAAGTGGAGAGGAGGAAGGGCTTTATTAATTAAAAAGGGACAACTGATCATGTATATATTTTAGTGAAAGCGAGGTTTCTTTTATCAGGTAAAAATCGAGTTCGATGTGTCGAAAAGATAAGTCTGTGTCGTGAAAAGATAAAAACAATAAAAAAATTAAGCTAATTTAGAGCCCAATTTATGCAGCAATGCATAATCAATATTCAAAAAACATTTTAAAAAATTCGGGAATAAGGACATTTTCCATGTACGGCAATATGATGTTTCAGCCACTTTTGATCAGCAGTTTAATTGAACATGCACAAATGTATCATGCAGATACCGCGATTATTTCAAAAAATACAGATGGCATGATGACGCATACCTGTTGGGGGGAAATTGCTGAAAATTCGAAACGCTTTGCCAACTATTTAACAAAGCTCAACTTAAAACAAAGTGATCGTGTGGCAACCATTGCATGGAACAACCATCGTCATTTGGAAACTTGGTATGCTGTTTCGGGTAGTGGTTTGATTTGTCACACCATTAACCCACGCCTGTTTCCTGAGCAACTCAGTTTTATTATCAATGATGCAGATGACCAAATCCTGATTTTTGATAAAACATTTGTCAATTTAGTCTTGTCAATTAAAGAGAGCATTCCACAGGTCAAACAATTTATTTGCTTGGATGCTTATGATGCAGACATTGCTCAAATTTTCCCTGATATTCAGTTTTATGATGAGTTAATTGAAAATCAGTCAATTCGATTTACATGGCCAATCTTAGATGAAAATACCGCCAGTTCATTGTGTTATACCTCAGGGACCACAGGCAATCCGAAAGGCGTGTTATATAGCCATCGTTCAACTGTTTTACATAGTTATGCAAGCAGCTTACCCGATTCATTTAATTTATCTGCTAAAGATCGAATATTACCTGTCGTTCCGATGTTCCATGTCAATGCATGGGGAACACCCTATGCAGCCGCAATGACGGGGGCAAGTTTAGTCTTACCTGGACCAATGCTCGATGGCACAAGTTTGGTTAGTCTGATTGATGATTATCAAGTCACTGCAGCATTGGGCGTTCCAACGATTTGGCAAGGTTTACTCAATGCTGCACAGCAGTTAGGTAGTGAGCTCAGTAGTTTAAAACGCAATGTTGTGGGTGGGGCAGCTTGTCCACCCTCCATGATTAAAGCCTTTAAAGAAAAATATCAATGTGAAACTATTCATGCATGGGGAATGACTGAAACCAGTCCAATGGGCGTGGTGAATCAACTCAAAGCCAAACATCATCAATGGGATGAAGCCAATCAATCGCAAGTGCGTCTAGCCCAAGGTCGTCCACCATTTGGCGTGCATTTACGTGTTTGTGAAGAGGAAAAAGGCACAGTTGAGCTAGAACGAGATGGTCACTCAACGGGGCACTTGCAGATTCAGGGACATTGGATTGTTGATCGTTATTTTGCGCAAACTGAGTCCGCTTTAACAGAAGATGGTTGGTTTGATACAGGTGATATTGCGACTTTAGATGAAGATGGTTATCTGAATATTGCTGATCGTGCCAAAGATTTGATCAAATCAGGGGGAGAGTGGATATCCTCTGTAGAGCTAGAAAATATTGCGCTTGCTCATCCTGAAATTGATACCGTTGCAGTAATTGCAGCACATCATCCACGTTGGGATGAACGCCCTATTTTAATTGCGAAAAAATCTATAGAAAGTCAGGTGACTGAGAGCCAAATTCTGGATTATTACAATGACAAAATTGCCAAATGGCAAATTCCTGACAAGGTGATTTTTGTTGATGCCATTCCTGTCGGGGGGACGGGTAAAATTTTAAAGAAAGATTTACGTGAAATGTATGGCTCAGTTTTATTAGAAACAGAGTAAGTCTTTTATTTGCATAGTGTTTTGGCAATAGAGTGACACACTTTATTTTCAAAAGATGAAAAAATGATCAAGGAAAGGAATATGACACAAGAAACGTCTGCAGGCTTAAGATTTAGACAAGCACTGGAAGTGGAAAAACCATTACAAATTATCGGTACAGTCAACGCTTATGCAGCGATGATGGCGAAACAAGTCGGCTACAAGGCGATTTATCTTTCGGGTGCGGGTGTTGCCAACTATTCTTATGGTTTACCTGACTTGGGTATGACCAGCTTAGACAACGTATTAGAAGATGTGCGTCGTATTACCGAACGTGTAGATACTCCCTTACTTGTCGATATTGACACGGGGTGGGGCGGTGCATTCAATATTGCACGTACTGTGAAACAAATGATTGCCGCAGGTGCAGCCGCTGTTCATATTGAAGACCAAGTGGCACAAAAACGTTGTGGACATCGTCCAAACAAAGAAATCGTGTCTCAACAAGAAATGGTAGATCGGATCAAAGCGGCAGTCGATGCAAAAACTGATTCAAATTTCGTAGTGATGGCACGTACAGATGCTTTACAAAAAGAAGGTTTGCAAGCGGTGATTGACCGTGCATGCGCATGTGTAGAAGCGGGTGCAGATGCGATCTTCGCAGAAGCGATGACGGATATCACCATGTATAAAACAGTCTGCGATGCAGTGGGTGTACCAGTATTGGCAAATATTACAGAATTTGGTGATACACCGTATTACACAACGCAAGAACTCGGTGAGCAAGGGATTTCAATGGTGTTATATCCATTGTCAGCTACGCGCGCGATGCAAAAAGCAGCACTCGAAGTATTCCGTTCTATTCGTGAAAATGGTACGCAAGTGAATGTGTTAGATACCATGCAACAACGTAAAGAGCTGTATGAATTCCTTGATTATCATACATTTGAAAATACATTAGACAAACTATTCACAGAAGGAAAATAAAAATGGCTGAAGGAAAAGTACTTACAGGCGCAGGCTTACGTGGTCAAGTTGCAGGTAAAACAGCATTATCTACAGTAGGTAAGAGCGGCGCAGGCTTAACTTACCGTGGTTATGATGTGCAAGATCTTGCTGAAAATTGCCAATTTGAAGAAGTCGCTTATTTAATCTTCTTTGGTGAATTACCAACAGCAGAACAACTTGCTGCATATAAAGCAAAATTGAAATCACTTCGCCAATTACCACAAGCATTGAAAGAAGTATTAGAACGTATTCCTGCTGACTCACACCCAATGGACGTGATGCGTACAGGCGTTTCAATGTTAGGTAATCTTGAAACAGAAAAATCATTTGATGAACAGCAAGATGTTGCAGACCGCATTTTAGCGACTTTACCTGCAATCATTTGCTACTGGTACCGTTTTAGCCATGATGGCGTACGTATCGAAGAAAATACAGATGACGATTCAATTGGCGCTCAATTCCTGCATTTACTACGTGGTGAAAAACCAAATGAATTACATGAGCAAGTGATGAATGTATCGTTAATTCTTTATGCAGAGCATGAGTTTAACGCATCGACATTCACAGCACGTGTATGTGCTTCGACGCTTTCTGATATGCATTCTTGTATTACAGGTGCAATTGGTTCACTTCGTGGTCCACTCCATGGTGGTGCAAACGAAGCTGCGATGGAAATGATCGAAAACTGGACGTCACCTGAAGAAGCTGAACGTGAAATGTTGGGTAAACTTGAACGTAAAGAAAAGATCATGGGCTTTGGTCATGCGATCTACAAAGATAATGACCCACGTAACGGCATCATCAAAATCTGGTCTGAGCGTTTAGCGAAAGATGTCGGTGACACTGTACTTTATCCAGTATCAGTACGTTGCGAAGAAGTGATGTGGCGTGAGAAGAAATTATTCTGTAACGCAGACTTCTTCCATGCATCTGCTTATCATTTCATGGGAATTGCAACCAAACTATTTACACCAATCTTTGTGATGAGCCGTGTAACAGGTTGGGCCGCACATGTAATGGAACAACGTGCAGACAACCGTATTATTCGTCCAAGTGCGGACTATACAGGTCCTGAACTGCGTAAAGTGGTTCCAATTGCTGAGCGTTCTGCTGCGTAATTGTTTAAAATCTTAATGCTCTAATGATAATCTCATTAGGGCTTATTCAAATCATATATGCTGGATTATGTGATGTGTACTGAAATAACAGGACACCTCCGCTAGTGTAATTTTGTCTATCAAAAGTAAATTCAAGCTATATGGTTGTGTATTTAGTTCTTTTTAACTGGATAATGCTTTGATCTGCAATTTCTTCTAAATAATTGGCGTACCACTGCATCATATTGGCTCTGTCCTCTAAATACTGAGCCTTGCTATAAACACCTGCTACACCATCCTTTATGTGTGCCAATGCAGCTTCAATATGACGCTCATCAAAACCACGATTATTTAAAAGGGTACTGGCGATATGCCTAAAGCCGTGAGGTGTTTGTCGACCCTCATAACCCATACGGCGCAAAGCCATAATAAAAACGGTATCTGATTTAGGCTTACTCTTGTCCGAACGACTTGGAAATAAAAACTCGGAATTAGTTTCATACGTTTTTAATTCTTGCAGAATGGCAACGGCTTGTTTTGATAAAGGTACGACATGCTCACGGCGTTTCTTCATGCGTTCTTCGGGGATATTCCATACAGCAAGATCAAAGTCGAACTCATCCCATTTTGCTTGTCTTAATTCACTTGGACGACAAAACAACATTGCCAAAAGCTGTAAACCGATTCTTACGTCCATCGTAGGGTAGTTATTGATGGCTCTGATCAATGTCGGTAATTCCTGTTCACTGACATGCGCCATGTTTTCTTTTTTGCCTTGTTGCAAATACTTTTGAATACCCTCTAAAGGATTGTAGTCAATACGACCAGTGACCTTTGCATAGTCATAAATATCTCGGCACATTGCCCGAACTCGGTTGACCTGTTCATAGATGCCTTGCTTCTGTTGAATACTTTGTAAATGGTTCATCCATTCAATCGGCTTGATCGTGGTGTACAAGCGTTTGCCGAAAACAGGGAATATATGTTTTTCTAATGCGCCTTTATTTCGGGTCATGGTGTCATTCACCCAAGTATTTACTTTGGTGTCTAACCATTCTCTAGCCAATAATTCAAAAGTAGCATTATTCTGTTCTAACTCTTGGCGGTTTCTTTCTTGTTTGGTAATGATTGGGTTGTCGCCGTGAGAAATGTCGTTAACAATCTCAGACGCTTTTTTTCTTGCGCCTTTACCTGACAATTCAGGATAAGTACCTATCCCAAGCCATGACCATTTACCATCAGCCTTTTTGTATCTGAATAACCACGCTTTTTTACCATCAGGCTTTACACGGAAATATAAACCTTCATCATCTAGTTCCCGATACTCTTTTAATTCAAGTCCAAGATTGGCAATTACAGTATCAGACAACAGATGGCGTTTTATATCTGATCTTTTCATGGCTTGTACACCAGCGAGTTCAATAAAATGTGCAATGTACAAGACAGTGTACACGGTGTATGTACACTATAGCTAGTTATGTTTGGTTATGTTTAGGCAAGAAAAAAGGCTTAATCCCTTTAGAATTAAGCCTTTTATCTTTAAAACTTGGCATATTTTGCCATGTTTTGGAAGGTATTTGGTGGAGATGGCGTCAGATGAACACATTCTCTAACCAATTAATTTTAAAAGCAATTAAACAATAAAAATTAATCTATTACCCAATCGTTACCCAAAAGATTTAGACACACCTTTATGCCTGAAATTCACTTGAGTTCAAATCCTGTTTCAGGATTTGAACATGTGGTTATGTTAACAGATAAAATATTTGTATAGAAAGAATAGTTAAATACAGTAAGGGGGGAAGTGTACTTAGGATTATCTATTTTCAGGCTTTCTGTTGGTCATATTTTTCATTTCAAGTTTATTTTATTGAGAAAAAATTCAAACTAGAAAATTATTATCTCACCTGTAGTCAATAACGCGGAAGATTAAAAGTAGAATAGAAAGAAAAGTAAAATATAGAAAACAAAAAGTGACAAAAATGTGGCAGAGTTGAAAAAGTCTTTGGTTATAATTTAAGACATATCAAGTTTTTTAATATCAAAAAAATGAACCATCAAATAAAATTATTTGGCGAAGCCTTGCCAATCAGTCCGTATGGAACCGCTTACTTTTGGTTTGATTCTCTTTCAGGCACTGAAAAAATCAATGAACTGTTTGAATACCACCTCATCGTCAAAGTTCGGGATGAATATCATAACCCTGCCCATGGCTATCGAGGATTGGAAGGCTTTGTCTCGAAACAAACTGCCGACAATGGGGGGACACCAGGTTCAGATCTGAATCTACAAAGTCTAATCGGCACTGAAATCGCAGTACGTATTCGCCTTGATGGCTTAAAAGTAGAATATTCACAACTGGGCTTAGTCAATAACATCAATGGTGATGCGACCCACCAAACGAGTCTGAACGGTGCACGCTTTTACCGTGGTTTGGTCAATCGAGTGGAAGTTCTCCCAGTACGTAACCGTCATGCCACTTATAAAATCACCTTGGTACCCTGGTTGTGGTTATTGACTAAAACCAGCAATTATAAAATCTATCAAAAGAAAACCGTCCTTCAAATCATTGAAGAAGTTTTGGAACGCTATCCTTATCCCGTTGAATACCGTTGCAGTGCTGACTACCCAATATTAGATTTTCAAGCACAGTATGGCGAAGATGATTTTTCTTTTATTCAGCGTTTAATGCAAGAACATGGCATTAATTTTCATTTTGAACATAGCCAAAACCATCTCACCTTGGTGCTTTCTGATCACAATGCGGCATTTAAAGAAATGGATGCCGAAGGCTATCGTAAGCTCAGTATTTATCCACCCAATCAACGCTTTCCCAATCAAGCTGAATACATTGAATTCTTTGAACCTGCACAGCAATTGGTCAGTGGTAAAGTGCAACTCAGCGATTTCCAATTTAAAAAACCGAGTCTCACGCAAACTGCACAAGATCAATTTTTATGGGATCACCATTTTGCTGAACAAGAAATTTATGAATGGCAACAAGGCGACTTTATCTCCGCGGAAGACGGTGGTGAACTCAAAGCCAAACAACGAGTCGAGCAGTTATATCAACATGGTTATCGTGCGCAAGGCAAAGGACATCTCAAAGGTTTACAAACAGGCTATCGTTTTAACTTAGAAAACCATCCGAATGCTGATTCCAATCGAAGTTGGCTTGTCCTTGGTACACAAACCACCATTCAAGATTTGAGTGAAGAACGTGCGGATAATCAATTCTACGATTCCAAAGTTGAATTCCTTGTCCAACCTGATGCACAGATCTTCCGTCCAGACAAAACTATAGATAAACCCCAAGGACGACCCCAAACCGCTACCGTGGTCGGCCCTGCGGGAGAAGAAATCTATACCGATCAGTTTGGACGCGTAAAAGTTCAATTTCATTGGGACAGACTTGGTGCCAAAGACCAAAACAGTACTTGTTGGTTAAGGGTTTCCACCGCTTGGGCGGGCAATAACTTTGGAACAATTCATTTGCCGAGAATTGGGCAAGAAGTGATTGTTGACTTCTTTAATGGTGATCCTGATATGCCATTTGTGGCAGGTAGACTCACCAATCCTGAACATATGCCATTGTGGGAACTCCCAGAGCAAAAAGCACTTTCAGGGATTAAGTCGAAAGAATTGGGCGGAAGCCAAGCCAACCAATTGGTGATGGATGACACCCAAGGGCAGGTACAAGTCCATTTAAAATCTGATCATCAAGCCAGTGAACTCAACCTTGGTTATATCACGCGTATTCCAGAGCCGAGTGGGCGGAAAGATTATCGTGGGCAAGGGTTTGAACTACGTACTGATGGGCATGGGGTTTTACGTGCCAATAAAGGTTTATTAATTACTAGTCAAGGGCGTAGTGAGGCAAGCGGTTTTATCAAAGAAGCGAAAGAAGCGGCTTTGGTGTTAGATACGGCGTATCAGCAACATTTAAACTTAGCCAATTCTGCAGTCGAACATAAAAACCAAGATGTAGATGATCAGTCTGAAACTGTGAAAGCTGTCCAAGCTTTAAACCAAGCTGTTTATCCAAAGGATAAACAAGATGGCGAATTACAAAATCCGCAAGTGGTGATGCACAGCCCAACAGGAGTGAATCTAGCGTCAGAAAAAACCACACAACTTGCCAATGGTGAACATATTTCACTGGCTGCAGGACAGCACATTAGCATGAGCGCAGGTAAGAATCTGCTTGCGAGTGTACGTGGTGCGATCCGTTTATTTTCCCAGTTAAAAGGCATTCGTTTGTTTACTGCAAAAGAGAAAATTGAGCTGAATGCACAAACCGCAGGAATAGATGTTTTAGCACAGGAAAAAGTGCAGATTCATTCTCATGGGGACTGGGTAGAGATCACCGCCAAGCAAGGTATTATGATCAATGCGGGTGGAAGTTATATCAAAATCACCCCTGATGGCATTGAGCATGGGACGACGGGTGGTTGGAAAGCACAGGCCGCAGATCATAAGTTTGAGGGGCCTGCGAGTCAGCCGATTAACAGTGAAAGTCCGTTGTTTAATGATGAGATGTTTGTACTTAAAGATATCAATGGAGACCCAATTACTGGATTTAAATACAAAGTCATAGATGATGCGGGTAATATTTTTTATGGTATTACAGATAATAAAGGGCAAACTGATCGTATTTTTAGTGGCGCTAAAAATTCTGGTCTAAATATTTATCCTGATGATCGTGGCATTTTACAAGATGAAGAAGGGATTGAGAAATAAAGGTAAAAATATGCTAAATGAGAATTCTACAAATAGTACAGAGAAACAGAAGCCTTCAAAAGCGAATAAAGTAGAGGCTATTCAACCTAATAATGATCAAACGAATTCAACACCAGAATCCCAAAGCACAAAAACTCTTAAAAGACTTGAAATCAGTATATTTTTTGATGGAACATGGAATAACAGAACAAATTCAGATTTATACAATGGTCAGAAAAGATTTGATGGGACTACAGAATCCTTACCAAGACCATTGGATAAAATGAATAAATATTCATATGATCCAGATTTGGGTCCGTTAGGAGATAATATTAGTTATGCTCGGCTTCCAACAACAGTTGACCGTATGCATAGAGCATATAAAGAAGATTTACCAAACCACTATAGTTTATATATTGATGGTTGTGGCACGGGAAATGCTGCAGATATTGGTGGTGATTGGAAGTTGTTTTTTGCAGATAACCCGATTGGTGCAGGACTTGGATGGGGCTCTACTGGGGTGAAATCTAAAATTAAAAAAGCCTTTAAACAACTCAATCAAATGATTCGGGATAAGACTAAAACTGAAAAATATGATGTATTGGTGTTAAATTTATTTGGCTTTAGTCGTGGTTCTGCAACGGCTCGTATCTTTGCCAATTTATTGTTACGTAAAATATCTTTGAGAGACACTTCGGCAAATCAACGACAAATCGTAATGCCTAAAGGCAAAGCAATGCATGTGCAACTCAAATTTATGGGAATTTTCGATTGTGTATCCTCAATTGGTTTCAACCATGGTGATGATGAAGGATTGGATTTTGCTCAAGATTTACATGTTGTAGATGAAGATATGCCACCATCTGATATGGGTTTGATGATTGAATCTCATGAAGCTTGCCGTATAGTACATTTGGCAGCTTTAACTGAATATAGGGATAAGTTTTCTTTATATGATATCAGTAGTGCGATAGAAAAAGGCGTTGGTGTTGAAATACGAATACCAGGCTGTCACACCGATTTGGGAGATGGTTTAGGAACGAAAGGGGAGATCAAACATAGGAAGCGGGAGCCTAGTTTAGGTGATCATAAAACAAATAGTGAGTCTAGAAAAAATAGTGAGCCTAAAAAAAATAATAAAACTACTGCAAATCAGCCTTACTGGTATGAATCTTCTCGTGATGAGCCAAAAATTACTATTGCACAAAAAAAAGTAGCTTATATCGATGGCAACAGTAAGTATAATCAAACCTCTAATGACGTGGTATTAGAGAAAAAAGCCAAAAGTATCATGAATTATGACCAGTATAACCAACATAAACCAAATGTATTCGGTACTAAAGATAGTGCTCTTGCACAAATGGAACGTGTCGACTTTAATCAGCTCAAAGCCAATCTTGTGGCTAAAGGATTATTTATAGAGACTGTAGATAAAAATACACAAATATGGATTGAAAATACTGGCAAAGAGCTTAAAAAAATTGGGATATTCTCTACAGATACACAATATCAACGCTTGATTATTAATCGCAAACAACTCTCTATGCTTTACCCAATTATTCCTGCCAATATTATGATTGAGCTGTGTAAACGACATAATCTTGATGCATTTGATGATACCAAACTATTCGAATATGATGAGCGTTATGCGAAGGCAAATGACACCATCAATAATGAGATTGATCAAATGTGTGAACCAGGTATCTGGGGTGCTGCCTATGATGATATGAAAGCTCAAGCCTTGGCATGGGATGCGGAGTTAGATCGAATCCGTTTAACCATAGAACAACAGAACCAGAAAGATGCAGCCAGTCAGCAAAATATGTGTAAGCCTTTTGATAACAATCAACTCATCAAAAGTATAGAACCTCAAGATGAAATAGTGCGTAAGAAGTTATATAACCACTATATCCATTGGTCTAGTCAATTAGCGACAGAAGGATTTATCTCTCAATTTGCCCAAGTCAGTTTAGGGCAGATTAATGCTGAGACAAATATGTTTGAACGTACTATTTATAAAGGATAATGATGATGAAAAAATTAAGATTAATCAGTATTTTCAGCCTATCTATATGTTTAACTGCTTGTGCTGAAATGTTAGGTGCACCTGTAGGAATAAAAAATGATTATTTAAGAGATAAGCATGGGGAGATTGTGATGGATTGTGATGGATCTGCATTATCTGGGAATAGTTTACCTACAAGACGTTTTTGGGATGAGAATAATTTACCACATGGCACTACAGATTTTGTATGTAAAGGTGGTAAAGCGTATTTACCAGGTCAGGTACCGAAGTAATTGTATGTATAAATTCAAGATTTCATTGATGATTTGTGTTCTTAGTAGTGGTCTGAGTGGTTGCTTCCTCGCTTCTTTTGGACCATTACCAATGGATGTAAATAGAAAGACTAACTATATGGAATATCCTGGAGGGGGGTTGATAATGGATTGTAAAGGCTCACCTTTATCAAAAGATGGCCCATGGACAGAAGCTTTTTGGGATAAAAATAACCTGCCGCATGGAACAACAAAGTTTGTTTGTAAAGATGGTAAAGCTTATTTACCAGGTCAGTTACCAAAGTAATTTATATGTACAAAAGCATATTTATCAAATAATAATTTGAATAATCATATACGAAAAATATTGAGAGGAAATATAGATGTTTGGGTCTGAGAGAATTGAATGGAATACAGAAATATTTGCCCCACGTTACTATCCGATTAGATTAATTACTGGTGACTGTTTTTGGTTTTATAACCGTTCTGAATCAAGGATTGGGTTTGCAGGTGGTGCGTCAGGTGGATGGCGATCTACTGGTGTTTACATTCGAGGAGGCATGCCTGATAAAAAAGTCACTTTACCAGATGCTGTACAGTTGACATGGTTATCTGAAACAGAAAGAAAGTTTTATCAAGTGCAAATTGAATTGCCACGTAAAGAAATTTTAGAGCAATTTAAACAGGAGACAATTACACTTGAATATGGCGAAAAAGTGAAAAACGTTCAAGATGGAATAAATTTTGCATTTGAACCAGGCGGAATGGTTTTTTTACGTACGAGTGGTGCGAAGATTATAGAATTAGGTCGATATCAAGCGCAAGAAATACCGATGGAATGGTGGTATTTTGCAAAAGCAGAAGGGTTCGATGCAAGATGGATCACACAAGAGCAATATTTCGACATGAGATTTGAAAAATTACCTGAACGCATTCAACAACAATATATAGATAAAAAAATACCAATAGGACGTTGGACCGAATATAGTAAAAATGAATATGCATGGAAAATATTACTTTCAGGATTAAAGTTGGATGCTTATTTTATTCAATATGTAAATGCAGAACAGTGTTTGGTCGATCAAAGTAATTTAGCAGAAGAACAAGGTAAACTTAAACATGTTCCCGCTGTGCTTACTTTTTATTATGATATAAATAATAAACGTTATAAACATCATGTTTATTTTACAAATGGCACTTGGGGGAAAGCTGAACAGCCAGAAGATGATTTACCTATTTTTAATGCATTTAAAAATTATTTTGGAGATGCAAAGACATCAGCCATTTTAGAGTTTAAGTTAATAAATGGAAATTTCAGTGCATTTTTAAATAATGGGCAAAAAAGAGAGCAGTTAAAAATTTATTCACAGAGTTTTGAGATTGTTCAAGAAAATGAATTTTAATTGATGAGTAAAAACTTTATCAGCTGTCACCAGATTATCCAAAAGCTTATACCTATATCATGATTGAAATGATAAAAAAATTTAATGCATATTATTTTAAGGAAGATTATTTAATTAAATATAAAATTGAAACCACTAAGGATAAAAAGCTTGAAAAAATGTTTGATAATTTAAAACCACAAGCATTTGAGTTACTTGAAAAAAATATGGCAGGTCAAGAAAAGCGCTTTGTAGAAACAAGAATTCAAGATGGTTTACAAAAGAATGCTCATGAATATGAAGGTGTGAAAATTGATATGCCTTATATTGATATTCAAGATGATGATGAATTGAAAAAAACATGTATAACAAATATTTACATTGGTGTAGTTCAATGGATACAAAATTTTTATCTCTTGCATTTACACAAGTAAATATTGCACATATTGATATTCGAACCAACCGATTTTATCGAAATGTTGTAGAAGGATAAATTATGAAGAACTTAATATTTTTATGTGGTATTGGAATTAGTTTAGCAGGTTGTATTGACTACAATATTTTACCAACAGTTGAGAGTAAAGATATTTTAAGAAATAAAAATGGTGGTATTGTTAAAGATTGTCAAAACGATTTCTTACTTAAAAAATCACCTTTCACTGATAATTTTTGGAAGGAAAATAATTTACCTAAAGGCACAACTGAATTTGTCTGTGTAAATGGTAAGGCTTATTTACCAGGAAAGGAACCAAAATAGCTATAAAAATATAATGGTTAATTCTTTAATTAATCATTATATATTCTTTAATATTAAAAATATTATTTATTAAGTTTTTTAATTAATAGTAAAAGGATCGTTTTTAAATGGCAAAAGCAAGTACAAGTATAAAATGGTCAACAGAAATTTATGCGCCATTTCCTTACCAAATTGAGTTGGTCAGTGGAGAATGCTTTTGGTTTTATGATGCCAAAGGTCAAGATGGTTTAGGATTTTATGGTCATGCTGGTGCTGGTTGGAAAATTGGTGGCGTTGATGTTGGTTTATCTCCAAGCAATAAAGTTGAAATTCCACTAGGGGTGAATTTAACTTGGTTATCGCATACTGAACGTAAATACTATAATACTATCATATTAAATGTCATTTACCTCGCCAAGCTATTGCAGAAGCATTTGCAGAAAAATTTGATTTTGAAATGGATCAAAAAAGAAATGCGAGATTTTATAAAAGTATTGATTTCGCTTTTGCACCTGGTGGATTTGTATCTTTAAGAGTGAGTGGTGTTAAGACTAAAGAAATTGCAAACTTTCAAGCTGAAGAAGCACATATTTCATGGGAATTTTTTGCAAGGACAAATAATTTTAATCCTGAGGGATTGACTGAGGAAAAATATAATAGCGGTTTTATTAATGACATGCCTGAACCATATAAACAACAAGCACTTAAAGGAGAGTTTTCCAAAGAGCGTTGGAAAAACTATTCAAATAATAAATATCCTTGGCATATTGCAACGAAAATGGATCTTTACGGCTATCGCCAATCATGCGTGAATGGAAATTCATTTTTTATCACCAAAAACAATTTTAAAGATGTAGATTTAAAGCAATTACAAGCAGTACCTACTTGGTATAAATGGTTTTACAAAGAAAATGGTAAACGATATTTTGCTTCAATTAGCTTTAGTAAAAATATAGTAGGTAGAAAAGAAGATCCTGAGGGGGATTTACAAGTTTTTGAAACCTTTATAATGAGTATTTTTCTAATCATCAACTATCTACAGCACTTGTAATCGATAAAATTGATGGTCAGTTTATTGCCTACTTAACGAATGGTACCAAAAAAAGTTGATTTAACTTTGCATCATTTGACTAACAGAGAACTTCGTGAAGAGGAGTTTACTTGGTTTTGATGATTAATAATTGCTTGAATCTCATTATTGTTTATCGATACGTGGTAATTTTTTAAAAATTATTCGCTTCTATGAGTTGTGTTTTTCTTGGCTCAGCTTGTAACTTTGATATTTTAGGCATGCCAAAGTCCTCGCCATATTTAAGAAGGAGCTTAGGATGTTAAAGATGATTTTCACTGAGCAGTTTAAGAAATTAAGGTACAGATGGCTATACCGATGATTAAAGCGATACTCTGTGTCTTTAAGATGCAGATAAAACACTTTGGTGGTGTTTCAAAAAGTATGCTGAAACAAAGCAGGTTGAATTTTGATAAAATAGAGAAATGCGAATAACTCTAGAAATCAAATGTCCAACCTGCCTCAGTGACAGTATAAAGAAAAATGGCATCAAAGTAGATGGGAAACAAAACTATCAGTGCAAAGACTGTAAACGTCAGTTTATTGGTGACCATGCTCTGAGCTATCTAGGATGTCATTCAGGCATTACTCGAAAAATATTACAGTTGATGGTCAGAGGTAGTGGTATACGAGATATCGCTGAAGTTGAGCGAATCAGTATCGGTAAAGTTTTACGTACTTTAACCGAATCGACCTACCAAATTCAGCCTAAACAAAGTCATTATGAGTCTCTTGAAGTTGATGAGTTTTGGACTTTTGTGGGAAATAAAAATAATAAACAATGGCTTATTTACGCCTACCATCGAGAAACAGGTGAGATTGTTGCTTATGTTTGGGGTAAAAGAGACTTAGCTACAGTTCAACGATTGAAGGCAAAGCTTAAACAATTAGGTATTCACTACACCCGAATTGCAAGTGATCATTGGGACAGTTTCATAACTGCTTTTAAAAACTGCAAGCAAAGTATTGGTAAATTTTTTACTGTAGGTATTGAAGGTAATAATTGCAAAATAAGGCATCGAATTAGGCGCGGTTTTAGAAGGAGTTGTAATTTTTCAAAAAAGATTGAAAACCATTTTAAAGCTTTCGACTTAACCTTTTTTTACATCAATAATGGCTTCATTTAATGTCAGCATACTTTTTGAAACACCACCAACACTTTCTTGTCAACTTCATTGAACTTAATCAGACCTTTCTTCGCATATCTCAAGAACGATTCAATCCTATTAATATGATGGTCGCCACATGCAAATTGATTCACTCGTAGATGCTTAAACCTATATCTATCAATCCATCCATCAGTGTTAATGATTGACTTAAACTCAATATGTCCCCTAATAATCCCTTGTAACGTAGCTTTGGAGCAATCAGAAATAATTTCTGTATAAACTTTTCCTTCCCACTTTAGCAAACTAAAGACAATTCTTTTACCTGCTGCACCACGTCCACGTTTAGCACGAATGTGACGAGTAACAAAGTAAGATTCATCCAGTTCAATAATACCTCCAAGGGGAGAAAGTTTTTCACATTATTTAGCAATTTTTGCCGAATTTTGATGAATATAGAATTGATAGAGAGATCTTGGTTAATTCAGCTATGTCAGTAGCGGTAAAATCCATGGCAAAAAAGCGAATAATCGAACGGAATTTCGCTTCACTGATTTTAGAACGAGAATAGTATTTATTTTTACTTTTTATATTAGTAAGTTACCATACATTTTGTATATTTTTACTTCCTAAGTCCTTAGTTATTAACAAAAAAACACATCAAAAGTGAAAGTTATTATTTTACAATATATTAGTTATTTATTTGCTTTATTTTTAAGGTTGGGTTGAATACAACATTTTGAATAATAAAAATTTCCTTGTAGAATCATATGTGTGTACAAAATTTGAAAGAAAAACTTTATCTTTCATTAAAATTTTAGCGCAAATATAAAAGCTATATTTTATTTATATAATGAACTATTTTTCGTAGGTGTTTTATGAACTTAAATAAAAAAAATCTCCTTTTTATCTGCGTGATTGGGGGGGCTTTTCAAGCAAATGCTTTACCTTTATCAGAGCACACAGCTGAACAATATTATAAGTATAATGATTTTGATAATATGATTAAATTAAATACAATTGATAGTCAAAAATATACAAATTATGCAATAAATAAAGTCGATATGGCGCTACAAGGAAGGGTTGTTCCAGATCAAATTCGTCAACAAGCTATCAGAGAGGTAGAGGTTGTATATAAAAACTTTGTTGAAGAAAAGATGGAACAAATTCAAAGAGAAGCAATTCAAAAGTATAAAAGTGAATTTACTAAAACACAAACGGAAGAAAGTGTAAAACATCAAATTAATTTTTATCAATCAAATCAGGGTAAAAATATTTTGGCCAAACAGCAAATTAGACGAACAGCTATTCAAAATCTGCAAAAGACAATTCCATTAGCCTTAGCATCACAGTCACATTTACAGGCAACATTGAGCCAAGTGTTAGAAGGGAGTAACTAAGTGAAAATACGATCACTTTCGAGCTTACTTTGCTTAATATTAGCATCTAATGTTTTTGCAAATGATGAAAATGATAAATATTTCATTGCTTATAATGCTTCTCAAACTAGTAGGTTACCAGATGTTCTGAAAAAGCAGATGCAAAGTGATGTAATACTAGATCAGATTGCAGTTGAAGCATTGAAAAAAATAGGCGAAACACAACTTGCTGAGGAGTATTATCATCGTCCAGACTTACAAAATAAGTTAAGACCACTTGTACAAAACTTTATTGTCAGTAAATCTGGCAGTGAATTATTTGATGAAGCGAGCACTCAATTATTTAGCACCATTTATAGTGTAGAAGAATTAAAAGCACTTTATCAAAATAATAAGTCAGTAGAAGGTCAGAAGTTTATCAATGCAAGTATGGGTGTTGATTTATCAACACAAGATTATATAAATCATCTATATAAACAGAAGTTTGATCAAACAAGCCTTGATCAATTAGAAGAAAATCTAGATAAAATTTATACAAAATATAATTTTAATAGTGTGTCTGTAACGCCAAAAACATATTCTAGTTCTGAGCAAGATGATTCAGAGCCAAAAAAAGCGATAAGCATAGATCCTACAGCTCAAAACACAATGAATCCGAGGGGAGTATCTGGAATTTCACAAAACGTAGAAAAAACAGATGTTGACCAAATAGATCAATCTAAAGCTGTAGTAGAAGAGCCAATAAAATAATGAGTGATAGCTAAAGTAATCAAATATATACAAATCAAAAAGATTTCATAAATTAAAAATAGGATGAGAAGATGTACCGTTTTAAATATGTACTCATAATGTGTTTATCCATGGTTTTGATGGCTTGTAATGCTATACCTAAAAAAAATACTGAGAAAAATGAGATAGATGTGTATATATTTGCAGATGAAGATATTAATCGAAATTTACTCAATGATCCATCGCCTGTAAAGGTAAATTTATTGCAGTTAAAAACAGAAGTTGAATTTAATCAAATGAATGAATTAAGCCCAGATGGGACATATAAAAAGCATCTTGGTGAAAGTGTAATAGATGACTTGAGTATGATGATTCGCCCAAAATCACATTTAGAATTTAAATTACCAAAAAAAGAAGAAGCACCTTACCTAGGGATTGTAGCTGCTTATCGTGATTTAAATAATAAATGGAAACTATCTTTTTATAAGCAAGATAAACGATGGTATCAAATTGGTGGTGAATATTTATACCTAGATATTAAGGCAGATGGTATTCATCAAATTACCCAAAAAGAAGCGATTGAAAAGATTTTGAATGCAAAGCTTGAAAAAGAAGGTAAGGATCTTGCTGAAATGACAGAGAAAGAAAAAGAAAAATGGCGGAAAAAAATTGAGAAAATAATGGAAAAGAAAAAAGCTGCCAATTTAGAAAAAGGCATTTATATACCGACAGAAGTAATTCAATAATTTGGAGTAATTAATGTCAATCGAACGCAAAGTAGTATGGAACGAAGGAACACTGATTGCTCCACAGCATTTCCAGCAGACAGAACGTTATTATGATGCAATGCTTGGGCAATACTATGTTTCGAATAACTATTATGGTTGGGGTTTAAAAGAACTTGTCTTGAACTTATCTTCACTGCGTTTAGGTGAGGTTTTAGTTGAACGAGTCGAAGGGTTCTTTCCAGATGGAAGTTATTTTAATGAAACGTTTGAATCAGCACCAAACTTAACACTTACAATTCCTGCTAATACTGAAAATGAATTTATTTATTTGGTATGGTCAAAAGCTTCAAGTTATAAGCGAAATTATGGTTTCATTGATGAATCTGATATTCGAGAGGTCAGATATATTATCCGTAATGTAGATTTGGAAGATAGTTCAAATCCCACTTTACCAAAAAGAGAGTTATTGTTGGGTGCGCCGAATTTAAAATTATCTCTATTAAGAAATATTAGTGAAAATGAAATTAAATTACCGATTGCCAAAATTATTTCAACATCATCAACTGGTGAGATCACACTTGATGACCAATTTATTCCAGCTTATTTAAATTGTAAACATACGCAGTTAAGTCATTATGTGGCTGAAATTATGGGGCTTTTGAAACAACGTGCTATGGCTCTAGCGGGTGTACTTACTAATCCAACATTAAAAGGAACAGGTGAAGTACGTGATTTTTTAATGTTACAAACGATAAATCGCTATTTTGCTTATATTCATCATCTTTCAACATCTTTACCAGCAGTACATCCCTATACGTTATATGAAAATTTGCTTAAGTTATATGGTGATTTAAGTACATTTAATTTGGAAAAGTTAAATTTTAATCTGCCTGTATATGATCATGAGAATTTAAGTGTTTGCTACAAAACACTTTATCTATTATTGAAAGAGGCTTTATCAATCGTACTGCAACAACGTGCAATGATGATTCCATTAGAGCTTCGTGATGAAGCAACTCGTGTTGCGATTACACCTGATACATCGATGTTGAATACTTGTACATTTGTTCTTGCGATCCATGCAAGTTTAGCTTCAGAAGTATTACGTCAACGTATTCCAACGACGATTAAGATTGGCTCAGTCGAAAAAGTGCGTGATTTGGTGGCCTATCACTTGCCTGGTATTCATGTACATGCTCTATCTACAGCTCCAAGAGAATTACCTTATCATTCAGGATATAGTTATTTTGAGATTGATAAAGGCTCTGAATTATGGGAAGACTTACACCAATCATCTGGTATGGCGATACATTTAGCTGGTGACTTCCCTGATTTGGAAATTGAATGCTGGGCGATTAAAACATACTAAATAATATAGAGAATAGTCATGCAAACAATTAAGTTTGAAGAGATTGAAAATAATATCGCAGCACAAAGTTCAGATGTGAAAAAAGATAACTCACACAATATTTTAGTGGAAGCTGCTATTCCTTTGCTTAATAAAGCCTCTCAAATGAAGTATTTTCAAAGTAAAGTTTCAACGCAAGAAGTGTTGAACCGTTTGAAAAAAGATATCGAGAATTTTGAGGAAACTGCTGAAGAAAATGGTGTTCGCTATGAAACGGTAAAGGCTGCACGTTATTGTCTTTGTACCTTATTAGACGAATTCGCAGCAAAAAATGGTTGGGCGGATCAAGAGTGGAGTGCGCACAGCTTATTGGTGACATTTCATAACGAAACTTGGGGGGGCGAGCAATTTTTCCAGTTATTGGATCGTATCAAACAAGAGCCACTAAAGAATATTAACTTAATTGAGTTAATGTATTATTGTTTGGTACTTGGTTATATGGGCAAATATCAAGTTTTAAATAATGGTAAAGTCAGCGTTGAAAATATTAAAAAAGAATTAGAAAAAATTATTCGTGAATATGGTGGGCAGAAAAAGTCACAAATTTTATTGAGTAGCTCTGCTGCGAATAATGCAATTACAAAACGTAGAAAATTTATTCCTTTATGGATTTTATTTGCATTAAGCGGTGCTGGTATTTTATTGTTATATACTGTACTTAATTGGAAGTTAGCACAGGATACCAATGATATTAATACCCGTATTAATAAATTAAGTGTCGAAACGGTGCGTCCAAGTGGTGAAAGTATTCAGTTACTTGCACCGTTATTGAAAAATGAGATTGATGCTAATTTATTAAAAGTCAGTGAAGTTCCTGGAAAAAGTACCATCACTATTTTGGGTGATGAATTGTTTGGGTCTGGTTCAGATCAGATTATTGATCGTTATTATCCTGTTATGGCAGCAGTTGGTCAGGCACTCAATGAAGTGAAAGGTCGAGTTGTTGTGTCAGGATTTACAGATGATCAACCGATTCGCAGTTCAGCATTTCCTTCCAATTGGCATTTATCACAAGGGCGTGCAGATGCGGTGAAAACTATTTTGTCGAATTATGTGCAAGATGCTTCCCGTATTCGTTCAGAAGGTAAAGGCTCTGAAAATCCAGCTTTCGCCAATAATTCTGTAGAAAATAGAGCGAAAAACCGTCGTGTTGAGATTACTGTTTATATTGAGCAAGGTGCAAATCAACCTAGCTTAGGCAGTACAACTACAGTTCGAAATTAATCAAATATTCAGAATTAAAAAGGTATTAACATGGGATTTTTAACAATGTTTAGTTGGACTTCAATGTGGAGTCTATTTGGATTAATTTCGATTGTTACAACGATTTGGTTTGCAGGTCCAATGATTGCTTTTGCAGAATATAAGCCTTTAGAGCCCGTATTAAATCGTGTATTGTTAATCATATTAGTATGTTTGATCTTTTTAGGGATCTATTTATTCAAACTCTACAAAACCAAAAAAATGAATGAACATGTTTTAGAAGAAATTAAAGCAAGTGATATTCATGATCGTGCTGAAAGTCCTGTAAAAAATGAAAGTGGTTTACAAGAACAATTTAATAATATTGATACGATTTTGCAGCGCCAACAAGTTAAACAGGAACAGAATTTCTTTCAACGTATTTTTGGTTCAAAAGAGGATTATATTTATGATAAACCGTGGTTTATTGTTATTGGTGCACCTGGGGTAGGTAAAACAACAGCGATTTTAAACTCAGGATTGACTTTTCCAATTGGGACAACAGATCATGTTTCAAAATTAGCTGGTACACGAGATTGTGATTGGTTTTTAACAGATGAAGCCTTGCTTTTAGATACAGCTGGTCGCTTTGTTGAGCAAAATAATGATGTAACGAATAGTAATGATTGGAATGAATTATTAGGCCTATTAAAACGTTGTCGACCAAAACAACCAATCAATGGTTTAGTCCTTATGTTGAGTGCTGATGATATTTTAAATAATAATGATGAAAAAATTCAAAGCCAAATTCAACAGATTCGTGTGCGTTTACAGGAAATGCAAGCATCCTTTAATACCACTTTCCCACTCTATATTATGGTCAATAAAGTTGATCTGATTTCTGGTTTTAATCAATATTTTAACTATTTAGATGAGACAGAAAGACAGCAAACATTTGGTGTGAGCCTAGATCCTCTAAGTATTACATCTGCTGAAAAAATTAATAAATTAACTGATGAAATTGATGTGATTGTTGCAAAATTACAAAACAATTTATTTACGAGTATTTCATTTAATAATCAACAGAATGATCCTGCTGATTTAGCCATTGGATTTCCAAATGAGTTTGAGAGGTTTACATTTACTTTAAAAAGTTATTTGAAAAAGTTATTAAATTTATCTCGTTATGATTCAGAAATTAATCTTTCAGGTGTTTATTTTACTAGTGCTGTACAGTCAGCAGATGATGGTTTTATTTTAGATGCCGAAAATAGTGCAGCTTTAAAGCATAAGTATTCTCAAAATATTAACTCAACACTAGTTCCGAACTCTAAGTCATACTTTATTCATTCAATTTTTAAAGAGCTATTATTAAATACAGCTAATATTGCAGGAATAGATACAAGTTGGATTAAGAAGCGTAGAAAGATCTACTGGACGGTTGCAATTTTATTGGGACTGTTGTTACTGGCATTATTGTTATTATTATTGAGATCATTTGCATATAATCATAAATATCAAGAAGCGGTCGCAACCCAATTAACTCAATTAGAAGCTGAATCAAAAAAAGTTGATATTAACAATGTATCTTCATTGTTGGGGTTTACTAATAAAGTTTATAATTTACCAACATGGAATATTAATAAAGAATTATTAAGTAAATCATTCTTTAAAAATATGGGTTTGAGCCAACATAAAGATATTGAAAAAGCAGCCTTGTCAAAACATCAAAGCTTGATTGATGAAAGTTTATTTCCTGTTATTTCCAATGAAGTTTATAAGGATCTGAAGAATAATATTGAATCGAAAGATTATAATAAGATTTATAATAATCTTAAAACCTACTTGATGCTGTATCAGGTTGACCATTATGACAAAAAATACATCCATCAGTGGGTGGTGAATAATATCATTTTAAAATCGGATCATGATCAAAATGTAATTAAGTCATTTGAAAAGTTGCTTGATGAAAAAAAGTTAACACCGCAGCAAAAGTTTGATCCTGCTTTAGTACAGCAGGCAAGGGATTTATTAGTTTATACCGATATTGCTTCAGTGATTATGCAAGATTTAAATATGCATATTAAAACTTTAGATCAGCAAAGTTTACCTGCGGTTTCTTATGTATCAATGGGTGGTCCATCGACCAATAATGTTTTTCGTCGTGTCTCTGATCGAACTTTAAACGATGCTGTAAATGTTTTATATACAAAATATGGTTATGAAAACTTATTTGTACCCTTTGTAAATAGACGCTTAAACAATATTTATAAAGAAGAGAAATGGGTAATTGGAGATACTGCGCAGTTTAAATCTGCTGATGATGTGATTTCAGATATTTATCGCCTCTATTCATTACAATATGTTGCAGCTTGGAAATCGTATTTACAAGATGTGCGGATGGTTCAACCGCAGAATTTACAACAAGCGATTGTGATGTCAAAGCAACTTTCGGAGAAAAACTCTTCTTTGGCTGGAATTATCCGGGGTATTAGCCAAAATACAAATTTAATATCGCCAAAAGCTGTTGTGAGTTCTGATACTGAAAAATCTGAAAATATAGCTGATGCTCAAAAAGCGGCTCAAGCTAAAGCAGTCACTACGGCTCAAAAGGCAGCTCCTGTATTTATCACAGAGGCAAAAGTTCAAGGGTATTTAGAAAATATTGCAAATAATTTTTCGCAGTTTCAAAGCCTAACATTAACAACAGCTGAGTCTGGTTCACAACTGGATGAAATTATTAAATCTATTAATGATTTGTATGTATATTTGGTGGCATTGGAACTGAGCATCCAAAGTGAAGATCAACTGATGCCAGATACCAAACCATTGATTAATTATAAGGCGCAAGTCAATCGATTACCTGACCCATTTAGACCAATGTTGGATGTTTTTGTGGGAAAGATCACGGAGTCAAGCCAAGCCTATAAAGATGGACAACTTTCAGCTGTAGTGAAACAACAAGACCAGATGGTACAAAATAGCTGTAAAAACTTGTTGGCAAATAAATATCCATTTAACCGTGCTGCAAAACAAGAAATTTCTATTCAAGAATTGAGTCAAGTATTTGGTAAAGATGGATTATTTCTATCAACTTTATCAAGTAACGTTATGGTGAGTGCCAATAATCAAGTTCCTTTCCGTGTGTTGCTCGATCAAGGTGTAATTAATCGTTCTGCAACGTATAGTGCGGCAGAAGCTGTAAATACGCAGTATTTCGGTGGTAATAGTCAGCCTAAAGTAGACATTGCATTGCGTATTAAGGCGATGGACAAAGACATTGATAACTTAAGTATTGCATACGATGGTAAGAAAACTAATTATTATCATGGACCTGTAAACGACATAGTTGTGTCTTGGCCTGCGAAGGATGGTTCTTTTACACTTGAGGCGACAGCTGCCAATGCTTCTCCTGTAAAAATTGAAACAAAGGGGGATTGGGCACTTTATCGTATGTTGGATCAAGCTCAAAAAATTATTCCATTGCCTGATGGTAAGAGTGTGTTAGCAATTTATCAATTGGGTAATAAAACAGTTCAAATCGAATTTAGTGCATTATCAGGACAAAACCCATTTAATTTAACAGGTTTAAAGGATTTTAAATGTTAAATGAAAGCTTAGGTTGGTGTGGGAAATTACCGATTTATTCTGATTTTATACAATCAAATCATTTTAGAGATGTGGAACAAGCATTGATGAAGTGGATGATGAAAGGTCAGGATCATATCGGAGAACAATTTTTTCAATCTTACGATACAAGATTTACACTGTATTATTATTTTTTAGAAAGCTCGATCACTGACCATAAGCGGATACAAGGTATTTTTTTTTCAAGCCATGATAGTCGTGGTCGGCATTTTCCATTTATGATTTTTACGCATCAACATCAACTGCAACCAACTCAGGCGTTGCAGTATTTTGATGAACAATTAAAGAAAATGAATTTGGATTGGCATTTGATTTCAGAACAATTGAATGCTGATTTTTTAACGCAGATGCAACAACATTTGGCACAAATTGAAGTAAATGAAATGTTTGAAGGCGACAAAGATTTATGGTTAGAGTTATATCCTCAAACCTTTCACCATAACTTTAAAATTGATTCAACCAATCATGTTGTATATCGAAAATTATTAATAAGGTGAGCTTGAATGATTGCTACAGAAATCTATATTGAGCCAATCTCTCAGGATAATCCTGTGGGGGACAACATAGAATATGATGAACAATATCAAAAACTGGTCAATTTACTGCAAGAAAAGCCAGAACAACAGTTTGGTGATTTAATCATTGAAGCACAAGGTCAAGATTGGGAAGCAATTTATAATCTCGCAAGTGATATTTTGCTTGAGAAAAGTAAAGACCTAACAGTTATGTCATATTTTACGCAGAGTGCAATTTATTGTTATGGTTTATCGGGTTTGCTCAATGGTCTAGAGATTATTTATCAAAATTTAAATATGTATTGGGATGATGTGTTTCCGCAACTTTATGATGAGGATCAAGATTATGATCCAGATTATCGTATCAATGCTCTTTCTATTTTTAATGCCAATGATGGTGTAATCAAAGCGATTAGAAATGCTTTTTTCATCAAAAATGGATTATCACAAGAAAATTTCACAATAAAAGACATTGAACATGTGCTTGAAAACTCGAATACCAGTCACGAGATTTATCCTGGTGGTATTGAACGTTTGAGTTTAGATTTACAAATTGCATCTGATGTTGCCAATTCAGAAATTAATTGTTTAGTAAAATCAATTGTTCTTATAGAACAAATTAAGCATTTGTTTATCAAGCGAATTAGCGATACTGAAATAAAATTTGATACTTTAGAAAAATTTTTACTTAAATTTAAATCGTTGATTCAGCAGAGTGAAATTATTAATCCAATTCAGGTAGATATGGTTACAAAAAGTGAAAGTATTACTGCTGTACAGTCTAGTTTAAATTGGGCAAACTACTCCATCAGCACTCGACAAGATGTCGAGTTGCTGTTAGAAAAAATTCATGTATATTTTGAGAAAAATGAACCTTCACATCCAGCACCATTGTTTATTCGACGGATTCAAAGGTTAATGAATTATAATTTTTATGAAATTATGCGGGATATTAGTCCTGATTCATTAGATAGATTGGAAACCCTTGTTGGGCAACCATTTGACAATAATAGTAATGATTATGATTAGCTAATAGGTGGAATATGAGCAAGAATTCAGGACAAAAATTTTTAGCTAGAAACCGTTCGCCACGTGTTCAAATTGAATATGATGTTGAAATTTACGGTGTAGAGAAAAAGGTAGAATTACCTTTTGTAATGGGGGTTTTTTCAGATTTAGCTGGAAAATCAAAACAAGAACTTCCAAACTTAAATGAACGTGGTTTTTTAGAAATTGATGTGGATAATTTTGATGACCGTATGAAATCAATTAAACCACGAGCTGCATTTAGTGTTGAGAATGCTTTGACTAATGAAGGGCATCTTAATATTGATTTAGAATTTGAAAGCATTGAAGATTTTTCTCCAAACCGTATTGCTCAAAAAGTTGAACCTTTAAAAGAATTATTAGATGCGCGTACTGAATTATCAAATTTACTGTCTTATATGGATGGTAAAACAGGTGCAGAAGAATTGATTAGCAAGGTGTTAGCAGATAATGATTTACTGAAGTCATTGGCTAGCCTTTCTAAGCAAAACGAAGATTCAAAAGATTAAATAAGGATTACTTATGTCTAATACTTCACAATTAGAATCTTTACAACAGACTGAAACACTCCAAACTAATGAGTTTGAGCAGTTAATTAATAAAGAATTTAAACCAAAATCAAAACAAGCAGAAAATGCTGTGCAAGAGGCTGTAAAAACATTAGCTCGTCAAGCCCTAGAAAGTGTAGTGCAGCATTCAAATGATACTTATCAAACGATCGAAGCTATTATTGCTGAGATTGATAAGAAACTTTCTGATCAGGTCAACAAAATCATTCATCATCAAGATTTTAAAGAGCTAGAAAGTGCATGGAGTGGTTTGCATTATCTTGTAAATAATACTGAAACTAATCAGTTGCTCAAAATTAAATTCATGCCTTTGAGTAAAAAAGAACTCGGTAAGAATCTTAAAAAATTTAAAGGTGTGATGTGGGATCAAAGCCCTATCTTTAAGAAGATTTATGAAGAGGAATATGGGCAATTTGGTGGTGAACCATTTGGTTGTTTAGTGGGTGATTATCATTTTGATCATGGTGCACAAGATGTTGAAATTTTGACTGAAATGGCAAAAATTTCAGCAGCATCTCACTGTCCATTTATTACGGGTGCTAATCCAAGTCTAATGCAGATGGAATCTTGGCAAGAGCTTTCAAACCCACGTGACATTTCCAAAATTTTCCAAAATACTGAATATGCTGCATGGCGTAACTTGCGTCAGTCAGATGATGCACGTTACTTGGGCTTAGCACTACCACGTTTTATGGTACGTTTACCTTATAGTTTTAAAGAAAACCCTGTTGATGACTTTAATTTTGAAGAAGTCACTCATGGTCATGAAGATTATGCTTGGGCAAATGCTGCGTATGCGATGGCTGTGAATATTAACCGTTCATTTAATGAATTTGGTTGGTGTACATCAATTCGTGGAGTGGAGTCAGGTGGTATTGTTGAAGAATTACCAACGCATACTTTTGAGACAGATGATGGTGGTGTGGATTTAAAATGCCCTACAGAAATTGCAATCAGTGATCGCAGAGAGTCTGAATTGTCGAATAATGGTTTAATGCCATTGATCTACCGTAAAAACTCAAATTTGGCTGCATTTATAGGTGCACAATCATTGCAACAGCCGGCTGAATATCAAGATTCAGATGCAACAGCGAATGCTAAACTTTCAGCACGTTTGCCATATCTATTTGCATGCTGTCGTTTTGCCCACTATTTAAAGTGCATTGTACGTGACAAAATTGGTTCTTTTCGTGAACGTGAAGAAATGGAACGTTGGTTGAACGATTGGTTAATGAATTATGTCGATGGTGATCCTGTTAACTCATCACAAGAAACTAAAGCTCGTAAGCCATTAGCAGCAGCTGAAGTCATTGTTGAAGAAATTGAAGATAATCCTGGTTTTTATGCGTCAAAATTCTTTTTACGGCCACATTATCAACTTGAAGGTTTAACTGTTTCTTTGCGTTTAGTTTCAAAACTTCCTTCTTTGAGGAAGGAATAGTAAAGAAATGTATACTTAGTGTATAAGCCTTAGAAAATTGTGAGCAAGTATGCTATTTTTTTACTGCACATAAAACGTACCTAGTTAAGGTAAAGTTTTATTATTGTGCTTATTATAAAAGTTGTACAACTATAAATTTTATTTATCAAAAAAGGCAATTTTATGGCTATTGATATTTTTTTAAAAATCGATGGAATTAATGGTGAGTCGAAAGACTCAAATCATAGAGATTGGATTGATGTACAAGATTTTACTTGGGGTGCTAGTCAACCTGCGACTTTAACAAGTGGTGGTGGTGGTGGTGCAGGTAAAGTTAATTTTCAGGATCTTAATATTACTGCAGCAATTGATAAGGCAGCACCAGTTATTTTAAAGCATAGTGCTATTGGTCGTCATATTCCTAAGCTTGAAGTTTCCGTATGTAAAGCAGGTGGTGAGCAAATTGAGTATTCTCGTATTACATTAGAGGATGTCATTGTGACTGCTGTTGAGTTTGTTGGTTCTAAAACAAATGAAGTGCTATTCGTAAACTATAAGTTCCAAGCTGTCAAAGTTAAGAATCAGTATTGGGAGCAAACTGAGCGTGGTGGCCGTGGCCCTGAAACTCAAATGGCTTATGATATCAAGCTTAACAAATCTACAGGTTAATTCTGTTTGATTTGAAATTAGCGTAGCTTAGTCTGCGCTAATTTTTATTTTACTTATTTGAAATAATTATATTATGTCACTTCAAAAAAATATTTCTAAAACGATTGAGCAGATTAGAAATAATCCTTTAAATCATAATCTTAGACTGCACTTAATTCAGTTGTATTGTATGGCTGGGCAATGGCAACAGGCAAAAAAAAACCTTAACCAATATTTAAAACTGAATCCTAGTGATCAACAAACACGAGCTTTATTTCTTGGAAATATTGCGTGTGAAATTCAGCGTTTAGATGTTTATACTGCTAATTCTTCTGCCATGCCTTATATTGAAGATCATGACATTGCAATTCAACAAAAGATTGTGAAACAGTTACAAGCACCAAATACTCTAAATGATCTTTTCCTAGAGTTGCATGAACAAGTACAGCCAAATTTCTTAATACAATTGAATGATCTGACTGAAATCCAAGATGAGTTTATAGATACAGATATTCGTTTTAGTCATATCTTTGAAATTTTTGAAGAAAACAGATATACATGGCTAAGTTTAGCTGACATAGAGTCTGTACAGTTTAAACCGACTGAAATTTTAACGGACTTAATTTGGCGTAGAGCTGAAATTATTTTAAAGAATAAACAAAGCATTGCCTGTTTTGTTCCTGTACGTTATCCATTTACGGAACAGCAGCATTTAGAAGATAGTTTACTGTACGCCCGGAGTACGAATTGGGAAAATCTAGGTGATTTTGCTGTTGCGCTTGGTCAAAAGACGTTTAGCAATACCACACTAGATATTGGTATTTTGGATATTGCAAATATTTATAGTATTTAAACCCCATGATAAAAAATCGTAGTGATAAAAATATTGCTTCATTATTTGATCGTCTTACAGAAGAGCATCATTTGGATGGGGTTAAGGGGCTAGATAATCAGAAGATGAAACAAATGGTTATCCGAGATTTATTATTTTTGTTAAATACACCAAGTTATTATTATTCAAAAGAAGATGAACAAATTTTTGAATATGAAAGTTCAGTATTGAATTTTGGTATTGAACCTATTTCTGGAAAGCGTGTTTCTGAGATTGATTGGGGGCATGTAGAGCGAAATATTCAAAAAGCAATTGGTCTGTTTGAGCCAAGAATATTGAAATCTAATTTGGAAGTAAAATGTATTTTCGGTTTAGAAAATAAAGCAAAATATAATTTAATGAATATTGAAATTAAAGGCTATATTAAATCAACACCGTTTCCTGAAAGATTTGTTCTTAAAACACACTTAGATGTTGAAACTGGAAACTTTGATCTTATAAATTAGGGGTAAATTTTGGATAAGGTATTTTTAGAGAAATATCATCAAGAGTTAAAATATTTCCGAGATGCATCGAAAGAATTTGCACAACAACATCCTCGTGCTGCAACTCGATTAGGTTTATCTGCACCAGAAATTGAAGATCCTTATGTAGAGCGTTTAATTGAAGCTGTGAGTTTTTTAACGGCACGTGTAAACTTAAAAATTGATGCTGAATACCCTAAGTTTGTACAACATATTTTAAAAGTGATTCATCCTGATTTAACTCAATCTATTCCAAGTGCTGCTGTTGTAGAGTTAAAATCTCTAAGTAAATCTACATTTACTGTGCCCAAATTGAGTAGTATTAGTACACTCGATATTTCAAAGGGTAATGCAACCTGTAAGTTTTCGACGTGTAATGAGATTCAAGTTGTTCCATTTTTACTTGAAAATATTAAATATAGCCATAAGCTTGTAGATGTTCTACAAGCATCTATATCGCAAAACAAATCAAAATCATTGCTAAGTTTTGATATTATTTTACCCACAGGCTTTTGTTTAGATAAACTTGATGTATCAAATTTACGTTGGTTTATTTCTGCACATGATTTAAAAGTCAGTTCTGAATTACTTTATTTCTTAGCTGAAAAGTGTGAAGGATTTCAAGTCGAACTTGCTGAAAGTGAGCAGAATAGTCAATGGCATTATAAATTTAAACCTCAGTTTAATTTTGTTGGTTTCAATGAATCATTGGCGTTTTATAATACGCGCAGTTCTAATTATTTGAAGCATATTCTTGAATACGCTGTATTACCTGAGAAATATCTCTTTTTTAAAATAGAAAATTTACAAGATGTATTTGTGCAGTTGATTCGTCAGCACGTAATAAAATTTAATGAGAATGATACTGATCAAATTTTATTGAAACCTTTACAGCTACAGTTCAAGTGTGTGTTTAATGATACGTCTGAGTTATTAGATCGCTATATTGATCATGATAGCCTTAGCTTCAATAGTGTGGTTATTCACAATGTGTTCAGTAAAAAAGCACGTATTATTGTTGACCAATTTGTGAATGAACAACATATTGTAATGGATAAATTACGCCCCGTTGATTATGAAGTCATTAAAATTGATAAAATTGAAGGGTATAGTAAGCTTAATCATCAAGTTAAAACATTTGAACCGATTTATAAATTGACCAATGATACAGGTCATTTTGACCAAGCGGGTTATGGTTTTTTTTCAGAGTTTCATAAGCAATCGAATATCTCAAATAAAAAACACTCCTATAAAGGTAGTGAGTGCTATGTTTTATTGACCAATCAATTGAAATCCATTATCGAAGATGATTTAGATCAGCTTGCTGTTACTGCATGGTGTAGTAATCGTGCTTTGCCAAGTGAAATCAGTTGGAGTTTAGATCGTGATTTAAAAATGACAGATGATTCTTTTAAAGTTCATAAAATTAAACGACGTTCAAGTTTTACTCAACCCATTTCAGCACCTATGGAAAATGCCTCACTTTGGCGTTTGCTTAACTTATTATCTTCAAATTTTATTAGTTTAGATCATGCTAATCCAAACGCTTTAACTCAGCAAATTAAAAATAATTTATATCTGTTTTTTGAAATAACCGCAAATGTTGCATTTAAGGCACAGGTAAATGCTATACAAAATATTCGTGCGGAAAAAACCCGTAAGGTCAAAAGGATAGAGCATCAATTGACGCCTATTACAGGTTTACATTTTAATATCATCATTGATGATATGCTCATGAGTCACGTTCACCCATATTTGTGGGGAAAAGTATTGTTGGAGTATTTTAAAGGATTTTCACCGATTAACCAATTTGTTGAAATGAGCTTAAAAAATCAAAATAATACTTTAATTGCTCAATATTCAAGTATTTGAGGGTTTAGATATGAGTGATGTCAATCCTTTAAATGAGTTTGAATTACTTAACCGTCATGAATTTATTGGGCAAATGCAGTTATTTGCGCTTATTCGCTCATTGGAAAGTTTATGTAATTTTGAGCATAAAATTGGTGATGAAAAAAGATTTGGTACAAATAAAGTTCGATTTACTCAAACGGCTTTTCTAGCTTTTCCAGATAAGCAAATCAATCATTTAGAGCAAAAAAATGATATTTTAAATGTTGATATTAAAGGTTTTGGATTATTTGGACCAAATGGTGCCTTGCCTATTCATATTTCAGAACAAATTTATGAAAGAAGAATTCATCAAAAAGATCATACATTTAATGATTTTGTCGATATTTTTCATAATCGTTTGATTGCTTTGTTTTATAAATCTTGGCGTGATGCACAAGATATTGTTTCACTAGAAGGCAAAGATGCATGGCATTTTAGCCGCTTTATTGCGAGTATTTTAGGGTTAGAGCATCGCAAAGAATTAGAAACAGAGATTCATCATTATTCAAAATTTGATGCTGCTAATTTATTACTGAATCAAAATATGCCAATTGATAATTTAAAAGTAATTATTGAAAATTATTTTGATGTACCTGTGGAAATTTTGCAAAATATTGGGCAATGGATTGATGCATCAGAATTTAGTACACAATTATCTAATCCTAATAAACTGATGCTTGGACAGGGCTTATTGATCGGAGATAAAATTTTTGATGCAACACAAAAAATTCGTATACGCATTGGACCAATTAAACCTGAGCAATATTTAAAATTTTTACGAGGTCAGAAGGCTGCATTAAAACTCGCAGAATGGGTTGAACATTATACACGGCATCAATTTCAATGGGATGCTGAGTTTATTGTTGATAAAGAGTTTATTTCACAACAACAATTGGGGCAAGGACTTGCTTTGGGGTATACCTCTTGGCTTGGTCAGCCTATTGCAAATCCAGAAGTCATTATAGAATATTAAAATTAGAGGATGCATACATGTCAGAGGTTAGTCGTTCAGCATTATTTTCAAAACTCAATAAAACACTGTATAAAAGTTTAGAAAATGCTTTTTTCTTTGCAAAATTGCGTGAAAATCGTTTTGTAGAGATTCTACATTGGTTATATCAACTCGAACAGCAAAGTGACAATGATTTATTTTTCATCCAACAGCATTTTTCACTCAATCAAGAAAAGATTTTGAATGATATTGAACAACAAATTAGTCAGCTAAAAAGTGGACATACCTCAGTAAATGATTTTTCTGATGATATTATCCAACTGATTGAAGAAACTTGGTTATATAGTTCATTGAAGTTTTCGAGTCAAAATATTCGTAGTGGACATCTCATATATTGTTTATTGACTTCAACGCCATTTAAACGAGTTTTGTTGAACATATCAGATGAATTTTCAAAAATTAGTCCAGAGTTATTGCAGGAAGACTTATTTAAGCTGTGCAAAGATTCGGTTGAGCAGCAACAAATCCAGTCTGATGCTACTGCACATGAAATATCAAGTACTAGTCAATCCAGTTTAGCTAAGTTTGCAACGAATTTAACCCAGCAAGCGCGTGAGAAGAAGTTAGACCCTGTGACTGCACGTGATGATGAAATTCGTCAAATGATCAATATTTTATTGAGAAAAAGACAGAATAATCCACTGCTTACAGGTGAGGCAGGAGTCGGGAAAACTGCAGTTGTGGAAGGTTTGGCGATCAAGATAGCAGAGCAAGATGTACCACCTGCTTTACAAAATGTTGAAATTTATCTGCTTGATATTGGTGCTTTAAAAGCTGGTGCGAGTGTTACAGGTGAGTTTGAAAACCGTCTAAAATCTGTTATTCGTGAAGTGAATGAGAGTGCTAAGCCAATTATTTTATTTATTGATGAAATTCATACTCTAGTAGGTGCAGGCGGCGCAGCTGGTACTGGAGATGCTGCAAATCTGTTAAAACCTGCTTTGGCACGTGGGGAGTTACGAACTATTGGTGCAACGACTTGGGCAGAATACAAAAAATATTTCGAAAAAGATCCAGCATTAACTCGTCGTTTTCAGACTGTACAAGTTGCAGAACCTTCTGAGGAGAATGCGACATCAATGTTACGTGCATTGGTCGAGCGTTTAGAACAGCATCATCAAGTTAAAATTTTAGATGAAGCCGTTGTTGCATCAGTTAAATTATCTAAACGTTATATTCCTGCCCGTCAGTTGCCAGATAAAGCAATTGGTATTTTAGACACCGCTTGTGCACGTGTATCGGTCAGTTTAAGTGCAATACCAGTTCGTCTAACTGAAATTCAGCAACTTATTTTAAGTGCTGAACAGGAAAAGAGTCATTTATTAAAGCAACAAGAATTTGGGCACCAAGTGAATGCTAATCGATTGATCAAAATAGATGAAAGTATTCAATCTTATATTGCTGAACGAGATTTAATTAAACAACAATATCAACAAGAGAAGCAAATTGTTGATCATTTACAACAAGTGCGTGAACAGCTACATATACCAAAAGATTTACTTGAAAATCGATCTGAGCAAGAGGTGTTAGCTTTACGAGAGCAACAACAACAACTTTTAATTGAGTTACGTAAAGTTCAAGCTGAACAGTCTTTAATTTTTCCTGTTGTAGATGCTGAGTTAGTTGCACAAGTTGTTGCTGATTGGACAGGTATTCCTGTTGGTAAAATGCTTGGGGATGAAGTACAACGCATTTTAGATCTTTCAAATGTTCTAAATCAACGTGTGATTGGTCAAACACATGGTTTAGATGCGATTAGTAAGCGGATTCGAACATCACGTGCAATGTTAGATGATCCAAATAAACCTATTGGGGTCTTTATGTTGGCAGGTCCTTCAGGTGTTGGGAAAACTGAAACAGCATTGGCCTTGGCGGATACGATCTATGGTGGTGAGCATAATTTAATCACAATTAATATGAGCGAATACCAAGAACCACATACTGTTTCAACCTTAAAAGGTGCACCTCCAGGCTATGTTGGTTATGGTGAAGGAGGTGTTTTAACTGAAGCTGTGCGTCGTAAACCATATAGTGTAGTTTTGCTTGATGAAGTCGAAAAAGCACATCCAGATGTACATGAGGTTTTCTTTCAGGTTTTTGATAAAGGATGGATGGAAGATGGTGAAGGACGTTATATTGACTTTAAAAATACAGTGATTATTTTGACTACTAATGTTGGATCAGACTTGATTATGGACCTTTGTCAAGATGAAGATTTAAAACCAACAGTTGATGGTCTACAAAAAGCCTTACGTGAGCCATTGCTTAGAGTATTTCCTGCTGCCCTGCTAGGACGTATCCAAACAATTCCGTATTATCCTCTTTCACAAGAAATGTTGGAAAAAATTGTTCAATTACAATTAAATCGTGTAGTGAAGCGGATTTATACAAATCATGAAATCGAACTGAGTTATTCTGATACTGTATTGACTCATATTGTAGAACGTTGTACCGAACTAGAGTCGGGTGGTCGAATGATTGATGCTATTATTAGCAACCATATTTTGCCTGAACTCAGTTTAAAAATACTGTCTGTTATGGGGGGAGACGATAAAATTAAACAAATTAAGATAAATATTCAAGATCAACAATTGAGTTATGAATATTTAACTTAATTCTATCTCAATATTTTGGTGATATTGAGGAAGAGTTTTTGAAAAACTCTTCTTTTTATTTAAATTTTAGCCTGCTGAAGTAACGGTAGTTTGAATGGCAATAAAACTTGCCCCACATGAGGCTTGATCTCCTTGTAAAATAACAGTTCGACCTTTGAGTTTTGGTGTTTGTCCACTTGCAATTGCAGTTACTGTGGTTTGACATTTTGGACAATAATGAGACATGCCTTCGAGGTGTACAGCAATACCGTTCAAAGTCATGGATGAATCGACCTCACTGACAATGCCACCATGTGAGGTTGTACTTCCTAAGGTTATAATTGGTTTTGTCATAAATAAAATCTATAATTATAATGTGTTTGGATTTTAACAAATTTAGTAATTTAATTTGAAATTAGAAATGTAAATTTAAGTTAAAGATTCGATGTATTTACATGAGATTTTGATAACTTATTGTATTTATGTTATTTTAAATATTAATTAACATAATGCTACTTAAAAAAATAGGTTTATAAAGTATAGTTAATAGTTAGATAGCTCATCACTACAAATTTATTAAAAATGAACCATCAGATAAAATTATTCGGCGAAGCCCTACCGACCAGTCCCTATGGAACCGCTTTTTTTTGGTTCGATTCTCTTTCAGGATCTGAAAAAATCAATGAACTGTTTGAATATCAGCTCATTGTCAAAGTTCGGGATGAATATCATAATCCTGCACATGGTTATCGTGGATTGGAAGGCTTTGTTTCCAAACAAACAGCCGACAATGGCGGAACACCAGGTTCAGATCTGAATCTACAAAGTCTAATCGGCACTGAAATCGCAGTACGTATTCGCCTTGATGGATTAAAATTAGAATATTCACAATTGGGACTCGGTAACCATAATCATGGTGAATACACTGAACAAAGCAGTTTTAGTGGAAGTCGTTTTTACCGTGGTCTGGTCAATCGAGTTGAAGTCCTGCCTGTACGTAACCGTCATGCCACCTATAAAATCACTTTGGTGCCTTGGCTGTGGCTACTGACCAAAACCACAAACTATAAAATTTATCAAAAGAAAAGCGTCTTACACATCATTGAAGAAGTCCTAGAACGCTATCCTTACCCTGTAGAATATCGTTGCAGTGGCAACTACGCTACATTAGATTTTCAAGCCCAGTATGGCGAAGATGATTTTTCTTTTATTCAACGGTTGATGCAAGAACATGGCATCAATTTCCATTTTGAACATAGCCAAAACCATTTAACCCTCGTACTTTCAGATCACAATGCCGCATTTAAAGAAATGGATGCCGAAGGCTATCGTAAGCTCAGTATTTATCCACCCAATCAACGCTTTCCCAATCAAGCCGAATACATTGAATTCTTTGAGCCTGCACAGCAGTTGGTCAGTGGTAAAGTTCAGCTCAGCGATTTCCAATTTAAAAAACCCAGTCTAACCCAAACCGCCCAAGATCAATTCTTATGGGATCACCATTTTGCTGAACAAGAAATTTATGAATGGCAACAAGGTGATTTTATCTCTGCGGAAGATGGTGGCGAGCACAAAGCCAAACAACGGGTTGAACAACTCTATCAACATGGTTATCGTGCGCAAGGCAAAGGACATCTCAAAGGCTTACAAACAGGCTATCGCTTTAACCTAGAAAACCATCCCAATGGAGATGCTAACCAAGGCTGGCTCGTGCTCGGTACACAGACCATCATTCAAGACCTCAGTGAAGAGAAAGCCGATAACCAATTCTACGATTCCAAAGTGGAATTTTTAGTTCAACCCGATGCACAAATCTTCCGCCCAGATCGAACCTTAGACAAGCCACAAGGACGACCACAAACCGCTACAGTGGTAGGACCAGAAGGACAGGAGATTTATACCGATCAATATGGACGTGTGAAGGTGAGATTCCATTGGGATCGCTTACATCCGAGTCTTAGGCCAAAAGATGAAGATGATTGGACCTATAGCGATGGTACCAATACATGTTGGTTAAGGGTGTCCACCGCTTGGGCAGGTAATAATTTCGGAACCATTCATTTACCGCGGATTGGTCAGGAAGTGATAGTCGATTTCTTTAATGGTGATCCTGATATGCCTTTTGTGGCAGGACGTTTGACCAATCCTGAACACATGCCACTGTGGGAATTGCCTGATCAAAAAGCACTTTCAGGGATTAAGTCGAAAGAATTGGGCGGAAGCCAAGCCAACCAATTGGTGATGGACGACACTCAAGGACAAGTACAAGTCCATTTAAAATCTGACCATCAATCGAGTGAATTGAACTTGGGTTATATCACCCGTATTCCTGATTCGAGCGGACGTAAGGATTATCGTGGGCAAGGTTTTGAGCTACGTACCGATGGGCATGGGGTGATTCGTTCAGGGCAAGGTTTAATTGTCAGTACCTATGCCAAAGCCAATGCGGAAAGTTTTGTTAAAAATATTAAAGAAAGCATTGTGCATTTAAAAAATGCTGTGGATGTACATAAATTACAGTCAGAAATTGCAATTAATCATCAAGCAGATGAGCGTAGTATTGATGAAACTGTACAGGTTGAGCTTAACAAACAATTATCAGAAATAAAGGGTACTGCACAAACAAAATATCCCGAACTATCAACCTCTGAAATTGTGATGGGGTCATCAAGTGGTATTGCGGTTGTTTCTGAAAAAGGCACACATTTATCAAGCCAAGCACATATTGCACTCACAAGCAAAAAAGATATTAGTTTAGTAAGTGAGCATAATTTATTTGCTAGTGTTGCAAAAGGAATTTCATTATTTGCCCAAAATTTAGGAGCGCGATTATTTGCTGCGAAAGGAAAAATACAAATTGAAGCACAAAGTGATGAGATTGAACTCATTGCTGATCAAAGTGTAAAAATGATGAGTTTAAAGCAAAAAATTGAGATCGTGGCAGCTGAAGAAATTTTACTCAATGTTAATGGCAATTATATCAAAATTGATAAAAATGGAATTGAACAAGGTAGTCAAAATAGTTGGGTTGTACATGCAAATCATCATAAATTTGAGTCGGAAAAAACAATTTCCTATGTATTACCTGCGTTTAAAGGCACCAATGATGAAGCTTTTCGTATTTTAGATCAGCATGGCAATGTATTGGCTGGTTTTAAATACAAAATTGTGATTGGAGATAATGAGGAAGTTTTTAAAGGAGAAACTGATGAAAATGGCTTTACAACACGTATTAATACAGGATTTGAAACAAAAAAAGTAACAATTTATCAAGACATGGAAAATGAAGAGGTACAAGAAAATAATGGCTGAAATTCAAAAAAAACCAGGAGAACAAGCACTTACTATAGGAAATACAACACCTCCAGGAAATACTCATGTTGATGCCAACCTAGACATATTTACAGTACATGTTTTTTTTGATGGCACGGGGAATAATCGATTTAATACCGCATCACATAGAACGAATCCTCGAAGCTCGCCAGATGGAAGCGTAAGTTATGAGAATTATTATTCAAATATTGCACTTTTATTTATGGCGATGCGGGAAACAGATACCGTGAAGAAATTATATGCCGAAGGATCTGGTACAACACAGGGTCAATCAGATGATAGTCGTGGTTTGGGGCTAGCAATGGGAGGATCGGGGCGATGGACACGTGTTTCTGAACTCTTACATCGTTTAAATAATCTTGTTGGGAGTAGAAATAAAGCGAATGTCGTGATTAATGTGTATGGCTTTAGTCGAGGTGCGGCTTGGGCACGATATTTTTGTCATTTATTAAGGTCGACATTAGGAGGGGCGTGGGTCGATCAGAAACATGAAGAATGGAAAAAAGCAAAAATTAATTTTGTTGGCATTTTCGATACAGTTTCATCAGATGGAACGAGACATTATAACGATGTCAGAGAATTAGGCTTAGATATTGGTAAACCTGAAGGTATTAATTACATTGCACATTTAACAGCGCAGAATGATTATCGTGAACATTTCCCTCTAACACGTATTCGAGGGGCTATTCGAGACGGTATAGGCTTTGAATGTAGTTTTCCTGGCGCACATTCAGATATCGGTGGTGGATATTCTGAAATTTATTTAGAAACTAACAAAGCATTAGGTCGGCAAGATCGAGCTGCGCAGTATCAAGGTGCTGAATATATTGATTATCAATGGTTTGTGAATAAAGGATATTATAAAACTGAGCAAATAACAAAAAAAATGGAGATGAGCGGGCGCGATAATTTCATACCTAAACTATATGCTAATAGGAAAACATATTTTCATTATCAATTTATTGTCGGAAATATTATGTATGAACTTGCGAATCGACGAGCATCTTATCAAAAAATTAGTAGTTCTTCTTTAGAGCGAGGCGTAAATGATATGAAAAAGATTGATCTTTTAAATCGTTTTTATTCAGGTGCATTAGCATATGTCTTGCAAAATTATCAGAAGAAAGGAGGAGGATATCATGTTCCTATTTTAAATAATCCAGAAGAAATGAAGACCATATATAATTTATTTATTCATAATTCATTGGGTTATGGAACTATTGCAAATGGTGGAACAATTTTAAGTAAAACACGAAATGCCGATCAATCCTATAATTATAGCAATCCGATACGTCCACAAGTGACTGAAGGATTTAGATAATTGAATAAAAAAGCAAAGATTATTTTGATATGTAGCCTTCTTGGCATTTTGATTATTTGTGTTTTAGTTTTATGGAAAAGAAATATGCTTGAGCAGGCAAATTATGCGGTTTACGTGGGTTATCCCAAAGGATATATCTCGGAATATAATCATACTCATTCTGTGTTAAAAAACGATCAGGGAGATGTTATCACCCATTTTGGTGGAGATAATGCCACGCAAGGACAATTAGGCAGTGGCGTACAAAATTCACCTGCGATGGTGATGGAAGTCCCCTCTAAAATGGAGGTCATGTGGTTCTCTGTGACCGAAAATCAATTTTGGCGCGGTGAATTTGATTTGCCAAAAGAAAAAATCGCCCATGCATTAAAGGATGAAAAAATCTTAGATTTGTTTACAACACGTGCAGGAAATAGGGTCACAAAATATGATCAAATTGTTGTGAATGTGGCGCCAAAAGGGAAAGTATATGTCTATTTAAATGGTATTCCTACACAACTTCTTGCAACCTATCAGGCACAACCCATTCAATATGAATGGTCACAACATGTTCATGAAACATGGGCAATTCAAGGTCAGGAGGTCATAAGCCAAGCAGAATTTAGGATCGCCATGAAAAAAGATTACGGCACCATTGTGAATGAAATCGATCAGAATTATAAAGAAGATTTTTTTACAGCAGTGCGTTGGCGATTAAATATTCAAGGTGAGAAAAAAATATTGGCTTATGCTGTACGTACATTAAATGGCGAATATACGCAACTATTTGAAAATACCGCCCAACAAGAAATAAAAAGTATTCCTAGTGAAATTGTGGCGGATGTTGAAGATCAAGGTCAAGTAAAGCGTTATCGTATACAGTTGAATAATAGTTATGATTTTTATAAGAAGCATTTTAAAAATACCTCTTTGGTGAATGTATTCATTGATCTTCCAGATGCTGATCATGGTTTTTTATATTTTCAACAAGATGATCAAAAAATTGAATTTGATGATTTTAGTATTTCAGAATTAGTACGTTAATGTTGCAGTTGAACGGTAATGCTCCCGAAAATTTAAGTGAGATTTTTCTAGTGTTATATAACTTTTTAGATGAAGGTCTGATCAGAGAAAAAATGCAAAAGCTACTCTATAAGCGATTAGAGTATTTTTTAAGCATTTAGAGGGGTTTATATCCACGAGATTCTCTAAAATCATAGGATTGATTTATGAAGAATAAAAAAGAAGTTATTTATACGATTTTGAGCATCGTTATTATTTTAATTGTTTTTTTAGGCTATAAAGCAAAATATTTTTTTGACTGTGATTTCAGCCTAGACTTAGGAGGTGGACCGAGTGCGCCACGCCCAGCCTATTGCGAAGCAAAACAACGAAAACAGGATAAACAAATGGCAAACCAATTTATACAAGATTATACTTTTCAATGCAAAATTCAAGAAAAACCAGCACTATCTCCTGAAACTCAAGCACTTTATAATTATGCGTATTACCATGATTTACATAATCTATGGGATGAAAAAGAAGGCCTATTTGACAGCCTAGCTCATTACTACCGCATTGCAGCAGCCAATGGTGATTATAAAGCCAATGTACGATTGCAGTACTTGCTTGAAGAAGGAAAAATAAAAAGTGTCGATAGCGAGCAAGAAATATTTGATTTGAATAAAGAACTAGTAAAACAGCTTCCAGCAACAGCTTACTATAAAACTTATGGTGCCATAGAAAATGGGGATTTGACAACAGAAGACTATGGGCAATATAAATTTTTAAGGAAGGCTGCTGAGTTGGGTAGTGCAGAAGCACAATTTGAATTATCGAATGTGATCATGCAAATACAGGATGATGTTACGCATGATAAAAGATGGGAATTTTCACAAGAATTAGTAAAATGTTCATCAGAAAATGGGTATGGAGAAGCAAGTATTTTTTATGGAATGCAAACTCGTGATAAAAAAGACCTGAAAGTTGCTTTACAAGCATTTCATAATGCAACTAAGCAAGGTAGTAATCAGGGTGCTTTAAGATTGATGCATGCTTTTGATTTTAAATCAAAAGATATTCCAAAGGATTCTCCAGATAATAGTTTTAACCTTGATCTTGATCTTGATCTTGATCGCAGTAAACGTTATGCCATTATCCAAGATTATTTATCAACAAACGACTATCTCAACCCCAAAGTTCCTGACTTAGACCAAATCGTCCCTTTACCTCCTGCTAAACTGCCTGCATGGGATGGAAAGATTGCATTTCAACGTTGGTATGAAGGACCAAGTCCTGAAAAACCAAGCGAAGCACTTGTTGAAAGATTAGCAAAAGCCAAAGGCTTAGATCCAAAGACAGGATTGACCTTGCAGAAATAAAATATAAAAACTATATCGTAGGAATCGATATATGAACTCTAAAGTAAGTACAGACGTTCCATTATAATGCCATGGGGCGTTTAATCCAACGTACCGCAGGCTTTAGCCACAACATTGAAAAATTGCTCCTTGAGCAAGATGAAGATGCAGAAGAACTGAATGCTGAAAATGCCCTACAACGCCTAGAACATGCGATTAGTGAAGAATTTGCCTACGATGGCAATGGACAACTGATCCAAGCGAAAAATGAGAGCAGCCGTGTACAATTTTTCTATAATGAAGTGGGTAACCTTAGCCATGAACATCATCATGACAGCAAAACCCAACGTACAGCAGTATGGCAACACCTCTACGATGAACTGAATAATCGCACCACCACCCACCGTCCCGATGGACAAAAAGTGGATTGGTTACTTTATGGTAGTGGGCATGTTTACGGCTTGGCGCTCAATGGTAAAGACACCGTCAGCTTTAAACGAGATGATTTGCATCGAGAAATCGAACGCCACTATGCCAATGGACTGAGCCAACAACAGCAATACGATCAAGTGGGACGTTTAATCCTGCAACATATCGAACAGGACAATGAAGCAGGCTATACTGCCAATCAAAATACGCAACAAAACAATGCGCAAAGCCAAACCAAAGCCTTACTGAAACGACTGTATCACTATGACAAAGTCGGACAACTGACGGATATCCACGACAAACGACGTGGACATATCGAATACAAATATGACCCAGTTGGACGCTTACTCCAAGCCAATAGCGCACTGGGACAAGAAACTTTTGCCTTTGACCCTGCAAGCAACATTATCAATCCAAACAAAACACAGCACTCAAATCAAGGCATACATAACCACAAACAAAACACCTACTTTGAGCCTACCCATAAACATGGCTATAACAGCCTCGTCAATAACGTGGTGCAGGATTATATCAATCAGAAATACCAATATGATGACTATGGGCAAATGATCCGCCAAAGTGAAGGTGGGCATTTACAGTATTTTAAGTGGGATGCACTTGGCAGACTTGTTCGTAGCAAAAATGACAAAGCCGAAACCTATTACCGATATGATGCCTTGGGTCGACGGATTGAAAAATCCAAACAGCACATTCAAGCTGGTAGAAACCATTACACCGAAACCACACAATACGGTTGGGATGGCGATACGCTCGCTTATGAGAGTAGCAACCAATATACCAAACACTATGTCTATGAAAATGGTAGTTTTGTCCCTTTAATACAAGCCACGTACAGGCAACAGATTAACCAACACCAGACGCCACAGTGGACAAACCAATACGACTACGACAAAGATCCGTTATGGCATACAGAACAAAAAGCCAACACCTTTGACCGAGTATGGTTCTACCACTGTGACCACCTAGGTACGCCACAGGAAATGACGGATCAAACAGGGGCGATTGTTTGGAGTGCGAATTACAAAGCTTGGGGTGAATGTAAAACTGAAAACCATAGCAAACGAGATATTTGGGATAGTGAAATTATTACCAATAACATCCGTTTTCAGGGTCAGTATTTCGACCAAGAAACAGGTTTACACTACAACAGATATCGTTATTATTCACCTTATGTAGGACGGTTTATAAGTAAAGATCCGATTGGATTGTTGGGTGGTAATAATATTTATGCGTATGCACCGAATCCAGTGGAGTGGATTGATCCTTTAGGGTTAGAAAGAAAGAAAAAAAATTCAAAGGAGTTAGGAAGAAATGTTACGGGGCAATGTAATTGGCCTGGTAAGCAAGCTCACCATATTATACCTGAAGATTTTGAAGATCATGATACTTTAAAAAATATTGGTTTTAAAATGAATAGTGCTTCAAATGGAATGATGTTACCCAAAAAACCGAATGATTTTATTAGTTCTCATAGTGGGTATCATTCAGACTATAATAAAGCTGTTGGATCAGAATTAGATCATATAGGTAAAAAATATGCTAATGATGCAAATGGTAGAAAGAGAGCAGTTCAAGAATTGCAAAGAAGTTTAGATTCAGCATTAAGAAGTAAAAAACTTCCCTTATATAAAACTATTTGTGATGAACCAACAGGTTTGAAAAATGGAGATTGGGCTAGATATATCAAATCATCTAGGAGATATTAAAATGAATACTCAAAAAATAGATTATGCGAAAAAATTAATAAAATTTGATAAGCTTGTAGAAGCTACAAATATTCTTGAAAAAATTTTAGTTGAAAGTGATGATGAAGCTTTACTAAGAAGTGTTATTGAGTTGTTACTTGTTGAAGTTGAATTTAAACAAGTTGAAATTAATAAAGTAAAAATTAATTATTTAATAACTAAGTTTAAAGCATTAGGTGGTGAATACAATAAAATTAAAAAATTTGAGAACTTAATGAAAGAAAATTCAGAGCTGATAAAAGACAAAATATTAGGTTTTTCAGAAGAGTTTAATGAAATTTATTGTTTTTTTGAACATAATTTTTTAACGAGTAAATCTACTGAAGAAGTATTTAATAAAAATACTTTTAAAATCGTAGATTTTAATTTGGCAAAAGTGATAGCTCACGATCAAGATGTAGATGAACCATATGAGAGTTGGAATGATTTAAGAAGTAGTATTTCAAAAGAAATTTATAGCATTATTTTTAGAGAAAGAATAAATATAAAATTATTTGAAGAAAAAATAAACTATTTGAATGAAGTTATAGAAAAAAAAATTGATGATAATAATAAGGTTTTTTATTATTTTTTAGATGATATAGAAAGTGATATTCATCTGATATTAATGGCAACTTATGTTAAATATTCAGAAAAATTAATTAATCTTTTATTGGATGCTTATAAAAGTAATTTTTTCCCCTGTGGTTGGCAAGGTGAATATCCAACTGGACAACTATGTATCACTAACGGTATGTATTAAGTTTAAATAGGGTTTGTTGACATTTACAGTTGACTTTGCAAGTACATCAATCCAAATAAAACACAAAGTCATCAACAAACCCCATATAGCAATACACGCCAAGACACCTACTTTGAGCCTACCCATAAACATGGCTATAACAGCCTTGTAAATAATGTGGTACAGGATTACATCAACCAAAAATATCAATACGATGACTATGGTCAAATGATCCGTCAAAGCGAGGGTGGACATTTACAGTACTTTGAATGGGATGCATTGGGTAGGCTTGTTCGCAGTAAAAATGACAAAGTAGAAACCCACTACAGATACGATGCATTGGGTCGACGCATTGAAAAACAGAAACAGCATAGCCAAGCAGGGCGAAACCATTATACTGAAACCACCCAATACGGTTGGGATGGTGACACCATGGCGTATGAAAGCTCAAATCAATACACCAAACATTATGTTTATGAAAATGGTAGTTTCGTTCCTTTAATTCAAGCGACGTATAGACAACAGATCAACCAGCACCAAACGCCACAGTGGACAAACCAATACGACTACGACAAAGATCCACTGTGGCATACGGAACAAAAAAGCCAACGCATTTGACCGTGTATGGTTCTACCATTGTGACCACCTAGGCACACCACAGGAAATGAGTGACCAAAATAGATAAAGCTAAAGAATTAAATAAGTTAAAGTGCCCACATTCTTAATTTTATGGAGTAAATGAAAATGAAACCTCAAGATATTATTTTTGATGAAAATTTAATGTTATCAGATGTAAAAATTGCGGAGCAAAAAGAGCCCTTCATTTTAGCATTGTCAGATGGTTTAAGTTTAGCTGAAGAAATCGTAAGTAATGATTTTAAAAATAAAATTATTACATTTATTAATAGTTCTAGTAAATGGTTTGAAATAGCAAAAGATCGAGTCTTTAAAGATACAGGAGATACTAAGGGATTAAGGTTGATAACCTTATATGTTTTAAGTGAACAATCAGCTGATTATATAATTTTTGGATTAGAATTTAGTCTTGATTTTGAGCGAGAACATGGGCGTGGATTACAAATAAATGCTGAAACTTATGAAATACTTGATTATGGCACAGCCGATATTTCCTTCAGTTTATAGTTGTCAATGGATTTTTTGAATAAATCTAATAAAGCTAGATAGAATCTTTAGGTTATATTTAATATTAATATAATATTTTGATATTTATTAACTTAATTGAAAAATGTAGTCACAGAGAATTATTTATCTATAATAATAGCTATGGGTTAGAGGTGCAGTTTTCCCTAACCCATTAACCAACATCATTAATCCAAACAAAACACAAAGCCATCAACAAAGCCCATATAGCAATACACGTCAAGACACCTACTTTGAACCGACCCATAAACACGGCTATAACAGCCTCATCAATAATGTGGTGCAGGATTACATCAATCAAAAATACCAATATGACGAATACGGACAACTCATCAAACAAAGTGATGGTGGACATATACAACACTTTGAATGGGATGCACTCGGCAGGCTCATTCGTAGTAAAAATGATAAAGCCGAAACGCATTACCGTTATGATGCACTCGGACGACGTATAGAAAAATCTAAACAACACATCCAAGCAGGACGCAGTCACTATACCGAAACCACGCAATATGGTTGGGATGGTGACACCTTGGCTTATGAGTCAACCAACCTTTATACCAAGCATTATGTTTATGAAAATGGCAGCTTTGTTCCTCTAATTCAGGCGACCTACCGCCAACAGATTAATCAGCATCAGACGCCACAGTGGGATGAGCGAGGAATAGCAAAGCACTGCTTTGCCCAAGCGCAAGATGTAACGAAGTGAAGTGGGTTACGATTACGACAAAGACCCACTGTGGTATACGGAACAAAAAGCCAACGCATTTGACCGAGTATGGTTCTACCATTGTGACCATCTAGGTACGCCACAGGAAATGAGTGACCAAACAGGTGCGATTGTTTGAAGTGCGAATTATAAGGAATGGGTGAGCGAGGATAAGAAAAACAACGTTTTTCCCGAAGCGCAAGACGAGAGCTTTGCTCGAGTGGTAAACCTGAAAACCATATGAAACGTGATATTTGGGATAGTGAAATCATCACCAACAATCTGAGATTCCAAGGTCAATATTTCGACCAAGAAACAGGGTTGCATTACAACCGTTATAGGTATTATTCGCCTTATGTAGGAAGATTTATTAGTAAAGATCCGATTGGGTTGTTGGGTGGATTTAATACCTTTGCTTATGCGCCTAATCCTGTGGAGTGGGTGGATCCTCTAGGGTTAGCAAAATGTAAAATGTGTTGTGATGATAAAAAGGCCCTTGGTGCTCCACCTAACAATATGAAATCTCCACATATGCATCATATTGTTAGAGAAAATGCGCCTGCGAATTGGAATGACAGTGACAGAAGATATATAACTGCATCGCAAATGATAGTAAAAAAATATTTAACGACAAATGGGGGAACTTTTGATATCAATAAAGACCCTCGAAATTTTGTTTGGGCTGAAAATGGTTGTGGAGTTCATACACAAGTTAGTGCAAAAAGAGTATATGATGTTTTGAGTTTAGCAAAAAATACGGCTCTCAAAACAGGACGTGATCCTGCAAATGCTATTGAGTTAGCATTGAAGCAATTAGGACGAGATTTCAACAACATGAGGTAATAATTTATGAAATCTTTAAAAATTTATGAGTATATTACTAATGATGATATTGCTAAATTTAGTATTGAGTTGAATGATATTAGTCATAAAGTAGATGTAATTGATTTAGTTTTTGATGCTATTAATGAAAAGTCATATAAAATTGTTGAATATTTATTAAAAAAATATTCTATTGCAAATAAAACTATTTTTTTATATGAGACTCCTATTGCACGGGCATGTCTTCATAATGATTATAAAATGGTAGAGCTTATTTTAATGAATAAAGGAGACCCCAATGGTTCTCCTCTATCATCGTTAAATCCTTTGGATATTTCATTAAGTGAAGATAATTTTGAAGTTTTTAATTTACTTTTGAAATATAATGTTGATGTAAACTATTTTATACCCAAACTAAATAGAACTATTTTAGATAGTGCTTATTTTTTATATGAATTAGAAGGAAGGCAATATTATAAATATATTGAGTTGCTTTTAAGTAATAATGCTATTTCTTCTAGAGGTTTTAATATTAAAGAAAAACCTAGGCATCTTTTAGATCATATTGGTAAGGTGTTGAACTATGAATTTATTTATCTAGATTCAGTTGTTAAAATTGGATTTCTAAACAACAGGACAAATTTTATTTTTTCTGAAAATAGAAATATAGTTAATATTATATTTATAACCTATGATTGGCCGCTTAATAATTCAAAAGATTACTATGATACTGACTATAGTTTTTTCTTTAAAGTTTTGAATGATTTGAATAATGAGTGTATTGTTGGTGATGTTGATTATTTGGGTGTTTTTTTTGAATATAATGTTCCGATTAATTTAAATAAAATACAAGTATTAAATATTACTAAGTTTTTTGAAAATCCTGATAAAGTAGTTAATATTTTGATTCCTGTTGATCAAAGAATGAAAAAATTTGATATTAATAATATTAAGTTAGATGATTTTGAGAGATGTAGTTATAATTGGCCTAATAATAAACGTGGCTATCCTATATATGAAGACTTTTTTGAACATAAGTTTGTTGTCTCTAAAAATAATTAATAATTAACGTGAATTAGGGATAAGAAATTTGATAAAGAATAGGCATTTGAGTCACAATTTAATCACGACAAAAAACTGAATAACCTCAAATGCCTATCGATACACAGCTTACAACTTTTCAACTTCATTTATGTTACCTGTATATAGGTGTGTTGCTTTTAATAATGATCCCATAACTCTCATTATATTTTGTATCAGGATCATTAGACTTTTTCATGAGCATGGTAAAGTCTTCATAGCTAAGTCTGATACCATCATGATTTTTGTCAAAACGCTCCACAACGTAGGTTTCTAAATTTTCAGATAAATACGTTTTAGGTGGTTCTAATTCACATGCTTTAACGGCTTCCATACAGACAAACTCATTCACTGTGAGTAATAGAAATTCTGAGTCAAAGGATTTTACAATCAAATCCTTTTATTGAACGGTTCTATATGTCTGAGGTGTTACTGCATTGGGGATACTCGCTTTAGTGATGTGTGCTGATAAAAACGGAGACTTTAACTTGGTAAACTAAACTTACTCAACAGGAGTTTACCATGAGTAAAAAGCAAAAAATTTATACAACAGAATTTAAAGCTGAAGCAATAAAAGCCATTGAAGAAAACAAAGGTAATGTTTCCGAAACAGCACGACAACTCGGTATTTCCATGCAAACGCTATCGAATTGGCATAAAAAAGCAAAGGCAGGAACATTAGCTGGCACACAACAATATTCGCCTGATCTCGTTGCTCTACTCGAAGAAAATAAGAAGCTGAAACAACAACTTAAAACTTCCGAAATGGAAAGAGAATTTCTAAAAAAAGCAGCGGCGTACTTTGCCAAGGAAAATCAGTGAAGTACGCTTATATGAAAGAGCATAAAAACACATATCCAACAATAATGATGGCTAGGTTGCTAAAAATTTCAATATCAAGGTTTTATGATTGGTTAAAGCGGGGCTTAAGTAAACGAGTTATTCAAAGAAACCAACAGACCATCTTGGTCAAAATTGCCCATCAAGAAACTAAAGAAAGTTATGGACATATTCGCTTAACAAGGTATTTACAGTCACAAGGCATTCAAATTAGCGAGTATGCAGTACGTTGCATTAAACAGCAGAATCATCTGTATTGTAAGCGTCATAAGCGTTTCAAAAGGACAACAAATAGCGATCACAATCGTTCTGTTTACAATAATTTGTTAGAGCAAAACTTTATAGAGACTACCCCAAACATTGCGTGGGTAAGTGACATTAGTGTGCCGCAGCAAGCGGCGTAAGAGATGAGGGTATGGCCCCTCGCTATCGGCTTGCAGGAGCAGGTAGCAAACCACCATAAGCGGCTTGGATCAAAAGTCCCGGTCGTGAGCGTTATGGAAAAGGCGTTGTATAGGCGTCAGGTAAGAATTAGGAAGGCGAACACCAGTGAACTGCCGTTCAAGTGTCGAAAGTACTCAAATGACATCAAAACCGGGGATGGATGTTGCCCCGCGATCAGTTTGGCCGTTACCTGCTTACGGGCCATTCGGTGTCCGGCGTAGAGGCAGCGCGATCCTAATTCAGGCTCTTACGTTGAACTGCGGGAACCTTCGGTGGCGATGTCAAGCGAAAGGCACAAGCTCAAAAGGCAAGGCTGATAATAGCAATGCGTCACCAAGGGGCGGAGCAACTCGTAGTAGTGTTGAAGTTACTGTAATGGTAATGGAGCGAAGGGGTTGCATTATCCAGGTCTACGGATTTGTCAACTGTGCAAGCAGGAGGAGCAAAACTTTATGACCAAACCATTTAACATTCCTAAAGCGTTAATCTGGGAGGCATTTAAGAAAGTCAAAGAGAATGGCGGTGCTGCAGGCATCGATCATGAATCTATTGAGCAATTCGAACACCACTTAAAAGGCAACCTGTATAAACTATGGAATCGACTTTGTTCAGGCAGTTATTTTCCATCGCCAGTCAAAGGTGTACCGATTCCAAAGAAATCAGGTGGGGTACGTATGTTAGGCATTCCAACAGTAGCGGATCGAGTAGCACAAACAGCTGTCAAGCTTATATTGGAGCCACGGATTGATCCTCTATTTCATCCAAACTCTTATGGCTATCGTCCAGGGCGTTCTGCCCATGATGCGATAGCTATGGTGAGGCGACGAAGTTGGGAGTATGACTGGGTTGTGGAATTTGATATCAAAGGTTTATTTGATAACATTGATCATAATCTACTCATGCGTGCACTTAAGAAACACTGCGAAATTCCATGGATTCTTCTCTATGTAGAACGCTGGTTAAAAGCACCTATGCAAAATGTAGATGGTCAAGTTTTAGAAAGGAATCGCGGCACACCGCAAGGTGGAGTTATCAGTCCTCTATTGGCTAATTTATTTATGCATTATGCTTTTGACATGTGGATTACCAAGAATCTTGCGAGTGTAAGATTCTGCCGCTATGCGGATGATGGAGTAATTCATTGCCGAAGTTTATCTCAAGCCAAACTTGTTTTACAAAAGATTGGTGCACGATTTCGTGAATGTGGACTCGAATTACATCCAGATAAGACAAAGATTGTTTATTGCCAAGATGTGAATCGTCGCCAAGCATATCCCGATGTTCAATTTACTTTTCTCGGGTACACGTTTAGGCCCCGTAAGGCTGTGGACAAGTATAAAAGAGTTTATGTAAATTTCTCTCCTGCAGTCAGTCGTGATGCACTTAAAGCAATGCGACAGACTATTCGGAAATGGCATCTACATCTGATGTGTAATCGCGAATTAAGTGATTTATCTGCAATATTCAATCCAATTCTTCAAGGTTGGCAGCAATACTATGGTCGATTCCATGGTTCAGCAATGTCAGCGATCTGGCAACACATGAATGCTTATCTTATACGCTGGATGAGGCGTAAGTATAAAAACTTGGCCCGTCATAAAAGACGGGCTAGATATGCCTTAGGGCGACTTGCGCGTGATTTTCCAAATGCCTTTGTGCACTGGAAAATGGGATGTTTACCAACGGTTGGATAATGGGAGCCGGATGAGCTGAGAGGTTCACGTCCGGTTCTGCGAGGGGCTAAGGGTGAGATTCCCTTGGTCTACTCACCCATATATATGGACAGCTGAAGGCTGGCTGTATTTAGCTGCGTTAAAAGACCTTTGCACTAAACAAGTAGTTGGGTATAGCTTGAGTGCAAGGATGACAACACAACTTGTTTGTAATGCACTGAGTATGGCTATTCGCAATCATAAACCACCTCGAAACTTAATTATTCATTCGGACAGAGGCAGTCAATATTGTAGTCATGAATATCGGAATATGCTTGAAAAATATAGTTTTCAAGGTTCGATGAGTAAAAAGGGTGACTGTTTTGATAATGCACCAATTGAAAGTTTCTGGGGAATATTAAAGAACGAACTTGTACATCATCGGAACTATAAAACGAGGGAAGAAGCTAAGGCAGATATTACAAAATACATAGAGCTCTTCTATAATCAGCAGAGAATTCAGAAAGGACTGAATTTTAAGACACCAAATCAAATGGCAGAGGACTTTTACAAGTTAGTTGCCTAGAATCTCCCAAGTGGAAGTGTCCTGTTATTTCAGCACACATCATATTTCAGCACACATCATTTTTTATAGAACCATTGTTTCTGGTTAACATTGATAATTAAGAGAGACGACTTATGAACAGTTTTAACATTAGAGTAGTGATGGTTTTACAATTAGTATTATTTCTTAGTGCATGTAATTTAGCAGATTGGAGTCCAATTAATAAATCTCCTGAATTTTTAAGACATCCTGATGGGCAAATAATTCGACAGTGTGATGGATCAGGAATTGCAATGAGGGGTGGGGCAAGAGAAAAATTTTGGAGGGATAATGATTTACCTAAAGGCACCATAAACTTTGTTTGTAAAAATGGTAAAGCCTATTTACCAGATCAAGTTCCGAAAGATTAATTATCTTATAAGGCAAAGGACATCTCAAAGGTTTACAAACAGGCTATCGTTTTAACTTAGAAAACCATCCGAATGCTGATTCCAATCGAGGTTGGTTGGTACTTGGTACGCAAACCACTATTCAAGATTTGAGTGAAGAACGTGCGGATAACCAATTCTACGATTCCAAAGTAGAGTTTTTAGTTCAACCTGAACCGTACCAGGTTTGTCGGAGACTTTTTTATTTAAGTTAGGCCACCTGACCTAACGGATTAATCTTATCATAGTACATTGCTTCAAACTCAAAAGGCGATACATAACCCAGTGCGCTGTGTACACGTTCTTTATTGAACCAATCGACCCAGTTTAGTGTCGCAAGTTGTACATCTGCTAAACCTTGCCAATCTGCTTTTAAATATTCAATCACCTCTGTTTTGTATAAGCCATTCACCGTTTCAGCCAAAGCATTATCGTATGAATCACCCGTTGTACCGACTGATGCTCGTAAATTTGCTGCTTCTAAACGATTGGTATAGCGAATGGAAAGATATTGCACACCTCTGTCGGAATGATGAATCACGTTCTTTGGCATGCCTCGATCATGCAATGCTTGCTCCAGTGCATCAAGTACCATATCTGTATTCATCCGTGTTGATACTTTCCATCCAACAATTGCTCGCGAGAACACATCAATAATAAATGCAGTGTAGACCCAGCCAGAATTGGTTTGAATATACGTAAAGTCACTGACCCATAATTGGTCAGGTCGATCAGCACTAAAATTCCGTTTCACTAAATCATCTGCTCGTTTTTGATCATCTCGGCTGCGGGTAGTTTGTTTGTTCTTACCACGCCAAACACCTTGTATATCTAGCTTCTGCATCAATCGAGCAACTGTACAACGTGCAATAACATAGCCTTCACGTTTCAATTTTTGCCAAACTTTACGTACACCATATCGACCTAAACTTTCTTTCCAAATACGTTTGATTTGCTCTGCATGATGTAAATCATGCAGAGCACGTTTCGCTCGATGTTCTGGGTTATCAACGAGATCTAAAGCCCGATAATAGGTCGAAGCTGCAATCGGTAAAATTCTACAAATCGCTTCAACACCATATCGATCTTTATTGTTATGGATAAAATCCACCATTATTTGTGTGGGCGGTCGAGCTCCGCCTGGGCGAAAAAAGCGGCTGCTTTGCGTAGAATTTCATTGGCACGCTTTAATTCTTTAATTTCACGTTCCATTTGCTTCATTTTTTCTTGGTCAGATATCTGTTGTACTTTGGCAGGATTTAGTTGATCCATATGCTTTAAATACCAAACACGCAATGTTTCAGGAGTACAACCGATTTTAGGAGCAATAGCTGTGATCGCAGCCCAATTCGATGGATAATCTTTTTCAGATTCAATCAATAGTTGAACCGCTCTTTCTCTGATTTCAGGGGTATATTTTAATTTTGTCATCGGGATAGTCTCTCAGAATATTGACTCTCCGACAAACCCGGTACGGTTCAACCCGATGCACAGATCTTCAGACCAGATCGAACCTTAGATAAACCGCAAGGACGACCCCAAACCGCTACCGTGGTCGGCCCTGCGGGAGAAGAAATCTATACCGATCAATTTGGACGCGTCAAAGTGCAATTCCATTGGGACAGACTCGGTGCCAAAGACCAAAACAGCACCTGTTGGTTAAGGGTCTCCACCGCTTGGGCAGGCAATAATTTCGGAACCATTCATTTACCTCGTATTGGTCAGGAAGTGATTGTCGACTTCTTTAATGGTGATCCTGATATGCCTTTTGTGGCAGGACGTTTGACCAATCCAGAAAACAAGCCACTGTGGGAACTCCCTGAACAAAAAGCACTTTCAGGGATTAAGTCGAAAGAATTGGGCGGAAGCCAAGCCAACCAATTAGTCATGGATGACACCCAAGGGCAGGTACAAGTCCATTTAAAATCTGACCATCAATCCAGTGAACTCAACCTTGGCTATATCACCCGTATTCCTGAACCGAGTGGAAGAAAGGATTTCCGTGGTGAAGGCTTTGAACTGCGTACTGATGGGCATGGGGTGCTTCGCTCTGGTAGTGGTCTAATCTTAACCACTTATGCCAAAGCTAATGCTGAAAGCTTTATTAAAAATATCAAAGAAAGCACAGAGCAACTCAAGGAAGCAGTAGAACAGCAGAAAGTTCAAACCCAAATTGCCATTGATCAAAAAGCCGATGAACGTGCCATTGATGCGACAGCACATGTAGATCTCAATACCCAACAAGAAGAGATCAAAGGCAAAGGCGGCCAATTTCCTGAATTGTCTGCACCACATGTATTGGTTAGTACGCCTGCGGGTGTGGCGGTGGTGGCTGAACAAAGTATTCATTTAAATAGTATTGAACAGATTGCCTTGACCAGTGGTAAAGATGTGAGTCTTGCTACAGGTGAGAGATTTTTTGCCAGTGCCAGTCAAGGGATTAGCTTATTTACCCAGTCTAAAGGTGCACGTTTATTTGCAGGCAAAGATAAGATTGAGTTACAAGCACAGAATGGTGGCTTAGATGCGATAGCCCGACAGAATATTCAGATTATTTCAACTGAAGATAAGGTTGAAATCACTAGTCCAACAAAAATTATATTGAATGCAGGCGGTTCGCAAATTGAGATTAGTGAAAATGGCGTGTTTATCACGACAGCTGGAAAGTTTGAGACTAAGGCATCTGAACATAAGTTTGAGGGAGGAGGTAGTGTTCCATTAAAACTTCCAATGCTGCTTAATTTATATCAGGCACAATATAAAATTGTAGATGAAGAAACTCAGGAACCTCTCGCATTTTACCCATATGAAATTGAGATGGCAGATGGTCGTAAAGTCGTCGGATTTACCAATAAAGATGGTATGACCAAAATAGTTTATTCAAAACAAGCTGAAGGAACAAAGCTTTTGACAAAAGAAGATAAAAAAAATAAATAGTTCCAAATTGTATTTTTCAGGTAAACCTGAAGAAAAATTTATTTATTCCAATTATGTTGGTCAGTCTGAAAATGATGAGGATGGAGAATAGAATATGGGCGCTACAGTGAATAAAGCACAATGCCAAACAACCAATGATAGTCTACATCCTGAATTCGCACGATTACCCAACCAATTTACCAAATGGTATATAAATGAAAAAGTTAAATTCGCATTAAAAACAAGTGAGATTATCACAGTTATAACTAAAAAAAAGACTTATGTTGCTGCGCTTTCGCAAGTAGCAATGAGTGGCGCTATTATGATGGAAGAAAAAGCGTTAAATTTTAAGGCATGGTATCGAGCCGAAGTAGTTTTTAATATGAATTTAAATAAAGGGAAAGGGGCTGTACCAACTCCATATCTGAGTCGTTCTAATAAAGTGGATGGAGATTATAGGCGTTCTTTAAGCCCCTTTAGAAATGGGAGCCGGAGACCTGACTTAATCGTAGTTAATACGCCAACGAATTTATGGTGTGGAAGAGCTGCAACAGATGAGAATGGAAAACAACGCACAGATAATTTGTTACGAGTAGTTGAGGTGAAATTTCCTGGAGATAAATTGGATGAATTACAGGAAAGTGCATATATTCAAATTGCTGGTGGTAATAAAAAGTTTACGGTAGTTAATGCCTCAGATTGTAATGATGATGAGAAGAAAAGAATTAGACAACATGAAAAACAACTTGATGAACAAGAAGCAAAGAATGATGCTAAGCAAAGAACAGTAATAAACGTCCCTGTTCGATTACCGGAACAAAAAAATGACCAATATTTTTATGAGCCATGGTTAAATAATTTAACTCAAAACTTTGATGCAGTGAAAAAGAATATCGATGATTTTTCAGAAAGTACTTATACGTTTTTAAAAGAAAAAGCACCGTGGCTTTTTGAGGCTGGTCAATGGGTAAAAAAATCAGGTACGCAGGCTTGGGACTTTGTGAATGAAAAAGGACAAAAAATTGCAACATGGACACAGCAGCAATTAGATGCAGGCATGAAAGAAATCACCCGTTATACTGATATTACACTTGAATATATGAAGGAAATTGATTGGTATCATGTAATAGCAGAATCTGCGAAAACAATTGGTATAGTCATTGTGGCTGTAATTTGTGCAGGAGTTGCAATTGCGTTAAGTATTCCTGCTGGTGTCGTTGCTGCTTTTGCTGCAATAGTTGGTATTGCAACTGCGACTACGTAATATATAGAGAGAAATAATGAAAAATTTTAATCAATTTGAAACTTACCAGCAAATCAAAAAAAATGAACTTTCTCTTTATGATTTTGATCAAGAGCATTGCGTAATCCGACCATGTTTATCAATTACTTTATTTTTTAAGCATGGTGGACGTGCCTATGTACGTGAAAATTTACTTGAACTGTTAAATGCTTATTTGGCTGAATTTGGTCAATTTATTATCGCAGGTAAATTTTCACCTAATAAATATGCAAAAAAAAATGAAAAAGGAATCAATAAAATAAAAGATCATCTCATCAATAATCCTCGGAATTTACAAACCTACTGTGAAGTCTCCAGTGGGAAAACTGCATATGATGCATCTGAATATAATTTTTCTATGTTTTTAAATGGAGAGTTTACAGAGGATTTTCATGAAAATAATGGTCAACTGTATTTGGCAGGGCATGATGCAGGAACACTCTCTAGCTTAAAAATGCACTTTCCGATTGATTTTTTTAATGACAATGCAAAGTTTGACGTATTTAAGCAATTTTTAAATCAAGCATGTCATCGTTTACCTATTCGTGGTGGCTATGCTGGGATCAGTTTATCTTTGCCATCAGATCGTCATGCTTATTTGCCACAAGAATATCAGATTGCAAAGAACTTCAGTGGACTTGATATGAATTCATATTGGTTTGTTGAGGATACGAAATATGTGGTTCTGAGTACTAGAGGGGAAGAGCCAAAATTAGAGTTTTTCCCTTATGAATATCGAGAGAACGATGGGGGAAAAGTTGAATTTCAAGGCTTTATAAAATCAACAAATTGGATCAATATATTTCCAAAAATCTTTTTTGATCGTGTAGGTGGTTATGATAAAGCGATTCAGCAATTACAACGTAAAGACATTAAAATAACAGATTTAGATGATTGTGTTATGATTCAAGCAGGAGAAAACCCTCAACTTGGGTCAAAAGAGCAAGGTTTGCCTGAAGCATATGTTTTTGTAAATAAAGTTTTGAAATATTTAAGAGATCCAGAATCTGATGCTTTGCAGCCTGATCTTGGTGATATTGATACTGCAGATGAAAATAATACCAAGGTTTGGTTAAATCGTTTCGATATAAATGAAAATGAGAAAAACGGTGTCGACCCTCAACAATCATTACGTTTATACCCTGATGAAATATGCCCAAAAACAGGTTGGTGGGATGCACCAAATCTATTAGGGAGAAAACAATTTATACAACAGGGCGAAAAGGCGACAGGACCTCATCAGACAGAAGGAGGGAATTTAGTCATTTGGTATTGGCGTGACATAAATAATCAATAGAACATTGTAATTTGTGCTATCGGACAACTAGAAAAAATCATCCATGCTGACGGTGCAACAGAACACTTTATCCATGATGCTGAAGGACGGCTTTTAGTCCACATTGATCCAAAAGGACAACGCACTCAGTACGAATACGATGTGGCAGGACGCATGAGTAAACGTACCGATGCCATGCAGCAAACGCTGAAATACCATTGGGATAAATTGGGACGACTCACCAAACTCAGCAATGAAAATGGTGCAAGTTACCATTTCCATTACGATGTCATGGGACGTCTCACCAAAGAAGTAGACTTTGACGGTAAAGAAACAGTTTATCATTACTCAGACAGCACAGGCGAATTACAACGCAGTATCGAACTTGCCAAAGCCACACAAGGACATCAACCGAAACACCGTATCCAAGCCTTTGAGTTTGATGCGATGGGACGTTTAACCCAACGTACTGCAGGCTTCAGCCACAGCATTGAAAAACTATTACTAGAGCAAGACGAAGATAGCGAAGAACTCAATGCTGAAAATGCCCTACAGCGCTTAGAACACGCCATCAGTGAAGAGTTTGCCTACGATGGCAATGGACAACTGATCCAAGCCAAAAACGAGAGCAGCCGAGTACAATTCTTCTATAACGAAGTGGGTAATCTGAGTCATGAACACCACCACGACAGCAAAACCCAACGCACCGCAGTATGGCAACACCTCTACGATGAACTGAATAATCGTACTACCACTCACCGACCTGATGGGCAAAAAGTGGATTGGCTCCTCTATGGCAGCGGGCATGTTTACGGCTTAGGTTTAAATGGTAAAGACACCGTCAGTTTTAAACGAGATGATTTGCATCGAGAAATCGAACGCCACTATGCCAATGGACTAAGTCAGCAACAGCAATACGACCAAGTGGGACGTCTGATTTTACAAAATATCGAACAAGATAATGAGGTAGGCTATACCGCCAATCAAAATACACAGCAAAACCCAAACCAAAATCAAAACAGCGCTCAAAACCAAACCAAAGCCTTACTGAAACGTCTGTACCATTATGACAAAGTTGGACAACTAACTGACATCCATGACAAAAGACGTGGACACATCGAATATAAATATGACCCAGTCGGACGCCTACTCCAAGCCAATAGCAACATGGGTAAAGAAACCTTTGCCTTTGACCCTGCAAGCAATATTATCAATCCCAATAAAACACAGCACTCAAATCACGGCATACACCATCATAGACAAGACACCTACTATGAACCGACGCATAAACATGGCTATAACAGCCTCGTCAATAATGTGGTGCAGGATTACATCAATCAGAAGTACCAATACGATGACTATGGACAATTGATCCGACAAAGTGAGGGTGGACATGTACAAGACTTTGCATGGGATGCCCTTGGCAGACTTGTTCGGAGTAAAAACGACAAAGCAGAAACCCACTACCGCTACGATGCATTGGGTCGACGGATTGAAAAAGCTAAACAACACATCCAAGCAGGACGCAGTCACTATACCGAAACCACGCAATATGGTTGGGATGGTGACACCTTGGCTTATGAGTCAACCAACCTTTATACCAAGCATTATGTTTATGAAAATGGCAGCTTTGTTCCCCTAATTCAGGCGACCTACCGCCAACAGATTAATCAGCACCAAACGCCAAGTTGGGAAAATGGATACGACTACGACAAAGACCCACTGTGGCACACAGAACAAAAAGCCAACCCCTTTGACCGAGTATGGTTCTACCATTGTGACCACTTAGGTACACCACAGGAAATGACTGACCAAACAGGTGCGATTGTTTGAAGTGCGAATTATAAGGAATGGGTGAGCGAGGATAAGAAAAACAACGTTTTTCCCGAAGCGCAAGACGAGAGCTTTGCTCGAGTGGTAAAACTGAAAACCATACCAAACGAGACATTTGGGACTCGGAAATTATTACCAATAATATCCGTTTTCAAGGACAGTATTATGATGATGAGACAGGGTTGCATTACAACCGTTACAGGTATTATTCGCCTTATGTAGGAAGATTTATTAGTAAAGATCCGATTGGGTTGTTGGGTGGATTTAATACTTTTGCTTATGCACCGAATCCAATCCAGTGGATTGATCCTTTGGGATTAGCTAAAAAAGATATTTGTAAAGCATCTGATTTAGGATGGAAGAGTTTTTCGACAACTAAAACATACAAAGTTGATGGGAAGAGTCTTACATCTCTCCAATATCATTACGATAAGCATGGTCATGAATTTGGTAATATTTCACAAAGTCAATATGCTAAAATGGCTAGAGAGTTTGCTGCAACAGATACCTCAACAACAGTGGATACTATTGTCGGTAATACCTTTGTTGTAAAAATGGATACATTAACTGGAACAATTTTTGTTGGAAATATAAAATCAAGAATAATTAACACTTTTTATAAAGATGATGGTCGAGATGAAGATCCTTATGCTGCTGCAATAGCATTGGCTGCAAGTAAATGTGGTTTATAAGAAGGAAAAAGATATGAATAGAAAATCAGTAGCTAATGAAATAGCAAAAAAGGCAGTTTTAGATTTGTCTGTTGAAGAAAGAAATGCGTTAGTGTTGAGTGTTTGGCATGTAGTTGATCAACAAGATATTGATGAAGGTTTTGATGTTAGTCAAATTGATATTGATTATTCAATTTTAGAGTTTTTTTTAAATAATGAATTTGATGATGATATGGTGTATGGAGAGTTTTTTACTCCAGCAATAGTATATATGTTAAGTCAAAGGTATTTACTGTATAATAATATGAAATTAAAAAAAATGTATAAAATTTTATATTGTGAGGATATTTGTATATCAGAAGACTCTAGAGATTTCTTTTCAAAATGTAAGTGCTGTGGTTTTTACACTCTGCCTTTAGAGCCTGATTTTGAAGCTTGCGGATTATGTTTATGGCAAGATGAAGGGAAAAATGATTATGATTTCTCACCTGTTAATGGAATGACTATTATAGAATATAGAGAAATTTTTTTTGTAAATAATGCAAAAGCTAAATTAGAGAAATTATACATAAGTGATAACTCTATATAATTTTTTAATTATATTAAGTGGTCTAAGTAAATTAATTATGTAATAGATTTTTCATAGGCTTAAAAATAATCACTATGAAGTTTTTATTGCCTTGTTCCACCGTTGTACGGTGGAACACCAAACGGTTTCATATATAAATAAATTCTGATGGAAAATCTATAGATTTCAATCCATACAATAGTCTTGTAAATAATGTGGTGCAGGATTACATTAATCAAAAAATACCAATACGATGACTATGGACAACTGATCCGACAAAGTGAGGGTGGGCATTTACAGTACTTTGAATGGGATGCCCTTGGCAGACTGATTCGTAGTAAAAATGACAAAGCCGAAACCCACTACAGATACGATGCACTGGGTCGACGCATAGAAAAATCTAAACAACATATCCAAGCAGGACGCAGTCACTATACCGAAACCACGCAATATGGTTGGGATGGTGACACCTTGGCTTATGAGTCAACCAACCTTTATACCAAGCATTATGTTTATGAAAATGGAAGTTTTGTCCCCTTAATACAAGCAACGTACAGACAACAAATTAATCAGCACCAAACCCCAATGTGGGAACATGGTTACGATTACGACAAAGATCCACTATGGCACACAGAACAAAAAGCCAACGCATTTGACCGAGTATGGTTCTACCACTGTGACCACCTAGGTACACCACAGGAAATGACTGACCAAACAGGTGCGATTGTTTGAAGTGCGAATTATAAGGCTTGGGGTGAATGTAAGACGGAAAACCACACAAAAAGAGACATTTGGGATTCTGAAATCATCACCAATAATCTCAGATTTCAGGGGCAATATTTCGACCAAGAAACGGGACTTCACTACAACCGTTATCGGTATTACTCACCGTATGTGGGGAGGTTTATAAGTAAAGATCCGATTGGGTTGTTGGGTGGGAATAACATTTATACTTATTCTCCTAACCCAATTATGTGGGTAGATCCCTATGGGTTATCGCCAAAAGGTGCTAATAGGGGAAAAAATAGTAGAAATGAAGAAGAAGCTTGTGCATTACCTAAAATGGTCGAAATGTACCACTATACTAATAAAGCTGGATATAATGCTATTAACTCAAATACTAAAAAATATCATTTTAAAGCATCGAAACCTAATCGTATACATCCTGTAGGTGTTTATTTAACACCTCTATCAATTGGTGATATGAGGGCTAAAGGAGCAGGAGGAATAAAAGGTTCATTAGGGGTTACCTCAGATAAAGTCGAATATTATTTTCATTTTAAAGTTGATGAATGCAAACTTAAAACGGTAAAAAATAGTGGAAGAACTCATGTAACATATAGTCCTTCAGATTTAGAAATAGATTCAAGCGATATGATATCTAAAGGCCCAACAGTAATACCAACATGGAATGAGTAATGATAGGATATAGTGTATTTGCAGTTTCAAAACTAAAACCAGAATTTGTTTTTGAGCAGTTTGAATTTTTATTAAAAGAGTTATGGAAAGTTTTTACTGTGCAAAATACTAATTTCAACCCAACGGCAATAGGAAAATTATATTTTAAAGATCAAGAAATGTATGAATTATGGTCAGATCATGTGTTTACATTAAATAAAGATGGAGAAGCAGCTTTTCTTATAACATATCAATTTTTTGAAAGAATAAATATGCAAACGAGATTATTAGAATCACTTTATCCTGGAATTGATTACCCTAGTGGCAACTATGCTAATCCGCATTATTATATTTTTCAGAAAAATATTTATGAATATGCATTAGTTTTACCTGAAGCTATAGCCTATTGTGAGTTTTCAGAAAAATTATCAAACCTATTTTTAAGCATATTCAAATGTGAAACAAGGCTAAAGAGGTAGTATAAATGACTTGGCTATTTGGATATTGTGTATTTGCAGTTTCAGAATTACCACCTGAATTTGTATATGAAAAATTTCATGATTATTTAAAGAAACATAGAAGTGACTTTATGTGGAAGGAAAGTGAAGGCGTAGAGGAAAGTTTTAACGGAAATATATATTTTAATTCTCAAGAAATGTATGACTATTGGGAAGAAAATCTTTTTGTCTTAAATGATAATAATGAAGGCTCGTTTGAAATCTCATATAATTTTTTTGATGTAATTGATCTTCAAACTCGTGCAATTAAATTGGAATATAATAAAAGTAAATTTTATATTTCAAATATAACAAACCCATATTATTATATTTTTCCAAAAAATATTTATGAGTATTGTTTAACTCTGCCTGCGCCTGTTGAAGATAATGATTTTTCAAATCAAATTTCTAAGATTTTTTTAAAAATATTTGAAGATGAATAACTAAGTGATGGTGGACATATACAGGACTTTGTATGGGATGCCCTTGGCAGACTTGTTCGTAGCAAAAATGACAAAGCCGAAACCCACTACCGCTACGATGCACTGGGTCGACGGATTGAAAAATCCAAACAACATATCCAAGCAGGACGCAGTCACTATACCGAAACCACGCAATATGGTTGGGATGGTGATACCCTTGCTTATGAGTCAACGAATCTCTACACCAAACATTATGTTTATGAAAATGGTAGTTTCGTTCCTTTAATTCAAGCGACGTATAGACAACAGATCAACCAGCACCAAACGCCACAATGGGAACATGGTTACGACTATGACAAAGATCCATTATGGCACACCACTCAACAACCTAATTCATTTGATCGCGTATGGTACTACCACTGTGACCACTTAGGTACACCACAAGAAATGAGTGACCAAACGGGGGCAATTGTTTGGACAGCAAATTACAAAGCGTGGGGCACATGTAAACCTGAGAATCACACCAAACGAGATATTTGGAATTCTGAAATCATCACCAATAATATCCGTTTCCAAGGACAGTATTATGATGATGAAACAGGGTTGCACTACAACCGATACAGATATTATTCGCCTTATGTAGGAAGATTCATCTCTAAAGATCCGATTGGTTTATTGGGTGGTAGTAATATTTATGCTTATGCACCGAATCCTGTGGGGTGGATTGATCCTCTAGGGTTAACTCCAAAGAAAAAAGATTGTTGTGAGGTGGAGGATCCTTGTACAGGACCAATAGTTAGTAAAAGTACTAAGCAGTTTGGTCATGCATTTAAAGAGCATGGCAAAAATGTATCTCGACAATCTTTACTTGATAGGGCTAAAGATCCAGCTAATTTTCCTGAGCAACTTATAGCTCCTTATAGAAACACAAACCATGTTGTAGAAGTAAATATACCAAGTGGTATAGGTGAGGTTATAAAATCTGACGGGACAATCCATCCAGCCACTAAAATGAGAGTTGTACCTCAACCACTTCGTGGGCAGAATGGAAAAAATTGTATTAAAACAGCTTACCCTATTTTATAATGGTGAAAATATGATAATGGAAATAAAGTATTTAAAAAATAATTTTAAAATGAGTACTATTGAAGGGCTTTGTTGCACAAAGATTTGAAATGCAAAGCGCCCCTAATTGAGCCAAATTTAAGGCGTAACTTGGGTAAGTGGTCGACCTAATTCCGTAAATCTGTTGAGGACTGCTACACGTGCATGAATCTCATTCACCTGACTAGGAAAGCTTCTTGCCATTAATTTATCGCCTAATAATTTGATGCAATGCATCTTGGTTTCCACCAAACTGCGGCGATGATAGCCTGACCATTTTTTCCATAGTGTCCTGCCTAAACGTTTAACTGTTCGAAGTAATTCATTTCGCGCTAGCGAGCTACTCTTTGTATCTTTCCATGGTTTCGCATTTTTTCTAGGTGGAATCACTGCATGCGCTTGCCGATCTGCAATGACCTGACGGCATTGCTTGGTGTCATAAGCTCCATCGGTATAAACAGAGTCAATCTGCTCATCTTGTGGAATTTGATCGAGTAAATCACCAAGCACTTGTGAATCACTCACATTATTTGTAGTGAGTTGAATAGCGCGTATTTGAAGGGTTTTAGCATCTATACCAATATGAAGTTTACGCCATTGGCGACGATATTCAGGTCCATGTTTCTTGCGTTTCCATTCGCCCTCACCTAGAAACTTCATGCCTGTAGAGTCTATGAGTAGATGCAGCCCATCGCTACTTTTTTGGTAGCTGATTGCAATATCAATATGCTTTTGTCTTCTACAAAGCGTACTGTAATCTGGTGCGGTCCAATTTAATCCACAAAGTTTAATCAGACTTTGCACAAAGCCAGTGACCATACGTAAAGATAGACGGAATAAGGATTTAATCATTAAGCAGCATTGGATAGCTGCGTCGGAGTAGGTTTGATTTCGCCCTTGTTTGCCTTTTGATGGAGCATACCATTGCGTAGCAGGATCAAACCAAATGGCAATATTTCCGCGACTCATGAGTGCTCGGTTATATGCGGGCCAATTGGTTGTACGGTAGATTTTGTGTGTAGGCTTCTTCATTTGAAAATTATATCGCTGAAAAAGCCTTTACAGATAGGTTTGTGCAACAAAGCCCTATTGAAGTGGAAAAATTGATTAGAGTTATTAATAAAGAGATGAAGGAAGACCCTTATAGTGATGAGTACACTTATTATTTCTTATTAAATGTACTCCATAAGTGTCCATATAAAATGAACAATCCATAAGTAAGTCAATATGGACATAAAAATAATAAATTTGATATGAAGAATCACTATTATCTTTTTCTACTTTTTTCAATCTCCGTTTTTACTCATGCTCAAGAACTAGACTTCATTCAATATTCAGATATTTCATCAATTCCTCAAATTGTTTTGAATCCAAAAATCCAAACAGGACTTCAAACATTGTTAAAGCATGATTATCTAAAATTTCAATCTAATTTTGACAATTACTCAGCGCCATATTTACTGAAAACAGATGAGGCGCTGTATTATGAAGGTCGGTCTGTAAGCAGTTTAGATGCTTCATCCGCGATTGTGTTTAAAGATGGGCGATTGTTTGCTGCAATATATTTTTCCAATACCAAGACTTTAAAATACTTTAGCAACGATGCCAGTTGCTCAGAACAGTTACATCCTGCGATTCAAGTTTTTGCTCAGCAGCGTGAAATTCAAGGTATTGAATATGCAACAGCTCGAGCCAATACCGCTTTAAAATATAATTTTGGCCCCGCTTCAAAATGTGAAACCTATTTTAAAAAGATAGGAAGATAGCTGTGTTAGCGGCAGTGTAAAAATGCCCCCCCTTGGTTAATATAGTGGTCGATTTATTGTTCGTGTTCCATCATTGTTCATCAAAAACTTGCCTTGGAAGCAGCATGGCGTGGTGTAAGTATGAATCATCAGGTGTCGGCAAAATTAGCTTATGTGACTATTTCTGGTCGTCTAACAAGTAAGAATAACCGGTATGCTACGAACAGGAATAGGTGATTGTTTTATCTAGAAATTTGTATGATATTGTTAGATTTAAGGCTTGATCAGTAAAATTAGAGCTTGAGGTGATGCTATGACGTTATTGGAACAGCAGGTAGTACCAGCAGCTGTATTGGGAAAGTCAGTACTTAGGGCTGCTAAACTACTTTCCCTTAGTCAGTCTCAGCTCGCAATAGTGCTAGATATGGATGTTGAGGCAATCACTCAATTGCAAAACCAACCTGAATTAGATCCAAATTCTAAACAGGGGAAATTAGCACTGTTGCTGATTCGTCTATACCAGGCTTTACATGCTTTGACAGGTGGTGATCAGGCTGCGATGAAGATTTTTTTAACGTCCGAAAATAGAGTCACTAGCGGTATCCCAATTCATCAAATAGAAACGATGAGTGGCTTGATTTCTGTTCTTAATTTTGTTGAAGCCCTTGAGTGACAATATACTCCTATGGACTAACTTACAATCAACTTTCACAAATTATGTTGTGTAACGCATGTAACAAGTTGGAATTATTTAAAAAAGGATAACTAAAAATGCAACCGACTGAATTAAAACAATTACCAGACTGGCTGTTAGAACAGTTACCCCAAATAACTGAACCAGCAATTTTATCACTGCGAGATACGAAACTTGTCGTCACTTACCCTGATCGTATGGAAGCAATTCATGAAAGCTTAAAAGACGTACAACACCAGATCCATCATGTCAAACCTACAGATTTACAGATTCTACCAGAGGTTTATCAATATTTTGGTGAGAATAAAGAGAGTGGTTGCCTATTTTTTAAAACCTCTGAGCATCTTTCTAGTAGTTTGTTTTCCTACACCGATAAAAATAAATTTGAGCATTTACAATCTGCTTTACAGACTGCCTTTGAAAATGAGCAAGCATATCTCGCAAATCCAACAGACTTTTTAACTGCCTATCATTTTATTGATACACACCCAGCTTTTTGGACGGTTATTGGTGATGTACCATCATGGCACTGGAATACATGGGGGCACTGCCAAAATGTTTATCACGGTGCATATAATGATGAAGATAATGGGCAATTAGTGATTTATTTAGAAACTGGCTCACATCTCAATAAAGTAGAAGATGGTGGTAAATTATACCAAGAGCATTATCATGATTATCGTTTAGATGTTTGGGCAAATACGTTTGAACAGGCGTTTATCAAGTTGGCGGCAAAGGTGTATAAGTTTTTTGACCATCAAGGTGTTGAGCGCCTAAATGTGCCACATATAAAACCAGCATGGACGAGGGAGCTTGAAGAACGAATTGCAGAATTTAAAAAATGGAAAGATGAGGAGCTGTGAGTATTCACTATTAGGTGGCGTCCACGAGTTGTTAAAGTATGTCGCTTAAAACTTCTGCCAATGTTTGACCATTTTGACGATTGATCAATCTAGCAGACATACCAAATGCTGTCGGCCCTGTAAAATCTGCAAGTGCTGTATCCCCAATAAATAGGACTTCTGAAGCTTGGCAACCTAGTTGGTTAATGAGTGACTGATAGATTTTCGACTCAGGTTTAATTGCAGCAACTTCATAACTCCGAGCATAAGCATCAAGGGGCGGTAATAATGGAGAAACAATTTTTCCATATGGCATAGCTAAATTTGAGCATAATGCCAATTCAATCCCTAATTTCTTTAATTCTTCCAAAGTTGATAAGGTATCTTCATACAGTGTAATAGAGCGTAACTCTTTATCTAAATCATGCTCAAGTTCTTGCAAAATTGGTCTGGAATATTTACTGCTAATCGCTTTGCAAGCTCTGCCAAATTTAAATTGTGGGACATAATAAATTTGGCATCATCAGGTTTTGGTTGTCGTCCATGTTCTTTTAGCCATTTCATTAATTTTCTATATGGGGAACGTCTTTCCCCTATTTTTACAAGTGTACCAAACACGTCAAAAGCAATGACCGATGGCTCAATATGACTTGCTTTTATCGATGAATCCATATTTTTACAACCAATTAAATTAAGTTTCACTTTTAATCGAGATTACAATAAGAAGGTCCGTTAAAAATTAAGAGAGATATTTGATATCTCCCTTTGTTTATTTTATTCACTAAAGTTTGTAAACATAATTTTAGGAAAATTTTTCATAAAGTGGCGTCTAACAAGATTGAAATCACTGATATCATGTTGATTTTTTTCAAAATAGTTCACCCACGCTAAAGTCGCATCTTGGTCATTTAAGTTGGGATTAACATTCAGAAACAAAGCTAAATCAAATGTACGGTCAATATTAAACTCTTTGATTAGTGCAACAGCAGTTGAACGAACTTCCTCAGAAACAGAGAATTTTGGAGAAAAGTAGTTATTCATAGCTGAACTTCCTTAAAAAACTATATAATGAAATTTAGAACGGCTAATTTGTTTTTAATAAGACAATATAACCTGCTGTAGGTTAAATTAGCATAGTAAAAGTTATTCATCAAGTTAAATTAACCTTCTGTAGGTTAATTTTTTTAATTTAAAGGTTGTTATGATTAGATGTAGGTTGTCAAATTTGATGGGTGAGCGAAAAATTTTAAAGCTAAGTGAGGTGGCTCAAGCGACTGGTATCAATCGTAATACGCTAACAAGTCTTTACTATGATCGTGCAGTACGAATTGAACTTTCAGTCGCTGATACCTTATGTAAATATTTTAATTGTAATATGCAAGATTTATTTGAATATACCAATGAGTCTAGAAAAAGGGATGGCACTTAGTAAAATGTCATCCCTTTTTTAAAACTCAATAGGATGCTTTAAATACAACTCAGGATCATTCCAAATTTCCTGAATGTATTCTTTCGCTGCAAAGTCTCGTAGTATTCTTGCTCTTAACGTATCAAAACCATCCCAATAATCTAAATTTTTATTTGGGAGTCTATCCGCTAAATCATCAATCCAAGGAATATGATGTAATTTTTCTGCAATTGTTAAGGGATGAACTGTTCCAGTCAAAATAAGTTTAAACTGCTCTTCTGAAAGCAGATGACTATATACATTCACCTTAGATTTATAATATCGCAACAGTACTTTGGTCAATAAACAAAAATATAACAATGAGTTATATCCACCAACACCATTTACGTCACTGATATGATATGGGGGATAAAAAGTCTCAACTGCGTAATTTTCATAAATTTTAAGAATAATTAACTGCCCTGTTTCTGATAATTCGCGAATAAATTTTATTTCTTTCACTTTTGATGCAGATAAATATTCATTACTAGGGTCTGAAACTAAAAGCAGCTTTATATCTTGATCTAAATATTCATTTAAACGTATGTGCTGAATATCATATGGAGTCTGTTTACCAAAGAGTAACCAGTTTGGATTCACTGAAGTATGTTGCGCTATTTTTTCCAATTGTCCGAAGGTGGGTTCTAATTCTGCTCTAAACCATGCTTCAGCCTCATCAGCCGTATCTTCATTGATCTCAAAAGCTAATTCAGCAATTGTAAATTCATTGAAATGATAAATTTTTTTCAATTCACTTAATACAAAATTTAAACGTTCAGCTACCACTTTTTTTCGCTCTGTCGGAGATCGAGCTCGAAGAAAGTTTTCAACGATTTTTGCTGCTTCAACTTGAATATTGTCATTCATGACGAATGAATCGTAAAGTCGAGAGGTCGCTTCTGCATTGATAGAGCGTTGATTCGCTTTCGCTGCAGCATCAATTTTGGCTTTTAGCTCTTCAGGAATACGAAGATTAAATTGGATATCTTTCTTACTCATACATTTTTAAGTCGGTAAAAAATAGCACTAGCATTATGCTATAAAAAAAGAGTTGACATAAGTGTTAGCATATTGCTATGTTAGCAATATGCTAACAATTGGTGTGATGCACATGAAACAGACGAATCTTCGTTTACCCATAGATTTAGTTTTTTGGGTCAAACAAATGGCAAAGCAAAGACATCAGTCAATGAATGCTTTTTTTATTACGGAATTGGAACGATTAAGAAAAGAGGAACAGAGAGAATTGACAAAAAAGTAATTATTTTCATTCGGCAAAAAGTATAAAAGCCCATGTGGGAACATGAGCTTTTATGAATGTCTTGATTGGCGTCCAGACACTTCGATTTTGATGGATAGGGGCATTTTTGTCAATCCTATCTTAAGATCACTTTTTGCCTGTTTTTTAATAAACAGGAGGCTCAAAATGAGCACTAAACTTAAAAATGGTCAGTCACGCTACCAATCAAAAGCCAAAGTTGTGACCATTAAAAAATTTCAGTTATCGACGTTGAGAAAGGCAACTGATCGTTTAAATGATGCAGTGTTCGAAAAACATGGTGATGCGTATCTCGAATTCCCTGTGATTATCCATGGAGATGGTAGCCCTTCTGACGTTTTTAATCTGTATTTGCTGAAAAAACTTGAGCAAGCAATACAGTATGATTTTAAAACATTTGCATCTATTGCCAATCAGCTTGTTGATTTTCAGCGGTTTCTTGAAGATGAACAGCTTGACTGTTTAAAGTTTCATAAATTGAAACAACAAAACGCAATTTTTAAATATCGTACGCGTCTTATTGAACAAGCCAATGCAGGCCTAATTTCAGCCAGTTCTGCACGTGGTCGAATTAATGCAGTGGTGAATTTTTATCGATTTCTTGTCACAAAAGACTTGGTTGACCATCAACGCTATGGACTGCCATTTCAAGATGTGTACAAATATATTGCGGTAGACAATGAGTTTGGCGCACGTCGAAAAATGGCAATTAAGTCGCATGACCTTGCGATTCATGTTCCTGCTAAAGCTCATAACCCTGAGGCGATTAAGGATGGTGGTGAATTAAGTCCACTCAGCGTTGAAGAGCAAGCTATTATCTTAAAAGCATTGAAAAAATCATCACGTGAATATCAGTTGATGTTTTATCTTGCATTGTTTACAGGTGCCCGTTTACAAACGATTTGTACTCTACGAATCAAAAACTTAATTGGTCGTGAGCCTGATAATCATGGCTTTATCCGTCTGCCTGTTGGGGCTGGGACAAGCATTGATAGCAAATTTCAAAAGCCGATGACGCTGCTAATTCCGCATTGGTTAGTGCAAGATCTTAAAATTTATATCAATAGTGAGCAAGCACGTCAGCGTAGACAGAAGTCAAACTATGCTAACTCGGATGAAAACTATGTGTTTCTCACTAAGCTTGGTACACCTTTCTATACAAGCAAAGCTGAACAGCAAGAATTGACCGAGAAGATCAAAAGCTCTAACTCATTTGGGGCTAGGCTTAAACTCTATGAAGGCGAAGCGGTACGTAGTTATTTAAAAGGTGTGTTATTACCCGAAATTCGCTTGATTGATCCACAATTTAAAAGTTTTAAGTTTCATGATTTACGCGCCAGTTTTGGTATGAACCTGCTTGAAAGTCAGTTACAACACCTGCCAGAAGGTCACTCGGCGATGACAGCTGTCGAATATGTGCAAGCTCGCATGGGTCATCGCAATATCAGTACCACTTTACAGTACTTGAATTATAAATCACGACTGGAATGGCGCAGTAAAATTCAGCATGAGTATGAATCAAGTTTGATGAAGTATGTGATGTCTTCTGTTAATTCAGCAGGAGATTTGTCATGAATTTCACACGCACTCCATTGTTTGTTCATATCACCGATATCAATAAACAGCTTACTGAGCATGAGCGCCTAATACTTGTAATCAAAGATAAAACGGCCTCATTTTCTTTTAGAACTTTAGATATTGGTACATTCTTTTTTGCTAAAAGAGCATGTTCTTTCGATGTATCAGACAATGAGCTTGTCGCTTCTTTTGATGAAAAAAGACGCTATTTTTTAAAATGTTTTACAGATTATCTACTGCAAATGGATGGATCGAACCTATCAAAAGGGTTGTTCTATTCCATCATCAAGATGTTTTTGGATTGGATTGATCAACAAAAGAAAATTTTTGATTTATCCGATAAGGACAGCATGATCGATGCCTATCGTCGCTATAGTAAATCTCTGGTTGATCGGACTTTGCTTGCGGACACTGATGAAGATAACTTGGCTGCGCATACCGCAAAGCAGTATCAGCGTTATGTTGCCAAACTGATTGCATATGTATTTGATTGTCATGAAATTGATATTTCTAGTCAAGCGATGCAAGTACAGTCTCAGCGTTATGATGTGCCTATTTTACCGATTGCAGAACAAGATCATCAAAAAACTTATGCAACTTTGTTAAATGTCTTTCTTGAAATTCATCATATTGTTGTACAAGAAAATGACTTTCCTGCGCATTTTCAATCTGTAGATGACGAAGTTTTTAATTTCTATTCTGGATTTCATCATCAAGTTGAAAAACAGCATATTCAGTTCGATATGCAGAGGTATCTAGCTAAATATACGGCTATTCCATCTTTGTCAAAAATGCTAGCTGATTTTGAGTTAGAAGAAGATAGTGAGCATCGAAAGCGTATACGTGAAAACCGCAATCAAGCGATCCGTAAACTTGAAGAACGCAACAAAAATAAGCGGCATTTAGAGCGTGAAAGACTTGCATCCTACGGCCTGACCATCGGCATGCTGTTATTTATTGCACAAACTGGAGCAAATCTAGACACTGCTCAACAGTTACACCTTGATACGATGGAAATCCTACCGAGTACACAAGGCCGACGCTTTTCAGGAACGAAAAGCCGTGCAAGAGGCAAGACAGTACGGCCAGAGTTTGGAGTTAAATTTGAGCCGATTTTTAGAAAAATTTTAGAACTTCGCGCTTGGTATATTCAAGATGAGTCATGTGATTTTGTATTTCTGCTACGTAATGAAGTGCGAAAATTAAGCGCAATTGGAAATAATAAACTTCAATTACTTAAAAGATTTTTGCAGCGTATTTTCCCGAAAATGGCTTGGATCACCCCACAAGAGTGGCGCAAGCATGTTAGCAGTCAATATGTTGAATTGAGCGATGGTGATTTATTGCTTGAAGTCGAAAAAATGGGACACTCACTCGATACTGCGAAGAAAAATTACAGTCGAACTTCATTTAAAGATGCAAGCCAACAGATTTCACAATTCTTTTATGAACTGCGAGAAGTTGCAGTGTCACAAACTCGAACCGTTGAACGTATTCCTGTGCAAACGCTAGATGAGCCTGTTGATGTTCAGACCTTGCCAGTCGGGGCTTGTATGACAACAAATCTACAGCCTGAAAAAGCAACGGGTTTTGCTGCACAAGCTCCATCGCCTAACTGCCAACAATTTGAGCATTGCTTATTCTGCCAACACTATGCAGTCCACGCTGATGACGAAGATGTGCGTAAGCTTTTATCACTGAAAAGCCTGCTCGGCTACGTTAAACAAAAAGCTACGGACTTAATCAAGTGGGAACAGCAGTTTGGGGTTGTACTACACCGAATTGACGAAGTACTCAACGATTTATCAAATACTTATGAAAATTTACGTAATCGTATTTTTTCAATTCAAGAAGAAGTAGAAAGCGGTGATTTAGATGCGTATTGGCTGAATCATTTTGAATTGCTAATTGATTTGGGGTGGATATCATGAGTTCATTTAATTCGTATTTGTATGCCAGTGGCGTTGCTGAGCAGTTTTTACCAGATGAATATCGTTTGGAGAATAATCAGCTGACTGTTCCCACAAGCTTTATTTTATCCCGTATGTCAAATGGCACAACATTATCTCAATTTGGCGATGATGTTTGGGACTTTTCACCCTATCTGCCGAAGTGTCACTGTAAATTAAATTTTAAAAGCTGGTTGAAACATGCTCGTGAGAATGATTTTCTCTTCTGTCAAATACGTGCTGAAATGAAAAAAATCATTTTTGCGTTGCTTTATATAAAATCAGGTAAGTCGATTATTAAAAGTGTTGAGCAACGCCATCTTGTCTTGCGACAGTTTGCTGCAATTGCTTACCGCAATGGTTGCACATTGACACAATTATTTAGTGATGCAGGTTATATTGCGAAAGTGCATGAGGCTTATGCTGGTATCAGTTATCAAAGAGCTAATCACATCAAAGCATTTTTAACTGATTGTTTTGCATTACAGCAGCAGTACCCATTGCTCATTCCTGCGTTTAGTACATATAAACCGATTGAGAATTTAGCAAGACTTGCTGCACAAATACGCTTGCGATCAGGTAAAGTCGGCCCGCAAACAAAACTTATTCCTTCACGTATTTATATTGCCTTAATTAATGCTTTAGCAGATTTATTAAACGAGTTTAATCAAAATGCGCCTGCTTTGCTGAAATGGTTTCAACGGATTCAGCAAGATGTAAATTTTGCCCTGATGCCTGTTGAGCTTAGACGTGCTAAACGAGCGATAAGTTTCAACGATGCACGTGATTTGCTGGGGTTAACTCAGCTTTTTGAGAATCATCAGATTCAAAAACATGCCAATCTCACTCGTTATATGACGTTGATTCAAGGCATGGCCAAACTTTGGATTCATCTATTTACAGGTATGCGGGATAATGAAGTTAATCAACTGTCTTATGATTGCTATCAAACTATTCAAAGTAATGAGCATCTTGTGCATGTCATTATGGGTTATACCTCCAAGTTGCATGGTGGTGGAAATAAATCGACGTATTGGATCACGTTTGAAGATATTCAAACTGGCGTACATGCAGCACAAAGTATTGGTGAAATCTACGCCATATTTAATCCGCATTACGATTTTTCTAATCCTGCTGAATATCCATTATTTCCAACACGATATTCACAAAAACATAGGCATAAAAACAATCGAAATATCGAAAATGAAACGGATTTTATCTCTAATTTTGAAGGTGCTCCAACGCGAACCAATGCTAGTTTTAATCAGTATTTAAGCCGTATTTCTGTATTGCTTGGAGAGGGGTTGAAAATCACAGAAAGTGATATCGCCGAGCTTGAAGCTTTTGATGGTTTCCGTAACTGGCGTGAAGAAAAAGACTGTCAAATTGGTCAATATTGGAATATTTGTACCCATCAATTCAGGCGTTCACTGGCTGTGTATGGCGCTCGTTCAGGCATGATCGGACTTGGCGCTTTGTCAGTCCAATTTAAGCATCTAACAGAGTCTATGACGTTGTATTACCGTAATAATGCGGTATTTGCACCAAGTATTTTAGTGAGTGACAGTCAAAAAGAGTTTATTCAAGAACTGGAATATCAGCGCTTGGTACATTCTTATGCGCAATTTGAAGAGGGTGTAATTAATAGTGCTGGCCGTTTACTTGGTGGGGCAGGAACCTATTTGCAGCTACAAAAAGACCGCGAGCAATTACTCACAGTATTTCCAAACCGTGATGAAACCATTAAGCGTATGAAAAAGGGTGAAATTGCCTATAAGCCTAGCTTGTTTGGCGCATGTACCAACCCTGATTCTTGCGAAAAAATTTCTTTTACGGCTATTACGAGCTGTTTGAGTTGTGCCCATGCTGTGTTTGATGCAACAAGTGCTGAAAAAATACAAAAAGCGGTTCAGCGACTACAACGGCAGCGAGATATGCAAGTACAGAACAGTCTGCTATACGAGCAAATGGACAGTGATATTTTGGCTTTAAACAAAATGATTCAAAAAATTAAAATGATTAATATTGAGGTGTAAAATATGAGTGTACTTAATGATTATTACGCTGCTTTAGAGCGATTAAAAGCCAACAAACCGATTGTTCTACCGAAAGGCTCTGCCATTAATAACGATACGGTTGCAATGGAGGCTGGACGTAAACGAGGCTCGATTAAAAAGAGCCGTCATGCAGCATTAATTGAGGCAATTGAGCAAGCTGCACAGGCAGCAGGGCAAAATCTTCTTTCGCCTGCCCAGCAAATTGAGCAAGCGAAAACTAAGACCAAAGCGGTGAAAAGTGATTATGAGCAGCTGAAAGAAGATTATGAAATACTGCTGGAAAAGTGCAATTCTTTATTGTTGGAAAATTTTGAGTTGAGGCAAAGTACTCGGACTATTTGATTGATATAGCCACTCAGTTTATGAACTTAGTGGCTTTTTAATAAACGGAGTAAAAAATATGCCGTTAAACTTATTTCCACGGTCTGAGGTCTACTATTTTGATGATGCTCGAAGATTCTTTATTGACTAATACCACCATATCTACAGCATTGGCTTTTAAGGGTAGCCACGCATCTGCTTTTGGATATTTGGCTAAAGTTTTTTCAACGTCTGCTTTTGAGTTGTACTGTTGCAGTTCTACAAGTGGTAATGCACGTTGTTGGATTTGGTGTTTGGCTTGAGTGAGTTCTACATAGCGTTCTGGACGCTGTGCAATTGAAATACCGCTAAATACTTCTGCAAACATTTCATCATTGCGTTGTTGTGTGTCTTTGGCAAATTCAGCGGCAACATATTGCGGTTTAAACCATGAAGGTTTTTGGAATTGTGGCTGTGCTTGCTGAATATTCGTATCAACTAATTCATTTTTTCTAACCAACTCAAAACGATCTACATTATAAACCAACCATGCAGGGCGACCTTGTTCGATACTAAATACCCCATAACATAAAGCCACAATTTGAATGAGAATAATGACACTTAGGTCAAATTTTAGTGTTTTTTTACCTTCTTTATAAACCAATAAACCTAAAAGTGGTCCTAAAATCACATCGATGACCAATAGCATTAAAAAAATATGGGTTACACCAACAGCAGAGGCAAGTGGAGATGGATACCAGACAAAAAAAACTAATGCGACAATACAAAGTGCTATCCCAAAGGAAATAGTGAGATGGCTTAGAAAAAATTTTAGACGTTTAGACATTACAATCATTTTAATACATAAAAATATTTTTGCTGCTTTGTTAAAGAATCAACCATACATAAAAATTCGGTAAAGTGTTGAGTTGGTGGTTTTCCACGTCCATTAAATTTTGTGTCAGGAATAATTTTAATCAGACGTTTCAAGTGCTCACGAAATCTAAAAAGTGCTAATGTATCAATAATATGATTTGCATTTTCAACCAGTTCGTTAGGTGGGCTTTCAAAATTAACTGCTTTGAGTTGTGATGAAATAGCACACGCATCAACCAAACATTCTTCAACCAAATGCGTCGCAGTCGCTTTTATTTGTTGCTCGGTCTCATTCTCAACCGTCCAATCTTCTAATAAAATATTCAAATCTTGTTTCATGAGTTGAAATTGAGATATGAACATTTTTACTGGGATATAACTCATGATTTAGCCTCTAAATAAATTATCTGAAATTCGCTGGTGCAAACTTAGTACAATCAGCATCAGATGAACCCGTCCATTCTAATGAGCCAGTTGTTGTATTAATAGTAGGGGTTAAAGTTAAAGCAGGTGTTGCGGCATCACAAGCTGTATCAATATCCTTAACAGTTACATCGATTACACCATTAGTTACAGTTAAATCATTCACATATTTAGATGTAATATCGGTAGCGTCGGCTAAACCTGCTTTTGCATTATCAATACTCATCAAAGTATTTAAGTCTGCATAGCTTTCTGCCACGCCTGTTTTTGCCACATCAATAAACATCACGACTTCAGAGACTTTGGCACGTTTAACATAGTTACTGTATAGTGGTAATGCTATAGAAGCCAAAATACCAATTATTGCTACCACAATCATCAGTTCTATCAAGGTAAATCCTTGTTGTTGTGACATAGCCTTACTCCCAGCCATTAGTTATAAAAATACAAAGCAAGAACCAAGCCAAAATAAATTTTAATTTATTTCAATAACTTAATATTATTATTCTTTATTGTAAACTCTACGGTTTCCGTCGAAAAGTGACAAATATTTTACATTTAAGCTATTTTACTCGCAAATGCAACCAACTCACTTTCCATGGAATAATGTGTGAAATATCATCTTCTCCCCACATTGGCGGTTGATGGTCACCCACAACGACAATTTCCACACCTTGCATTTCAGGTTTTTGAATCATGATGGCAAGGTCATCAAAAAACTGTGTTTGTAATTGTGCATTACGGCAAGCATCACTTTTGGGATTTATGGCAAACTTTTGACAGTCAAAACGCTGATTATGAATATCTTGTTTTGCATAAGGTTGATGTGATGTCAGCGTCATCCAATAGAAAAATAGTTTATCTTGCTGGTATTTTGAAAAAATCTGACTTACTTGATTCATCAATGCACTATCACAAGCACCTTTAAATGCAGCACAGCGACGCAACTGCATAAAATGCTCACCAAACAAAGTGTGTTGAAAACCTGCTTTGGGATACCACTCCACTCTGTCATACAGCAAACCACTTGTACCATGTAGAGCGATGGTCTGGTAGTTATTTGCCTTGAATAGATTCGGTAAGCAGTTTACATATTGTTCTTGTTCAAGTTTTCCTAAAGCAAAGCCGCTATTCGCTACTAATTTTAATCCACATAATTCTCTTAATTCACCTGCCACAGTGGCACCAAATGTCCGAATTGTACCTGTATGAATAAAATCGAAATTTCCTTGTTGAGCATAAATTTTATTTAATACCTCTCGTTGTGCTTGTAGGTTGCGTAATTCTCCCCATGACTCTGCTACAATAAAAAAGATTTTATCCGAATAGGGTTGTTGTAATAAGGTTGCGGCACGTTGTTCTGGTTGCTCTAAAGGCTCAAATTTGGGTAGAACATTGACTAAACCGACAAAATTATCTTGAATAATCTCTTTATATAATAAGCTCTGACTATGTGCAATATAGTAATTATCTCTACCCAAGATGGCTTTAAAATTTGAATACATTATCCCCAAATTCATAAAAACATAAGAAATAAGTAGTAAAATAATTAAAATAATACTTGGGTAAGGTGGCGGTAAGCGTTTAGGTGTAGAATAATAAGTAATCACTACAACCATGACTATGATACAAATGCAAAAAAACACCATCAGTACCAAATAATTTGTAGGGGCTTGCGGAATAAATGATACAAGATAACGAATCGCAGCTAAGTCCATAAATGGAAAAATTTGCACCACGAACATGAGTAAATCGACACACATTGCCAATACTAAAAGCAATCCGCCAAACAAACGAATTGCTCTATAGGGCAGCACGATAAAAAACAAAGCAAGCAGATAATCAAAGTTAAATAATGGGCGAGAAACTGCTGCATAATATGCTAAAGTTAGAAAAATAAGATTAGGTAAAATAATAAGCAGACCAATATGCCCTAATTCACTTAATTTAGGCAGAGGAAATTCTCGTTTTAGGAAATTTTTTAAGTCCATGATATTTCTTGTATTATAAAAAAAATCATAAAGCTCATTTTTCTTGCATACTCCACAACAAAATTCTTGGACATATTATTTATACTGCTACATTATAATACTTTATTTTTAAACTCTAAAATTAAATCACTTAAATAATTATGACACAAAGGATTCAAGCGTTTATAAGCAGATTGAATATCATTGAGTTTTCTAATGTCTACATCTCCAGCAGATTTTTCTGTCGTTTCGACATAATTCAACGGCTTTCCTTCAATCCAGTCATTGTATGCGGCGAGTTTATCATCTACCCACCCACTATGTTTTATGCAATTATTAATAAGTCTTAACTCATTCATCGCCTTATAATCTGTAAAAGTTTCAATATCTATTTCTTTGTCTTTTAATTGTTTTTTTAAAAAGTCAATGCGGTATAAACTTTTTTGATTAATGTCAGGGTAAAGAATATTAATTGCTTTTTTGGTTGTAATTTCAACTTTTTTATATAAGGCAATAATCGCCAGTTCATATGTCAAATCTAAAACATCTTTCAGATGCTCATTTTGGTCAATTAGCCCCTCTTGTATATCGTATTTTTCATCTTCACTCAATTCATTATCAGCATCAAGCTCCTGATATTGTTGGCTGATTTCATTAGATTCAATCGCTTGAGCATGACTGATGTGTTGTATTAAATGGTCAATTTCTTCGCCTAAATGTGTCAGAGATTCCAATTGTAGTCGTTTGAATCCGTTTATATTTTTTGAATGTTTCTTTGGCAACATCGCTTAATTCCTGATTTTGATTTTATCAACAATACGCACACAAATAAAAAAGAGTGTGGACTAAGCCACACCCTTTTTATTGCAAATTACGCTAAGATTAACGGAAGTTTGCAGGGACAAATTTAGTACAGGTTGCATCAGATGTACCAGCCCAGTCCAATGAACCAGTAGTTGTATTAGGGGTTGGCGTTAAAGTTAAAGCAGCTGTTGCAGCATCACAACCTGCATCAATATCTTGAACATCAACTGTAATTACACCATCAGTAACAGTCATTTTTTCCACATACTTAGATGTAATATCTGTTGCGGCAGCCAAACCTGCTTTAGCGTTATCAATACCTGTCAAAGTATTTAAGTCTGCATAACCTTCTGCAACGCCCGTTTTTGCAGATGCAATGAATGCAACCACTTCAGACATTTTTGCACGTTTAGTGTAGTCTTGGTACGCAGGAAGTGCGATTGCAGCCAAGATACCAATAATAGCGACAACAATCATCAACTCGATAAGCGTAAAGCCTTTTTGAGCGTTCATAAACATTCTCCACAAATGTTGTTAATTTAATTATAAGCTTTGTAAGCTATTTTAATATTAGCACTAAACGTGCCAACTTTTATTATAGACAATTTACACAGAAAAACAGCACCTTACACATAAAAAATTTAAGTCTTTTTATTCGACTATATATTTTTGTTAAAAAGTGACAAATTTTATCAGGTTGAATTTTATGCTCTGGACAAATATTGTCATTGTGTGATGCGTGTCACATATATTCGGTTGTTCTTTTTTCGGTGTTGTAATGTCGTTCTTTATGTTGAAGTCTATCGCTTGAAATTTTCTGGGTATAGTCGGGCGCTATTTCTACCATCGTTAGTGCATCTCAATCTCACTCTTTACTTAGTTTATGACACGTTGTTTCAGTTGCTTCAATTTGCACGATTGAGTCGCTTAACCGTTTTGCATTGGCAGGAATTTTGATTAGGTACGCTGTTTCTTTAAAGGCACTACAATCATCTAGACTTATTATCACTACGGCTTGTTTATCTTCTCTATTAATAAGTACAGGTGCGTGATCGTCTATAACGTAATCGAGTATATCTGCTAAATTGTCTTGCAGCTCAGCACATGTAATGACTTTCATTTCTGCTCCTTAAAAATTTTGTTTATCTAAAAGCTGGGCAGCCTGTTTTAATCGGGCAGGAACGGTATTTTGAGTGCGACATGCTTCGATAAATTGCTTGAACTGAGTATGACTTAACTGAATATGAGTGTGTTCATGCAAAATTTGTGGTGCGTGATTTTGAATTAAATAAATGAAAAAATCACTGAGTGTAGGGTAGTCTAGAACAATCGCAGCTTGTTCTGCAAATTGCTTTGTTTCAGCATCTAGATGTATTTCTATAGATTCATTGTTGGTCATCATTCGTCTGTTTTTGAGCATAAAATTTTAAGGTCGATATGAATACAAAAAGTCTCTTTTGGTGATTGCTTATTTTTAATTAGGCGGACTAAAACACGTTTTTAACACTTTACGCATTTTTTAGGATATGGACAAACGTGAAAAATTTGTCGTTATAAAAGCATGTCTATATGGACAAAATATAAAATAGAGTAAATGAATAGAATTCAAAAGTTTGGAGCGTGTCCATATAAAGTGACTTATGGAATGGATCGAATTATGTTAATAAAATACTAATTGATAATATATCATTCGATTTTTATTTAGAAATATGTGGTTTTCAAAAAAGATCATATAAATATGTTTTTAATCAGCTTTTAGATATTTTACCAGATATATTAAAATCATTAAAAATAGGAGGGGATTTTGTTGTTGATATGATCGAGCAAGGTTATAATAATTATTATAATTTTAGTATAAAGAAAGAATTTTATTTGGTTAAATCTATAAATATTTATCAAGAGCCAGTTGGTAAGGATGAAATATTAAATGTAAGTGACCTAATTTTAACTTTTGATAATATCAAAAATAATTTTCTAGAATTAATAGCTAATCATTTTTCTGATGAATTATATCAAATCTATTATGATTATTTGAATTTCGATAGGAGTTAAGTTTTAATGTTTATCTCATCTTTCAACTGTTATATTGTGGAATGCTAAACAAATTAGTAGGGGCAATACCCAGGAAACAGGACTTCATTACAATAGATACAGGTATTATTCACCTTATGTAGGGCGCTTTATCAGTAAAGATCCGATTGGATTATTGGGTGGATTGAATACTTTTGCTTATGCGCCGAATCCTGTTGAATGGGTCGATCCATTGGTTTAGCAAAAAAATTATGCTGTATTTGTAATGATGGTTCTACAGGCCGATCTAATAAACAAGAAGTAATAAAGGCCTTAGCCGATGATCCATTACAACCGAAACATGTACGTGGATGGGTTAAAAATGAATTAAGGCATATTGAGACTGGTAATAGAAAAACCGTTAGATTACCAGGTAATTCCAGAAATTCTAGATCAAAAGGTTATGAGTTGGCTCATGGTCGAAATACAGAGGCTAAAGACGGTTATTGCTATAGACACTCACAATTACAAAATGCAGATTTACATAAAACTCAACATAAAATAGGAGGATATTGATTTGGCTATTGAAAAGAAAATTAAGAATATTTTGAATTTTTCTTCTCAAGAAAGATATGATTATTTTATTAGAAAAGCTGTTGATTTTGAAAAAGTTTGGGGGCTGTATAATAATGGTTGGGCAACCTCTAAATTTAATGAAGACTATGTAATTCCCTTTTGGCCAGAAAAAATCTTTGCAGAACTTTGTGCTAATAATGAGTGGGAAGGGTATACCCCTAAATTTCTATCGTTAAAAGTATTTATGGAAAAATGGATAATAGGAATGCAACAAGATAGCTATGGTGCTTTAATTTTTCCTATTCCAAATGGTCAGGGTATTCTAGTACCACTGCACATTTTAAAAGAGGATTTATTGAATGAACAAGAACAGTATGAATAGGTGGTTCTGTCGCATTAAGGCGATCTTCAGCTACTATTGAATTTTGTAGGAGCTGAATATGTCATTGATCCAAGATGCTTTTAAACGATTACATTACCCTAGTGATGTAATTGCTCAATGTATTCGATGGTATCTAACTTATTCACTAAGTTTACGTGATTTAGAAGAAATGATGATAGAACGTGGCATTCTAGTAGATCACTCAACGATACATCGTTGGATCATCCGTCTTGTTCCAATCATCAGTAAAAAAATGGCTCGATGCAAGAAATCAGTTAATCAGTTTTGGCATATTGATGAAACCTATATCAAAATTAAAGGACAATGGCATTACTTATATAGAGCTATTGATTCAAATGGAAAAACAGTCGATTTTTTACTAACAAAACACCGTGATACCAAAGCTGCCCATCGGTTCTTTAAAAATGCAATCAGTAAACATGCTTGCCCTATTCGTGTGACAATGGATAAAAGTGGAGCAAATAAAAAAGCAGTTGAAAGCTTTAATGTTGGATTTACTCGTTTTAGACCTATTAAAATTCGGCAAAATAAATATTTAAATAATCGAATTGAACAAGATCATCGTTTTATTAAAAAGAGAGTGCGAGCAATGTTATGTTTGAAAACTTTTCACACAGCTAAAATTATGTTGGCTGGAATAGAATTGATACATATGATTCATAAAGAACAGTTTAATTTTTCAGGTGAAAAACCGACTTCTATAGGATCATTTTATCAATTGATTAGCTAATACAAATGGTTAGCTCAGTTTTTCGACTTAAAATCCTTAATGCGACAGAACCGGTTTTTTATATCGAAGTTGCCATGACTTATTACCATCAGTTTTGACACGAATGTATAAACCATTGCCATCGAGTTCCCGATACTCTTTTAATTCAGGTTCAAGATTGGAAATTACAGTATCAGACAAAGGACGGCGTTTTATTTCTGATCTTTTCATTTATCCGTGTATCCCTTGAGTTCAATATTTCTCAAAGGATACACAAGGGGATACATGGAAAGCAACACTATAGCTAGTTATGTTTGGTTATGTTTAGGCAAGAAAAAAGGCTTAATCCCTTTAGAATCAAGCCTTTTGTCTTTAAAACTTGGCATATTTTGCCATGTTTTGGAAGGTATTTGGTGGAGATGGCGGGAGTACAACTCAATTTTTAAATCTTTGATTTATTAATATGTTTTTGGTGTGGGAGTTGCACTGTGTAACATATGTGTAACAAGTTGATTTGATGCATCATGATTAATTGTGATTGATTATGATGAATCGTGATGAACAGCCGATTTAAACTGAGTTCAGTTGAGTTTTTTGGATTTGAACTCAAAACCAATATACCATATTTTTAAAATTAGAAAAGGCGCTTAAATTGCGCCTTCTTCTTTTAAGATTTCTCTTCGCATTTTTTGAACTGATGAAGCCGTCCAATCTTTGCGATTTGCAAATTCACGATCTGGAGGGTATTGGTCCAAGTAATACTTTTTAAATGTATTTACTGCCATGCCCAATTCTTGAGCAACTTTTGTCATAGAGTACCATTTCATCAACCTTCCTCCTTCCTGTAAGCCCAATAATCGATACTCGGCTCAGCAGTTAAAACCAAATCTTTTTTACAGTTTGTGCACTTAATATCCCATTCACCAATGTGATTATCTTCATGCACTTGATTGTTAATATCTTCTCGATTCATACCCCATGAACAGTAAGGGCAATCAAAGTCCATCATGCTTCCAACACTCCTTCACTCACCAGCTTCTCAATAACCCACGCTTCACCCAAAGTGGTAAACATTGGCTGTGAAAAACCAAGTTCGGTTTGTTTTACCTCGCCAAAACCCTTGTCAATAAACCACTGCTGAAAAAGTCGAGCACGCTTAACGCCACGATGATAAACATTGAGCGAATCTAGAATTTTATTCATCTTGATTGCTGACATTTTAATTTTTTGAGCAACTTGTGAAGCATTGAGTAGGGTAGAGCGCTCAACAACAGTGTCATAATAAGTGACTTTCGGTGCAGCAAGTTCAAGCTGTTTTGCTTGATCAGCTGCAAGCTGCAATGCTTCCGAGAAAGTTTGGGGGACCGCACTTTTAGCACAATTCTCCAATTCATGTAATCGTTGAATAACCTGATAGCGCAATTTAATGCTATACCCAGTAATAAGTGTTTCCACTAAATTTTTAGGTAATAAATATTCAGTATAAGTTTGACCATTTTGGGGGTGTATCCAGTTTTGGATATACCCCTTTGGATCTAAATCCAATTCACTAAACATGGTTTCACAATCACGCTTTACATGAAAATGCTCTTTACCTGTCAGCTCTGCAATTAAGCGAGTGGACATAGTGAGCTGCGAACTTTTAACAATTAACTCATTCATGCCCTTGCTCCTGTGCTTCAATTATTGCTTTGAATTCCTCAAAATCGCAATTTTCAGGATCTGTATCAGTAAGTAATTCTTGAATTTTGCAAGCTGTACGCCACCATTCCACCACACGTGGATTTTCAGATTCAAAGGGGTAAACTTTGCTTTTCGGATCACGCTGAAAAACATTTGTTGATGATGCTAAAAGATCAACTAATTTTAAAGTTTGCTCAATGATTTCAAAGTCTGTGCGATATGGATCTGAACCACTTTCTCCAATAAAGCGCTTCTGTTTTTCATGATCAAGAACAACAAATTGTTTAGCAGACTCTTTAAACTCAGATGCCATGTAATTTAAATGATAAAGAACAGTGTCTTTCTCATCTTGATGCTTAAAGCTAAGTTCAGGCACTTTGTTAAATAAGTAATTAGCTGAAAGCTTTGGCACCAAAACAAACCCTTCTGGTACGGCTTGGGCTTTAGATCTTCTCAATCCGATAAGCCATGAGTCCCACGCAACCCGAGTTGGTTCATGCAAATACTCATCACACTCATCAACCTCAAATCCATACCCTGCAAATTCAACAAGACCTGCATCTGTTATATGTTCCTCAAACGCTTCACGTTCTTTATTAATTTCCATCTCATCACCCTAATATCTGAAAATTATGATGCTTCAAGTTGATTGCTGTCATTTTGGTACAGTGTTGGCAGCGTGTTCTTGAGCGCTTCTTTAATTCAGCTTCATCTTCTTTTAGCCTTTCGCGCTGGTCCGCAATATCTTGCTGAATACGAGTGAAATAACTTACTGAATCTTTAATCCATAAAACTGGATTAACTTTTGTGCCACATTTCTTACAAACCAATTCAAGGGCTTTGGTATCAATTTCAACAAACATGTGTTGGCATTTCTTGGTATTTTTTCTAGGAAATTCCAACACATTGTTTTCAATATCAACAACCAAGTGATCTTGAAGTGGATATCTGCTATTCGGTGGGTATGTTTTTTCCATCACGCCACCTTCTTTGCTGCAATATGCAACTTAGATAAAAGTAAGCAAGTTTCGTTGGTTTCAGCATTGGAAACCTTTGAAAACTTGATATTTTTAACAGCAAGCTCCGCATCACTAACAAGCATTAAATTATCAATGCGAATATCGGTTTTATCTTCATTAATAAAAACGATTTTATGATTTTCTGGGATAGGTCCTTTGACCTGCTCCCACAGCCAACGATGTTTTAAAACAAATTGAGGGTGTTCTTCGCGAATCTTTATCAAGACATAACCATCTTTTGCACATGTGCGCTCACTAAATAAAGGCTTGGTGTTGTGTGGTACATTGCCTTTTTTAAAGCTTGTAGCATTTGCGCCCATGTAACCAGTTTTCCCATCATTCCATGCACTTTGACCCTTGATAAATCTTCCTGTGTTTGGAACACCTAAAAAATTATTTTTACTGCACCAGCGCTGCATAGAATCATTTGTGCGATTCTCACCAAATTTGGCATTAAATTTTTCAGCCATTTGAGTACGTGGCAGGTGTGCAATCGACTTTAAAAACTCAACCTGGTCGACTGTAAAGTGTTTTCGACTCATGTCACACCTCAATATTGCCAGTTTCAATGCGTGGCGCTTCTTGGTTTGGATTTAAGCCTTTATAGCCAGCAACAAGCTTTACTGCTTCAAGTTGTGTATTGTGTGCTTTAATGATTTCAGCACTCACAACCTGCATTGTTTCAGCACGCTTTACTTCCATTTCCAAATTGTCTTTGCTAGCAGTAGCAAGTCGATCCAATTGATCGAATAAGTGTTTGTTCAAATCTTTTAATGTGCTCATCACGCCACCTTCCTTAATTCACTGATAAATTCTTTACCAATCGCAAGCCAATGATTTAAATAGTCTTGCCATAAAATTTGACAAGCTTTATTCATTTTTCCGCTTGCCCACAAAACAATTTGTCTGCGCTCTTTCGGCATTTTTGGATTAATACAAAGCATCGAGCCATCGCCATTCATTTTCGCTTTGTAGCCAATTACCGTGAGGAATGCAGCGAATAATTGAAAATGAGTTTTAGGGATTTTTTTCATGCCGCAATTCTCCCTTTGCTTCGTTCAGCAAATAACTTTTCGTAATAAGCCTGACAGTGTGGAATTTTGTCTTTTATCTTCTGAATTATTGACTCATCACGCTCAATAACAACAGTCGTAAGACGTTCACGAATATCGATCATTTCAACAAGATCAATTAATTGCTCTCGATCATCCCAATCTTTTGTAAGTTCAATAGGACAAGGGAATAACCAAAAATCAATGTTTGCTACTTCACAATCGTAAAGCCACATATACGCCTGCATCTGAATGTTGTAACCCGCTTTTTTGACTTTTTCTTGCGCCTCATCCTGGAAAAATGGGTGAGTACCAATATCCCAAGTGCATTTAGTGTCGATGATCAATTTTTTGCTTAAATCAAGAACATCACATTCACCAGTGATCAAATCATTACTGATTCGACCATTGTGTTTTTGATAGTTACGCTTACGTGTACGACCTGACATTTGAATTGCAATATCTTCAAGCATATTGCCTTTTGCTGTGTAACTATTGCCTGTAAATGATCGGAAAGTGTATAAATCCTCTTTAACAATTGAGCGAATTTCTGACTTTGCTGTATCACTAATGGCAGCCGATTTTACTCGACTATCACCAATTAATTTATGCAGAGATGAGGCACGGAATAGTTTCATTATTGAGCCTCCACCGCTACTTTTTGAGCATCTGTCAGCTCGTAACTATTAGAAATGTATGCTTTATCAATTGCACCTGCATTTAATTGTTCGAGTAAATCATTAAATTCACCATCTAAAAGCACAAGCTTCGGAGCTTCGATAGGGGTGACTACTGACTTATTATCAATGTAGTCGGGCGCTTGCTCACCATTAACAGTGCGCATTACTGCCTGATCTGAATCAATGGCTTTTTGAAGATCAACTGACAGTGGTGCCCAGTGAGTTAATAATTTTTTGAGTACAGTTTTCTTGCTCATAGCATCAAAATTTTGATGCCAAGTGCTGTAGTTTTTATCATCATCTACAGCTTTTTTATAAGTCTTGCTGTAGTTGTAAGCATGATTCTTCAGCTCATCAAGAGTCATATTTTCATGAGCTTCAAACCCATCCAATAACTTAAACCAAGCCACATAACCAACAATTTGACCACCGTCAACTCTAGGTGGGAAAAGTGATGTTAAACGACTCATAATCATTTCATTTGTATCACCATAAAATACAGGGCAGACATTGATTGATTTAAACTGATTTGAGCGTAGAGCTAACTGAATGAAACCTTTATAGCCAATTTGCAATTGTGCCTCAGTGTGCCATTCATCCTTCCAACCATTTGCTTTGCACTTTTTATTTACGTTGTAAGGCAAAATATAAGCAAACCCAAAATTTGGATTAACAGGCAAGTCTAGTGTGGCAGCGGTTACAGCAGCAGCATAAACAGTTTCAGGATTTGCACTAGCAAGTTGACTATTTGTTGCTGTTAATTGCAAAACTGTAGTTACAAAGCTTTTTGCTTTTTCACCCAAAATACTTTGAATCTTTTTTAACGCACCTTGATCTTTGAAGTATTGCTGAACAGGGTTGACTTGTGGAGTTGCCACTTGATTTGTATTCACTGGCGCATTCATATTCATCTCCAAGGCGGACTATGCCGCACATTCCAAAATATAGTTTTTGATTTTATTCAATTGATTTAAAACATCAGTCATGTAATAAATTTTTGATTTCAAAGTGAATTCATTACTCAAATACAAATGAATGCTTTCAAATCCACGACCTGTATATGTCATATGTAAAGAACCACCAACCATCTCAATGATGGTGTCATTTGGATCAGAAAGAGCGATTAGTTCATCAGCAATTTGTGATACAAGTGACTCAAGGCGAGCTACTTCGATTGAATCAGTATTGACTTGAATGTTCATCTCAATCCCCTTGATACGCACCCACGACGTTTTTACGTGGGTAAATTGGGTTGTCATAAACAGGTGTTGGATAATATGCACGACCTGAATATTGATTTTTTTCAGTCACTTTTTGCATATTTTTTAAGAAGTCTTGAGCTGAACAACGAATGTCTAACTCAACCCAAGATGCACCATTCCATTTTTGAACCATGTCACCAACTTGGCGATACAAGAATTCACCGTAGCCAGTGCATTCCTTGTGTGTCGCAAGGAGTGAAAGAGGGAGAGGCATGTTCACTTCACACCCCCGACAATCGCTGCGCTGATCCGCTCATATTCAGAGCGATCAAGATAAACTTCGCTTAACTCTTTCGAGTTTTTAAACACGGTTACATCGTCAATTTGCTGCACAGAACCATCAACAAGTTCATAATCCAAGTTGATTGTCAGGTCATCAGCTTTAAGTTGAGCAGGGCAGAAGCCTTTGCAATTTGGCAAGTAGGTCAACACTTCGTACTTGCTTGGGTGGATGTTTACAGGCAATTCCTGAGCTGTTGGCTCCAATGCCCAAGCAGTTGCAAGGATTGCGGAAAGACCAAGGGCGGTGACCGCAGTCTTGTAATGTTGTTTGAATAGAGTCATACTTATCTCACTCTTTGAGTAAAAGCACATTTGATTTCGAGGTCGGTGTGCTTTTTTGTTGTTTGGTGAGATAATAATAACGATGTTATTATTTTATATCAATAGCAATGTTATTAAATTTACAAATTTTTAAAAACAAAGTTATAAAAAACCCGCCTAAGCGGGTAAATAATAAAATTGTTATTAAGATTTTATTAATTATAGCGAGCAGACTTCTTAAATGTTCTTCGATGCTCAACAACTGTGCCAATAATTTCTACATGTTGTCGATCTGAACTAATGATTGGAAAGTCTGGATTTAGCGGTACTAGGTCAAAAACCTCAATACCATTCTCATTAATTCCACGACTGCGGTACTTTTTAAAAGTAATTTCACCCTTATTGTTTTGAGCAAGAACGAAATCAGTTGGTGCAGGCTCCACTTTTGTATCAATGATAATTAAATCACCCTCCCTAAACTCATCCATCATACTATCGCCAACGACATGTGCAGCGAACGTCTGGTTGCTCACATCAATACTAGTGAAAGTGTAGTCGTCAGCAGGTAGGAATATTGTTTCCCGCCAATTGCCAGCTTGCACATAAGTCAGTATTGGTACGCGCTTCAACCCTTTGATTGACGCTATTTCAGCGTTATTGTCGAATGCATCAGTAGTAATCACAGCAGCATTATTTATTGTTGATGCTAATTCAGGACTAATATCAGAAGGGTTGATATTAAAATAAGTAGAAAGCTTCACCAATGCATCTAAATTAAGCGGTGTTCTTGCATTTAAGTATGCACTAAAAGCTCCTTGAGTGCTCCAACCGCAGGCAGCCGAAACATCTTCTTGAGTCACTTTTCGACCCTGAGCTTTTTCGAAATCACGAAATTTCACCCAAGCATCTTTTAGTCGCTCAGCATCTTTCTGTCTTTCAAACGTCAACGGTTTTCTCGCCATGATGCACATTTCTTTTAATACCTTTGATGCATTTATCTTAATAACGCTGTTATTAAACAACAAATAACAATGTTATTGCAACTATTAAATAGCAATGTTATTATTTTGATTGTTTCAATAGCAAAGTTATTATTTTATGGAAACCTTACCTTTAACCGCTTTGGTTGAGAAACATGGACGAGAAGAAGTTGCAGAGATGGTCGGCTGTCACTTAACAAATATAAATCATGTGATTGCGAATGATCGTGAAGTGTATGCCGTTTTGAATGACAACAAGCAAATTATGCACTGCTTTGAAGTTCGGAAATTCCCAAACAGGAAAATTTCAAAAGCTAAAAAACAAAAAACCTCAGCTGGCTAGAGCTGAGGTTTCTTTAATTCAAACTTTAGAAGGCATGAATATGAAATCAAATTTAGCACATGAGCCACTACAACCGCAAGGTCAAATGGTTCAGTTTCCAAAGAAAGAGCGACAAATCATGTCGGGCAATAAGTTTAACTATGTGAATGGTATCCGAGACATTCCAATGGAGAAAACAACCAAGCATGTAGCCATCACTCTAGCAACGTATGCAGACTATGAGACTGGTATTTGTTACCCAACAATTAAAACTCTAATGGCTGCCACAGGACTATCAAATCGCGCTGTTTGTTTGCATCTAATGAAACTAGAAGAGCTTGGTTTTATGGTTTCAAAAAAAGCAGATGGTCGCAATTCGAAATACAAATTCATTGCTAAGAACATCCATAAAGCAGTGACGGAAAGTCACCGCTTAAATAAGTCAAGCAGTGACTTTGACGACATAGAAGCAGTGACCCTGAAGCAAGAAGCAGTGACTTTGACGACACAAAGCAGTGACGCAGGGTCACACAAACATTTAATAACTACCAATAACAATCAAATTAACTCACACACAGGGGAAAAAGCGCCTGAATTTTTTGATCAAGACGATTCCTGGAAACCAAATCAAAACTTCCTAAAAACAATTTTGCTTCAAACAAAATTCAGCAACCGTGCGGATGAAATTATCTCGGTCCCTGATTTCGATTTTCACTTGGGTAATTTCAATGCTCACTGGGAAAACAAAATTGATCTCACTGAAAACCAAAAAACAAGAAAGTTTGCAGCTTGGTTGGTTCAGGAGTTTGAAAAGCAATTGGCTAAGGCTAATCGTGCTGAAAAACAAAAAGTGTCTTATCAACCTGCTTCATCGAAAAATTCACAAACGATGAAAGCACATGATGAATTCTTTGCCCAGTACGGCATTGGATCTACAAGCCAAGAATCAGATTTTATTGATGTTCACTCATCTGAAATCAAAACGATTGGGGGTAACAACCAATGACACAGTTTTCGACACAAGACGCAGCACGTTTGATGAACAAAATGAAAGCGTTCTACGGCAAAAAGTATGCTGAACAATGGTGTGATATTCCTGCTTCTGAAATCGCTGACGCAATGGTTGAGTGTTTGCAAGGTTTGTCAGCAGAAGATTTTAAGCGTGGTTATTTGCGTATGCAAAAATCTACGTTCTGCCCAACAATTCCTGAATTTCGCTCATGGTGCGAACCACAAACAAGCGAGTGGCTTGGCGCTCACGAAGCATGGGCAATTGCTGAGAAGTCAATCGGTTTTGATGGCGAAGAACTCACAGTGATCTGGACTGAGCAAATGGCCCAAGCATTCAGTCGTTGTGAAAACTTGGTAAAGACTGGCGATAAATTTCAACGTGCTGAAGCGAAGAAGATTTTTTGTGATGTTTATGATCGTCTTGTTGATCAAGCGAAAGACCAAGGTCTGAAGCCTGAGTACATCACAAGTCTAGGCACAGACAAAGACCAAGCGATTACAGCTATCCAACAAGCCGAATTAGAGGGGTTTTTAACTGATCCTATGGCTCAGCATCAACTTGAGCATAAAACCTCAACAGCGGACTTGCAGAGAGAATCTGAGCAATACAAAACAACAGCGCAAAAGGCGTTAGCTTCAATTGCTGACAAGATTAAGCGCAACGTGAACAAGATGCAGCCTGAGCACAAAGAAGTTCAAGCGTGGGAAACAGTCGATATTGCACATGTGGATCCATTCGATGACTTGGAGCAGTACAAGGCGAATTTAGCACTTGATGGAAAGCCAGTACCACCTGCGGTGAAAACTTGGGAAATGACTTTGGCTCAATTGGTTGAAAAGCGTAGAGCGATGATGAAAGGAGACGCAGCATGAAAAATATTGAACGAATCGTTTGTTGGTTTAGTTGCGGTGCTGCATCTGCTGTTGCAACAAAAATCATGCTTCAACAAGCATCGAAGATTTTTCCAAATGTTCCCGCTGTCATTGCGAATAGTCCGATTCAAGAAGAGCACTCAGACAATAAGCGTTTCTTTGGTGAGTGTCAGCAGTGGTTTGATCAAGAGATTATCAAAATCTTTAATCCGAAATATCCAGAAGGTCAAAACTCAATTTTTGAAGTATTTAAAAAAGGATATTTAAAAGGTGTGAATGGTGCGCCATGCACGACTCAACTGAAACGCATCCCTCGCGGCTCATTTCAAAAAGAGGGTGACTTGCATGTTTTTGGGTACGACTTGGATGAAATTGATCGAGCGCAAGATTTTGAAGAAAGAAACCCATCTTTGAATGTGTATTTCCCGTTAATTGAATCTGATTTAACAAAAGCTGATTGCTTAGCGATGCTTCAAGACGCAGGTATTCGCATTCCAAAAATGTATGAGCTTGGGTACATGAATAATAACTGCATTGGCTGTGTGAAAGGGGGGGCAGGATATTGGAACAAGATTCGTAAAGATTTTCCTGAGACTTTTGAGCGCATGGCAATCGTTGAGCGTGAAATTGGGCATTCAATTTTAAAGAATGAAAACGGTCCTATTTTTCTTGATGAGTTGAATCCAAAAATGGGGCGATACAAAGACGAACCAGATATTGACTGTTCTTTCAGTTGTCAGATTGCGAAAGAAGATAACGACTGGAAAGTATTGAAGTTTAAGGAAGAAGCATGAAACAACTCCTAATTTTAATCGCAGTTTGCGCCCTAGTTTGGGTTAGTGGTCAGTGTGAGAACGTTATGCATGGGGGTGGGGTGTGAAATCACAAGATATTCGTCAAGCGTTAATTCAAATTGCAGAACGCAACAATAGACCGCATTACACGGCTTGCGTTGTGCGTGATGTATTGTTTGCTTTTCACAATGATTTAGATCATCCGTTGAAGCGAGCGGTAATGAATGAGGTTGTAGTAACAGTGGATATTGATGGCACCTCACAATTAGCTCAGCTTAAAAAATTCTGCTTGTTATATGGAATGCGTGAAATTTTGGCTCAGGTTGCAGGTGTTCCACTGAGAACACTCCGAGCTTATTTAGCTTGTGAGCGTGCAATAACAGATAAAACTTGGGTGAAATTACAGTCATCTTTTGATGCAGCTCTAAGTGAATATGAACGCAAAAACAAGAAGTCAACAACGATTGAAAATCTAACTAAAAAATATTGTGGCGGTGCGGCATGAGAAACACAGCACTAGAAATCTTCGAGAATCGCTTTGATATTTTAATGTTTGCAGCACATGCAAAGACTTTCAATGTGACAGACATATTCGAAGCTGTACTTGATACGTCACGTATGACGATTCGCAAATGCTTGAAAGACTTGGTTGATAGTGGGTATATCGAAAAGATTTCAGTTTATGACTTTCAAGCAACAGCTAAAACAAAAGAACTTTTTAAGGTGGCACTATGACAACTATAAACAACCTTATTGATCGGGTTGGTGGCATTGATACGGCAAAATCAATGCTTAAAAGAGCTAAAGCAAAGAATCTAACAAAGATTAGTTATCAAATCATGGTTGGTAATGTGCAGTGCACCACTGGTGTGTTTGTTAATGATCTAGAGGAAGCTATTGCTCAACATGACCAACTATCTGGAATTTCCAGAGAGTTCAAGGTGGGCATGAATAAATTCAACATAAACAACTATGTATTTTTTAAACCAACTCCACTTGCACATGAAATTTATGAGAATTACTACAGCTCAGTAGGTGGTTTGAAATTAGATATCGATTCACAGGGATTTGCAAAACTTCAACTGCATTCATTTATGCATATTTTTGGTGAAGTTTCTTTTGTTGGTATGGGTAGGAATGTTTCAGAAAAGTGTGAAATTTGGATTAAGGATGAGGATTTGGAGCGAGTGATTTGAGTAGCATATCAACCGCTGAATACAAAGCCAAATACGCAAAACCACGCCGAAGCAAGCGCCGTGTGACAGTGAAAAAAGAACGAGTAGTCAGTGAGGGTGAGGCTACGCTCGCACAGCATTTAAAGTTGTACAACATCGAGTTTCAGGCTGAGTTTCAATTTAATCCTGAACGTAGGTGGAGGGCGGATTTTTATATTGTGGGTAGCAATGTTTTGATCGAGGTTGAAGGTGGGATTTGGAGTAGTGGGAGGCACACAAGAGGGAAAGGCTACATAGCAGATATGGAGAAATACAACTCAGCTACAGCGTTGGGTTATTCAGTGTATCGGTATAGCACTGAGCAGGTGAAAAGCGGTAAGGCGATTGATGAGATTAGACGGTTGGTGGAGTGATTTATGGATGGATTTGAATTTCTTGCATGGGTAGCAGCTGGAGCGATCATCTTTGGTGTGACTGCGGCAATTTTAATTTTTCGAATGGCGTGTCGTAATCACAAGAAGGCTATTGAAGAGTTTGAAGAATTTAAGAAGCGTAGAAATTTAGGGTGATGGAATGAATATGGCGACAGAAGATTTTGCAAAACATAAAGACTTAATGATTGTTCATGATTTACGCCGTTTATTGTTTAAACCAAGTGCAGCACTTGTAGATTTCACATTATTGGATCTTGCACAAAAAACAATGGATGGTTTTAAAGATGGGGTGGGTGGTGCTCCCACATATGGTAGCAAAGCAAATAGTTCTGCTTTGATGATGCAGGATATGAATGCAGAAAATTGTGCAATGTTATGGGCTTTGGTTCGATCAATTACTCCGAATGATCGTCACTTTGCCTTATTACATAATCTCCTAACCAGTGAGATCCGTTTAAAATTTAAAGAAGATGGGTTTCAAACAAAGCAGATCCCTAGTAAAGAGGCTGCTAAAGGTGTGGCGCGTTCTGCATTGATTCAGTTTTTATTTAAACGCGGTCTTTGTACTAAGTGTAATGGTAAGGGTTTTTTATTCGCTAAAGATGCTAGAAAGCATATTGAGTGTAGCAAGTGTGAGGGTAAAAAAGAGAACTCTTATAATCAGTCTGAGCGTCATCGTATTTCAGGGTTACCTATAGATCGTAAAGCGTATTTAAGAACCTACGATAAGTATGAGCAATATGCTTTAGTAAAACTTGGTGATTGGCGAGTTGATTTAGATACGCATTTACGTGGATTTTTCTTTAAAGTTGCTGAAGAATACGATTTGTAATTGCATAGTCCCAAAATTAAGGGTATATTTTTCTATACTGGTCGTATTACGGTTTTCCGAGACCAAATCATTAAAACCTCGCATTGTGTGGATGCAATGTAAATTTGTTGACAGCTCGGAAAGACGAGCACTAAATTTTTAGTTTATATACTTACTTAGGGATATGCAGCTAAGCTAGTAAGTATTTTTTTATTTAGAGTTGATATACCTACATTCCCCTACGTTTGTGGGTATTTTTTTTGTATATGAAATCCTATTCTTAATTTAAGCATGGGATTTTTTATTGCCTCAACCCTTGGCATTGGACTAATCACCCAGCACATCATAGGGGCGTAAAGGGTTTAGACAGGGCATGGTTAACCACCTAACACATCCGCTTGTATGTGGTCGAGCACAAGCAAAAAACGAGAGCTACTTATCAGGTTCTTTAATGTTGATAAGCGCTTTATTTGGTCAATAAAGTGAGTAGAAGGGTGCGGAGTTTTTTGTACGCATAAACACTACCCTTGGTTTGACCTCCTAAAGAGGCGAGTATTTACTTGGGATTGGCGACCTCTTAACGCATACAGTAGCCATTACAAGAACCGTGCGTTACTCAGCCCGACCTTCTAATACTTCCAGATGGTTGGGTTGTTTTAATTAGGTGTAATCACACCATTTCAAACCTATCGAATTCGATACCTTTAACCCCGCATGTTGGGGTTTTTTAATGCCTAGAGGAAAGTGAAGTGGAAAATCAACACCGTAAAATTACAGGTTATCGTGAACTTAGTGCGGAAGAAATTGCATTAATGAATGAAATCAAAGAGCTTGGTCCTAAAATTGAAGAGGTCATCATTAAGGTTCAAAACCATGTAAAACAACAGCGTGATAGTTGCTGCATCATTGAGCAATTTGTAGAAGTTACAGATCAGGCAACCTATGACCGTCTTGATGACGCAACACCTGAGCGCTTTGCAGCCTTGGCTAAAACGGATTTTCAAACAGGTTTGATGTACCTGGTTCGTGCAGTAGCTCAACCAACAACGTTTTAACCATCACTGATTTCACTTAGCCCCGAAAGGGGTTTTATTTTATCTTGGAGAAAGCAAAACAATGAAAAAACGTCTTTTAGCTGTTGGTATAATGTGTGCCATGGCGATGGTCGGTTGTTCTCGTGATGCTCAAGTCGCATCTAAGAATTTATCTTATGCTGCGGATAACTTTGAACTGGATCGCCGTGTGGTTTTCTACAATGGTATTACTGGTGAATACATTTTAACGATTGAAGGTAAATGTTCATTTGATGCTATCAGTGAACGAAAGGTTGATGTGACTTGTAAGACTGGACCTACTGAATTCAAAAAACATTCGTTAGGCATCTCAGACAATGTAACTTACTTTTCAGAACAGTTATCCAGTAAGGGTGTGAGTGCTTATCACTATAAAGTTGCATTCAAGCCACAGTCAATTATTCCTGATATAGATTTAAAGTTAAATTAATTGATTATATGTAATATTTTGCAAATGAATAGGTCTAGATTTTATACTATATTGCACTCGCAGTAAAAAAACCTGAATCAGCGCAAGAATCGGGGAAACCTCACAGGGAGTGAGGTTTTTTAAATTCTTAAGCTACTCATATATTGCTGTAAGTTTTACATTCATATTCCCTAGTTATGAATGATTCAACCTCCTTCGGGAGGTTTTTTATTTTATATATCTTTTAAGATGTATCACATTTTGTTATAATAGTGTGATTGTTTATTCATTTTAATGAAAAACATACAACAACCTGAATCAGCGCAAAAGATCAGGGGTAGCCCTTCAGCAATGGAGGGCTTCTTTTTGGGTGAAATTTATGGAAATTTCCGAATACGCCGCATTAACCAAGAAGAGACTATTAAAACCAAAATCCAAAACTCGCCCATTACCCAAAGCTAGAGAAGCATACATAGAGGCTGAAGAAGCCTTTGAACACGCATTAAATATTTTTGAAATTAAATATCAAAAGAAATTCCAAATTAAAACCACTAAGCATTGGCGTTTTGATTTCTATATTGTGAAACTCAATCTTCTGATTGAAATTGTGGGCAGCTCATGGTCGGTAGGTCGTGGTGGTAAGAAGATTGCAAACGCATTTAACAAATATGAACTCGCTGAAAACATGGGTTATACGATTGAACGATTTGAACCACATACAGTTGAATCGGGTTATGTGATTCGTTGGATCAAGTCGAAGTTAGAGAGTTTAGAATATGAAACAAAGAATATATAAGAAACTGTGCAAACAGGCAGAAGTAGTTTTGGTTCATGGTTTTGGGTTTTCACAAGATGAATTTAAGAATGATTCCAATGGTGTACCTCATGTTGTGATTGATGAATGTTATGATGAGTTTGAACAATCAGCTTTAGATGAGCTGTTGGTAATGATGGAATGTCAGGATTTGGACATTGACGTATATAGCCTGAAAGCCAATGCAAAACTTATTAAAGAGGCTATTCGGTTTATGTATATCCCACCCCACTTATACTCATTTTTCCGTATTTAAATGGATTGTTGCAATGGGACAGATCAGACCATTCCCACCAACAGAACTACTTGATCAAGCTGAGGAAGAAGAAACAATCCGTTTGGCACCTGCACCAGATCTAAAAGATTGGGTTGTTAAAAACTTTCTTACTATTGGCGGCGCGTTACATAATCCAGATCATGACCATATTGCTGAGCTACTTCATGACAATGACGAGTTTCTAGCATTTGCTTGGGCATCATCTGCGGCTCAATCTAAAAAACGTATGGTGTTGGGTCAATGTGAAAAGGTGATGTTTAATGTTGGTGGATGGAAGAAAGCACGACAAGAACAACAGATGCGGGATTGGTTTGGCTTTGTACCGACGTATTTAATTACGATCGATGCGAGTTATTGTGAAAACACCAATGACCGTAACTTTTGCGCGTTACTGGATCATGAGCTTTATCACATCGGTGTAGAACGTGATGAAGATGGTGAAATACTGTATAGCGATATGACAGGTTTACCTAAACATTATTTGGCAGCTCATGACGTTGAAGAGTTCTTTGGCGTGGTCAGACGTTGGGGAGCAAATGAATCAGTTAAACGTTTGGTCGAAATCACAAAGAATGCGCCGTTTGTTCCTGATGTTGATATTTCTAAGTGTTGTGGGACGTGTGTGATTTGAGCCTAAGGGCTCTTTTTTTTGGCAATCTTGCTTGACGTAGCATGACAAAGGTGAGTTTATGGCAGCACTTAAAGAGCCTGTAAAAATCTTTATAGTTCAGTCTCTTGCTTGCTTTGAAACCCCTCAACAAGTAGCCGATGCTGTCAAGCAAAGATTTGGGTTAGAAATTGAAAGACAGCAATGTGAAAATTACGATCCGACCAAATATGCAGGTCGAAACCTGAGTAAAAAATTAAAAGATTTATTTGAGCGAACTCGAACAGATTTTAGAGAAAATATTGAAGACATTGCGATTGCGAATAAAGCATTCCGACTTAAAGAACTTCAAGGGATGTATGACGACTCTGGTAGGAATAAGCGACTTAAGCAGAATCTACTAAAACAAGCTTTTCAAGAAACAGATGGGCGAGTTACACGGCAGGAACATACTGGCGCAAATGGTGGTGCAATAAAAACTGAGACTGAACAAAAACAATCTCTACCAAAATACACACCAGATGAACTCGCTAACATGACACCACAAGAGCTTTCGCGTTTAGCGATTACAGGTAAGTTATGACTTATGCATTAGAAGAAATCGCACCACTTATTAAAGAGTGGACGATCAATATACGCTTGCCTGAAGTTGTAGCTGAAATGACACGCCGTTATTACTACAAGGCTTTAATTGAACAATGTGAGCTAAGTCAAGAAGCTGAGTTATATAAATGCAAGAATGATCCTGTGCATTGGTTTAATCAGTGGATTTGGACATACGATCCACGTGGTATGGCATTTGGTTTGCCTGCAAATATTCCGTTTGTGCTACGCCCTAAGCAGGTTGAATTGGTTGATTGGCTTTTAGAGCGTGAGAGTACACAAACACACGGTTTAATTGAAAAAAGCCGTGATGAGGGAATGTCTTACGTTGTTTTAGGTTTTTTTCTACATCGTTGGTTGTTTGTCGAAGGCTTTGCAGGTGGCGTGGGAAGTCGTAAAGAAGAACTCGTGGATAAAAAGGGGGATCCTAAAACCCTATTTCATAAGTTCCGTGACATGTTCTCAAAAATGCCAGATTGGATGAAGCCTAAAAAGTTTGTCGAAAAAGTTCATGATAACTATATGCGAATCATTAACCCAGACAATGGTGCAACGATCACAGGTGAGGCTGGCGATAACATTGGTCGTGGTGGACGTACCACAATGTACTTCCTTGATGAATGGGCATTCGTAGAACACCAAGAAGCAGTAGATGCAGCAATATCACAGAATACGAACGTACACATCAAAGGATCTACGCCCAATGGTATTGGTGATCGATTCTATCGAGATCGTTTCAGCGGCCGTTATTCCGTATTTACAATGCCTTGGCGAGCCAATCCAGATAAAAATTGGACCATTGAATATAGTGGAAAAATTATTCATCCTTGGTATGAAAAGCAGTTGGCCACATTGGATGATGTTGTTTTAGCGCAAGAAGTTGATATTAACTATGCTGCATCTGTAGAAGGCGTGTTGATTCCAAGTGCTTGGGTTCAAGCTGCAATTGATGCGCATATTAAACTTAAAATTCAACCATCGGGTGAACGTATAGGTGGTCTCGATGTTGCAGATGAAGGTAAAGATAAGAATTCATTTGCTGATCGTCACGGTATTGTCTTGCAGTATTTGGCTACATGGTCAGGTGTTGGGGATGACATATTTGGAACTACGCAAAAAGCGATTGATATTAGTCTTGAGCGTAATTTAGATCATTTTCTTTACGATGCTGATGGGTTGGGTGCTGGATGTCGAGGTGATGCGCGTGTGATCAATGAGCTCAATCAGGAAAAAGGCATTCCTAAGATTGATGTGGATCCATTTAGGGGTTCAGGTTCTGTATTTGAGCCAGATGAGGAAATGGTTGAAGCGCGAAAGAATATTGATTTCTTTGCAAACTTGAAAGCGCAAGCATGGTGGTCACTCCGTTTACGATTCCAGAACACGTATCGTGCGCTTAAGGGAATGGAGTTTGATCCTGATTCGATTATTTCATTGTCCAGTGAAGACCTGCCCAAGGCTGAATTAGAAGCCCTAACAACTGAGCTTTCACAACCTACATACACAAAAAATGGCGCAGGTAAGATTCTAGTCAATAAGCAACCTGATGGTGCCTCATCTCCAAACCGAGCAGACAGTGTGATGATCTGTTTTAGTGGGGTTGAGGGTCGCAAAGGTATTCAGCCTACAGGTGCAGGCTCTCGAATTTATTAATAAGGAAACCAACATGGCAAAGCCAAAGAAAGGCAAGGCACAAAAGGCTTTGTCTTATGGAAACTTATACGCTCAAGAAGCTGTAACTCAGTTTTTGTATAACTTCGGACGTCAGCCGGATATTGATGAAGTACTACGTAAGGCAGGTATTGCACGTCATCGTTTAAAAATATTGCTAGATGATGATGAAATTGCCCAAGTTGTTGAAACGCGCTTAGATGCTCTACTTGCTGCACCATTTCGGATTGAACCAAATGATACACCTGAAGCAGAATTACTTAATGAGATGATTAAAGAGTGGTATTTTGAAATTGTATCATGCAGTTTAAATGCGTTGTTCTTTGGTTATTCTGTTCAAGAAGCTGTGTACGAATTAAAGCCTCAAGGGCATGTTGGTTTGAAATGGATCGGTGAAAAACCGATGCAATGGTTTGAGCCAAAGAATGACGGACGTTTGATCTATCGACAAGACGGCACTGTTAATGAAAGAGAGGTTGATCAAACTTTTAAATTCTTTCTAACACGCCGTAAAGCAACCTATGAACAGCCTTATGGTAAAGCCCTTTTAGCCACATTGTATTGGTTGTTTTTCTTTAAACAGAATGGTTTTAAGTTCTGGGCAAAATTTCTTGAAAAGTTCGGCACACCAATTTTACTTGCCAAGGTGGGTAGCAAAGATACCACTACAACAGCGATGAACAATGCTCTATTGAATGCACATGCTCAAAGCGTATTGACCATTGATAATAAAGATGATGTGCAACTCCTTTCAACACCAGGTAATGGGACAGCAGGATCTTCGTTTGAATCTTTTAACAATCAATTGCTTCGTCAAATCCAAAAAGTTGTATTAGGTCAGACGCTCACGAGTGGAAATGATCGTGGTGGTAGTAATGCTCTAGGTCAAGTACATGAGAATGTACGGCTTGATAAATTGAAATCTGATATTCGTTTGGTCACACCTACACTTCAAGCAGTGGTTAATGCATTGTGCAAATTAAACAATTGGAATGAATATAAGGTGATGGTGGGTGAAAAACCTAAACCATTAAATAAAGATCAAGCTGAGCGTGATGCACATTTAAAGAATGCTGGAGCAAATCTTACACCGCAGTACTTTAAGCGTGAATATGGCTTGCAAGATGGGGATGTTATAGAGACTGAGGTGTCAAACATTCAATTTAGCGCGCTACCAAAAAGAGCATTTAGCTTTAAAGGTGATACCCATAAACTTTCAAGTGAACAGCAGGAAGTTGAAGAATTAACCACTGAACAGCATGTAATTGAGTTGTTAAATCAAAAGCAAGTAAATGAGTTAATTCAATCAAGTGAATCACCTGAAGATTTAGCATTTAACTTAATGCAGTTGATGCCAAGTGCTTCGCAATCGCAATTTACAGCAAACCTTGAACGAGCTCTATATGCAGCAGATGTATTGGGTTATGTGAGTGCAAGCGGAGAGTAATAAATGCAACCAGTTACTTTCCTTGAAGCACTTCGATTTGCACATGAGCGAAAAATAGTGCTACCCGATGAATTTTATTCGATGGACCTTAAGACCCGACAGTTGGCAACAACCGTCGGGTTTTTATCGAGCATTGAGCAAGTAGAGACTGTTATTAAAGCGGTCAACAAATCGATTGCCGATGGTAGTACATACAACGACTTTAAGAAATTGGTTGCTGAGAATGAGATTGTACTTAGTGATGGATATCTAAAGAACGTATATCGAACAAATATTCAAACAGCTTATGGTCATGGTCGTTGGCAACAACATCAAAGGAATAAAGATAAACGTCCTTATCTTATGTATTCTGCGATCAATGATTCTCGCGTCCGTCCGAGTCATTTAGAGTTGAACCGAATTATCAGACACATAGATGATCCATTTTGGCTGTTGTATTACCCGCCGTGGGGATTTATGTGTCGATGTACTGTAATTGCTCTAAGTGAGGCTCAGGCGAAAAAATACGGCATTACGTCAGATGAGGATTTACCTGTGATTGCAGGGGAGTCTGGGTGGTCAACCAGCCCTTTAACTTTTGGTGAAATGGAATCTGTAGTTGATCAAAAAATTTCTGATTCAATTTTAAATCAAGAGTATTTGTTTGATCAAAAAAATGGAATTAAAGCGGAATGGACTGCAAGCAAAAAGTTAAACAGTCTTTTATCGCCAATGAGCCCATCAAGTCGAGACCTGTTTGACACAATTGCAAATACTGTTATTCCGCTAGATCCATCAATTAGACCAAGTGCTATTAAAACATTGATCGATTATGTGCAAAGTAATGATGCTGCTTTAACTGCTTATTTAACTCAACCATCAATCAGCCTTGCCGATGATGTACTTAAGCGTTGGGTAAAAGAGGACATGGCAAAACTTCAGGCAATATCAGTAAATACAGCAAACACAGTAACAGGTTCAACAATGCTTGCGTTTGCAGCATCTCTTGAGGTTGGTAAGACCATTACTCTGAATGCACCATTACTTTTATCAGGTCAGTCCAATGTAATGATTCAGGTTGAAAATGCTAAAGGGCTTGGGATTGATCTTGAAAAGTTGAATGCTGGGCAAGGTGTTTTATTTGAGCTTGGTTTGGTATTTGAAGTGGTTTCGATTGAAACCAAGGATGGGCAGATGATTTATACAGTAAAGGCTTTGATTAATTAAATGTAATAGTGATTAACAGTCAACAGAACAAGATAACCACCTTTGGATGGTTTTTTATTAACAGAGGAATAAATATATGCGCGTTTCTGGAATTGATTGTGTGGTACCTCATATTGAAGTGAAAGAAGGTGTGGAGCTTCCCAAATTTATACGAACTATTACAGTTGAGACGGCTAAGGAGGAGCAAGAGATCCGCTTGTTCTTGACGGGGGCTTTAAGCATCGATAATGGTTCGAATGCCTTAGCGATAAATCCAGATGTATCAAACGGAAGTCGAGCGCTAGGTAATGAGGCAACCAAGGATGCTGACTTAAAATTCAACTACTCACTAGAAGAGAAGTTACGAATTATTGATACATTGGCTTCTGTTCTTAAAAGAGAGAATTCGGTGTTCCATGAACACACCAAAGAAACTAAAGAAAAACTCTTGGCATTAATTCGAAGTATTTAAAAACACAATCATTCAAGACCACCTTCTCAGGTGGTTTTTTTATGGAGCATGAAAATGCCAGAGGTAAACAAACAAAGTGAATATTGCTTTCAGCTTGGGCAGTTGAATGTCAATCAAGCCGAGGAGGGTAAGAAAAAACGTACCTTCTCGGGTGTTGCTTATAGTGGAGAACCCATCACTGACCATTGGTATTGGGATCGAGTCGTTTTTGATTTGGATTCTATGGAAGTGAAAGGGCGTATTCCTGCCTTGTTAGAACATTCACCACGGCAACGTGCAGGGGCAATTAATACACACTCTATTGACCATCAAACAGGTTTAACTGTTTCAGGTGATCTGATGAGTAATGAGTTTGGCACTCAGGTCGCCCAAGACTCGGACGATGGATTTCCGTGGCAGATGTCTGTGCGAATTGAACCATCAGCCATTGAAGAAATTCAGGCAGGTGCATCCGTATCAGTCAATGGAAAGATCCATCAAGGCCCAATCACCGTGTTCCGTGGTGGTCGTATTCGTGAAGTTTCTTTCTGTGCTTTAGGTGCGGATGACAATACCAACGCTGTGGCAGCCAGCCACACCCCTAAATCTAACTTTAATCAAGAGGACACAGATGTGACCGAACTCGAACAGGCGAAAGCTCGTATTACAGAGCTAGAAGAGAAAAATACAAATCTTGAAAAAGATATCCAGAAGTTCAAAGCAGATAAGCGTGAAGAAGATATCCAATCGCTTGAAACTGCATTAAATAAGCAATTTAGTGCTGAAGAAAAAGCATCTTATATGAATATGGATGATTCATCTTTTGCATTCATGTCACAACAAATGAAGCAGTTTGCGGGTGGTCAGCCTGCACCAGTACCACAACAAAACAATGCAGTGCCAACGCATTTGGCTAACTTGTTTCAACATCAAGCAACAGGTGGTCAAGGTGGCGGGCAACAGGGTGGTGAAGATAAACACCAATTTACAGCAGGTGCTCAAGCATTTGCAGCGCAAAACAAGGGGGCTTAATCCATGAGTAATAAAACATATTTAGGCACAGTAACTCGCGAAACGCGCCCATTTAATTTGGATGTTTCTAAATTACGTCGTGCGAATGCCAAAGTTACAACTGCAAAGGCATATAAAGCAGGTGATCTGCTAACGCTGTCTGAAACCAATGTAGTTGATCATGCACTTGATGAAAAAACATGGAATGTTGTTTGTGGTCAAGATGTAACAGCTGTTCAAGCAACCAAAATGGCGGCAGACGGGATAGAAATCCCGATTTATTTTGGTGGCGTGTTTAGTATTGAAGCGATCTGTTTAGCAGGCGTGTATTTAGATACTGCCAAATATGATGCAGCACGCGCCAAAGCAACACTCAACCATATTGAATTTTCAAAAGTATAAGGATCTAAATTAATGGCTCAATCATTTATTATCGATGGTGCACCACTCGAATTACTCGACGTAGGCGAGTTGGCGCTGATCCACTCAAACTACAAACCAATGAGCACTTGGATTTTAGAAAAGTTTTATCCAAATCGCCCTGCATTTGATCGTGACGAAGTTCCATTAGCTGAACTTAATACAGTCCATGATCTCGCTCCATTGGTTTCACCACAACAACCTGGTAAACCATTTGACACTAAACGCGCTGCAAAAGTTGATTTTGTTAAACCTGCATACTACAAACCTAAAAACATGGTCACTGCCGCAACGTCATTTGATGAAGCTTTAATGGAACGCTTGCGTACTGCTGGCATCATCTCGACAGGTAGTCAAAAATTATCTGATCAGGAAAAAATGATCATTGCTCAAATTGCGGTAATGAAACGTAACCATGATGCGATTGATAACTCAATTTTACTGATGGCGACAGAGTTATTGTTAAATGGTAAGTACCTGCTTCAGTCGGATGACTATGAATACAACATGGTTGATTACGATCGCGATGCATCTTTAACCTTTACACCTGCAACTCCATGGAATCAACCAGGTGCAAAACCAATTTCAGATTTGGAATTGATTGAAAAGCTACTACTTGATGCAAATGGTGGAAGCTCGAAAGCTTATTTGATGTCGGGTAAGGTCTGGGCTGCATTATTTGCAAACGAAGAGTTCAAAGAGCGCTTCATTAAGCCTTATGCGGGTATTGCTGTGCCATATAAACCAAGTCTAAATGTTCAAGAAGATGCCTCTTTTAAAGGTTACTTGGATGATAAAGAGCTTTGGGTTTATGACGGTACTTATCGCCTGAAATCTGGTGTTAAACGCTTTATTCCTGATGATTATTTTGGTGCTATCTCTGATCTAAATGGTTCTATTGCTCAGTGTAAAATTAAAAATACACTAGCAAATGGTGCGGTTCAGAAATACTTTGACCGCCAATGGTATAACGAAGATCCAAGCGGTATTTTCTTAATGACCGAATCTGCTCCACTTGCCGTGCCATCAAATAAAAATGGCGTGTGTGGTGGTACAGGCTTTATTGTGTAAGGGGTAAAAATGCCAAAGTATATTGCGCAACAATCCATCGGGCATTTTATGCCGGGTGATGAAATTAAGGGCTTGAGTGATGAACGCATTCAAGCCCTTTTAGTATCTGGTGCTATCGCAGAACCGAAAGAGCCAGAACTTGAAAAGGATGACGGTACAGCAGCTCAGTTAGCGAGTTTGACTGCTGAAAATGCTGACTTAAAAGCCAAAGTGACAGAGCTTGAAAAGTCGCTTGCTGCATCTGAAAAGAAACTTGCTGCTGAAATTAAAAAGACAGCAGCATCTTAAAAATAGGTGATCTATGTACGCCACCCGAAATGATTTAGAAACACGTTTCGGGGAAGGGGAAATGCAGCAATTAGAAATAATGCAAACAGCAAGTAATTCCTTTGAAGAAGCTTTGCAAGATGCATCAGAAGAAATTGATAGCTATATTGCTGTGCGTTACAAACTCCCTTTACCCCAAACGCCAAGTACTTTGAAGCGAATAGCGTGCAATATTGCGCGTTACCGACTTTATTTCCAACGCCCGACTGAAGAGGTTGAAAACCGCTATAAAGCTGAAATCGACTTCTTGAAACGTGTTGCCGATGGAAAGGCTGTCCTGAACATTCTCAATGCCCAAAATGAAGTGACTGAAGAAAGACCTGTGAACTCGCCAACAACAATGCCAATCGGCAGTACTTATCGTGGTGGTATTTTTGGTGATGATGTACTAGGAATGATGCCAAGCATTAAGTGAGGTGTATATGTCAGGTATTGGTATAACGATTGATGCGGATGCTGAATCTGCTTTAATGCAAGCCTTAGCGCGTTTAACAACTTTTGATCAACAAAAGCCTGAACTATTCGATGCGATCGGTTATTCGATTGTCAGCAATATTCGTAGCAGATGGATGAAAGGTGAGGGTCTTGAGGGTAAATGGCGTGTATCAGGACGAGTAAAGCGACAAGGTGGAACAACTTTACGTAATACATCACGCTTAATAAATTCTATTACTCACAATGTCACAGCAAATGGCGTTGAAATCGGGACCAATGTTGAATATGGAGCAATCCACCATTTTGGTGGTGAGATTCACTATGCTGCACGTATGCGCCGTATGTACTTTAGACAAGATCAGCGTACAGGCTTAGTAGGCAATAAGTTTGTCAGCAAAGCGCGTTCTAACTTTATGCAAGAGGTCATGGGTAAAGCATACAAAGTTAATATGCCACGTCGACCATGGCTAGGTCTAACCGAGAGTGATGAACTTGAGGTGTTGGGCATAATTCAGGAGCATTTAATAAATGACAGAAGAAAGTAACTTTTTTGCTGTGCGCAGTGAAATTGCTGAGAAATTAGCTGAAATTGTTGATTTTAAAAAGATCTATACACCTGCGAATTCAGCACAGGTGACAGAGTTATCTCAAGTGACTCCTAACGCCCAAGTTTACTATCGTCGGGTGCGTAAAACTGATGATGCAGGTAAGTCATCGGCAAATATGTTGGTCCAACAATGGGAAGTCACAGTTAGTGAGCGCCATGCTGCATCGCAATTATTAGATGGTTCTGCAGTGCTTGAGAGTGTTGGTCAACTCACAATGAAAGTACTGAAACTATTGTCAGGTTGGCAACCCAAGTCAAGCATTCGACCTCTGAATTTAATTGCCATTGAAGAAGATTATTCAGCAACATGTGTATATATCACGCTTGTTTTTGAATCTAAAGTTATTGTTTAAGGAAAATTATGGATAAGCAATATAAAGCATTAAAACCTGTTGGTCGCTTTGAAGAGGGCGATACGGTTGGCGGTCTGTCAAATGAACAGATTAAAAAATTAGTAGCAGATAAAGTCATTGAAGAAGTGAAATCATCTGCAACGGTAAAACTCGCTAAAGAGGTAAATAAAGCAAATGGCTAAGAAGAACTATATTTCATTGCAAGGTAAATTTTATTTATCTGAAATCGTAAACGGTGTTGCAGGTGCAATGCGCCACATTGGTAACGTTCCTGAATTTGAGCTTGAAATTACTACAGATCAAGTGGAACATCAGGAAAGTACTTCTGGACAACGTACAACTGACTTTGTGTTGACAAAAACTACAGGCGTGAACTTTAAAGGTCAGCTTGAAGAAGTTGACGAAGCTAACTTGCAATACATTTTATCAGGCATGAAAACCGAAGTAGCAAGCAAGACTGTTGCAGATCAGGCGCTGGGAACTGTGAAAGTTGGGCAAGAAATTAAACTTAATGGTTATGCATTAACTGATGTGACTTTTAATGCAGGCGCTACACCTGTAGCTAAGGAAAAATACACGCTTGATGCAGTCTTTGGAACTGTGATTTTTCACGAAGCAATCGTAGAGCCCTTGACAGCAAGTTACACCACAGGGGTGGTAAGCAATACCACGATTGCAAGTGATTTTGGTAAAGAATATGAGTTATTCTTCAAGGGTATTAACACAGCCACTGGTAGCTATATGGCTGTTAGTTTGTGGCGTACCAAAAAGTCACCTGAAACAACATTCCCATTAATTCATGAAGAATTAGGTCAGTATGAAATTTCAGGGCAGGCGCTTTCACATACTGAAAAAGGCTCGGATCCAACACTTGGCTTGTATGGGCATGTTGTAAATATTCCAGCAGCATAAAAAATTATAGGCACAAACTATGGCGCATTTAGCGTCTTTTTTTGTGCTCTTAAAAAGCAAAAACCCAAGACTGAGAATCTTGGGTTTTTTGTTTTCCGTTGAACAGAGCAAGAACAAGAGGAAAAGATTTTACATGTCAGAAAAGAATACCAAATTTTTAGTGAAGTTTCTAGGAGCAACTATGGAAGCTATGAACTTAAACCCCGAAAGTTTTGTAAAAATATTTTGGAATATTGCATTTATTGTAGCTTTTATCATGATTGTAAATTTCATTTTAAAAGCTACATCACATTATCTAGGAATGTAGTTAAAATAGTGAGTAGAATTAATGAATGATTTTTTTCTTGCAAATAATGATGTACATATCAACCAATACGGTCAGGAAATTAGACAGTTTAAAGTCAGAGAATTGGAAAGCTGGGCTTCGATTGCCGAACCTATTCGGATTGCACTTAAGCGAAATTATTCAGATGAAAGCATTGAAGCTGCAATTAAAACAAATAAGTTTAAAGCAATATCGATGTGCTTACTTGTAACAGATTCAACAGGTGCGCAAATTGATGAAATGATTCAAAATGATGCTGATAGATTTATTGAATTATTTAAAGATGTAATCAATGTGAATAAAGCATTTTTTGATCAAGAAGATGCTAAAAAATCAAAGGATAAAAAAGCCGAAAAAGATAAAACTACTTGGTTTGATTCATTCCAAACATTGATCAGCAAAGGACATAAACATAAAGATATTCTGAATTATAGCTTTGGTGCATTTTTAGAATATTTAAAAGCAGCTCAACGTCATGAGAAAAACTATATTTTAAGTCAAAGTACTACAATGCGTGTTGCTTATCATGCTGATAAAAAATGTTTTAGCAATTATACAAGTGAAGTCAATAAAGACTAAATGCGCATTGCTCAAAAATTAACTTTTAGATACTCTTGTTTAAGAATATGGGGGTATTTATGAAAAAGTTATTTTTAGCATGTTTATTGTGCGTTTCTACATTGGCTGCTGCGACAGAAGTTCGCTCTATTCGCACATCGAATGATTTTGTTGAAATCGGAAGCTCTAAAGATTCTGTTTATCAGAAGTTAGGTAAACCTAACAGTGTTAACCACTACGTGTTGAGAGATCGTGCAGGGTGGTCTCATGCTGCTACTGATTTGAGTTATAAAGTCGATAATGAAAATTATATTGTCACCATTGTAAATGGCAGTGTTTATAAAATTGAATGGGTGCGGTGATTATGAGTTTTATTAAGGCTTTTCAAGTCATTGATAAAAAATTAAACACTTAGTAGTATGTTTTGACTTTGGACACTTAAGTAGAAGAATATGGGAAATTATATTGAGGAAAACTTAGCAAGAGATGAGAAAATCATTGTTAAGGCGCAGGTAACATGGTTATCTCAATTTTGGTATTTATTGTTTGGTGGTTTGTTTGTTTTAATGGCTTTACCATCAAAAAATGTAATCTTTTTCCTATTGGGTATTATTTTTATTGCTATTGCAGTAATTCATGTTGTTACAACAGAGTTAGCACTAACTAGTAGACGTATTATTGCAAAATCGGGTTTGGTGCGACGAAATACTATTGAATTAAAAGTTAATCGTATTGAGAGTCTTGGTGTTGATCAAGGGGTATTGGGGCGTATATTAAATTTTGGTTCAATTGCAGTTAAGGGGATTGGCGGATCACACGCTCCCATCCCATATATTGCACGCCCAATGGAATTTAGACAGCAAGTGAACAGCTTCCTAGACGAACTTGATGATCAAGAAAAGAAAATATCTTAAATTAAAAGCACCCTAGGGTGCTTTTTTAACACCTGAATTTAACCTTTTTCTAAACCCTGAGCTTTTTTGCTTGGGGTTTTTTTATTGCCTATATAAAAGTCGAGATAAATAGATGGCTAGAGATCTTACATTTAAATTAATACTTAATGCAGACACAAATAACCTCACTCAAAATTTAGAAAGAAGCTCTGATGCTGCCAAGCAAATGTTTGATCGCATTAAACTAGAAGCAGATCGTTTACGTCAGTCGATGCAAATGTCGAACGAAGTCAGCATGCTTGTTCAAAGTTTTGATAATGCACGCTTAGAACTAAATCGACTTTCAGATGCATCAGAGGTCAGCTCTGAAAATATTCAGCAGATGGGTGAGTACGGTCAGCAAGCAATTAACCGAATGCAAGGTGAGTTACAAGAGGCACGCTTAGAATTAAACCGCTTGTCTGCTACAAATGCCACACCACATGATATTCAAAATGCTCAAGATCGAGTTCGTCAATTAGAACGCAGCATTGATCAAACACGCACTGCTGTGGATGCATACCAAGATGCAGCCCGTGCAGCATCAGAAACTTCACCTGTACCTACACAATTTCAGCAACAAATTTCCCGACTTGTCACAAACTTAGATGATGTGCGCAATAGCATTGATCAAAATGGTCGAAGCGCAACACATACAAGAGAGCAATTAGAACAACTTGCACGAAATGCAACACAACAATTACAACTATATGAGCAACAACTTGAAAGCGCACGCTTAGAAGTCAATCGCCTCGCTGCCACTAATGCATCACCACAAGACATTGAACAGGCGCGACAACGAGTTCGTGAGCTTGAAACAGGTATTGATCAAGCGACAACATCGTTACGTGGTTTTGAAAATGCCGCAGGTCGTGGCACAAGAGAGTTGGAGCAGGGTGCTGAGCGGTCAGATTCAGCACTGGGTAAGGTTAGTCGTAGCATTAATGTATTGCAAGGTGCAATGGCTGCACTTGGTATCGGTTTTGGTGTACATGAACTGGCGCAGATTGCTGATAACTTTCAAAATATTTCAGCGCAAGTAAACCTTGTTTCTAATGATAGTAAAGAATTGCACGAAGCACTTGAGGGTGTGAGACAGGTTGCAACTCGCACAACTTCAAGCCTTGAAGCTACAGCCAACTTATACGCACGTATTAATCAAGCGGGTAAAGACTTAGGTGTTACTCAAAAGCAAGCACTACAAATTACTGAAGCAATCAATCAGTCGATTCAAATCAGTGGTGGTAGTGCAGCATCAGCTGAGGCGGCAATTACCCAGTTAATTCAAGGACTTCAATCAGGTGTTCTTCGTGGCGAAGAATTTAACTCTATGATGGAGCAAGCGCCACGTTTAACTACAGCATTAGCTGATAGCTTGAATGTCACCAAAGGCGAATTGCGTGAAATGGCAGGTGAAGGTCAGTTAACTGCTGAAGTTGTAATTAAGGCGCTTAAAGAACAGTCTGATGTCATTAATGAAGAATACAAGAAAATCCCGACCACGATTGGCGGTGCATTAACAAACCTGAAAACAAATTTCACAATGCTTATTGGTGAAATTGACTCAACAAATGCAGCAAGTAAGGGAATTGTTAGCACATTACTTGCGCTGAGTGAAAACTTAGATGTTTTAAAAGTCTTGTTTAATGACGCTGCTCAAGTTGCCGCCTATTTTAGTGATCGACTAGATAAGACTGACCCATCCACGATTGAAGCTGTAAAAAATGCTGTTATTACAGCTTATGATGCATTAAAGACATTAATTTCAACACTTACAGAAGTTGGCGACACAATCAATGACGTGTTTTTCACCGGATTAGATGTTTTATTTAACTGGGGTGGTGCAATTGATGGAACATCTGAAAAAGTTAATGGCTTAGCTGTTCTTATTAATGGCTTAGCGGTTGCTATAGGCGCTTTGTCAGATGGAACGAAAACGATAGGAATTGGAGTTAGTCTTTTAATAGGTGCTTATTACGATGTTGCAGCAGCAGCTACGTATTACATTAAAATGTTTACATGGGGTGATGTTCGAGCAAAATTAGATAATGACTATAAAGTATTAACAGAGCAGCGTGATAAATATTACGCAAAAGCCAAAGAAGATGCTTTGAACTTTGAGTCTGACACTCAAAAAGCCCTAGATAATAGTGTCCTTAATGCAGAGCAAGCGAACCAAAAAAAGGTTGAGAGCAGCAAAAAGGCATTACAAGACATACTTGATGCAGAAGCAAAAGCAGATCAACAGCTTGTAGATAATGCAACCAAGAAAGCTGAGTTAGATAAACAACTCATCGAGGCGAGAAAAGCAGGTAACGATGAACTAGCTCGTGAGATTATTTCAAAAATCAAAGAGATTGATGATTTTGAGGATAAGAACAATCAAGCGAGTGCGCAGCGTGATAAAGATCGCTTGAAGTCTGCTCAAGAGTTAGCAGAAGCCTCAATGCAGTTAAATAAAGGTAAATTGGATGACCTAACAAAAGAGGAGTTATTAAGATCAGGCATCATTGCTAAGATTGATGAACAAGGCAAGCTAGAGTTGTCTGTGCATGAAGATAATACCAAAGCCAATGCTGATCGTATGGCAAAGCTGGAAGCTTTATCCGTGAAAGAAAAGGAGCTTGAACAGGGTCGAGTGGTTGCAACACAAGAAACTGGCAATGCAATCGTTCAAAATGAAGCATTTATAGCATCTGAAAAAGTGCGTTTGAATGATGTGGCGAATGCAGCATTGAAGTCGGGTAATTTTGAAGCATACAGTCAAGCAAAGTTAGATTTGGATGCTTTAAGTAACGCTCAGACACAAGCAAATCAACAGCGTTTAGATCAACACCAGCAGTCAAATGATGAGATTCAGCAGATAGATGCATCTTCTTTTGCAATGCAAAAAAATTACTCAGATGAACAGGTTCGTTTATCACAAGTTGCAGCACAAGCGAAAAAAGATGGCAACTTTGAAGCGTATTCACAAGCAATGTTGCAGATTGATCAACTTACGGCATCACAAACCCAAGCTGATCAACTTGTTTCTCAAAGTGATTTAGATACATTACGCAAGAAAGAGGAAATTACCAAAGAAAAAATCACGCTTGCTCAGCAAATTATTGACTCAACAAATGGCATCATCACGAAAGAACAAGAGTTGCAATTTACATCGCAAGGCTTAGTGGTTGAGTATGATGAACAGGGCAAGGCTGCTATTAAGAGAAGTCAGACTTTTTCGGGAGCTGCTAAAGCACTAGGACTGGATGTTAGTCAAGCTTTAAATTTGGTTTCAGAGGAGTTTAATAAATCAGAGGAGAGCCTTGATACTGTTGTTGTTGGCTTAGGAGAAATGGGCGCTACAGGTCAGCAAGCCACTGATATGATTTACCAAGGTTGGCAAAAATGGGTTGAGCAGGCAAAAAACCAAGCTGAAATTGATGCTGCAAAAGCAAAATTAGTGGAGTTTGAAGAACAAGGTGTGTTTTCAGCGAAACAAGTTCAAATGGGAATGGAGTATCTTGACCAAGTAAATGGAAAGATACCTGAAAATATCTCTGAAATCGAAAAAGCCTACAAATTGCTTGGTGTGACTTCGAGTGCTGAAGCAAGCAAAATGGCATCCGCACAAATGAATGCTTTTAATGTAATGCAGCAGTCAGGCACTGCATCAACAGAACAAGTAAGAGAAGCACTCATTAACATGGCGGATAAAATTTATGCTTCAGGTGATGCTGCAAAAATCGCTTGGTATGAAGCAAAGCTTGCATCTGTTGGATTATCTTCTTCAGTAAACGAGGCGGGGAAAGTTACAGTGGATGCTGGAACTCAAATGGAACACTCCATGCACCGTGTCCGTGATGCAGCTCATGGTGCGCAACAAGGTTTTCGTGACCTTGGTGCCACAGCACGTGAAGAGGCATTATCAACAACCGAAGCGTGGGCAAAAGCACTTGATGCAAAAAGCACAGCCAATAGAGGTGTTAAAGGTTCAAAAACCCGTATGGCGTATAATGCTCAAGAAATTGCAGCAGAACTCGAAGCAATGGGGTATGACTCAAAGAAAGCGAAGCAAATTGCCCAAGGCATTTACAATAGTTCTAAAAATCCAATGGATGGATACAAGAGTGCATCTACAACATGGCTTGCTAAAAATGGGTATGATCCAATTGGTGCATTTGCAGGCGGTGGTGGTGGGATTTCTAACACTTATTTTGTCAAAGAAGCCCTGGAGAAGTACCAAAACTATGTACCAAACTCCAATGTTGCAAATTTGAGCGAGCCAAGTAAAACAGTGAAATATGAAATTGCAGCAGGCAATAAGTCAGCTGCTGTTTACGGAAATCCATCAACAGGAAAAGATCTTGAGTCAATGCTCTCAGAACTCGAAGCAATTAAAAAGAGTAGTTAAATGAAACTAATACGTGTAGAAACCAGTGAAACCGTTCAGATTGAGAACGGTTTTTTTTGGTCTGATGAATTTGATTACAAGCCGATTGAGCAGAAACAGCAGTTTGCAGTCGATGGCTCTTTAATTATTCAAGAGGGCAAAAAGAAGGCAGGGCGACCTATTACTTTAGTGCCAGCAAATGACGGAATGGGTTGGATCAAGCGTCGCGAGTTGTCAAAACTACAAGATTGGTCAGCACTGCAAGACGAACAATTCACACTTGAGTTTGATTACCCACACGACAATCGTCGCTTTAATGTGATGTTTAATCACCAAGAAGGTGCAATTTCAAACCCTAAAACGATCAAAGATATTCCGACCGTTTCTGAAGATGACTATTACTCAGCAACACTGAAATTCTTGGAGTTATAACATGCCAATTGAAACCAATAACCTTGTCATTTATAAGTCTGAACGTTTAACTGATACAACTGACGGTGGCGGCAAGTACTCAGGTCAACAGCTTATCGATGGTCAAAGTAATAATTTATTCAATGATATTTCAGAACTTGATCGTACGATGGGCGATGTGTCGATGCGGAAGATTTTCCCCGCTGTGACCACCAATGATACTGACACCTTGATGGGTGCTACGGTATTTATTTCTGAACTACCTGAAGATCCAAACGTTTCGGCAACACTGTTCAGTACTGAAGATTGGACAGACGAGCGCCAAAGTGCGCAAAACCGTGTTGAAAGCTATCTGGCAAAGGGCGGTCAAGCAGTTGGTTTGCCTCTCGATACCCATTGGAAAGGCATGAAGATTATGCAAACGGTGATGTTTCCGAGTGAAACGGAGCTGAGTGTGGGCGATTCATTCGTGGTTATTTCTAATGAAGGTGGTGCTTTAGAGTTTGAGCAATACGTGCGTATCACAAAAGTTGAAACGCGCATTGGTAAAATGATCATTGATAATAAGGAGGTCGAATATAAAGTTGCTACCTATACTTTGAATGACCCACTGCTTATGGATTTTGTTGGAGTATCGGTTAAGCAATGGTACAGCGGACAAAAATCTACTTCGATTTTACGTGAAACATTGGTTGCAGACACAGGCAATTATTATTCAAGCACAGGTGTTGCTGACGATGTAAATGTGGGTACATATACAGTCAATGCAAAGAGTATGTTTACTCAGTTGATTCCTGCTGCTCAGTCTGAAACCCCGATTATTGATGTGAACGTGGCAGGTGAAAGCATTACGCTAGTTGCAGGTAATAATGGAAAGATTACAGCAAGTTTTTCAACAACGGTGGGAACAACTCAAAGCTTATATATCGGCTCAAGCATAATGCCGAAAACTGTATCGTTCTCGCTATTTGGTCAAGAGATTACTGACCAAGGTGGATTACTTAAAAACAGTCAAGGTACACAGGTAGGCACAATTGATTACCAAAAAGGATTGATTCAATGGACTGCATCAGCAGGTACAGGTTCGACTACTCTGGTGATTTCATTTACCCCTGCTGCAACTCCAAAACAATATTTTCATAGCTACTCATTGCCTGTTACTCAAAACAATCAAAGCATGAATTGGACAGGGGTTTTAACGCCAACGCCTACACCTAGCGCTTTGTCTGTGTCATATATGTCGCAAGGCAAGTTTTATGAACTTAAAGATGATGGTTCAGGGCAGTTAAAGGGCGCAAACACTTCATTCGGCTCAGGAATGATTGATTATGAAACAGGGTCATGGGTGTTAACTTGCGGTGCTTTACCTGATGTTGATTCTCCGATCATGTTGTTATGGGGAACACCTATTGCGACTTTTACACGCTCGAATCTGCCTGTATTACCTGCAAAGGTTGAGTTTGAATTAGACAAGACAGGGATTAAAAGCGGCGTGACTGTTAAATGGATGTTGGATGGTTCTGAAAAAACAGCGACATGCAATAATCTAGGTCAATTCAGTGGTGACGCAACAGGCTTAATGAGCCTTGCAACGGGAAAAGGCTTTATTGTGCCGAACAAACTCCCACACAAAGGCACAGTGTTTAATTTTTCATTCAAATATGGCAATGGTGTTACGCAAGATATTCCGAAGATTGTCCCTGATGGTAGTGGTCAGCTTGCATTCACGGTGGGTACAGGCGCAGCTTTGCAACCTAGTTCTATATCGCTAGAAATCCCCGTTAAAGCACCTAACGGAAGGACAGCCGTCTTAGTTGTTACTGACAACGGAATAGGGGGGCTAATTGATGCGTTTGGAAACAATCAAGGCACAATTAACTATTCCACAGGCGCAGTTGCTGTTACTCCAAAAATATCATCAAACTATTTTTATGAAAAAGCGCCTATTACAGCAAGCGCATCTGAAAAAAGCCTTGTTTCAATTAGCGCAACAATAAAGCCGAATCAACCAAAACCACAGCCACCACAAGCAACTCCAGTAACAGAATACAAGCCAAAAGTTAACCCTTGGGCGAATTTAAAGTGGGTATGAGCAGGGTAATATGACTATTTATCAAAGTGATATAAGCAATGTTGCGCTTGCGACAACAACATATCAAGCTATTGGTGAAACCGATGGCATCGTTGCAAACTATCGAGATAGTGCAGATGAAAACTCAGGCATAATTTCAGTTGAAGCAGAGAAACTCAAATTCGATTTAACCTATGGTTTTAGTGAACAGATTTTATCAAGTTCTGTGCGCTTTAAACTTGGCAATGAAGTGTTTATCGACAGGACAGGAACGCTTTATAAAAACATTGATATGTCGAATGGCAGTGGTGTTTTAGCGGGTCAAGTGAATTACGGTAATGGCGAAATCAATATTGATTCGTGGCTTGCAGGTGCAGACAACAAGATTACACTTGAATCACTAACAACGACAACAGATATACCGCCAATCAGTCATGTTTCATTTAGAACACCGATTATCCCGATTCGTCCGCAGTCATTAACTGTTGTTGTGCCTACAATCGAGCATGGTCAACTGACCTTGCGTGCAGATGAAAACGGCATTATTGAAACGCCTTTTGCACATGGTTTTGTGAATTATATTAATGGCACTGTAGTTATTTATTTTTACTCAAAAACCGAAATCACGGATAGTAATCGTGATGAGATTATGGGTAAGGATTGGTACGATGCATTGCTTGAATATACTGAAAACTCAAGAACATACATCAATAAGCCTGTATGGGTTGACGCTTCAACGGCTCGATATAACGCGATTGCCTATACCTACATTCCGCTTGATCCTGAAATCCTTGGCTTGTCTGCAACACGCTTACCGCTTGATGGACGCGTTCCAATTTTTCGCGCAGGCGGTATTGGTATTATTAGTGCGACAAAAATGTATCAAATGGCTGATCATGTTGCGGGTAAAACCTATACATTGGATGACCAGCGGATTGCGTATTGCGAGTTACAAGATAGTGCTGGCACCAAAGTGCCTTATGACATGTATGTTGTAGATTATGATTACGGAAAATTCACGCTAAGCGGTGACTTTGCTTTAAATGCTTTGATTCCGCCTTTGTCTGCAAAATATCGCTATCAAGACATGGGTTTAATCAAGGATGTGCAAATTAATGGGCAAGTGACATTCACTAAGCCTGTAACACACAACTACAGTGCTGCCGACTCGATTGTTGGATCTGCGTTAGTGATTGGCGATATGCAAGCGCGCTACACTCGAAAGTTTGTGCAACAAACATGGAATAATGACTGGAAAGATGCGGCTGTGGGCGGTGCAATTTCAGCACAGTACAATGATGCATTATATCCAATTCAAGTCACCAACAATGGCGCGGCACAGGAGCGTTGGGCGTTGGTGTTCACCGACAATACGAATTTTAGAATCATTGGCGAAACATCTGGGCAAATTGGCACAGGCACTGTGAATACAGATTGTGAGCCAATCAACCCAGTGACAGGTGCGCCATACTTTAGCGTGAAAAAAGAAGGCTGGGGTGCAGGTTGGGTAAGTGGTAATGTTTTACGCTTCAATACGATTGCAGCCACGTTCCCAATTTGGTGTATTCGTACTGTAAAACAATCAGAACCAAGTCAAATTTCGGATCAATTCCAAATCATGTTACGTGGTGATATTGATCGCGTTGTTTGAGTATTAAATGAATTTTATGACCGCTTTGAGCGGTCTTTTTTATGAGTAAATAAAAATGGTCGCAAGTACAGATATCAAGTTTTATGTGCATACAAATACCAATGCTCCGCAACTGACCAATAATTTTGGCTGCATGATTGATGTGCTAGATGCGTGTCTAATTAATGGTTTTGGTGCTCAATCCGTTTCGACGCTTAAAGCCGCAGGCAAGGTGGTCACTGTGACTTTCGGTGCCGCACATAATTTGATGCAATACCAAGTCATTAAAATCACAGGTGCAAACCAATCCGAGTTTAACGGTGAGCATCGAATTTTATCTGTGCCAAATGCGAATTCATTTACTCTTGAACTCGCAAATACGGCAACAGTAACACAAGCCACAGGCACAATTGTTTGCTCGCTACCGCCATTGGGATGGGAGAAACCTTTTAGCAGCAAGCATAGTAGTGGCACAGGTGGGAAAGCAGCATATCGCTCCACTAACCCACTATTGCCGAGCCGCCCTTTTTTACGTGTTGTTGATGAGCTAGATCCTGCATACACAGCAACTTATGCGAAATACGCAAAGGTTGGAATTGTTGAAGATATGACTGATATTAATACAATGCTTGGGGTGCAAGCGCCGTATGATTCAACAAATCCTGATAAAAACTGGGTGGCAACAGGAAGTGGTACAAGTGTAATCAATGGGTGGGCGAGATGGTATTATACGAGAACTAATAATTTAGGTAGTGTAAATGATACTTTCACTATAACTGCTGGTAATCGTAATTGGCTTTTAGTAGGTACTAAAGATTATTTCTATATTTTACCTTGCATCACTCCAGATACGGAAACAGATGCTAGTAAGGCAGCAAGCCCGTATGGTTTTGGCGTATTTGAGCGTTATTATAATGATGATGTGAGTAATACTTTTCTAAGTGCTTCTATAAGGGATGTAGCGGCAAATAGCAATGCCTCCATTGGCTCTATGAGCGGTATATCTTCAAATAGTGTTTCTAATATTTTGTTATTTAAGCCAATTGAGCAGATAAGTAGTTATGCGACTGCTAGAGCAGCATATCAAATAACTAACACAAGTTATCTCTCTGGACGTACAAGCTACCTGTTGGGCAGTGTTGATAAAGTCCCTATTTACCCAATTTCGCTTGATGAAAGTCTAACTCCCTTTTCTAGCAACATAAAAAATATTAGAGGCGGGCTTATTGGTATCTATGCCTTAGCTCAAGTGATGCCTTTTAATGATTATCAGATATTTGTGCGTGATGGCAGTGTATTTATTGCTAAATTTTGCACAGTAAGTAGTGGTAATACCCCTGGTGAAATCGTTTTGAAAATAGGTGAGCTATGACAGAATATGTGGTAGTTGGCGGCGGTATAGTTAGTATTAGAAATCCTAATAGCGACCCTATAGAGAATGGGGAGTATTCAATCAAAGGGCAGGTGAAAGAATTGGGTAACAATATCCCTTGTCGTGTTCGCTTGTTTGAAAAAAGTACAGGGCGATTGATAGCAGATGTTGCAACAGATGAATTTGGGAATTACAAGTTTCTAAACTTAATAAAAGCCAGATTCTTTATTGTTGCCCATCACCCAGCATCTCAATTTAACGCAGTCATTCAAGATAACGTGGTGCCGAAATGAGTAAACCATCTTTACAGACAAGCCTAGCCATGCTGCAAGCAACAGCAAATTTTCTGGATCAGGGTAGCGCAAATGCTACCCTTATTTTTTATGATGATGTTAAACCCACATCAGTGAGTGTTAATGCAAATAGCTCAGCAAAACTTTTAGCGCTAGAACTTCAAAAACCATGTACCAAAGCAGTAAATGAAAGCAATATTGAGTTACACCCAACAAATGCAGGTATTGCAACCAAATCTGGTACTGCACAATGGGCAAGATTATTTAATGGTGAAGGAATTGCTGTTGTTGATATTGATGTAGGGATTGGAATGGATATTGTTTTAGATAATCATGACATCGTCATAGGATCAAGTACAAAACTTGATGTGATTTATTTAAGCCCACAGCTTTAAAAATGAGGTGGTAAATGTCTGACTACACACCACCAGATGCCTTAAATGTTGTTCTAAATTTCACCCAAGAATTAAAGCCAATTGATTCTCACAATTTGGTCTTAAATTTCGGTGCCGAAGATGGGTTTAATTACGCAAACATCAGCATTGATACATCATTTAGATTTAGGGCGATTGGAACAGTTGAGCCACCAATTGATGTACATGGTGCAGCAAATATCCATATTAACACTTCATTTGCTTTTGATGCTGTGGGTACTTTTGATATTAACCATATCGTGGGTGTGACACTAAATAGCGATTTGGGATTTCAAAGCGCTTTTCCAAATCTAAGTGCTGTAAAAGCATCTTGGTCAAAGCCGATTTTTAGAGCGCAAAATAGCGCTTTTTATTTTGAGCAAGCGCAAAGTCTGAGTCGTTATATTTCAAATCAATATGAGCAAACACAGGTTTTACAACGCGATATTCGGGCAGCCTTTGAAGAAATTACAGGTTTAAATGCTGCAAAAAGTGTGTCTTGGAATCATGCTGAAAAATGCGTTATTACTCGCAATGTATTGTTTGATGAAAGCAAAAAATTAAGAATTCAGCGCAACAATCATTGGGATGAATTGGTAAGAAAGCGCAAGCAGTTTACTTTTTCGCATCAAGTCGCTCATGTTTTTGAAAAAAGGATTGGTTTTAGTTGGGATAAAGGCTTAGAGCTCATCACTAAATCAAACATTCCTTGGCAACAAGCGCATTCAATTTATTATCGCAAGCATCCAGTTCTACCTTGGCCACAACCTGAAATCCCTCAATATAGTGGGTCAACCGATCTTAATTTTATCTGCTTACTACATGAAGTGGATTCGCACAATGTTGTTTTGAATTTTGGTGATGAGGACTGCATACCGAGACTTGCGCCTCGAAATTGGTGGTATATCGTGAATAAAGTAGAAGTTAGCCGTCTAGACAATGGTGAGCAAATAAAGGTCATTGATGGCAGCTACAATACAAGCCGCAGCCAGTGGTGCTGGTCTTACAACTTAACTGTACCTGCATCCGAGATTGCTAAACTTGAGCCAATCAATGCACAACCTGTCATTCTGAAAATTCAAGTGAATGACAATATTCATCACATGTTGCTTGAGAATCGTAGTCGCTCAAGACGTTTTGCTGAAGATGTTTGGACACTGACAGGGCGTAGTCAAACCGCATTACTTGACGCACCTTATTCACCAACACGCTCATTTCTACAAGAGAACGAACGTACTTCTGTGCAGTTAGCGCAAGCTGAATTGGATCGAGTGAATAGTGCTACACAATTAAATTGGCAACTAATTGATGAGCTTGGTTGGATCGTGCCAACAAACAGCCTGAGCTATGCCAATCAGACCCCGATTGCTGTGATTAAACAGATTGCAGAAGCAGGTGGTGGCTTTGTTTATAGTGAAAAGGGTTCTAACACATTAAGCATTCGACCCAAATACAAAAAGACATTTTGGGATGCAATGCAATTCGATGACTATGATCGACTACTTCCCGAAAGCCTAGTGACAAGCCAATCCACTGATTATGAGCCTTATCCTGACTATAATGGCGTAACTCTGACAAATGACCGCACAGGTTTTACAGGGCAAGTGAAGCGTACAGGTACAGCAGGTGATTTACTGCAAGAAACAGTAAGTAATCCATTGTTTACAGCAGTATCTATGGGCAGCTATGGCAAAGCGTTACTCGCAAAAGCAGGGATGATCGAAACGCATAGCTTGGAAATTCCTGTGCAAAAAGATGTTGGGGAATGCTTACCAGGTGAAGTCATTGCATTTAATGCAGAATGGTGGGGCATTGTAGAGAGTGTTTCAGTGTCATTTACGCATGCTGTAGTCAATCAAAACTTAACTGTGGAGCGTGTTCTCAATGAGTAATGTTTTACAGCGTTTAATTGATTTGATGCCAAAAGCACCTGAATTTGTTGGCACGGTTACAAGTGTGAATCACCCGAATTACAAGGTTTTAGTTGCAGATGATTCGGGCCTTGTGATGTGCACAAGTAGCACAGTGTACAAACTAAATGATCGAGTTTTTGTATCAAACCAAGAGATTAAACGACTCGCACCAAATGGTGAAGTTGTTCAAATAGAAGTTTAAAACTTAACAAATAAGCGCCCAGTAGGGCGTTTTTTTATTGCCAAAAAATAGGGGAAATGTATGTCTGAAACACAGGCGGTACTTGAAACAAGTGCTGTCGCAATTACTCAAAAAGTCACAGCAGCAAGCGGACTTACATCATTTTTTGCATTCTTAGGAAAGGTTGATGTGATTGCTTGGGGTGGTCTGTGCATTGCATTTTTTGGCTTATTAATTCAATTCTATTTTGCGATTGCTAAAAATAGGCGAGAAAAATTAGAGCACGAAATGCGGATGGATGAATATAGAGTGCGTAAAAACAATCTTAAAAAAGAGATTCAAAATGAACAGTGATCAAACCAAAACATACATCGCTTACATCACGTTAGCGTTATCAGTGCTCGTTGTTATTGGGCTTTTCTTTTTTAATGTGCCCGAAAAAAATAAAGACCTATTAAATATTGTCATTGGTTCACTGATCGGGTGGACAGGGGCAGTAGTGAGCTTTTATTTCGGCAACTCAGATCAAAAGGATAAAGAGAGATGATCAAACAATTCTTTGATGCAGCGCGCCAAATCGCTGGTGGTAAGCTTACACAATCACAAGTGGATCAGCTTAATGTTGTGGTTAGCGAGTTGGCATCAGGTAAAACCACAAGCGCCACAGGTATCGACTTGATCTGTTCTTTTGAAGGGCTGCGCTTGAGTGCCTATGACGACGGTGTGGGTGTATGGACCATCGGTTACGGTACAACGGTGATCAATGGTGTGAAAGTCAAAAAAGGCGACACTTGTACAGTTGAGCAAGCCAAATCCTACATGGCATCTGATCTTAAAAAATTCGAAGCTGCTGTGAATAAAGTCACTGTTGTTTTAAATCAAAATCAGTTCGATGCATTGGTTTCATTAGCTTACAACATCGGCACAGGTGCTTTTGCAGATTCAACATTGCTTAAAAAATTGAATGCAGGTGATTACAAAGGTGCTGCTGCTCAATTTGATGTGTGGAATAAAGCAGGCGGCAAAGTAATGAAAGGTCTTGTGAATCGGCGTGCTGCTGAGCGCAAACTATTTGAAAAGGCAGTCTAATGAAACTGCCTTTATTTTTACTGTGCATCTTACTCTCAAGTTGCACAGCTCATTCAATTGATACAAAAGTTCATGTGACTGTCTGTGTGCAGTGTGTTAATTAAGCGCCTTTTTAGCTGCTTGTTTAGTTAACTCATCAACAGATAATGTAAGCAAATCTATTGCATTTTCTACTTCTAATTTGCGCTGATTTGCTACTTTTTTTAAATCATTCCACACACCATTTGGCACAGGTCTAGTGCATTGAAGCCAGTGTGTTATTCTGCGCTCATCCACCTTTAATGCTTCCGCAAGTGCTTTTTTCCAAGACTTACCAAACAATGACTTTCCGATTTTTTCAAGTTTATCATTGTCACGAAAATTAAAATATTTATTCCAAAACCAATCGTAATGCTCTGAAATTACTATAAGGTTTTTCCCGAAATGATCTTGCTGGACCATTTCTAAAATTTCTTGATATTCGGTTTTGCTGATAGCTTTTTCAACTGCGCGAAGCCCGAGATAATAAATCCCTTTTTGATCATAAAGACGAATATTATCTTCCATATTCTTATGCTGTACGTATTGGATTTCAATATCAATGCGGTTTTCAATTTGTGCTGATATTTGATTATTCATTAATTTATTCCTGCTTTAAGCCCCGCTCAGTAACAAGCAGGGACCTTGTTTTAGTACTTGAAAAACGTAGTCGTTGTGTTTTGGTAATATTTAAAGAATGCTCCCTCATAAATTGCTTCACATGCGATCATGCGGAATGATGCTTTAAACCTATCTTGAATGCGCGATGCAACTGCAAAAACTTCTTGATAGCTCATATGTGAAACTGGGATATGAACAAATCGCATTTGATTTTGAAATTCATCTTGTGCATCCTGTGAGTTAAACTCTACGCGTGTGACTTCGATAGTTTCCATTTTTAATTCCTTTTATTAGATTGATAGTGCCGCAAAATCCATTACAGATTTCTCAGAGTATTTCGGATTTTTAGCTTGTAGTTTAGCTAGTTTAGTTGCAACTGCTGCTTTAAGGCGCTCTACATACGCAAATTCAACTTTAGAGTAGTTAAGTTTTTTACCTTCGATTAACACATAACCTAAATCATCGTTGCTATCTTCTAGGTTTAAGTAAACACGTAACTCGCCTTCTTTTTTATTCCAAGCTTTCAAAACTACTGTGATTTTTTCAACCGCAACAAAACCCTCTTTAACCGCTTTAATTGCTGCTCCGAAAGTTACACGGTAGTTATCGCCCGCTTTAATTACTGATTTAGCTAGTTTGTGTGCTGCTTTGAAAAGTTCTGATTTGTTCATTGGTTCCGCCTCGCGGTTCTGAGTGATGCACTGTGCTTCTCTCTATGTTGTTATTATGTGCAATTATAATTGCACAATCAAGCATTATTTTAATTTATCCTTATTCTCCCGACGAACGGTTAACTCCTCACTTTCGTCACAGCATACTTATCAATATCAGCATGAAATACAAACATTGGATTCATCACGCCATAGCCGTGATATTTAAAAAACGGCTTGGCGAATTTAAGGTTAAATTTTAGGTAGTGGTAAAGCCATGGTTCCATTTTATTTCATCCATTTATCAACTTCATTTGAATACCATTCCATTAATTCTTTTCGTTCTTCCCAATATTCGGCTCTATTATAAATGCCGCGGATTCGATCTTTAGGCACGTGTGCAATTTGGTATTCAATCACATCAGCTCTAAATTTTTGTGAATTATTTGCATGTGTTGAAAAGAGTGAACGAAAGCCATGTGTGACCATTTGTCCACCATAACCATTCCTTTTAATAATTGCTAAAATACTTTCTGATTTTGTTGGTAGCTCTGGATTTCTTGTATTCTTAAATACATAGCCGTTATCAATTCGATTGTCATACAAATCTTGGAACAATTTTTTAGTTTGTTTTGTGAGTGGCACGACATGATCTCTACGCATCTTCATGCGAGATGCAGGAATTACCCACTGATCATTTTTTAAATCAATTTCTCCTGTGTCCCATCGGGCGCTCAATAATTCAGAAATACGAACTGCTGTGTAACAAACGAGTTTCAATCCGTGTAACAGCTCAGGTGTAACATTTGACTGATTTACTCTGCGCCAAAATTCAGGCATTTGATCAGCATCAAGAGATGGCATGTTTTGCACTACTTGTTGCGGAATAACATCGGCAACCAAAGTGCATGGATTTTTTTGCGTGTAATCAGATGCAATCGCAAAATTAAATAACTCATTTAAAAGTCGAAGTGAGCGCTTCGCGGTTTCAAGCGTTCCCTTACTGACCATTTCTTTTACTTTCTTAACAACTTGCTTGCGATCTACTTCATCAATAGATTGTTCTGCAAAATCTTCAGTAATGTAATTCAAGCGATAAATAACAGTATTGATGTATTTTTCACTGGACCATCTTGGTGTCATCATTTTAAGCCATTCATCAATTACAGATTTAACAGTGGGTGAGTCTAAGACTTTGCCTTGAGCCTCTGCTTTATATTGACGTGCAAGTTGACGCGCTTCTTTGCAACCAACATCGGGATATTCACCTAAACTTTTGCGAGTCTGCTTTCCATGCACCCGGTACGACAACACCCATTTCTTTTTCCCAGTGGGATGCACATCAATAGACAATCCCTCACCATCTGCTAGCGAGTATCTTTTTTCTTTGGCTTTTAATGCTTTTACTTGAGAATCGGACAACATATCTTTTACCTGTTACACGCGTGTCACACCTGTGTAACACCTTATCATGATTAACCGTGATTGATAAATGTTGTGTGTGATTGATCGTGATTGATTATGATTAATGAAAGCAACTATAAATACTTGATATATAGTAAATAAAAGGCAAAAAAAATCAACCATGACGAATCATGATTGATCTTAATTAACAAATTTGGTGGAGATGGCGGGAGTTGAACCCGCGTCCGCCAACACTACACTCGAGAATACTACATGCTTAGATATCGTCTATTATTTTAACGCTTAAAGACCCGACGAACAGGATTAAAAACGCGATCCTCTAAGTTTGGTATAAAGCCCCGAGGCTTGACTCTATACGGACTTGTGTGCGTGCGCTTCGGTCGGGTTCACTGACCACAAGTATTCAGTGAAGCGGACAAGCGGCCCTTAGGCAGCTAGAGCGTAAGATTCGTCGTTTGCGACTATTTAAAATGCAAATTTTATTTACGAGAGGAAATGCGCTCTCGGCATGCATCTATGAGCTTCATCATCAGCGTCGAAGCCAAAAACATCCCCTAGATAACAATGCAATCATAACATAAATGTTGAAAATTACGCAGTGAATTTACGACATTTAAGTGAAATGATGCAATTGCTTACATCATTGCGTTAATATAAATATTTTTCAAGGGTCAAAAACAAAAAAGATGAGCTATTTACTCGCACTTGATCAAGGAACAACCTCTAGTAGAGCAATTATTTTTGATGAGCATGGAAAAATCCATGCAACCGCACAACGTGAAATACAAATCAAGACCCCTAAATCAGGTTGGGTAGAGCAAGATGCGCAAGAAATTTGGACGACTCAAATTGCTGTGGTACAACAAGCAATCGCATCTGCACGATTATTAGCCAAGGATGTCAAAGCTTTAGGTGTAACAAATCAACGTGAAACAACGGTGATTTGGGATAAACGCACAGGTCGAGCTTTAGCTCCTGCAATTGTGTGGCAAGATCGGCGGGCAGTAGAGTGGTGTAATGACTTACTACAAAAAAATTATTTAGAAAAAATACAACATAAAACAGGTTTAAGAATAGATCCTTATTTTAGTGCTGGAAAATTAGTGTGGTTATTGGAAAATATTGATGGACTCAGAACACTTGCAGAGCAAGGACATGTGGCTTTTGGTACGATTGATAGCTGGCTGATTTGGAACTTAACGCAAGGTTCAGAACATGTCATTGAAGTCAGTAATGCATCTCGAACAATGTTGATGAATTTAAAAAGTCAGCAATGGGATGATGAGCTAATTGAGTTGTTTAATATTCCAAAATCTGTTTTACCTAAAATTATTGATTCAGATCAATATATTTCCAATACGGCAGCAGGTTTATTGGGTGCTGAGATTCCGATTGCAGGTATTTTAGGAGACCAGCAATCTGCATTATTTGGTCAGTCATGTTTTGAAGTTGGAACAGCAAAAAATACCTATGGTACGGGCTGTTTTATGCTGTTTAATACAGGTTATGACATTCAATACAGTCAAAATCAATTATTAAGTACATTGGCATGGCGCTGTCAAAATCAGTCGAATTATGCACTTGAAGGCAGTGTGTTTATGGCTGGTGCGATTGTGCAATGGCTTAGAGATGGTTTAGGGATTATCCGAAATAGTACTGAAGTCGAAAAATTGGCGTGTAAGGTGAAAGATACCGATGGTGTTGTATTGGTTCCTGCATTTACGGGTTTAGGTGCGCCACATTGGGATAGTGAGGCGCGTGCTTTACTTTGTGGTATGTCACGAGGTACAAATAAATCTCATATTGCACGAGCAGCTTTAGAATCCATCGCATTTCAAGTTTCAGATGTACTGACTGCCATGCAATCTGATATTTCACAACCATTAAAAGAGCTGCGTGTAGATGGTGGTGCAAGTCAAAATGATATGCTCATGCAATTTCAAGCAGACATTTTAAATGTTCCTGTACTGCGCCCTAAACTTTTAGAGTCAACGGCTTGGGGTGCAGCAGCGATGGCAGGTTTGAAAATGGGAGTATTTTCAAATCTAAATGAAATATCTGAGTCTTGGCAATTAGACCGAGCATTTGAACCCAATATGCAAGAAGATGAACGACAGTTCCATTTGCAACAATGGAATGATGCTTTGCAAAGAGCAAAAAGTCATTAACTGATTTACAGGCACGTATTTCATTCATGAATCTAAAAAAGATGCTGATTATTCACAGCATCTTTTAGATCTTGGATTTAAACGGTATTGAGCGCTTCAAAGCGAAATGAAGCGACTCGGTGTTCTTCTGGTAAATACGCCCCACGCCCAAAAAGCTTTTCACGTAAAGTTCCTTCACGAAAATCTTTTTGATAGACGCCGCGTTTTTGTAGTTCAGGAACAACATATTCCACCACATCTTCAAAAGTTTGATAATAAAAATCTTAGTGGATATTTTAATCTTATAAAAAATAAACGCATTATTTTATATTTAAAGCTGAGATATAAATCTGTTTTTTTACTTATGAAAATATTTTTAAATGATATTAGTTAATCATTTAATTCATAAATAAAATCATTTATTTTATTTATAGTATTGATTATTAATGAAATATAACTTAATTTTTATTTTTATTTTATTTAAAGTGAATTACTTTTTATTTTAATATATAAGCGAATAAAAATATTGGTGCTAGTTTGAGTGTAGAAAATCAAACGATGGAAATCTAAATGACAGCAAAGATTAATATCCAATTAAATTCAGCAGAAAATATTCCAAAAGAATTTTATTTATTAAAAAATAAAGCACATATTATTCAAAATGATGCTGAGGCAATCCAAATTGCTCAAAACTTGGCGCAAGAATTTAAAAAGGAAGCAGCAATTCGAGACCACGAACGGCGTTTACCCTTAATCGAAATTGAAAAATATTCACAGTCTGGTTTATGGGGAATTACCATTCCTAAGCAATTTGGTGGAGCAGGCGTGAGTTATAAAACGCTTGCTGAAGTTGTGAAAACGATTTCGAGTGCTGATTCTTCATTGGGGCAAATCGCACAAAATCATTGGGCTTTTGTTGAACATATTCGTTTAGATGCAACACCTGAACAGCAAGCTTTTTTCTTTGATCAAGTGTTACAAGGACATCGTTTAGGTAATGCATTTTCAGAAAAAAGTTCAAAAACTGTTGCGGATTTAACCACAACAATTGAATTTAAGGAGGATCATGCTGTAGTAACGGGTCAGAAATTTTTTGCAACAGGTGCACTTTTAGCGCATTGGATTCCTGTCGTTGCTGTGAGTTCTGAAGGAAAACCTTTTGCCGCTTTGATTCCACAACATCGTGAAGGGTTAACCATTAACAATGATTGGAGTGGTTTTGGACAGCGAACAACGGTGAGTGGTTCTGTCACTCTAGATCATGTAAAAGTAGATTTAAACCATATTGTCCCTATTTACCAAGCCTTTGAACGTCATACTGCAGCGGGTGCTATTTCTCAGTTTATTCAAGCCGCAGTTGATGCGGGCATTGCACGTGGTGCAATTCAAGAAACGATTGATTATGTCCGCCAATATACTCGCCCTTGGATTGATTCTGGTTTAGAAAAAGCGACAGATGATCCTTATACCATTGCCAATATTGGCGAATTAAAAATAAAACTACGTGCTGCTGAAGCTGTTTTAGACTTAGCTGCATTGGCAATAGATGCGGCTTTAGCCGAACCTTCTGAGCATCATGTGAATGAAGCGACTTTGTTAAATGCTGAAGCGAAAGTATTAACCACCGAAATTGCGTTATTGGCAGCCAATAAATTATTTGAACTTTCAGGTACACGTTCTACTTTGTCAGAATTAAATTTAGACCGTCATTGGCGCAATGCAAGAACACATACTTTGCATGATCCTGTACGTTGGAAGTTAAATATCGTAGGCAATTATTATTTAAATGATATTCCACCACCACGTCATGCTTGGAGCTAATAGGAGAATAACAATGACAACATTTACACAAAATCATGAGCTTTCTTTGGGTGGGAACTATGAGCAAGTTGCCCAAAAGTTTCGTCCAATTTTTTCTAAAATTGCAGAGGGCGTTTTAGAGCGAGAAAAAAACCGTATTTTACCAACCGAGCAAATTGAGTGGTTGAAGCATGCAGGCTTTGGTGCTGTGCGTGTCCCTGTACAATATGGCGGTGAAGGTTTATCTCAACGTCAGTTATTTCAGCTACTGATCGAATTAGCAACGGCTGATTCAAATATTGTACAAGCATTGCGTGGGCATTTTGCTTTTGTGGAAGATCGTTTGGTTGCCCATAGAGATTCTTCCCAAGAAATTTGGTTTAAGCGTTTTGTACAAGGTGATTTGGTGGGGAACGCATGGACTGAAATTGGTAAAGTTGAAATTGGCGATGTCATTACACGTGTTTCACAAAATCAACAAGGTAGGTTAGTGGTGAATGGTGAAAAATTCTATTCAACAGGAACTATTTTTGCAGATTGGATCGACCTTTTTGCTTATGATGAAACTTTAGATCAACATGTGATTGCGGCTGTATCGACACATGAGCAGGGTATTGTGATAACAGATGATTGGGATGGATTTGGGCAAAAAACCACGGGCAGTGGCTCACTTAAAATTAATCAAGTTCCGATTGAGCGTGATCATATTTTGTCATTTGAACAGCGTTTTAAATATCAAACAGCCTATTATCAAGTCTTTCATTTAGCCACTTTGGCAGGTATCGCATTGAGTGCAGTTGCAACTTTTTCAGAGGAAGTTCGCCAACGCACACGTATTTTTAGTCATGGAAATGCAGATCTGATTCGCCATGATCCACAAGTCTTGCAAGTGATTGGTAAAGCATCTGCGCAAGCTTTTGCGAGTCAATCTATTGCATTAACAGCAGCAGAAGCCTTAGATGCAGCATATCTGAGCCATTTTCAAAATAATGATATTTTAGACCAAAAAGCCAACAATGCGGCTGAGTTAGAGTCATCACAAGGTCAGGTGGTGATTACAGATTTGGTTTTAGATTTAACTGCATCTTTATTCAATGCTTTGGGTGCATCTGCAAGTACAACAGCAAAACAATTAGACCGTTTTTGGCGTAATGCACGTGTGGTTTCTTCACATAATCCAGTTATTTATAAAGAAAAAGTGATTGGGGATTGGCTAGTAAATCAAACACCTTTGCCTTTTGTTTGGCAGATTGGAAATAGTCCAGCTGCTCGGAAAATTTCTATTTAGGTGAGTTTTGGGCATCAACACGGGTTTTCATCGGAAGGTGAAAACTCTTTTTTTGATGCTGAGCATCTAAAAAGTGAACTGATAAAATAAGTGTCAAATAGAAAATGAAAAAATGGACATTTCACATTCAAAATGTGGATGTGAGTCTAAAAGGTAACCATGAAACGAAAAATAAAACCCGCTTACTTGGGCGGGTTGAATTCAACTCTAGATGAGTATTTTTAGTTTAAGCAACTTGTACAGGAATACAGTTCGCTGTGTGATTGACTGTATTGTCTGGGTTTGCATATACAAGACGTGGTTTATGGGCATCTGCTTCTGCATTGGTAAAGTCACCAAATGTTGCGATAATCATTAAATCGCCAACATCAGCTTGAAGTGCAGCACCACCATTGACTGAAATAATGCCTGAACCTTCTTCACCACGAATTGCATAAGTTGTGAAACGCTTACCATTGGTGACATTCCACATATGAATTTCTTCGTATTCACGGATACCAGCTAAATCTAAAAGAATGCCATCGATTGCACAAGAACCTTCATAATGTAATTCTGCTTGTGTAACGACACAACGGTGGATTTTAGCTTTTAATAAACGAGATAGCATGGCTTGCGTCTCCTAGTTGTCCTACGACAGTTATATGTGGTTAAACAATAACTTTTGCAATGGATGCTTTTTGAAAAGCGCATTTTGCTCTTAAAATTAGCGTATGGCAAGAAAAATTGTTTAACAAAGCTTGATATTTAATGGCTGAGATTTACGGTTTATAGGCATTTATTTGATTCATTGCCTGTTGAATTTCACCGTTAACCAAAAGTTGAATTTTACTTAAAGCATGATCAATTGCATCATCCATTAAAGTCTGTTCACTACTTGGTGCTCGACCTAAGACATGCCCAGAAACTTTTTCTTTAGCACCTGGATGACCGATGCCAATACGTAGGCGATGAAAATTAGCACCAATATGTGGAACAATATCACGTAAACCATTATGACCACCATGACCACCGCCTGTTTTTAAGCGAATGACACCTGGGTTCATATCGAGTTCATCATGTGCAATCAGAATTTCTTCTGGTTTGATTTGATAAAATTTGGCGAAGGGGACAACACTTTGACCAGACAGGTTCATAAAGGTTGTGGGTAATAACAGACGAACGTCTTGACCTTCGATATTACCACGACCACTGATCCCTTTATATTTAGAATCAGTTTTGAGTTGGATGCCATATTGTTCTGCAAGGCGTTCTACGAACCAAAACCCTGCATTATGGCGGGTTTGGGCATACTCAGAACCTGGGTTGCCCAAACCAACAATCAGTGAAAGTTTACTCACACTCATTTACACCATTCAACACTTATGCGCGTTTGAAGTCAGCATGCATAGGTGTGTTTTTAGCAGGGTGACGTTGTAACGCTTGGATTTTAACGCTTTCAGCTTTACCGTCGATGTTTACTTCGATAACTTCTTCAAAGAATGCATTGCTTTCTAAAGCTTTAACAAGCTCACGAAGCTCTAAAGTTACAGCTACAGGTGCAGCGTCACCACCATAGATGATTGCAGGTACTTTGTTTTGAAGACGAAGGCGGCGGCTCGAACCTTTCCCTTGAATTGCTTCTTCACGTGCTACTGCATTTAATACGAAGTTTGCCATGATAGACATTCCTAATTTAAGTTTAATTGACTAGACCTTCGACCAGTCTAGTGATAGAAAGCCCCACCAAAAGGCAGGGCTTTTAAATTTTAGCGCTATATTATAGATAAGAATCAAACATTGCGCTAATAGATTCTTCGTTGTTAATACGACGAATTGTTTCAGCAACCATACTTGCTACTGAAACTTGGCGAATCTTACCAAGTTTTAAAGCTTCTTCTGAAAGAGGAATAGTGTCAGTAACAACCAATTCATCAATTACAGAATTTTTAAGGTTTTCAAGTGCTTTACCTGAAAGTACTGGATGCGTTGCATAAGCAACAACTTTACGTGCACCAAAAGTTTTTAATGCATCCGCTGCTTTACACAATGTACCTGCAGTATCCACCATGTCATCAACAATGACACAATCACGATCTTTTACGTCACCAATCAAATGCATCACTTGTGATTCATTGGCTTTTTGACGACGTTTGTCAATGATTGCAAGGTCAATATCACCCATTTGCTTAGCAACAGCACGTGCACGAACGACACCACCTACGTCAGGTGAAACCACCATCAAGTTGTGATGCTGTTGTTGACGTAAATCAGCAAGCAAAGCAGGTGTACCGTAGATGTTATCTACAGGAATATCGAAGAAACCTTGGATTTGGTCAGCATGCAAGTCGATCATTACCACACGGTCAATTCCGACTGTTGTCAGCATATCTGCTACAACTTTTGCAGTAATTGGCACACGTGTAGAACGAGGACGACGGTCTTGACGTGCATAACCGAAGTAAGGAATCACGGCAGTGATACGACCAGCACTTGCACGACGCAAAGCATCTGCCATCACCAAGATTTCCATCAGGTTATCATTGGTTGGGGCACAAGTAGGTTGTACGATGAATACGTCTTTACCACGCACATTTTCAGTAATTTCAACAGTGATTTCACCGTCAGAAAATTTACCTACAGCAGCAGCTCCCAATGGGATATGCAAATGGCTAACGACTTTTTGGGCGAATTGTGGATGAGCATTTCCACTAAAAACGACAAGATTGGGCATGAAGCACCCTTGGCGGTTGGCATGTATGAAAATAGATGGCAGGGGCGGCTGGATTCGAACCAACGGATGCCGAGATCAAAACCCGGTGCCTTACCACTTGGCGACGCCCCTAATGCGGCAGAACTTTAATATTTTTACTGATATTTGTCAAGGCATTTATGATTTAACCTATCAAAAAATACAGTAATGATGTTCTGTCTTTTTGAAAATAAATGGCAGGGGCGGCTGGATTCGAACCAACGGATGCCGAGATCAAAACCCGGTGCCTTACCACTTGGCGACGCCCCTAATATGATGTGAAATTTCAATGCTTTGTAATGGCAGGGGCGGCTGGATTCGAACCAACGGATGCCGAGATCAAAACCCGGTGCCTTACCACTTGGCGACGCCCCTATTACAAAGATGAAAAACTCATCTACAGATGAAAATGATGGCAGGGGCGGCTGGATTCGAACCAACGGATGCCGAGATCAAAACCCGGTGCCTTACCACTTGGCGACGCCCCTATCATTTATGCTGTGAAATGAACGAGTGGTGATTCATTTAAGCTATTGACCATGTAAGATTTACAAGGAGAATTTGCTAAAATATCATCAATATTCATATTCTCAGTCACCTCAACAAAAACACAAGCACCTGTACCTGTGAGTTTTGCTTTACCGAACTGATCTAAGTAACGCATAGCTTCATCAACTTCAGGATATAATTTTCGAGCAAGTGGCTCAAAGTTATTTCCAAAAACAGATGAGTTCTGTTGATAGGCGCAAAATTTAGTAGGCTTCGTATCTCTTGTCAATGTTTTTTGTGAAAAAAGTAGTTGAGTGCTGATAAAACAATCAGGTTTTAACACAATGTATTGTTTTTGAGCTAAGTCTATGAATGTTAAGTGTTCGCCGATACCTTCTGCCCAAGCATTTTGACCATAGACAAAAATGGGGACATCGGCCCCTAATTTGACTCCAAGCTTTGCCAATTCTGTCCTATTTAAACCACATTGCCACAGTTGGTTGACGACGATCAAGGTGGTTGCTGCATTAGAGGAGCCACCACCTAAACCTGCCCCCATGGGAATGTTTTTTTCTATTTTAATCTTCAAACCTGTCGCTACTTGGTGGGCAAAAGGTTTTAAAATTTGTGTGGCTTTATAGATTAAGTTTTGTTCCAAATTAACCTGATTTAAACCATCTATGATGATTTGATCGTTGTCGGTTTGTTGAAATTCCATCCAATCGCATAAATCAATGAGTTGGAAAATACTTTGTAACTCATGATAACCATTTTCACGGCGACCTGTGATGTGTAAGAACAAATTTAATTTGGCAGGGGAAGGCACACGAATCATAAGAATTTAAGCTTTTGCAAATTAACGATTTTGAATGATCATTGTAATACGATTTTCCTGACCTGCCTCCAACGCTTGTTTTAAAACCAGCTTATTGGGCAACTTTGCTGCATCGTTGTAACTTAAATCAACAGTCCAACCATCTTCTTCAATTTTGATGGGGCGTAGTTGTAAATCTTTTTGTAACGTGGCTGCTGTTGTTGCAGGTTTTGCTTGTACCCAGTCAATAATATGGGTAATGGGTGCAACCCATCCTGTCGCACGTTCAAGTAACTCTTCAGGTGTTTCTGCACTGATTTCACCTGTTTTGGCACTATTGAGCGTCACTTGACCAGGTTTTCCTTCAATAACCGTTTTACCAATGCCTAAAATACCCGTCAGTTGAATGTTAAAATTTTCATTGTCTTGTTGCCATGTATAAAATGCACTGCCTGATTGCTTAGGTGTTTTGACTCCAATTTTACCTTCAAGGCTAAAATGTTGCGCATCTTGCACTTGTGTTGTGGTGGTTGGTGCTTTGACATATTGTTGGCAGCCAGTCAGGGTAAAACTTGCCATTGCAATTGAGGCAAAGAATACTTGAGCAATAAAACGCATAAAAAAATTAACTCTTATTTAAGTGTTGAGGTAATAATAATGAATCAAGTTGCTGTAATTCAGCATCATTTGGGTGATTTTGTTTGAGTTGTTGTAACACTTGATTAAATTCTTCAAGTGCCCCTTGCATGTAGAGGGATTTTGCGTAACGCACACCAATATTGATATTGCCACTCATATTGTAAGCTTTGCCAAGAACCTTAGACGCTGTGCTAAAATCATTTTGTAAGAATGTAATATAGCCTAAAGTATCTAAAATAGAGGCTTGTTCAGGGGCGAAATCAAGTGCTTTTTCAGCATAGCTGCGTGCTTCTTGCAAGCGACGATTTTGTAATGCCAAGGTGTAAGCATAGGCATTTAGATAAGTTGGATTATTGGGTTCTAACTGAAGTAATTGCTTCAATGCTTTATCGAGTTGCTCTTTATTTTGATATGGATCGAGTAAGAGAACTTCTGAATACAAGAGTTCAGGATCATCTGGTAAATTTTGGACTGCTTCGCTCAGCAAGCGCAATGCAGCTTTTTTATTGTCCATTTTTTTTAAGATTTCAGCTTGTGCTTGATACAAAAAACTCGCATGCTGTGGATAATTAACACGTTCTTGGGTTAAAAAGCGTAAAACATCGTTCAATTTACCTTGACTGTCGTAAATTGAAATCAGGTTACGGCGAGATACAGTATAAAGATTGCCATCGACTAAGCGATAGTAAGCTTTGGCTGTTTCCAATTGTTGTTTGCGTTCAGCATTGATGGCTAAATAAAAATAAGCGTCATTTTGATATTTACTTGAATAACGTAACTCGACCAAATGTTGTTCAGCCAAATCATATTTTTTCAGATCAATGGCGGTTAGACCTGCAATAAACAATGCTTCTTCAGCATCAGGCCACACTTTGATAATTTTTTCTAACTTCTCTAACGCTAATTCAGGTTGATTAATTTTGGTTAAATAGCGTACTTCTGCTAAGCGCACTTCAAGATTATATTTGTGCTTACGGCTACTGCGTTCATACCAGTCTAGAGTTTGTTGTTCATCTCCTAAAGCCATGAGTAGATTGGCTTTCATGAGAATAAAACCAGTCACTTTAGGACGTTTACGTAAGGCTTTATTGATCGTTTCCAAAGCCGTTTCAATATTGTTATTTTGCGCTTCTAAGCCTGCGATAAGAATTAAAACGGAAGGATTATTTTTTTCTTTACTTGCATGTAAGGTGTTGAGGAGGTTAAGGCGATCTTCCTCAGATTCAGGGGTAATACCTGCTAAAATTTGTTCTAGATCGGCATTGGCATCAATGTTTAAAATCTGATCTAAGGTTTCGGCAGCAAGCTGATATTCATGTGCTTTGAGTGCAATATGTGCCAAATAAAATTTTGCAGGAACATCATCAGGCTCTTGTACCACCCAATGCGTGGCAATGTCTAAAGCGGCTTGTAGGTCATTGTGTTCAATCGCAATATCAAGTGCACGTTGTTTGATAGACGTAGAATTATTACGGATTGCAAGTACGGTGTAGTTATGCAAAGCTGTAGGTGTATCATGATAGGCCAAGGCAAATTCGGCAATCATGGTTTGTTTTAATGCTTCTGTATTATAATTTGCATGATACAATTCGCTAGCGGCTCGAATATGAGCGCTAGAAGCCATGCTACCGACAAGTAAGAATGTGGTAGAATATTGCCTAATTGTCGTGCCGTTAATGCGGCTGCTTATTTGACGCAATTTTTCTTTATCCAAGTATGCTTTTTATGACACCGTTATTGCACAATAACATAAATTTAGCGAAATGATGATCTGATATGTCTTTCTTTGCATTGGGTGTCAACCATCAAACTGCTTCTGTAGAGCTTCGTGAAAAAGTTGCGTTCAATCCTGAACGCTTAAGCACCTTGCTTGCAGAACAGTGCCAACATCATGAAATGAACGATATGGTGGTGGTTTCGACCTGTAATCGTACTGAAGTTTATGCCATGGCTGAAAATGCTGATATGGTATTAGAGTGGCTCGCTCAAACAAATGGTATTGATGTAAAACAATTGTCAAATCATGTATATCGTTATGAAAATAGCGATGCTGTTTCGCACTTAATGCGGGTCGCGAGCGGTTTGGATTCATTGATGTTGGGTGAGCCACAAATTCTAGGACAAGTGAAAACGGCTTTGGCTTTGGCTAAAGATGCAGACACCGTTTCGCAACAACTCAATCAAATTTTTGAATATGCCTTTTATGCAGCAAAACGTGTACGTTCTGAAACAGCTGTAGGAAGTCATGCAGTTTCAATGGGCTATGCCGTTGCACAATTGGCACTACAAGTCTTTAGCCGCCCAGAAAAACTGACTGTCATGGTGGTTGCTGCGGGTGAAATGAACAGCTTGGTTGCAAAACATTTAGCAGAAATGGGTGTTGCTAAAATTTTGATTTGTAACCGTGGGCGTGAGCGTGCTGAAAAATTGGCACAAGAAATTGCCCACCGTGTGGAAGTGGAAATTATTCCATTTAGTGAGCTTGCTGAAAACTTATACCGTGCAGATGTCATTTCAAGTTGCACGGGGAGTTTATATCAGGTGATTTCATTTGCTGATGTCAAAGCGGCTTTGAAAAAACGTCGTTATCAACAAATGCTGATGGTTGATTTGGCTGTACCTCGTGATATTGATTCAAAAGTCGAAAGTTTAGATGGCGTGTATTTGTATGGCGTAGATGATTTACAGTCGGTCATTGATGAAAATCTTGCCCATCGCCGTCAGGCTGCTGTTGAAGCAGAGGTGATGGTGAACCAATTGGTAACACAGTTGGTGACACAGCAAAAAATTAATAAAGCAGGTGAAACTATTCATCAATATCGTCAGCAAGGTGAGCAACAGAGTCGGCTTGAATTATCATATGCTTTACAGCGTATTCAGTCAGGTGAAAATGCTGAACAAGTATTAAAAGATTTTAATCATCGTTTAACACAAAAATTGTTGCATCCAACCTCTATTTTGCTACGCAATGCTGCCAAAGATGAAGATCCTTCGCATTTTGATTGGTTGAAAGAAAATATTCAGGATATTTTCGCAAGTGGTCGTAAAGTGAATTCTTAACTCAAAAATAAAGTTGGTTTTTATGATTGAAAGCCTGAATGATGAGTAAGTTTTGGATCTGTTCTATTTTTAACTATGCACCAATTTTAAACTAATTTTCTTGGTCAATTCATTGAGTTGTTGACGTAGATTGCGAGATTCACTTAAGGATGCAGGCGCTTTCATTTTCTGACGTAAATATTTTTCTTGCAAAGAAAGAGAGTATTCAGCGGCAACTTTGTCAGCAAGTTCAGGTGTTTCAATGAGGTTTTGAATATTGGTGCGTTGCATAATTTCAGCCAACTCTAAATGATAAGCACCGCAAGCGCCTAAAATATAATAAGTTGCGAGTTCTTGATCATCAGGTAGGTCATCAAAAATAATGTCGAATACAGCAAGTACTTTGGCAAGTAATTCATCGGACTGAATAAATGCACGTAACACTTCAAAATGAATATATAAGAAGGGGTGTTGCATCAAAATTGCCACAGCAAAGTCTTCATCTTTGGTGCGAATATTAAAAGACAAAGAGGCATCTAAACTGATTTGTGGCTGCCATTTTTTATTAAAGCCTAACTTTTCACGGAAAAATTGACGTAATAAATAACGATATGAGCCTTGCTTGGGCAGTAACTCAACCAATTGATTGAGTTCAGCCATCACCTGACTCTTACCTTCGGGTGTGGTAATGGCATAATTTTGACTGAGTAACGCAAACAAAAAATCAGACAACAGCGGTGCACTTTGCCACAAGCGTTGGAAAGTCTCCATGCCTTCTTTACGGATCAGAGAGTCGGGATCATGTTCTTTGGGTAAAACAAAAAACTTGAGTTCACGCCCATCATTGAGTAGTGGTAACGCGATTTCTAGTGTTCGGCGTGCGGCTTTTTGACCTGCGGCATCACCATCGAAAGCAATAGTGATTTGATTATTTTGTTTAAATAAAATGCCCAAATGGTCCGCATTACTTGCTGTTCCAAGTGTTGCGACTGCACCCGAAATACCATATTGCTGTAAGGCGATGACATCCATATAGCCTTCGACCATCAGCCAATCTTGTGCACGCTCTTTACGACCTTCATATAAGCCATAGAGCAATTGATTTTTATGAAATACTTCGGAGTCAGGTGAGTTGATGTACTTCGGTTTAATCTCGTCATTCAGTGCACGACCACCAAATCCGACCACACGACCTTTGGAGTCTCGGATTGGGAAAATAACTCGGTCACGCAGTAGATCAAAATCACGACCACTATCACTAGTACGGATGAGACCAAGCAGTTTTAAGCCTTCAATATCTTGTGGAAAAGCTTTTTCTAAATGTTGCCAATCTTCAGGTGCATAGCCTAAACGCCAATACTGAATGGTGGTTTTGGTTAAACCACGATGCTTAAAATAATGTTGTGCGCTTTTACTATGTGGGAGTTGTTTTTCATAAAACTGGGCGATATTTTCCAAAAGATCATATAAATTTCCATCTTGTGGAATTTGTTCATCGCTAAAATGATCAAACTGTGTTGGATCAAAGTTTTCAAAGTCAGGAGACTGATTGAATGCCTCAAATGGATCAATATCCATAGGCATTGTGTTATCTGTGCTCGGAACGATACTCGGTTGATCTAAAGTTTTATGTTCAATACTTGGTTGTGGTTTTGCTGCTTCACGCTTATATGACAGTTTTTTATTGTCTTGGTTGTCTTTAGGTAGTTCGATACCTGTTTGACTGGCAAGGTCTTTCATGACATCGACAAAATTACGATGGTCAATGTCCATTAAGAAACGAATGGCATTCCCATTGGCTTGACAACCGAAACAATGAAAATATTGTTTGTCACGATAGACATGGAAAGAGGGTGATTTTTCCTGATGAAAAGGGCAGCAACCTGAATAGGTACGACCTGTCTTTTTCAATTTCACACGTTGACCAATCAAATCGACAATGTCGGTTCGATCTAAAATCTGATCAATCGTATGCTGAGGAATAGCCATAAGTACAAGCCAAATCGGCAATAAAAAATAAGTGGGTCGACAAGTTTAGCTTAGATTTGGCAAAGCGTATATGTATATTGGATTTGCTTACACATAAAAAAGGCAGAATAAAAATTCTGCCTTTGTTGTGATCGGCTGACTTATTGTTGGGGTTGGGCAGGTTGTGTACGCTGACCATCGTATAAGCTTTCATTTGCAGAGGCATATTCGCCTGACGTTTTACGATCTGGACGGTCTAACAAACCAAAGGTTGCGCGATTTAACCAACTTGGTTTGTCTTCTGCGGCAGTGTCTTGCTGTATGTTTTTAGCATTCTGTTCGGCAGAACCTGTAGTTTTTTCCCCACGACCAAAAATACCTAAGGTTGCACGGTTCAATAAACTACCGTCTTTACGCGCAGCATTTAGATTTACTTCGCCATTTGACTTCACTAAGTTTGGATAATTTAACTTCAAAATATCAATATATTGTTTTGAAGTGGCTTGATCCCCAAGTTTGTCATAGCCATATGCCATAGTCGCTAAAGCTTCTGGAATTTGAGGTGTTTGTGGATAATGTTCAATCACCCATTGTGCACGTTCAACGGCTGCTAAGTATGCTTTACGTTTGATATTGAAACGTGCTGCATTCATTTCACTTTCAGCCAATTCTTGACCAATGAATTTCATACGTTGTGCAGCATCTACTGCATATTGGCTACTTGGATAGCGGCGAATAAAATCGACAAAATTTTGATATGCCACTTTTAAATAACTAATGTCACGATGCGATTGTTTCAATGAGGTATAACGCATGATGCCGTCATAGTTCATTTCCATATTCGCGACACCACGTACATAGTAGGCATAATCTACATTTGGATGTTGTGGATTTAAGCGAATAAAACGCTCAGCTTGGGCAATGGTTGCCTCATAATCTTTTTGTTTAAATTTTGTGTAAATTAATTCTAATTGCGATTGTTGCGCATATTGTCCAGTCGGGTAATAGGTATCAATCGCTTGTAATGACTTTTCAGCATCGCCATATTGACCTTTGTCTAAGGCTTTCATTGCTTTGTTGTAATAGCTTTGCTCGCTTGATTGAGGACCAGTATCAACCACTTCTTTTTTACTTGGATTGCTGCTACAGCCTACAAATGCCGTTGCGATGCTTAAAGATAAAGCAAGCATTGTAACTTTATAACGTGGTAGCGACATAAAAATTCCTCTGTTTATACGGGCAATAGGCTACAATTGCACTATTAAACCACTTTTGTCCGAATGAGCAAATGACTTCAGCACAATCTTCTAATTCTAATTTCTCAGAAAATGATTTCAATTTACTTGAAGATTCTGAGGATGCAGATAATCATACTTCAGCCTTAACTGCAACACGTTTATCGTTGCAATTTCAATTGGATGAAAGTTATTTAGGTCTACGCATCGACCAAGTTGCAGCCACCGTTTGGAGTGAATTTTCACGCGAAAAACTCAAGCAATGGTTGAAGGATGGTCATTTGTTGGTAAATGGTAACATTGTTAAGCCAAAGTACAAATGCGAAGGCAATGAATTACTCACTTTAGAGGTTGAGCTTGAGGCTCAAACTTCTGCACAACCTGAAAATATTCCATTAGATATTGTCTTCGAAGACGAAGATATTATCGTGATTAATAAGCCTGTGGGCATGATTGTTCACCCAGGTGCAGGCAATCCAAATGGAACTTTGGTCAATGCCTTGCTTTATCATTATCCAAAATCTGCCGAACTGACCCGTGCAGGCTTAGTGCATCGCATCGATAAAGACACCAGTGGCTTATTGGTGGTTGCAAAAAACTTAGAAGCACAATTTGCGCTCAGTAAACAACTGGCAAAAAAATCTGTTTACCGTATTTATGACTTGATTTGCTATGGCAATATTATTGCAGGTGGCACCATTGATGAGCCAATTAAACGTCATCCTGTTGATCGTATAAAAATGGCGATCCTTCCAGGTGGGCGTGATGCAGTGACCCATTATAATGTGAAAGAACGTTTTCAACATTTCACACGTGTACAAGCACAATTGGAAACAGGGCGTACCCATCAGATCCGTGTCCATTTCACTTATATTGGTTTTCCTTTGGTGGGCGATCCAGTGTATATGAGTCGCGTTAAAGTACCTGCGGGTGCATCTGAGCTACTCACAGACACTTTACGTGGCTTTAAACGTCAAGCTTTACATGCGGCAAAATTAGGCTTAGTTCATCCGAGAACCAAAGAAGAGATGTTGTTTGAGGCGCCGTGGCCAGCAGATTTCACCACTTTGGTTGAAGTTTTACGTACTGAAAATAAAGCCTATTAATTACCCGATAAAGGAAAAATCACATGCAATTTATTCAAGGTTTACCTCAAGGTGTATGTGTTGGACAGACACATATACAGCATGACAACGCTTTGCCTTCGGCAACGCCTGAGCTTGCGGGATTTAACTTGGCATTGCATGTGAATGATGACCCGAAACGTGTGCAAAAGCATCGTATGACTTTATTGGATGAGTTTGCGCAATTCGGTGTGGATAAAATCACATGGATGACGCAAACCCATAGCACCATTTGCCACACCATTAATCAACAGATGCCTTTTGAAGCATTGGTGGGTGATGGTTTGGTCACACAGCAAAAAGCCCATGCCTTGATGATGATGACAGCGGATTGTTTACCTGTGGTACTCGGCAATGCTGAGGGTACAGAGGTTGCGAACTTACATGCAGGTTGGCGTGGACTGGCAGGTGGCATTATTGAAAATACCCTTGCTGAGATGCAATCACCACCAACTTGGGCGTGGTTAGGTGCGGCAATCAGTCAGCCATGTTTTGAAATTGGTGCAGAAGTAAAAGCGGCCTTTTGTGATAAATATCCAGAGCTTGCAGTTGCCTTTAAAGATGGCGAGCAAGACGGAAAATATTATGCCGACCTCTATGCCATTGCACGGTTTATTCTCCAGTTAAATGGTATCACACAGGTGCTGGGCGGCGAGCAATGCTCGTATTTACAAGATCAGGACTTTTACTCTTATCGCCGAAATGCCAAAACTGGACGTATGGCGACATTCGTCTTTATGCAGTAATTCATGTAAACTTGAGTAAATCCCTTTGTTTTTATTGATATGTCTTTGAACGCTAAAACCCTTGCTATTGTTTATCATAGTCCCTATGGACACACTGCAAAAGTTGCACAGCATATTGCACAAGGTGCAGCCAAAGTGGGGGTTGCTGTTCATTTGATGAATATTGAACATATTGATTGGGACGTATTAGATCAAGCAGATGGAATTATTTTTGGTTGCCCAACCTATATGGGGAACCTCACCTCAGGCTTAAAATTGTTCATGGAACAATCCTCTAAACGTTGGTTGGCTCGTGCATGGCAAGGCAAACTTGCAGCAGGTTTTACCAATGGCGGCGGACTTAGTGGTGACAAACTTGCCGTCCTGCAACAGATCAATCTATTTGCAATGCAACATGGCATGTTATGGACAGGTCTACCGATGATGCCAACAGGACGTGGCATAGAAGATTTAAACCGTATGTCGAGTTTTTTGGGCTTAATGACCCAATCTGATAATGCATCTGTAGATGTCACACCCCCCAAAGGAGATTTGCAAACAGCGATCTGGTTTGGTGAATATGTTGCTTTATTGTTAATGAAGATAATTAAGTAAATTTTTATTTAAACAAACGGTTAAAAAACAATAAATGTGAAATATACCGCAAAGTAAACAAATTTTATGATTTATGTAAACTTATTAACTTTCATTTGTTTAGTTTTAATGCATAATGCTTCAACGTGTTGATGGAATCTACACGCCATAAATAAAATAAAAATTTGGAGTATTTGTAATGACTAAAATGAGATTGGTCATCTCTGGTGCTTTGCTTATGTTGACCATAGATTCAGCTTGTGCAGATGACACGACTTTCAAACCTCTTTCTGATGCAGAACTTTCTGAAGTGCAAGGTCAGGCACTTATGAATTTGACTTATACAGACCCTTCTAAAGCAAATTCTTCCATGGCATCACAAAATATTGGTTTTTATAAATTGGGTATGGAAGCTGAACTTGAATTAAATGCCAATATTAAAAAGTTACAACTAGGCTGCGGTGGTATCAATGGAGCAGGTGGCTGTGATCTTGATATTGATAATCTAAGTTTATCAGGCATTGCTGAAACACGAGAAGGACGTGCGAGTTCTTCTGCAAAAATGACCAATCCCTTTGTTGAATTTGCGATTAAAAATCCAAACTCAGCTTCTACTCGTGAAATCATGGGCTTTCGTTTGAGTGCAGAAAAAGTCTTGGGGATGTTAACTCTTGGTGAGGAAAACTCTGATAAACCTAATGGGATCAATAGCCTTAGTGGTTATATGAAAATTCAAGATACAACTGGGGTAGGATATACTCAACCAAGAACCATGAGCTACACTGATACAGGAATGAAAATAAATGGTAATGTGAGAGCATGCGTTTTAATTCTTTGTCCAACACTTGGTTTTGACTCTGATAATTATAGTCTGAATTTGGATTCCGCTTCTGCAGATATTTTTATTAATGGAACAACGATTAATGGTCGTAGATTAAATAGTGTTCAATTGAGTGGTTATGCAAATATCAATCAACTGAATTTTTCTGGTGATCTAAGGGCTTCAATCACTATTTTACTAGGATTATTAAAGCTTCAGAAAAAAGTAGATGGAAATATTACAGGCTTGAAGGCTGATATTACAGTTAATGAGAATTTAGGCTACATTCATAAACTTAAATTAAATAATCCTTTTTCACTCTCTATGCAGAAGCAAGATATTTTTTGGAATGGTGCTGCTGCTGCAGCTCAACGTGGATGGTGGTTAGCCATTGAAGATCCAATTGATATTGGTAATGTGAATCCAAGTAAAAAAATTGATATTACCAATGATGTTTTAAAACAAGTTGTGAATCCTATTAGTAACTATATAAAAGCAAATCCTCCAACTTGTGGTGTTATAGATTGTTTATTTGGTGACTCTTTAACTGTTGGAAATGTAAATTTACCAAACACACGTGTTGATTTTCCATTAAAAGACTTACAGCTTCAAAATCAAACATTTGCTCCAAACTGCTACGGTAGTCTAAAATTTTGCTAGTACTGATATAAGAAAACCTCCAATTTGGAGGTTTTTTACCGCTTTTATTTATGCATGATGCGAGCTTTATCACGTTGCCAATCACGGTCTTTTTCAGTTGCACGTTTATCGTGAAGTTGCTTACCTTTCACTAAAGCGATTTCGATTTTGACTAAATGACCTTTCCAATAACAGGCTAAAGGCACACAAGAATAGCCCTTTTGATTGACTGCACCTTGCAGTTTCTCAATTTCACGTCTAGACAGCAATAACTTACGTGTACGTGTTGCCTCAGGTACCACATGCGTAGATGCTGACAAAAGGGGTTGAATTTGTGAGCCAAACAAAAACGCTTCATTATTTTTAAAAATAATATAACTTTCTGTAATCGTCATGCGACCTGCGCGTAAAGACTTGACTTCCCAACCTTGCAAAGCCAAACCTGCTTCAAATTTTTCCTCAATAAAATAATCATGGCGAGCACGTTTATTCTGTGCAATGGTGCCACCATTATTTTTTTTAACTACAATATTTTTAGACATAATTCAAAATTTCCAAGATTAATCTTATTTTGCCTCAAACTTGGCTGTAGGTGAAGTGCTTTCATTTGCATTGAGATAGTTCGCTTAAAAATAAGTTTTTGTTAAACTATGCATCTACATAAACAACTAGAGTAAAAATGGATGTCTAAAACTCGTGTCATCTATCCTGGAACATTTGATCCTATTACCAATGGACATGTCGACTTAGTTGCCCGTGCTTCACGAATGTTTGATGAAGTTGTGGTCGCAATTGCAATAGGACATCATAAAAACCCTGTATTTACTCTAGAAGAGCGTGTGGCATTAGCACAAGAATCATTACGTCATTTACCCAATGTTGAATTTGTGGGATTTGATGGACTTTTAGTGAATTTCTTTAATGAGCAAAAAGCCACTGCTGTTCTGCGTGGTTTAAGAGCTGTTTCAGATTTTGAATATGAGTTTCAGTTAGCAAATATGAACCGCCAGCTTGATTATCATTTTGAAACAGTATTTTTGACGCCATCTGAACAGTTTTCATTTATTTCATCGACAATGGTGCGGGAAATTGCACGTTTAAAAGGTGATGTGCATAAGTTTGTACCACAATGTGTGGTCAATGCCTTTGCACACAAAATTCAACAAGGTTGGTAGAGTGTCTTTAATTATTACTGATGAATGCATCAACTGTGATGTGTGTGAGCCTGTTTGTCCCAATGAGGCGATTTTCATGGGTGAGCTCATCTATGAAATAAATCCTGACTTGTGTACAGAATGTGTGGGGCATCACGACCAGCCGCAGTGTGCATTATTTTGTCCAGTCGACTGTATTCCAAACGATCCCGATCATGTGGAAAGCGAAGAACAACTGATGGACAAATATAAAAAACTGATTGCTCAAAAAAGTGCGAGCAATTAACACAAAAATTTGTTAACATGCGCCCCTTGAAGTGAGCCAGACGATCGCTGCTGTGGAGATCTCCGTGATTGAAGCAGGGGAGGAAAGTCCGGGCTTCATAGGGCAGGGTGCCAGGTAACGCCTGGGCGGCGAAAGCCGACGGCAAGTGCAGCAGAGAGTAGACCGCCATCTTTGCAATTTCCTTTCGGGGAAACCAAGAGAGATGGTAAGGGTGAAAGGGTGCGGTAAGAGCGCACCGCGTGTCTGGTAACAGTTCACGGCAAGGTAAACCCCACCAGAAGCAAGACCAAATAGGAATCCTGAGGCACGGCCCGTGCTGGATTCGGGTAGGTCGCTTGAGCGTATGAGTGATTGTACGCCTAGAGGAATGATCGTTCACGACAGAACCCGGCTTATCGGCTCACTTCAAACAAATTTTTAAAATTAGTGCTTGACGTATTTATCAGAACAGCAGATAATGCGCCCACAGTTTTAGGCTATGTAGCTCAGTTGGTTAGAGCACCGCACTCATAATGCGGGGGTCACAGGTTCAAGTCCCGTCATAGCCACCATTTTTATAGACCATGTTTCCAAAAACATGGTCTTTTTTTATCTAAATTTTATGATTTAAAAATCCAAACTCGACATTTGTTCAACAGCAATGTTCTGTCCTTGCTCATTTTTGTCAACGCTATACATATTGAAATGACTTTTTGATGCTAAACCAAATTGAAATTTTGAAATGAGTACAATCATTGTATTGGTCTTTTCAGCAAATGCTGTAGGTCGAAGACGTTGTAAATTATCTACAAACTGTTGTGCAAAAAATGGATTATTCAAAGTTTTTGGGTCATTGACCTGAATTTCAAACATGCGCAATGTAAATTCAGGGTTTGGATCTCCAATTTCTTTAATCGAGATAATCTCTGGTTGCATACTTTTTAATTGAGGATTTTCAGTAGCACTGAAGTCACCCATCTCAATAAACATCCAAATGCTATAAGTGAAGCTGACAAGGACGAAGGCACCTGCAAAATAGAGATGTTTATTCCACATTTTAGCGACGGTTTGATTTGGCTGAGGTGAGGTGTTAATCACAACACTTTGTGCAATAAAATCATGTACTGAGCGGCGATTGTGGCGATTAAATAGATAAAAATAGACAATCAGGCATTGTAGTATCGCAAGTAGGCTTGTACAGCCCCATGCGAGAGTTGCGGGCATATAATTGCTGATAGACATCAAGCATGTAGGTGCAAATAAAATGGCAGCTCGTAGCAATGATGGCAAGACGGCTAAGTATTCTCCATTGATTTGCGTCACTTGAATTTTAAGTAATTGTTTGGCAAAAGTCTGCCCTTGATGTAAGCGGCTATTGAGTAAACCAAAATATAAAATAACAATGAAATAGCCAACAAAAATACTGACGATAGGGAATTTAAATAATAAATCACCTGAAACACTTGCGATGACCCAACAGAAAATACCAACGAGAATGCTATCAATGAAAAACGCGAAAAATCTGCGCCAAAAACCTGCAATATATGCTTGAGCTGAAGAAGACAAACGAGATCCCTTTAAATTTAATTAAAAATAAAATTGTTAGAATATATGGAAATTGTGCGATAGCTTAATGGATCAGTACATTTTTGTGAATATAACCATTTCATTGAATCATCATCAACATTGAATTGAAATTAGGGTGTGATGAATGGCTTTGCTTGCTCAGCTCCTTGACTAAAATTTATTTTGGTAGTTTTCTTGTTCTAGATGAAATTGCATCTGTGTTTGAAGTGTATATAAATCATGGAGATTTTTTGCTGCTGAGGCAAAGCAAAAAATTGTTGATCAACCAGATTGAGCTTTTTCATAGAAATTTGCTGTGATGCACAATAACGTCCTATAGCACGGTCATGGGTAAGTTGTTTTTTTATCTGTTATTTTTTGATAGGTGGATTTTTTCACCTAATATCTTATTGTTTGATGATTCATTATAAAAATACGAACTGAAATAAAAAAAGATGAGAAAAACGATGACACAAGCACAACGGGGATATTGTGCCACCATTTGAGCCCTGTTTTAGATGAGTTGGCTGAAAAATTAACAGAACAGAAAATTCAGGTGTTAAGTCAGTATTGTTATGGTTGTGAATCGTCTTATGAGGAATTTTTAGCTTATGATCTTTATGATGCAAAATCTAAGCTCATCAAAAATATGGATTGAAAAAGTTTTTCAGCATTTGGAATGAAGAAGATGCAAATAAGCGAAGGTAGGTAAATCTAAAAAATATTTGCATCCCATCGTTTGAAGAGAAAATTATACCATTCAGTAAAAGTGAATTAATATAAATTTAAAGTTTGCATTGCCTTATCCTACAGTGGAAATTTTAAATTTCTATGCGTAGGCGATGCCTTACTCTTGCGCTTCAAACAAAGCAGTGCTTTGTTCTTGCTCAGGATGAAAAGTAACAAAAATCCTTTGTTAGACAAAGGGTACATCCATGTAACCCTTGTCTAACGGCGACATCCCTGTCGCCTCACGATAGCATGATCCTGTTTAAAGCAATTGGTGCAGAAAAGCAAAAGTGGCTGAGTCATATGTAGTTAATTTAACAGATTGGTATTATTCACATTGAATGCTATTGGCATCAAGTTTAATTTTGGGAAATTGTTGATCATAGATGGTTAAAATACGTTGCATGTTTTTTTGATCAAACACCTGTTGTTGTAATTGCTGAATTTTATGTGTGTTGAGATGTTGCTGGGCACACTGTAGCGCAATGCTATTTTCTTTAGCAATGTCGAGCTTTTGATTCTCTTGAATCTGTTCAATGTGAACGAGTTTTTGTTGGGCCTTACTCAGTTGTGCAAGGCTTCTTTTTTGTTGCATGCTGAGCAAGTGTTGTTGATTAATCCAACGGGCAACATCCATACGCACGCCGTTATAATCGACAAAAATAGGGCTAATGAGTTGGCATGCGGGCAGTATCGGCATCAATAGTGCTAACATCAGTATTTTAATTTTCATCATCAAAAACCTAAATTCAATTGATTGGATTTATTTTGCCTGATCATTACAATAAAAATGTATTAATTTTAAACATTTGTTTTTTGGTTGTTTAAACTATGAGCGGTAGTGCATTACAGTGCTTGACGATGCATTAAAAAATTTACATAATGCGCACACAGTTTAAGGCTATGTAGCTCAGTTGGTTAGAGCACCGCACTCATAATGCGGGGGTCACAGGTTCAAGTCCCGTCATAGCCACCATTTTTATAGACCATGCTCACCGCATGGTCTCTTTTTTTTGTGCCGCATAAAAATTAAAAAAAGATCAATAAAATCAAAGAAAATTAGTTTTTATCAAGATATTGGTTGATATAATTTTCAATGAATTTCTGCGTGTTTTCATCTAAATAAAATGGTGCAATGAATGCACTGATGATGTCATCTAACATCCCATTTTTATCTAATGCTGCTAGACAGAAGGGGGCAAAACGTTGAGCTTCTTTGAACAAATCTGCCTGACTTAAACTGACCGCATGTAAAAGTTCTTGTAATGAATATTCGCTAAAATACTCATAAAAAGTATCCACGATATGAAGAATAATCTTTTGCATGTAGGGTATTTGACGTAAATGCTTCCATGTTTCATAGGCCAAAATAAAAAAATCTTCTAAATCTATGGCTTGAAACTGAGAAAATGTTTCTTGTAAGGTTTTAGTTTTAATTTCAGACCACAACTGTAAGGCTATTTCTGCTAATTCGTCATTGGGTAATAAAATAATATTGCCGATTTGATGACGGATTGCGGTGGCAAGTTGTTGCTCTAATTTAAGCTCAATGGAATGTTGTTGATCTTGCAAGTAATTTAATACTTTGCCGCCGATGCTTTGATTACGCACATTGAGTTTACGGAAATAATCTAACCAAGGTGTATTGCTTTCTAAAATCTGATTGGCAAGCTGCAAGCTGATGAGTTTAATTTGTGAATTTTCATTTAAATTTTCTTGTAGATATTGGCGTAATTGTTGTAATTCTAAAATTTTGTATAGCCAAAGCTCAAAATGTTCATCGGATAAAAAATCATTAAATTGAGCTGCACTTAGGGTTGCAGTTTGGTGAATTTTTTGTGCACTAAAACCGATGAACTCTAAAAGATCTGCACCTAGATTAAGTTCAAATGCATATTTTTGTACAACTTCATGCAAAGACTGACACTGAATGACATCTTTTAAATAGATTTTGTCAGCATGATTGTAGACTTTTTCAATAAAGTTTTGGAGATAGCTTTGGTCTTGAGGATCTCGTAATTTTCGTTTAATGAAATGGACTTGCTCAAGCAAAAGTGCTTGAGCAAAGTCTTGGTTAAAACTTGGTGAAAGCTTTAACAAGGGCATGAGGATTAGTTCCCTGCTTTCCAGCCATTGACAATTGGATAGCGACGTTCACGACTAAAAGCACGTGAGCTAATGCGTGGTCCAATTGCACCTTGGCGGCGCTTGTACTCATTGCGATCAACGAGTTTAATCACTTTTTCAACCACGTCTTTATCAAAACCTTTGGCAATAATGTCATCTTGACTTTGATCTTCTTCAATATAGGCATACAAAATGGCATCTAAAATGTCATATGCAGGTAAAGAGTCTTGATCTTTTTGGTCAGGACGAAGTTCTGCTGATGGTGGGCGCGTGATGACACGTTCAGGAATCACCGCAGTTTCACTCAAACTATTACGATATTTTGCAAGTTCAAACACAATTGTTTTATAAACATCTTTGAGGACTGCAAAACCACCGACCATGTCACCATAAAGTGTGCAATAACCCACAGCCAATTCAGATTTATTTCCTGTAGAAAGAACTAAATTTCCAAATTTGTTCGACAAGCCCATGAGTAATGTGCCACGAGCACGTGCTTGAAGATTTTCTTCAGTCGCATCCGCAGGTGAGTTACCAAAGAATGGATAAAGTGTTTGCATAAAGCTGTTGACGATCGGGTGAATTTCCGCGATGCCAAAAGTCACGCCCATACGTTTCGCTTGCTCTGCAGCATCTTCTACGCTGATTTGTGAGGTATAAGTATAAGGCATCATCACGGCTTGTACTTTGTCAGCACCAATGGCATCAACCGCGATGGCTAAAGTTAATGCAGAGTCAATTCCACCTGAAAGACCTAAAATCACACCAGGGAAACCTGAACGTTCGACATAGTCACGTGTAGACATGACTAAGGCTTGATAGATTTCAGCCATCGTATCTAAAGCAGGCGTGGTTTCTACTGCTTTATAGGCTTTGTTTTCAACTTCATAATCAACAATATAAAGTTGTTCTTTATAGCTTTCGGCACGTAAAGCAACATTACCTGTGTTGTTAATAACAAAGCTTGAACCATCAAAGATTAAATCATCTTGACCACCCACTTGATTGGTATAAATCAAGTGAATATTCATTTGTTTTGCTAATTCTTGCAGGGTTGCGATACGGTGCTGTGGTTTACCGACTTCATAAGGAGAAGCATTTAAAACTAAAACACTTTCAACATTTAACTGCGAAAGTTGCTGTACAGTATTGAGTGACCATACGTCTTCACAGATTAATACACCAAATTTATGACCTAAGTATTCAAAAACAAGGTGTTGATGACCTTCATTAAAATAACGTTTTTCATCAAAAACGCTATAATTTGGAAGATTTTGTTTATTATAAATGCCGAGAATTTGTCCGTCTTTCATCACAGCAGCAGCGTTGTAACGTTGACCATCTTCAGTTGCATTTACAAAGCCAAAAACCATCACAATATCTTTAACTGATTGTAATTGTTCAAAAGCTTGAGCTGTACGTTTGTTCACACTTGGGCGAAGCAATAAGTCTTCAGCAGGATAGCCAATAGTGGCAAGTTCTGGGAAAACGATAATATTTGCATTTTGTTTTTTTGCTTGATTGGCTTGTTCAATCATTTTTTGAACATTTGCTTCGATATTACCAATGTGTGGAGAGAATTGCGCGAGAGCAACTTTAAAACTTTTCATTTAAACTTTGTCCTATTCCTATAGGGTAGTAAGAACACAACAGGTTGATTTATATCTATATAGTTATTCAACTGTGTGTAATTTAACATTCACAAACACTGCCAAAAGGCGCAAAATAAAAAATGATTTTCATGATAAAAATCTTTATTTCTTGCATGGCAAAAACTACAGATTTAAGCTATTTTAACGAAAATAAAGCCAGATGCTAGAGATTTAAAAAAAATGTCAAAAACTTATCTATCATCTTGTTAAATTTAACAGATTTTTAATGAAAAAATGAAGAATTTTGAGGATTTATTTTTAAGAGGATCCTAGGTAAACAAGAGCAGGATTTGGGTTGTAAAAAGTAAGCAGTTATCTATTTTATATACATCGCTGAATTTAAAATAATATTGGGTATTTTTTTTAAGAAAATATCCTTGGCAATATCACCTTGTTGTTCAATATTGTACGCCCAGTACTTTTTATTGGCTTCTAGCGTGTAGTGATAAGGATTGTATTTACCATAACTTGCATATAATGCGATTTGTAAAATGGCACCTTTGAGTAGTACATTGACTTGATGTTGATATTGATAAATATGAGCCATTTCATGGATGAAAAGTGCTTGAATAGATAAACTTTCTTTTGAAAAATCATGACAAAAATCGGCATCTTTCATATGAATGCAGCCATTGGGCGCCATTAAAATTCCGACAGGTTGCCATGGGAGATAAGGCTGATTCATGACTAAAACTTTTGAGTAATCAATCAGATCACCAAAAACAGAACGGCTAATTCGGATTTCACCTTCAGTTAAATGACGACATTTAAATAATTCAATTTTTAAAGCTTTATATAGCCATTCATGAAAATCGAACACAGTATAAACCTTGTGATTTAGTGCAGTTAAAATTATAGCGAGAGTTAATGGAGAACTCGATATTTTTATCAAATTGTAATATTTAAAGTTTATGATTTTAAAATAAAAAAATAAATTCAAATACTCGGAATTGTTATCCTTATAATCTGTAATAAACAATAAAAATGAATACACACGCTCAGTTGAAAAATATCCTTAAGGGTCAAAATTTGTTAATAGGTGTTATTTCTAAAAAAATTGTCTGACAAAATTTAATAAAGTCACAAAATGCAAATTGAATGACCTGAAATGCTAATAGCATTTGATAAATCTTAGCGTAATTTTTCATGCATTAAATCGAGTTTTTACTCCAAACATGAGTAAGGCTTCACATAAAGCTGTGCTTATATTAATCCAATAAAAGAGTATATCGCCATGTTATTCGCTAATCCGGTTAAGTCTATATTTTCAAAGGTATTTACAGGTTCTCCATTTGACTTGGAAAAACAAACACCTATTATTCCAATTCGTCATATGAAATTTGATTTTGAGCCGCAGAAACTTGATCCAAAATTTTTTATGGATGCAGAGTTAGCGAGTGCATATTTTGCTTCATTATCAATCTTTTTAACTTATGGTGAAGATTTGGTGATTGATACTGCACGTTATCATCGTGACTTTATTCAAGACCCTTTACTGAAGCAGCGTGTTACCTCATTAATTGGTCAAGAGGCTATTCATTCTAAAATGCATGAGGAAATGAATGATGCATATATGGAAATTGATCTACCTGTAAAATTCTTTCGTTTTTTAGCGAGTAAAGTTTTTGATTATGGTTTTAATCGTTTACCTCAGCCTATGAAATTATCTTTAATGGCAGGTATTGAACATTTCACTGCTGTTTTAGCTGAGTATATGATGAACCATGAAGAAATTTTCTTCCGTTCTCATGATGAAAAACAACGTGCCATTTGGATGTGGCATATGTTAGAAGAATCTGAGCATAAAGATATTGCATTTGATGTTTTCCAAACATTATCAAATAATTATTGGTTACGTATTGCAGGTTTTTTCCCTGCATTAATTACCATTTTGGTATTAATTTCTGTCGCTTCAACCATTGTGCCTTTTTATCGTAAACCGTCTAATTTAATTAGTTGGAGTTATTGGAAAGATATTCCACACAGCTTTAGTTTAATTTTTGGTTTAAAAGATGGTGTTTATGGTAGTACAGTGAAACATATTTTTGATTACTTACGCCCAGATTTTCATCCAAATGACCATGATACAACCGAGTTCTTAGAATATTACAAAGACACTTTATTGAACCCTGAAACAGGTGTGTTAGCACCATATTTTGTTAAAGAATTTATTCCTGCATTACGTAATTAAGTTCATCAAGGATTGGAAAAAATATATGGGAATTTTCTTTAAAACAAAAAAGCCATCACAGAACTCCTATGCTGTCGTGACGGGTGCAGGCAGTGGTATTGGACGTAGTTTTGCTATGGAATTGGCAAAACGCGGTGGAACGATTGTTTGTGCAGATATTAATCTGGATGCTGCACAAGAAACAGTACATTTAATTGCAAGCCAAACTTCAGGTCAAGCATTTGCTGTGCAGTGTGATGTGACAGATCAGACACAAGTTAAAGCATTGTCTGAAAATGCTGAAAAGTTAATGAATCATGCAGTCACTTTAGTCATCAACAATGCCGGTGTAGGGTTGGGAGGCAAATTTGATGAGGTTTCACTTGAGGATTGGCAGTGGTGTGTCAATATTAATCTTTGGGGCGTGATTTATGGTTGTCACTATTTTGTCCCTAAGTTTAAACAACAAGGTTATGGTGCAATTATTAATGTGGCTTCAGCAGCAGGTTATACAGCAGCACCTGAAATGACTGCATATAACGTAACGAAATCAAGTGTGTTAGCACTTTCTGAAACGTTATCAGCTGAGCTACGTAAAGATAAAATCAGTGTTAATGTGCTGTGTCCAACATTGGTACCGACTAATATTATGAAGAATGGTCGTTTGCCAAAACAGTATGCAGGTGTTGCAGATGATTTGTTAACCAATCATGCATTTACAACGAGTGATAAAGTGGCACAGAAAACACTTGATAATCTTGATGCAGGCAAGCTTTATACCATTCCCCAACCAGATGCAAAACTCTTCTGGCTCATGAAGCGTGCATCCCCAAGTTTATATGCAAAAATGCTGGGTATTGGATACCCAATTTTTAATCGATATTTTAAGTAATCTAAAGTTTGAGTAAAGAAAAATGACAACAGAAACATCAGTAGACACTTTATCTGAAGAAAATACGACTGAGAAAAAGTTGAAACAGACCACCGTTGAAGATGTGAAAAAAGTGACACAACCTGAAGTGGTAAAAGCGGATCACACAGTTGCAAAAGTTGAACTACAAGAAAAAGTTGTAGAGAAAGATGTAGTAAAAGCAGAAGTGAAAGTAGACACTCAAGCTGAGCCTAAAGTTGCAGCAAAAGCGATTGAGAAAACACCAAGCAGTGAACAAAAATCAGCAAAAACAGTTGAACAAAAAGCAACTGCACCTAAAAAATCTGAACCAGTACGTGTCTTTGATACGATCGTAGTGGGCGCTGGGATTTCAGGTATTGCTGCTGCATATAAAATGAATCAGGCGGGTTATACCGATTACATCGTACTAGAAAAAGCAGATCGTGTCGGTGGAACCTGGCGCGATAATAATTATCCAGGCTGTGGCTGTGATGTGCCATCTGCATTGTATTCATTTTCTTTTTCACCAAGCCATAAATGGAGTCATTTATTTGCGAAGCAACCAGAAATTCTCAGTTATTTAGAGGAGGTTGTAGAAAAGCATAATTTGGGTGGGAAAATTGAATTTGGTAATGAGTTACTGAGTGCTCAATGGGATGAAGGGCAACAGGTTTGGAATTTAGAAACTTCAAAAGGGAAGTTTCAATCGAAAACAGTCATTTTTACAACAGGTCCAATTACTGAACCATCTATGCCAAAAGTGAAGGGCATTGAAGGCTTTAAAGGTAAAATGTTCCATTCTGCACGTTGGGATCATAATTATGATCTCAAAGGTAAACGTGTAGCTGTGATTGGTACAGGTGCATCAGCGATTCAATTTATTCCGCAAGTACAACCATTAGCAAAAAACTATTTGTATTTCAACGTACTGCACCTTGGGTTTTACCAAAAGCTGATCGTGAATTAGGAGATACCGCAAAGGGTATTGTGAGCCGTTTCCCTGTTATTCAACAAACTTGGCGTAATAGTATTGCACAAATTTTGAATGGTATTAATTTTGGTTTACGCCATCCAAAAATTTTAAAACCTGTTAATTTTTTAAGTAAGCAATTGCTTAAATTACAAATTCAAGATGAAAAATTACGTCAAGATGTAACTCCAAACTTTGATATTGGTTGTAAGCGTTTATTGTTTGCTAACAATTATTATCCTGCTTTACAACAAGATAATGTGAGCTTAATTCCACATGGTTTAGTTGAAATTGATGGTAATACGGTGATTGCTGCCAATGGTGAACGTCATGAAGTTGATGTGATTATTTGGGGAACAGGTTTTGAAGTTTCTCATCCCCCTATTGGGCAGCGTGTCAGGAACTCTGATGGTGTATTGTTATCTGAGTTGTGGAAAGATAGTTCTCCGGAAGCTTATTTGGGTACAAGTATTGAAAAAGTGCCTAATGCATTCTTGGTCTTGGGTCCAAATATTTTAGTGTATGACTCTTTCATTGGTATTGCAGAAGCGCAACTTGATTATATTATCAGTGGCTTATTAAAAATGCGTGACCAGAAAATTAAACGTCTTGAAATTAAGAAAAATGTTGTGCGTTATCATAATTTAAAAGTGCAAAAAAATCTGAAAACGACTGTATTTAATGCAGGTGGTTGTAAGTCTTATTATTTAGATCAAAATGGTCGTAACTTTGCAGCTTGGCCATGGTCATTGCAAGAGTTAAAAAACCAGTTAAAAGATTTAGATTTGAAGCATTACCATACAGCATCATAATTTATTTAAAAAATTTTAGCCCTAACTTAGTTTAGGGCTTTTATTTTTGTTTAATCTAAAAATAATGATTTCAGCAATCAAAAGATTAACTGTCCAACCTAACCATGCTTCAAGTTGGTAAATATGAAGTGGTGTAAGCCAGTCAAAATAGGGTTGTAGGTGATATAAAGCGATTTTCCAAGTTCTTAAACTTAAGGCTGAAAGTCCTAAGGCAAAACTGCGAATCATCCAATTGCGGTGAACTTTCCATTGTTTTTGAAAAATTTTATACAGAGCAATACAGGTAGTTACTCCCCATAAAATACTGAGGAGGATAAAGCATAGCTGTGTTTGCCAACCTCCTGCGGCTGAAAATGCCATAATAAAGCCGCTAGGTAAGGCAAAGGCTAAGACAGTTGTAATGTAAAGCCAACCACTATAACGATGAATTTTGGGAAGTTTTTGTCTAATTTGACTTGAAAATTGAGTGAAGCCAGCGATTAAAATCAATGAACTGACAATGACATGAGCTTGGAAGGCAAAGCGCCAAGGTTGCGTGTGAATGACATCTTGTTTTAAGGCTAGAAAATTAGTGTCATTTTGCCAAGGAAAATACTGTAGGCAAATTTTGACCATGAGTATACCCAAATATAAATAAATCATCAGTATAAAAATTAAGATGACTTGGTTGAATTGTATTTTTTTCATGGTTGTATTCTGCATAATTTATGCATGATTAATACGAGTAAAATAGCGGTGAAATGGTCGCTAAATATCTTGATAAATTTTTACGTTTTCAATCTTAAAAAATTTTAAAGTTGCATTAAAATTATAGTGTAAATTTATATAAATACATACATAGGTATAACAATGAAAAAGCAATTATTTATGTTTTGCTTGCCTTTATTTGCGATGCAATCAAGTTTTGCATTGAATATACAACAGCTTAAAACATCTTGGTCAGGTATTTATGATGGGCAAAAAATAGGAGTGTTTATTGAGTCAATTGATGGTAATCAGGTCAAGGGCTACAGCATTTTAGGTAAAAATAAGCAGAATTTTTCAGGAAAAGTTCAAGCAACTTCACAAGGTTATAAAATCACGGCGGTTGAAAGTGGTCCTAAGGCAAGTAGTGGTACATTTATATTTTTAGTCAATGCAAATCAGCCTAAAACATTACAATCGAGTTGGGAATCTACAACCGCTAAAGTAAAACCTAAATATTTTGAATTAAAACCACAACAGTGTCGTTATGCAAAAAATGAAGGTTCATTTGCAGAGGCTTCAAATCGTTTACTTAAAGATGCAGATTTACAACTTCCACCTGATGAGCTTGATTATATGCGTAATAGTATTTATGCACGTCATGGTTATTCATTTGCCAATAAAGAAATAGCAAATGCTTTTAGTGAAGCAGATTGGTATATGCCATGCAGCACCAATGTTGAAAATCAGCTTACACAAATTGAAAAGACCAATATTCAACGAATTAAAAAAGTTCGTCCTTATATGGAAAAGATGGAGTGGGGGCGCTAATAAAACTGAAATTAGGAAGGGACTTTTAATATTAATCTTTCGATCCATCAGTGATTATTTTGGTTTTTGCAAAAAGTCTATTGTGCTATTGATTTGAAATAGAGAAAGCAAAATTATGATGAAAAAAAGTATTTGTTTGATGGTTGGCATGTTTGTATGTTCTACAGGCTTTGCAGCAGCGCTTACAGCAAAAGACATTATCTCAACGATAACGAATCTAGATGATTCTTATGCGACACCCAAAAATGCAATTGATATTAATAAGACACAGGCTGTACGACTAAAATCAGGAGAAGTTGCCTATTTGTCTGGTGTAGAATTTGAAGATGCAGGACGCAATTTTTGGGGTGGTTATATTTTAACTCGACCAAAGTTAAAGCAGTCACAAATTCTTGAATATGGCGGGCAAGCCAATAGCTTTAAAATCTATAATGCTCAAGCTAAAACCAAGCCGATTCAACTTGTGCAATTGACCTCTGCAAGTTCTGGTCAGGGTGAAGTATCTAGTCGAGATGACTTAGTTTATTTTGATGGGTGGAAAGCTTATGTGGTAGCGACAGCTGAATCGTCAAGTTATCCAGGGCGTTATAGTGAAAAGCTAGGTGAGGAAGATTGTAAAACTGGCGAGAATATTGAAAGTACATTAAAGCTAGTGGCTGATGCAGATTATGTATTAAGAACCACTAAGACATCGAGTGCGTGTAAAGGCGCTAAAGTCACCATAAAAGAAGATAAAATACCTTTTAAAATACGCTAAATTGAAGTGATAAAAAAACCACCAAAAGGTGGTTTTTTTATGGTCAAAGCGTATAACGAATTAACGTTTGATATCGCGTTGAACTTCGCCAGTATAAAGCTGACGAGGACGACCAATTTTGTAAGGTGCGCTGTGCATTTCTAACCAATGGCTGATCCAACCAACAGTACGTGCAAGAGCGAAGATTACAGTAAACATTTCTGTTGGGATACCAATCGCTTTAAGGATGATACCTGAGTAGAAGTCTACGTTAGGGTATAAGTTACGTTTGATGAAGTATTCATCAGAAAGTGCAATACGTTCAAGTTCCATAGCAAGTGCTAATTGTGGATCATTGATACCAAGAGCGCTTAGAACTTCGTCACAAGTCTCTTTCATTACTTTCGCGCGTGGATCGAAGTTTTTGTAAACTCGGTGACCGAAGCCCATAAGTTTAACTTCTTTAGTTTTCACTTTTTCCATGAAGTCAGCAACGTTTTCTACAGAGCCGATTTCATCAAGCATCTTAAGAACAGCTTCGTTTGCACCACCGTGAGCAGGTCCCCAAAGTGCAGAGATACCAGCAGCAATACATGCGTAAGGATTTGCACCAGTAGAACCCGCTAAACGTACTGTAGAAGTAGACGCATTTTGTTCATGGTCAGCATGAAGTGTAAAGATACGATCCATTGCTTTAGCAAGGATAGGGTCTACTTTGTAATCTTTATCAGCAGGTGTAGCAAACATCATGTATAAGAAGTTTTCAGCGTAACTTAAATCGTTACGTGGATACATGAATGGTTGACCTACTGTATATTTGTAACTCCAAGCTGCAAGTGTAGGAATTTTTGCAATTAAACGGATTGCAGTGATTTCACGATGATTAACATCTTCAACATCGAAACCGTTGTGATAGAACGCAGAAAGCGCACCCACAACACCAACCATGATTGCCATAGGGTGAGCATCACGACGGAAACCGTTATAAAAGCGGCTAACTTGATCGTGAACCATAGTGTGGTTACGAACTTTTGCTTCAAATTCAGCTTTTTGTTCTGCTGTAGGAAGCTCACCGCTTAATAATAAATAACAAGTTTCTAAGTAAGATGCTTGAGTTGCAAGTTGGTCAATTGGGTAACCACGGTGTAAAAGAACACCTTTACCACCATCGATGAATGTGATTTTTGATTCACATGCAGCAGTTGCCATAAAACCAGGATCAAAAGTAAAGTGACCTGCGGCCAATACATCTTTAACGTCGATTACATCTGGGCCCAATGTACCACTGTAAATTGGTAATTCAATTTCTTTGCCATCAAGTTGTAAAACGGCTTTTTTGCCAGTTGCTGCAGACATTCAATTGATCTCCTGTCCTGGTGAATGTTTTATCTAACTTGTGATTGTTATTCATTACCAAACAAGTTAGACAGATCAAAAATTGCTATTAGCTTAGTGAGTACTGAAATTTTGTCAATTATACTTATGGATAAAAAGTGACATAAGCACAGTAGCTTAGTCATACAATTTCATTCAAATATTTTCAAATAAACTTGCAGTATCGGCTCAGTATAATAAGACAAATTCTCGAATTGGTGCATAAAAATAATTATTGTTGCTAGACAAAAAAAGCATTTAAAGCCCAAATTTGTTGAAATTTTAAATATTGTGGTGAAAGTGGGAAAAATTTAAAACCATCTAATAATCACAACTTACAAATAATAAAAAATGAAGATGAGTAAAAAATAAGCGTAAAAATAGCAGAAATATTTTTTTTCATTTTAAATATTGATTGACTAAAAAATGGTAAAAAAAAGATTTTAATTGAATGAAAAATAATCTTTGGGTTAAATTTTGAGCTAAAAATTGCTGTTAAAATAGGCAAATATATTTATTTAGCAGTGTTTATTTGATTTATTCACAAACTAAGTGCTTATTTCTAATGATAAACTATGAAGTCAAATCACTTCTTTGTGATGATAGGTATTTATTAAAAAAATAATTATCAAACTTTAATATATCAATACCATTATTTTAAATAAAATAGAAAATGATTATAAGTGATGATTTTTGAATCGAAAAATAGTCTAGGTAAAGTGTTGTGCTTTAGTCTTAATTTCAAGTAATTAAAAAAAGCGGATGGGTTTTTAAATATTGTTTTGAAAAATAATGACATAGCTTAATAAAGGTGGTTAAGTGTTGTGGAATAAGTGTTTAATTTTATGTAAATGATTCTTATTTAGGATTATTTTTATAAAAAAGCTAAATTGCATCGTTTGTATTTTGACAGTGCACGATTTATAATTCGGTGTCGTTTAAAAAGTTTAGGCAATTTGCTTGCCTAATAATGCCAGCTTTCCTTCGAATTAATTCCAACAAACTCCGGATGGAGTTTTTACTTACAGGATGCCCGCTGTGAAAAGCAACAGACCTGTCAATTTGTCCATGGGTCAAGTTTTAGATGTAAACTTAAAATCCCCTGTGGCTATTGCATCAATTCTACACCGTCTTTCTGGTGTCATCGTATTTTTACTCGTACCGGTACTATTGTGGCTTTTAGACAAATCTTTGTCTTCGCCTGAAGGTTTTGCGCAAGTGCAAGCAATCTTTGGCGGCTTTATCGTACGTTTTGTTGTATGGGTGTTTGTAGCCGGCTTATTATTCCATTTGATTATGGGTATTAAGCACTTACTTGCTGACCTCGGTTTTGCTGAAGAACTGCAAAGTGGTCGTGTTGCAGCTACAATTGCATTAATTTTGGCTGCGATTTCAATCATCGCATCATTTGTATGGATTGTTCTCTAATGAAAAGTGCTACAGGTTTAACGGGTTCAGGTTCTCGTGATTGGTATATCCAACGTGTGAGTGCTGTTGTTTTAGCTGTTTATACTGTTGTTGTGCTTGGTTGGATTCTTTGCAATGGCGGATTTGACTACGAACAATGGAAAGGCTTCATGATGACACTTCCAATGAAGATTTTATCTTTATTGGCTGTTTTCTCGCTTGTTGTACACGCTTGGATTGGTATGTGGCAAGTATTCACTGACTATGTGACTACGCGTCAAATGGGTCCTTCAGCTTCAGGTTTACGCATCGTGTTAACATCAGCAGTGATTATTGCTGTAATTGCATATGCAATCTGGGCAATCCAGATTTTTTGGGCGAATTGATAGGAAGATGTCATGGGCGCTATAACCCCTAAAGAAGATTACACAAATATTCCACATCAAACATTCGATGCAGTGATTGTTGGTGGTGGTGGTTCAGGTATGCGTGCATCTTACCAACTTGCTCAAGCTGGTTTGAATGTTGCTGTACTGACTAAAGTATTCCCAACACGTTCGCATACGGTTGCAGCACAAGGTGGTATTGGTGCATCTCTTGGTAATATGCAAGAAGATAATTGGCACTACCACTTCTATGATACGGTTAAAGGTTCAGACTGGTTAGGTGACCAAGACGCGATCGAGTTTATGACGCGTGAAGCACCTCAAGTTGTGTATGAGCTTGAACACCTTGGTATGCCGTTTGACCGTAATGCTGATGGTACAATTTATCAGCGTCCGTTTGGTGGTCATGCAGCGAACTATGGTGAAAAGCCAGTTCCACGTGCATGTGCTGCTGCTGACCGTACAGGTCACGCGCTCCTTCATACGCTTTATCAAAGCAACGTGAAAATGGGTACTCAATTCTTTGTTGAATGGATTGCACTTGATCTTATTCGTAATGAAGAAGGTGATGTCCTTGGTGTAACCGCGATTGACCAAGAAACAGGTAAAATTGCAGTATTCCAAGCAAAAGCAACATTGTTTGCTACTGGTGGTGCTGGTCGTGTTTACCGTGCATCTACAAACGCATATATCAATACTGGTGACGGTCTTGGTATGGCAGCTCGTGCAGGTATTCCATTACAAGATATGGAATTCTGGCAATTCCACCCTACGGGTGTTGCAGGCGCAGGCGTATTGTTGACTGAAGGTTGTCGTGGTGAAGGTGCAATCCTTCGTAATAAAGACGGCGAACCGTTCATGGAACGTTATGCACCAACTTTAAAAGACTTGGCGCCACGTGACTTCGTATCACGTTCTATGGACCAAGAAATTAAAGAAGGTCGTGGTTGTGGTCCTAAAGGTGATTATATCCTTCTTGATATGACTCACTTAGGTGCAGACACAATCATGAAACGTTTACCATCTGTATTTGAGATTGGTAAAAAATTCGCAAACGTCGATATTACTAAAGAAGCGATTCCTGTAGTACCAACAATTCATTATCAAATGGGTGGTATTCCTACGAATATTCATGGTCAAGTGGTTGTTCCTGAAAGCCGTGAAACGACACCGCTTGAAGCGAATTATAATAAATCGACTGATGTATATTCACATAATGGTGGTGAGCGTAACTTCACTAAACCTGTAAAAGGTTTTTATGCAATTGGTGAGTGTTCTTGTGTATCTGTACATGGTGCAAACCGTTTAGGTACGAACTCATTGCTTGACTTAGTTGTATTTGGTAAAGCGGCAGGTGAACACATCATCGACTACGTGACTAAACATCACGGCGATGAATATGCGCCATTGCCTACAACAGTGCTTCAAAATACTTTAAAACGTGTGAAACACCTTGATGAGTCAACTTCAGGTGAAAATGCACAAGAAGTTGCAGATGCAATCCGTGACATCGTTCAAGATCACGCAGGTGTATTCCGTACTCAAGCATTGCTTGACGAAGGTGTAAAACAAATCCTTGCGATTGAACCGCGTGTACGTAACATTCATTTGAAAGACAAATCTAAAGTATTTAACACTGCACGTATTGAAGCTTTAGAAGTTGAAAACTTGTATGAAGTTGCAAAAGCAACCTTGATTTCTGCTGCTGCACGTAAAGAATGTCGTGGTGCACATACGGTTGTAGATTATGAATTACCACCTGATCATGCAGATTACCCATATGGTCGTCGTGATGATGAGTGGATGAAACATACTTTATGGTTCTCTACAGATAATCATTTAGAGTACAAGCCTGTACGCTATAAACCATTACTTGTAGATCCAATTCCACCTAAACCACGTACATTCTAATTGGGAGAACTAAGATGAGTAGAGGTACTCGTACATTCGAAATCTACCGCTATGATCCTGATAAGGATAAAGCGCCGTATATGCAAACTTTTAAACTTGAATTGACAGACAAGCATCGTATGTTGCTTGATGCACTTCTTGCATTAAAAGTACAAGATGAATCATTAACATTCCGCCGCTCTTGCCGTGAAGGTATTTGTGGTTCGGATGGTGTGAATATCAATGGTAAAAATGGTCTTGCTTGTTTGTGGAACTTAAACGATTTACCTGAAAAAATCGTGATTCGTCCATTGCCAGGTTTGCCAGTGATTAAAGATTTAGTTGTGGATATGAATCAGTTCTACGATCAGTATGACAAAATTCAACCATTCCTGATTAACAATCAACCTGCGCCACCGAAAGAGCGTTTACAGTCTCCTGAAGAGCGTGAGCACTTAGATGGTTTGTATGAATGTATTCTTTGTGCATGTTGTTCAACTTCATGCCCATCATTCTGGTGGAATCCTGATAAATTCTTAGGCCCATCTGCATTGTTGAATGCATACCGTTTCATTATTGATTCACGTGACTCTGCAACACAAGAACGTTTGGCTCGTCTTGACGACCCATTCTCATTGTTCCGTTGTAAAGGGATTATGAACTGTGTATCAGTATGTCCTAAAGGTTTGAATCCAACAAAAGCAATCGGTCACATCCGTAGCATGTTGCTCGACCAAGCGGGTTAATATCCTAAAAATAAAAGAGCGCACCTCAAACCAAGGTGCGCTCTTTTTTTTATTTAAGTTAAAATAGTATTTTTATATGAATGGGTTGAATTTTTATATAAACAACTCCATATAGTAATAGATTATAATAGATATGTATTTCGCTATTTTATGAGTGGTATGTGTCAAAAAAATCAATTGAGGCTTAAGTTCATGTTAGGATTTAACAAATCTTTGTAAGTGGAAAAAATAGGGAAATATCGTACATTTTTTAACATAAGTGGGGCGCTGTTGAGTTTATAAAATAGAAATAGCTTATAAAATAAACCGCTTTAGAAAAAGTAAATCATTGCTTTTCTTTTTCTAAGTCGATTTGCAAAAAAATTGCTCAGCTGCGGTTGAGTATATAAGTGAGTGGTGATGCCATTGAGGGCGTTATGATTCATTGTCAGCATTAGTAAAATTCTAATGCCGTATAATGCCCTTTGGTCTTTGAGTAACGAAAGGGTGAGTGCCAATTTACCAGTTTGGCATGATCAATCTTGGGTTTGCTTAAAAAGCATCCTCTAATGTTTTTGCAATAGGAAATGGGTCCACAAATGCAAGAAGTTGCTGACGCACTGCGTCTTGACACTGAACTTTCCGCTGATAGTGCAGCGTATATTGAAGAGCTTTACGAGCAGTACCTGTCTTCTCCAACCTCAGTCGGTGAGGATTGGCAACAATATTTCGATAAATTCCCTAAAGGTGATCAGCCCCACGGTAACATTCGTGAGCAATTCTTATTATTAGGTCGTAACTCTAATCGTGTTCAACCTGTTGTACAAGGTGAAGTCAGTACTGAACATGAACGCCGCCAAATTGGCGTGTTGCAACTGATTGCTGCGTATCGTAATCGTGGACATCAAAAAGCAAAACTTGATCCTTTAGGTTTGGCAAAACGTGAAGACGTTCCAGATTTGGATCTTGCAGTGCATGGTTTAACCAAGTCAGATTTAGATACTGTATTTAATGCAGGTAATCTTGCGATTGGTAAAACTGAAGCAACTTTAGGTGAAATGGTTGAAGCGATGGAAGCAACATATTGTGCTTCTATTGGTGCAGAATATATGCACATTGTTGATACCAAAGAAAAGCGTTGGATTCAACAACGTCTTGAAGGTGCACGTGGTCAATTCGGTTTCTCTGCTGAACAAAAGAAACATGTTCTTGAGCGTTTAACTGCTGCTGAAGGTCTTGAAAAATACCTTGGTAATAAATACGTTGGTGCTAAACGTTTTGGTGTTGAAGGTGGTGAATCTTTCATTCCTATGGTCAATGAACTGATTCAACGTGCAGGTTCTGTGGGTTGTAAAGAAGTTGTTATTGGGATGCCACACCGTGGTCGTTTAAACCTTCTTGTCAATATCATGGGTAAAAACCCAGCTGACCTGTTTGGTGAGTTTGAAGGTAAGGCACTTAATAAGAAAGGTTCTGGTGACGTTAAATATCACCAAGGTTTCTCATCAAACGTCATGACTCCAGGTGGCGAAGTTCACTTGGCATTGGCATTTAACCCATCACACTTAGAAATCGTTGGACCTGTAGTTGAAGGTTCTGTACGCGCTCGTCAAGTACGTCGTAAAGACATCGGTGGTGATGATGTATTACCAATCATCGTTCACGGTGATGCTGCATTTGCAGGTCAAGGTGTCAACCAAGAAACCTTCCAAATGTCACAAACTCGTGGTTACACAGTGGGTGGTACGGTTCATATCGTTGTAAACAACCAAGTCGGTTTTACAACGTCTGATCCACGTGATGCGCGTTCTACAGAATACTGTACTGACATTGCAAAAATGATCCAAGCGCCTATCTTCCATGTGAATGGTGATGATCCTGAGTCTGTATTGTTTATTGCTCAATTAGCACATGATTTCCGTCATACATTCCGTAAAGACGTTGTAATCGATATGTTCTGTTATCGTCGTCGTGGTCATAACGAAGCGGATGAGCCAGCAGCAACACAACCAATGATGTATCAAGTGATCAATAAAAAAGCGACGACTCGTACGCTTTATGCAGATCAATTGGTACAAGAAAAAGTATTGGATCGTGCTGCAGCGGATGCGATGGTTGAACAATACCGTGCTGATCTAGAAGCAGGTAAACATGTTGCCAATGCACTTGTCTTAGAACCAAACAAAAAAATGTTTGTCGATTGGACGCCTTACCTAGGCCATGATTATACAGATGAATGGGATACACGTTTCCCGATCGAGCGTTTAAAAGAGCTTGGTCAAAAAATGCGTCAATTGCCTGAAGGCTTTGTGATGCAACGTCAAGTTCAAAAAGTCATTGATGATCGTTTGAAAATGCAAACAGGTGAAATGCCATTGAACTGGGGTGCTGCTGAAACTTTAGCTTATGCATCTTTACTTGATGATGGTTTCCTTGTGCGTTTAACAGGTGAAGACGTAGGTCGTGGTACATTCTCGCACCGTCATGCGAAACTGCATAACCAAGTAGATGGTTCGGTTTACATTCCACTTTGTCATATCAAAGAAAACCAACCACGTACTGCAATTTATGACTCATTATTGTCAGAATTAGCTGTACTTGCATTTGAATATGGTTATGCAACGACTTTGCCAAAAAGCTTAATCGTTTGGGAAGCGCAATTTGGTGACTTCGCAAACTGTGCGCAAATGGTGATTGACCAATTCATCGCTTCTGGTGAAACCAAATGGGAGCGTGTGTGTGGTTTAACCATGTTGCTTCCACACGGTTTTGAAGGTCAAGGTCCAGAGCATTCATCTGCACGTTTAGAACGTTATCTACAGCTTTGTGCTGAAGAAAATATGCAAGTGATCACACCGACTACACCTGCACAGATTTATCATGTTTTACGTCGTCAAGCGATTCGTCCTTTACGTAAACCATTGATCGTGATGTCACCTAAATCTTTACTTCGTCATAAACTTGCAACATCAACTTTAGATGAGCTTGCAAATGGTACTTTCCAAACTGTGATTGATGAAGTAGATAACATCAACAAAGCAGATGTAACACGTCTCGTATTGTGTGGTGGTAAGGTTTATTACGATTTACTTGAAAAACGTCGTGAACAAAATCTGAATATTGCAATTGTACGTGTAGAACAATTGTATCCATACCCAGAACAACGCATTGCTGAAGTTCTTGCAACTTATCCAAACATTAAAGAACTTGTTTGGTGTCAAGAAGAACCGAAAAACCAAGGCGCTTGGTTGTTCATTGCTCCTCGTTTATACGAAGGCGTAATCAACTCTGGTAAACAAATTCGTATTAGCTACGCAGGACGAGAGGCTTCAGCTGCACCTGCATGTGGCTCACCATACTTGCACGCAAAACAACAAGCTCAGCTCGTACTTGATGCACTTGCAATCGTAGCTGATCAATCAGGAGAATCTAAATAATGGCAACCGAAATTAAAGCACCGGTGTTCCCAGAGTCAGTTGCTGACGGAACAATTGCGACTTGGCATAAGCAACCAGGTGAAGCAGTATCACGTGATGAAGTGATTTGTGATATTGAAACGGATAAAGTTGTTTTAGAAGTTGTTGCTCCTGCCGATGGTTCTATTTCTGCAATCATCAAAAATGAAGGTGATACAGTTCTTTCAGCTGAAGTAATTGCAACGTTTGAAGAAGGTGCTGTTTCTGGTGCTGCGCAAACTCAAGCTGTGCAATCAGAAGAGAAAGTTGAGCAAGCTGCTGCACAAACTCAAGCAGGTAATGCGCCTGTGGTTGAGCGTGCACAAGTTGCTGACCAAGCACCTGCTGTACGTAAAGCATTGTCTGAAACAGGTATCGCTGCATCTGACGTAGAAGGTACTGGTCGTGGTGGTCGCATCACTAAAGAAGATGTCGCAAATCATCAAGCTAAACCAGCAGCTGCTTCTGTAACACCATTAAGTGTTGCCGTAGGTGAGCGTATCGAAAAACGTGTTCCGATGACTCGTCTTCGTAAGCGTGTTGCTGAGCGTCTACTTGCTGCAACTCAGCAAACTGCAATGTTAACTACATTCAACGAAGTGAACATGAAGCCAATCATGGAAATGCGTGCTCAATATAAAGACGCATTTGAAAAACGTCACGGCGCACGTCTTGGCTTTATGTCTTTCTTTGTGAAAGCATGTACTGAAGCATTAAAACGCTATCCAGCAGTAAATGCATCTATCGATGGCGATGATATTGTTTATCACGGTTTCTATGACATCGGTGTGGCAGTGTCTTCTGATCGTGGTTTAGTGGTTCCTGTACTTCGTGATACAGACCGTATGAACTATGCTGAAGTTGAAAATGGTATCCGTGGATTTGCTGGTAAAGCACGTGATGGTAAACTTTCGATTGAAGATATGACGGGTGGTACTTTTACTATTACCAATGGTGGTACTTTCGGTTCATTACTTTCAACACCTATTTTGAACCAACCTCAAACTGCTATCTTGGGTATGCATAAAATCCAAGACCGTCCTATGGCAGTGAATGGTCAAGTTGAAATTCTTCCAATGATGTATTTAGCACTTTCTTATGACCATCGTTTAATTGATGGTAAAGAAGCTGTAGGTTTCCTTGTAACAGTAAAAGAGTTGCTTGAAGAGCCAGCTAAACTGATCCTTGACCTTTAATTCTTTAGAATAACAACACGAGCTTAGGGCGATCCTCTAAGCTCGTTTTTGGAGATAAGCATGTCTCAATTTGATTTAGTGGTAATCGGCGGTGGACCAGGTGGTTATGAAGCAGCGATTCGTGCTGCACAGCTTGGTTTCAAAGTTGCGTGTATCGAAAAACGTGTACACAAAGGTAAACCATCTTTAGGTGGTACTTGCTTAAACGTAGGTTGTATCCCTTCTAAAGCACTTTTAGATTCTTCACATCACTATGAAGACACACTTCATGGCTTAGATGTGCATGGGATTTCTGTTGAAAATGTTCAACTTGATCTTCAAAAGCTTCTTGCACGTAAAGACAAAGTTGTTGATAACTTAACGGGTGGTGTTGCTCAATTATTAAAAGGCAATGGCATCGAGTGGTTACAAGGGACTGGTAAATTACTTGCAGGTAAAAAAGTTGAATTTACACCATTAGATGGTGGTGAAGTTCAAGTTTTAGAACCTAAATTCGTCATTCTTGCGACGGGTTCTGTACCTGTAAATATTCCTGTAGCTAAAGTTGATGAAGACCTTATCGTAGATTCAACTGGCGCATTAGAATTCCAAGAAGTGCCTAAACGTTTGGGTGTAATTGGTGCAGGTGTAATCGGTCTTGAATTGGGTTCAGTATGGCGTCGTCTAGGTTCTGAAGTTGTTGTGTTTGAAGCATTAGATGCATTCTTACCAATGGCGGACAAAGCTTTAGCAAAAGACTACCAAAAACTGTTGACTAAACAAGGTTTAGACATCCGTGTAGGCGCTAAAGTTGCGGGTACGGAAATCAATGGTCGTGAAGTGACTGTTCAATATACTCAAGGCGGTGAAGACAAAACTCAAACTTTCGATAAATTGATTGTTTGTGTAGGTCGTAAAGCTTATGCTGAAGGTTTATTGGCTGAAGATTCAGGCATTAAATTGACTGAACGTGGCTTGGTTGAAGTCAATGATTGGTGTGCGACATCTGTAGATGGCGTATATGCAATTGGTGACTTGGTACGTGGTCCAATGCTTGCACATAAAGCAATGGAAGAAGGCGTAATGGCAGTTGAACGTATGCACGGTCATGCTGCACAAGTAAACTATGACACCATCATTTCTGTGATTTATACACATCCTGAAGCGGCTTGGGTGGGTTTAACTGAAGAGCAAGCAGTTGCTAAAGGTCATGAAGTTAAAACTGGTCAATTCCCATTTGCAGTGAATGGTCGTGCTTTAGCAGCGAATGAATCTGCAGGTTTCGTGAAGTTTGTTGCAGATGCAAAAACTGACCGTTTATTGGGTATGCACATCATTGGTCCTGGTGCTTCAGACATCGTTCACCAAGGTATGATTGCGCTTGAGTTTGTATCTTCTGTGGAAGATCTTCAATTGATGACATTTGGTCACCCAACGTACTCTGAAGTGGTACATGAAGCTGCACTTGCAGTGGATGGACGTGCGATTCACGCGATTCAGCGTAAACGCAAATAAAAAAAAAGAGCGGTTTCGACCGCTCTTTTTACTTTTGATGGTTGTTTTTAAGTGAATAATCATCTATTAATAAAAGAACAAATTTTAATAAATGCCAATGTTTAATGCGATGGAAGTTTAAATATTGGTGGTAATAACAACGTGAAAAGTAGTAAAAGGTAAAAAATGAATCTACATGAATATCAATCGAAAACGCTGTTAAAAAAATATGGTATGCCAGTGCAAGAAGGCATCTTAATTACAAGCCCTGAAGAAGCATCAAAAGCATTTGAACAAATTGATGGCAAATTTGCTGTCATGAAAGCACAAGTCCATGCAGGTGGTCGTGGTAAAGCAGGTGGTGTAAAAGTTGTAAAATCTGCCGAAGAAGCGGCAGACTATGCTAAAAGTTTATTGGGTACAAATTTAGTTACCTATCAAACAGATGCCAATGGTCAACCTGTAAATAGCGTTTTAGTTTGTGAAGATGTTTATCCTGTAGAACGTGAATTATATTTAGGCGCAGTGGTTGATCGTTCAAGTCGTCGTGTAACGTTTATGGCATCGACTGAAGGTGGTGTGGAAATTGAAAAAGTTGCCGAAGAAACACCTGAAAAAATATTTAAAATTGAAGTAGATCCATTGGTGGGTTTATTACCCTTCCAAGCGCGTGAAGTGGCATTTAAATTGGGTTTAAAAGACAAACAAGTGAGCCAATTTGTGACCATTATGACAGGTGCTTACCAAGCCTTTATTGATAATGACTTTGCTTTGTTTGAAATCAATCCACTTTCAGTACGTGAAAATGGTGAAATTCTTTGTGTCGATGCAAAAATTGGCATTGACTCAAATGCGCTGTATCGTTTACCTGAAATCGCAGCAATGCGTGATAAATCTCAGGAAAATGAGCGTGAGTTGAAAGCATCTGAATTTGATCTGAACTATGTTGCACTCGAAGGTAATATCGGTTGTATGGTGAATGGTGCAGGTCTAGCGATGGCAACCATGGATATTATTAAATTGTATGGTGGTCAGCCTGCAAACTTCTTAGACGTTGGTGGTGGTGCGACCAAAGACCGTGTCATTGAAGCATTTAAAATTATTCTTTCAGATACATCTGTTCAAGCTGTGTTGATTAATATTTTTGGTGGAATAGTACGTTGTGACATGATTGCTGAAGCAATTATTGCAGCAGTTCAAGAAGTAAATGTGACTGTGCCTGTAGTTGTTCGCTTGGAAGGGAATAACGCAGAGTTAGGTGCAAAATTACTTGATGAATCGGGTTTAAAATTAATTTCTGCGACAGGCCTTGCCGATGCTGCAGAAAAAGTTGTTGCTGCAGTGAAAGCGTAAGGAGTATCAATCATGAGCGTATTAGTAAATAAAGACACCAAAGTATTGGTACAAGGTTTCACAGGTAAAAATGGAACATTTCATTCTGAGCAGTCGATTGCGTATGGCACAAAAGTAGTCGGCGGGGTAACGCCGGGTAAAGGTGGGACAACTCACTTAAACTTACCTGTTTTCAATACAATGAATGAAGCAGTGAAAGAAACAGGTGCAACAGCAACCTCAATCTATGTCCCTGCACCATTTGTATTAGATTCAATTGTTGAATCGATTGATGCCGGTTTGGAGTTGATCGTTGTCATTACCGAAGGTGTACCGACTTTAGACATGCTAAAAGCAAAACGTTATCTTGAAACATATGGCAACAATGCACGCTTAATTGGTCCTAACTGTCCAGGGATCATCACTCCGGGTGAATGTAAAATTGGAATTATGCCAGGACATATTCACCAAGCAGGTAAAATTGGGGTGATTTCACGTTCAGGTACATTGACTTACGAAGCGGTTGCACAAACAACGAAACTTGGTCTAGGTCAATCGACATGTATTGGAATTGGTGGTGATCCAATTCCAGGTATGAACCAAATTGATTGTTTAAAATTGTTCCAAGAAGACCCACAAACTGAAGCAATCATTATGATTGGTGAAATTGGTGGAACTGCGGAAGAAGAAGCCGCTGAATATATCAAATCAAATGTAACAAAGCCTGTTGTGGGGTATATTGCAGGTGTGACTGCTCCGAAAGGGAAGCGTATGGGGCATGCAGGTGCAATTATTTCAGGTGGTAAAGGTACAGCTGAGGAGAAGTTTGCAGCATTTGAAAAAGCGGGTATGGCATATACACGTAGCCCTGCCGAACTTGGTTCAACCATGTTGCAATTATTAAAAGACAAAGGTTTAGCTTAATCCAAAAATAATTTGGATGTTTAAAAATAAACCTTAGAGAGGAGAGGGCATAATGCTCTCTCTTTTTTATAGAAAACTGATTAAAAAATACATCTAGATTTTTCAAGAATGTTATAGTTTGAAAAGAATAACAAACTAGTTTTATTGGTTATGGGTGGCGCATGAACCTAAAAATATTATGCAGTATCTTGTTGATGTGTATAGGATACGATACATATGCCGATATTACTCTAACCCCTTCAAATAAACGGCTCGAAAATAATTCTTCAGTTAAACCTAAGCCATTCTATAAATATGATTTTTTTAAACAATTGAAACAAAAAAGAACGCAAATGACTGATCTAGAAACTGCAACGAACATTGCCAATGCTGATTTAAATCAGGAACAAAAGAAATTAGCAGAAGAACATGAACAGGGGTTAAAGAAATACTCGGTTTTAAGTAATCAATTTTATGAAGATGAGTATTTTAAAATTTTTAATTACACTGCATTTACTACGGATGATTTTAAAAATCGGGTGAGTGCAGGGCAGTCTGTGCAACAAGAGGTACAAGGTTTAAATATTTCAGTAGGTTATGGTATGGAGTTTAAAATAAATAAAAATAATCGTTTAGGTTATGAATATTTGTCTAGTTTTCCTTATGATCGAGGACAGATGGTGCGCTTATATTGGGTCAAAGCTTTATAAAATCCCTATTGCTACCTGTAGAATAGGTGGTTGAAATGAGGATCTCTAGGAAAATATAGAATATTAACCTTTGACTAAACCGCCATCTGCGATTAAATTTTGCCCTGTTAGTGCTCTAGACCAAGGTAATAAGAAAAATAAAATGACATCTGCAAATTGTTCGGGCGTTGTGACTTCCTTCAGTGGTTTTAAATCAGCAATTAAGTCAAAGACAAAGTTTGGTGTTGTGCCGCTTACATCAGTTTTTCTGAGTAAAGCACCTGAAAGTATATTGACATTAATCCCATATTGCCCCAAATCCTGTGCGGTGGTACGTGTATGCCAATAGGGCTGCTTTTGCTGTAGTGTAGTCATGATAAGGCACGACAGGGTTTTGCACGAGATTTGTTCCTATATTCACAATACAGCCAAAATGGTCTTTTTTCATATCATCTAAAGCGGCCTGTGTGGTATTTAACGTTGCTTTTAATGCGATTTCAATTTGTTGTTGCATGCTTTGCCAGCGCAGAGTTTCAACTTTGGATCTTTCATCTCCATTAAATTGGAAATTTAACAAAGCATTGTTGATCACAGAAGTAATTGCTTGCCCGAAATGGCGGTTGGTTTATGCAAACATATTGTGCACCTGTTCAGGATCAGTCACATCTGATTCATAAATAAAAAACGTGCTGAGGAAATTCTTGGCTTAATTTGAATGCTACTTTCTGTACTTTTCTAATAATTTACGACAACACGCATGCCTTATGCTAATAAACTATGGGTGGTGGCTAAACTAAGTCCACGTGTGCACCACCTGTGACCAAAACAATCTGATCGCAAATTTTCATAAGGGCTCTCTTTGAAAGAAAATAATAGATAACATCATACGGGATTTTAAAGCCAATATTGAGTGGGAAACTTGATCTTAAAAAACTAAGCAAATATCAACTCAAAGCCTGAAATGTGAAAAAATAATGTGCATTTTTCTACAAGATAAAACGTGATATTCAGTGGCTCTACATAACTTCACGTTATTTTGTCATGAGACAAAATAAATTAAGTGAGAAAAGTGATGATCAAGCAAATGATAGTGGTTGGATTACTTGGTGTATCTTTGACAGGATGTATTGTTGCACCATATGATGATGGTGGACGTCATCATTCAGGTTATGACCGAGATCGTACACATTGGAATAGTGATCGTGATCGTTCAAAATGGGACAGAGATCGTCCGAACCGAGCGCATGAAAATCATTTTCCAAATCATAGAGATGGATATAATCATCGTTAAATGAGAAAGATTTTACAGGCTGGGCTGTGATGCTCTGCTTTTTATACCTCATTTTTTTGGAATAGACCTGCTTGAACCACGCCTGCTTTACTTTGTTTAATTAACTGCCAATGTGCGGGTAGCTTTAAAGTATTTAAAGCTCGATCTGCTTCAACATAAATCATTGCTTTGGGGGCAAGTAAGATATCGACTTTTTCAGCAAGTTCGGTCCACAGATCTAAACTATAAGGTGGATCGAGAAACACCAAATCAAATTTTTCATCCAAACTCGCCATGGCTTGTTGTGCTGTTTGGGCTTTGATCTGGCAGTTTTCAGCTTTTAAAAGATGAATGTTTTCTTTTAAAAACTTTACTTGTTGTAAATTGGGTTCAACCATAATGACATGTCGAGCACCACGAGACAGTGCTTCAAAGCTTAAGGCACCTGAACCTGCACAGAGATCAAGCACTTTTGCATTTTGAATATCCCACATCAACCAGTTAAACAAAGTTTCGCGTACACGATCGGGTGTAGGGCGTAAACCGTCGATGTCAGCAAATGGTAAAACTCGACGTTTCCATTCACCCCCAATAATTCGAAGTTGATTTTTTACTTTAGTCACTGAGTTCTGTTCCATGTTGTTCAGGTGCAGGTCGAGCCTGATGGGTATGGGGTTGACGAGAATGTGTAGTCGCTTGACCTGAGGTTGTATTTGGCACGGCATTTGGATCTGCAGATAATGCAACATCACCACTTGGTAATTCACCAGGTTTAATCCCTGCCGTCATTAGACCTCCACTGATTTGATGATTGAGAGGGACAATTGGTTTTTTATTGCGTGTGAGTAACCAATAGTCGAATACAGGGCGTGCAAGTTGTGCAGCAGAACCACCGTGACGACCATTTTCCCAAATCACTGCAATCGCAATTTCAGGATTTTCTGCAGGTGCAAAACCAACAAATAAACCATGGTCAAGTTGTCGCTCAGTTAATAATGCTTCATTATAACGTTTTCCTTGCGCAATACTTTTGACCTGCGCTGTCCCTGTTTTACCTGCAATTTGATACATTGGTGTACGAATACCACGCCCCGTACCTGATTGAATTACGTCTACCATAGCATCACGCATTTTTACCCAGTCGGCATCCGTACCACTAAAATTGATTTTACCTGTAGGTGCATTGAGGACTTTATGTACTTTTGCACCTTTAGACTCACGTAATACATGGGGAATAACATGGGCACCATGGTTTGCAGTAATTGCTGTTGCCATTGCTAATTGCAACGGCGTTGCGGTAAATGCACCTTGACCGATACTCACAGAAATAGTTTCACCTTTGAGCCATTTGGTTTTACGTGTACGCATTTTCCATTCAGGGCTTGGATATAGACCTGTACTTTCACTCGGGAGATCAACGCCAGTTTTTTCACCAAAGCCAAATTGACGCATCCATGCATTCATCTTATCAATACCCATTTGATGGGCAAGAATATAAAAATAAGTATCACAAGAGACCACGATCGATTTGTGCATATTGACACTACCATGACCTGTTTTTTTCCAGTCACGGAACTTATGCGAATCGCCAGGTAAATGGAAATAACCAGGGTCAGAAATTGCAGTTGACCAATCTACAGTTTTATAGTGAATACCACCTAAAGCTTCCATAGGTTTAATGGTAGAGCCGGGTGGATAGCTTCCTTGTACAGCACGGTTATAAAGCGGTTGGTCTAAATTATCACGTAAAGCACTATAGTCTGTGTGTCCAATGCCTGTGACGAATAGATTTGGATTAAAACTTGGGCTAGAGACTAATGCTAAAATTTCACCCGTGCGTGGATCAATTGCAACAATTGCACCACGGCGACCTGCGAGTTGTTCAGCGGCGACAGTTTGTAAGCCATAATCTAAGGATAAAAATAAATCATTACCACGCGTTGATTCTTTACGACCTAAATGACGTAAGACATTACCATGAGCATCTGCTTCAATGGATTCATAACCAGGGCTACCATGGAGTAAATCTTCATAAGATTTTTCAACCCCAATTTTACCGATTAAGTTGGTTCCGGCATAACTGTCTTTATCAATTTCTTTGAGTTCTTTATCGTTAATACGTCCTACATAACCGATCACATGTGCAAATAATTCACCATGTGGATAATAACGTGTCATTTGCGTTTCAATATCGACACCAGGAAACTGAAACTTGACTTCACTGAATCGTGCAATATCGGTTTCAGTGAGGTTTAGCTTGAGTGTGACACGTTCGGTTTTCTTTGATGTTTTAATTCGGCTTGAAAAACGCTCAATATCCTCTTCGTTTAAATTTAGAATGGGAGTGAGGCGTTTAACCGTATCATCAATATCTTCAACATCAGATTTACTTAGTGTTGCTGTAAAAACAGGATAATTATCGGCAAGTAAAATACCATTGCGGTCATAAATATAACCACGTGCAGGCGCAATGGGTTGTAAGCGAATACGGTTTTTATCGGAAGCTTCACTAAATTCTTGGTGATGAAAAATTTGCAAATACGCATAACGTGAGACAAGTAATAGAAGAAAAAATGAAACAATGCCAATAGAAAAGAAAATGCGGCTTCGGAAGATGCGTTTTTCTTGTTGAACATTCTTTAAGGGAAACTGCTGTTTCATATAGACATCGACTTACTTGGCAAATAGGGGGGCAGAGTGCGGGCAGCTATTTTACCTTAGAATTAGGTAGAGAATGGTAATAATCGTTTTGAAACTACATAAAAATCTGTAAAAATGCATCTCTTCATTCAGATCGAACACAATATTTTAGTTGTCCGCTGTTGACCCTAGCGACACTAAATTTCTAGTGTTTTGTATATGAGTTGATTCATAATTCTGTTAAAGTCAGAAAAATATGGAAGATCTGGTTTGACCTCAGATTAGGGACAATGGAGAAAATAATGAAAAAAAGCTTTCCCTTAATATTATTATTAGGATTAGGGAATGTGACCCATGCAGCATGGCAAGATTACTTACCAGAAGCAAAATTACAAAATACAGATGCTGCAACATTTAATGTTGGTGCAGGTCTGACGCAAAAAATTGCTCATTTTAATGGTGAATGGGTAAATCCATACGGAATCGCCTATGCGAAAGTCGGTGCTTTTGTAAACAATGACCATGAATTTGCTGGGCAAGTCGGTTTTCGTTATCCTGCATTTTTAAATGGGGTGGACAAAAATGGCTTTTATGTCGGTGTTTATGGTGGTTCATTAAAAAGTAAAAAAGTTGATAATAAAGATGAGATTCAATATGGCGCAGGTGTAGACTTAGCTTATGTTTTATTGAATAAAGAACGCATCAGTACATTTAGTGTTGGTGTGGGCGCTGGAAGTGAAATACATGACAGTCGTGGCAAAATGATTGAAGAAACCAGACCACAACTGCAATTTGCTTATACTTTAAGTTTTGGGCTTTAAGTTTATATGTCGCCGTTTAGACCGCAAATAGAAATAAATATGAGAGTCATGCATGTTGGAATACGTTAGCGATTTGTGGCACACTTTTTTTAGTCGACCTGATCATCTTGCAATATTAAGTATTGTACCAGTGACAGCTTTTGTGACTTGGATCCATGTGTGGATGGCACTAAAAATGGTGTTTTACCCAATCAAGTTTTGGGGTTTTCATATAGGTCCTCTGCCTGTGGGTTGGCAAGGGATTGTGCCTCGTAAAGCGGGACGTATTTCAGGTATTATTACAGATAACACCTTATCTAAATTAGGTTCGCTCAATGAGTTTTTAAATGCCATGGAACCTGAAGACATGGCACGTATCATTGGTGAACAAGTGGGTTTTGAACTCGAACATCTCATTGATGAAGTGATGATGGATCGTAATGCTGTACTTTGGGAAAACTTACCGTATTCCATTAAGCGCCGTATTTATGCGCAAGCACACCAACAAATGCCTGAGATCTTAAAAGGGTTGGTGACAGAGTTAACCATGAATGTTGAGTCATTGGTGAACATGAAAGAAATGGTTGTACGCCAGATGGAAGGTGACCGCCGTTTAATGGTACGTATGTTCTTAAAAGTGGGTCAAAAAGAAATTAACTTTATTTGGCATATTAGTGCACTCATTGGAACATTCTTTGGTATATTCCAAATGGCGGTTTATATCTTAATTCCTGATCATCGCACTGTGCCCATATTTGCCGCGATTTGGGGCTTTTTAACCAACTGGATTGCTATTTGGATGGTCTTTAATCCAGTTTATCCACATTATGTGCGTTATCCTCAATTTTTTGAACGTACAAAAGATCGAAAATTTCCATGGATTAAACCCGTTATTCCACGTATTGGTACATATAATGTACAAGGCGCATTCATGAAACGTCAAGATGAGGTTTCGGATGTTTTCGCAAGTGTTGTGACAGAAGATTTGATTACGTTAAAATCGATCATGACCGAAATGATGTATGGACCAAAAAAAGACAAGACACGCCGTATTATTAAGCGCCATGTAAATAGTATTATGGAAACGCCATTAATACGAACTGCATTACAACTTTCTATTGGTCCGTCGGAATATGCTAAACTAAAAACAGACTTGATTGATCGTTCCATTGAAATTACGATGGTGCCTGTAAGCGACCCAGTCTTTAATGCGAGCCGTGCACAGAAAATCTTTCAAATGTTTCGAGAGCGTATCCGTGAACTGACACCAACAGAGTTCCAAAATCTATTACGTCCTGCTTTTAGGGAAGACGAATGGCTTTTGATTGTATTGGGTGGGGTCACTGGATTTTTGGCAGGTCTAATCCATTTGTTTGTTGCTTTCTTATAAATAGATGCCAGTGCTCCTCACTAGATGAGGACACCAAGGTATTATACATATTGTTTTAAAAGAGGATGTTTTTTATGCGCATTATCCTACTCGGACCACCTGGAGCAGGCAAAGGTACTCAAGCTCAGTTGATCTGTAAGCGCTACAATATCCCACAAATTTCAACCGGTGATATGCTCCGTGCTGCAATTCGTGAAGGTACTGAATTAGGTCTTAAAGCTAAAAGTGTGATGGAGTCTGGTGGTTTAGTATCAGATGAACTCATCATTGGTTTAGTAAAAGAACGTATTGCACAGCCAGACTGTGTTAATGGCTGTATCTTTGATGGTTTCCCACGTACGATTCCGCAAGCTGAAGCTTTGGAAAAAGAAGGCATTGCAATTGATCACGTGATTGAAATCGATGTGCCTGACGAAGAAATTGTAAAACGCCTTTCTGGTCGTCGTCAGCATGCGGCTTCTGGTCGTGTTTACCATACGATTTACAATCCACCAAAAGTGGAAGGTAAAGATGATGAAACGGGTGAAGACCTTATTCAACGTCCAGATGACCAAGAAGATACGATTCGTAAACGTTTAGGATCTTATCATACAGAAACTGAACAACTTGTTGGTTTCTATCAAGGTCGTGCTGCTTCAGGTGAAAATGCACCAACTTATGACAAGTTAGATGGTTTACGTGAGATCGAAGTTGTTCAGAAAGATTTATTTGCAATTTTAGATAAATAAAACCATTGATCAAAGTTGTTAAAACTTTGACAAAAAAAGAGTCCTGATTCATATTAGGGCTCTTTTTTTATGGCTAAGGAATATATTTTGATCAAAATTGCATTAATTGCCTTGGTTATTTTAAGTGTCGTGGTGGTGTTGAGTTTATTGATGATCAGTTTCAAACTTTTGCGTAAAACACAAAAAGAGGAACTTGCAGAACGTCGTGAAATGCGTAAATCAGGCGATTACCAAATGCATCCTCAAGTGGCTGAAGAGTGGAAAAGACTAGAACAAATGAAAAAAGATTTGGAAAATAAAAATAAATAATCGCTTTGGAGTTTCATGAAGATACAAGCGCTATGCTTATCATTAAGTTTGTTGTTAATGGCGTGTAGTCAAGAGATTGAGATTACACCGAACGTTTTGCCTCATGCTATCGTGGGGCAAGATTACGATGCGAAAATTGAGATTGAAAAAGTGACCTTGATCGATGGTTTATTTGTGGATACCTCTATTCCTATAAATTCTGGATTAAAGATTTATACAGGAATGGGACAGCGCCCTTATCATGATCATGTAATTAAAATCAAAGGCATACCCACTCAACTAGGGACATATCGAGTTGTTTTAGAAGGAGAAACTCGAAATGCGTATGGTGGGAATATTCATTTTCGTAAAGAATATACACTCGTGGTTGCGGACTAAATCAATAATAATAAATGATATTCATTTTATTCTCATGGCTTTGTGTTTAGTGCACAGTTTTATGTTTAACAGTGTGTATCTGAAAACTGAATTTGTATATTTATTCTATATTTTTCACCTTAATTTCTTTAATTGCACCAAACTCATATTTATCAGGCCAATTACATACATCCGACACAATACATTCAGCACATTTAGGTTTACGTGCAATACAACAATAACGCCCATGTAAAATTAACCAATGATGTGAATCTAAAATAAACTCTTTGGGAATGACTTTAATTAAGCGTTGTTCAACTTCAAGCACATCTTTTCCAACCGCTAAGCCAGTACGGTTACCTACGCGGAAAATATGGGTATCTACTGCCATGGTTGGCTGCCCAAAAGCTGTATTCAATACGACATTCGCTGTCTTACGTCCAACACCAGGCAAAGCTTCCAAATCTTTACGGTTGTCAGGGACTTGGCTGTTATGGAGTTCGATCAACATTTTACAAGCTTTAATGACATTTTCTGCTTTGGAATTATATAAACCAATGGTCTTGATATATTCCTTGAGTCCATCTACCCCCAAGGCATAGATTTTTTCAGGGGTATTTGCTACTGCAAAAAGCTTATCTGTGGCTTTATTGACACTGACATCAGTCGCTTGTGCAGATAAGGTTACCGCGACTAAAAGTTCAAATGGCGAGGAGTAATTTAACTCAGTTTCAGGATGAGGTCGTTGTTCACGTAAACGCTCAAAGAACGTCTGAATTTGCTTTTTGGTCATATTCTTTACAGCCATGATCATTCTCCTTGCACATCAGATAATTGCTGTAAAAGTGCCTCGAGTTGCTGCTGTTTTTTTGCATCAGGACGTACGGAAAGTTGCTTTTCTAATTTTTTAATTTGTGTGCGAATCTTTGCCAGTTCAATGGTGCTTTTTGCATCAAGGATTAATTTAGGTTGTTCTGATTTTTCAATGACTTCAATTGCAGTGAGTTGCTGATTTTGTTCAGTATATTGAGCGAATAACTCTGTATCTATTTCAGCACGTACGACAGGCCCTTTACGGTGAATACGACGATTTTCTTCACGTTGAATATGGGCATAATACCGTTGTCTGAGATCGGCTTGTTCATCAAGACGCTGTGACTCTGTAGGAATACTTTGCGTGTCTTCAACCAAATCAATACAGTCCACAGGGCATGGAGGAATGCATAGTTCACAGCCTGTACATAAGTCTGTCAAAATCGTGTGCATCAGCTTTCCAGAGCCAATGATCGCATCGACAGGGCATGCACTGATACATTTGGTACAACCGATACATTCATCTTCACGAATAATCGCTTTCATCCGTTGTGGACGCCCATCACTTTGGATCTCCCACACACTCGGTTCAGCCACTAATTTTGGACGGGACAATAAAGCAGCCAAGGCATCCGCAACAGGCTGACCACCAGGTACACATTTGTTAGCATCTTCTCCCTCAGCAATCGATTTGGCATAAGGCAAACAACCATCTCGATGTCCGCATAATCCACATTGGGTTTGAGGTAAAAGGGCATCAATCTGCTGTATGAGAGAAATAGAAGGAGTCATGTGCTTAAAAATATAACAAGGTGCCAGTTAGGTTTTTGAATTTTAGCATATTCTGAAGATTTTGTACTTGATCCAAAATGGTACAAAAAGTGCGCTGAATGTGGGCAAAAACACCTAAGTAATTTATTAAAAATAAGACTGAATAGACATAAATTTTTTTATTAATTAGAAATTATCACATTGAATTTAATAATTATTTAAAAAAACATTGGAAAAAGTGTTGTAGATTGTTAACAAAAGAGATTAAATACTTTGCGCCAAAATATATCATTCTTTTGAAAAATTTGACCAATTTTGATTCACCCCTTTTGCTGAGGATTGAGCGTTGAAATATACTAGCCTGAATGACTTCCTAAATTACGTTAAAGCACGTGATCCAAATCAACCAGAATTTCTGCAAGCTGTAGAAGAAGTAATGACCAGCTTATGGCCATTTATTGAAAAAAATCCACAATATGCAGATTATGGTTTGCTTGAGCGTCTTGTAGAGCCTGAACGTGCTATTCAATTCCGCGTTTCTTGGATAGATGACCAAGGTCAAACTCAAGTGAATCGTGCTTTCCGTGTTCAGTATAACTCTGCGATTGGACCATTTAAGGGTGGTATGCGCTTTCACCCATCTGTAAACCTTTCAATTTTAAAATTCTTAGGTTTTGAGCAAACTTTTAAAAATGCGTTGACAACATTGCCAATGGGCGGTGGTAAAGGTGGTTCTGACTTCAACCCGAAAGGTAAGTCAGAAGGCGAAATTATGCGTTTCTGCCAAGCTTTAATGGTTGAGCTATATCGCCATCTCGGTTCAAACACAGATATTCCAGCGGGCGATATCGGTGTGGGTGGTCGTGAAGTCGGTTATATGGCGGGTATGATGAAGAAGCTCAGCAATGACACTTCATGCGTATTCACGGGTAAAGGTTTATCTTTCGGTGGTTCATTGGCCCGTCCTGAAGCAACAGGTTTTGGTACAGTGTATTTTGCAGAAGAAATGCTCAAAACACGTAGCGACAGTTTTAAAGGTAAAATTGTCACCATTTCTGGTTCTGGTAACGTTGCACAATATGCTGCTGAAAAAGCAATGTATTTGGGTGCAAAAGTGGTTTCACTTTCTGACTCTAACGGTACGGTTTATGTGAAAGATGGTTTCACAACAGAGCTTTTATGTGAAGTGATGGAACTCAAAAACGTAAAACGTGGTCGTATCTCTGAATTTGCGTCTAAACATGGCTTTGAATACCTTGAAGGTCAACGCCCTTGGTCAATCAAGTGTGACATTGCGTTGCCATGCGCAACTCAAAATGAGCTAAATGAAGAAGATGCAGCAACATTGCTTGCCAATGGTGTGATCTGTGTTGCTGAGGGTGCAAACATGCCTTCTACACTTGGAGCTGTAGAAAAATTCGTCGAAGCGAAAATTCTTTATGCACCAGGTAAAGCATCAAATGCAGGTGGTGTAGCGACTTCTGGTCTTGAAATGTCACAAAATGCAATCCGTTTGGGTTGGACATTTGAAGAAGTTGATGAGCGTTTGCATGCGATCATGAAAGAAATTCACCGTAACTGCGTGAAATACGGTACCGAAGAAGATGGTACTGTGAACTACGTAAACGGTGCGAACATTGCAGGCTTTGTAAAAGTGGCTGATGCAATGTTAGCGCAAGGTGTATTCTAAGCTTTAAAACTTTGAATAAATCTAAAAACCGATGCTTTTGCATCGGTTTTTTTATGGCTTTGCATCAGGTTAATGTCAGGTCTTATTTTTAATGGCTTGAAAAATCATAGTGGGTTGATATTTGGACTCTAAAATTAATTTGGGTAAAGCCGTTGAAAAGTCAAACCTGATACTCATTGGCTTTGACATACTTTGAGCAATCTGTCGCTCATGTTGTCTATTGCCACAAAATTTCACTTGGCTTCTCAAGTTACCTTTTGGAATGATCGTCTTATTTTCAAGTATATAGTTTTGACTTTGACGATTACACCCTGCATAAAACAGCATATGATCGGCTGTGAAATTGATAAGTAAGGGTTGAATTTGGTCAAGGCTTGGTTCATCAGTTTGATGTTGCCATGTAAATTTTTTCAATAATTCAGCATCATAATGGGGGAGATCAGAAATAGAAGGAAGTGCCTGAAAGGTATATATAGCGCCATTTTTTAACGAAACATTCAGCTTTTTTTGGTCTTTGGCATGTGTTTGAATGTCTAAATGTGCATCCGTGAAAATTTGAGTCGCTAACTGTTCTTGATGCTCTAGTGCACCACAGCCCATCAAAGTTTGTACCTGAACAGGATTTGCTTTGAGGTGCTTGCCATTGAGTACATGCATTTTTGAGATTTGATTACAACCGCTATAGATTTGAGTACCTTGAGTTGAAATATTAACCAGAATAGGCACTGAGCTGTTTGGTGGAGTATAGCCCCATGTATATTGTGTTAAGGCATCAGTGAATTGCTGTGTGGATAGCGGAGCAGTAAGGTTTAGAGATTGATTTTGAGTGGGGGAATTTTGACAAGCTGAAACAGATAATAATGCACAGAAAAACAATAATGGCACGATTTTCATCATTTATTCTCCATGGGGGTTTTTATTTTTACTCAAAATTTTTGTACCGATAAATATATACTCTTGTTGGTCTTTTTGGAAAATAAGTTTTGGGTGATGACTTGAGCGTACTGTAATTTTAAAGGGGACAGCTTGCAAAAAAAACATACGAATAAAGTGTTCCTGTTGCATGATATTGGGTGTACATGCTTGGGCATCACCATAAAATAAAGGCGTACTCATTTTCTGTTCAATAATTTTATAAGCTCCTCCCATAGCGTTACAGGACGTATATGTATTGAGATGATCATTGCTAAACGTCAGTTCAATCGAAATGTTACTGTTGGGTGGTGTATATGCCCATGTATATTGACCAAGTAGCTTTTGAGTTTCTTGTGTAGATCGCAGTTTTTCAGTACAAGCCGTAGAGAATAGGACAAGTATCATTATTTTAGTTTTCATGTTCTAATCACACATATTGGAATTATTGAAAAGGATTAAAAAAACCGATGCCTAAACATCGGTTTTAAAAAAGTTATTTTGATATATAAGAAATTAAAGAGAACCTTTAACTGCTTCACGTTCAATGATCATGTCTTGTACATAAGCATATTTAGATTGATCAGCCGCAGGGTTTTTAATTTCATAACGTTTAATGCGTACCACTTGACGCTCATTTGGCGTATGGGTAAAACCTTCAATTTTGTCATAGAATAAAGTCCAATCTTTGTCGACTTGGCTTTTGACTCCATTGTCAGCATATTTAATTTCGCGTACTTGTAAACACGTTTGTGGTGCAACACCTGTACATTGTTTTGTTTCAGGGCTGATTTCTAAAAAGATCGTTTCACCTTGCGTGTTATATTTGGTTTCAGGTGTTAATTGACCTGTAAATACTACTTTTTCACCTTTAGCAGATGTCAGGGTTAACGTTGGTTTTTGTGGATTACTTGTGTTTAATACAAAAGCAGTTTTACCTTTTTCAAACAAGCTTGCAGCAAGACCTTCTTGTTTTGCTGCATCACCTGGACATGCCATAAGCGTAGATGCCACATTAGTGCTAACAATTTGATTATTTTCAATTTTCCAGCTCGTAGACATAGAGTTACAACTCGTAGAAATACCTAAGCTGCCATCTTGAGCAAAATTTAAGACCAATGGTTTAGCTGCGCCAGTATCTACTGACCATTGATAAGCTGGTAAAATTTTATCTGCATTTTGTTGTTGTAACACTGACACTGCTAAATCTCCAACTTTTTGAATATCACTTGATTGACATGCAGCTAAGGTTAAAGGAAATAGGGCAAGTGCAAGATATCGTAATTTCATAATATGATCTGCAAGTATTTGATTTAAATGATAGTAGAGAGCATAACTGATTTAACTTACAAAACAATGGATACATTCGGAGATTTTAGGTTTCAAAATGTATCCATGAATTTATATTTGTTAATTAATAAATATATTTTATGTATTTTTATTAAATATCAATCAAAACGATATATGTCCATGCCGAGCGCACCCATAGAAAAACTACTATGTACTATACTAAATCGCGTACCTGTGCCCATGGCAAAAAACAGCGGTGCGAAATGTTCAATTGTAGGGTGATTACGTTGAACAAAAGGTATATTTGACCAATCTAGTACAGCATCGTAGTCATTATGAGTGAGCTTATTGACCACATAATTACGGAATGTAGATGCCCACTCAGGCACATTCTGATTGTCATTATTCCAAGATAATTCACGTAAATTATGGGTAATACTGCCTGAACCAATCAGTAAGATTTGCTTTTCACGTAGTGGCGCTAAGGCTTGTCCAATTTTATAAATCTCATCCGCATTCATACTCATCGGTAGCGAGATTTCAACCACAGGAATATCAGCATCAGGATACATGTGCAGTAAAGGCATCCATACGCCGTGGTCACGTGGACGTGTACTGTTGGCATGTGCAGGTAGATGTGCCTCAGCAAGTAAATGCAAAATTTCTTCAGCTAATTCAGGATTTCCAGGCGCAGGGTAGCGTATTTCATACAATTCAGGTGGAAAACCACGGAAATCATGCCACGTTTCAGGACGTACCCCTGTACTGACTTCTAGTGCCTGACTCTCCCAATGTGCTGACATGACTACAATGGCTTGAGGTTTGGGTAAATTAAGACTTAAGCGATAGAGGGCTGGTCCCACTTGTTCAGGATTCAGTGCTAACATTGGCGAACCATGTGAAATAAATAAACCTGGAAGTGTTTGTAAATTCATTTGAGATTCACCTATGTTGAATGTAAATGAAGAGGATGCCAAAAAAATGTGCGGATGGAAAGATGAATTATTTCAACATATTGTTCTAAATGTAGAACGACTTATGTGGCATCCTATCTTGTTTAGCCAGCACGATGATAAGGATGGTTGTTATTGATACTCATCGCTCTATAGAGTTGCTCAATGAGCATGACACGTACCATAGGATGCGGTAAAGTTAATTTAGACAATGACCAATGCCATGCAGCCGCTTTACGTACCGCTTCAGAATGTCCATCTGGTCCACCAATTGCAAGGGCAACATCATTGCCTTCAAGCATCCATGTTTTCATGGTTTCAGCAAGCTTTTCTGTGCTAAATTCACGTCCACCGACTTCCAAAGCAATGAGTACTTCATTTTGTTTTAACTGAGTCAAAATACTATCACCCTCAAGATTACGATATTTTAAAATATCTGCTTCAGAGTCATTTTTAGCTCGTTTGGCCATCGGAAGTTCAATGATTTGAGTTTGTACAAAAGGTTGAATACGTTTGAAATAATCTTCAAAGCCAGTCAATACCCAAGCAGGCATTTTTTGACCGATGGTCAGAATGCGGATTTTCATATAAAACTAATCGTGACATGTATAGATCGATATTATAACCCGATATTTTAATGTTCTTAGATTTGGGGTGAAATTTACCAGCAGCAAAGCTAAAAATAATATCCAGTGGATTGTTATAGCAAAGTAGAGCTATGGAATTTTTCTATTGCAAAATAAAGGTGATTACACAATATAAGATGTTATATATCAACGATAAAATAAATTTTTAATAAATTAATTATTTGTAATTATATTTACGCAGTAATCATCATGATGGTTGAATAAAAAGCGCAGTCCTAAAGCCGTTAGGACTGCGTTTTAACATCAATCTATCTGGAGATTCAATTGATGTTAACGAAACGATCTTTGGATGTAGGATCGTATCTATACATTTTATTATGAGGGAAATTGTTGTTATTTCAAGCAAATATATTCAAAAATTTTAACAATCCTTAAAATAATTGCATTATTTTTAATTTTTACTTATCTAATTGAAAAGGCTTTGTTGCACAAACCTATCTGTAAAGGCTTTTTCAGCGATATAATTTTCAAATGAAGAAGCCTACACACAAAATCTACCGTACAACCAATTGGCCCGCATATAACCGAGCACTCATGAGTCGCGGAAATATTGCCATTTGGTTTGATCCTGCTACGCAATGGTATGCTCCATCAAAAGGCAAACAAGGGCGAAATCAAACCTACTCCGACGCAGCTATCCAATGCTGCTTAATGATTAAATCCTTATTCCGTCTATCTTTACGTATGGTCACTGGCTTTGTGCAAAGTCTGATTAAACTTTGTGGATTAAATTGGACCGCACCAGATTACAGTACGCTTTGTAGAAGACAAAAGCATATTGATATTGCAATCAGCTACCAAAAAAGTAGCGATGGGCTGCATCTACTCATAGACTCTACAGGCATGAAGTTTCTAGGTGAGGGCGAATGGAAACGCAAGAAACATGGACCTGAATATCGTCGCCAATGGCGTAAACTTCATATTGGTATAGATGCTAAAACCCTTCAAATACGCGCTATTCAACTCACTACAAATAATGTGAGTGATTCACAAGTGCTTGGTGATTTACTCGATCAAATTCCACAAGATGAGCAGATTGACTCTGTTTATACCGATGGAGCTTATGACACCAAGCAATGCCGTCAGGTCATTGCAGATCGGCAAGCGCATGCAGTGATTCCACCTAGAAAAAATGCGAAACCATGGAAAGATACAAAGAGTAGCTCGCTAGCGCGAAATGAATTACTTCGAACAGTTAAACGTTTAGGCAGGACACTATGGAAAAAATGGTCAGGCTATCATCGCCGCAGTTTGGTGGAAACCAAGATGCATTGCATCAAATTATTAGGCGATAAATTAATGGCAAGAAGCTTTCCTAGTCAGGTGAATGAGATTCATGCACGTGTAGCAGTCCTCAACAGATTTACGGAATTAGGTCGACCACTTACCCAAGTTACGCCTTAAATTTGGCTCAATTAGGGGCGCTTTGCATTTCAAATCTTTGTGCAACAAAGCCAATTGAAAATCATATATTTTAGGTACAATAAAAAAGAGCGCCGTAGCGCTCTCTTTCATTTTCTTTTTAAATTAATGACGAGCTGCTTTTTTGCCGTCATCCACTGCTTTGACAATCGGTGCCTTAACTAAAGGTTTTGGCATTTCAACCAAAGCCAAAGGTAAAATTTCATCGATTGATTTTACAGCTTTAATTTCTAAGCCTTCTTTGACGTTGTCTGGAATTTCTGCCAAATCACGTACATTTTCCTGTGGAATAAACACGAGTTTCACGCCACCACGATGTGCAGCTAAAAGTTTCTCTTTTAAGCCACCAATACGCATTGCACGACCGCCTAAACTGGTTTCACCTGTCATGGCAATATCAGGACGAATTGCAATACCTGTGAATGCAGACACAAGCGCAGTCGTCAGGGCTAAACCGGCCGAAGGACCATCTTTTGGTGTTGCACCTTCAGGTAAATGAACGTGTACATCGGTTTCTTCAAAACGAGAAGCTTCAATACCCAATTCATCGGCACGGGTACGAACCACGGTCATTGCTGCAGTAATCGATTCTTTCATCACATCACCGAGTGAACCCGTTGTAATGAATTTACCTTTACCTTTGACCGCTGCAACTTCAATCGTTAACAATTCACCACCGACTGAAGTCCACGCCAAACCATTAACACGGCCGACTTGAGCTTCTTCTTCAGCCATACCGAAGTCAAACTTATGCGGACCTAAGTATTCAGGAAGATTTGCTGAAGTGACATCCACTTGTAAGTTTTTAGATTTCTTACTTACTGCTTCCTTCACTACTTTACGTGCAATTTTGGACACTTCACGTTCGAGATTACGAACGCCTGCTTCACGCGTATAACGTTGTACGATGTCACGAATTGCTTCTTCATGAACAGTCAATTCTTTAGCACGTAAGCCATTGTTCTTGATTGCTTTCGGAACAAGATAGCGTTCTGCAATATTGATTTTTTCGTCTTCGGTATAACCTGGGAGACGAATCACTTCCATACGGTCAAGCAATGCTTCAGGAATATTCATACTGTTGGCAGTACAGATAAACATCACTTCAGATAAGTCGAGATCAAGATCGAGGTAATGATCATTAAACTTACTGTTTTGAGATGGGTCAAGCACTTCAAGCAATGCCGAAGCTGGATCACCACGGTAGTCTTGTGCCATCTTGTCAATTTCGTCGAGTAAGAATAATGGATTCTTTACGCCGACTTTAATTAAAGACTGCACAATTTTACCTGGCATCGCACCAATATAAGTACGACGGTGTCCACGGATTTCCGCCTCGTCACGTACACCACCTAAAGCCATACGAACAAATTCACGACCTGTTGCTTTTGCAACGGATTCACCAAGAGAAGTTTTACCCACACCTGGAGGACCAACTAAGCAAAGAATCGGGCCACGAAGCTTTTTCACACGTGATTGCACTGCAAGATATTCCACAATACGATCTTTGACATCATCTAAGCCATAATGATCTGTATCTAAAATTTCTTGTGCTTTTGCCAAGTTAATGCTGACTTTGCTCGCTTTATTCCAAGGTGTATCTAAAATCGCCTCAATATAGTTACGAACCACTGCTGCTTCACTTGAAGCGGGTTGCATTGACTTAAGCTTACGGAATTCACTTTCAGCTTTTTTACGAACATGTTCAGGTAGATCTGCTTCCGTAAGACGTTTTTCAATTTCAGCAACGTCATCTTCAGCACCACCATTCATGTCAGAAAGTTCGCGTTGAATGACTTTCATCTTTTCATTGAGAAAGTATTCACGTTGATTCTTTTCCATTTGGCGTTTTACAGAATCATGCAATGTTTGCTCAATCTGTTGTTCTTCAGATTGTTGTAGCAAATAAGTCATGAGTTCTTGTAAATGTGCTTCAAACTCATCGTGCTCTAAGAATTTTTGTTTAATATCGATATTCAAAGGTACACGTGTTGCGACAAAAAATAATAATTGCAATAAATCATCAATTTTATTCGCCGCTGTAATCAATTCACGTGCATTACGTAATTTTGCTTCTGCATATTGAGCAAATAAGGCACGTAATTCTTCAACACGTGTTTTTTGCGTATCTTCATCAATGGATACTGTCATTGGGCTTAAAGCATGCTCTGCTGATAAATACTCATCATTTTCGATGATTTGTACCAGTTTAGAACGATGTAAACCTTCAATTAATACTTTTATACAGTTTTCATCATTTTCGTGATTCACAACTTGTACAATCTTAGCGACAGTACCATATTGATATAAATTGTCGTGATCAATTTCTTCTGTAAGCGAATCTTTTTGCGCAACTACAAATACTAAATTGTCACTGTTACGAGCCACATCAACTGCATTGATCGATTTTTCACGACCTACAAATAGCGCAATTTGCATGTGTGGATAGACCACAACATCACGTAACGCTAAAAGCGGTAATACACTTGGAACCTGTGGCTCTAAGTTTTCTTGATTCATAATAATCTCAGACATGGGCACTCCTAATGAGTGACAACGGTGTTGCCATGTTTTTTATAGTGATGGGTATTTTAAAAATTACAAGGGCTTTAAAAAATAATTTGCATAAAAAATGCCAAGTATTTGTTTATAAATAAATCATAATAGATGCTATTGACTGATTTGACACTTAAAATGGACAAATTTTGTAGGTGTAATCAGTGCATGAAGGGGTTGATCCCAAGGATTTTTTTTCAACCTTTGCTGTAAAAATTGAAAATCATGTGCAAGTCCTAAACGATAGGGTTTAAATGGTGCTGAAGCTAAAGTCCGATCATAAAAACCACCGCCCATCCCCATACGTATTCCAACTGCATCACATGCTAATAACGGCATGAGCAATACATCTAAATGTGAAACATGCGAAGCGCGACTTGCCATGGGTTGTAACATGCCGAGTTTATGTAATACAAACCGTTTATTTCTATATTGTTGATGTGAAATTTTAACCCAACGCAAGGTTTTATTCATGTTACAAATGAGCGGTAAATACACATTTTTGTGATGTTTAAAACAATATTCAATCATTTTTCCAGTATGTAACTCACCAAAACTATGTAGATAAATACCGATATTGTGGGCTGTTTTAAATTTAGGATTTTTAATCAGGCGTTGTAATGTAAAGTTTTCACTATGTTTTTGTTCTAACATAGAAATTTTTCGGCGTTTTGTTCTTAAATCCTTACGCAGAATTTGGTTTTGATTAGACATAATAGTTAAATAAGTGTTAATTACATCACTAAATAATAGCAGATTAAAATGTTTAAAATAAAGTCTAAATAATGAAATGGAGTTTTTATTCTATTGTTGTTTATTTTAAAGTAATTATTCTAATTATTTTTAATATTATTTAGAGAAACTAATTATACTAAAGTGGTTGGTTTTAATTTAAACCCAATTTTCATTTAAATTGGGTTTAAATTTTAATATTATGATTTTTTATTAATAATGAAAGGGCGGTCTTCATTATCTAAAGATAATATAATATTTACACTTTGAAACTGATCATTAATAACAAGTTTTGTGTGATATGTTTTACATTCTTCTTTGCAGTTTTTAACAGATAGTACATATTCATTTGGTTTTAAATAGTAAGTCGTTGTATTGTTGATATAGAAATCACCCGCTTTAAAATCATCAATATAGAACTTAATTGGACAATCTTTATTGTTCTCTTTTTCTTCATCACATAATTTTCCATCACGTTGAACATGGATGGGTTTTGTATTTAATTCTTTGTTTATAAATAATAAATTTTTAGGTTTGTTCTTTTCGCTTACAGTTGTTAATTGTGTGCAAGCAGACAGAGAAGCAATCACTGCAATGGAAATGAAGGCATTCTTAAGCATAGTAGTATCCTGTTAGAAAAATTTAAATATCGACGATTAATATTTTACCAAATAGTAAAATACAAATTATATTGATATGTATTGTTGATTGTACAAAAAATATCGCTCTGATAATATACTTTACCAATTGTTACTAATAATTGGGCATTTAAAATGCAAAAAATCACGTTAATAGATAAGTCTTCACTTGAGAAAGTTAATGTAGAGTCTAATATAATAAAATTAGAAAAATCGATGATTATTCAGCCAAATATTAAAAAAGAAGAAATTTTAGAGATTATTCAGGAAGGTGATAACCTCATAATTAAATTTAAAAAATGGTGAAAACATCACAATAGAAAATTATTTTGTGAAAGCTGCTGATGGTGAAACATCTGATTTAGTTTTTGATGGTACGGTTTGTGCTTTTGAGCAATTGGTTTGGCAAGATGGAATTGCAAGCTTTAAAGAATTAACAGGTCTTGAAGAACTTCTTCCGATCATTACAGGCACAAGTACCGGTGGTGTTGGTCCTTTACCCTGGATTGTCGGTGGATTGGTAACAGGTGGAATTATTGCGGCGACTAATGATGATAAAAGCCATTCAGAGCCAGAAAATGAGCCTAAAGTTGAAATTTTAGATGCACCAAAAGTTGAAATTGCGAATGATCAAAATAATGATGGTCTATTAAATCGTAGTGAAACTGGTGGTGCGTCACAGCTCAATATTATTGTGACGATTCCGACTGGTGCAGTTACAGGCGATATAATCACACTCAAAGATCAAAGTGGCAAAGCTTATACGCATACTTTGACGCAAGCGGATATTGATGCAGGCAAAATCACAGTTCAAGTGGATAAACCTGCTGAAGGGACTGAGCTTAAAGTCACTGCAACCATCACCAATGAGGGGGGAACATCAGCAGAGTCAGTACCTGACCAAGCGGTGATCCATGAAACAGCACCTTCTGTCCAAGTAGAAATTGAAGCAGACTATGCCACAGGCAAAGGTAAAGTTACCTTTACTTTCTCCGAAGATATTGATGATTTTGATATTAACGATATTGTGATTAATGGCGGGAAAATTTATCCTGATTCTTTAGTTAAAAATCCAGATGGTACATATTCAGCAACTCTTTCAGATTTGAAAAAGGGTACTGCTGTTGAAGTTTCTGTCAAAGATGGCAGTTATACAGATCAAGCGGGTAATGCCGGCATTGAAGGTTCAGATGAGGATGTATCTGTAAAAGTCACTGCAATCAAACCTGATACAGTGGGTGGTGGTTCTATCGTGACAGGTGTGACCAAACCCAACACCGAAGTTACGTTAAAGGATCCTGCAACAGGTAAAACCTATACGACGACTTCAAATCCTGATGGAACATGGTCGATGACCACGACTGATCCGTTACAAGATGGTTCATCAATTACTGTCACTGTACCCAATCCAGATAGCTCAAATCCAGATCAAAGCGCATCTGATGAAGTACCTTTACCGTTTGTGAGTATTGATATTGTCGGTGGTGATAATTTTATCAATGAAGAAGAGTTGGCTGAATTAACTGACCCAGCAACTAGGACTGTAAAAATCACGGGTACGGTGAGTAATCCAACTGCTGATATGACCATTACTTTTAATGGTAAAAAATACTCTGGCATTGACGTTAAAGTGAATGCAGATGGAACTTGGGAAATCAATGTTCCTGTTGAAGATATCAATTTAAATGGTAAAAATACCATTATAGCCAAAGGTCAAGTAACTGATTCGACAGGTACGGTTTTCCCATCGAATGATGCAGAGAATCAAGTTGGTACAGATACGACACCTCCGAATGTCAATGTGAGTATTAGCCCAGAGGGTAAAATCACCATTGCTTATGATCCTGATGTAGATCCTTCAAGCATTGAAACAGGTAAAATTACGGTGATCGATCAGGATGGTAATCCTGTTACTGTAACACTAACGCCGAGCGAAGATGGTTTGACTTTTACAGGTCAAGTCCCAGATGGTTTTGATGGCAAAATTACGGTGACTGTCCCTGATGGTAGTTATCAAGATTTGAATGGCAATCAGGGTAATCCTGATCAAGAAAGCAAAGCTGTGGACACTCAACCACCGCAAGTGATTGTGAATATTGATCCAAATGGTAATATCACAGTGACATTTGATCCTGATGTTGATCCATCAACCATTGATCCGAATACTGATTTTGTGATTACGGATAAAGATGGTAACCCTCTGAAAGACAAAGATGAAAATCCAGTCACCGTTCCACCATTAACCTCAACAGATGGTGGGGTTACGTGGACAGGTAAAATTCCTGAAGGCGTAGAAGGCAGTGTTAGCGTCACTGTCCCTGAAGGAAGTTACCAAGATAAAACGGGTAATGAAGGTGGAAAAGGTACTGATACTGAAAATGTAGACACGCTTGCACCAAAATTGACTGTGACTATTGATGCAGATGGGACTGTACATTTTGATTTTTCTGAAGTTGTAAAAGGCTTTACTTCAGAAGATATTTTAGTTGCGGGTTCTAAGCTTGTACCGGGTTCATTGACTGATCTAGGTAATGGCAAATGGACTGCAAAACTAGACTCAATGCCAAAAGATGGCACCACTGTTGAAGTTACAGTAAAAGATGATACTTATACAGATTTAACGAATAACTTGGGTTCAGGTCATCAAGATCAAGTTATTACGATCAAAATTGACAGTGTTAAGCCAAATACCGATGGTAATGCGATTATTTCGGGTAAAACGGAGCCAAATCAAACGGTAACAGTGACTGTGCCAGGTTCAGACAAGCCTTTAATCACCACTTCTGATGTCAATGGTAACTGGACAGTCACCACAGATTTTCCATTGAAAGATGGTAATTTTGTGACAGCAACAACGCCTAACCAAGATCATGTCATTATTGAAGATAAAGTGAAGCTACCATTTATCACCATTGATGTTATTGCGGGTGATGATGTTATTGATCCTTCGGAACGTACTGATATTGACACTCAAACCACAATGAAAGTGACCGGTACAATCAGCAATCCTAATGCTAATGTTACAGTGACTTTTAATGGTGTTGAGTATTCGAGTAATTCAACAGATCCTGTTAAAAAAGTTACTGTGAATTCAGATGGTACGTGGTCTATTCAAGTCCCAGCAGATCAAGTTGGAAGTCAAAACTCTATCGAAGCAAAAGCTTCTGTGGTGGATAATGGTACAACAATTGATTCAGCACCTGCTGTCCGTGATCCAATTACCCAAGGCAGTATTACGGTTGATGTCGATAGTAAAGGTCATATTACAGGTACAACACTCGAAGTCGTTCCAGGTCAAACAGTCGAATTGATTGTGATTGGTAAAGACAAAAATGGCGTTGAAATTGAAAAGAAAATTCAAGCCACTGTAGATAGCAACGGCCACTATACAGCAAAAGTACCTACAGACTTTGAAGATGGTAATATCACAGTTATTGCGACAACCAAGGATGCAAACAATCATCCACTAGATGCAAAAGATGCTGAACCTGCATTAGATCGTACATCGGGCTCTATTACAGTAGATATCACGCCTGACGGTAAAATCACCGGTTCAACCACCGATGTCCCACCGGGTGCAACGGTTGAACTTGTGGTTGAAGGCAAAGATCCAAACGGCAACCCTGTCAGCGAAACCATTACCGTGACAGTCGACAGCAACGGTCACTTCACTAGCACAGTGCCACCAAGCATTGCCGATGGTGGTGTCGATGTCACAGGAACCACAACGGATCGCAATGGCAATCCACTGACGGATACAGACAACGAACCAGCACTTGATCGCACGCCAGGTCAGATCACAGTGGATGTGACCCCTGATGGACAAATCACCGGTTCAACCACCGATGTCCCACCGGGTGCAACGGTTGAACTTGTGGTTGAAGGCAAAGATCCAAACGGCAACCCTGTCAGCGAAACCATGACCGTGACAGTCGACAGCAACGGTCACTTCACCAGCACAGTGCCACCAAGCATTGCCGATGGTGGTGTCGATGTCACAGGAACCACAACGGATCGCAATGGCAATCCACTGACGGATACAGACAACGAACCAGCACTTGATCGCACGCCAGGTCAGATCACAGTGGATGTGACCCCTGATGGACAAATCACCGGTTCAACCACCGATGTCCCACCGGGTGCAACGGTTGAACTTGTGGTTGAAGGCAAAGATCCAAACGGCAACCCTGTCAGCGAAACCATGACCGTGACAGTCGACAGCAACGGTCACTTCACCAGCACAGTGCCACCAAGCATTGCCGATGGTGGTGTCGATGTCACAGGAACCACAACGGATCGCAATGGCAATCCACTGACGGATACAGACAACGAACCAGCACTTGATCGCACGCCAGGTCAGATCACAGTGGATGTGACCCCTGATGGACAAATCACCGGTTCAACCACCGATGTCCCACCGGGTGCAACGGTTGAACTTGTGGTTGAAGGCAAAGATCCAAACGGCAACCCTGTCAGCGAAACCATGACCGTGACAGTCGACAGCAACGGTCACTTCACCAGCACAGTGCCACCAAGCATTGCCGATGGTGGTGTCGATGTCACAGGAACCACAACGGATCGCAATGGCAATCCACTGACGGATACAGACAACGAACCAGCACTTGATCGCACGCCAGGTCAGATCACAGTGGATGTGACCCCTGATGGACAAATCACCGGTTCAACCACCGATGTCCCACCGGGTGCAACGGTTGAACTTGTGGTTGAAGGCAAAGATCCAAACGGCAACCCTGTCAGCGAAACCATGACCGTGACAGTCGACAGCAACGGTCACTTCACCAGCACAGTGCCACCAAGCATTGCCGATGGTGGTGTCGATGTCACAGGAACCACAACGGATCGCAATGGCAATCCACTGACGGATACAGACAACGAACCAGGACTTGATCGCACGCCTCCGGCTGTGACTGTTGAAATTACTCCCGACGGTAATATCAAAGTGACCTTTGATCCAGATATTGATCCAAGCACCATTGATCCAAACACGGACATCGTGATTACCGACAAAGACGGCAATCCACTTAAAGACAAAGATGGTAATCCTGTAACTGTTCCACCACTGACATCAACTGATGGAGGGATTACTTGGACAGGTAAAGTACCACCAAATGTTGACACTGAAGTAAAAGTTGAAGTACCTGCGAAGGACAAAGATGGCCATCCAACTTATGTCGATAAAATAGGTAATCCAGGTACGGGTGGGCAAGCTACAGTAATTGTGGATACCTTGCCGCCAACTGTAAAAGTTGCAATAAGTGAAGATAGAACTTCGGTGAATTTCATCTTTGATGAACTCATTCAAGGTTTTGATGCTTCTGATATCGTGGTTACAGGGGGACAATTAAAACCAGGGACATTAATTGAAAATGCTGATGGCACGTGGACCGCGCAACTTCAAAATACAGAACAAGGCACTACCGTTGAGGTAATGGTTAAAGATCAAAGTTATACAGACTTAGTGGGGAATGTAGGTCTGGGGGCTACCGATACAGATATCACCATCAAGATTACCAGTGTCACCTCAATTGTAGGCTCAAATGATAAGCTGATTACAGGTCTGACAGGGGCAAATCAAGACGTCACTGTAATTCTGCCGAATGGTACGGTAGTTGAAGGAATTCGCTCTGATGAACATGGATATTGGGAATTAACAACAGAAATTCTTGAAGGTACAAATGACCAAATTACTGCACAGACAAAAAATCAAGATGAAAAGCCTATAGCAGATACGATTAGCTTGCCATTTGTTTCGATTGATCTGGTGTCTGGTAATGATGTCATCAATGAAGCTGAATATGCTGATTTTGCTAATACTGTGACCATTACAGGTAAAGTCAGTAATCCAGATGTCAGCATGACAGTAACCATTGCAGGTAAGATATACACAGGTTCACAAGTGACAGTAAATGCTGATGGTACTTGGTCCGTGAATGTACCTAAAGCAGATGTTGCACAAGATTTTGATATTACGGCACAAGCGACATCTAATACATCGGGTGCGACTTCAGATGATGCTTCACGTGATGTAACCGTTGATATTGAACCACCAAAAGTGACTGTAGATATTGATACAACAGGTAAAATTACACTGAAATATGCTCCAGATGTTGATCCAACCAGTATCGATTTATCACAAGTTACTGTGAAAGATACCTTGGGTAATGTGATTCCTGTGAAATGGAACATATCTGACAGTAGTGCATTAAACTTTGACGCCATGATTGAGATGCCTGTCGATGACATTATCACAGTGACGGTGCCTAAAGGCAGTTATCAAGATTTAGTTGGTAACCTTGGTTTAGCAGGCTCAGATGCTGAAGATATTGATAATGCAGCTCCAGATATTCAATCATTTGTGATTAAAACAGATGAAGATACTTCTGTTGTGATTACTTGGGCACACTTAGGTATTCGTGATAACAGTACTGATTTAAGTAAGTTAACTATTTCATTCACGCAGTTACCAGCAAACGGGACTTTGTATTTAAATGGTCAGGCAGTGACCGATGTCAATGTGCTGACAGGCTTAACTAAAGCAGATCTTGATGCAGGTCAATTAAGTTTTCAACCTGATTTAAATGAAGCATCAACAACTGCCGATTCAGCATATACAACGCTTGATTTTGAGGTACATGATGGGATTAATACTTCTACAGGTTCTGTTGATGTGATGGTTGAAGCTGTTGCTGATACACCAAACCTATCACTTGACTTGTTGGATTGGAGTCCAACCGCACTTAATTTAAATATTAAAACATGGGAAGGTTTGAAATCTGTCACCATTGATGGAAAAACCTATAATTTGTTACAAGGTAATGGTAGTGGCATGCCAGCAGATACTTTGAAAACAGTATTTAACTATTTAACCAGTGATAAAAACACAACACATAAACCAGCAACGAGTGGTGAAACTTCAAGCTTGGCAGATAGTAATGTTGCAACCTATAAAGGGGTTGCGATTACAGGTTATGTCTATTTAGAAAAAGGGCATACCTATAATTACAAAGGTAAGGCAGATGACAGTGGTATGCTCATCATTGGGAATGAAGATCCAGTCTATGTAAGTTGGGGGGGATTAAATCAGTCTGTGGATTACAGCTTTGTCGCAGCAGAGTCAGGTTTCTATACCTTTGATTTTTATATGCATAATCAAGCGGGTCAAGGCAACTATGACTTCCAATTAATAGATCAGTCACATGGGGATAAAATCAGTTATTACCCTGATTTAGAGACTGCTTTGTCAAGTTTGAATGATTTTTATCATCAAGCGAATCCATCAGTGGAATGGAAAGTATCAGATCTGATTCAAGGCAGTGCAACTGATAAAGATGAAAATGGTTTCCATCGTCCATACTTCAACTTAAGTGGTGAAGTTGGACAAGATATTTCACTTGGATTGCTTAATACAAGTCTGAATGATATCGATGGCTCAGAAAGCTTGACCTTAAATTTCTCAGGTTTAGTTGAAGGCATGATGATTTATGCATTGGCTGCAGATGGCTCACGTCTTTTATTAGGTACAGCCAATGCCCAAGGGCAATTAAGTTTGGTTGCCGATGGCGTATCTTTAGATGGTGCAAGCTTGGTTGCTGTTGCTCCGGCAGATTTTGTGGTAACAGGTTCATCTTTGGGCTTAAAAGTGAAAGTAGAAGCCATTGCTACAGAACAATCTAATCATTCAGCAGCCAGTTCAGAACTTGAGTTTGATATGACCTTGTATCCATCTTCAAATGCAGCATTTAAAGCAATGGCATTTGTTGAGCATACAGCGGTTGAGCAAGATGCAGATCTAATTTTTAATGTATTAAATGATGATGATTTGGGTGGAAATCGCTTAACGCCTGTCAATGATTTTGCATCTACAGATCAGATAGATGTTTCGGCATTACTTGATCACAATGCGAGTCTTGAAAATATCAATGAATACTTAAAAGTAAGTTATGATGCAGAGCAAGACCAAGCGGTGATTTCAATTGACCGTGATGGTACTGGAACGAATTATCAGTCTGCTGATTTATTGATTTTGAGCAACCAAACGACCGACCTTACTCTTGAACAATTATTGCAAAATAATCAAATCATCATCTGATGATTTGATCAGCACAATATTTTTCTAAATATATAAGCTCCTTCGGGAGCTTTTTATCTTTGCCGAGTGATCACAGCATAATCGGATAAGTGGTAAGTTTTTTATTGGATTTAACATATTGATAAATCATTAAATAATCAAGTGTAAAAAATAAATTTAAAAATTTTACATTTTTGACAAAAGTTGGCTGTTTAGAGTCAATTGAATCTGTGGATACATCGCTTAACTTAAAAAGATAGATCAGGATGATGTACTCGTTGAAGATATTCACGAACATATTGATAAAATGGACAATAAAATGAACATACAAAACTCTAAAAAATGGACAGAATGTACAGTACAGCTGTGTAAAAACATCTCGTTGGCAATGGTTTTTTGGGTACCATTTGCGATGTCAAATTCAGTATATGCAGCGCCTGCTCCGAAGCTCGATTTAACTTTATCTGAGCATTCACAACAAAAAATTAAAAAATTGATGAACGATCCAAAAGTTTGGGCGCAAATTCCTAAACAAGTGACTTTGTGTGTCTATTCGCCTGATGGTGCCAATGGTGAAGCCTTTGAACAAGCAACGAGCTATATCAGTGAATTACCTCGCATTGCACAAGTGGCAAAGCAGTTTGGTGTTGATTTAAAAATTATCCGACCATCGAAGCTGCAAATGCGCATAGATATGGATTATCCACAATTAAAGAAAAAAGCCAGTACTGAACTCAACTTACGCGTATATACCGATGAGCGTGTTTTAACAGAAGATTTTAGAAGTAAACGTTGTGATGGCGCAGGAATTAGTAATTTACGTGCACGCCAATTTAACCCATTTGTTGGCAGTATAGATGCTATTGGTGCAGTACAAAGCTATAAACAATTGTCTGCCGTGATACAACTTTTAGCACGACCTGAGTATGATGCTAAAATGGTCAATAAAGACTATGAAGTGGTCGGAATTGTCCCTTTGGGTGCGGCTTATATTATGGTGAATGACCGCCGAATTGACACCTTAGCCAAAGCAGCAGGTAAAAAAGTTGCAGTGATGAATTTTGATGGTACACAAAAGAAATTGGTACAAAATGTTGGTGCACAGCCGATTTCTGTTGATTTACTCACTGTAGGTGGCAAGTTTAATAATAAAGAAGTTGACATCATGGCTGGCCCTGCTTTGTTGTTTAAACCCTTAGAATTACAAAAAGGGATGAATGATAAAAATGGCAAAACTGTTGGGGGAATTATTCGGTTTCCTCTTATTCAAGTCACAGGGACATTGATCATGCAACGCAATAAATTTCCTGCGGGAATGGGATCAATTGCCCGCGAAATCATTTCTAAACAACTGAGTCCTGCTTTTGAGTTTGTCGATAAAATTGAAAAAGAAATTCCCGCAAAATATTGGATGGAAATGCGTGAAGCAGATAAACCAGGCTATATCAAAATCATGCGTGAAGCGCGTATTCAGATGACCAAAGAAGGTTATTATGACCCTGCGATGATGAAAATTTTGAAGAAAGTGCGTTGTGCACAAAATCCGAGTAGTTTTGAATGTGCTTTAAATGATGAATAATTCATATTGGTTTTGAATGTCGTAATTTTAAATGCTCTGAAAATGGGCATTTTTATTTAAGTGAACTGAGACAATAGTTTGAGTTGCTTTACTTTACTTATTTTTAATATAAGGTTGATTTTAGCTGGTTGCTTGTTAAATCAAGGAACCTGATTTTATTTCACATTTATACATTTGGCTAATATTTAGTCTATACGATTTTCATTATATTGAGCTTTTAAATAGAACAGTTAAATAGATCAACACCATAGATTAAGGGAAAAATGTGTTTCAAGTATTTGCAGAGCTTTGTGGTGGTGTAGGATTATTTTTGCTTGGCATGACATTGATGACGCATGGGCTAAAAAATATTGCAGGCGAAACCTTAAAACATTTATTTACCCAATTTACCAATACTACGAGTAAAGCGGTATTGACAGGCATTGGCTTGACGATTTTGGTCAATTCATCCACTGCAACGACAGTTGCTACAGTGGGTTTTGTCAGTGCAGGGGTGATGACTTTTGCCCAAGCGATAGGTGTGGTTATTGGTGCAAATATTGGGACGACCAGTACAGGATGGCTGGTGGCATTTCTTGGTTTAAAATTTTCCATTTCAATGTTTGCACTGCCATTTATTGGTTTGGGTGCAATGCTGCATTTGATTGCTAAAGATCGCTTGAAACTGTTTGGGCTTATCTTGGCGGGCTTTGGTATGATTTTTTTTGGCATTGCGATTTTACAAGAGGCCATGACGGGGTTTTCAAATCGAGTTGATCTTTCATTTTTAAGTGCAGATGGATTTTGGGCAAAGGTACTGCTCGTTGCCATTGGTATCGTCATGAGCTTGATTTTACAGTCTTCAAGTGCTTCGATCACAGCCACTTTAGCTGCTTTAGCTAGTGGCGCCATTGATGTATCACAGTCTTTGTATTTGGTGATTGGACAAAATGTTGGTGCAGTGGGGATCACAGTGTTGTCTGCCATTGGTGCATCCATCAATGCGCAACGTACGGTTTTGGTCAATGTGATGTTCAATGTTGTGGCTGCACTGGTCGCTTTTTTATTTTTAGCACCTGCTTTGTTGTGGTTATATCAGCATGTGTCTTGGCTGAGTCGTTGGGACAGTTTAGTCATTGTGGCGTTATTTCACACTTTGTTTAGTGTGGTTGGTGCATTGATTTTTATACCGATATTGAAAAAAATTGAGCAATGGGTGATTCTGTTATTATCTGAAGATTCACCAAGTATTTTAAATTGTTTGGATACTGCAAATTTACAAATACCGATCGTTGCTATTGAAGCCGCAGAAACAGTACAGCATCATATTTTATTTGAAATATTTAAGACCTTACACAACGTATTTCGTGATGGTATTTTACCGAGTCCAAGTGAGCTGAAACTTTTAGATGAAATCATTTTACAATTAGAACGTTATTTAGAAAAAATTACCATCACCGATAATCCTGAGTTACAACAGCATTTTCTCGTTATTTTAAGAGTCATGGTGTATGTGAGAGTTCTGCGTAGCGATTTAGCACAAATTGAGAATGCACTTATTCTGCGAATGCATCCCGCAATTTTACAATTAGCATTGGATTATTCACACATTTTAGACAGTTATATTGAAGATATTGCCCATTTAAGTGAGCATCAACAAGTTGAAAAATTGCGTACAGAATTGAACAGTTTGAAGAAATGGGCGAGCAAACATCGAGCACAGATTCGTAGTGAAGTGTTGGAATATACGGTGTTAAATCAGCTGAATGCTGCAAAAAGTTTAGAATTACTGGCAGCACAGCGTTGGATTGAACGTCTGATTGCTCATACTTATCGTTTTTCCAATGTTTTATATGAAGGCTAAAAAACGGAACAATGAGAATATAGAGTCTAGGGTCTTAGCCTTTGTTTGCTATTGATTTCAGAATTTCATCCATTTAAATCATAAATTGATAAATACAAAAATGTGATAACTAAACGTAGTTAAGTTATTTTTCAATTGAAAGTAGAGGGGCTAGCATAATGCTTAGTCCTTGCTTTTCCTGAAAAATATATGAGTAAATCATCTAAACCACTAATTATTACTGCGATTGTTATTGTGGCAATTGTGGCATTTATTTATCTCCAAAAAAATAAAAATGTCACGCCTGAAGCTGCAAGTACTTCTACGCAAAAGTCTGATTCAGCTGTGGTTATTGCTTATCAAACGGGGGTAGATCCTAGTAAAGTTGCACAAGCAAATGGTGAGTATGAAAAAGAGAGTCAACAGGCAATTACGTGGAAAAAGTTTGATACGGGTGCAGATGTTGTGAATGCTTTAGCATCAGGCGATGTTGATATTGGTAATATTGGCACGAGCCCATTTGCTGCGGCTGCTAGTCGTAATTTACCTATTGATGTATTTTTCATTGCAGCAAAATTAGGGGCTTCAGAAGCTTTAATTGTTCGCAATCAAGCGAACATTCAAAAACCACAAGACCTTATCAATAAAACCATCGCAGTGCCTTTTGTTTCGACTGCGCATTACAGTCTATTGTCAGCGCTTAAACATTGGAAGATTGCAGAATCACAAGTAAAAATCATTAACTTACGTCCACCTGAAATTTCAGCAGCGTGGGAACGTGGTGACATTGATGCTGCTTATGTTTGGGAGCCTGCATTAAGCAAAGCAAAAAGTACGGGTCACGTGTTGACGGATTCTAAACAAGTCGGTGAATGGGGCGCCCCAACGTATGATGTTTGGGTGGTACGTAAAGAATTTGCAGAAAAAAATCCTCAATTTTTAAAAGCTTTTGTACAAACGTCTTTAAAGCAAATCGACCGCTATAATCAAGCACCAGAAAAATTTCAACAAGATGCCGAAAATATTAAGAAAATTTCTTCATTAACAGGTTCAGATCCAAAAGACATTGCTTTGTTATTGTCAGGTAATATTTATCTGAATCAGCAACAACAAGCACAACGCTTGCAACAGGAATTTGCCAAAAATATTTTTGATACAGCTACATTCTTAAAAGCACAAGGCAAAGTAGATCAAGTTAAACAAAGTTATCAGGACAATATTAACCCTAAATTTGTGCAGCCTTGAGGAGTAAGCCATGTCTGTTTTAAAAGCTGAAAACATTACATTGCATTATGCAAATCAAGATGTTGCTGTACTGAAAAATATTAATTTAGACGTCCCTGAGTCATCTTTGACGGTGGTTTTAGGCGAGTCGGGGTGTGGTAAAACCACCTTACTCAATATTTTGGCAGGTTTTCAGCACGTTGACGCGGGTGTGGTGAAAATTGATGATGAAATATTGACACAGCCCGATGCACGCCGTGCCGTTGTTTTTCAGGAACATGCTTTATTGCCATGGCTAAATGTGTCTGAAAATGTGGCTTTTTCACTGAAATTAAAAGGTCTAAAAGACTCAGAAATTACAGAGCAAGTTGATGCAATTTTGACAACAGTGGGTTTAGCGCATGTTGCAGAGGCGAATATTTGGCAATTATCGGGGGGAATGAAACAGCGTGTCGGCATTGCCCGTGCATTGATCAGCCATGCACCGTTTATTTTACTTGATGAACCATTTGCAGCGTTGGATGCGTTTACCCGTGAGAACATGCAAGAGTTGGTGTTGAATTTGTGGATTCAGAAAAATAAAGGCTTTTTCTTAATCACGCATGATATTGAAGAGGCTTTATTGCTGAGTCATCAATTGGTGTTGATGACAGCCCGACCAGGAACCATTGTGGAAACGTTGCATTTAGATTTTGCACAGCGCTATCGTCAAGGAGAATCTATTCGTTCAATTAAATCCGATCCGTATTTTATTCAACTACGTGAGCAATTATTTGAACGTTTAAAAGATCAGAAATTACATGCTTTGGAGCTTTAAATGAATAGTCAAATTCAGAAAATTGCTCAAAAATCGTTAGACGATACTACAGCAATTCAGGAGCATAGCACAGCATCAACACAGATTAAATTTCCAAAGTTTATGACGAAAAATTTAAGTCTTTTGATGAGTTTGGGCAGTATTAGTACGATTATTCTGCTGTGGTTCGGGATCAGCGCATTGCATTTAGTCCCTGAGCTCTTTTTACCTTCGCCAAGCGCAGTGTGGCAAAAGTTTGTGATTGTAAGCCAAGAAGGGTTTATGAAAGCCACGCTTTGGCAACATTTGGCAGAAAGTATTAGTCGAGTATTGACTGCATTGATTGCTGCGATCGTAATTGGTGTGCCTGTTGGATTATGGATGGGTTTAAATAAATGGGTACGTGCAGTGCTTGATCCTTTGGTTGAATTATTACGTCCAATTCCGCCGTTAGCATATTTACCTTTATTGGTCATTTGGTTTGGCATTGGTGAAACAACCAAAGTTTTATTGATTTTCTTTTCAATTTTAGCGCCCGTCATTATCAGTTCTGCACATGGGGTCTTGAGCCATCAAAAAAACCGTGAACGAGCAGCGCTTTCTTTGGGTGCAACACACTTACAAGTATTGAAATATGTGATTCTACCGACGGCTTTGCCACATATTTTAACAGGAATACGCATCGGTCTTGGGGTGGGATGGTCAACCTTAGTCGCGGCTGAGTTGGTTGCTGCAGATCGTGGTATTGGTTTTATGGTGCAGTCCGCAGCGCAGTTTTTAATTACCGATACAGTGGTACTCGGTATCATTGTGATTGCTATGGTTGCAGTGAGTTTTGAATTATTTTTACGTTGGCTGCAAAAGCAATTAGCGCCTTGGTACGGTCAACAATTATAGAAGATGCATCATGACATTACATATTCAGCCTATTCAAGCCAATATTGGCGCAGTTATTGAAAATGTGGATTTAAATTTGACCGATCCACAAATCTTGTCAGAGATACATGCAGCTTTATTGCAATATCAAGTGATTTTCTTTAGGAATCAACAGTTACAAGCACAGCAACAGGTCAAACTTGCGAAGTCTTTTGGTCAATTACACATTCATCCAATTTATCCATCGATGAAAGATGCACCTGAGGTGATTATTTTAGATAGTCATGAAACAGATCTGCGAGACAATGAACTGTGGCATACCGATGTGACATTTAGTCATACGCCACCGCTAGGTTGTGTATTGCAAGCCATTAAAATTCCTGAAGTGGGTGGTGATACCTTATGGACGAGTGGTACGGCAGCTTTTAAAGCACTACCTGAAGCACTACAACAAAAGTTACGTGGTTTAACTGCAACACATGATATCCGTAAATCATTTCCATTAGAGCGTTTCGGTACGACACCTGAATCACGTGAAAAACTTGAAGCATCTTTTCGGAACAATCCACCCGTCATTCATCCTGTAATTCGTAGTCATCCTGAAACAGGTGAAGATATTTTATTTATCAATGAAGGTTTTACGACACGAATCAATGAATTGTCTGAAACAGAAAGTGAGACATTATTAGACTTTTTATTTGACCACGCTGTGAAGACAGATTTCCATTTGCGTTGGAAATGGCAACAGGGCGATGTAGCGATTTGGGATAATCGTTGTACACAACATAAAGCATTGTTTGATTATGGCGATGCACATCGGATTATGCATCGTGCAACGATCAATGGCACTGTGCCATATTATCAACAAGCAAGTTAATTTCTTATGGATTATCGGGGCAGTAAATCTTGATTTTAGAGACTCGATTTATTGTCCTTATTGTAAGACTATAGGAGGACAGAGATCATATCTTATGATTTTTTTAAATAAAATAAATAATTGATTCATAATATAAATAAAATAAACTCTGATAGATTAGTTGAGATTAAATTTATTAAAAATATATAAAATAAATAATTGAATATTTTTTAGAGCCTACTATAAGCCTAGTTAATATTAAATTGAGATTTTACTAGATAGTGAAAGTGCGTATTTTTTTAAGTTGTTGTTATGTTTTAAAATCAATAGCTCCGAAGATGCCGCTGCATGGTCGTTACCCTGAACCCGATGAGTTCAAGGTGGACACGACGCGTACTTAATGGGTTTCCCACTCGAAGATGGGCATACACTCAAAATACACAGAACGCATCCGTAAGTTTAAGTATCGGCAGGGGAATAGACGTACTGGCGAACATCCCAGAGTTATACTAAGTATACATATTCTCAGTGAGCAGGCAAATGCCCATCCATATGAAAATGAGCAATTTTATGATCTATAGGAGTTAACTGCACAAACAAAGCTCAATTTATACTGTCTTTTCAACGTCTTTTAGAATCTCTTCTAGCAAACGTTCGCAATGTGTATATTCTTGTAAGGACTTGTTCATGCTTAATACTTCTTGCATGAGTTCCAAAGCCACCATGATCATCAGTTTGTTATGTTCCATGTTGGGCGCTTTACGGCGAAATTCTTGAAATTTTTCATTCAATAAATTACCGGCACGTTCTAACTCTGCTTTTTTTTCAGCAGTCGTGCTTAAACGAAAAATTTGTTCAATTAAACGTAATTCAACAACAACAACCTCAGACATGATTAAACTTCCTCATTGGTTTCAGATGGATGAGCAAGTTGTTGAATTTCTTGCGCATGATGATCTTGTTCAGTGCCTAAAATCGCTAAACGTTGAATAATGGCTTCAACTTTAGATTTGGCATGATCATTTTTCTGAATTAAACGTTCACGCTCATTTAACAAGTCTTTGATTTCTTGTTGCGAATGACGTTGTTCTGTCTGTAATTTTTCTTTGACTAGACGTAACTCGTTGCGTTCAGCCAAAATTTCTTGAAAGCGTGTTTTAAGGTCGGTGCAGCTTTTTTCTAAACGTCCATAACGTTCAGCTAACGAGGTTGCATCGGTATTGAGCTGATTAAACTGTTTTTGCAAAGCAGTGAGTTGTTCGTTCAAGCTTTCAATTTCATCTTGCTTTTGGGTGATAATGCCATTTTTCTGCAAGATCTGAGTATGTGCTTGTTCCTCACTGTGATCTTTCTCTTTTAACAGTGCTACATTTTCTTTCTCAGTCGTTTCGATACGTGTTTTTAAAACACCAATATGCGTTTGTAGACGCTGTAATTGTTCTAGCATAACGGGTCGCACAGATTTGCAATCAAAGGTAATATATACAGAAGTATAGAGATTGGATAAACGAATGCAAGACGATATTTCAGGTTGGTCAGATTGGGATCAAAATTTTGGTCAAATTGAAGAAATTTCAAGTCCAAGTGAGTTACATGGCTTACTCACGGGTATAGTTTGTGTTACCGAAGCACCATCTCGTGATGAATGGTTACAAATTTTATCGAGCATTGATGTACCAAAAGTCAACGAAGATGCATTGGCGATTTTAGCTGAAGAAGCAGAAGACATTGCACATGCCTTGTCTGAAGATGAATTGGACTATTTACCGTTATTGCCTGATGATGAACATCCTTTGGTAGAACGTGTACAAGCACTTGCTGATTGGTGTGCGGGTGTGGTTCTAGGTTTTGGTTTGGCTTCAGGTCATATTCGTTCTGACGAGCAAGAGTTGATTGAAAGTTTACAAGATGTCGCTTCGGTTGAATTTGACGAATCTGACAATGATGAAGAAGGCGAAGAAAGCTACTTAGAACTCTATGAGTTTGTACGTTTAATTCCCGTATCATTGTCAATGGGACGTAAGAAAATTCCTGTGCTAGAAAGTTCTTTGTTGCAAAATTTTCATAACAAAATGAAACCTATCATTGAGGCATCAGACAGTGGTAACGTGGTAGAGGTTTTTACACCGCACCGCCCAAGCTGAAATCTAAAACAAGACTTTTTGAATGAAGATTGTTTCTGATATTTGAAAGGTCTTGGAATTTTTTTAACTTAATTTTCATCCATCTAACAATAAGCTGAATCAATAATGAAATTAACCCAAGCCGATTTTCAAGAACGTCGTGACCGCCTTGCAGCACAAATGGGTCCTAACAGTATTGCGATTATTGCAACTAGTCCTGAAGTGATGCGCAATCGTGATGCAGACTATAAGTTTCGTGCAGACAGTAGTTTTTTCTATTTAACAGGCTTTGCTGAACCTGAAGCGGTTGCGGTCATTGAAACAGATGCGAGCTGTGAAGATTACACTTATAGTCTGTTCTGTCGTGAACGTGATCGTGAGATGGAAATTTGGAATGGTTATCGCGCAGGCATAGATGGCGCTGTGGATGATTATGATGCAGATGAAGCTTATGCGATTGATTTATTAGATGAAGAAATCATCGAAAAATTACTCAACAAAGACAAATTATTTTATCGCATCGGACAACGTGCTGAGTTTGATGCACGTGTGGCACAGTGGATTGCCAAAGCTACGGGTGAAACTCGCCGTGGAACGTCTGCACCTGCACAAATTGTGCAGTTAGATCGTATTGTAGATGAAATGCGTTTGCATAAATCAGCCGAAGAAATTCAGTTAATGCAAATCGCATCGAATATTAGTGCTGAAGCGCATACGCGTGCTATGCAAACGGTACAGCCTAATATGATGGAATATGCTTTAGAGGCTGAACTAAATTATATTTTTGGTAAAAATGGTTGTGTACCGTCCTATAACAGTATTGTAGGTGGGGGCGAAAATGGCTGTATTTTGCATTATGTGGAAAATAATAAACCGTTAAAAGATGGTGATTTGGTTCTCATTGATGCAGCGTGTGAATACGAACTTTATGCTTCGGACATTACACGTACTTTCCCTGTCAATGGCAAGTTTAGCCCTGAACAAAAAGCACTTTATCAAGTGGTATTAGATGCACAAATTGCGGCGATTGATGCAGTACGGATCGGGAATTCTTATAAAGAACCACATAATATTGCGGTACAAATTCTTGTTCAAGGCTTGCTTGATTTAGGTATTATGCAAGGTGATTTTGACGAGATTATTGAAACTGAAAGCTATCGTCAATTTTATATGCATGGTACAGGGCATTGGCTTGGGATGGATGTGCATGATGTTGGTACATATAAGCATGGTGAAGATTGGCGTGTATATGAAGAAGGTATGGTGGTCACAGTTGAGCCGGGGTTGTATATTGCACCCGATGATGAGACTGTGGATGTGAAATGGCGTGGTATCGGCATTCGTATCGAAGATGATGTGGTAGCAACTTCAAATGGTCCTTTGGTCTTGACCAAAAATGTGGTGAAGACTGTAGAAGATATTGAAGCATTGATGGCGAAGTCGAAGTAATTTTTAATGCTAGAGCCGATTTTAGGATCGGCTTTTTTGTACAAATAGGCTTCTAAAATCTTATTTTTAGAAATTATAAAACTTATTAAATACTTATAATTATGAAAACAAATATAGTAATTTTTATAGTCGTTATATCTATTTTTATTTTATCCTGCTCAAAAATAAAAAAAACCAAAATTCTAGGAGAAGGAGATATTGTTACTTGGAAAGTAGCAGAGGGTTCAGAATTAATTGTTCAGGCAAAATTAGGTACACAACTAAAATATTCAGATAAAGATAGAGAGTCACCATTTTACAGACCTAAAGAGGAAAAGTATCTTGGGCAATTCCCAATAAATTATCAACCCCCCAAACTTAAAAAAATAACTATATCAGAAGCAAGTAATTTACCAATTGATAAGGGTAATAAATTAAAGTTTAATCTAATGTTAAATGGTTCAACTGTACAAGCTTCAGGCTATGATTATACCGACAAAGAATTAGATCATTCTGAGCAAGTTAGAGTCATTGTTTCAAGTCAATCACTTAATTTTGATTTATCAGAAAAAACAGTGAACTATTTTGAGTCAATAATTAAAGATCCGAAAAATATACGTGATAACGAATACTCAGGTAAATATAAACTTGATTGTTATAGAAATATTGAAATAAATCAGCGTTATTGTTTTGGAAAATCAAGTAATAAGAACATTTCAGGAGTTTTATTTAGATTCACGGATCGGCATGAGGTTATAGCCCATTCATGGGAACCATTCTATGGTGCAATTGATATAGAATGGCAATTTGATCAACATAATATGCACCAGTGGAAAGAAATAGATCGAAATATCTGGCGTTTATTAGAAGCATGGAATATTTCACCTAAAGAATTAAACGACAATACAAAATATCAAGATAAATATAAAAAGGGAGATATGATTACTTGGCAGGTTTCACCCAAATTATTAATAAAAACGCAAGCAGGAGCATGCTTAGTCACAGACTATAAATATCCATCCAAAAAATATTTTTTAGGACAATTCCCAATATATTATGTTCCTAAGAAGCAAAAACTATTAAATATAGATCGAGTTTCAAATATTGCTGATAGTGAAAATCCTATGGAATTTAACTTGTTGTTGAATGGTCAAAAAGATGCTCAAATCCATGGGTTTTATAATAAAAATGTAGAAAACCAAGTCAAAGTATTAGTCCGAAATTTAAGTAATTTGGATCAAGATTCGCATTATATTAAAAATAAACGTACACCAAGGGATTGGATTAATTATTTGCTTTCAAGTGGATATAGTAAAAATGAAAAACTATCAGAAATGTATGATCTTGAATGCTATACCCCAAATTATCCTGAATACTTATTACCAGCAGATCAATGTATTGGTCGATCAGTAAGCCCAGAAGACAATGAATTTATTTTAAAAATTTACGAGGATTTAGATCATAAAATTATTGTGAGCAGTACAATTGAAACAAAAAAATATGGTCATATTGCTATTGATTGGCGAGTTCCTGTCGAGTCCTTGAAAGACTGGAAGGAAATAGATGCAAATATTTGGAGGTTATTAAAAGCATGGAATGTGAAAGCAGGATTAATATGATGACTTTAATGGTTTACGATATAAAAATTACTGACCTTGATGTAATATGAAATTAATCATCATTATAAGTATTCAGCATGCTGAATCGTATAGAGAAAGGGTCAAGACATGCAACAAGACGTCATTATTGTCGGTGGTGGAATGGTCGGGCTGAGTTTGGCACTCATGCTTGCAAAGTCAAATATCGCAGTGAAATTGCTTGAAGCCATTAAATATCCAAACTATGAAGATGGCACTGTTGCTCCTTACCACTCAAGTTTTGATGCACGAAATACCGCATTATCGCGTCGTACCGTACAGATTTATCAAAAGCTTGGACTTTGGGCGGCATTGCAAGAACATGCAACTCCGATTTTAGAAGTCCATATCACTGAGCAAGGCAGCTTTGGTAAAGCACGTTTAAAAGCGGATGAAGAAAAAGTCGAAAGCTTTGGGCAAGTGATCGAAAATGCATGGTTAGGTCGTGTTTTATTATCGCAAGTGCGCCAACAACCTTTAATTGAGTTGATTGATGGTGTACAAGTCACTTCATTGACACAAGATCAAGACGAAGTCTATATCGAAGCCACACGTGGTGAAGCGTATATCCATTCTTTAAAAGCAAAACTGGTGATTGCTGCTGATGGTCGAGATTCATTCTGTCGTCAGGCTTTGGGCGTGGGTGTGGACGTACATGATTATGAGCAAGTTGCCATTGTGACAGCGGTACAAACATCTAAGCCGCACAATCAAGTCGGTTTTGAACGCTTTAGCCATTTAGGTCCTTTGGCATTATTACCATTACCTGGAGAATGTCGCCGTTCTGTGGTTTGGCCTGTGACCAAAGGTACAGAACATGAATGGCTGGGTGAGGAAAATGACCAACATTTTCTTGATGCTTTGCAAAAAACTTATGGTGATCGTGCTGGGAAATTTATCAAAACAGGCAAGCGCTTTAGTTTTCCATTGTCACAAGTCTTGGCACACAAACAAGCAGTTGGACGTGTGATTTTGATGGGAAATGCCGCACATACTATTCATCCTGTTGCAGGACAAGGTTTTAACTTGTGCATGCGTGATGCGGATGTGTTAGTACGTTATCTCAACCAACAAATTGCCAACGCCCAAGATTTAGGTGAGCCTGAAATGCTGAAAGCCTATGAGCAAGCCCGTTTAGCAGATCAAAAACGTGTAATTAAATTCTGTGATTCTGTGGTGCGTGGTTTTAGTAATCAAAATCCAGTCTTAAAAATTTTAAGAAATACGGGTTTAGTGGCATTTGATGTGATTCCAGGCATTAAACCGTTAGTTGCCAATTATGCGATGGGGTTAAAAGCATGAGTGAATTCAATCCTCAAGATTTGTTAGATGTCGTGATTATTGGTGGCGGTTTGGTTGGTGGTTTAACGGCTTTGTTGCTTGCAGAAGGTGGTGTTCAAGCCACGGTGTTAGATGCTGCACCAATTTTAGATGCTGAAAAAACATTAAGCACTGCCAATCCTCGTGTTTTAGCTTTAAGTCAAGCCACAATTCATTTGCTGAAAACGGTACAAGTTTGGGAAAAACTTGCACGCCAAATGCCTTATACAGGGATGCAAGTGTGGAATAAAAATGGCTATGGTGAAATTAATTTTGGGCAAGCGTCTAATCAATTTCCCTCTGAGCAAAATTGCTTAGGGTCTATGGTCGAGCCGAGTGTTTTAAACCTAGCCATTCAACAGATGATGCTTGAAAAAGTGAAAGATTATCGAACAGAAGTGCGAGTAACTCGTGTTGAGCAGGGCGTAGGCTGTTGGATCATTCAATTGGCAGATGGCACAAAATTAAAAACCAAATTGGTTATTGGTGCAGATGGTGCAAACTCTTTTGTACGAGAACAAGCTTTTATTGATCTTGATGTTTTGGATTATAAGCAAGCGGGTTTAACTTGTGCCATTCGTACTACAGCACCACATCAATATGTCGCGCGTCAGATTTTCCATCCAACAGGACCTTTGGCATTTTTACCGATGGCGAGTTTAAAGCCTGAACAGGCTGAACACTGGGTTTCAATTGTGTGGACATTGCCTGATGATTATGCAGATGAATATGCAAGTTTAAATGATCAAGAATTTTACCAATTGCTCACGCGTGAAAGTCATTACATGTTGGGCGAGGTTTTGGAATCCACGCCTCGTGCCAAATTCCCACTCAAAGCTCGTGCTGCACAGCGTTATGTGAAAAATGGTTTAGCATTAATTGGTGATGCTGCGCATGTGATCCATCCGCTTGCAGGGCAAGGTGTGAATATTGGTTGTTTAGATGCCGCCGTTTTGTGTGATGTGTTATTAAAAGGCCGTGAACGTGGTGTTTGGGCACATGAACAAACCTTGAAGCGTTATGAACACCAACGTAAGGGACAAAATGATGCCATGATGCACGGCATGTCTGCGATTGGTTTCTTAGAAAGTGCTGAGCTTTTTCCATTGGTATGGGCGAGAAATTTTGGCTTAAAACAAGTGGAAAATATCCCTGCGTTAAAAGAACGCTTTATGGCACAAGCCAATGGTTTGGCAAACTTAAGCCATACACGTTATGCACTTTGAAACAAAAGTGATGATTTTTGGACAATCATTTAAAAAAAATGATGAATTTGGGTAAAAAAAATACGATTTTTGTGTATTTAGCACTAGGCGAATGCTTGAGAGATTGGTACATTTCTTCGTAATTAGAACCGACTTTGGTAAATGTATAGTCATTCATGGGGAGATCGTCAATGACGGACACAAATGATTACGATGAAAATACAGAAGACAGCGCTGTAGATGATGATGAAGCGAAAGCTGCCGAAAAAGGTGCGGCTGCGAGTGATTCAACGGTATCAGATGCGGACTTAGCTGAAGCTGAAACTTTAACGGTCACTGCTAAGCTGAAACAGCGTCAAGCATTGGAAGATGAAGTTGCTGCATTTTTAGCACGTGGTGGGAAAATTACTGAAGTGCCACCAGATGAGTCAAAAGACTAAACTGCTTTAGTAGAAATTGCCCAAAGATTTTAGGTAAATGCTTAAAATAGTTTGGGCTTTTTTATGTTTTGAATAAAATCATGATGAATATAAGTGAATGTCATGAAAATGTTGAACCAATTGATTCACATCATCCATCTGTAGCTGTTCTCGCATTTTCAAAAATTGCTTTTCATCGATTTCATACAGTTTAAGCGCAAGCAGTTTTTTAATCTCTTGTTCTGAAAAACGATATTTTATAATTTTTGCTGGAACACCACCCACAATGGCATAAGGTGGAACATCTTTGGTTACCACAGCACCTGTTGCCACCACAGCACCTTCACCCAGTTTTACCCCTTGCATAATCATGGCACGACTGCCAATCCAACAACCATCTGCAATGAATGTATCACCCGCAGGCAAAAAACAACGGGTATCAAAAGGAAAAGCTGAGATCCAATCGGTTCGATGTAGCTGATTACCACCCATCATGATGACGCATTCAGCACCAAAACAAACAAAATTACCGATATATAGCTGATCAATTGGCTTTTCAGGCGTAGACGGTTTGTCATGTAAATAACGTACCACACAACGCTCAAAACCCTGATCCCAATAAGCAGAGTAATAACTGTAATTGCCTTTAATGTGAATATTGGGGTTTTTCACAGTTTTAGAAATAAACTCAAATTCACACCAATGTTTTACAGGTGAGTTTATGGAATCAGTCATATAAAATGTAGCAGGCACGTGGTCACACCATTCTATATGACTTTAGCACAAAGCGTAAGAAAATAGCCTAAGCAACTCTTAAATGAATTAACTGTGCAGCCTTTGTATGTTCAATATAATCCGCACGTTGATAAAAATAACGTGTTGTAATGTCAATACCTGACAAATCTTCAACAACCTCATAACCCATTTTTTCAACGGCTTGATGCAAATCAGATGGAATAAAAGTACCTAATAATGGCTCTTTTAAGAAATGGGTAAAATGTGTTAGTGCAAATGCACCATACCGCTCGATGCCTTGTAACTGCTTATAATCAATAGAATAATCCATGACTAACTCACTGCCTGAGGGTGCAATAGAGACAATATTTTGTAGCGTCGTCAGTGTGGTTTCAGGTGTTAAATAATGAGTAGTGCCGAGCCATGAAAAAAATGCTGTTTCAGAGGGTTGATATTGACTACGAAGTAGGGCATCAGATAATTTTTCTTTTTCAAAATCAATACTGACAAATTCGACATTGGCAGGGAATCGATTTGATTTAGAAATCTTCTTTAATTTTGCAATCTTGGTTTTTTGTGTATCAGGATGATCCAATTCAAAAATTTTTAATTGTGGATATTGACTGGCTAAACGTAAAACAAAGGAATCTAAGCCTGCACCCACTAAAACATATTGTTGAATGTTATGTTGCTCAATGGCTTGAATAAGCAAATCTTCAGCATAACGTGAGCGTCCGACCACTTGTCCTGTAAGTTTACCAAAAGTTTGGTTCATAAAACTTGAATTTAAGGTTTTACGAAATAAACCATTTTTCAGTAATAATCGCCAACGCGCATTGGTGAGATCAAAAGCGTATGGGTCGGAAAATATTGGGTCATTGGCATAGAGATGGTGATTGGCACGTAAGGCTGCTGCGGCTTCGGCGGTACGACTGACGCGTCCTGCTTTCATAATAGTTTCCGTCAATTTTTATTTTCTAATAATTTAAATGAAATTACAGATTTAACAATGGCGAAATGATTTTATGTTGTGAATTTTATTGCAAATACATAAGCTTTAGAGACTTGCCGATTTGTGATTTGAAATGATTAATTTATATTATGGTGATGTGGTTAAAATAAAAAGGGCTGATCAATCAGCCCTAAATTTTATCAAAAATCTTTCATTTAACGCTTATGAAAGATATTCAACTTTTACGATTTCATATTCAACTTCACCGTTTGGTGTTTGAATTTTCGCTTCATCACCCTCATTTTTACCCAAAAGACCACGGGCAATCGGTGAGTTTACTGAGATTTTATTGATTTTAAAATCAGCCTCATCATCACCCACGATCCGATAGGTTTTTTGTTCTTCAGTATCTAAGTTTTCAATGGTTACAGTCACACCAAAAACCACACGACCTGTCTGCTCAAGCTCCTTAACGTCGATCACTTGACATGCACCGAGTTTACCTTCGATGTCTTGAATACGACCTTCACAGAAACCTTGTTGCTCACGAGCAGCATGATATTCAGCATTCTCTTTTAAGTCCCCATGTTCACGTGCTTCTGCAATTGCAGCAGTAATACGTGGACGGTCAACAGATTTTAACTGTTGCAATTCTTTCTCTAAGGCAACTTTGCCTTCAGGCGTCATAGGATAACGTTGCATTGTTGTCCCTCAAATTTGTTAGTTTATAAAAATATAGGTTTAGAAATGAAAAAAGCCCGCCACCGAGAGGTGACGGGACTTCTCGGAAAACGAATTAACCTACAGTTTGTAAATCTTGCAAACGGTATACATCCATTGGCAATTTAATCGCTAAAGCTTGGCATACAGCCTCAGCACCGTTCAAAGTTGTCGTGTAGTACACTTTACCTTGAAGCGCAGAGCGACGAATCGAGAATGAATCTTGCTGAGCTTGTTTGCCTTCAGTTGTATTGATAATGAGGTGAATCTCGCCATTTTTCAAGCGGTCGACAATATTTGGACGACCTTCTGTAACTTTATTCACACGTTCACATTCAATTCCCGCAGCTTTGATGACATCATAAGTACCGCCAGTAGCGATCACTTTGAAACCAAGCTCAGTTAATTGTTTTGCAATACCGACTGCACGAGGTTTGTCTGAATCACGTACGGATAAGAATGCGTGTTTGATTTCACCTTCAGTTGGAAGACCAGGTAAGCGATCATTTGAACCAAGCACTGCTTTATAGAATGCTTCACCAAATGTTTTACCTACGCCCATCACTTCACCTGTAGATTTCATCTCAGGTCCAAGTACAGGGTCGACACCAGGGAATTTGTTGAATGGGAATACTGCTTCTTTTACTGCAAAGTGAGTCGGGATGATTTCTTTAGTAAATCCTTGAGATTCTAAAGATTGACCCGCCATACAACGTGCAGCAACTTTTGCTAAAGATTCACCAATACATTTAGAAACAAATGGCACAGTACGTGATGCACGTGGATTCACTTCTAAGATGTAAACGTCATTACCTTTGACAGCATATTGAACGTTCATCAAGCCAACAACGCCAAGTTCTTTTGCCATTGCAATTGTTTGACGACGCATTTCGTCCTGAATCTCTTGAGACAGAGAATAAGGAGGAATAGAACATGCTGAGTCACCTGAGTGAATACCTGCTTGTTCGATGTGCTGCATGATCCCGCCAATCACAACATCTTTACCGTCAGATACGCAGTCTACGTCAACTTCGATGGCATCATCTAAGAAGTGGTCAAGAAGTACTGGTGCTTCGTTAGATGCTTGAACCGCATCACGTAAGTAGCGTTTCAACTCTTCATCGTTGTACACGATTTCCATCGCACGACCACCAAGCACGTAAGAGGGACGTACCACAAGTGGATAGCCAACTTTAGCCGCTTCAGCCATACCTTCTTCAGCAGATTTTACAATGCTGTTGTTCGGTTGACGAAGTTGTAGACGTTGAATCATTTGTTGGAAACGTTCACGGTCTTCTGCACGGTCGATTGCATCTGGAGATGTACCGATAATTGGCGCACCTGCTTCTTCTAAAGCACGAGCCAATTTCAACGGAGTTTGACCACCGTACTGTACGATAATGCCTTTAGGCTTCTCGATACGCACGATTTCAAGTACATCTTCAAGTGTGATTGGTTCGAAGTACAAACGATCAGACGTGTCATAGTCGGTAGAAACAGTTTCAGGGTTACAGTTCACCATGATTGTTTCATAACCGTCATCACGCATTGCAAGCGCTGCGTGTACACAGCAGTAATCGAACTCGATCCCTTGACCAATACGGTTAGGACCACCACCGATCACCATGATTTTGTCACGGCTAGATGGATTCGCTTCACATTCTTCATCGTAAGTTGAGTACATGTAAGCTGTGTCAGATTCAAACTCAGCAGCACATGTATCCACACGTTTGTACACTGGTGTTACGCCCAAGTTCCAACGATGTTTACGGAATTGTTTTTGTGAAATACCCATCAAGTTCGCAATGCGAAGGTCAGATAAACCTTTACGTTTGAATGAACGGATGTTGTCCGCATTCAAATCACCAAAACCTAAAGTTTTGATTTGATTTTCTGTTTTGATGATGTCTTCGATTTGAATCAAGAACCAACGGTCAATTTTAGTCGCTTCAAATACTTCATCAAGGGTGAAACCGTGACGGAATGCATCGCCTACATACCAAATACGCTCTGGACCTGGAACTTTTAATTCAACAAGAATTTTCTCACGTGCACCTTCCGTACCCACAGCGATTTTTTCATCAAAACCACAAGCACCCACTTCAAGACCACGAAGTGCTTTAGACACAGATTCTTGGAAGTTACGACCAATCGCCATGACTTCACCGACAGATTTCATCTGAGTCGTTAAAGTTGCATCAGCTTGTGGGAATTTCTCGAAGTTAAAACGAGGAATTTTCGTAACAACGTAGTCAATTGCAGGTTCGAATGATGCAGGAGTTGTACCGCCAGTAATGTCATTTTTCAATTCATCAAGGGTATAACCGACAGCCAATTTCGCCGCAATTTTTGCAATCGGGAAACCTGTTGCTTTAGATGCAAGGGCAGATGAACGAGAAACACGAGGGTTCATCTCGATCACAACCATACGACCGTCTTTCGGGTTGATACCGAATTGAACGTTCGAACCACCTGTTTCTACACCAATTTCACGAAGTACAGCTAAAGACGCATTACGAAGTAATTGGAATTCTTTGTCTGTCAATGTTTGTGCAGGTGCAACCGTGATTGAGTCACCAGTATGCACGCCCATTGGGTCAAAGTTTTCAATGGTACATACAATGATACAGTTGTCGTTTTTGTCACGAACAACTTCCATTTCGTATTCTTTCCAACCAATCAATGATTCATCGATCAATAATTGGTGAGTAGGAGAGAGGTCGAAACCACGTTCACAGATTTCAATAAATTCTTCTTTGTTATATGCGATACCACCGCCTGAACCACCCATAGTGAATGATGGGCGGATAATCACAGGGAAACCGAAACGCGCTTGAATTTCAAGCGCATGTTCCATGTCTTCTGCAACGTCAGCACGTGGACATTCCAAACCGATTTTGCGCATCGCGATATCGAAAAGTTTACGGTCTTCCGCTTTTTCGATCGCTTCTTTGGTCGCGCCAATCAATTCAACATTGTATTTTTCTAAAATACCGTTGGCATCCAGTGCAAGCGCACAGTTCAATGCTGTTTGACCACCCATTGTAGGAAGAACTGCGTCTGGGCGTTCTTTTTCAATGATGGCTGCAACAGTTTGCCAAGTGATTGGTTCGATGTAAGTTGCGTCTGCCATTGCAGGGTCAGTCATAATGGTCGCTGGGTTAGAGTTGACCAAAATAACACGGTAGCCTTCTTCACGAAGGGCTTTACATGCTTGTGCACCTGAGTAATCGAACTCACATGCTTGACCGATCACAATCGGACCTGCACCAATAATCAGGATGCTTTTAATGTCTGTACGTTTAGCCATGATCGCTCCTTAATTACTTCTTATATGCTTCGATAAGTTCGATGAAATGATCGAACAACGGTGCGCAGTCGTGTGGACCAGGACTTGCTTCAGGGTGACCTTGGAAACTGAACGCAGGCTTGTCTGTGCGATGAATCCCTTGTAGGGTTTGGTCGAACAATGATTTGTGCGTTGCTTTCAAGTTTGCAGGAAGCGTTTCAGCATCTACTGCGAAGCCGTGGTTTTGAGAAGTAATCATCACTGTACCATTTTCAAGGTTTTGTACAGGATGGTTTGCGCCATGGTGACCATGAGGCATTTTTACAGTTTTAGCGCCACTTGCTAAAGCAAGGATTTGGTGACCCAAACAGATCCCAAACACAGGCACATTACGTGCATCTTCAACAATGGTTTTTACTGCTTCAATTGCATAATCACATGCCGCTGGATCGCCAGGACCATTTGACAAGAATACGCCATCTGGATTTAACGCCAACACTTTTTCAGCAGGAGTTTGAGCAGGAACAACAGTCAGTTTACAACCACGGTCTGCGAGCATACGTAAGATGTTGGTTTTGACACCATAATCGTATGCAACAACATGGAACTGAGTTTCAGGTTGAGAGAAACCTTTGCCAAGTGTCCATGAGCCTTCAGTCCATTCGAAACCTTCAGGATCGCAACATTCTTTGGCAAGGTCTAAACCATTTAGACCACCAAAAGCACGTGCTTTTGCTAAAGCTTCTTCTTCAGTAATGTTTTCACCTGCAAGGATGCAACCATTTTGCGCACCTTTGTCACGTAAAATACGTGTGAGTTTTCGTGTATCAATATCTGCAATTGCAACAACATTGTGTTGTTGTAAATACTCAGCAAGAGATTGTTCTGCACGGAAATTGCTATGTAGTAAAGGAAGGTCACGAATGATTAAACCATTCGCCCAAACTTTATGAATACGACCAGATTCTGCATCTTCATTATTGCAACCTGTATTACCGATATGCGGGTAAGTTAAAGTTACAAGTTGTTGTGCATAACTCGGGTCAGTTAAAATTTCTTGATAGCCTGTCATGGCAGTGTTGAAAACGACTTCACCTGTCGTACTTCCCGTAGCGCCGATTGAAGTACCTTTAAAGATAGTACCGTCAGCGAGGGCTAAAATGGCGGGGATGCTCAAACCAAAGCTCCTGATCTAAAACCACAAAAATAGGGCTGTAAAAAAGCGAGTAGACGAAAAAAAAGGAAGGTTAATTAAATCCTACCCTCCTCATGTCTGCCCGCTTATAACTTAACACTGCATTATACGCACAAGTCGCCCCAAAGTCCATGTAAAAAACCATCAAAATGTGAGATATGCTGCTTGAATTTAGATAGATATTCTGCTTTAAAAAAAATGAATAATTCAGAACGATTTTGAAGAATTTATATATGAAATCAAAATTTAAAATTTATTGTTATAGTTTAGTTTGTTAGCGAATATTTTATCGTAAGTGTGGTGATAGATATAATTGAACGGTTGGTAAAAAATGATTTTTGCATTACTTAAAGTAGATAAAAAGTTAGCTTAAATATACATCATATTTTCCTCGATAGTTTGAATATTATTCTTATATGTGTGAATTTGTGCTATGGAAATAAAGAGGATAAGCCATAATTTTTGTATTGGAAAGTACATGTAAAATAAGCGAGAGGTAAGAATCACTACATCATCATCGTCGAATTTGGTATTGATTTTTAAATGAGTCGTGGGAAAAACATTCTAATTAGAACAAATAAATCTTCCAAAGACATGTATAGAAAAATAAGCGACATTACACGATTTTGCCTGATCGCTGTGATTTTTTGTGATGATCTATGGCGAGGCTAAATTTTGTAGTGTGATGTGGTGCTGTATCTGTGAATATCTGAAGCGTTGGTTAGAGGGTATTCTTTAATTAGAGCTTTATTTTTTTAATGTTTAAGTCGTTAATGCTGAGTGCAAGAAGATAAAGCAAAAGGGAGTACCTTTTGCTGATATATCTTAAAATGTATGCAACCAATCACGTTTGTTATGAAAATCAGCATTTGGACTGCTGTGTTGCATGGCAAAAAAATGTTTACCTTGGGTGGTATTTAAAACTGCCGTTAAGCCAATAAATAGATCATCCCATTTTAATTTATGTTTGAGCATAAACTCGGTCAGATCAAGGCTAACATTTAAACCATAATGCGTACGTTTGAGTTGATTGAGTTCAATATCTTCGGCAGCAACAGGTGGCATCAGCTCAGGATAGCGATATTCTTCAAAAGCATACGCTTGCCATGCCTGAGATGGGGAGAGGTTGATTTCGCGATAGAAATCTTCACCTTTAACCCCAATAAAGACTTCAAAACAGGTATTTTCCCATAAAAAGTCGATACGAGGATGAGAAGCCACTAATTCAGGATATTGAATAAATTGATTGGGATCACGTAACCAATAACCAACATTTAAGGTGAATGGGCTAATGTGTTCAATTGCACCAACCAAAGAAATACTTTGAAAACGGCGATCAAAAGCATTTAGTTCATAACTTGCCATAAGTTTTGCCAGTAAAATGTAATTTTAGTTTGACAAATGTGCGTGGCGAACTAAGTTAGACAACTTTGGATTTTGTTTAGCTGCTTTTTTATAGATCAAAGCAATTTTACCAATGGTTTGTACAACTTCAGCACCTGTAACCTTTGCAATTTCAGTAATCGCAGCAGCACGTACTTCACGGTCTTCGCCAGAAACTTTAATTTTGATCAACTCATGATCATTTAAAGCACGGTTTGTTTCTTCGATGACATTTTCTGATAAGCCTTTATCTCCAATCATCACCACTGGATTTAATGCATGTCCGATTTGACGTAAACGCTTACGTTCTTGGATTGATAAAGCCGCCATAAAGATAACCTAATTTTAAAAACGACTTAGTATAGCAAAACTCAAATTTAAACGCTGCACATTCTCACGAAATAATCGATCAAACTTATTTAAAAAAACATGTCAATAACAATGCATTTAGATACAGTTGTCTACTGCAAAAGCTCAGTTTTTCACGTACAATCTAAAGTTAAATGTCAATTTTATTTAGAGAGTTATGGCTACACGCATTACCAACCAAAAGTTATCTAAAAGTAGTCGTGCGTGGATGAGAGAGCATTTGGATGATCCTTTTGTGAAAAAAGCACAAAAAGAGGGTTATCGTGCTCGAGCTGCGTACAAGCTTCTTGAAATTCAAGAAAAATATAAAATGATTAAACCCGGTATGACCGTTGTTGACTTAGGTGCTGCCCCTGGAAGTTGGTCGCAAATTGCAGGCAAATTGGTCGGTGACAAAGGTTTAGTGATTGCTTCAGATATTCTTGAAATGGATGCTTTACCCGATGTGACCTTTTTACAAGGTGACTTTCGAGAAGAAGAAGTTTTTGAAAAATTGTTAAATATTTTAAATGGACGTACCGTAGACGTTGTAATTTCGGATATGGCCCCCAATACATCAGGTAATAAGGCAGTAGATCAACCTCGCCAAATTTATCTGTGTGAGCTTGCACTTGATTTTGCCAATCGTGTTTTAGGACCAAAAGGGCAATTTGTAGTAAAAGTTTTCCAGGGTGATGGTTTTGATGAGTTTCGTAAGCAAGTCGTCAGTAGTTTTGAGGTATTGAAAACGGCTAAACCTGCTGCATCTCGGGCACGTTCAAAAGAGGTCTTCTTAATTGGACAGGGTCGTAAAAAGGGTTCGCAGCAAGTACAGATTGATGATTAAAATGTGAATTTTTTAAGAATTCTCAGATGCATGTGTTATGTTTGAAATTGTTTCTTAGGGCGTTTGTCGCTTGCGTAATGCGTTAACATTATGCAGTTAAATAACTTTCTTTGAAAAAATTTAAATGAAAAATGTAAATCATGTATGAATTGTCAATAAGTCCTCTTGCCAAGTTGTTAAAAATTGTGCATTTTGTACGTTTTTAAAATTTATTGCGAAATTCATTACTCGCTTTTTTGTTAGGATCACCCTCTAATAGGGCATGATCAAATTAGATTGATATGGGAATAAAGCTTTGAGCGATCTCTTCAAAAACGCCGTTTTGTGGCTTGTGATACTCGGTGTACTGATTTTAATTTTCAGTAACATCAGCGACCGCAATAAGCCTGCTGCGATGAACTATTCTGAGTTTGTTGCTGCGGTAAATGCTGGTCAGATTAAACAAGTCACTATTGATGGTGAAAGAATAAGTGGCGAAAAAACGAATGGTTCAGATTTTGAAAGTATCCGTCCTGCGGTTCAAGATCCTGACCTTATGCCTACTCTAATCAAAAATAACGTTGTTGTTGAAGGTACTGCACCTCAACGCCAAGGTTTGTTGATGCAACTTCTTATCGCAAGCTTCCCTGTACTTTTAATCATTTTGTTATTCATGTTCTTTATGCGCAACATGGGTGGTGGTGCAGGCGGTAAAAATGGTCCAATGAGTTTTGGTAAGTCTAAAGCAAAAATGCTGTCTGAAGACCAAATCAAAGTGACCTTTACCGATGTTGCAGGCTGTGATGAAGCTAAACAAGAAGTTGTTGAAATTGTTGATTTCTTAAAAGATCCTGCGAAATTCAAACGTCTCGGTGCAACCATTCCGAAAGGTGTGTTGATGGTTGGTCCTCCGGGTACAGGTAAAACTTTACTTGCAAAAGCAATTGCGGGTGAAGCGAAAGTACCATTCTTTAGTATTTCAGGTTCTGACTTCGTTGAAATGTTTGTGGGTGTTGGTGCTTCACGTGTACGTGATATGTTCGAACAAGCAAAACGCCATGCGCCATGTATCATCTTTATTGACGAGATTGATGCGGTTGGTCGTCATCGTGGTTCGGGCACAGGTGGTGGTCACGATGAACGTGAACAAACACTGAACCAAATGCTTGTGGAAATGGATGGTTTTGAAGGTAATGAAGGGATTATCGTCATTGCTGCAACCAACCGTGCGGATGTACTGGATAAAGCTTTACTTCGTCCGGGTCGTTTTGACCGTCAAGTGATGGTGGGTCTTCCTGACATTAAAGGTCGTGAACAAATCTTGAATGTTCACTTGAAGAAATTGCCTTCTGTAACTGGTGTAGACGTAAAAGTACTTGCACGTGGTACACCGGGCTTCTCAGGTGCACAATTGGCAAATCTTGTGAACGAAGCTGCATTATTCGCTGCGCGTCGTAACAAGAACACTGTCGATATGCACGACTTTGAAGACGCTAAAGATAAAATCTACATGGGTCCTGAACGTAAGTCGATGGTGATTCGTGAAGAAGAACGTCGTGCAACTGCTTACCATGAAGCAGGTCATGCGATTGTTGCTGAAATTCTTCCAGGTACAGACCCTGTGCATAAAGTAACGATTATGCCACGTGGTTGGGCTTTGGGAGTAACTTGGCAATTACCTGAACATGATCAAACTAGCCATTATAAAGATAAGATGTTGAATGAACTTTCGATTCTTTTTGGTGGTCGTATTGCTGAAGAAGTATTCATTAACCAAATGTCGACAGGTGCTTCAAACGACTTTGAACGTGCAACGAAAATGGCGCGTGCGATGGTGACCAAGTATGGTATGTCTGACAAAATGGGTGTGATGGTTTACGAAGACGAAAACCAAAATGGCTTCTTTGGTAATGTGGGTAGCCGCACAATTTCTGAAGCAACACAACAAATGGTTGACCAAGAAGTTCGCCGTATTTTGGATGAGCAGTATAAAGTTGCACGTGAGATTCTTGAAAATAACAAAGATATCGCACATGCAATGGTGAAAGCATTACTTGAGTGGGAAACCATTGATCGTGATCAAATCCGTGACATCATGGAAGGTCGTGAGCCACAACCACCAAAAGTATATGTTGCAGAAAATCCTGTGATTGATGTAACACCGACAGATGGTGCTGAAACACCACCGCCATTACCGTCATTGCCAAAAGTTTAAAATGATTTAAATCAAACCACCTTCGGGTGGTTTTTTTATATATGGGGAATTTTCAAGTTGAAAGCTCACCACAGATCGGCATTAAAAAGTTAAAATAACATTGGTTATGATGAGGACATGTGGTGATATGAAATTAGTCGCTTTACCGAAACGGATTTTACAGTGTGGTGATCAACAACTTGATTTGTCACAACCACATGTGATGGGAATTTTGAATGTAACACCTGACTCATTTAGTGATGGTGGAAAGCATAATGAAGTTGAGCAAGCAATTGCATTTGCTCAGCAGATGATTGTGGATGGCGCAACTGTAATTGATGTGGGGGGAGAGTCAACAAGGCCTGGTGCTTCTCCTGTTTCTATTCAAGAAGAGCTACAGCGAGTGATTCCTGTCGTACAAGCATTGGCAAAATTAGATGTTGTGATTTCAATTGATACTTCTGAGCCTGAAGTGATTCAAGCAGCCGTGCAAGCAGGTGCACATATTTGGAATGATGTGCGTGCATTGACACGACCTCATGCTTTACAAGTTGCAGCTGATTTGAATATTCCTGTGATCATTATGCATATGCGTGGTGAGCCAACGACGATGAATCATTTAGATCAATATCAAGATGTCACAACTGATGTCATTGATGAGCTAAAGCAACGTGTCGCTGCTGCTTTAGATGCAGGGGTCAAGCCTGAAAATATTATGATTGATCCTGGTTTTGGTTTTGCAAAGAATGCTCAGCAAAATTTAAAACTATTGAATGAGTTATATAAGCTGAATGAAATGGGGTACCCCATACTGTCTGCGCTTTCACGTAAGCGCTTTATTGGTGAGGCATTGGGTGGGGCGGATGCACAAAATCGTGCAGTGGGTAGTGTGACAGCACATCTCATGAGTATTCAGCAAGGTGCATGTATGGTGCGTGCGCATGATGTTAAAGCGATGCATGAAGCTATTTTAGTGTGGAGAGCAACTTTAGCAACAGTGTCTTAACTTTTTGAATCTTGTTTAAAAAGCACGATAAAATTTCACACAATGAGAACATTGTTCTTGTTGTGTTTTTTATTTTGAAGTGAATTTATTAGATTTAGATGTATTTATTTTATTAAATATTTGAAAAATATTAATTTTAATAATATTACAAAAACACTATAAAATCGTGTCAACCTAAATGACATCGCATATTGCGAAAAAAATGTATTGTTATAATATAACAATTGAAATGTATCGATATAAATCAAAACAAATATGAAGAATGATGAATTGAGGGTTGAGTGATGAAAATGAAATATACAATTTTAGTGGCATCAATGCTGACGATATTACTTTCAGGTTGTTCTAAAAAAACCGAAGAAGCCGCAAGTGATCTAGCAGCTACAGAAGCGGTTGCGGCAGATACAAGTGTAGAAGCAGAAGCCTATGGTTCTGAGGGTAATACTGAAAACTATCAGAAAAATGAACAAAATACAGTGAAAAGTGTTGCAAAAGAGCCTGTGTCAACATTTAGTGCTGATGTGGATACAGGAAGTTATGCCAATGTACGACGCTTCCTGACACAAGACAAAACCTTGCCACCTGTAGATGCAGTGCGTGTAGAGGAGATGATCAACTATTTTAACTATCATTATCCGCAGCCTATAGGTCAACATCCATTTTCGGTCAATACTGAAACTGTAGATTCACCTTGGCAAGCCAATGCAAAAGTGATTCGTATCGGGATTCAGGCTAAAAATATTGATCAAAAACAACTTCCTCCTGCAAACTTGGTATTTTTAGTGGATGTTTCAGGCAGTATGGATGAGGAGAAAAAGTTACCTTTAGTGAAAAAAACCTTAACAATTTTAACTGAGCAGCTTCGTCCTCAGGATAAAGTGACTTTAATTACATATTCTGGGCATGAGGAGATTGTGCTTGAGCCAACTTCGGGAAATGAAAAAAGCAAAATTTTAAATGCCATTAATGAACTTTCAGCAAGTGGTTCGACTTCAGGTGAAAGTGCGATTCAAATGGCATATCAAGAAGCACAAAAAACTTTTATCAAAAATGGAATTAACCGTATTTTAATTGCTACAGATGGGGATTTTAATGTCGGTATTACAGATTTTGATACCTTAAAAAATATGATTGCTGAGAAGCGTAAAACAGGTATTTCATTTACCACCTTAGGGTTTGGTCGTGGTAATTATGATGAGCAGCTTATGGAGCAATTGGCGGATGCGGGTGATGGGAACTATAGCTATATTGATAATGAAAATGAAGCGAAGAAAGTCTTAAAGCAACAGCTGAGTTCAACACTGGCAACAGTAGCGCAAGATGTAAAAATTCAAGTGGAATTTAATCCTGCTACAGTCAAAGAATATCGCTTGATTGGTTATGAAAATCGAATGTTGCAGCAAGAAGATTTTAATAATGATCAGGTTGATGCGGGTGATATCGGGGCTGGGCATACAGTGACTGCTTTATATGAAATTATTCCAACAGGTCAAAAAGGTTGGTTGGCTGATTCTCGTTATCAGAATGAGGCGAAAGCACACGGGAGTAAGACAGAGTATGCTCATTTAAATTTACGTTATAAATTGCCAAATACAGCAAAAAGTATTTTGTTAACTCAGCCTATTGCTGCTTCATCTATGCCATTAACACAAGCCAGTGTGGATACACGTTTTGCACTTGCTGTTGCAAGTTATGGGCAGCGATTAAAAGGTGGTAAATATAATGGTGCGATGGGGTGGGATGATATTGTGCAATTGGCGCAATCTGCGAAACAACCTGATGAATTTGGTTTAAAAGATGAATTTATTGGTTTGTTGAAAAAGGCAAAAAGCTTAAGTTCTGATCAACCTACAGTGCAACAGGTGAATAGAGCCTCTTAATTTATGAGGGAGAAGTTTGTTGTTTTGTATGCATTATGTTATATAGATGCGCTTATCGAATGCTAAATATTAGGTTCATATGTTTAACGATTTACTTCTCCCAATGTTTGACGATGACTACTACCCAGATATTTTGGTTGCCGAAGTCAAACAAATGATTGAAAAATTTGCAAAAAATATTGCAAAATCAAGTTTAAGTGATGATGAGCTTTATCATGTAGCACACAGTACTGTGGTGGAAATTAATAAAATGAAGCCACAGTTTGAAGATCTTGATTCATCTTTGGATGATACGGCGGCGGACTATATTGCGGAAGCGATGATGATGGTGGCGCAAGATCAGGGTTATATGGATGTTGAAATGGAAGAATTGATTTCAAATAGAGAGTGGTAATCCGCTCTTTATTTTTGCTTAATTAAATTTATTTAACGTTAAACATAAATTTTAGATATAAAAAAACCTGCATATTGCAGGATTCTTTATTGCACCATTTTAAGAAATATTAAAATGGTGCCCGAGGCCAGACTCGAACTGGCACGCTTTGTGGGCGGGGGATTTTAAATCCCCTGTGTCTACCGATTTCACCACTCGGGCATGAGCGCAATAATAAAGAACAAAATAAATCTTGGCAAGCGCATTTGCGATTATTTGCTTTCTTTTCAATCAATTCGATCATGCTTGCTATAAAAATCAGCATTTTTATCGAAAAAATGCAAAATTTCGTGGAAAATTGAGTTGTATCCCTTTGGTTTGAATGGGGTGATTTGTCGAATTGCTTGGATGGTTGGATTGCGTGAAGGTGTGAGACTTGTTTAGCTTACATTAAACTATCCATATATTCATCTAAGTCGATAAATTTATAACTTTTACACAAATCATTTTCATATTTTAATAGCTTGATATGTAATTCAAGGTATTCGGTCAGTTGTGCTTGTGATTTTTGTGCTTCAGGTGAGTCTTTTTTAGCAAGCTTTAATTTTGATTTCGCTTTTAAGACTTGTTTATATGACCAAAAACAGGCACGGCGCATTTGTTGTAATTGGTAATAATCAATATCACAGGTATTTTCCCTAAACATATTTTCCTTATAAAACTTTACAAAGCCAAAACTTAGAGCGAAAAAGAACAGTACACCTTGTAAAAACATACTTTGCATAAAGGCGATATTGAGCGTTTGTAAAATAATAATAGCAGCAAGTTTTAGGGGGATATTTTTAAATTGCAGATATAAATGTGTGGAGCTGTGTTTAATTTGTTTGATAATGATCGGCACAATCAGCATGAAAAATAACATGATGATTAATATGGCAATACCTTTGGCTTGTGTGGCATCAAATTGTTGAAAATGAGTCTCTATGTAATGTCCAAGTACAAAATCAATGCTCACAAAAATCATTGCCGCAAGCACCCAAGGGATGAATTCCCGTAATTCATCCAAAATTCCTTTGGTTTTAATTTGACTATAAAATAAATAGTTGCGTTTAAACGCTTGCGGGTATTTTTTTTCTAATTGCTGTAAATAGAGAGTGGTTTGCTGGGTTTTGCTCATATTGCTCATGAGAAGTTAAATCGGGTAGAAATAGCTTCTTATCAAATTAGAAAGTTTAGTCGGTGAATATTGTACGTGTTGAATAGAAAAGAGGGCAAGAGATTATCAAGCATTACTGATTTTAAAAAATTGATGATGCGGAAAATTTAAATCATGATTTGCATAGAGATGGATCTGCTGATTTGGTTTTAATCGCTTAAGAGATGTTTTATTGTGATTGGGTTGAGAATGATGGCTGTTGATAAATTTTAGGCATAAAAAAACCTGCATATTGCAGGATTCTTTATTACACCATTTTAAGAAGTATTAAAATGGTGCCCGAGGCCAGACTCGAACTGGCACGCTTTGTGGGCGGGGGATTTTAAATCCCCTGTGTCTACCGATTTCACCACTCGGGCTTAACAAGATGTGGAGGTAGGAGCCGGAATCGAACCGGCATTTACGGAGTTGCAGTCCGCTGCATCGCCATTCTGCCATCCCACCATCTCTTGGTGATGCACATATTATCAATGTTTTAAAAAAAAACAATACTTATGTGAATGTGGATGCACATAATTTCGGCATATAGAATAAAATAGTCAAAATAATCATGTATTATGTGCGAAATTGATTCAGATCAACATTGGAGATGTGCCGTGGCATTAGTTTTAGATGGTCGTGCATTGGCAAAAAAAATTGAAGCTGACTTGTTAACACGTGTAGAAGCGTTAAAAGCAAAAACAGGTCGTACCCCAATTCTAGCAACAATTTTAGTTGGGGATGATGGCGCATCTGCAACGTATGTGCGTATGAAAGGAAATGCATGTCGTCGTGTCGGTATGGATTCTTTAAAAGTTGAATTGCCGAGTGAAACGACAACTGAGCAATTATTGGCTGAAATTGAAAAATTAAATGCCAATCCAGATGTACACGGTATTCTTTTACAACATCCTGTGCCTGCACAAATTGATGAGCGTGCATGTTTTGATGCAATTTCATTGGCAAAAGACGTAGACGGTGTAACTTGTCTTGGTTTCGGTCGTATGGCAATGGGTGAGGCTGCTTATGGTTCAGCAACGCCTGCCGGTATCATGACGATTTTAAAAGAAAACAACATTGAAATCGCAGGTAAGCATGCGGTGGTTGTAGGTCGTTCAGCGATTTTGGGTAAACCGATGGCAGCGATGTTGCTTGAAGCAAATGCAACAGTCACTATTTGTCATTCACGTACTCAAAACCTTGCTGAGTTTGTGAAGCAAGCTGACATTATTGTGGGTGCTGTAGGTAAAGCTGAACTCATTCAAAAAGATTGGATCAAACAAGGTGCTGTTGTGGTTGATGCGGGCTTCCATCCACGTGATGGTGGTGGTGTTGGTGATATCCAACTTGTTGGGATTGAGGAAATTGCATCGGCTTATACGCCTGTTCCAGGTGGTGTAGGTCCAATGACCATTACGACTTTAATTCGTCAAACTGTAGAAGCTGCTGAGAAAGCATTAGGTTAATAAAATACCTTACCCTAACCCTCTCCTAGTAGGAGGGGGACTTTCAAGATTAAAATGAATTAAAAGAAATCTCATGAGCTGTACTTTCCAATTGCCAAAAGCCCCGCAACATTTACTTGATGCTTTGCATGAAGTGATTCCACACTGTGAATTACTTGCACAGCAGTTGCCTGAAACACCGATTTCTTTATGGTTGATTCCGCCTGTATTTCCAACCGATCGTTTAGATGATGAAGTAATTCGTCGTATTTGGAATGATACGCCGTATTGGATCTTCTGTTGGGCTTCAGGTTTGGCAATGGCGCAATGGTTACTTGCTGAGCCTCATCATGTCAAAGATAAAGTCGTGTTGGATTTTGGTGCTGGTTCAGGCGTCGTTGCGATTGCTGCGAAAATGGCAGGTGCAAAGCGTGTGATCTGTTGTGATATTGACCAAGTTAGTCTAGATGCATGTCGTGAAAATGCCTTGCTGAATGATGTAGAACTGGAATATTTAGATGATTTATATCGAGCAGAGCAGGTTGATGTGTTGCTTGCAGCGGATGTTTTATACGATCAATGTAATCGTTTTTTCTTGGATGAATTTTTAAAATTTTCCCCAGAAGTCTGGGTGGCGGACAGTCGCGTGAAAAATTTTAGTCATCCTCATTATCAAAAGTTGGATGAACGTAGTGCCACGACTTGGCCAGATCTAGATGAAGCCAAAGAGTTTCGCAATGTAAGTTTTTACAAGACGCTATAAAAAGCGTCTTTTTTATGACAAGAATTCTTGTTAGATTGCTCAAGCTCACCGTATTGTGATGCAGTTATACCTTTTAAACGATCAATAATTTTAAGCTTACATACGAAGAATTTGAAAATGCTCGAACAAAGAAAATTAGAATTGCGTGAATATCGAGAGATTTTACAGCACATGTTGAATCTATTTCAAAATGCACAATTTACTCAATTAAATCATTTTTATGATGCGATTTATCCCATCAGTTTACAGGCTAAAGTAAAGTCTAATTTACCCATTCAACAGCAGTTTTTTGAATGGTGTGAGGTGGAAAAGTTTCAAAATATAGCCCATTGGGATCAGCAGCAGCTTGCTGCGCAGTTCAATCTATGGCATCAGCAAGCACCCAGTTTATATAGTGCTTATTTGTTAGGGCAGCTTTGGAGCAATATTGCTTCAGCAGAACGTGGCTCAGACTATGCGCATACTGTTAGCCAAGCAGCATGGGATCGGGCAGAAATTGCCAAAGATATGTCTTTTTATTGGTGCATGCAAGCGATTGAAATTGATGATAAATGTCCTTGGGTGTATTTAAGCTTATTACAATTAACCGGTTTTTTGCGTTTGCCGTATTGGTTTTGGAATAGCACTCATGTTGTTTCTGCACAAGAGCATTACAGTGCTGAAAGTTTGGCATTTTTACACAGTTTAGGGCAGGCTATTCCACAAAATCTGCGTGTGCCGAGTCAACTGCCTGCACCTAGTGATGAAGAAAAAGAATATCCTGTGTTGTATTGGTTAAATCGAGCTTTGGCATGCGATGCAGCGTTTAGTCCAATCTTGAGAAATTATGTTTATTATTTATACCCACGTTGGTATGGTCATGAACATGACAGCATAGATGCATTTTTACAAAGTCCAATTTGTCAAAATTTGCCACAAGAAAAATTTAATGAGTTATTAATTACCAAATATTATGATTGGTTGGAATGTGAATATCCTAATATTTCAGATCAAGCACGTGTGTTGCAATATGAAAAATTATTTGAAGACATTATTCAGTTTGACTTAAATAATTTTCGCCATACAGAGGTGCTACTGCAATATACACGCTTTTTAGAGTGGAATATAACCAATGATGAGCAGCAACTTTATGGGCGAAGTTCGCATTTTGCGCAACGTTTGGTTGAAGTGGTCGATTTTTTACTGAAAGAGCATGAGTATGATTTATTTTGGGCAGTAGATGCACATGAACGTTTGGTGAGCAATCTGTGTTGGTTATTTGTCAAATTTCCTGAAATTATTCAAGATCATCTGCATTTACGTTATCGTCTATTGAGTTTGGTGCAGCCTTTTGAAGATAGTGCATTTATCATGACGATTGTAGCAGCAGCTTCTGAGGCAGGTATTTGGGGATTCCGTAAAGGCGAATACGTTTTAGACCCTGAAAAAGTCATTGCACATGATGATGCAAACAGTACCTATACGGCTGAATATGCTTTGCGACTGTTTTATGTTGATCGTCAATATGTGACGGTACATAAAATTTTGTGTGCATTGGCCGTGCAGGGACATGCACATAGTGCCTATGAGCTCAGTCTATTGTTAAAAGGTCAAGGTTTTGGTGAACATAGTGAAATGGCACACTACCGTGATGAGGACTTGTCTCGACAATGGTTAGAACAAGCGGTTGCTTTGGGGCATCCAGAAGCAATTGCTGAGCAGGCTTTACAGCGATATAACACGTTGATGGCGCAAGACAGCAAGCCGCAAACACAAGTACAAGCTATTTTGCAGCAATTAGAGCAGGCAGCACAATTAAAACAAAGTCAGGTATTTAGTTCTTATATTCACCTCATGAATAATGAAGGTACATTCGAACAGCAACAGCGCCTTTTACAGGAGATTATCCCTGAAATCATGTTGCATCAAGATTATGAGCAACATGCATGGTTGGCATATTTATATGCTTTTAGTTGTGAAGATGGTATGGGAATTGAAAAAAATCGCTATTTGGCATTGTTTTGGATCGATCAAGCTTTGCAACTTGCACCAGATGAAGAGGAATATCGGGAATTATTTGAAAAATGGCATAAGCCATCGGGGATATTTTTTGCCAAATCTCGCTTTGAAGAAAAATTAAAGCAGGGCAAAGAACATATTCCTGACTGGATGCTGCATATTGCTGCGCAATTTATGCAATTAAAAGATACAGAAACGGTATATTTTGAATAATGAGAAGATGTGGTGAGTGTTTGTAAAAATAAAAGCGCAAATCAGTTTGCGCTTTTATGTCTAGCAGCAAGAAATTTATGAACAGGTATAGCGCACGACATGTAAGGTACTTGGGCGTGTTTCAAGTGCCTGACGTGTGGCATAATTTTCACTGCTATTCATGCTTTGGGTGTTGGATAAGCCAACAGATGTACGTGAATGCCCCAATTGTACGCCGTACTGTTCTTCTGGAATTGCAGCAGGATTTGCGATTTCATTGGCACTGAGTACTGAAATTTTATAGTTTTTATGCATTCCCAAAACTTTTTGGCAAGCACGTTGTAATTTATTGGCATCAAGTTGTTGGTTTGCTCGACCTGCTAATGTATAGGCAATTGTTGCTGAAGTTGCGGTTTGATTTTCAATTTGATAACCCGTGACACCGTTATATTGGCGTGGGGTAGTTTGACAAGCGCTTAACCCTAAAATAACGAATCCTAAACCTAATAATCCAATTTTTTTCATCTTTAGTCAGTTCCACACTATTATTGTTTTAAGTATGCCATAGCTCTACAGATTTAACGATGACTGATTTGCTTATTCAAAGCATATGACTTTTGAGCAATACGCTTTAAAAAGCCATATGTTTGATTTTAAATTAATCGATATATAGGTGAATATTCAATTAATTATCAGTGATTAAACTGTGTTTTTTGGTGTCACGCATAAAGATATATGTGATGAGAGATAAGCCAATCATAAATGTAATGTAATAAAAGAAATAATTTTCATGTCCTGCATTTTTGAAACTTAAGGCCACAAGTTCGGCTGTTCCCCCAAATAAAGTATTGGCAATTGCATAAGGCAATGCGACACCTAAAGCACGAATATGGGGTGGAAATAATTCAGCTTTTACAACGGCATTGATTGCGGTATAACCTGTCACAATGATCATGCCGCTCATACATAACAAGAACGCCGTGGTTGTATCTGTTGTTGAACCTAAGTGGTTGAAAATCGGTACAGTAAATATTACACCGAGTACCCCAAAGGCGATCATAATGGGTTTACGGCCGATTTTATCTGACAATGCACCAACAGCAGGTTGAATAAGCATAAAAATAAAAATAGCGGCAGTGGTGATTTCAGTGGCTGTGGTTTTTTCAAAACCTGATGTATTGACTAAATATTTTTGTAAATAGGTGGTAAAGGTATTAAATGCTAAAGTTCCCCCAGCGGTGAGCATAATCACAGTGAAAGCTTGTTTAGGATATTTGGTAAATAAAGCCAAAGCACCTGATTTTTCACCACCATTTTTAGTTTGTTCTTGGGCTTTTTTTGAAGACTCGGTTTCAACTAAACCACGACGAATCCAAAATACGACAATGGCAAGTAATGCACCGATAAGGAACGGAATACGCTAGCCCCAAGCATACAATGCTTCTTCACTTAAAGTACGTTGTAATAAGATCAGCACACATAATGCTAAAAGTTGACCTGAAATTAAGGTGACATATTGGAAACTTGAGAAGAAACCACGATGATTTTTTCCTGCCATTTCGGTCAAATATGTTGCACTTGAGCCATATTCACCACCTACACTTAAGCCTTGAATAAGACGTGCAAACAATAAAATGGCAGGTGCTAGCATCCCAACAGAATCATAGGTTGGCGCACAGGCAATCAGAAGGGAGCCGACACACATGAGCGAAACAGAGAGAGTTAAACCTGCTTTACGGCCCTTGCGATCTGCATAAATTCCCATAATCCATGCGCCAATAGGACGCATTAAAAAACCTAAAGCAAAAACAGCCGCTGCCTGTAAGAGCTTGACTGTATTATTACCGTCTGGAAAAAATTGTGATGCAAAATAAAGGGTAAACGCAGCATATACGTACCAATCATACCATTCAACAAGGTTACCTGCTGAACCACCAAGGATTGATTTAAAACGTGTTTTATTATCAAGTGGCGCAGTTGCAACTTGAGTGGAAGATTCTGACACAACAATTCTCCAAGAAATGTTGGCAAAATACATCCTTTTAAATTCTCTAAAGGAAAACTCAAAAAAATATATTTTGTGGGAAAGGGAGATTTACAAAGATCGTTATACGCCGATGTTTTTGAGAAGTCATTCGACTTTAGTTGTAAATTTGCTTTGTAATTGAGCATGTGTATTGATCTAAAATAAATATCAATCAGAGAATAAAAACGGAGGATGCTGATGGAAAATCAGGTATTAAAAAATTGCATGCTATAACAGAAAAATGTTGAAACTGTGTTAGATTGAATCAGATATTAAAATATAAACAATAAAACTATTTCACGATCACGGTTAAAAGGGGAAGGCAATGCAAGAACATTTAACAACATATGATGTCTGTGTGATCGGTGGTGGAATTAATGGCGTTGGAATTGCAAATGATGCTGCTGGGCGCGGGCTTTCAGTATTTTTATGTGAAAAAGACGATTTGGCGAGTCATACCTCTTCAGCGAGCAGTAAACTCATTCATGGTGGCTTACGTTATTTAGAGCATAAAGAATTTCGTTTAGTGCGTGAAGCATTGCTTGAACGTGAAGTGCTGCTGGCGAAAGCACCGCATATTATTCGTCCACTACGTTTTATCATGCCACATCAACCACATTTAAGACCTGCATGGTTGATTCGGACAGGCTTGTTTTTCTATGATCATTTAGGCAAAAGAGAGCAATTAGCAGGCTCAAAACATGTGAAATTTCACACAGAGAATAGCCCACTTAAAAATGAAATTAGCCAAGGTTTTGAATATTCAGATTGTGCAGTAGATGACAGTCGTTTAGTGATATTAAATGCATTACAAGCCAAAGAAAAAGGCGCAAAAATTGTAACACGTTCACGCTGTTCGGCTGTAAAAAGAGAAAATGGACTATGGAAAATAGACATTGAAAACGCAAAAGGGAGTTATAGCATCCAAGCTAAAGTTTTAGTTAATGCAACGGGGGCTTGGGTCACGCAATTTTTAGAACATATCGTCCAAGTCCAGTCTGAATATGCAATTCGTATGATTCAAGGTAGTCACATCATCGTGCCTAAAATGTACCCTGAAGATAAAGCTTTTATCATGCAAAATGATGATCAGCGCATCGTATTTGCGATTCCATATTTAGAAAAATTTACCTTAATTGGTACGACAGATCAGGAATATCATGCAGATCCGAATCGGGTTGAGATTACCCAAGATGAAATTGAATATCTACTCGATGTCTGTAATGATCACTTTAAAAAACAACTGACACAAGCTGATATTTTGCATACATTTTCTGGTGTGCGAGCGCTCTGTGATGATGAGTCTGACCAAGCTGCCGCAGTTACACGAGACTATACCTTAACGTTAGATGATGATGTCAATCAGGCACCACTCTTGGTGATTTTTGGTGGGAAAATTACCACCTATCGTAAGTTGGCAGAAGCTGCTTTAGCAAAAATTCAACCATTTTTTAATGCGGTTGGTCAAGCATGGACTGAAAAAGCTTTGCTTCCTGGTGCTGAAAATTTACATTCAGTTGATACATTGGTGGAGCAGATTTTAGTCAAAGTTAAAGCACTTGCAAAAGAAACAGCAATGCGTTGGGCACATGCTTATGGTACACGTGTCTGGAATTTTTTAGCGCATATTAATCATGCTCAAGAATTAGGACAGGATTTTGGCTTTGGTTTATATGCGCAAGAAGTTAATTATTTGGTTGAACATGAATGGGCAATGAAGAGTGAAGATATTTTAAAGCGTAGAACTAAGCTATATTTGGAGTTCAATGGCGAACAAATTCAAGCATTGAATACATATTTGATTGAACTACATGAAAGAAGGCTGCAAAAAGATGTTGCATAAGAAGAGCTTTATATTTTATTAAGTGGTTTTATTGTGAGGTGAAGGGGCGTTGTTAACACCCCTGAATTGACATTAAATTTCTGTTCCACCAAGGGCTTTACAATTAAATGCAGTATTAATTTTTACCATTGTTCCCATGCCAACAGGACGTACAATGCGCCAAGGCCAAAAGCCAAAACGTTGACTTGCTGTGTAGTTAATTACAGCATTGGCTTGATATTTGTCAGCAATTTGGTGTAAGCGTGGATACAAGTCGGTAAAGCCACCATAAGTACCTTTGCCAACTTTAATTTTTTTAATTGTTTTAAATTCTACAGACGGTGTGCCACTGAATAAGCAAAGTGATGACTGTATTGCTGATGATGTATCTTCATTTGCAAAGGCGAAGCCAGAACAAAGTGCTAGGCTGAGACTGATGAATACAACTTTTTTCATTGTGATCCCCATTAAAAATGTTGTTTGAATAATTTATAGGTGTTTCATCTATAATAAAAAAGACCGCACTTGGCGGTCTTTTATAACTTAATTGTCTAAATTAAGCAGATTTTTTAACAGCTTCTAAAAGTTCGTCTTGGCGAGCTTTAAGTGCTTTAGGTAAACGATCACCCAATTTATTGAACAATTCAGTGTGGCTTTCAAGTTCTTTGATCCATTGATCTTTGTCTTGAGAGGTTACGAGTTCAAATTGCTCTTTAGTGAAGTCAGAACCTGTCCAGTTTAATTGTTCAAATGTTGGAACACGCCCAATTGGTGTATCAACAGCAGTCGCACGACCTTCACAACGGTCAATGATCCACTCAAGAACACGCATGTTTTGACCGAAACCAGGCCATACGAAGTTACCTTCAGCATCACGGCGGAACCAGTTTACATTGTAGATCCCTGGAAGTTTGTTACCCGCAGCTTTCGCTTTAGCAGCAACTTGTTCACCAAGCTCTAACCAATGAGAGAAATAGTCAGCCATGTTGTAACCAGCAAATGGAAGCATTGCAAACGGATCACGACGAACAATACCTTGTTGACCAACTGCAGCAGCAGTCGTTTCAGAGCCCATAGTCGCAGCTTTATAAACACCGTCAACCCAGTCAAATGCTTCTGAAATTAAAGGAACAGTGTCTGCACGACGACCGCCGAAGATGAACGCAGAAATTGGAACACCTGCTGGATTTTCCCAGTCAGCATCAATAGAAGGACATTGACCTGCTGAAACTGTGAAGCGTGCATTTGGATGAGCTGCTTTTTCTTCACCTGTATGAGGTTGACCTTTCCAGTTTGTAAGGTTTGCAGGTACTTCTTTAGAAAGACCTTCCCACCATACTTCACCGTTGTCAGTGACAGCAACGTTGGTATAAATCACATCTTTATGAAGTGTTGCGATACAGTTTGGGTTGGTTTTGGTATTTGTACCTGGTGCTACACCAAAGAAACCAGCTTCAGGGTTGATTGCATATAGACGACCGTCTTCACCTGGTTTGATCCAAGCAATGTCATCACCTACAGTTTCAATTTTCCAACCTTCATAACCTGCAGGTGGAATCAACATTGCAAAGTTTGTTTTACCACAAGCAGATGGGAATGCAGCTGCGATGTAATGTTTTTCACCTTGAGGGTTTGTTACACCCAAGATTAACATGTGTTCAGCTAACCAGCCTTGTTGACGACCCATAGAAGATGCAATACGTAATGCTAAGCATTTTTTACCGAGCAATGCGTTACCGCCATAACCTGAACCAAAAGACCAGATTTCACGTGTTTCTGGGTAATGCACGATATATTTTTCAGGGTTGCAAGGCCAAGCAACATCTTTTTGACCTTCAGCAAGTGGTGCACCAACAGTGTGTACACAAGGGATGTACTCACCATCTGTACCTAACACGTCATAAACAGCTTTGCCCATACGAGCCATTTTACGCATACTTACTGCAACATAAGGAGAGTCGGTAAGTTCAATACCGATATGCGCAATATGAGAACCTAAAGGTCCCATAGAGAAAGGAACAACGTACATCGTACGACCTTCCATTGCGCCATCAAACAAACCGTTAAGACGAGCACGCATTTCTGCAGGAGCTTCCCAGTTGTTTGTCGCACCAGCATCTTCTTGTTTTTCAGAGCAGATGTATGTACGACCTTCAACACGCGCTACGTCGGACGGATCAGAATTCGCTAAATACGAACCAGGATGTTTTTCTTGGTTCAAAGCTTGCATAGTGCCGTTCGCGATCATCAAGTCGATATAACGTTGATTTTCTTCTTCGCTTCCGTCACACCATTCAATTTTTGCAGGTTTAGTTAATTTAGCAATCTCTTCAACCCATGCAATCAGCTTGGGATGACGAACGAATTCTGGTGCGTTCACTTGGGTCATGGTGAGGCCTATCTCAAAAGTGTACAATTGTGCTGTACAAAATAAAACCTAAATGAAGGGTGCTTCATCTAGATTTAAGTATGAAAAAAAGTGGGCGTATTAAACCATATATTCATAAAAAAAATAAGACTAAAGGCGTAAAAGATACTAAAAGTAATATTTTTGATAAACTAATGATTATTAATTAAATAGTGGTCTTTTTGTTGTGAAAATAATCATATCAATAAAAATAATGTATATTATTTTTTTTAGAAATGTTTTTAATTATCAATGCTTATTTATTGAAACATGATTAAGGATAATTATTGATTAAATAAATGGTGTTAATTCAAATTTTACATAAAGGTACTTTTAAACGCTTAAAAAAACATCAAAAATAAACAAGTTACTCTAAAAATAAATGAATTATGAACATTCAGTTAAGACCCCTCTCACTTATTTATAATGAAAAGTCGGGATTTCATGCTCGACATAAAGAACACTTCTATGAAGAAATGATGACGATTTGGACATTGCATGGTTTTGAAATTCAAGTTTTCGAAATTTCATCTCAACCCAATATTCAAAGTTTGATGAAGGAGGTCTTTCAGCGCCATCATCAATATGCACATCAAGGGATCATCGTTGCAGCAGGTGGCGATGGTACCTTGAATGCGGTGGCATCTCAGTTGATGCATCACGATATTCCCATGGGAATTTTACCTTTGGGAACATTTAACTATGTTGCACGGGTGTTAAATATTCCCTTAGACCTTTTAAAGGCAGCACAAGTCATTGCTACAGGGCAACCCCGTGCAGTGCATGTTGCGTGTATTAATGATCAGATTTATTTAAATAATGCCAGTTTAGGTTTATATCCGCTCTTTATTAAAAAGCGCGAAATTTATAATAGAAAATGGGGGAGATTCCCTCTAAATGCTTATACTTCAGGTTTAGATGTCTTAATTCGAGATCGTAAAGAATTAAAATTAGAAGTACAAGTGGATGGACAGAAGTATCCTGTTAAAACACCCTTAATTTTCTTTGGAAATAATCAGTTGCAATTACAAGAAATGAAATTAAAAATTGCCAAATGTGCTGAGGTTGGTTTGATTGCAGGGGTCGTGATTGCCAAAGGAGACAAAGCCACTTTATTTAAAACGTTGTTTCAAACCATACGTGGGAAATTGGAAAATGCTTCAGATGTGTATAGTTTTGGTGCACAAAAAGTCATTGTCTATTCAAAAAAGCCTAAACTTACCGTTGCATTAGATGGTGAAATTGTTGAAATGACGACGCCTTTAAAATTACATGTTGAAAAAAATGCGTTAAATATTATGGTGCCACATGTTACTTCATCTGTCTGACTTGCATTTTGGAACGGAGAGGCAAGTGTGTATTGAGGCCATACAAACATTTTGTGCCCAACATCGACCAGAAGTTATTGTAGTGAGTGGTGATCTGACTCAGCGTGCCAAGTTAAGCCAATTTTATCGTTGTAAACAATTTTTAGAATCATTAAATACGCCTTATGTAGTGATTCCAGGCAATCACGATATTCCGCTTTATCAGCTTTGGAAAAGAACTTTTCGTCCATTTACCTTGTATCAACTGTTTTTTGGCAGTTTAGAAAAAACCTTGATGACCCAGCATTTTTATATTGTGGGGCAAAATAGTATTCGTCGACGTTATCACACACGGGGACATATTTCTTTACAGCAGATTCAGAAAGTCTCTCAGTTGTTGAGTATTGCTCCACAAGATAAATTAAAAATTGTGACGACACATCAACCATTTTTTATTGAACCTACCAGTAAACATGTCAAAGACCGTCCTATTTTGGCAAGGTTGGCAGCAAAAGCATGGGGTGAGAAAGATGCTTATGCGATTTTGCATGGACATTTACATCAAGTCGCCGTACATGATTTAAATCAGATTTTTCATTTAGGACTTTCTCATCCTTTATATGATGTCATTGCGGCAACAGCAACTTCTGACCGTTTACATGGCGCACAACCCAATGGTTTTAATGTGCTGCATATTGATGGCAGTTTTATGCATTATGTTTTTGATGAACGCTCAAAAAGTTTTGTCATAAAAGAAATTTAACTGCCTGTTTTGTTGTGTTTGTTTAAAAAATAAACAAAATACTTGAAATATTTTTGCATTTCCCCTTGAAGCGTTTTTTTCCATCCCCACAACAGTGTCATATCAAAATTTTGTTGATGACCTAGGAATAAGAAGTCATCTTTTCCCTACAATCAATGGCATTTTTTAAATGTCTATGGAGTTTAAAATGAGCAATATTCGTCCTTTACATGACAATGTCGTTATTCGCCGTGTTGAAAAAGAAACAAAGACTGCGGGTGGGTTAATTCTTAGTACTTCAGCAGCAGAGCAACCAGCACAAGGTGAAATCCTTGCTGTTGGTAACGGCAAAATTACAGACAATGGTGTACGTGCATTAGATGTAAAAGTAGGCGATAACGTATTGTTTGGTGCATATGCGGGTACAAAAGTAAAAGTTGATGGTGAAGAACTTCTAGTGATGAAAGAATCTGATATTTTAGCCGTATTAGAAGGTTAATTTAAATTTTTTTCTCTCTCATTCTTGATTGTAAAAAACTAACAATATTTGGAGTTAAATATGTCAGCTAAAGACGTAAAATTCGGTGATTCAGCACGTTCAAAAATGATTGCAGGTGTTAATACACTTGCTGATGCAGTAAAAGTTACTCTAGGTCCTAAAGGTCGTAATGTTGTAATTGATCGTTCTTTTGGGGCACCGCACATCACTAAAGATGGTGTCACTGTTGCTAAAGAAATTGCGTTGAAAGACAAATTTGAAAATATGGGCGCGCAATTGGTACGTGAAGTATCAAGTAAAACCAATGATATCGCAGGCGATGGTACAACAACTGCAACTGTGCTTGCGCAAGCAATTTTGAATGAAGGGATCAAATCTGTAACTGCAGGTATGAACCCAATGGACCTTAAGCGTGGTATCGACCTTGCTGTAAAAGCTCTCGTTACCGAAATCAAAGCAACTGCTAAACCTGCTTCAGATACGAAAGCTATTGAACAAGTGGGTTCGATTTCTGCTAACTCAGATGAAACAGTAGGTAAGTTAATTGCGCAAGCAATGGAACGTGTGGGTAAAGAAGGTGTCATCACTGTTGAAGAAGGTTCAGGCTTTGAAGATGCACTTGACGTTGTAGAAGGTATGCAGTTTGACCGTGGTTATATCAGCCCATACTTTGCCAACAAACAAGACACTTTAACAGCAGAACTTGAAAACCCATTCATTCTTCTTGTTGATAAAAAAGTTAGTAATATCCGCGAATTGATTACAGTTTTAGAAGCTGTTGCGAAAACAGGTAAGCCGCTTTTAATCATCGCTGAAGATGTTGAAGGCGAAGCGTTGGCAACACTTGTTGTGAATAATATGCGTGGTATTATTAAAGTATGTGCGGTTAAAGCGCCTGGTTTTGGTGATCGTCGTAAAGCAATGCTTCAAGATATCGCGATCTTAACAGGTGCGACTGTAATTTCTGAAGAAGTAGGCATGACTTTAGAACAAGCTACACTTCAAGATTTAGGTACTGCACATAAAGTTACAGTGTCTAAAGAAAATACAGTGATTGTGGATGGTGCGGGTGATGCAAATCAAATTGCTGAACGTGTGACTCAAATCCGTGCGCAAATCGAAGAATCTACTTCAGAATACGACAAAGAAAAACTTCAAGAACGTGTTGCTAAATTAGCAGGCGGTGTTGCAGTGATTAAAATTGGTGCTGCAACTGAAGTTGAAATGAAAGAGAAGAAAGACCGTGTTGACGATGCGCTTCATGCAACTCGTGCTGCGGTTGAAGAAGGTGTTGTTGCTGGTGGTGGTGTTGCACTTGTTCGCGCTGCAAAAGCCCTTGATGGTGTTACTGGTGCAAACGATGATCAAAATGTTGGGATCAATATTTTACGCCGTGCAATTGAAGCACCTTTACGTCAAATTGTTGCAAACGCAGGTGATGAACCTTCAGTTGTGATTAATGCTGTGAAAAATGGCGAAGGTAACTTCGGTTATAATGCGGCAACTTCTGAGTATGGTGACATGCTAGAAATGGGTATTCTTGACCCCGCTAAAGTGACTCGTTCTGCGCTTGAACATGCTGCATCTGTAGCAGGTTTAATGTTGACCACTGAATGTATGATTACTGATATTCCAGAAGACAAACCAGCAATGCCTGATATGGGTGGTATGGGCGGTATGGGCGGTATGATGTAAGCTGCTCTGCGTCTGTAATGTCGAGAATCTAATTTTTAGTAGCGTAAGCTTTTGCACTTAATTCTACTTAAAATAATTTTCTTTTTAAAGAAAAAGCCTGATGTCAATCATCAGGCTTTTTTAATTGATATATTTATATTAATTTTAGATATACAAAAAACTGTATATTGTGATAAATTATTTTGAATAAATAAGAACTATATTGCTTATTTGGGTTTGTTTTTTGATTATAAGATGATATTAAGTTACTTGTTTAATGTAAAAAACTTAAACAGGTCTGACTAAACTTTTGTTATATTTAAATATATGAATTTATGAAAATATTTATAATGCTAGATAGGATTTTTTTGATGAATAGCTTGTATTTTTATCAAAATATGGTTTAAAATTGTATCAATGCAAATTTTCTTGACTAAAAATGAAAATTCAAAATAACGAAGATCACATAAGCAATGTACAACCTAGACTATTAGAGTTAGAGAAAGTTGTGATCCCCAAACAAGAGCTTCAATATTTATACTCAAAAATTAGAGAGTACGAAGTTTTAGTTAAAAACTATGAGGATCAGTTGAAAATTTTTATGGAAGGTAAAATTCATCAATCAAGTCTTTAATGATTCTTTTTTGATTTATTTTTAAACTTTTAAATTTGATGAAATAATCTAGATCTGTTGAATCAATAACATCAGAAATATTTGATATTGATGAACTATCTCCAAATCTAAGCCATTGACTGGATACTTTTAGCCAAATTGCTAAAAGAGCAAGTTTATCTTGGTTAGGAATAGCCTTACCTAGTAACCAATTATTCGCTGATTGGACGCTAATGGGTTGTCCACTATAGCGATTATTAAATTCATTGGCTAGAAAAGTAGGGCTAATAGGATGGTTAGATTCATTCAAGGCTTGCTTTAAACGATGTGAAAATAACAGTTTTTCCTGTTGATTACTCATGACAATTTCGAAAATGGGAGATAGTTTAATTTTATACTTTTTTTAAGCAATGTGTTTATATATTTGTATATGTTTTGCTTGTATAAAGAATATCTTAGAAGAATTGAACATAAAAAAAATTGTTAAAAGTGTTATTAAAAACTTATATAAATAGGCTTATATATTCATGATTTTTGTTTTTTATTATAATTATCAGATTCTTATATCTTATTTTTTATTTGCTTAAACATTTTAAGCTAAATCAGAATCACTTGTAAGTTATGTGTAACATTCAACAACCTTGTTATTGAATTTAAATATACAAAGTTTTTATGAAATTGTTTTGGTCTGGAGTCATCAATTGAATGTTTCATCTAATTAATAAATTCTTCAATGAGATGTCTACTTAATTAAATTCTATAAAGCGTATTTGTGCCATATATTTGTTGTTATTCATTATTAACTTTATCTTAATTTTTTTCATATTATTTAATAAAAAATTAATAAAAAGACGAAAAAATCCATTTTTAAACTAAAAGTTGAAAAATATAAGGTTTTTTTATACAAAATATACGTATTTTGTTTTTTTAAGTTATTGATTTATATTTTTTTTTAAAAAAAATATAAAAATAATTATTAATTGTATTTAATTTTAATCAAATTTTGATTGATATTGTAAGTGAATTTTTTTATGATGAGCGAGTTGTCGCTAATAGCGGCTGGGTAAGACGGCGAACTTCCCGAATAACCAAGCATTCGTCTCAGTTTTGCTGGTTTACATCAATCCTAGGGTAAGCCAGTCTTTTTATAAAAATTGAAGGAAATTGTATGAAATTCCAAAAAACGCTTTTAGCAATGAGTTTAGCTGTATTTGCTGTATCAACAGCTAATGCTGAGTTAGTAGCAAACCCTAATGTTCATTCTTACAAAATTAACGGAGTAGAGGTATCACCTCAGTACGCTCCTAAACAACTTAAATCACCTACAGCATCTATAACAGATACCAATAACTATTATGCTCCTACTTTGAGCCATGATATTCGACCTGGTAATTCTGCTCAAACTGGTGAGACTGCTTATACAGATTATGGCAGTGGAAATGTAGTAAATGGTAATGTTAATCAGATTAAGAGTAAATCTGACTTATATTTGTATACTGCTTCAAATGGAGAAACAGTTTACCAGTTTGAAACTCACTATGCGGATGGTCGTTCTACATCAGAATACTACACACGTAATGGTAATGACTTGATCGCATATAAAGGTGATGTAAATGCATTAACTAACTTACGCCAAGGTGGTCAAGTAGAGCGTGAGGATAAAAATGCTATTAGTGGTAATGAAATTAAACGTGTAAATAATGAAGGCGTAAAGTATGGCTATACTGATACTGTAACTGGTACTTCAGAATTTGCATATACAACAACAGATCCAAATGGTCAGACTACTAGTGACAAATTGAATCATACTGGCACACTTAACGCTAATAAAAAATTTGTTGAAGTCGGTATTATTGGTCAAACCAATCACAATGATCCATCATCAAATATCTATGGTATGAGTGCGCGTGATGGACAAAATGTTGTTGTTAGTACTGGTAATGGTATTGCACTTAATACATTCGATATTACTAATTCAGAAATGTTGACTGATGGTAGTGTTATTAAGAGAACTGTTGCACAAGGTTCACAAACTACTGCAACTCAAAAAGTACGTAAATATAACAGTAATGGTACAGAGGTTTATGAAGTATTTGGTGATAACCAACCTTCTAAATTCTATACAAACAATGCTGGTAACTTCACTGAGTTTAAAGGTGATACTTCAAACTTAGTTCCAACTAATCTAGCTGCGCATACATTGACAGGTACAGCAGATACCTCAACAGCTGTTTACAATATCAAAAATGAGCGCAATACAGTAACAAATAAAAACGTTACTTATAGTGAAAAAGATTCTATTGTAAATCAAACTATTGCTAATGTATCTGTAACTAAAGCGAATCAAGGTTCTGGTGTTGCTGACGAAACCTTCAAAGCTACTATTGCAAACGAACCTGAAAAAATCAAATTGGAACAATCAGTCCAAGCAGGTAAACTTCAAAATGAAAATAATGGCGAAGTTCGTAAAAATGAAGATGGGTCTAATCTTTATGGTGTAGAAGTTGTTCGTAAACAAGAAGGTAAAGATGTAGAAAAAACAACTATTACATCTAATGGTATCACTACTACTGGTACAATTAATGCAAAAGACTATCAAATCAATGGCGTAAGTATTGTTGATAACATCAAAACTTCTGTTGACGGTGCGGTAGCTGGTGCAACTGAAGCAATTGATAAAAAAGTTGCTCAAGTTGACGAAAAAATCGTTGAAGTTGATAAGCGTTTAACTGAATTTAATACAACTGCTAGTAATTTAAATAGCCGTGTTGATCAGTTAAATGGCCGTATCGATGATGTTGAAGAAACTGCTTACCGTGGTATTGCAATTGCGTTAGCTGCTCAACAAGCAATTCCTAACATTGGTGCAGGTCAAACTGCAGTATTTGGTGGTGTAGGTCACTATGAAGGTGAATCTGCTGGTGCACTTGGTGTAGCTACTGTATTTGCTGATGGTCGTACATCTGTAAGTGGTGCACTTGGTGTTGCTGGTGGTGGTGAAGTTGGTGGCCGTGTAGGTGTTGCTTATGTATTCGGTGGAAAATAATATTTTCTAAGCGAATGAAATATAAAAAATCCTCGCTTTATGCGGGGATTTTTTTATTGTGCTGTAAGACTTAAAACATTATTTTATAAAAATAAAATAATACACCAAGTGCTAAAAATAATGGTTAGAGCAACGAATTGTGCTGCACTGCCCATGTCTTTGGCATTTTTAGACAACTCATGACGTTCTAATGAGATTCGGTCGACCACTGCTTCTAAAGCTGAATTAAATAATTCAACAATGATTGCAAGTAAGCACACCGCAACCATGACAGCTTGTTCAGCGGCATTGACTTCTAAGAAAAACGTGATCGGAATTAAAATAATATTTAACAAAAGGATTTGTCGAAAAGCAGCTTCGTGTTGAAAAGCAGCTTTGAAGCCCGCAAGTGAATAGCCTGTTGCGTTTAAAATACGTTTAAAGCCTTTTGTACCTTTAAGAGGGGAATAGTCACTCATATTCTTTGTTGCGATTGGAGATTGAACGCGATTTTATAATTTTAAACTTAAAAGTGAATTAATTTTCTGAAGTTATTTGAAAAATATGGAATAAAAACTGCCCAATAGATCTATTTGGTCTATTGAGCAACTTATAAATCTGCGGTCTAAAAGCCCCCTAAGTGATTTAAACTGTCATTATGTACAGGTGCTTTATATTCTTTATTTTATTGATGGATTTTCTTTTAAATAGGCATTCAAGCTTTTACGACCTAAACCTGGATCATCAGTAAACACACCATCAACACCTGCTTTAAAGTACATTTCAAATTCTTTTGCTGCACCTGATTCACAGCGCTGTGCTGCATCTATTTCTTTTTGACTACATTTGAAGTCTTTGGCTAAGAAATGATTCTCAGGACGGAATGTATATGGATGAACTTTTAAACCAACAGCATGTGCATTTTTGACAAAGTCTGATGGTGCGGTAAATGTCTCATTGAAAATATAAGGTTTCCAAGGTCCAACGCCGTCAGCATATTCTGCCACCATTTTTAAACCTTGAGCTGTCGCCATGTCTGCATACTTGGTTTTATTGTTCTGTTCAACGAAGTCAGCAGGTTGTGTCTCTTTGTCATCATAAAGTTGAATGATTTTCGCATGTTTTAAGGTTTTATGGAGTGTAAGTTGATCTTTTAAATATTTTAAATTGCTGACTTCAAAGGATTGTAAGTAAATAGGTGCAATATCACGGGTATATTTATATTTTGCCAAAGTTTTCAGTAAAGTATCTTCCATGGCTAAATTTTGTTTTTGGAAATAAGTTGGATGTTTGGTTTCGATATATAAACCAATAATTTTTCCTGTTTTTTTATAATGAGCATCAGCTAGTTCAATAATTTGTTCTAAGGTTGGAATCGCAAATTGATCATTATATTGGGTATTTTCAGGTCGTTGTTTGGGAATACGTTCACGGGCTTTGACTTGATTAAGTTCAGCCAAAGTAAAGTCTTCGGTAAACCAACCTGTATGAGGTGTGCCATCAATCACTTTGGTTTTCTGACGATCGGCAAATTGTGCTAGGGCACTGACATTTGATGTGCCGCCTATTTCATTTTCATGGCGGGCAACCAATACACCGTCTTGGGTTGAAACTAAATCTGGTTCAATAAAATCTGCGCCATCATCAATGGCTTTTTGATAGGCTGCTAAGGTATGTTCTGGACGTAGGGCACTTGCGCCACGATGTCCCACAATAATAATTTTAGGTTCGCTATATTCGGGCTTTATTGGTGCAGATGTAGAATCATCATTGTTATCATCATTACAAGCAGTCAATGCAGCCAATAGGCTCAAACTCAGCATTGTTTTTTTAAGCATCGTATCCTCTATTTTAAAATCAGTTTAGTTCATTCAATGTGAGGTAATTTTCTTGCAAATTTATGAATTAGATTATTTTACTTACAAAAAATCATTTTTAAGCTTCTTCATATTTCCTACTTATTTGATTTTCTACACAGTTTTTCTGTTATTTATTCTTGTGTTTTTTATATAAGTCACAGAATATCCATATAAATGGAGTTAATGATCAAAACATTGCTACTTTATACAGATCTGACAAAGAACCACACTGATGCTCTCAAAATTTTTTATTCAACGACCTATTTTTGCTGGTGTACTTGCGATTATTGTCATTGCGGTAGGTATTTTTTCTGTCATGAATTTACCTGTAGAGCGCTATCCTGATATTGCGCCGCCTCGCATTACGATTTCGGCAACGTATACGGGTGCAGATGCTGAAACCGTTGAAGAAAGTGTAACTCAAGTACTTGAGCAACAGATTAAAGGAATCGACCATCTGCTGTATTTTAGTTCGAGTAGCGATTCTTCAGGGCGTGCTCGAGTTAGTCTAAGTTTTGAAAATGGCACGGATCCCGATACAGCACAAGTCCAAGTACAAAATAGCATTAATAGTGTCCTGAATCGACTTCCTGAAGAAGTGCAACGGCAGGGGGTGAGTGTCTATAAATCACTCGGTGACACTTTTATGGTGGTCGGTCTTTATGACGCCAATCATAAAAGTAGTAATATTGAACTCGGTGATTATGTTTCCAATCATATTGAACAAGAAATTGCTCGAATTGAAGGGGTGGGTGAAGTTGATGTTTTTGGTTCGTCGTATGCCATGCGTATTTGGTTAAATCCAAATTTATTACAACAATATCAACTGATGCCGAGTGATATACGCTCTGCGATTGAGGCACAAAATACGCAAGTGGCAGCAGGGGGAATTGGTGATTTGCCTGTCGTGGCAGACCAATATTTAAATGCTAAAGTCACCGCAGGTTCTCGTTTAAGAACAGTCGAAGAATTTCAAAACATTGTCGTTAAATCCAATGCAAATGGCAATTATGTCTATTTAAAAGATGTAGCGCGAGTTGAGTTAGGTGCAGAAAATTACCAATCTTTTAATACCATTAACGGTTATCCCTCTTCAGGAATGGGAATTTCTTTGTCTTCGGGGGCAAATGCTTTAGCAACATCGGCACTAATTAAGGCAGAGTTAGCAAAAATTTCTGAAAATTTACCTGATGGCTATAAGATTGTTTATCCAAGAGATAACACACCATTTGTACAAGAATCGATTAAAGAAGTGGTTAAAACTTTGCTTGAAGCAATCGTTTTAGTCGTGATTGTAATGTTCTTATTTCTACAAAGTTGGCGTGCAACCCTGATTCCAACAATTACTGTGCCTGTGGTGGTTTTGGGTACTTTTGCTGTGTTGTATTTACTTGGGATGAGTATTAATACTCTGACGCTTTTTGCCTTGGTCCTTGCCATTGGTTTGTTGGTTGATGATGCGATCGTGGTGGTTGAAAATGTCGAACGTTTGATGCATGAACAAGGCTTAGATGCCAAACAAGCCTCGATTGAATCTATGCAGGAAATTACAGGGGCTTTGATCGGGATTACCGTTGTACTAACCGCTGTTTTTATTCCAATGGCATTTTTTAGTGGTTCTACAGGAGTAATTTACCGACAATTTTCCATTACTTTGGTGGCTGCGATGAGTATTTCACTTATGGTGGCACTGATTTTAACGCCTGCTTTGTGTGCGATTATTTTAAAATCCAATGTGCAACCCGCAAAATGGGCGGTGTGGGTCAACCAAAAACTTGATCAGCTGAAGCATGTTTATATTAAATTGGTCAATAAAACCTTACAACTAAAAGCATTTATTTTGGTTATTTTTGTGGGTTTGGTTGCTGCATTTGGCTTAATTTATACACAGTTACCGACCAGTTTTATTCCAAGTGAAGACCAAGGCATCATTAGTGTCAATTTTCGACTTGCTGATGGTACACCGATGAGTCGTAGCCAAGTGGTGGGAGAAAATATTCGTCAATATTTCCTTGAACAAGAAAAGCAAAATGTCGATATTGTTCTAATGCGTTATGGTCGAAATTTTTCAGGTACAGGACAAAATTTAGGGACAGGTTTTATTGCACTTAAACATTGGGATGAACGTTCGGGAGCGGAAAATTCAGCGCAAGCCATTCGTGAACGTGCCATGAAACATTTTAAGAAAGATCCCAATGCGATTATTAATGTGAATTTACCTTCATCTGTCAGTGGTTTAGGAGATAGTGATAGTTTAGAGTTTTGGCTGCAAGATGTGGATGGTCAAGGGCGAAAATTTTTAGATCAGAAATTTGATGTGTTAAAACAAAATGCAGAACAATTTAGCAGTTTTGAAAATCTAGATAAAAAATCTAATCCTGATAAAGCAAAGTTGAAAGTTCATATAGATCAAAAATTAGCGATGGCAAATGGTCTCACTCAAACAGCCATTAATAGTACATTGGCTACGGCTTGGGGCGGTTCTTATGTTAATGATTTTATTGATCGTGGACGAATTAAACGTGTCATGATGCAAGGTGATGCCGAGTTTCGTTCAAAACCTGAAGATTTAAATAGGTGGACGGTACGAAATGCTCAAAATCAAATGATTCCATTTGGTAATTTTGCGACTATTGATTGGGAGGGGGGACCCGATGTGGTCAATCGTTTCCAAGGCTATACAGCATTACAAATGGAAGCCAATACTGCGGCAAATATCAGCTCAGGTCAGGCGATGCAAGATGTGCAAAAAATGATTGCAGCAGAAAATGGTATTGGCATTGCATGGAGTGGTTTGTCCTATCAAGAGCAACAATCAAGCAGTCAAGCGATTTGGTTGTATCTGATTTCAATTGGTTTTATTTTCCTTTGTTTGGCTGCTTTATATGAAAGTTGGTCGATTCCAACCGCAGTCCTTGCGGCAATTCCGCTTGGGATTGGGGGAAATATTATTTTCAGTACTTTGGCGGGTTTTCCAAATGATATCTATTTCCAAATCGCATTGCTCACCACCATTGGTTTGTCATGTAAAAATGCAATTTTGATTGTGGAATTTGCAGCCTTGGCACAGGAGAAAGGCAAAAGTATTGTTGAGGCCGCAATAGAAGGCGCAGGGTTACGGTTACGCCCGATTTTAATGACTTCTTTGGCTTTTGGTGCAGGGGTCATTCCTTTGGTCTTGGCGTTTGGAGCGGGCGCTGCTAGCCGTCAAGAAATTGGTGTGAGTGTTTTAGGTGGTGTAATTTTTGGGACAGTTTTGGTGCTGATCTTTATTCCCTTTATGTATGTCATGGTGCGCTCAATGTTTAAGAAGAAGGCTTAAGCTTAATACCACGTTATGAGTGGTAAATCTCTTAAGTTAGATGCATTTAAAGTTGCCCACTACAAATCGTCATTCATGTGGCGATTTTTGAGTTTGCTGCACTAAAAATGAGCTAAATTTGCTTTATGGAAACTGCTCATTTTATGATGTAGTAAAAAACGGGTGTGATATTGATGCAATTATCTTCTCAACTTATTTTAGACTTAGAACAAGCCATTCAAAATCACCAAATTGAGGAGATTAAGCGTTTAATTACCCAAGTTAATCGTGCCGATTTGGCAGATTTATTGGCAAATTTAACCTTAGATAAGCAATTAAAATTAATTGAATATTTACCGCATGCCGCTTATGTTTTTGAGTTTTTAAGCTTAACAGAACAACTTGAAATTGCACTGCGGTTACCCAAAGTCCAATTGGTACAATTGATTACAGAGATGCATTCAGATGACAGTACTGATTTATTTAAAACTTTGCCTCTAAAGTTACAACATGACGTCTATGCACAATTAACGACTGAAAAACAAAAACAAATTAAACAGCTTGCTCAATATGCTGAGGAATCAGCAGGGGCAATCATGAGTTCAGATTTTGTGATGTTATCATCTGATTTGACCATGACTGAAGCCATTGTACAACTGAGGTTGCAAGCGGCTGACCGTGAAACTTTATATTTAATTTATATTGTCGATCATGACTTAAAATTATTGGGCGTGGTGTCTTTACGTGAAATTATTTTAGCCGATCCTCATCAGATACTTGGTGAAATGATGACCACAGATTTGGTGGTGGGCTATGTGGATGAAGACCAAGAAAGCATTGCACAAAAACTCAGCCATTATGATTTTATTGCTTTACCTATTATTGATGCAGAACAGCATTTATTAGGCATTGTCACTTATGATGATGCAATGGACATTGCACAAGAAGAAATGACGGAGGACTTTTTGAAGTCAAGTGCTGTCAGTAGTGCGCCAAATTTTAGCTTAAAAACTGCACCAATTTTATTTCTTTATAAAAAGCGTGTGTTTTGGTTGGTCATTTTAGTTTTTGGTAGTCTATTGTCTGGCATTGGTATTGCACATTTTGAAGATATTATTGCTGCAAATATTGTTTTGGTGTTCTTTTTACCTTTATTGGTGGGCAGTGGCGGGAATGCAGGTTCTCAGTCAGCAACACTGATGGTACGTGCTTTGGCAATGGGAGATGTGCAATTAAAAGACTGGCTCCAGTTGATTGGTCGGGAAAGCTTAGTGGCACTCTGCTTGGGGGGCACTATGGCATGTGCAGTATCGATTTTAGGGTATTTTCGTGGTGATGCCATGGTTGCTTTGGTCTTGGCACTGAGTATGATGGGCATTGTATTATTGGGCTGCCTCATTGGTATGAGTTTGCCTTTTATTCTAAATCGTTTGAAGCTTGACCCAGCAAGTGCTTCTGCACCTTTGGTGACTTCCATTTGTGATGCAACAGGTGTGATTGTGTATTTATTTATTGCTTCAATTTTTTTAGGTCAAGTTGCGGCGTAAATTTTAAAACACACCTCATATCGAATATAAATCTATACACAACATGCTGAATTTATTGGCTATCATACTTTTAATAAAAGTCTAAATTGGATTATTTCCCAAGATGAGTATACAAAAAAAATTATCGACTCAAGAAGTGATTCGACTAGAGCGTGACTTGGCAAAATTTGCCAATATGATGGATTCGGTGGTTCGAATTCCATTTACCAAACAAGGCGTTGGTGCAGATGCTGCCTTAAGCACAATTCCTGTGGCGGGCGATGTCGCAGGCTTTGTTTTAACTTGTTACGCCGTGTATAAAGCTAAACAACTAGGTGTACCACAGTCAAAACTTAATGGCGTGATGAAGCTGGCTGTCATGGATGCAGTGGTTGGTTTTGTGCCTGTCGTGGGTACTGTATTTGATATTTTTATTCGCCCAAGTCGTAAAGCTTTAGATGTGGTTCATGAACATATTCAAACAGAATATCAAATAAAAACTGAAGATCATGTGATTCATCCATTTTTACATGAACGTTTAGAGCAAAAACAACAGCATTCAGCTTTTTGGCGTAATCCTGTGGTGGCATGGTTGTGGCTGCATATTCCAGACCTTTTAGGTGCAATCGTTTTAGTTATGATTGGTATGGCAATGTGGTTGGGGCTGACATGGTTATGGGATGTGTATCAAACTTGGTAAAATGATCTCTAAATACATCCTGGGTGTGAGTTACAAATGTCTTTGATTCTAAAATAAATCTTTTGGACGTGTTGAATAAATGTGGTTAATATGCAGCATTTATTTTAAATGGACTTTTTTGATGAAAAATAAGCTATTCACTATGTCATTATTTGCATGTATGGGATTACAAGGCGTTTATGCTGTTGATGAAGTAAATCAAAAAAATTCGATGATTGGTGAAGATGAAAAAGTGATTCAATCTAATACCACAGGTTATATTGCAGGGAAAGCATACAATTATCATGATCATACATGGGAAAATAAGCAATATCGTATCGTCAGGAAAAATAATGAAATGCTTGGTGCTTATACCATTGATCAAGTCGGAGGGGATGGTGAAAGATTAGGTATTTTGTATATGAGTAAATATTTAAAGGATATTCAATTGGCAAGAAGCATAATTAAAAAAGATACCATTGAATATACGCATTTTTATCTGCTGTGTAATAAAGAATTTAAGAAAAATAATCAATTAAAAAACAAATATTATGAAAATGAAAACTTTAAAAGTGCTATTTTTGATGAGAATATGTCTACAGAAATTACGCCAAGCTATGCACAATATCGAGATTTTAATTTAATTTGTAAACATACGTATATAGATAAAACCAATCAGATTTAAAACCTAAAGAAGGTCTTTTAAAAAGACCTTCTTTATGAATAGAAAATAAAAAATTAAGGCAAGTTGAGTTGGCGTAAAGCAGCAACACGTTGCTCAATACTCGGATGCGTTTGGAACAATGCAGCTAAACTGAAACCTTGTTCCTTACCTTCCGCAATCGCAAAAGCTTTCATTTCTTTTGGCATTTGATCAGGCATTTCTGATTCAGCTTGTAAACGTAACAACGCAGAAATCATCGCTTCTTTACCTGCTAAACGTGCGCCTGCTTCATCAGCACGATATTCACGATGACGAGAGAACCACATCACGATGGCAGAAGCTAAAATACCAAACACAATATCTAATACAATAGAAATAATGAAATATGCCATACCCGGTGCTTCACCATCTTCACGACCAAAGACATTACGGTCAATAAAGTCACCGACCACACGTGCAAAGAACATGACGAACGCATTCACAACACCTTGAATCAGCGATAAGGTGACCATGTCACCATTGGCAACGTGACCAATCTCATGAGCAAGTACTGCACGTAGTTCATCCTTATTCATGCGTTCAAGCAAACCTGTCGATACAGAAACGAGCGCATCGTTTTTGTTCCAACCTGTTGCAAAGGCATTCGATTGATAAGATGGGAAGATCCCGACATCAGGCATTTTAATACCCGCGTGTTGAGAAAGTTGTGCAACCTCTTGGACTAACCATGCTTCAGCTTGGTTACGAGGTGCATTAGGATCAATTAATTCTGTACCTGTTGTTTTTAACGCCATCCATTTAGACATGAACAGTGAGATGAGAGAGCCCACCATACCAAAGACAAAACAGATGACCAATAGGTTACCTAAGTTGAGGCCGCCAGCGCCGTGGTAACTGCCAACACCTAAAACTGATAGGATAATGCCAGCTACAACCAGTACCGCGAGGTTGGTAAGCAGAAACAAACCAATCCGCATCATCGAAAAAATCCTCTTAATAATAAAATAGTTTGATCTATAAATGATAAATCTATCAAGGAATATGAGGATAATTATGTGAAAATTCAAGAAGAATTGAAAAAAACCATGTTGATAATTTTATATTGATTTTGTTATGGGTAGAGTCAAGCCAAAAAAATAGCCAAAATAAATCGACTATTTTTATGCATTCTCTTGATGAGAGAATGGGGTTTATTTTTAGATTATTTATTTAAGACATCACTTTAGAATATTTTTTTAATTGGAAATGTAGATTTTAGCCGTTGCACTGGCATTGTTGGTGGTATACGTGCCAGCTGGTGCATCTGTAAAACTATTACCACTTGCGACAATAATTTGCCGCTGTGAATATTGAGGTTTAGTCACTGTAGTATTTTCATTTGACGTATTGTAGTTATTTGACTGGGCAATGACTTGGGGTTGTGATGTACTTGTCGTACTATTCGTTGTATTGCTTGAGCTTAAACCTACGCCATTCGCATATAAATTACTGTAACGGCTTGATACACGTCTTACATAATCTTGGGTTTCACGAAACGGTGGGACATCGCCATATTTTTGCACATTGCCTTCACCTGCATTGTAGCCTGCCAACGCCAAACGAGTACTATTATTAAAACGTTTGAGTAGCCATGCCAGATATTTGGCACCTGCCATAATGTTTTGCTGTGGATCATAAGGATTATTCACATTAAAACGGCGTGCTGTAGCAGGCATCAGTTGCATTAAGCCTTGAGCACCCACAGGGGAGCGTGCGTAAGGATTAAAACCTGATTCAGTATGAATAACCGCTTTAATTAATCCTTCAGAAACGCCATGGGTTGCTGCTGCTTGTCGAATGATATGGTCATAGGTATTTTTGTTGCGGCTGTAGCTTGGTAATACCGATGCTTCAGATTTGCCCCAATTGCTATAACTATGAATATTACTGTCTGGATAATAGGTCACTTTTACTTTTTGTAGTGAGCGATCTGAGCTTTGTTTATTGGTGAGTAAGGTGCTGCCTTGTTCATCTTTATAGATATACATTTGCCCTGCAAAACTCGGCGTAGTCCAGAGTGTAACATTTAAGCAAGCGACACAGCATAAAACCGATGTACGGATAAAATTATTCATTTTAATATTATATTTGTCCCCAATATGCTTGGAGTGTAGCAAAATTCGATACAGAGTAAAACTGTGAATTGTTTTTTATCAATACAAATAGAAAAAATCAAGCACTAACTGTTGTGCATTTGAACAAAAAAAAATTTAATTTTTTTTTAATTCAGATTGCTTGACTATCATAAATAATTGAAAAATATAAATAAAAAACATTGGTTAAAAAATAACCAATCTAAAGAGAACGCCCATCACCGCGGTCATATCGTGTGTCAAGCCCTGAACAATCCACAATTTTATCCACAGCTTTTGTGGAAAACTGTGGAAAAGTTTAAAAGATAAACACTTAGTCGATTATTTATACGCAACAGGCTATTTTAAATGCTGCTATGCGACAACAAAATGACAAATACACATCAGGACAAAAAAACAAAAATCTTTAGATGTCATATGTCGACAAATCAGCTAAAATTGCGCAGTATTTTTTTATGGGTAATTTGCCTCTATGTACTCGCCAGTTGAGTCCGAACAAGGATTTAATTTCAAACCAGAACTTCCTACAAGTTCAGCGTATTATCGTTTGTTAAAAAAACTTCGTCGTCAGGTTGGTCACGCCATTCGTGATTTTAAAATGATCGAAGAAGGTGACAAAGTGATGGTCTGTGTCTCTGGCGGTAAGGACAGTTACACATTACTTGATATTTTGTTGCAGTTTAAACGCATCGCACCGATTAATTTTGATGTCGTTGCCGTAAACCTTGATCAAAAGCAACCAGGTTTCCCTGAAGACGTGTTGCCACGTTATATGGAAGAAAACAACATTCCATATTATATTTTGGAAAAAGATACCTATAGCATTACTAAACGTTTAACGCCTGAAGGTAAAACGTACTGTGCAGTATGTTCACGTTTGCGCCGTGGTTCATTATATGGTTTTGCACAAGAAATTGGTGCAACCAAGGTGGCTTTGGGGCATCATCGTGATGATATTTTAGCCACTTTCTTTTTAAACTTATTTCATGGTGGTAGCTTAAAAGCAATGCCACCTAAATTATTGTCTTCAGATAAAAAGAATATCTTAATTCGTCCACTTGCGTACGTGGAAGAAAAAGACATTATTAAATATGCTGAAATGCGTAAGTTCCCAATTATTCCATGTAACTTATGTGGTTCACAGGAAAACTTACAACGTGCGATTTTAAATGATATGTTGCGTGATTGGGACAAACAGTATCCGAAACGTTTACATAGTATTTTTGGTGCTTTACAGAATGTTTCACCATCGCAATTGGCAGATCGTGATTTATTTGATTTTGAAAAATTAGATGAAGAACGTGAGTTTGATCTGAAATGTGATACTGAAGAAGCGAAAAAACGTTTAGATGTTGTAAATTTAAGTTTCGCAGCAGATTGAGCATTTTTGCTATTTAAATGAAAAAATCAGACATTTATATTGATATGAGTGTCTGATTTTTAAATATAAAACGATAAAATCAATAAAAATAGAATAGCCAGTACAAAAAACTTTAGCCTAAATTGAAATTATCGTGTTATAACCTTTAGCAAGCGAAAAGCTTCATGATGTTGTTCGGATAGACAACACAATAAATGAATAAATATTTTTGAGGAATGAACATGCCTGCATTTTTAACTGATGATTGGTTTGCAACTGTAGAAAAACTAACTGCTGAAGCGGGTGATCTTAATTTACCACCAGCATTGTCTGGTTTGGCAATTAACCTCGTAGTTGCAGATGCAGCTGGAAATACTGAGCTTGCACTTGATGGCGGTAAGATCGTAAAAGGAACTTCGCCAAATGCAAAAACAACTTTAAATATGGATGCAGAAACCTTACGTAAAGTATTCCTAGAATTTGATATGGCTGCTGCAATGCAAGCATTCATGACAGGTAAAATTAAAGTAACAGGTGATATGTCGCAATTGATGGCATTACAAACTGCTAAGCCAAGCCAAGAGCAAAAAGATTTATTTAAGAAAGTACTTGAGCAAACCGCTTAAGTGCATTTTTGAAAAAAGAGCTTACATCAATGTAAGCTCTTTTTTTTCTGCGTTATTACCCAGCTTAGATCGTCATTAAAGCAGGGGTATTTTTAATATGTTCTAAATAGGCACGAATACGTGTGACATATTGAACAGCCTGTTTGTAGCGCCCATTACGTGTTTGATTCTTATTTAAAAACTCATACATATTGATCCAATCATTTGGGTCTTTACCTTGAGATTTTAAACGTTTCTGAATCGAATCCACAGCACCTGGCCCCATATTATAGGCGACCAACGCATACCAGTGACGATCAGGGTTCTGGATATAGTTATAACGCGTTAACATTTGATTAAAGTACTTCGCACCACCTTGAATACTTTGAGTGGGGTCTGTACGGTTAGATACCCCCATGGCACGTGCAGTTGAATTGGTTAACATCATTAAACCACGGACACCTGTGGGAGAAACAGAGTCTGGTTTTAGGTAAGATTCTTGATAACCAATGGCAGCGAGTAAATGCCAATCCATATCGTATTGCTGTGCAGTTTTTTTGAAACTGGCTTTATAAATCGGTAAGCGTTGCTTTAAATCACGTTGAATGACATTCCAATCATTTTGCTTCACCACGTTGCGGTTATAAAAAGAAGCCAAATGTTGAATAGCACCATTTTGTTTGCTTTGACAGACGAAACCACTTGCAGCTTCAGTAAGTGGGTCATCTGCGTGTTTAAATACCCAATTAATTTCAGGATTTAACCCATTTTTTTGCAAACTGTTCAAATCACCACAGGTGGCAGAAAATGAAGTCAATTTCTTGGCTTCAATACGTTCCAATGTTGCAGTCGTGATAGCGAAATTCGCTTTACCTTGTGCAACTATTTTCAATGCTGTTGCATTGTCTGAAACAGTTTTAAAATTGAGTTTTACATTTAAATTTTGCGCATAGTTATGTGCTAAATCATAGCCAAAACCGTGTTGGTATTGACCTTCTTTAAAGACAATTGTTGGTGTAGATACGGCAACAACAGTTAGAGTGTTGGTATTGACAACAGCATTGTATTGATTGGTTTTTGTTGCATTAATGGTATGAAATGGAACAAAAACACTTGCGAGTACTAAAGCTTTCAGTGGGAGTGTGGAAAAAAAAGAATCGAAGTTTAACCTCGACCCAGATGTTGAATTACTGTGCATGTTGTCTCCGCTACAAGCAATTTATGCCCAAAAAGCCGTAGCAAAAAGCTACTCAAACTTTTTAAAGTTGATAAATTCGATAAGGGTGGGCAGGCATGGACGTCATTCAAAAAATGACATTTGGGAAATAAAAAACTTTATGGAAAAACCATAAAGTATAAAAAATAGACAATCTAAAACATGTGCGAATAATAAAGTTGAAAATTTGAAATGTCAAATTTTGTACTAAAAATATTTATTTTATGTGACATAATCTACTGATTTAATTGGTAAAAAAGTTTTATAATATTTTTATGTGTAGAAAATGTGCATTTTTCATTTAAAAATGTTGAGATTATCAGCTGAAATAATAGGGCGAAATCATGAAATCAAACCTAATTACACGCGCTGGACACGATCAATTGGTGGCTGAATTGCAGCATTTATGGCACGAAGAACGTCCAGAAATTACCAAAAAAGTGAATTGGGCTGCAAGTCTCGGTGATCGTAGTGAAAATGCAGATTATCAATATAATAAACAAATACTTAGAAAAATTGATCGGCGTGTACGATATTTAGGTAAGCGTTTGGAAGAACTACGCATTATTGATTTTTCTCCTGAGCAAGAAGGTAAGGTTTATTTTGGTGCATGGGTCGAAATTGAAAATGAGGAAGGGGAACAAAAAAAAATTAGAATTGTTGGTGTTGATGAAATTTACGATCATCATCCACAAAATATTTCTGTTGATTCACCGATGGCACGTGCTTTGTTGTCGAAAGAAGTAGATGATGAGATCGAAGTACTGACACCATTGGGTAAAAAAACTTGGTTTATTAATAAAATTGAATATGAAAAGCCTGAAAATTCATCAAATTAATGATTTTTGATTTTATTTTGTACATTTAAATGCATTTTGATAGAAAAACATTTGCCAAAATTAATTTTTATTTATATGATAGCCGCCATTGGAAGCGTGGCAGAGCGGTTTAATGCACCGGTCTTGAAAACCGACGAGGGTGTGAGTCCTCCGTGAGTTCGAATCTCACCGCTTCCGCCAAATATCTAAATAAGCCCTTGTTTTTACAAGGGCTTATTTTTTGTCTGTAGTTTTACCCCACAACCTACCCCTCATCAAATTTTGGACTCATTTAGCTTTGATCAAATCGCTTTGTATTGAATTAGATTTTAGTTACAGATGGCTTTGTTGCATAAACCTACTCTTAAAGGCTTATTCAACATTATAATTCTTAAATGAATAAGCTCACACCTAAAATCTATCGTACAACCCATTGGTCTTCTTAGAACAGAGCATTAATAAATCGAGGAAATATTTCTATTTGGTTTGATCCCAAAACTCAATGGTACGCTCAACCAAACGGCAAACATGGTCGAAATCAAACCTATTCTGATGTCGCTATCCAATGCTGTCTGATGATTAAATCTCTATTCCGTCTGTCTTTACGTATGGTCACAGGCTTTGTTCAAAGTCTGATTAAACTTTGTGGATTAGATTGAACAGCCGCGGAATATCAGCGATATTCGTATTGCACTGTTTGTAGAAAACAAAAGCATATTGATATTGCGATTAACTATCAAAAAAGCAGTAATGGTCTCCATCTACTCGTTGATTCTACTGGCTTAAAGTTTTTAGGTGAAGGCGAATGGAAACGTAAAAAACATCAGCCTGAATATCGTCGCCAATGGCGTAAATTACATATTAGTATCCATGCTGAAGCCCTTCAAATACGAGCTATTCAGCTCACAACCAACAATGTGAGTGATTCACAGGTGCTTGGTGATTTACTGAATCAGATTCCACAAGAAGAACAGATTGAATCCGTCTATACTGATGGGGCTTATGACACCAAGCAATGCCGTCAGGTCATTGCAGAGCGACAAGCGCATGCGGTGATTCCACCAAGAAAAAATACGAAACTTTGGAAAGATACAAAGACCAGCTCGCTAGAGCGAAATGAATTACTTCGAACAGTTAAACGTTTAGGGAGAACACTATGGAAAAAATGGTCAGGCTATCATCGCCGAAGTTTGGTCGAAACCAAAATGCATTGCATCAAATCTTACGAAACAGTGTTTCTCGGGCGATAAACTCAGTGCAAGAAATTTCCAAAGCCAAGTCGATGAGATGCATACACGTGTGGCAGTATTAAATAAATTTACGGCATTGAGTCGACCTCATACCCGAGTTGTCACTTAAATTTGGATAACTTGGGGGGAGTTTAGCTTTTGAATGTTTGTGTAACAAAGTTAATTTGAATCATAATAATCATTGATATTAATTTTTGAGCCATTCAAGAATAATTTTATAGCCAATAATACAAATCATATGTGAAGGTTTTAAATCGATATTTTTAAGACTTCGACAGTTTTTAATACGTATTTTTGAAATTTTCATCATTAAATATCTGATTAATTTTAATAGATATATTTATAAATCATAAAGCAAAAAAAGCCACCTAAAGGTGGCTTTCTAAGATCAAACTACAGCATCAAAGCGCTGCAATCTGCTCCATATTCGCTTTAATCTTCGCTAACTGGTCAGCAAATTCAGCAAGTTTCACTTTCTCGCCTTCAACCACAGCAGCAGGTGCTTTCGCGACAAAACCTTCATTGGCCAGTTTAGTGGCAATTTGGTCATGTTGCTTTTGAACCTTGTCGAAGTCTTTTTGTAGACGACCCAATTCCGCTTTCGGATCAATTAAACCCTTCATAGGAACGAATACAGACACATGACCGACTACAGAAGACGATGACAATGGCGGTTGCTCAGCATCTGCAAGGAAAGTAATGCTTTCAACTTTTGCCAACGCTTTAAACAACGGTTCAATACGAGCAATCTGTGCTTTTTCAGCTTCAGTGGTATTTTGTAGAAGTACAGGTAACAAACGCGCATTACCTAAGCCCATTTCACCACGAATATTACGCACAGCACCAATCAAACCTTGAAGCCATTGCATATCTGCTTCAGCTTGTTCATTGATTTTTGCTGCGTCGGCAACAGGGTATTGTGCCAACATGATGCTTTCACCTTGCAGACCAATCATTGGGGCAAGCGTCTGCCAAATTTCTTCAGTCAAGAACGGCATGATTGGGTGAGCAAGACGTAAAGATGCTTCCATCACTGCAAGAAGAACACGACGAACTTCCGCTTTACGCTCTTCAGGCACATTTTCATCATTCAGAACAGGTTTAGTCAGCTCTACATACCAGTCACAGTATTCATTCCAAATGAACTCGTAAATCGCTTGTGCAGCCAAGTCTAAACGATAAGTCGCAAAGGCTTGCTGAACCGCTTGTTCCGCTTTTTGTAAACGGCTCACGATCCACTGTTCAGGCAGTTCCCAAAGGTCTTGACGAACGTCTTGACCAATGGTTTGACCTTCAACATTCATCAGAACGAAACGGGTAGCATTCCAAATCTTGTTGGCAAAGTTACGGTAACCTTCAACACGTTTCATGTCGAACTTGATGTCGCGACCCGTATTTGCAAGCGCACAGAACGTGAAACGAACCGCATCTGTACCATAAGCTTGAATACCTTCAGGGAATTCTTTACGGGTAGATTTCTCAATTTTCCCAGCTTGTTTCGGGTTCATCAAACCTGTAGTACGTTTTTGTACCAAAGTTTCAAGGTCAACACCATCAATCAAATCGAGTGGGTCAAGTACGTTGCCCTTAGATTTCGACATTTTTTGACCTTCACCATCACGGACTAAACCATGTACGTAAACCGTTTTAAACGGAACTTGTGGCGTACCATCTTCATTTTTCATGAAGTGCAACGTAAACATAATCATACGTGCAACCCAGAAGAAGATGATGTCAAAACCAGTCACCAATACATCCGTCGGGTGGAAAGTATTTAAGAAATAGTTTTCTTTATCTTTCTCAGCATCGCCAGTCCAACCTAAAGTTGAGAATGTCCATAGCGCAGAAGAGAACCATGTATCAAGTACATCTTCATCTTGGCTCAGTGCAAGATCAGCAGGCAGATTGTGTTTTGCGCGAACTTCGGCTTCATCACGACCGACATAGATGTTGCCATCAACATCATACCAAGCAGGGATACGATGACCCCACCACAATTGACGAGAAATACACCAATCTTGAATGTTGTTCATCCACGCCATATACATATTGCTGTATTGCTCAGGCACAAATTTAATGTCACCGTCTTTAACCGCTTTAATCGCAGGCTCAGCAAGTGGTGCAATTTTCACATACCATTGGTCTGTGAGTAGAGGTTCAACAATCACGCCTGAACGGTCACCACGAGGTGGTTTCAATGTATAAGGTTGAATTTGATCTAACCAGCCTTCAGCTTCAGCTTGTTCAACCAATTTTTTACGTGCAGCAAAACGTTCTAAACCTACGTATTCCGCAGGCGCAGGAATAGTTTTAGAAATTTGTTCGCCCGCTTTTGCGATATATTCAAACTCAGCCAATACTTCAGCATTTTTGTTGAAAATGTTGATGATCGCGAGTTCACAACGTTTACCCACTTCATAGTCATTGAAGTCATGCGCAGGGGTGATTTTTACACAGCCTGTACCGAATTCTTTGTCTACATACTCATCTTTAACAATGGCAACCGCACGACCTGTAATTGGGAGGATAATGTTTTTACCCACAAGGTGTGCATAACGCTCATCATCAGGTGCAACTGCAACTGCTGTATCGCCAAGTAATGTTTCAGGACGAGTGGTTGCCACCACGATATAATCTTTACCATCGTGTGTGCGTAGTGACTTATCTTCAAAGAAATATTTGAAGTGCCACAATGAACCTTGTTCTTCTTTATCAGACTCAACTTCTAAGTCAGACAACGCAGTTTGTAGTTTTGGATCCCAGTTTACAAGGCGTTTACCACGGTAGATTAAGCCGTCTTCGTGCAGTTTTACGAAAACTTCTTTGACTGCATTAGATAAACCTTCATCCATAGTGAAGCGTTCACGTGACCAATCTACAGATGAACCCAAACGACGAATTTGACGCGTGATGTTACCACCAGATTGTTCTTTCCATTCCCAAACTTTTTCAATGAACTTTTCACGACCTAAGTCATGACGGCTAATATTTTGTGCGCCCAATTGACGTTCAACCACCATTTGCGTTGCAATACCCGCATGGTCTGTACCTGGTTGCCATAAGGTATTTTTACCAGACATACGGTTATAACGTGTCAAGGCATCCATGATGGCATTGTTAAAACCATGACCCATGTGCAAGTTGCCTGTGACGTTTGGTGGCGGAATCATGATACAGAATGAGTCGCCTTTACGAGAAGGTTGGAAATAACCATTCTCTTCCCAAGTCTTGTACCATTTTCTCTCGATCTCAGTCGGATCGTAGGTTGTAGCAATATTTTGCGCTGAATCAGTCATAGTAAAAACAGATCAAAAGTGAGTGAAAAATTAGATTCATTGTAGCAAATAAATTTCCTAAGTGGGGGATTCTCATCAAGTGTATAGAACGTGCTGGTTGGGGAGTAAGCTTCACTGAGCGAGTATCAAAGTTTGCGCAACAAAATTTTATCGATGAATAGAGTCATCACAACAGTCATGCAAGTTGAAAAATGACATGAAAAGTTGGTCAGTATTACAATAAATATTTTTAAAAAATAGATAAATCAGTGACTTAATGTATTTTTAAAATGTAAAAACAATGAAGAAAAGCCAATGCATATCATGATAAGCTTTGCTAATATTTTGTCACCATTGATTGCCCCATAATATTAACAAAAAGGAAAATTCGTATGACTTATAAAATTAACTTAGCAATTGAAACTTCAACTTATCAAGCACTGCAAAATGTCACTGAACGTTTAAATCAGGGCGATAAAGAAAATTTATCTAAACAATTAGGCACGATTTTTACAGATATGTCTTGTCAGGTTTTAGATCAGGTTTTTGGGCGTTTGATCGAAGAAAAACGGGGCAAAAACTTAGATGCGAAAGCCCAAAAAAGTTTAAAAGAAGCCGAACAAATTTTTGAGCAAATTGAAAGTGCATTACGAAAATATATGCCATGGTCGATTTCATTTTTTGGAAATGATCGGCTAAAGCCTGTGGCAAATCATATTTTGCAGAAATTTGACCCCTCTAATTCTGAACAGATTTATATGTACTATATGTTAGACCGTCATTTAGGTGAGCAAGCGAGTCAAAATATTCAACAGGTTTTAGACGGGAATCTTCAAGCGCTCCCCGCTACTTTAAAAAATTTAATCAAAATTATTGATTTGGGCATTTCTGAGTTTATTCGAGATCCAAAAACCTTATTAAAATTTAATTTTGTGGTCGATAAAACTTTAAATGGTGTCATTAATATGATTACCAGTACAGGGTATAAACGCCTAGAAAAGGTAGGGGATGAATATAAAACAGGTGATGCTGAAAAAGCACAGCATTATGCAAAACATTTTAACAGCTTCTTGGTACGTGTATAGTTGAGTGGATGCTAACATTTTATAAATGACTTTGCTGGTCATATTTTTCATGGCATATTTAAAATCAAAGCTTTAGAGAGTAGTTTCATGGAAGGAAAAGTAGTTTGGATTACGGGTGCTTCATCAGGTTTAGGTAAAGCATTAGCTAAAGAATGTGCTTTACAAGGGGCACAAGTTGTGCTGAGCGCACGCCGTTTAGACGAGTTGGAAAATGTTCGTGTGAGTTTGCTCAATCCAGATCGTCATATTTCAGTTGCCATGGACATCACCAATGAATCACAAGTTCGACATGCTTATGAGCAAGTGCTCAAAGAAACGGGTCGAATTGATTGGTTGATTAATAATGCGGGTCTCAGTCAACGGGCATTGATTGCAGATACGACTATGCAAACTGAACGTGCTATTATGGAAATTGATTATTTTTCACAAGTCTTTTTAACGAAAACGGTATTACCGACCTTTTTAAAACAGAAATCAGGTCGAATTGCATATGTGTCGAGTATTGCGGGTTTACTTGGTACGCAATATCGTGCGTCATATTCGGCAGCAAAAGCCGCGATTCATATGTGGGCAAATAGTTTGCGTGCCGAAGTTGCCAAAGACGGTGTGAATGTTTCGGTGATTTTTCCAGGTTTTGTCAAAACCAATGTATCTTTTAATGCATTGAATGGTGAAGGTAAGCCGCAAGGTCATCAGGATGAAGCCATTGAAAATGGTTTAGATGCAGATGAGTTTGCACAACAAACAGTAGAGGCTTTACAAAAAGGTGAGGAGTTTATTGTGGTTGGGGGACGCAAAGAAAAACTGGGTGTATTGGTATCGCGCATTTCACCGAAAATTTTATATAAAATGATTCGGAAAATGAAAGTGAAATAAATTTATTGATTGAAACAGGGTGGTAGAAATTTACACGAATATCGTTCTAAAAATAATGTGTGAATTTCTCTTTCACACTTGTCATCGCAACAAAAAATGATCCTATGGTTGGACGGTCACCAGTATCAAGTACTTACATTATATAAGCATAATTATGTTTATTCGATATAAGACGCAGTGGTTAGAGTTTTATATTGTAAAGTTTTTTTATATGATAAAAATTGAATTAAGTGAAAAATGGTAATATGTTAAATAGTGAAATGACCTTAGCACAACTTAATCAATTTTTGGCCAGTAAAGCGCAGCAGATCCAAAAGGCATTTAAAAATCGTGATTATTTGAGTGCTAATCAACAACTTTTAGAGCTGATAGAAGTTGTTCCTTCACATCAAAATGTTTTGTGTGATTTAGCGATCACAGAAATGCGATTAGGAAATTATCAAATCGCATATGATTATTTGCAACAAGCGATACAATACCATCCTCATACTGTAGAAATTAATACTTACGATGCAATGAGTGAAGTATGTTATTTTTTAAATGACAGAAAGCAACAAAAATATTATGGACGTTTAGCAAATCAAGCAAAAAAAGATGCAGTGCAGCATGAAAAAAGATTAAGCCTTCCTCAGACTGCACCACCACAATTCAACCCACAAGAACCATCTGAAAATATTATTAGTTACTCTCTATATGGTGATTTACCACGTTATTGTGAAGGGGCAGTATTAAATACTCAATTTGCGAAGGACATTTTTCCTGAATGGACATGTCGTTTTTATATTGATGAAAGTGTACCGCTCAAAATTGTAGAACGATTAAAAGCATTAGGTGCACAAATTATTTATGTGAATGAACAGCAAAAACAGCTTTCAGGTTTATATTGGCGCTTTTTTGTCATGCATGATCCACAAGTAAAACGTTTTTTAGTCCGTGATGCTGACTCATTTTTATCTTATAAAGAGCGTGCGGCGGTTCAAGCATGGATTGAGTCAGATTGTTATTTTCATTGTATGCATGATTCTTATGATCATGTAGAGTTATTATTAGCAGGAATGTTTGCCGGTTGTTCAGGTATTTTCCCTGATATTGAGCAAGATATACGCCAATTTTTAGCTCGGGATCGACATCTGATTGAACGGGTAATGGATCAGCACTATCTACGATATTGTATTTGGCCTACAGCCGCACAAAGTATTTTGATCCATGATAGTCAAGAGTATGATGCTACAGCGTTAGATTTTCCATTACAAACAAATGAATATGATGAAAATTTTCATATTGGTCGTATTGAAGCGAGATGGAAGGTACAAGTAGAACATTCATTTGAGCCAAATACATGGTTAATTTGGTCTTTAAAAGATGAAAATCAACACACAATTTGTGAATATGATGTTTATGTTGAAAGTAACGTATTTAATATTATGCTTCCTAAAATTTATACCGATCATTTGAATCGTGGTGAATGGTATATTGAAACTCAACCTAAGAAAATAAATAGTTACTGATGTAAGATAAATATACATAAGTCCATTGTTATTCAAACTTATGTGGCTTTATGTTCAAATAGGCATAACTTGAAAAGTTATTTATAGGGAAAATAGATGTCACAAACAAGCATGCAACAGATCATTATTACTGAGCCGGGCGGCGTAGAAAAACTTGCCTATGAAACAGTTACAGTGCCAACAGCACAAGTAGATGAGGTCTTGGTTAAAGTACATGCTTTTGGGATTAATCGCCCTGATATTTTGCAGCGTCAAGGTTTATACCCAATGCCAAAAGGTGTTACACCTGTGCCAGGTTTGGAAGTTGCAGGCGAGGTTGTGGCTGTAGGCAGCGATGTCACTAAGTTTAAAGTGGGTGACAAGGTCTGTGGTCTAACCAATGGTGGAGGCTATGCTGAATATTGTGTTGTACCTGAAAGTCAAACGATTCAAATTCCACAAGGTGTTAGTTTTGTACAAGCAGCAGCGATTCCTGAAACATTTTTTACCGTATGGGCAAATGTATTTCAAATGGGCAATGCCAAAGCAGGTGAAACAGTGCTTGTACATGGTGGTGCAAGTGGGATTGGTACAACTGCATTGATGTTATGTAAATCTTTGGGTCTAAAAAGTTTTGCTACAGTAGGTTCGGATGAAAAAGTCCAAGCCATTTCAGACTTAACAGATGCAATTAATTATAAAACGCAAGATTTTGAGCAAGTCATTAATGAAAAAAATGGCAACAGTGGGGTGGATGTAATTTTAGATATGGTGGGTGCGCCATATTTAGAAAAAAATCTCAATTTGTTACGCCGTGATGGGCGTTTGGTCTATATTGCATTTTTAGGTGGAGCCAAAGCCAAAGATGTGAAATTAGGTCAAATTATGATGAAGCGTTTGACGATAACAGGTTCAACGATGCGTGCCCGCAATACCGCTGAAAAAGCTGAAATTGCCAAAGGATTGATGGAGCATGTCGCTCCACTTTGGGCGAAAGGTGAATGTCTACCGATGATTTATCGCACCTTTAAATTTGACCAAATTCAAGCTGCACATGCCTGTATGGACACAGGCGAGCATATTGGTAAAGTTGTGGTTGAAGTGCTTTAAAACTTAAAGCATTTCAACGTGAAAAGTGTCTAAATGTGTTCTGTGTAGGGGAATGTAATCTACACAGACTAGACCAACGCTATAACAATGCTGTGATGTGTGGATACTACAATTTTCAAATTTTAACTCTGATTTAATTTTAAAATTATGCGAAAATAGCCATTCAAATTTTTTGTATTTTTAGGACTCCCATGACAGATTTTTCTGCTGCACTCAGCGATATTGAAATTTTAGATATTTTACAGTCAATGAAATCTGACCAATTAAATATTGAAGCACAAAAAATCATTCGTGAAGGCGGAAAAGCAGGACGTCAAGAAGCACATAAACAGGCATTGGTAGCCCTTCATCAAAGTTTTGAAGATAAATTCGTTGAAGCAGTTACAATGGCTTTGCATTTAAATGATGCGCAAGCTAAAAAAATTCGTTATAAAAAAGACCGTATTCGTATTTTAAAAGCCAAAGGTATTGATTACTTAGCGATTGATGGTGCCGAAACAGCACAAGTATTAGGACAAGTTGCACAAGCAATTTTACGTGAAGATGCAACAGTCACTCATGATTTACATAATATTTTTCCCTTCTGGAAAGAAGGTTGGCCAATGGTGCAATTTGACAGCGCATTCAAAATTTTAGATGAAGATATTAATATTCACTATCAAGCGGTGTTAGATCGTTTAATTGAAAAACATTAAAAAAGACAAATGAAAAAAGCGCCATTAGATGGTGCTTTTTTTAGACATTGGCGTTATGCGAAAAATCTCGTTATGCACTTGTCTCAGGCGGTTCGACTTCACTTCTTTCTAGTAAGCGTGTGACGAGTAATTGGTCAATTTTAAAATGATCGACATCGACAACTTCAAATTTATACCCATCAAAAATAACTGTATCGGCAGGGCGTGGGATTTTACGTAGTTTATACATCATAAAACCTGCGAGAGTTTCATAATTTTCTTCGTCAGGCATTTCATCAAGTGCGAGTGCATGTTTTAAATCTTCAATCGGGGTGCTGCCATCGATCAACCAAGAATTATTATCGCGCTTAATGATTTGTTGGTCTGCTTCAATCGGTGTTACCCAGTCTCCCATCACCGTGATCATAATGTCTGAAAGTGTGATGACACCGACAACAAGCGCATATTCATTAATCACCACAGCAAATTTTTCTTTGGTTGAACGAAAACGGTCAAGTAATTCAGATAAAGTTAATGTGTCGGGAATGGTTAAAACGTTACGAATAGTATTTTCATTAAGTTGTAATAAAGACTGATTATTTAAAATACGAACCAAAATATCTTTAGCATCAACATAGCCAATGACATCATCAATGTTGTTATTACACACCAAAAACTTAGAATAAGGATATTCGGCAAGTTTTTGACGAATACTTTCTTCTGATTCTTTTAATGTAAAAAATACAACATTTTCACGTGTGGTCATACTTGATGGAACATTACGTTCTTCAAGCTCGAATACATTTTCAATAAAATGGTGTTCCTGTTTTTGCAAGACACCTGCTTGTGCACCAGCATCCATCACAGCTGAGATATCATCAAAAGTGATATTGTCATCTCGAGTCGTATTGATCTTAAATAAACGAAATAATAAATTGGCAATCATGTTAATAAACCAAGCCAAGGGTTTACAAATCACGATAAAAATTTGAATCGGTTCAATCACTGAGACGGCAATTTTTTCAGGTGCAATCATCGCCAAACGTTTCGGCATCAGATCTGCAAATAAAATAAATAATGACGTCACCAAAGTGAATGATAGTGAAAAACTGATGGTGTCAGCCCAAGGACCTGTATAAAAATGAGATACAAACTCAAGGAAGTAAGGTCGGAAAGCACCTTCACCTAAAATACCACCTAAGATGGCAACGGCATTTAAACCAATCTGAGATGCTGCAAAAAAATCTGCTGAATTTTCTTGTAAATCTAGAACCTTTTGTGCTCGTTCATCTCCAGCTTCAGCAAGAATTTTGAGTTTAACTTTACGTGCACCCGCAAGTGCAATCTCAGTTAAAGAGAGAAATCCTGCACCTGTAATGAGGAGTGCCATAATGACAATATTTTGAAATAGGCTCACGAATCCACCTGTGGATCTTGATTATTATGAATATTTTTAACACAAAAGCACCCAAGAGCATAAATTATTTATCCTCTTGGGTGCTTAGTATAAGCTGAAAATGAAGAATCGTAATAATTAGATCATTAATAATGTGAAAATTGTGAGTTATTCAACATAAATTCACGATTTTCTTCTTCGATCATTTGACGTGCAACATATAAAATAAGTTGGCGTAACCAACGATGTGCAGGATGATGGTGAAGTAAAGGACACCAAGCCATTTTTAACTCAAACTCTGGAATATAAAACGGTGGATCTTTGATTAATAAGTTTTGGCTTTTGGCTTGTAAACGTGCAATACGAGTCGGGAGAGTGGCAACTAAGTCAACATTAGATGCCAATAACGCAGGCATTTGATAATGACGGGTAAATACCGAAATTTTACGTTTTTGACCAATCCGCTCAAGTGCTTGATCAATCCAACCTAAGCCTGCTTGTTTCTCAGGATTTACGCCAAAGCCAACGCCCATACCTGTTTTAGATACCCAAATATGTTGTGCATCTAAATAACTTTTTAAGTTTAAATTATTGGCAGCAGGGTGTTTCCCATTTAAAAGACAAGAGAAGCTATCACGCCATACTAAAACTTGGTGAAAACTTTGTGGAATTTCATTAAAACGGTTAATGGCTAAATCAACTTTTCCTTGTTCCATATCACGATAGGACACATCACTCGGTGTTAAAAAGTCGAGTACCACATTCGGTGCTTCAGAACGTAAGGCTTTGACAAGGCGAGGCACTAAAGTTGCTTCAGCATAGTCAGAGGTCATGATACGAAAAACACGATTAGATGTATAAGGTCGGAACTCGGTACGGGGTTCCAAAATCATGGATAAATCTGAGAGCGCATCTCGAATACGAGGCTGTAATTCTAAAGCACGTTCTGTCGGAGTCATCCCTTCAGAAGAACGAATCAAAAGTGGATCATTAAACAAATTACGTAAACGACGTAAAATATTACTCATTGCCGGTTGAGTGACACCCAATTGCTCTGCTGCACGTGTAACATTTTTTTCACGTAACAACACATCAAGATAAATTAAGAGATTGAGATCAACCCGCTCAAGATTCATATAAAAAATACCGAAAATAAATTTTTAAAATCACGAGGATTATGCCATAAGCAAATAGTTTTGTGTTAAATCGAGATAAAAAAACTCAGCTTTGACTTTATTCTAGATTCTAGTGTGGTCAATCTACTTGAAGTGATCGCCTAATAAAGCAATCGTTCATTTCTAATGATTTTAACCTCTATAAAGTTAATTTACATTGAACCATAGTATTTTATTGCTCTATATATGGTGTGAAAAATATATATTTTTTGCAGTCGAAATTATCGGCTGTGAATAAATAGGTATTTAAAAGACAATTTCAACAATTTTTTGCCGCCCCAAGACTTAAGTATAATGCGGTTTAAAATTTAAAAATGCATGAAAATTACACAAAATTAAAAAGTTGTTTAATTTTTAATTTAAATAAAAACAATGAATTAATATTTTGTAATATAATTATAATACGACTTTGATCTACATATTTTTTAAATAAATACTGAGAATTAACGCAAAATATTGGATTAATTTTAGAAGTCACTCTAAGCTAAGTCCATAACAACGAAGCGTACTAAATCTGAACAAATAGATAGTACTAGATTTAGCGATTCGATGGGATGAAATCCTAATATTAAGACAGGAAAAAATCATGACTACATACCAAACAGCGATTGATGCAATCCGCGAATTAAAAGCAAAATTCGGCAACACTTGGGCAGACATCAGTCCTGAAGATGCTGCACGTATGCAAATGCAAAACCGTTTCAAAACTGGTTTAGACATTGCGAAATACACAGCTGCGATTATGCGTCGTGATATGGCTGAGTATGATGCTGATTCTAGCAAATACACTCAATCATTAGGTTGCTGGCACGGTTTCATCGCACAACAAAAAATGATTGCGAACAAAAAATACTTCGGTACTACAAACAAACGTTATATCTATCTTTCAGGCTGGATGGTAGCTGCGCTTCGTTCAGAGTTTGGTCCACTTCCTGACCAATCTATGCATGAAAAAACTTCAGTTCCTGCATTGATCGAAGAAATCTATACTTTCCTTCGTCAAGCTGACGCAAAAGAATTAAACGATTTATTCCGTGCGCTTAAAAAAGCACAAGATGCTGGTGATACTGCAAAAGCTGCTGAAATCACTGCACAAATCGATAACTTTGAAACTCACGTTGTGCCAATTATTGCGGACATCGATGCTGGTTTCGGTAACGAAGAAGCAACTTACTTACTTGCTAAGAAAATGATCGAAGCTGGTGCTTGTGCACTACAAATCGAAAACCAAGTATCTGATGCAAAACAATGTGGTCACCAAGCTGGTAAAGTAACTGTTCCACACGAAGACTTCATCGCTAAAATCCACGCATTACGTTATGCATTCTTAGAAATGGGTCTTGACGACGGTATCATCGTTGCACGTACTGACTCTGAAGGCGCTGACTTGACTCAAAAAATCCCAGTGGTTAAAGAGCCAGGTGACATTGCTTCTCAATACATCAGCTACTTAGACACTGTTGAAATTGATATTGCTGATGCTCAAGAAGATGAAATCTTGATCAAACGTGATGGTAAATTACACCGTCCTAAGCGTTTAGCTTCTGGTTTATATCAATTCCGTGAAGGTACTCAAATTGACCGTGTTGTACTTGACTGTGTAACTAGCTTACAAAACGGTGCTGACCTTCTTTGGATCGAAACTGCAACGCCTAACGTTGAAGAAATTGCTCACATGGTTAACCGTGTACGTGAAGTTGTTCCAAATGCGAAACTTGTTTATAACAACTCTCCATCATTCAACTGGACATTAAACTTCCGTCAACAAGCGTACGATCGTTGGGTTGCTGAAGGTAAAGACGTATCTGCATACGACCGCGCTAAATTAATGAGCGCTGAGTACGATAACACTGAATTAGCTGCTGATGCTGATGAAAAAGTACGTACATTCCAAGCGGATGCTTCTCGTGAAGCGGGTGTGTTCCATCACTTGATCACACTTCCGACTTACCACACAGCTGCTCTTTCTACGCATGAGCTTGCTCAAGGTTACTTCGGTTCTGAAGGTATGTTGGCTTATGTTGCTGGCGTACAACGTAAAGAAATCCGTGGCGGTATCGCTTGTGTTAAACACCAGGCAATGGCTGGTTCGGACATCGGTGATGATCACAAAGAAATCTTCTCTGGTGATAACGCGCTTAAAGCACACGACGATGCTAAAAACACAATGAACCAATTCGCTGCTCACTAAGTCGCGAACTGATTCGAAAAAACCCAGCGAAAGCTGGGTTTTTTATTGTGATCTCATCATTGTAAATAAGTTGTAATGAATTAGACCAAGATGAATTAATTTAATTCTTTTGCTAATTTATAATGTTCAGCGATAGGACCTTCAATTTTTGTACCTGTTTCACGATTGCGCGCCTCAAGAAAATTTTCTCCTACAAAGAATTTTCGTTCATCTGCATTTTTATCTAAAGTAATGATTGAGCCTGTTGAATCAAAAGTAAACTTGCCTTTAGATTCAAATTTTTTCTCGTCACCTTTGCCGCCTTTGTATTCTTCTTCTAATTCATAGGTTTTATCTGCATTTAATGTTAATTCCGTTTCTATGCCTTCACAGTCAGCACAAGGGAGTAAACCTTTATATTTTCCTGCCCAGTCCAAACTATTTTCTGCTTGATGAGCAGAGTCCGCTGCAGTTGTTGTTTGAGTCTGGGTTGTAGTAGCTTGTGTTTTATTTTCGACTTGGTCTGTATTTTTTTCAGTAGATTTGGAACAAGCTGTCAAAACAAGACCTGATAATATTAAAATAAGTACTGTTTTTTTCATACTATTTACTCACTATAAAGATATTCCAAAATTTAAAAGTTTTCTTTTTGGGAAAATAGACAATAAATGTAAGCACTTTGGTGATTTTGTATAAGTATGATTGGTAAGTAGAACTAAAATAAGTCAGATTTAAAATGATTTATTACAAAAAAGAGATGATGGATTTTTATAGATTAATTCTCAATATACGCAAAATTTACATCTAGAATATGTTGGATTAAATCAAAACTTTAAGATAAAAATCATTTGGAAAAATATAATGTACAAATGTGATTTAATTGTTTGAAAAATAATCAAATTTAAGTTTTATATTATGATGATATTGTTACAATCCGCGAAATTTTTATCTTTATAAGTGCGGAATTGTCATGTTCGAAAAATTGGCAGAACAAAGTCTTGGGGCAATGGGGTGGGAAATTGATAATCATTGGGATTTAACCATTGATCAATGTGTCATGATTGCAGCGCCACATACCAGTAATTGGGATGCTTTATATGCACGTTTAGCACTGAAAGCTTTAGGCGTGAATGTACGTATTACCATTAAAGATAGCTATATGAAATTTCCATTTGGACCATTTGTTCGGGCAATGGGAGGAATTGGTATCGATCGTCGACCTAAAAAAGAAGGTGAAGCACGCCCAAGTATGGTTGAGCTTATGACGGATTTATTTAAAACGCATCCTAAATTAGTGATGTTGGTGACACCTGAAGGGACACGTTCAAAACAAGAAAAATGGAAAACAGGTTTTTATCATGTTGCTGTCAATGCAGGTGTACCGATTGCATTGGCTTACATGGACTATGACAAGAAAAAAACAGGTATTGGAAAGATTGTTTATCCATCAGGAGATTATGAAAAAGATATGGCAGAAATCATGGCATTTTATGCACAAATCAATCCAAAATTCCCTGAATTATTTAGTGTTGATACACGTTATTATACTGATAAATAAATAGTCAAGTAAAAATAAAAGACAGGGTTTATTCTGTCTTTTTTCTCATTATTCTATAAATAATTTTTGATCTGCTGTTAGGTGTGTTTACGTCGGTAATAGCATGTGCTGTAAACGAAGTTGTAATTTTTGTTTGATGACTTTGGTGGTTTTTTGGAACGCCACAGCACAGAGATTTAAATGAGGCATAACCACAGCTTTTTATGAAATTGGTCTTTTATTCCTTTTCAAGATTTTCATTTATTTGTGTAGATATTTTTTCACTTTGCACGCCACCTAAAGCCTCACAAGAAGATTTATATACATCATATTGTTGTTGTACAACATGATCTAATGGAATTTGAAATAAAACATCACCTGATTTATAGCTATCAATATATGACATGGCTTTTTCACGGCTTACTGCAAGAGAACGCTCATGGTAAGAGGTGATGGGACTATGTGCCAGTTCTGCGCTTTCGATATTTTTACATTCAAATTGACTGAGTAATTTTTCTGCTGATTTTATTTCGCTAGATGTGCCGATAGCACAACCTGTTAAGATGACAGCTAAACTTAACAAAAATGAGGATTTCATCACATTAGTAGTATAAAAATGAGGATTGAAATTATATGCGTAATATTTTGAATTAAATAGCTAAATTTGATTAAAAATTGACATATTGATCATCTTTTGTCTTAGGGTTTATTTAAAATTGTAAGTAAATATTTATAGCAGTGTAGAAGTGCTTAAAAATAGACCAGACATAAATAATAAACTAAGCACAATTTGTTTAAATTGTTGTTCAGAAATTTTATAAAACAATTGTGCACCTAAAATTGCAGGCATGCTGACGGTAATCATCAAAACAATAATATAAGAAAGATGACTGCTATTGAGCGTGCCATGCCAAAGATAAACCAATAAGGTGAATAATTGAATGGCAAAATTAAAGTGTCGCAGGATATAACGTTGTTGCTCTTTAGAGAGTTGTTTGAGCATGACCCACGCGGAAGGCAGTGCGCCACAGAAACCGCCTAAGCCGCCCAAGATCCCACCGAGAAATCCAACGATACGGTCAGCAGTTTTGCCCATTTTTTTGAGTCGTGGTAAGGCGGGTGCAAAATAGATGATTGGGCACCAAAAAATGAGAAATACACCTAACACAATTTTAAAAATATCTTGGTGAATATAATGTAAAAGTGCTGTACCAAGCGGAACGCCAATTAAACCTGCAAAGATATACGGCTTGACCAAACAAAAGGGTAATGTGTGTTTTTGTTCTTTGCCAAGTGAAATGCAATGACTCCAAAGAGATGCAAAGACTAATAATGGTGCCGCAACTTGTGCGGGAAGCACCCAGATCCAACATGACATAGCGATCAAGGCGAAAGCAAAACCTGTTAAACCTTGTACAAAACCAGCAAGCATGGCACCGATACAAAAAACGACCCAAATCATATGTTATGCCAAGCAATGAAGACATAAAATCGTAGAGATAGAAATTTAGACATGCAACTTTATCGATTTAAATAGACTTTTATTTTAAATGATTTTGATCATTGAACGTATTTTTCATCAAATAACAGGTGATCTATTTGTACTTTATGAAAAATTGAATCTTGATATAAAACTGAACTTATTCTTCACATAAGTTACATAGTTCTAACAGGTCTATTTCAATAAATTATGCTACAAAGAAAGCATATTTTATTGGAATTTGATCTATGTCACAGTTTGTTTTTTCTCATTTAAATCAAACAATTTTACATTATGCAAAATCTGCGTTATTGGTTGGTACTTTATTGGGAACGACTCAATTTGCAGTTGCAGGACAGGCAGTAGATCAACTGAGTGAGTGTTTGGTGAAATCAACGACTGCCGCCGATAAAACGACCGTTTTGCAATGGACATTTACTGCATTGGCACAGCATCCCGATTTAAAAACTTTTGCGCATGCCACAGATGAACAAAAAACGGCTTTAGATAAAAACTTAGCACAAACCTTACAACGCATTTTAACGGAGCAATGTTCTACGCAAGCACAAGCGGTGATTAAGGCTGAAGGTTTACAAGCGGTTGGTGAGAGTTTTCAAGAGCTAGGGAGTATTACTGGTGAGGAAATTTTAAAAACCCCTGAAATTAAACAGCAGTTAAATGGTGTGTTGAAATATATCGATTTAAATAAATTGGTGATGACATTCTTAACCCCTGATATTTGGAATAAATTGGGTGTGGTGAGAGATAAATGATGAAAAAATTAATCATAGTAAGCTCCTTATTCATGCTTGGCTTACAAGCAAGCTACGCTGATTCTAAAATCAGTCAGCAATACACAGCGTGTATGAATAAAGCAAGCAGTACCATTGGTATGGTGCAGTGTACTTCGGCTGAAATTGCTCGTCAGGATGCGCGTTTAAACAAAGCCTATAACGCTTTAATGTCAAAGCAGACTAAAACCCGTAAGCAAGAATTACAAGCAGTACAGCGTTTATGGATCAAATATCGTGATGCCAATTGTAAATTTTATGTAGACCCGAATGGTGGCTCAATTGCTCAGGTTAAAGCTGCGAATTGTGTGATGAATGAAACGGCAAATAGAGCGACTGAGTTGGAGAATTTGGCTGCGCTTTGATCTTTAATTACTTTTTTTATGATTTTAAAAATCTCTCTCCTTGCGAAGCCGTGCTTCTTATCTTCTAAAAGGAGAGAGAACTTTCATTAGTTAACAAATAGCAGAATTAAGTGAGTGATAGAGGTTAGTTTTGCAACTAGGATGATACGCGTAACTTTTGTTAATAATAAATAAACCGACTGCTCTATATAGGTATTTACGTGGGATTTGTTTTAAATTGGGAATACGAAACAGGGCAAATAGCAATACCTCACTTAAGCTATACATAAACAGGACGGCTAAGTCTGCACCAATGTTTGCGTTGACTTTTTTAGTAATCCAATAATGGTTGACCAAAGGAAGATGGTGCTAAAAATGATGAGGGTCGCGAGGTTTTTGTTCATGGATGAGGAGATGTAAAAGGTTGGGAGTGATTTACGCATTTTTGAATGCTCTTTCTCTTGCGAGTTATAACGTTCAGCCTTTAAAAAGGAGATGAAACCACGAATATCAAGAAGGCTAATGTGCAAAATCCCCCTTTTTTAAAGAGGGGGTAGAGAAGATTAGACGTCACATATAAAAAAATGGCTTTAATATTTAAATGTATTATTTAAGTTTTACATATAAATTTTTATGATCGTTGTTCAATCGTTCTTCTGTTTTAAAAATTTGAGGAAAACCTTTTACTAAATCACCTAACTTTTTAAATCCATATGTACGTGGATCGAAATCTACTTGTAATAGTTTCCATTGAGAACCAAGTGATGCAACACTAATCCATTCAGTATCATGGTTATCAAAAACTTGCTTAATAATATTTAAAGGTAGAGTAGAGGTTGTATCATTTTTTATTTCCTGTTTAGGTGCTTCCTTAACAATGTTCTCTTGTTTAACTTCTTTTGTTATAGGTGTAGATGGTTCTTTAATTACTACTGGTTCTTCATAATTACTTAAATTTTCAACATAAGTGAAATGTGAGCAAGCATTTCTAAAAGCTTCAGGTGTCTGCTTTTTACCAAAACCGTAAACAGTTGCACCTTGTTCTTTGATGCGGATGGCTAAAGCAGTGAAATCGCTATCACTTGATACTAGGCAAAAACCATCAAATCTTCCTGTATAGAGTAAATCCATAGCATCAATAATCATAAAACCATCGGTTGCATTTTTACCTGTGGTATATGCGAATTGTTGCATGGGTTTAATGGCTAAGCTATTGATAGCTTGTTTCCAATTCCCATTTTGATTGACAAAATTTCCATAAATACGTTTAACCGTTGCTTCACCATATTTCGTGAGTTCATTTAAAATATTTTCGATATCTTTTGCTGAAGCATTATCTGCATCAATTAAAACTGCTAATTTTGCTGTTTTTTCTTCTGAAACATTAAAAATTGTTTTTAAAGCCATTCTTCTCTCAAAAATAAAACCCCACACGAGGTAGGGGTTTTATCTCATGAATTTATAAATTAATCAATAATCAACCAATCAATTTCTTCATTAATTCATTTACTTGTGCAGGGTTAGCTTTACCTTTCGCTGCTTTCATCACTTGACCAACAAGACCGTTAAAGGCTTTCTCTTTACCAGATTTATACTCTTCAACCATCTTCTCGTTAGCAGCAAGTACGTCTTTAATGATTGCTTCAATTGCACCTGTATCAGTTTCCTGTTTCAAGCCTTTTTCAGCAATAATCTCGTCCGCAGTTTTGCCTTCTTCCCACATAAAACCGAACACTTGTTTCGCAATCTTACCGTTAATGGTGTTGTCCACAATACGTGCAATCATGCCACCCAATTTTTCTGCTGATACAGGAGAGTCCGCCAACTCTAAGCCCGCTTTGTTCAGCGCCCCTGAGAATTCACCCATCACCCAGTTTGCAGCAATCTTACCTTGTGCAGCACCGCCAGCAGCTTTTACCACGTCTTCATAAAACTCTGACATTTCACGAGTCAGCGTAAGCACGTGAGCATCGTACTCAGTCACGCCAAAGTCAGCGACAAAACGTTCACGGCGGGCTTTTGGTAACTCAGGCAGGTTGGCTTTTGCTTCAGCAATTTGCGCATCGGCAATAATCACAGGCAACAAGTCAGGATCAGGGAAGTAGCGGTAATCGTTCGCTTCTTCTTTAGAACGCATTGAACGCGTTTCCATCTTCACAGGGTCGAACAAGCGTGTTTCTTGGTCGATGGTGCCATCCCATTCCAAGATTTCCATTTGACGTTCAATTTCAACATTGATCGCTTGTTCAATGAAACGGAATGAGTTGAGGTTTTTAAGCTCACAACGTGTACCAAATGGCTGACCTGGACGACGTAAAGACACGTTACAGTCAGCACGGAACGAACCTTCTGCCATGTTACCGTCAGAAATACCTAACCAACGTACAAGCGTGTGAATAGCTTTAATGTAGGCAACAGCTTCTTCAACAGAACGCATATCAGGTTCAGAAACGATTTCAAGAAGTGGTGTACCTGCACGGTTTAAGTCGATGCCTGACATACCTTCGAATTGGTCATGGATCGATTTACCTGCATCTTCCTCAAGGTGTGCACGTGTCACGCCGATGCGTTTGACTGTGCCATCTTCAAGTTGAATGTCGATATGACCTAAACCCACGATTGGATTGTCCATCTGGCTGATTTGATAGCCTTTAGGCGAGTCAGGGTAGAAGTAGTTTTTACGTGCAAATACAGAGGCTTGGTCGATGTAGGCATCAATACCTAAACCGAAGCGAATCGCTAAATCCACCACTTCTTTATTTAATACAGGTAGAACCCCTGGCATTGCCAAGTCAACAAGGCTCGCTTGGGTGTTGGGATCTTGACCAAATTCAGTAGAAGAACCTGAGAAGATTTTAGATTTTGTCGCAAGCTGAGTATGAATCTCGATACCAATAACGACTTCCCAACCATCAATTAAGTTTGACTTAGGTTTAGCAGCATTTTTTGACATTATGCGTTCTCCTCAGCAATTGCAGCGCGTTTGGTGTGCCAATCCGTTGCTTGTTGGTATTGATGCACCACAGACAACAATTGAGATTCTGACCAGTAGTTACCAATCAACTGTAAGCCAACAGGTAAATTATTTTGATCAAAACCAACAGGCGCGTTAATCGCAGGAAGACCTGCAAGGTTGACCGCGATGGTATAGATATCGCCCAAGTACATTTCAACTGGAGAAAGGTTTGCACCAATCTTATACGCTGTGGTTGGTGCAGCAGGGGCAGCAATCACATCAACCGATTCAAATGCTTTTAAGAAATCTTGTTGGATGAGACGACGTACTTTTTGTGCTTTGACATAGTAAGCATCGTAATAACCCGCAGATAGCGCATATGTTCCGATCAAGATACGGCGTTGAACTTCTGCTCCAAAACCTTCAGAACGTGAACGTTTATATAAGTCTAAAATATCTTTTGGATTTTCAGCACGATAACCGTAACGTACACCATCATAGCGCTGTAAGTTTGAAGATGCTTCGGCAGGCGCAATCAGGTAATAAGTCGGTACATAAGCGTCAGTCATGTTGAGGTCGATTTCAACCAACGTTGCGCCCATCTCTTCTAATTTTTTCAAAGATTCTTCAACACGTGCTTTAACGTCAGCATCCAGACCTTGTACATTGAAGTATTGTTTTGGAATACCAATACGTAAACCTTTGACTGTCGTTGCATTTAAGTCAGCAACATAATCATCAACGTCTTTGTTGACTGATGTTGAGTCTTTTTGGTCATGACCTGCCATGACATTCATCAAATAGGCACAGTCTTCTGCCGAACGTGCCATTGGCCCACCTTGGTCAAGTGATGATGCATAAGCAATCATCCCGAAACGGGAAACACGACCATAGGTTGGTTTTAAGCCTGTTAAACCACAGAATGATGCAGGTTGACGAATTGAACCCCCCGTATCAGTCCCTGTTGCAAAAGGAGCAAGGTCTGCTGCAACTGCTGCGGCAGAACCACCAGATGATCCTCCCGGTACGCAGTCTAAGTTCCATGGGTTCTTAGTTGCACCATAGTATGAGCTTTCAGAGGTTGAACCCATAGCGAATTCATCCATATTGACTTTACCTAAAGTCACTAAGCCAGCTGCTTTGGCTTTGCTGACTACAGTTGCGTCGTATGGAGAAATGAAGTTGTCTAAAATTTTTGAACCCGCAGTGGTTTTGATGCCTTGGGTACAGAAAATATCTTTATGCGCAAGCGGAACACCTGTTAGTGCACTTGCCATTCCTGATTTCAATAAACCATCAGCAGCATCAGCTTGGGCAAGTGCATGTTCAGGGGTAACCGTTACATAAGATTTCACGTATTGGTCAATCTTTGCAATACGGTCTAAATAATGTTGTGTCAATTCACGAGATGAAAACTGAGCGCTTTTTAAGCCTTCAGCCATTTCACGAACAGATAAGCGATGTAAATCAGTCATGGGAACAATTCTTTACGATTAATTTGGGAAATAGATTTAACTGTTTAAATTTTATTCAATCACACGTGGTACGAGATACAAACCGTCCTGTACAGCAGGAGCAACGGCTTGATATTCTTCACGATGATTACTTTCAGTTACAACGTCTTCACGCAAAGGTTGTGGATTGTCAAATGGACTCTTAAGTGGCTCAACACCTTCGGTATCAATGCCTTTCAGAGTTTCCATCATCCCTAAAATTTTATTTAAACTTTGAGCATATTCAGTAGATTGCGCATCATCTAGCGACAATCGAGCGAGGTTAGCAATCTGCGATACAGTTTGCGCATTTAAGTCTGCAGAATGCTGAGCATCTGAAGTTGACATGATGTCTCACCTAATCAGTTTTAAAAAAAGTTAAAATATCGTGCGTTATAATAAGCGATTGACTTGTCCAAAGCATCACATTTAGTTAAAGTTGCCATCTTGCGTCCATACTAAAGTTTAACTGAGAACGACCCGTGATTCTAAAACGACTAATTGGCTTGTTTTCGCCAGATCTTGCCATTGATTTAGGTACTGCTAATACACTGATTTATGCACCAGGACGGGGCATTATATTAAATGAACCGACGGTTGTGGCAATTCGCCACAGCGGTTCACAAAAAATTGTAGCAGCTGTAGGCTTAGATGCTAAGCAGATGCTAGGCCGTACCCCTGCAAACATTTCTGCTATTCGTCCAATGAAAGATGGTGTAATTGCAGATTTTGAAGTCACTGAAACCATGTTAAATCAATTTATTGGCAAAGTGCACGAAAAACGTTTATTTCCACCTGCGCCACGTGTAGTTGTATGTGTTCCATGCAAATCTACACTAGTTGAGCGCCGTGCGATTCGTGAGGCTGTATTTAATGCTGGTGCGCGTGATGTGCGCTTAATCGAAGAACCAATGGCAGCAGCAATTGGTGCAGGTATGCCTGTTGAACAAGCATGTGGTTCAATGGTCGTTGATGTGGGTGGTGGTACCACTGAAATAGCCATTATTTCGCTACAGGGTTGTGTGTACGCAGATTCTTTACGTATTGGCGGCGATGTATTTGACGAACAAATTATTAACTATGTCCGTAAAGCACATGGTTGTGTGATTGGTGAAACCACAGCTGAAATCATTAAGAAAGAAGTGGGCATGGCGATTCCTGAAGAAAAACCTTTAGAAATTGAAGTGCGTGGTCGTAACTTGGCAGAAGGTGTGCCACGTGCCATTACTGTCACTTCAGATGAGATCTGCCAAGCGATTGCTGATCCATTACAAAGTATCGTTTCTGCTGTCAAATCAGCACTTGAACAAACACCGCCTGAATTATCTTCAGATATTGCAGAACGTGGAATTGTGTTGACTGGTGGTGGTGCTTTATTACGTAATTTAGATAAATTACTGGCTAAAGAAACAGGTTTACCTGTAGTCGTTGCCGAAGATCCTTTAACATGTGTCACCCGTGGTGGTGGAAAAGTCTTAGAATTCTTTGATAATCCGAACCATGATATGCTTTTTGTAGGCTAATCTTCTGTAGACTAAGTTTAAGGACGAGGCGGTGCAACCGAATCTCTTTTCAAGACAACCGCCATCTTTTCGTTCATTCATCATTGCGGTGATTACATGTGTGGTTGTGCTGTTTTTTAATTGGCGTATGCCCCATGTGATTCAACCTGCAAGAGATGTCTTGTATGCCGCATATAACCCCATTTATGCGCTTGCGAGTTATCCTGTATTATCGAAAGAATGGCTTAACCAGCAAACTAAGTCTGAAGCCCAATTGCGCCGTGAAAATACTGCGATGCAAGCGGAATTGCTTCAGGCACAAGTGCGCCTACAGAAATTGTCCGAGCTTTCTGCGGAAAATACTCGTTTGCGTGGATTACTCGATACGCCTTTGATTATTGATGGACGCATGGAAATTGCAGAAGTGATTGGTACAGATGCAGATCCACTACGTCACATCATTATTATTAATCGCGGTTCGTCTAGCCAATTACGTGTTGGGCAGACGGTATTGGATGATAAAGGCATTATGGGACAGATTATTAATGTCTATCCACATAGTAGCCGTATCATGCTGTTATCTGACAAAGAGCATTCGCTTTCTGTGCGTTTAGAACGTTCAGGTATGCGTGCAATTGTGACGGGTACAGGTGATTTGGGGCGCTTGAAAATGGAATATGTTCCAACCAGTGCCAATATTAAAGTTGGGGATAAAGTCTATAGTTCAGGTTTAGGACAACATTTTCCAGCAGGTTATTTAGTGGGAACAGTGTCGAAAGTAATGCGTCATAACTCAGGTGAGTTTGCGAGTATTGATGTTGCGCCTGCAGCACAATTAGCAGGGGGGCATCATGTGGTGGTATTATTTTCTGACTCATTAGCGATGGAGCAGCCGCATGTTGATCGCTAAAAAATTGTCTTCGCAACGTCAGCGTAAAGATCCATTTATTATCATTATCTTGTCGGTGGTGATTGCCTCGATTTTAGTGGTCTATCCTTTGTCTTATGGCATTGCAGGCTGGCGACCTTTGTTTATGCTGTTAATCACCTTATTTTGGGTGTTGTGTCAGCCGACATGGTGTGGTGTTTGGTTCGCATTTTCGATGGGTTTGTTTACAGACTTGTTGCTTGATGCACCACTGGGAATGAATGCGCTGAGTTACGTGGTGTTGGCATTTTTGACACGCTATTTTATTCGAGAAAGACGTGTACTGACGTTTAGTAATTTATGGGTCATTGTTAGTTTAGCTGTGATTGCGCATCTCGTCTTTACCTTGTTGGCACAAACCATGTTTGGGATCAACTTTTCTTTAACACGACATTGGCAACCTTTAGTTGCAAGTATTTTAAGTTGGCCAATCTTATATTATCTTTTGAAAAAATGGCGAATTTAATATTAGCCTCTAGTTCACCTAGACGTAGAGAACTGTTGCAACAATTGGGTTTAAGCTTTGAAGTTTTAAGCCCAGATATTGATGAATCTGTTTTAGAAAATGAACATATAGAACAGTATGTACGCCGTTTGGCAGAAACGAAGGCGAAAACTGTACTGGCAAGTCAACCGCATGCTGTCGTGCTTGCAGCAGATACAAGTTTAGTATTCAATGATCAGATCATTGGTAAACCTGAATCTAAACAGCATGCTTTTGAAATTTGGTCATTATTATCTAATAATGAACATGAAGTTTTGACTGGAATTTCTGTCGCGACAGCTGAAAAATCAGTAACACAAGTGGTTAGCACACGTGTTCAATTACAAAAATTAAGCCTAGAAGATATGGAATATTATTGGGCAACTAGAGAACCTTTAGGTAAAGCAGGTGCTTACGCCATTCAGGGGATTGCTGCACAATATGTCACTCGTATAGAGGGGAGTTATACGAATGTGGTGGGGCTTCCTTTACACGAGACTGTACAGTTATTAAAAGCGGTTAAGGCATTAAATTAACCACTTCAAAAGAATTTTTATAATGTTTTGAGTTTTATTATGTCTGACGAGTTATTGATTAACGTCACCCCTATGGAATGTCGGGTAGCGCTAATCCAAAATGGCACGGTCAATGAATTATTTGTTGAACGTACAGTAAAGCGTGGTCTTGTAGGCAATATTTACAAAGGAAAAGTTGTGCGTGTGCTGCCCGGAATGCAGGCTGCTTTTGTGGATATCGGGCTTTCTCGTACAGCATTTTTACATATTAATGATATGGTTTGGCAAAAAAATCAGCCTACACCCAATGTCTTTGAGTTATTACAACCCGGACAAATCCTGACCGTTCAAGTCATGAAAGACATGTTAGGAACGAAAGGTGCTCGGCTCAGTACAGACCTTTCTATCCCTTCACGTTATTTAGTATTAATGCCATATGGAAGTCATATTGGTGTATCGCAACGAATTGAATCAGAAGAAGAACGAGACCGTTTGCGCTCGATTATTGAACGTATTCAGGGTGAGCATAAATTACCTGGTTCAGTGATTGTACGAACTGCGGCGGACGGTATAGATGAAGCATCCATTGCGCAAGATATGTGCTATTTGGTTAAGCTTTGGGAATATATTCAACGTAAACAAAAAGCGATTGCTGTACCTTCGTTAATTTTTGAAGAATTGCCTTTGCCGCAGCGTGTGATTCGAGATTTGGCAAATGAAAATACGGCTAAAATTTATGTAGATTCACGTGAAATTCACAGTAAATTACAAGAGTTTGTCAAAGAGTTTGTACCGAATATGGAGCAACACTTGCTGCATTATCCGGGTGAGCGTCCATTATTTGATTTATATAATGTTGAAGAAGATATTCAAAAAGCATTGCAAACTCGGGTTGCTTTGAAGTCTGGTGGTTATCTGATGATTGATCAGACAGAAGCCATGACGACCATTGATGTGAATACCGGCTCTTATGTGGGTGGGCGTACACTTGAAGACACCGTATTTAAAACAAATATGGAAGCGACGCAAGTGATTGCACGGCAATTACGTTTACGTAACTTGGGCGGCATTATCATTATAGATTTTATTGACATGCAAGAGGCAGAGCACCGCGAAGCCGTGATGCAGCATTTCGATAAAATGTTGGAACGAGATCATGCTAAAACCAAGATTACCCAAGTGTCGGAACTTGGCTTGGTGGAGATGACGCGTAAGCGTACCCGCGAGTCTTTAGAGCATCTGCTGTGTGAGTCTTGCCCAACCTGTCAAGGGCGTGGTTATGTTAAAACTGCCGAGACAGTATGTTACGAAATTTTTCGAGAAATTTTGAGATATGCGCGGGCTTTTGAGTCACAAAGTGGTTTTACTGTCGTTGCACATCCATCTGTGATTGACCGTTTATTAACAGCAGAAGCGCCTGCTGTGGCGGATTTGGAGCATTTCATCCATCGTGTGATCAAGTTCCAAGTCGAAAATTTATATACGCAAGAGCAATACGATATCATTTTAAGTTAAAATTGTAACAGGATATCGTTAAACACTTGTTACAACTGACATTTTACTTTCTAGCAGATTAATTTCACAATACTAAGCATAACAAGTAGCCATAGATTCGGATTTGAATCTTAGCAAGTGAGGTAAATATGACAGTAAGTGAAAAAATTATCACACGTAATCTACAACATGTGTTGGACAACCAACCGAAGAATACCTGTGTAATGTTAGATGAAAATGGCAAAGAAGTGAGCATTACTAAAGATATGGTCGTGACCATGTGTCATCAATTGCTCAAACAATGTCGTAATATTAAAAACTAAGGGGCAATTTAATCGCCCCTTAATTTATTTGTATCGTTTCAACATCATTTTTCAAAAATAGCAATCAGAAAAATAATTTTAAAATTGCACATTTTAAGCCGATACTGTCTTGGCAATATCTTCCACTTGATCATGTTCTGCAATAAGCTTTTCAAAGCGTTGAATCTCATCTTCTAAATGAGTCAACAGATTTTGCATTTTAGGCAAAGTACGGCGGCAACCCGTTAAACCCACTTCAAGTTTATCTAAATAACTCGTCATTGTGATATTGAGGGCTTGTCCATCGAGTACGATTGATGCAGGGTAGAGGGCATCGAGTTTGGCACCATTCCAATAGAGAGGTTCGCGAGGGCCGGGAACATTGGAAATAATCACGTTAAATGCTTGGCGTTTAGGCAATATCCCTGAAGCAATATTTAAACCTGCAGGCCCATATACAAAGGCACTATAATTTAAAATTTGATTGGCATTCATGCGTTTAAAACGATTTTTTGCATTTTGTACACTGCGTTTAATAATGTCTAAACGCTCTAAAGGCTCATCTTTATGCGTCCCTAAATTTGCCAAAATCATCGTGATCCGGTTACTTACGTCTGAATCATCATCACGTAATGAAGCCGGCACCATTGCAATCAAAGGCTTTTTAGGTAAAGCGTTTTGACTGGTCAAATATTCACGTAAAGCACCTGAACAAACAGCTAAAACCACATCATTAATGGTGACATTTAGGGCTTTGGAAATGGTGCGAAAACGATCTAACTCAAAAGACTGAGCTGCAAAACGACGAGACGAACTTACCCGTTGGTTAAAAATACTACTTGGTGCTTGAAAACTTGATACATAGTCAGGATTTTTGCCCATTTCTTTAAAAATAGTTTGGCAAAGTTCTTGGGTAACTTTTGGTGTAACCTCAATTTGCCCTTTAATGGTGGATAAAATATTTTTAATTTTACTGACTTTAGGTGCTTTTAAGCGTTTGGCACGTTTGCCTTCCACACACCAAGGAGGAATGATTGATTTTGAATTGGGATCTTTGGAAAATGATTTTTCCAATAAACGCATACCTGCGACACCATCGATCATGGCATGGTGGATTTTAAAATACATGGCAAAACGATTACCTTCAATGCCTTCAATGATATGGCATGTCCATAATGGTTTAGCACGGTCAATTAAAGCACTATGTTCTTGTGAAATATAAACCAATAATTCGCGTATTCTTCCGGGATGTGGCAGTGCGATATGGCGAAAATGGTGGTCAATATCAAATTCTTCATCTTCATCCCAAAATAGACCATTTAAACGATTATTAAAGGGTGGAACAGGAATAGATTTCGAGTTTCGTATGTCTGCAACGAGGTCTTGAATAAAAGTAGAGGGTGCATCATCGGGGATTTGAAATAAAAACAATCCTCCAACGTGCATGGGTTGTTGGCGCTTTTCTAGATTTAGAAAAATAAAATCAAGAGGGTGTAATGGTCGCATGGTAATGATTTGCCTCACTGCAAAAACAACAACGACTCAGATAATTTGAGCGCTGATTTTTTAGAATTATCCATCTGATTTTAGTATAAAGTGAAACAAAAAAGAATAGTGAATAAAGTGTGAATACTAGGGCTATAAAAAAAGCCACTGAATATCAGTGGCTTTTTTTGAACTACTTTTTAAGGTTGCCTGCGTGTAAACCACACTCTTTATGGGTTGCTTCTTCCCACCACCAGCGACCCTCACGTTCATGTTGATTTGGCAGTACAGCTCGAGTACAAGGTTCACAGCCAATGGAAATAAAGCCTTTTTCATGCAGGGGATTAAATGGTACTTCCATCATACGGATATAACTCCATACGTCAGCACTTGACCAATTGGCTAAGGGATTATATTTAATCAATTGTTTGCCTTCGCCTGAAAATCCTACATCTGCTTGAATCACAGGAATTTCTGTACGTGTTCCTGGACTTTGATCTTTACGTTGACCTGTAATCCAACCATCTAGCGTTGCAAGTTTTTTGCGTAAAGGCTGAACTTTACGAATACCACAACATTCTTTATGTTCGTCTTGATAAAAGCTAAATAGCCCTTTTTCAGTAACAAGTTTTTGAACGGCTTCTGCTTCAGGAAAGCAGATTTCGATTTGAATATTGTAATGCTTACGAACAGTTTCAATGAACTGATAGGTTTCAGCATGTAGACGCCCCGTGTCTAAGCTAAACACGCGAAAGGGCTTGCCTAAATTTGCAGCCATATCAATCAGTACGACATCCTCAGCACCTGAAAAAGAAATGGCAATTTCACCGTGTTGTGAAAGGGCTAAGGCAAGAATGTCTGATGGAGATTTATCAGCATATTCTGCTGCAAGCGCATCTACATGATCAATTGTAGGAATAACAGTCATTTGTTGCCTCTGGCTTTAGCTTGAAGCTATGTTGTACTTTGAAATTGATCATATTTTAAAGTAAATGAAATAAACTGCTTAGCAGATTAAATACAATGCTTATGAATAAAATAGATTTATAAAGTTTCGTTAAATTGCGCAATCTTTAATGCTATGATAGCGCCAAAATTTACAATTGGCATTTGGGAGAACCCATGGAAATCGTATGTCTTGATCTTGAGGGTGTATTGGTACCAGAAATCTGGATCAATTTTGCTAAGAAAACAGGAATCAAAGAACTAGAAGCAACAACTCGTGATATTCCTGACTATGATGTGTTGATGACACAGCGTTTGAATATTTTAAAACAGCATGGTTTAGGCTTAAATGATATTCAAGCTGTCATCGCAGAGATGGGACCTTTCGAAGGTGCAAAAGAATTTGTGGAATGGGTGCGTACTCATTTTCAACTGATTATTCTTTCTGATACATTCTATGAGTTTGCACATCCTTTGATGCAACAATTAGGTTGGCCAACCATTTTCTGCCATAAATTAGAAACGGATGAAAATGGCATGATCACTGCGTATAAATTGCGTCAGCCAGACCAAAAGCGTCAAGCTGTAAAAGCGTTGCATGGTTTAAATTATCGTGTGATTGCAGCAGGTGATTCTTATAATGATACAACCATGCTAGGTGAAGCAGACCAAGGTTTCTTGTTTGATGCACCTGAAAATGTAATTCGTGAATTCCCTCAATTTCCACCGATTCATGGTTATGCGGCATTAAAAGAAGCGATTCGTAACGCTTCTGTACGTGATATTCCAGCATAAGCTTGTTGCATGAAAAAAGACGCTAAGGCGTCTTTTTTTGGTTTGAGTTTATGAAAAATCATACAGCATGTGCTGAGTTATAATGCCCCTTTGATGATTGGGTAAGCATTATTTAATAAAATTTTCTGTGCAGTTGCATTGGGATGTACTAAATCTTTTTGCATTAAATTTTGATGACCTGCAACTCCTTGCATAAAGAATGGATGCATTTTCACTTTATATTGTTGGCTAAGGATTTTGTAATTATTTTCAAAGGCTTTGCTATAGGCTGTGCCATAATTGGGTGGAATTTTCATTCCCAATAGTACGACAGTGGCTTTACTTTGTTGACTTTTTTGAATCAGTTGCGCCAAATTTTTTTGAATCATTTGTGGTGGCTGACCGCGTAAACCATCATTTCCACCGAGTTCAATAACCACAACTTGTGGTTTATGCGTTTGTAGCAGTTTTGGCAAACGTGCCAAAGCGCCGCTGGTGGTTTCTCCGCTCACGCTGGCATTTACGACTTTATGCTGCTTTGGAAACTCTTGATTTAGGCGTAATTGTAATAAATTGACCCAACCTTGTTGCGGATTTATTCCATAACCTGCACTTAAACTGTCTCCCAAAATCATCACAGTTTTTGCAAAACTACTAACAGGTAGTAGCCAGATCGTGCTAAAAAATAAGCAAGCACTTATTTTTTGAACTTTTTTAAACTGAATTAAATTTTTAGTTTGCATATAGGGTTTCTTTGCCATGTCTTCGGTTTTGCCAAATTCGACTTTTATCATGCCACAAGCAATTATTTCTGCACAGCAACTTACACAAAGCATTCAATTACCACATCAAACTTTAACGATTTTTGAAAATTTAAATTTGGATATTTTAGCAGGGCAGCAGGTGGCGATTACAGGACGTTCAGGTTCTGGAAAATCAACGTTATTGGGTATATTGGCAACCTTAGACCAAGCCAGTTCTGGGCAATTGTCGATCTGTGGTGAAACTGTCCATAATTTAGATGAAGAACAACGGGCTTTGCTACGCCTTAAACATATTGGTTTTGTATTTCAGTCTTTTCAATTATTACCGCATTTATCGGCACTTGAAAATGTGATGTTGCCTTTGCGTTTACATGCCAATTTTAGCTATGCTGATGCCGAAAAAAAAGCGCTAAAACTATTACAACGCGTCGGCTTAGAGCGACAAAGTACACACCCCCCCAAAGTCTTATCAGGTGGTGAACAACAGCGGGTTGCAATTGCACGGGCACTCATTTCTGAACCTAAAATCATTTTTGCAGATGAACCTACAGGGAATCTAGATGGACATACAGCACAAGAGATTGAGCAATTATTATTTGAACTGAATCGTGAATTAGGCACAACTTTGGTGTTGGTTACGCATGATCCCAAGCTTGCTGCACAATGCCAAAGGCATTTTGAACTTAAAGAGGGTCAACTGATTGAGCAGACAGAGGTGTCGCGATGATGGCATTATTTAAGCCGTTGTTTCGACAGAGTTTCGGTACAACAGGTATTTATTTGTTGATCATTGCATTAAGTATTGCCATTAGTGCCACAACCGCCTTGAAATTTAGCAATGAACAAGTACAAGATGCGGTGTCTTTACAAGCAGCAAAAATGCAAGCTGCGGATTTGGTACTCAGTGATAATGCACCTATTGCAGCGCCATGGATCAAGCAAGCAGAACAACTTGGGTTGAAACAGTCGCATGTCACGATGTTTGGTACGATGGCATCTACCGATGATCAATTTGTTATGGTGAATGTCAAAGCCATTGATCAAGCTTTTCCTTTACGTGGTGAATTACGCATTCAACCGCAAGCGCAATATTTACAATCTGGGCAAGTGTGGTTGAGCCCACGTGCGATGGATTTACTCAAGGTGAACGTGGGGGATCAGATTCAAATTGCGGATGGAAAATTCAAAGTGACAGGCAAGATTGAACGTGATTCGAATCAAGAGCTTGGCTTTTCAGCATTTTCTCCTACCGTGATTATCTCCCAAGCCGATGTGGCCAAAACGAACGCCATTCAAGTGGGTAGTCGTATTGACTATCGTTTATTGCTTGCAGGTGATAAACCCCAAACACAGCGCTATGAGCAAATTTTTCAGGCTTTTCAAGATAAACAAAAACAACGTTTAGCAGCCTTACAACACAGTTCGACAGCCCAAGAAAATTTGGCGCAACAAGACATTGCAGCCGCATCAGATTTAAAACTACGTAATGCGAATGAAGGCAATACACGTCTTATTAAACCGATTGAAAATTTGGATACTTTTCTACAATTGGCAAATATCATGACGATTTTGCTTTGCGGTTTAGCGATTGCTTTAACCAGCCAACGTTATGTACAGCAAAATCAAGATTATATTGCTTTGATGCGGTGTATGGGGGCAAGTAAAAAGCAGATTTTTCAAACTTTTATGGCATTGCTTGCGGTGGTGATCGTTATTTCAATGGTGCTTGGCAGTGTTTTAGGGATGCTGTTGGGTTATGGGTTGTTACAACTGATGTTGCAATTGATCCCATCGCTTGAGTTGCAGTTTTCAGTACTTGGCATGTTGTTTGGACCTTTACCTATTGCGATTTTTACCAGTGCAATTGTATTGTGCGGTTTTATTTTGCCAAGTTTATGGCAACTGTTGCGTACCCCCCCGATTCGGGTAATTCGTCAGCAAGAACAGTCGAAAAGTTCTTTATTATGGATATTTGTAACGGGCTTATGCAGCCTAGTGATTTTTAGTTTGGTGTTGACTGAAAATCTAGTCTTGACCAGTGTGGTGATCGGCGCAATCATCGTGCTGAGTATAGTGTTATTTGTTGTGGTTTATGCGATTTTAAAACTGATTAAATCTTTGAAAAATCGTTGGTCAAGTTATGTACGTATCCCTACGCAAACGGCGATTCAGATCACGGCTTTGGCTTTAGGGCTGAGTTTAATTACTGTGTTGAGTGTGTTAAGAACGGATATTTTAGAGCGGTGGCAACAGCAATTGCCTATGGGTACACCGAATCAATTTATTTATGGTTTACCGCCTCAAGATGTTGCAGATTTTAAACAACAGATTGCAGCACACAACTGGACAGCGACACCGTTATATCCCAATGTGCGCGGACGTTTGATTGCGAAAAATGGGCAAGCATTTCCCAATGCTTTGGTGGAAAAGAATAATGCTTTAAAAAGAGAATTAAATCTCACCCAAGCAGATCATTATCCTAAAGACAATGTGATTGTAGAAGGACAAAGCCAATTAGCGGCAGGTGAAGTCTCAATTGAAGCCAAGCTTGCACAAGATTTGGCGATCAAAATTGGTGATCGTTTAACGTTTAGTTTGCCTGAAGGACAGTTTGAGGCTCAGGTGACCAATTTACGCAGTGTGGAATGGCAAAGTTTTAGCCCAAATTTCTTCTTTATTTTTGCACCCAATACTTTGGATGAAAATGCAGGCAGTTTCCTCGGCAGTTTTTATGTACCACCTGAGCAAAAGGGTCAATTGGTAAAGGTTATTCAACAGTTTAGCAATACTGTTTTTATTGATGTCTCAGTGATTTTGGATGAGATCAAGCGTTTGGTGAATGTCTTGGTGCAAATCATTACTGTATTGGCTGTGTTGGTGACGATTTCAGGTATTTTAGTTTTGGTCGCATGCATTAATTTACTTTTAGATGAACGTAAACGAGAAGTCGCATTGTTGCGTTCCTTTGGGAGCACCAAGGCACAATTAAAAAATAGACTCACGATGGAAATAGGTTTTATTGGTTTCATTGCAGGCATTGTTTCGTGTTTCTTTGCTGAAATTATCAGTGCAATTGCCAGTCATCGTATGGATCTGCAGATACAAATGCATTGGCAAATTTGGATGATTCTGCCGATTTTAATGACGGTGATCTGTGCTTTGATTGGGCGTTATCGTTTGAGCTACTTAAGTGATATTCCGCCCTTACAAAGTCTAAGAGAAATGAATTAATCTGTGTAAATGTAGAAAAAGCCAATGGCCCAACCATTGGTTTTTTTATGCATCCATTTTAATTATATTTTGCTGAGTTTAATTGATCTATATGTTTAATACCATTCGATTAAAGTTAGATAATATAATTAAAAGTTTGCACAGACTCGAAATACATTGAGAGGTTTAAATTACTTTGCGTAGTCGATGCCTCACTTTTGAAGGATCAAAAGTGACAAAAATCCTTTATTGGACAAAGGGGATATTCATATCACCCTTGTCCAACGGCGACATCCTTGTCGCCTCACCATAGCATCACCCTGTTTAAATCAATTGATGCTGAAAAGCAAAAGCAACTAAGCTATATAAAGTTAATTTAACAGATTGGCATAAGCTTGCTTCTAAATGTGTTCTAGACTCAAAACAGAAGTGCAAGACATAGTCTGTGTTAAAGATTTGGTGGTGTTTCAAAAAGTATGCTGACATTAAATGAAGCCATTATTGATGTAAAAAAAGGTTAAGTCGAAAGCTTTAAAATGGTTTTCAATCTTTTTTGAAAAATTACAACTCCTTCTAAAACCGCGCCTAATTCGATGCCTTATTTTGCAATTATTACCTTCAATACCTACAGTAAAAAATTTACCAATACTTTGCTTGCAGTTTTTAAAAGCAGTTATGAAACTGTCCCAATGATCACTTGCAATTCGGGTGTAGTGAATACCTAATTGTTTAAGCTTTGCCTTCAATCGTTGAACTGTAGCTAAGTCTCTTTTACCCCAAACATAAGCAACAATCTCACCTGTTTCTCGATGGTAGGCGTAAATAAGCCATTGTTTATTATTTTTATTTCCCACAAAAGTCCAAAACTCATCAACTTCAAGAGACTCATAATGACTTTGTTTAGGCTGAATTTGGTAGGTCGATTCGGTTAAAGTACGTAAAACTTTACCGATACTGATTCGCTCAACTTCAGCGATATCTCGTATACCACTACCTCTGACCATCAACTGTAATATTTTTCGAGTAATGCCTGAATGACATCCTAGATAGCTCAGAGCATGGTCACCAATAAACTGACGTTTACAGTCTTTGCACTGATAGTTTTGTTTCCCATCTACTTTGATGCCATTTTTCTTTATACTGTCACTGAGGCAGGTTGGACATTTGATTTCTAGAGTTATTCGCATTTCTCTATTTTATCAAAATTCAACCTGCTTTGTTTCAGCATACTTTTTGAAACACCACCAAGATTTAATTGGCTTTTTATCTGGATGACTGCATCTTTCCATAAAGGCGTAAGTGGTTGAATTAAATATTGTAAATACAGGTAAATAACATAAGTTATAGCCGCCGCAATGATGAGAATGAGCATCTTTAGTAGAGTGTTGTTTTGATGACGCTGTGTCAAATACCACAATAATGCCAAGATCGCGCCCATGATCATGCCGCCAATATGTGCAGCATTGTTGATGCCTGAGGTGAAAAAACCAAATGCAAGGTTAATTGCTAAAATCGTGAGTAAAGACTTTTTATCTAAAATATAGCGTTGTTGTGGTGTGGGTGGAAAGAGGGACAATAACGTCAGTGCGCCACCGAGTCCCATAACGGCACCTGATGCACCTGCAGATACACGGGGAATTAAGCTTTGATCGAAACTTTGTAACAGTTCATAGCTGTTACGAATATCAATATAACCACTGAGCAAGCTGCCCATTAAACCTGCCAATAGGTACAAGCCGAGATAATAAAATTTGCCAAAGCTTTCTTCTGCAACATTGCCAAATACATAGAGCGCCCACATATTAAAGCCCAAATGCATTAAGCCGAAGTGAAAAAACATACTGCTAAATAAACGAAAAGGTTCTTCTAAAAAGGTTAAAGGTGCATAATCTGCACCCCAAAGTAATGCATCTCGGATACTTGGGTCACTAATGTTGACACCTGAAACAATTTGCCAAGCAAATAAGCCCACATTGAGTACGATTAACATCAAGGTGATTTTACCAATGGCTTGTCGTGGTTGGACTTGGAAGGGTTGTTGCATTTCTGACATAACATTATATTCTGTGCTTTGTTATACACTTAAGCTTAGCATGGATTTTTGATCATTCAGGAGTAACAGACTGACGTGAAAGCCTTTATTGTTCGTACTTTGTTAATCATTGTCAGTATTCTTATTCTGATTCAATTGTGGATTTTTTCAAGTTTGGTGTACTGGCGTAGCCATCCTGTCGAAACCACAATGTTTATGCGTTGGACATACTTATCGGATTTTGAACCGATCAAGCACCAATGGCGTGATTATGATGACATTAGTGATAATTTCAAACATGCTATTGTGGCTGCAGAAGATGCGAAATTTGTTGATCATCATGGTTTTGACTGGGATGGCATTGAAAATGCGCTTGAACGCAATATGAAAAAAGAAAAAGTGGTGGCGGGTGGTTCAACCATTTCTCAGCAGTTGGCAAAAAATTTATTTTTTTATAATCGTCGTTCTTATATTCGTAAGGGGCAAGAAACCATTGCGACCATTATGATGGAGCGTATGTGGTCGAAACAACGTATTTTAGAAGTCTATATGAACTCAGTTGAGTTTGGAGATCACATTTACGGTGTAGAAGCTGCAACACGACATTATTATGGTAAAAGTGCGCAAAGTTTAACCCGTGAACAAGCTGCATTTTTGGCTGCGATTTTGACCAATCCTAAGTATTATCAAGAATATCCTGATGATCGTAAAGTGCAGTACCGTAAAGGCTTAATTTTAAAATATATGCGTTCTACACGGATTCCAGCGGCTTGATAAAGTCTTGCAATTTAAATAAATTGCTCAAGAAAAAGTGCAGTCGATGCACTTTTTTTTATGAAATTGTCACAAAATTGAAGCATACTAAGAGAAAGATTTTTAAATGCAGGCAATTTGCATGACTACCGCAGTAAATCATACAGCAACTGAATATACCTATAATGAACGCTATATTAATCGTGAATTGTCAATTTTAGACTTCCATCTACGTGTGTTAGAACAGGCGGTTGACCCTTTACATCCTATTTTAGATCGGATGAATTTCTTATTGATCTTTTCACGTAACATGGATGAGTTTTTTGAAATTCGTGTTGCTGGGGTGATGGAACAATTGGCTTTAGGCAATGAAAGTCGTAGTCCAGATGGTTTAACGCCAAAACAAGTTTTAGAATCGATTTCAAAAACTGCACATGCTGCAATTGAACGTCAATATCGTATTTTAAATGATGAAATTTTTCCAAAATTACGTGAAGAAGACATTTGTTTCCTACGTCGTGGTGAGTTAACACCTGCACAGTCTGCGTGGATTAAAAAATATTTCCAAGAACAAGTTGCTCCTGTTTTAACTCCAATTAGCCTTGATCCTGCACACCCATTTCCACGTTTAGTGAATAAAAGTTTAAACTTTATTGTGACTCTAGAAGGAAAAGACGCTTTTGGGCGTCAAATTGATCTTGCTGTTGTACCTGCGCCGCGCTCATTGCCACGTGTTGTACGCTTGCCTGATGAACTCACAGGGGGGAAAGAGCACTTTGTTATGCTGTCTGCGATTATTCATGAACATGTGTCTGATCTTTTCCCAGGTATGACAGCAACGGGATGTTATCAATTCCGTGTTACACGAAATGCTGACTTGGCATTGAACGAAGATGTTGAAGACCTCGCGAAAGCCTTAAAAGGTGAATTAAGTTCGCGCCGATTTGGTCGTGCTGTGCGCTTAGAAGTGACTGAAAATTGTCCACAGCATATTTATGAGTATTTACTCGATGAGTTCGATTTAGAAGAAGAGCAATTATATAAAGTAGATGGACCTGTGAATTTGGCACGTTTGGTGTCGAACTTTAAACGTCCGCACATGCGTTATGATGCACATATTCCTGCTATTCCGAAAGTGCTAAAAAAGACTGAAAATATTTTTGCGGCAATGCAAAAGCAAGATATTTTACTACATCATCCGTTTGAATCTTTTGCCCCAGTCATCAACCTATTGCGTGAAGCTGCACGTGATCCACAAGTGTTAGCGATCAAACAAACGTTATACCGTAGTGGTGCGGATTCTGAAATTGTGCAAGTGCTTGCTGAAGCAGCACGTAATGGTAAGGAAGTCACTGCGGTGATTGAGTTACGTGCACGCTTTGATGAAGAATCAAATATTGCAGTCGCCAATGTTTTACAAGAAGCAGGTGCAGTGGTCGTATATGGGATTGTGGGCTATAAAACCCATGCCAAAATGATTTTGGTGGTACGCCGTGAAAACAATAAATTGGTGCGTTATGTGCATTTAGGAACGGGAAATTACCATGCGACTAATGCGCGTATTTATACAGACTATGGTTTAATGACCACAGACAAAGAGCTGTGTGAAGATGTGCATCGCATTTTTCAAGAACTGACAGGTATGGGGAAAATGGCGAAGTTGAAGAAGCTTCTTCATGCACCATTTACTTTGCATGCACAGTTGATCGCATTTATTGATGAAGAAATTGCCAATGCGAAAGCGGGTAAGCCTGCGCAGATTATTGTGAAAGTCAATGCACTCACTGAAGTACAATTGATTAATAAACTTTATGAAGCATCTCAAGCAGGTGTGCAAATTGATTTGATTATTCGCTCAATTTGCTGTTTGCGTCCGGGTTTACCAAATCTGTCGGAAAATATTCGTGTACGTTCAATTGTGGGACGTTTCTTAGAACATACGCGTGTTTATTATTTTAGCAACAATGGTGATGCGCGTATTTATTGTTCAAGTGCGGACTGGATGGATCGTAACTTATTTAATCGCGTTGAAGTTTGTTTTCCAATTGAAGATCCAGCATTGAAAAAACGTATTTATCAACAAGGTTTATTGAATTATTTACAGGATAATCAACAGGCTTGGTTGTTGCAAGGAAATGGTACTTGGGTGCGTGCAGAGCCTAAAGAAGGTGAAAAACTACATAATGCACAACGTGTTTTACTTGAAGCATTTAAATAGATAAAAAGTACGCAAAAAAAATGGAGTCATTAGACTCCATTTTTTTAATCATATTTTCAAAATTGAAAACTTAAGCTTAGTGCAATTCTACAGCAATAATTTTTTGTAAAATTTGGATTAAGACATCAAACTCACTTTGTAGAGGAGTACTTTTACGTGTGACTAAAGCCAACGTGCGTGAGGGTGCATTTTCAATAGGTTTAACGACCAATTGCTCATTACTTTTCAGCATGTTTGTATGCACAGCAATTTCCGGCAGTAAGGTAAAACCTAAGTTAGAGTTAACCATTTCCACCAAAGTTGGCAAAGAGCTTGCTTTTAAACGATGATCATTTTTACGCTCACCGATTGGGCAAGCACTTAAAGTATGATCACGTAAGCAATGACCTTCTTCTAACAACATAAGATGTGATAAATCTAAGTCATCTAAAGAGCGTGCATTGACTGCATTTTGGTCGGCTTTATTACACACTAAAAATAAATTTTCTTTGGAAATTTCAGCAACTTTTAAACCACGTGTGTCAAAAGGTAGTGCTAACATGATCATGTCTAAATTGCCATGCTCAAGTTTTTCTACGATTTTTTCACTTTGTGCTTCATGCAAATGTAACTGAATTTTTGGAAGTTGTTTATGAACTTCACTCAACAGTTGCGACAAAATAAACGGAGCAATCGTTGGAATAATCCCAAGATGTAAATCGCCAGTCAAAGGCTCACTCATCTCACGACTCAAACGCATTAAGTCTTGAGCATCAGCGAGTAGAACACGGGCTCGGGCAACGACTTGCTCGCCAAGTGGGGTTAAACGTACATTTTGGCGGTCACGTTCAACGAGTACGCCACCCAATAAACGTTCTAACTCCATAATCCCGCCTGAAAGGGTGGACTGAGTGACAAACGAACGGCGCGCTGCTTCAGTAAAGTGCAACGTCTCGGACAGCGTTACGAGATATGACAGCTGTCTTAGGGATGGTAATGCAGCCATAGTGTCCTAATGTTTATAATTTAAAATGATGCGCAAATAAACCGCTCAGTTGGGGAATGAAGTGCGGTGGTATATCATGCCCCATTCCTTGAATTAATTCAAATTTAGCGCCTTGAATTGCTTTTGCTACCGCCTTGCCATGACTTGGCGGAAGTAAACGGTCACGAGAACCATGTACCACGAGCGTCGGCTTTTGGATTTGTTTATCCAGTTTCAATAATGAACCTGTACATAATATTGCTAAAAACTGTTGAAGTACACCCGCAGGATGGTAACTACGTTGATATAATTTACGTGCCATCTGCATGGCTTCGACTTGGTTGAGATAACCCGGTGAGCCAATGGTCTTAAAAACTTTCAAAGAATGGTTAATAATGCCATCTTCATCGTGAGATTCGGGTTTGCCGATAAGACTAAAGAGTTGCTTTGGAAATGGTGGCGGTAACAAGGGTTGATTATTACTGGTAAAGAGTAAACCCACTTTTTCTATTTTTTCAGGATATTTTGCTGCTAAGATTTGGGCAATCATTCCTCCCATCGACGCACCAATAATATTGATTTTGTCGAGACCCAAGCGTTCAATCAAGAGGGCAACATCATTTGCCATGTCAAAGAGATTATACGGAGCACCTTGATTTGGCATACCAAAGGCAAAACGTCCCATCATTTTCATCGTATTGAGGCGTGGTCCTTGATGGCGGACTTTAGAGGATAAGCCAATATCACGGTTATCAAAACGAATCACGTGATAGCCTTGATCAATTAAGGATTTACAAAAAAAATCAGGCCAAAATAACATTTGCGCACCCAAACCCATGACCAAAAGAATAGTGGGATGTTCAGGATTACCTCCAGACTCAACATGCAATTGGATGCCATTGCCTAAATCGACTTTGGTCTCTTGCATAAATGTTGTGTAGGGGGAAGCTTCAAATTGGAGTGCGCTATTCATTTTTATTTTCCTTATAGAATGTTCTATTGCTAGAACATTCTTGATTATATCACTTTAACTTATGTTGCAGGAATGAGGTCTGGCACTAGTTTAGTGAGTGCTAAACGTTGTTTACCTGCGGTTGCACCGAGTAGTACAAAGCCACGTAATGTACCGTCAGCATCGGTTGCTTTGGATAACATACCATCATCAAATTCTTCATTGTCCCAAGTGACATCGACACCGATTGGAGCGGGTAATACAGTCAATGGCGCAGCAGGGGTTTTGACGGCAACAGGCATCGCTGGATAATGTACATGGGTACTTTGACCACTGAGTGTTTTTGCCAAGGCACGTGCTTGTTGCATTAATGGCATAACATATGGAAGTAAGGTTCCATTCACTTCAGCACAGTCACCAATCGCATAAATATCGGGTTGGTTGGTTTCTAATAAAGTATTGGTAATGACACCACGACTGGTGGCAATTTCTGCGCTTTTTGCAAGGTTAATATTCGGTTGTAAACCAATTGCAGATAAAACCACATCAGCAGCAAGAGATTGACCATTTGCAAGCGAAATTACATAACCATGTTCAACTTTAGAGACTTTTTCAACCGTCGTGCCTAACGCAAATTTGATGCCTGATTCTTCCAGATTTTGTTGGAAAGCTTGTGCAACATGATTGGGTAATAGGCGACCTAATGGTTGAGGTGCTAAATCGATGACAGTCACTTGATGGCCTGTGTTCTGTAAATCATTGGCAAATTCACAACCAATTAAACCAGCACCTAAAATCACAACACGTTTGTCATCACATTCACCTGTTGCGCAATTTTCAAGGGAATCACGGAATGCACGGTAGTCGATGAGCGAGTTCACCACATGAATGTCATCACTGCCATCACCTGCAATAGCAAGGCGAATTGGGTTTGCACCCACTGCTAAAACCAGTTTTGAATAGTCTTGTGTAGATACTTGCCCATCTTTTTCAATGGTTAACTGATGCTTTTCTGCATCAATTGATTTTACCCATGTTTCTTTTTCGATCCGCATGTTTAATTGTGCTGCCATTTTTTCAGCATCACCTAAACCAATTTGATCAGGTGCTTTTTTGCCCACAAGTGCATTGGAAAGCGTAGGTTTTGCATAATTCACCGCATCATCTGCGCAAATCATCACAAGCTCTTGTTCTGTGCTTAATTTACGAAATTCTCTTGCTAGGGTATAACCCGCCATGCCTGAACCTACGATGACGACTGGTTGCATATGATTCTCCATACTATTGCAATATTATATACGTGATAAAAAAGACCATGTGAACATGGTCTTTTCTGATGTACTGATTACACTTCTACCATCTCAAAATCAGCTTTAGATACACCACAATCTGGGCAAGTCCAATCATCAGGAATATCTTCCCATTTTGTTCCAGCTGCGATGCCATCTTGTGGCCAGCCTTCTGCTTCGTCATAAATCCAACCACAAACGATGCATTGATATTTTTTCATCTAATTCTCCAAAATCTGACAGATGGCTTATGTTTGCTGTCAGTCAAAAATCTTGCTACTACATTGACTCTAGTGATATGCATTGCAATGGGTACATATTCAAATAAATTTTTACGCAGTTCAACAACGAATGTAAAGTAAATATTGGAGTTTACCCAACTAATTGTAAAGCTGAATGGCAGAGTAGGACAAAAGCGTGGTTGTTTGGGCGAATTTCACAGTTTTTTTTGAGTTAATCTGGGTGGATGATATGTGATTTTTCATTTATTTTACGATGTATATAAAATAAATTTTTATGTAGAATTAGAATATTTACACTAAAATCAAACTATTTATCAAAATGTTTGAAATTTGAGTTCTATCTTGATTGCAATACATTAGATGAAAATTACGCTATTTAGACGATGGTCTAAAAGCTTTTTTCTTTAATTTTTAATATAATGGATTATATAAATCTATACCTAATATTTTTTAAATAAATGGTTATTGTTAAATCAATAACTTATAAAAATGAATTGTGCTTTCATTGTCTTAGCGACTTTTAAAAATACATCAATCAAGTTAAAATTGCAGCATCCTTTCATTCATACAGTCTCCCCATTATGAACACGTCTACAGCTTTGTGGTCTCACATTCGTACGGTCCAAGATTTTCCTAAACCAGGTATTTGTTTTTATGATTTAACGCCACTTTTTATGAAAAATCTTGAGCCATTGACAGACGCATTGGTGGCAAGTATTCCTGTTGAGCAATTGGCAGAAGTGGAAAGTTTTGTGGCTGTAGAAGCACGTGGTTTTGTTTTGGCAAGTTTATTGGCACAACGTACAGGCAAAGGTTTATTGTTAGTGCGTAAAGCAGGTAAGCTTCCACCTCCTGTGATTGGTGTGGGTTATAGCCTTGAATATGGTCTAGATCGTTTGGAAATGTCTGCTGATATTCAACCGCAAAAAGTCATGATTGTGGATGATGTGTTGGCAACAGGTGGTACTTTAAAAGCCGTTAAACAGTTGATGAATAAATGTAATCATACTGTATTGGGTGCAAGTATCTTCCTTGATTTGCAAGACTTACATGGCGATTTAGGTTTAACTATTTGGTCAGTTTTGGATGAGCAATCTAAACCTGAAGCAGCAGTTGCTTAAATATTACATAAAGAGATTTTAAAAAGCCTTGTAAACATGATTTACAAGGCTTTTTTTATAGCGCAAAGGTCTTTTGCATATATTCCAGCATGCGATTTAAATTATCTGGTGAGGCTAAGCGATGATGTCCACCTTGCATCATTTCAACATGCATATAAGACTCTAAAATATTTGAAGTTTCATACATATCAAGAATTTCATCACCTAATTCAATATACGCTGTTTGTGGAATATCATGTTCTAAATCATGCACGGTGATGGGAGCATAGTCTGTACGGAAATCAGGCTGCAAACTTGGATTGGCAATAATGGCAGGAATACGAAAAAGTTGTGACATTTTTAATGCCCAATATCCCCCTAGACTATGTCCAACGATGAGTTTGGGTTGAATTTTATGGATAATATTCTGATAGAGCTCTGCGACAGTGTCATAGTTTAAATTGCGATAATCAATATCTATACAATATTTTTGTGCAGCATCTAATGCATGAAATTTGGTTGAATCTTTTGATGAGTCGAGCCCGTGCATAAATAATATTTTTGACATATACATATTCATTTTTTTCACTTTTAAAACTGTCTTTATTCACAAAGATAGAGAAATTGATATGGTTTACTTTTCAACTATTTCTAAAATTATTGTACTCAGTCACTTTAAAAAGCCTAGTTAGATTTTGGTCTAAGATAAAGATTTTCAGTGATAGCGATTGATTGTTTGTAAAAAAATCTTTTTAAATTAAATAATATTTTTTTAAGTAAATTTATGTTTTTAAATATTATTTAATAGTTATTTGGTTGGAATATCTATGTGTTTTATAACGTAAAGGAATGTAGTCCTGTTGCATATTGAGTATTTTGCTCAGTTGAAGCCGACTAAAGTCCTATATGAAGATAGTCATTTTTAGATTTTTTAAGAATGCGGACAAACCAATTGTATCGGTTGTTCGGCTTCAAACTCTATAGGAATACCATTTTCATTGTAGGGTTGAAATTGGGAAGACTTAAGCTCTTCATATACTAAATTATTTAAGCTTATATTAGAGGAAGGATTGAGTAGCTTGACAGAATTCACGACACCGTCGTGGTTGATATGGAGTTTGGCTTTAAAAGTATAGTCACGATCTTTACGGATGATTGCTTGCTCATAAAAAGGATCATCGGCACGCAATTTACAAAATTTTGCTGAAATTTCAGCTAAGCGTTGAAAGCGAGGTTGCTTTTTCCAAGCAACACCTAAAGGGAATTTAACATGTAAAATATAACTTTTTGTGGGTTGTGCTGTGCGGTGTATTGTATTTTGTGTTTGCTCTTCAATAGCAGGGATATTGCTTAATTTTTCCAGCTCTTCAGCACTATAATTTTGTGCGAGTTCTAAAGCACGTCGATCTAACATTGGAAATTTTGCATTTGGGTTGAGTAATTTGTGGGAAATGCTTTTATTCTGTGTATCTATCATTAATTCAATTTGCCAAACATAATTTTCAGTCTTTAAATTGGTGTGTTCGACTTGATTTAAGCTGTAGATGTAGGGGGCGGAAGTGATTGTTTGAGTAGAATTATTTTGCTCAATTGCCCATGCAGCTGTGGTAAAAAGTAACTGACTTAGAAAAATAATAGAAAATTTAGACATAGCTTGAATATTTAATTGGGCTTTATTAGAAATTGCTGCAATTGTGTGCTGCTTATTATGATGTAAATCTGCTATGCTATGCAACTTCCGTTTTTTATTACAATCGAGGCAGAGATGACGCAACATAACGCTCAATCGACTTCTGAACAACACATTTCCGAAAACGATTTAATCGCACAGCGTCATGCCAAGCTCAAGCAAATCCAAGATCACGCCAAGGAAACAGGTGTTAGCCCGTGGCCAAATACATTTAAGCGTGAACATTATGCGCAAGATTTACAAGACCAATTCGCTGATAAATCTAAAGAAGAAATCGAAGCTGGCGAACATGTGCATGTAAAAGTTGCAGGTCGTGTGATGTTGAACCGTGGTTCATTCATCGTGATCCAAGACATGACAGGTCGTATTCAACTGTATGTTGCACGTAAAGAACTTGCTGCTGAAGTATTAGACACGATTAAAAGTTTAGACCTGGGTGATATTATCGCCGTAGAAGGTTATATCGGTCGTTCAGGCAAAGGTGATCTTTATGTTCATATTGAACATTTTGAATTACTCACGAAGTCATTACGCCCACTTCCGGACAAATTCCATGGTTTATCTGACACTGAAGCGAAGTATCGTAAACGTTATTTAGACTTAATTGTGAATGAAGAAACACGTAAAACTTTTGAAATTCGTGCAAAAGTGGTGTCAGGCATTCGCAACTACTTAACCAATGAACGTTTCATGGAAGTTGAAACACCAATGATGCATGTGATTCCAGGTGGTGCATCTGCACGTCCATTTGAAACACATCATAATGCATTAGATATGCCATTGTTCTTACGTATTGCACCTGAGCTTTACTTAAAACGTTTGGTTGTCGGTGGTTTCGAGCGTGTATTCGAAATTAACCGTAATTTCCGTAATGAAGGTGTGTCTACACGTCATAATCCAGAATTCACCATGATCGAATTCTATCAAGCTTATGCAGACTACAAAGACTTGATGGAATTAACTGAAAAGATGCTTGAAAAATTAGCCATTGACATCTTGGGTTCAACCGATGTGCCTTATGGCGAAGAAGTGTATAGCTTCAAAGGTCCATTCAAGAAAATCTCGATGTTTGATGCAATTCTTGAACACAACCCACAGTTCACTCCTGAAAATGTAGCCGACCGTGAATTCCTAGCAGACTTCGTGAAAAATGAACTGAAAGAACAAGTGAAACCAGGTTTTGGTTTAGGTAAATTACAAACCATCGTTTTTGAAGAAACGGTTGAGACTCAACTGCGTCAACCGACATTCATTACGGAATATCCTGCAGAAACTTCTCCATTGGCTCGTCGTAACGATGATAATCCACATATCACAGACCGTTTTGAATTCTTCATTGGTGGTCGTGAGTTGGCAAATGGTTTCTCAGAGTTAAATGACCCGATTGACCAAGCAGAGCGTTTCCAAGCACAGGTTGCTGAGAAAGATGCGGGCGATGATGAAGCAATGCATTATGATGCGGACTTCATTGAAGCGTTAGAATATGGTTTACCTCCTACAGCAGGTGAGGGTATTGGTATTGACCGTTTGGTGATGTTATTTGCCAATGCTGCAAGTATCCGTGATGTGATTTTATTCCCACATATGCGTATTAAATCAAATTAATTTTTAAGTTAAATAGAGAAAAGTCACTGAAATCAGTGGCTTTTTTTGTGTATTGCTTAGTGCGGTGTGGTTAAGTTTTTGAGTTTTTCAATGAACTGTGGCATAAATTTATCAATTTTGCCTTGTACAATGGCATTGCTTTTTTCAGTAGCGAGCGGCATTTTTTTTAGAATACTTTGTCCCATCGGTGTTTGATAGTATTGAATCATGCTATTGATTTCTTCTTGGGTATAAATGTCTTGCCAAATTTGAATGGTTTCAGGTTCAACCTGTGTCCATTGTGATTCTTGCATCATTAAATCAAGCATTTCTGCGCTAAATGTTTGAAACTTCTTTTGTTTGTCCTCATCTAAGTGTTTTGCTTGGCTATCAAGTACTTGTTGCATCATCTCTTGATAACTTTGTTTACTATATTCGAGTTCTTGTTCGTACTGGGTTTGAGCATCAAGCAGTTGCATCAGTTGCTGAATAGACGCCTTTGATGGTGTTTCAGCAAAAGCGCTTGTTGAGAACATAGAGCACAACAGGATTGGATAAATATATTTTTTGAGCATAATCAAAATTCTTTGTCATAGAATAGAAGTTAAGCGTTTTGTATCGTCATTTATAGGGTGTTGAGATGAGATGAAGTATATCGATGTGATGAATTTAATCGTCATTGATAGATTATCGGTAGAATCATAATGATAATACAGTTTCACCATTGAAAAATAGTGTCAAAAAAACTATGGTGGTGCTCAGCAATGTTTAGAGAATAAATGCGCATGTTTTTAAAGAAATCATTATATGCTGCTGTATTGGCAAGCTTATCTTTGCCTATTTTTGCACAAGGGTTGGTGCTCAATAATGAAGATATTCGTACAGATTTAAACTGGTTAAATCAACAAGGCGTGATTCAAATCAGTACATCAACTTGGCCAATGAGCGGTGATGAGATTCAACGTGCGCTCTCCGCAGCTAAAGTGACCAATAACACCCAACAAAAAGTGATTGCTTCAATTCAAAATGCTTTGAAAGCAGACAATCAAATGGCGAAGTTGGGCTTATTTGCTGAAACAGATCAAAAAAATGTGCCGCAGGCATTTGGTGATAGTCAAAAAGCACAATATGTCGGTTCTTTAGAGTTTAATGCGGGCGGTGAAAATTGGGATGCAAAAATTCGTGTCAATGGTGAGAAAGACCCACAAATTGACAATGGTCAAGATGTCAATGTTGAAGGCTCTTATCTTGCAGGTAAACTTTTTAATCAATGGTTAATTGCGGGTCAAATTCCAACCTATTGGGGGCCTGGACATGATGGTAGTTTGATTCGTGGTGATGCAAGTCGTCCTGTTTATGGTTTCACTGCGCAGCGTGCACAGCAAAATGCCTTTGAGTCTAAGTGGTTGTCTTGGATTGGTCCTTGGCAATATCAAGCATTTGCAGGTCGTTTGGATGATTACAAAGCAGTACCAGATGCGAATTTAGTGGGTTTACGTTTAACTGCGCAACCTTTGCCGTATTTAGAGCTAGGTGCCTCACGTACATTCCAAATTGATGGTGAAGGACAACCTGGTAGTGCAAAAGCGTATTGGAATGCATTTATTGGTAAAGATAATGAATGTAATGCACAAGGTTGTTCAGGAGAAGGAAATGCATCAAACCAATTGGCAGGTTTTGATGCTCGTTTGAATTTGCAACAATTAGCCAATGTTCCGATGAGCCTATATGGGCAATTTATTGGTGAAGATGAAGCGGGTTTATTACCTTCTAAAAAAATGTATCTAGCGGGTGCGGATTATTCTTCAGCATATAAAGATATGCCATTCCAAGTGTATGCCGAATGGGCGAATACTGAAACTAATGGTGATGCAAAAGGTATTTCTTATAACCATCACATTTATAAAGATGGGTATTATCAGCATGGTTTCTCATTGGGTCATGCGATGGGGGGCGATGGTGAAATGGTCTCAGTTGGTGGTGATATTCGTTTAGATCTTATGAATCGTTTAAGCGGTCGCGCGATTTTTGCGAAAGTTAATCAATCAAATCGTTTAACCAATGCTGCTTTCCCTGAAGATGATAAAATTAAAGCATTGGATTTAACATGGACGCATTATCTAAAACCGACTGTTCCGTTAAAGATTAATGGTTGGGTAAGTGACTCTGATCGCGAAGGTAATGATGCTGGAGCTTCTATTGGTGTGGAAATTCCATTAGATAAAGCTATATTTGGTTACTAAGTAGACAATTGTCTTTTAGAAATACCTGATTTCAGGGATAGATTGAAAGCAGGTACTGAAATAAAATGATTTTACTTCTTTAATGACCATAAAGAAGTAATTCCTACCATTAAAAATATGATGTTAACGTTATATTTTTAATCGTTTTATAGCTTATCCTATGGATAAGCTTTTTTTTTGCTTCTTTATAAGATGGCTAATTGGATACGTACTTTCATTTCCAGTGCTTGTCTTAACATGAAATCTTTGATCCACGGGATATTGTGCCCATGTGGATCTGTTTTTAAAGCAGTATCTAAAAATTTTAATTCTGTTCGATGAAAGAGTTGCATCTCAAAAACAGCATTAAATTCAGTAGTGTCCGCTGTAAAAGGCATTTTAAGCAGATAAAACTTTTTTGGAAAATTATAAAATGCATAAATTAAGTTAAAAGCACGTTGTTCGCCTTTTAAATTACCTGGCGCAATTTCATAAAGTCGGTCTTGGTTGCTCAAGGTGATCCCAATTAAATAATCGATATGTTGTTCATTGATTTGAATTGCGAACTGTAAACCAATTTGCTCCCCCGAATGTTCATGTTGAGCGAAAACATTGAGTGCTGAACCATCATCTTGATAAGGGGCTTGTAGTACGAGAATGTTGTCTTGTCGATAAATATGACCTGCAAGTTGAGCACGTTCTAGTTGTTGTTGAATTTGAAGTAGATCGAACATAAGTACTTTTAGTTAAATGTTTTAGCGTAAAAAATATGGTACACAAAATTTGCAACTGTATTGAGATTTGATTTTAATAGAAATTAATTTTTTAAGTCTAAATCAACACTATTTGTTGGTGTAGATTAGGTGTAATTTTTATCATAAAGTTATGATTTTCATAAGTAAAAATAAATTTATTTTAAATTTTTTAATCTCTCTTTTGCCTCACGGAGTCCAAGATTTGCGGCATTTTGATACCATTGTCGAGCGAGTTGCAGATCTAAAGGGAAGTCATTTCGACCATAGTGATAGCTTTCTGCCATAAACATAAAGGCTTGAACAGATTTGGAGTCTATTTTTTCTTGGTACATGTCTTGCGCTAAAGCTTTATTTTCAGGTGTAGTTGTACCATAACCGAGCTGATAAAGATTGACGAGATGGAGTTGAGCGGGAGAGTAACCTAAATTGGCTGAATATTTGTACCAATAGATGGCTCGATCAAGGTCTTTTTGAATAATTTTACCCTCATGATAAATGACTCCTAAATCATAAGATGCCACTCGATTGTCATTGTGAGCAGATTTTGTGATCCACAAGATAGCTTTTTGAGGATCTTTTTGTTAAAAATGATCATTCAGATAGAGCTTGCCTAACAAAAATTGTGCTAAAGCATCGTTTTGTTCAGCGGCTTTTGAAAGCCATTTGAAGCTTTGATTTAAATCCCTTTTAACTATTTCACCTTCAGCATAGATCGTTGCGAGTTCTGTTTGTGCCTGAGTATGACCATTTTCAGCCGCTTGCTGATAGTATTTAAACGCCAGTTGATGATTAGTTATACCTTCGAGTCCAAGTCTGAATTGTTCTGCTTTTTCAAAAATTTGATCATTGTCATTTACGACTAGCTCAGGTGTTTGTGCTAAAAAATCTTCGATACATTGGTTAAATTCTTGCATTTTATTTTGATCATCATATGCTTGGCATATGTCTTTAAATTGCAGTTCTCCATTATTTCCAGCATGACTTAATAAGGGCAAAATCAAGCTAAACAGCAAAACGAACAAACGTGTATGAGGATGATGCTGAGGCATGACTGCTCCTTTTATTTTAAATTTTTTAATATGGAATAAAGTGGGTTTTGCTGCCTAAGTGCTTGTAAATCAATTTAAATGTGCAAATCCAACAATAGCGATTCTTACATCGCATGACAAAGCTTGAAAATATATGTATTTAAGCATTCAAATATTGTATTTATAAGCTTTTTTTGTATTGTATAAAGCCTGTTTTACTGGCAATACGATCATATAAATACTGTGCAGTTTGATTGGTTTCATGGGTGAGCCAATACACACGGTCAAAATCTTCTTGGCAATAGGCGTAGACATATTCAATGAGCTGACGTGCTAAACCTTGCTGACGATAGTTTTCATCGACATAAAGGTCTTGTAGGTAGCAATAAGGTAATGATGTCCATGTGCTTAGATGCGAGACTAAGTGTACAAAACCCACAAGTTGATCCTCTTTAAAAATACCAAAACCAAACAGATCTTGTTGTGCAGGATTTGTGATTCTGTTCCAAGAAGTTATGCTTTGTATTCTTGACATTTCTGCTTTATAAAATTTGAGGTAACTCTGCCACAGGGCGAGCCATTGATTAAAGTGAAGATGCTGTAAGGGCTGAATGCTGATCATGCTAAAAACCTTTTTTGTTTATGATGATTTTATATATGTATATAAAAAAACAAGCAAATCAAATCATCTGCAAATCACTATAATGAATATAAATTTTAATATGTGTAATAAGTACACCTTTTTGTGAGCTGGTGCTGTCAATGTCTATATCTGAGGAAAGACTTACTCATCTCAAACAGCTTGAGGCTGAGAGTATTCATATTATCCGTGAAGTTGCTGCTGAGTTTGAGAACCCAGTGATGCTTTACTCAATCGGGAAAGACTCAGCGGTTATGCTGCATCTTGCTTTAAAAGCATTCTATCCTGCAAAACTTCCATTTCCACTGTTGCATGTCGATACAGGTTGGAAGTTTAAAGACATGATTAAGTTCCGCGACAACATGGCGAAAGAACATGGTTTCGATCTGATCGTGCATCAAAATAAAGAAGGTAAAGATGCAGGTGTAAATCCATTTGATTATGGTAGCTCAAAATATACAGACATTATGAAAACTCAGGGCCTAAAACAAGCGCTTGATAAATATCAGTTTGATGCTGCTTTCGGTGGTGCACGCCGTGACGAAGAAAAGTCTCGTGCTAAAGAGCGTGTATATTCATTCCGTGACTCTAAACACCGTTGGGATCCAAAAAACCAACGTCCTGAACTTTGGAATCTTTACAATGGTAAAGTGAACAAAGGTGAAAGTATTCGCGTATTCCCATTGTCAAACTGGACTGAGTTAGACATTTGGCAATATATCTACCAAGAGAATATTCCTTTGGTGCCATTGTATTTGGCTGCTGAGCGTCCCGTGGTTGAACGTAGTGGTACGCTCATTATGGTAGATGATGAACGTATGCGCTTAAAAGAAGGCGAAGTTCCACAAATGAAATCGGTACGTTTCCGTACTTTAGGTTGTTATCCATTAACAGGTGCTGTTGAGTCAACTGCAAATACCTTACCTGAAATTATCCAAGAAATGCTTTTGGCTACAAGTTCAGAGCGTCAAGGTCGTATGATTGACCATGATGAAGCTGGCTCGATGGAAAAGAAAAAGCAGGAAGGTTATTTCTAAATTAATCTCTCCCCTTGCGCAGCAGTGCTGCTCATCTTTAAAAAAGAGAAGAGATTGTCCTTCCTTTATAAGAGGGGGAAACAGGGGGATTAAAAGAAACCGATTTCTAAAGAATATTGTGGAGCTTTGAGCAATGTCTCATCAATCAGAATTGATTAGCCAAGATATCTTGGCATATTTAAAACAGCATGAAAATAAAGACCTTTTGCGTTTTTTAACTTGCGGTAATGTCGATGATGGTAAATCGACTTTAATTGGCCGTTTACTTTACGATTCAAAATTGATTTATGAAGATCAATTACAAGCCGTGACGCGTGACTCTAAAAAAGTCGGTACAACGGGTGATGCACCTGACTTAGCGTTACTTGTCGATGGTCTACAAGCTGAACGTGAGCAAGGGATTACTATTGATGTGGCTTACCGTTATTTCTCAACTGAAAAACGTAAGTTCATCATTGCAGACACCCCAGGGCATGAGCAATATACTCGTAACATGGCGACTGGTGCGTCTACTGCGGATCTTGCGATTATCTTGATCGATGCACGTTATGGTGTACAAACTCAAACACGTCGTCATACTTTTATTGCGAGCCTTTTAGGGATTCGTAATATCGTGGTTGCGATCAATAAAATGGACTTGGTTGAATTCTCTGAAGCGCGCTTCAATGAAATTCAAGCAGAATACAATGCATTCGTGAACCAATTGGGTGACCGTAAACCTGCAAATATCATATTCTCGCCAATTTCTGCGTTGAATGGTGATAACGTTGTCAACAAATCACCAAATACGCCGTGGTATCAAGGTAAAACCTTGATGGAAACGTTGGAAACTGTTGAAATTACACGTGATACTAGTGCGCACGAATTCCGTTTCCCGGTGCAGTATGTCAACCGTCCAAATCTTGACTTCCGTGGTTTCTGCGGTACGATTGCTTTGGGTGAAGTGAAAGTTGGCGATGAAATCGTGGCTTTACCATCGGGTAAGAAATCAACTGTTAAAGAGATCGTGACTTTTGATGGTAATTTAGATCATGCGATTGCAGGTCAAGCGGTAACGTTGACGCTGAAGGATGAAATTGATGTTTCCCGTGGTAATGTCTTGGTGAAAGCGGGTGAGCAACCATCTTTGTCACGTTCTGTACGTGCGACCGTAGTGTGGATGGCAGACCAGCCTTTGGTGGTGGGTAAGTTATATAACATCAAAATTGGTACGCAAACTGTTCCTGCTAAAGTTGAGAAAATTAACTACCGTACCAATGTGAATACTTTGGAAAAAACTCAGGTCGATCAACTGGATTTAAATGCGATTGCAGATGTTGAAATCGAGTTTGATGCACCCGTATTGTTTGACCGTTATCAGGACAGCCGTTATACAGGTTCGTTCATCTTCATTGACCGTTTAAGTAACGTGACGGTGGGTGCGGGTATGGTTGAGGCAGCAGTGGAATGGACTGCGCACAATGAACCTGTGACTGCTGAAGCGCGTGCTGCACGTTTAGGTCAAAAACCTGCTGTCATCACTGTTTCTGCGAAAGTCCTTGAAAATGCACAAGCACTGGAAAGTTTATTGATTCAACAAGGTGTAGTCGCAATTGCTAAAGTAGGTCTGTCTACTGAGCAAGTTGCTTTGCTTCGTGAAACAGGTGTGGTTGTGATCACTGATGTTGAGCAAGGTTCAGATGTGACTTTTGCTCAAGAAACAGTTGAAGAATTGGCTGAGAAAATTGTAGAAACAGTTCGTCTGTAAAAGATTGGATTGATATAAATAAAACCCGCGAAAGCGGGTTTTTTTAAATGCATTATGATGAGAAGAATATACCATAATCAAACTAGCAGTGAAGTTGTAAAAAATGGATCTCATAAAATATTGACGGGTATGATTTAAAGTAGCAATAAAAAAGCCTCTTTCGAGGCACATAGTCAATGTGAACTGACCGAAGAAAGATATTTTTGAATATATTCTTCACGTAACTCATTTCGCTGTACAGCTGTTGTTGCTTTTTGCATTTTGTTGCGCATTTCATTGCGTTCAGAGCTACTCATTTGTTGCCAAACTTCACGCATTTTTTGCTTTTCTTCTTCAGGAAGTTGTGTAAACCAATCCATTCGCTGCTGCAAAGCCACACTTTGCGACTCAGGAATTTCTTTTAGATTTTGATAACGCTTAATTAAAGCACGTTGTTCATCGTCAGATAAGGTATCCCAAGTATCGTTTACTGGTGTATCTGCATCTTTAGAAAAAATCCAAAGACGCTCAAAGCCTGCAAAGCTTGTTTGCAAAAAACCAATCGCACAAAAAGCCAAAACGAATTTTTTAGCTGCCATGGGAATGACTATCCTCACCAAATACAGACAACATCTCTAAATCCTCCATCATTTGTGGTGAAAGTTTAGGGGTAACAACAACATGCTGTGTAGCAGGCGTTGTTTGTTCAGAATGAAAAGCATTCGGTAAAATGACAATGCCTGTTAATGCTGCTGCCAAAGCAAAGCCTGTCATTTTCCAATGAGCAAAACGAGAAGAGGGCTTGTCATGGATATGCTCAAGTACATTATTCATCACCACCGCTTTGTTGCGATGATTACGAGCAAGACCATCAAGTTTAGATGTAACTTGTTTCGTGAAATCATCATTATTCATCCGATGATCCTCCATAAGGATTTAAATGCGATAACATAGTTCTCAATCCTTGAATTGCCCTATGGTAATGGGTTTTAACGCTACCTTCTGTACAGTTCATAATTTCTGCTGTAGTTTGAGTATCAAAACCTTCCCATGCACGCAACATAAATGCTTGTTGTTGACGCACAGGCAAGCGACTGATCGCTTCCTGAATTTCTTCAACGGTCAAATCTTGATTTAAAAACTGTAAAGGATTGGGCGTGGACTCATCTACAATGTCCATTACTTCTTCATCGTCGCTGTTTATATCGACTTTTCGAAACAATGAAAAAGGTGAGGCACGACGAGCTTCTTTACGGCGCCAATCCTGTAACTTATTGTTTAAGATTGTATAAAATAGGGGATACCATTCATCGGTTGACTTTTCAGCATAGGATTTGTGTAAAGAAATAAAGGCTTCTTGTACTAAGTCCATGGCAATACCATTATGACCCTGAGTTGCACTTTCCATCATCACCAAGGCACGACCTGTCACGTCTTGCATAAAAAACTTCAGACGTTGCTCAGCCGTACTCTTTAGAGCAGCAGTTGTTTCAGACTGTGACTTCTTTGGTGCTAAATCCATAGAGATGGAAAATCCCGTCATTGGGCACCCACCATAATTTTATAAACCTACACATATAACGTTTAAAAACTCGGGTGGGTTGACAAACAATACAATTATTTTTATCAGTTTAAAGGATTTTTAAAGTTACAGTTCAAACAATAAAATAATTTAACGAATTAAAGGCGTTGACGTACCATTTCAAAGAAGCAGATTGAACCTGCAACAGCAACGTTGAGCGATTCTTGTCCACCAGGTTGAGGAATAGTCACAGCTTCAGCTTGTTGAAGTGCAAATTCAGATACCCCTTGACCTTCATTGCCTAAGATCCAAACGCACTGTGGGCGTAAGTTTTTGCTGTATAAACTTTCAGACTCGTGGGAACTGGTGACATAGACAGGAATTTTAAACTGTTTAAGAATGTCTTCTAAAACAATATTTTCATAAGTTTGTAGAGAAAAATGAGCGCCCATGCCTGCACGTAGTACGCGTGGTGACCATAAAGAGGCAGAACCTTTGGTGCAGACAATTTGTTCAATACCTGCCGCAGCTGCAGAGCGGAGCAGTGTACCGACATTGCCCGGATCTTGTACATTTTCCAAAATCAGTGTGTCTTCTTTAAAATTTAACGCTTGAGTTGATGTCGGTAAGTCGACAATTGCTAAGCAGGCTAAAGTTGTCCCTAATGTACTCAAGTCTTTGTATAAGGTTTCACTGAGTACAAAAATAACACCTTGATAATATTCTGCAATTTTTTCAAAATCGGCATGTTCAAGGGCATGTTCAGTGGTAAAAATTGATTTGATTTGGCGCTTTTTTTCTAACCACGATAGGCAAAGATGAGTGCCTTCGAGTACGGTTTGACCTTGTTTTTTTCGATAAGCATTTTGTTCAATCAAACCACGTAAATGTTTGATTTTTGGATTGTCGCGAGATTCTAGAAAAATAGTGGGCATGGGAGTGCATCCAAGAGATGTAAATCGGGGTTGTGCAATCGCAACAACCCCTGAATGGACTTACTCCCTGTAATAGAGAGTAAAATAAAAAAGATTACAATTTAGTTGTGATAGCTTGTAACGAGCTCAACTTCATTTTTAGAACCGATCACCACAGGTACACGTTGATGTAATTCAGTGGGTTGAATATCTAAAATACGTACTCGACCTGTAGTAGAAGCACCACCTGCTTGTTCCATCAGCATGCTCATTGGGTTTGCTTCGTACATCAAGCGTAAACGACCTGCTTTTTTTGGATCTTTGGTATCGTATGGATATAAGAAAATACCACTACGGCAAAGGATACGGTGAATGTCACCCACCATACACGCCACCCAGCGCATGTTAAAGTCTTTTTCACGGACAGATGTCTTACCTGCTTGTAATTCATCAATATAACGTTTTACAGGTGCTTCCCAATGACGTGCATTTGATGCATTAATTGCATATTCTTTCGTGTCAGCAGCGACTTGAATGTTTTCAGAGGTGAGTAAAAATTCTTTTGATTCAGGGTCAAACGTAAAGAATACAGTGCCTGCACCGACAGTTAACGCCATCATTGTAGATGGACCATAAAGTACATAACCTGCAGCCGCTTGATCTTTACCTGCTTGCATAAAGTCATCCGCTTGAGTCACGGCATTTTTGGCATTTAAAATAGAGAAAATGGTACCAACACACATGTTAATGTCGATATTACTTGAACCATCAAGTGGGTCAAATAATACGAGGTATTTACCATTTTCTTGTGCAGCAGTGAATTCATCTAATTCTTCAGAGGCTAAGCCACCGACATTTTTATTCACTTTTAATGCATCAATCAAATAATCATTTGAGATAACATCAAGTTTTTTCTGTTCTTCGCCTTGAACATTTTCATGTTGCGCACTTCCTAAAACACCAGCCAATGCACCTTTTTGTAGGAGTTGGTCAATAGATTTACATGTGTTGGCAATGGTTTCAATCACATCTGCAAGTTCAGGTGTTAAGTTCCCTTGTTGTAGTTGTAAATACTGGGATAAAGTGCGATTTGACATAGCAAAGCTGCTCCAATAAAAGCGATAATGTTCTAACAAATTAAACAATCGGGCTATTTTAGATGAGTTTGACACAAAATAAAAATCATCCTGTGTTATTTGTCGTGATTTTGCCCTTGAAAGTATTTTATAAAGTGCTATGTTGAAGGTACAAAAGGATAATATTAAAGGAGCACTGTTATGACCACGCAAAAGTTTGAAGCGACTCCAACACCAAATGATGGTATTGATTTAAATGAAATTAGTGCCGAAAATGTAAAAGATGCATGGAAAGATTACGAAGCAAAACCTGAGTATAAAAAATTCAATAAGCATGACCTTATTGAATCCATGCAAAGTCCCAAGCAAACGGAAACAGAGTCTTAAGTTATAAAAAAGCGCCCATTTAAAATGAGCGCTTTTTTATTCTGATCTATTTTTATTCAATGATCATTATTTTAATAAGGGTGGAACTGCTTCATAGTTAAGTTCTACACGGCGGTTTTCTTTCCAAGCTGCTTCATCATGTCCAGCATTGATAGGCATTTCTTTACCATAACTTACCGCTTCTAATTGACCTGGGTTAACACCGTTGGTGATTAGGTAGCTTTGTACAGCTTTAGCACGACGCTCACCCAAAGCCATATTGTATTCACGTGTACCACGTTCATCTGTATGACCTGTTAAGGCAATTTTAGAGTTCGCATTTGCCACTAAAAATTGTGCATGTGCTTGTAAGGTTTGATAATCTTCGTTTGAAAGATCGCTACTGTCATAGTCAAAATGTACAACACGTTTTGCTAAAAATGCTTTATTGGCTTCAGTCACACCTTTTGATGAAGCACCTGCAAGGTTTTGCGCATTTAATGCTGCATCTTCACTCAAACCTGTTGTATTTACGGTACTTGGGTTTGTTGTTGCATTGGCATCAGTGGTTGGTTTGCGGTTTGCACAACCTGTCATTACCAAAGTTGCGGTAAGTAAAGGTAGTGCTAAGTATTTCATCGTATTCATTATTAACTCCATAAAGTTTTTTAAGTTACAGCATATTTTTGATTAAAGCATTGAAAGTAAAAAATTATCACAATATTAAAAAGTGATATTTTGTTAAGCTATTTCGGAGCCCAAGCGGGTTCACGAACTTCACCTTGTTCACTTGGTAAATTCATACGGAAACGACCATCGGTAGACATAATCGATAACAGTCCTCGGTTGCCTTCACGTGTTGCATACACCACCATTTGTCCATTCGGTGAGAAGCTTGGGGATTCATCTAGGCTTGTCGGTGTCAGAATATTGGTAATGCCTGTTGAAATCTCTTGGATCGCGACTTTATAGTTGCTGCCTGAAGGACGATGTACCAATGCCACGTATTTACCATCGGCACTTAAAGAACCTCGTGCGTTAAATGCGCCACGGAAGGTGAGACGTTTGGTTGTACCATCTGCCAAGTTATAACGATAAATTTGTGCTGAACCACCACGGTCTGAAGTAAAGATAAATGATTTACCATCAGGTGCATAACGTGCTTCAGTATCAATAGCACTATCATGGGTCATACGTTTAACTTGACGTGTTTCTAGGTCCATTTGGTAAATTTCAGGATTGTCATGCATAGACGCTGTGAATAGCATGAATTTACCATCGGGTGAAAAACTTGGTGCGCCGTTCAGTCCACGGAAGCTCGCGTATTTTTCACGTTGACCTGTTGCGAGGTCTTGTACATAAATTGCGGGGCGTTTAGTTTCAAAAGACACATATGCAATTTTTTGTGCATCAGGTGTCCATGCAGGTGATAAAATTGGATCACGAGAAGTCAAAATCGTTTTTGGCTGTTCACCATCGGTATCTGCAATTTGTAAAGTATAACGCTGTTCAGGTGTCGCTGGATTACGTAATACATAGGCAATGCGCCCACTGAAATCCCCTTTAATTCCTGTCAATGCTTGATAAATTGCATCAGAAATCATGTGCGCTGCAGAACGTACACGAGATGCTGGAACAGTCAGTAACTCATTCAATAAAAAGCTTTGTTTTTCGACATCATAGAGTTGGTAATGTACAGCCAATGAACCATCAGGATTGGTTTTAGTATCACCCACAACAACATAAGGTACACCACTGGCTTTCCAAGCTTCTGCATTAATATTGTTTAAACTCGCAGTTGCAGGTAAATTTTTTGATGAACTGCTGAAACGACCTGAACGATTTAAGTCATTTTCAACAATGGGATAAATCGTTTGATCATTGCCAAAAGGGAGAATCGCAATTTTAGGCGCTTCTTCAGGTGCTTTAGCAATTTCTAAATGCAATTGAGCATATACAGGAGTGATCAAGGCAGGGCTAAAAGAAGCCAATATGACTGCCAAACTGAGTAAGTGTTTAGGCGTGATCTTCATGGGTATTCATGTACTCAAATATTGATTTTTTAACTATAAATAGCTTTGTAGCATAAAGACATGATTTTAATCTATATAAAGCATGTAATTATGAATGTTCAGTGAAATGTTGAATGCAAATGTACATTCTTATGATTTTATGATGATTTCGATGCGTCATTCTCTAAATAGTTGTTGGCAACTTTGACATAATGATGCGCTGAATAGGGTAAGAATGCTTTTTCAGCATCGGTGAGCGGTCTCACTTGTTGTACAGGACTCCCCACATATAAGTATCCACTTTTAAGGACTTTACGAGGCGGAACTAGACTTCCAGCGCCAATCATCACGTCATCTTCAATAATCACATCATCCAAAACCACAGTATTAATGCCAATCAGAACACGATTACCAATGCGACAACCATGTAAAGTTACATGGTGTCCAACCGTAACATCTTCACCAATGATGAGTGGAGAACCTTCGGGCTTAGACTCTTTTTTGTGGCTGACGTGTAACATGCAATGATCTTGCACATTGCTATTTTGTCCGATTTTAATCGAATTCACATCACCACGAATCACTGCAAAAGGCCAAACAGATACATTTTTAGCGAGTGTAACTTCACCAATAATGACACTCAAATCATCAATATAGCAGGTTGAGTCGATTTTAGGATGTTGGTCTAAGTACGCACGAATATTCTTTTTCATAAGACCTCGCTATTTATAAATGTAATTGAATTCTATTATAAAAGAAAAGCACTCATATCTTAGACATGAATGCTTTTTTATACTTTTAGATGAACTTAAAATAAGTTGCTAAAGAACATTTTAATGTGGTCAATCATACGCGAGAAGAAACCTGCTTCTTCAACAGCAGTGATTGCGACCAACGGTTTTTCAGTAATGACTTTACCATTTAAAGTTGCAGTCAATTTACCAATGACTTGTCCTTTTTGCAGTGGTGCATTTAAGTTCGGTTGTACCGTAATTTGCGTTTTAATTGCATCTGCTTGACCTTTAGGCATTGTCACATTAAATGCTTCAGGTAAACCTACTTGTACTTCGTTTTCTTTACCAAAGTAAACTTTGGCTTTTGCCATCACTTGGTTTGCAGGTTGTACATTGACGGTTTCAAAGTTTGAGTAACCCCAAGAGAGTAATTCACGTGTTTGAGATGCACGTTCATTCATTGATGGTGCACCAAAAATTACCGAGATTAAACGCATTGGACCACGCTTCGCAGATGTTGTTAAGCAATAACCCGCTTCGTCCGTATGACCTGTTTTTAAACCATCGACACTTGGGTCAGTATAAAGAAGGGCATTACGGTTACCTTGTTTAATTCCATTAAAGGTAAATTCTTTTTCTGAATAAATCGGATAATATTTAGAACTGTCATGAATAATATGTTTAGCAAGGTTTGCCATATCTTTTGCAGTTGAGTAATGGCCTTCAGCAGGCATACCTGTCGCATTGATAAAGTTCGTATTGGTCATGCCGATACGTTTAGCTTCTTGATTCATTTCATGGGCGAAGGTGCCTTCATTGCCTGAAATATGCTCAGCCATTGCTTTTGATGCATCATTTCCTGATTGAATGATAATCCCGCGCAACATTTCTAGTACTGTTGCTGTGCCATTTAAAGGAACATACATACAAGATTCTGTGCTACTGCCACGACACCAAGCAGACTCATTCATACGAACTTTTTCGTCTTCGGTGAGGTCACCTTTTAGTAATTTTTGTTCAATAATATAACTCGTCATCATTTTCGTCATTGAAGCAGGTGCGAGTTTCTCATTTTCATTCTTAGATGCAAGGATTTGCCCTGTTTCATAATCCATCAAAACGTAAGATTTATTATTTAATTCTGGCGGATTCGATAAAACAGTTGCTGCATAGGAAAATGAAGGAAGGAGTAACAATGCAGCGAGGGCGCTTTTTCGGGTCATTCTAGGTAGTTCCAATCTTTGTACGAGCACTAAAAGAGCCTAGCATTTTAGGACAAAGCAAAGCCGACTTCTACGGGTTAAGTCGGCTTATTTGACAGGATTTGTAACTAATTGGTGTATTGGTGAATCGGTCAATTAATTTTGTGGTTGATAGTTGAGCACATCTTCACAAACACCTGTATTGGCTTCTTTTCCTGCTTTTTTCGCATCACTTTGTGCTTCTTTTAAAACACTTTTAAATGATTTCTCTTTTGCTAATTTTTTTATTTCAGCTGCAGGGTCGGCTGATTCTGGTAAAAAGTCTTTGAGTAAACGTGCATAACCTGCTTCAAAAGCATCATTATCTTTGACTAATTTGGGGCAAATATCAGAAAGTACATAAATTGCAGCCAATTCTTCATTGGTGACGCTATGTTGAGTAACTTCAATATTTTCATCTTGTGCATCTGCATTTTTATTGGCAGCAAATGCAGTTGGCATTGCCATAAAAGATGTTGATAAAATCCCCACAGCAAGAGTTTTTAAAAGCGTATGCATAATGAACCTTGTTAACTTAATGATTTGACTAGAATAAACCTATTCTATGAAAATAAAATAGAGAAAATGTATTGAAGATGTTGGATTTAAATAAAAACGGATCATGAGAGAAGGCTACATTGAAAATATGAAATACATCCGTACCACACGGTATTCAAACTTGATCCTATTTTATGTTCAATATTAAATCCATGAAAATCTATCGCTATTTCAAGCTGAAATGATGAGCCACTATTTTTGTTACTATAGCTTGTAATTGTTCAAATTTATTTTTAAAGAGACGTTTTGTGAATATCTTAATTGCCAATGATGATGGTGTATTTGCACCTGGAATACAAGCTTTAGCACAAGCACTGAAACCGTTAGGGCGTGTTGTTATTGTTGCACCTGAAAGTGAGCGCAGTGGTTTTTCGAGTGCTTTAACTTTAGATCGACCATTGCGTCCCGTTGCTATTGCTGAAGATGTTTGGGCGGTAAATGGTACACCTGCGGATTGTGTGTATTTGGCAATGAATGGTTTATTTGATTTTGAATTTGACCTCGTCGTGAGTGGTATTAATAGTGGTGCGAATTTAGGTGACGATGTTTTGTACTCAGGCACTGTGGGTGCAGCATTTGAAGGGCGATTAATGAAACAAGCGGCTATTGCTGTGTCTTTAGCAGGCAGTAATGTGCGCTCGTATCAAAGCCCTGATGATTATGCGGTTGCTGCAAAATGGGTATATGATTTTATTGCTAGAGGGATGCCTATTTTACCTGAACGCCATATTTTAAATATTAATATTCCAGATGTTGCACAACTCAAAGGTGCACAGGTGACTTATCAGGGACGTCGTATTCAATCTAAACCGATTACGAGTCAAGTAGACCCTCGTGGTCGTCAAGTGTATTGGATTGGCTTATCAGGTGAAGCAGTGACTGATCCGAAAAAGAGCGATTTGCACGTTCAGTCTGATTTTTTTTGCCGTTGCCAATGGCTATGTCAGTATTACACCGATTCAAATGGATGCGACCAATTACGGTATTTTAAATCATTTGCAGCAGCAGTTATTTTAAAGCCTGCGTAAGCTTATGTTATAAGTTTGTGAAAAAGCTGGCTTAAACCATCAAAAGCTAAGCTTTTTTGCTAATCTTAGTCGAAATATTTTACAAACTATTTTCTGGAGAGGGAATCAATGCTTTCGTTAGGATCACAGCAACTTTATCTATCACCACGAGGCTGGATAAATGCACTCGTTTTATCATCCGCTGTGATTACAACTTTAGTCATGACAGGATGTGCTTCAAAACCACAAATTAATAATTCTGTCCGTTATGCCAATGCTCCTGACTATTATACAGTTCGTGCAGGTGATACATTGAGTGGTATTGCAGCACGTTATGGATTAAGTTATATCAGTGTGGCAGAAATGAATGATATTGCACCTCCGTATCGAATTTATGTGAATCAATCCATTCGCTTGAAAAAGGGCAGTGGTTCGAATATTCGTCCAACGACACAAGCATTAAATAACAACAATAATGAAATTCAGCGTCAAACCATTAATTTACCAAATAATCAAACAGTAAATACAGTTCCTAAACCTGTGACACCTACACCTGTGCCAGTTGTACCGACGCAGCCGAGTGCGCCTGTTACTGCACCATCTACTTCTAGCAATTTACGTTGGGTGAAACCTTCAAATGGTGCTGTGATCGCTAATTATAATTTAGCACAAAATATTAAAGGTATCCGTTTTGGGGGGAATGTGGGTGATCCTGTACTTGCCGCAGCCAATGGCCAAGTGGTGTATGCCGCAGATGGTCTTAAAGAATATGGTAATTTAGTCTTAGTTAAACATGTGGATGGCTATATCACAGCATATGCACATAACAGTAAAATTCTTGTGAAAAGTGGCGATAACGTCACAGCAGGACAAAAAATTGCCGAAATGGGCTCATCTGGTACGACAAGAACGATGCTTGAGTTTCAGGTTCGTCTTGATGGAAAACCTCTTAACCCAGCAAATATTTTACCATTGTTTTAATTTATTTGGTGCAAATATAAATTTTCTTCGTATAATACAATGAGTTGCTTTTAATAAAAAGTGTGAAGCATCTCATAATTTCAGAGGGAAATTTATGTTAGATCAACTTCGAGCGATGGGTGTTTTTGCTTGTGTCGTTGAAAAAAGTTCTTTCAGTGGTGCCGCGCGTGAACTCGGCATTACGACGAGTGCCGTTAGCCAACAAGTTCGATCATTAGAACAAGAAATGGAAGTGACGCTTCTACACCGTTCTACACGAAAATTGAGTTTAACAGAAGCTGGTCAAGCTTTTTTTCATAGTTGCCAAGAAATGCTCGCTGCAGCAGAACGTGGAAAAATCCGCATTAATGAGTTGCGTGACGATTTGGTCGGAGAGTTACGTATTGCGACAACGCCTGAATTAGGTGCAACTCATGTCGTGCCAGCCTTGTCACATTGGATTTCTGCGCATCGTGGATTAATGGTACATTTTGAAGCAGATAATCAATTTATTGATTTGATTCAAGAGCGTATTGATATTGCGATTCGTATGTGTTCAAAAGACGATGAGTCAAATAATTTGTTATCTATACCTCTAGCACGTGTTGATCAAGTGCTGGTAGCATCACCGAGTTATTTAAACCAAACAGCGCCAATCGCACGTCCAGAAGATTTAAGTCATCATGATTTAATTCCGATTAACGTGATGAAAAATTATCAAAACTTTTCATTTCAACATGTGGCATCGGCTGAAAGTGTAAATGTAGAAATGCAGAATCGCTTGCAAACCAATAATGTCTTTATTGCGAAATCTTTATGCCAAAATGGTCATGGTATTGCACGTATTTTATATTTAGATGTGCAAAAAGAACTTATGAATGGGACATTGGTAGAAGTATTACCAGATTGGAAATTACCAACCTTTACCTTAAATGCAATGACCTTAAAACGTGAACAACAACCGATGAAGATTCATCGTTGTTTAGATGCTTTGAAACAATATTTTAGCCAGTTACCGGGCGGACGCATTTATCAAGAAGCGTCTTAAGTATTAAATTTTTATATAATTAATGCAGTATAACAATACGATTAATGAATTAGCCGAGTTATTTGAATAGCTCGGTTTTTTATGTTTTTATTTATAAAATATCGAGATGAAAAAATGAGTATCAGTGCGATACTCATTTTGATGTGATCAAAATTTCAAATGTTGATGCTTGAAACTTATGCAATAAAGTTTTTGATTGCAGGCACTAAACGTTGAAGTAAATCATCAGCTTGTTCTTTGTTCATGTTTAGTGCAGGGAGTAAACGCACGACATTACCTGAAGTCACATTGATAATCAGTTTATATTCATCACGTGCAATGTTGACTAAATCACCACAGTCTTTTGGTAGTTGAATTCCAATCATCATACCGAAACCACGTACCGTTACATTTTGATCTGCAAGTTGTAAACGGAATTGGTCGACGAGATATGTACCGATTTCAGCAGCATTTGCAACAATATTTTCTTTTTGAATCAAATCAATCACGGTATAGACGATACGAGAACCTAGGTGTGTACCACTATACGTAGAACCATGATTTCCAGCAGTCAACACACCTACACCACGACCTTGCGTCATTACTGCACCAATTGGAAAGCCATTTCCTAGACCTTTGGCAGTTGTTAAAACATCAGGAATGATATTGGTATGTTGATATGCAAAATATTTACCTGTACGACCATTACCTGTTTGCACTTCATCGAGCATCATTAACCAATTATGTTGGTTACAGATATGGCGAATTTCTTCTAAATAGCTAAAGCCCTGAGGTGCAGTATTAACACCGCCTTCACCTTGAATCGGCTCAACCAAGATCGCCACAATATCGGGATGATTGATTGCAGCTTCTTCAATCGCTTCAATATCCCCAAATGGAACACGGATAAAACCTTCAACCAAGGGTGCAAAACCTTCTTGAACTTTTTTGTTGCCTGTTGCAGACAATGTTGCAAGGGTACGACCATGGAAAGAGTGATCTGCGACAATGATTTTTGGATTTGCTACACCTTGCATATGCCCAAATTTACGTGCAATTTTAATTGCGCCTTCATTGGACTCTGCACCGCTGTTAGAGAAGAAAACTTCTTCCATGCCAGAAACTTCGGCAAGTTTTTGTGCAGCAGCAGTTTGCCAAGGGATTTCATAAATATTACTGGTATGAATCAAGGTTGCAGCTTGATCTGCAATAGCTTCTGCTAAAACTGGATGTGCATGACCTAGACCGCATACTGCAATACCTGTTAAAGCATCTAAATACTCAGTACCATCTTCAGTATAAAGATAAGAACCTCGTCCTCGTACAAAGCTGATCGGCTGACGGCTAAATACAGGCATCAAATGCGATGGTTGATCAGGTTGTACCGGAGCGAGGGTAATGTTGTTCATGACTAACTCTTATCTGAGGAGTGAAAAATTAAAAGATTATATAAGCAAAATATGACACAGATTTAAAGTCTAAATACAAATAAAAGTGGAAATAATCTTGAAGACATACTCTTTGCGTTGGATTTAGGTATAATGCACGCAGATGAGTTGAGGATTTAATCAATGACTGAACAAGCGCGTGATACAGAAGCGTTAATTCGCGATCAAATTGCTAAACATGCTGTACTTCTTTATATGAAAGGTACACCACAATTCCCACAATGTGGTTTCTCTGCACGTGCGGTAGAAGCGCTTAGCCAAATTGGTCGTCCATTTGCTTATGTAAATATCTTGGAAAATCCAGATATTCGTGCAACTTTGCCACTAATTGCAAATTGGCCTACATTTCCACAATTATGGATCAATGGTGAGTTGATCGGTGGTAGTGATATTATGCTTGAAATGTTCCAAAATGGTGAGTTAAAGCCATTGGTTGAACAATACAGTCCAGCACCTGAAGCTTAATTATATTGAGCCAAAGTTGTTAAAAAGCACCGATTTCGGTGCTTTTTTATTGTTTATTTTTTGACTGATATCGGTATTTTAATATTCTAAAATCAAATTTTTATTTCAAATCACAAAAATCAATATAGGGTGATGCAATTTTATTCACTGAAATTTTGCAAAATAGTCATTGAATTTATATCTATTTGACCACATCTTAATGGAAAAGCATTTTCTTATTTTAGAGACTAGAATTTATATGTTATTTCATTTACCTAAATTACCTGCTGAAATTCGTGTCAGCCATTTAAATACACGTATTAATGAACAAAGAAAAAAAATTGCGCAAACCACAGCATCGAAGCTTGAGCTTTTACAACTGAGCCAACAATTTGCTAAAGAAGCACGTGCACGTAAAAAAAATAATCAAAAGGTATATGTCTTAGACTTTAAAGGTGATGTGCAAGCTTCAGCCGTTGAAAATTTACGTGAAGAAATCACTTTGATTTTAGCCACTGCAAAAGCAGGGCGTGATCGTGTAGTGTTACGCCTAGAAAGTCCAGGCGGAATGGTACATGGTTATGGTTTGGCAGCAGCGCAGTTGGTGCGTTTGCGAGATGCAGGCTTCCATTTAACCATTTGTGTTGACAAAGTTGCGGCAAGTGGCGGTTATATGATGGCGTGTATTGCATCTGAAATCATTTCTGCACCATTTGCAGTGGTGGGCTCAATTGGTGTGGTTGCACAAGTTCCTAATTTTAATCGTTTATTAAAAGAACATAATATTGATTTTGAACTATATACGGCAGGGCAATATAAACGTACTGTGACCATGTTTGGGGAAAATACTGAAGAAGGTAAAGCGAAGTTTGAAGAAGAGTTACAGCAAACACATGCTTTATTTAAACACTTTGTTGAAAAATACCGTCCGCAACTCAATGTAGAAAAAGTTGCGACAGGTGAGCATTGGTATGGTGAGGATGCTTTAAATCTGAATTTGGTAGATCAGCTACAAACCTCTGATGAATATCTACTTGGTTTGTTGCCACAACACGATGTTTATGTGATTCAAACTCGCCGTAAGCCGACTTTGGGGGAAAAGTTAGGTTTACAAGCGGCGCAAGTGGTAGAGAGTTTGATTCCATCTGTAGTGAATAAATTGGTGGATACTTTGAGTAAAGCCAATGCAAGCTTAGTGCAAATGCGTGATCCAAAGCTTTAATCATCATTTATTTGATATGTTATTTATCAAAAAAGCCAATCTTTAAAAGATTGGCTTTTTCATTAGGTAGAAGTTAAAGGTGATCGGGTGGATTTGTAATAGATAATGAGACCGGTAAATATTGCTCCTACTGTTGCTAAGCACATATCTTTATTTGCATCCCAAATATCCCCTTGTTGCCCATTATAATTTTCAGCTTGTTCTGGAGATAAGCCAATCGCAATCCACCATTCAATCCATTCATACAACAGGCTACTTGCCATAATAAATTGGATCGTGATGAAAAGCAGAGCTTTAGGGCCTAAGTTAGGTAAGAAAACTTGAAATAAGCGGTAAAAAAAAGGATATAAAAAGAGTCCATAAACTAAATGAACCAAGCGATCATACATATTACGTTGCCAGCCCATGGCTTGATTTAAATCAAAATGAAAAATAGATTTAATCCAATCATTATAAGGTACGTATGAGTAGAGGTAATGTGCTGCTGAAACATGAATCAGTAAAAATAAGATATATAATAAAAATGAAGAATAACTGAGTCCAATTTTTTTTAAACAAACCAACAGCATAATAAGCATTAATGCAGTACCGACCTGATGTAAAAGGTAGGATTCCAACTCTAAAGGTTGAATGCTCGCAATGATGATTGCAATTGCAAGTACCGCCAAAGTGAGCCAATGTTTTGTGGTTAATTTATAATAAATCATGTAGATTTTTTCTTGGTCCGATGTTCAGTAGTGTAATAAAAATTTAAATTAAGTGTAGATTTAAATTGAACTTAAATTAGATTTAATTGTTAAGTATTCACGTGTTATTGATTGTACTTTGTAAGGGCTTTTGTTAGCGTAAGCATTTATTTAAATTGCTGTTTTCAACGAGGATATAATGACTGGTATAGTCGTTTTAGATAAATCAACTTTAGTCACATTGCAAAATTCAGAAAATAAACATATTCCTTTAAATCAGCCATCTATTATTCGTTTAGGGTATACCAAAGAACAAATTGCATCCGTTGAGCATATGGGTGATAAAGCTATAATTATTCTAAAAAATGGTGAAAAAATTATACTAGACAATTTTGTTCATCAAGGAAATGAAACACCTCACCAGATTTTACTCAGTAATACGCAAGGAATTTTTGAAGAGCTGGTCATCACTGCTCAAGGTTATCAGATAAATTATGATCCTAAACGAGTGATACAAGAACTTGAAGCAAGTCAAACTTATTTAGCACCTGAAAATATGCAAACATCACAAGTTGCTGAAGAAACCGTTGCTTGGTATGAAAAAGACTTAGTGAAACCTGCTTTAATTTTATTGGGTTTAGAGGGGATTTATCTAGCTGCATTTCATGACAATGATGATGACGGTCATGCAGCAAATACTGATCTAGTTGCACCTTCAGTCCCTACAGCAACTTTAGATTCTGATGGAAAAGTGGTTACAGGTAAAGCAGAAGCAGGTGCGATAGTTTATGTAAAAGATGTGTCAGGCAAGACACTTGGACAGGCAGTCGCTGATGCAGAGGGCAATTTTAAGCTCACTTTAGATCGCGACGTGATCAATAATGAAAAAGTTTTAATCTATGCAAAAGATGCAGCGGGCAATGAATCTCAAGTCACTGTGATTACAGGGACAAAAGACACCCTTGCCCCTGATGCAGCACAGGTGCAAATCAATGAGACAGGCAGTATTGTATCTGGTCAGGCTGAAGCAGGCGCAAAAGTGTATGTCTATGATGCAGCAGGTAAAACAGTCTTGGCAGGGCCTGTCACTGTGGCTTCAGATGGAACATTTTCAATCTCTATAACACCTGCTTTAGCTACAGGTGCTGAAGCTAAAGTAGTTGTAAAAGATGCTGCTGGGAATGAGTCAGATGCAAGTACAGTGATTGTCGGGAAAGATACTTTAGCACCAAAGCAGCCAAGTATTGAAGTCAATGCCCAAGGTGACCAAGTGACGGGTTATGCTGAGGCTAACAGTAAAATTACAATAAAAAATAGCCAAGGTGAAGTAATCGCATTTGCAACTGCTGATGATCAAGGCTATTTTACGGCTCAAATTAAACCTGCTTTAGCCAAAGATGAAACAGCAAATCTGACTGTAACAGATGCGGCGGGCAATGCTTCGAAAGATTTGGTGATAAAAGCAGGAATGGACACGATAGCTCCTGATGCTGTGACTGCAAAGCTTAATGCCGAAGGTAATGAAGTTACAGGACAAACGGGTGCCAATCAAAAAGTAGAAATTTATAATAAAGAAGGGACTTTAATTGGTTCGACTGTCAGTGATGCAGCAGGGAAATTTAGCATAACTTTAAAGAGCAGTTTGACAGATCAAGCGATTGCTCATATTTATACCTTTGATGCTGCAGGTAATAAGTCCGAAAGTACCCAAGTGATAGGTACAAAAGATACCATTGCGCCCAATAAAGTGGTTTTAAAAACGGTCACAGATGATGTTAATGGGGATGGTGATCAAGGTAAAACCATTGCAAATCATGGAGAAACAGATGATGCACGCCCTGAGTTTGCAGGGACAGGTGAGTCTGGCGCCATAGTGACGATTTATGATAATGGTCAGGCAATAGCAACTGTCAAAGTGGAAAGTGGAAAATGGACATTTACCCCAAGTCATGATTTGGCTTTAGGTGAGCATAGTTTTACATTTACACAAATGGATGCAGCAAATAACAGTAGTGTGATGAGTGAAGGCTTTGGTTTTACAGTCATCGCAGCAGAAGCAACAGCGAAAATAGCATCTGAAGCATATGTGGATGAACATGCGATTGCTGCAGTGTTAAACAATGTCGCAGTCTTAGATATTGCACCTGAAAATCAATATTCTGAAAATGCAGCAGTGAATATTTCAAGCTTAATGCAACAAGAATCTGTATCTGAAAATCAAGACATTGAATCAATATTGCAAGATGTGCAGGCGGCGAAAATGGACGCGAATACAGTACAAAGTGCGATCTCAAATCCAAAGAGCGATGTTTTAGCACATATTCGATTCAATGCATTGAGTGATGAGTTATTTATACCTGTACTTGGTTTGGGTTAAAGTTTAAATATGAGTAAGCGATGATTGACATTGTTTTTTCTACTTTTTAAACAGTATGTATGGCATTTCGTAGAATTAGGGATTATGTATGGCGGTTATTGAAGCCTTTATTGCGACGCAAAATTGTTATTTTAATTATGATTTTGAAGAGCTTGATCAACTCGATGGAGATTTTCCTGAAGAGCTTTTAGTGTCTTTACGTGGCATGCTCTATCGACATAAAATCCAATATCCAGATACGACTTATTTTATTTATTATAGTGATATATTGACGGGTGATGAATTAGAAAAAATGAAAGCAGATTGGATGCATTATTGCCCATTACCATAGTGTATACAATATGATTGATAAAAAAAGCGAAGCCTAGGCTTCGCTTTTTATTTTTCTTAATCGATTAGATTTTAGAAATCAAATCTTTGATTTGTTTTGCTTGTTCAGCAGCATTTCCTGTATACGTTGCAGGAGTCATTTGGGCTAAACGTGCACGATCTGCAGCAGGAACGGCTTCAAGTTCATTACCATTCACAAAATCAACCATCATGTCACGTGTCATCGCTTGACCACGTGTTAATGCTTTTAATTTTTCGTATGGTTTTTCAACGTTATAACGACGCATAACGGTTTGAATTGGTTCAGCTAAAACTTCTTGAGCATGGTCTAAGTCTTCAAGAATACGTGCAGCATTTAATTCAAGTTTACCAATGCCTTTTAAGCAAGCTTCAAACGCGATTAAGCTTTGTGCCAAACCAACACCCATGTTACGAAGAACTGTAGAGTCAGTTAAGTCACGTTGCCAACGAGAAATTGGAAGTTTTTCACCAAGGTGAGCCAATACCGCATTTGCAATACCCAAATTACCTTCTGAGTTTTCAAAGTCAATCGGATTCACTTTATGTGGCATAGTCGAAGAACCAACTTCGCCTTCTTTCAAACGTTGTTTGAAGAAACCTAAAGAGATATAACCCCAAACATCACGGTTAAAGTCAATTAATACGGTATTGAAACGACGTAAAGCATCGAACATTTCTGCGATATAGTCGTGTGGCTCAATTTGAGTTGTATATGGGTTAAATGTTAAACCTAGTGATTCAACAAATGCTTGCGAGTGAGCAGGCCAGTTGATTTCTGGGTAAGCAGAGTAGTGCGCATTGTAGTTACCTACAGCACCGTTGATTTTACCTAGAAGTTCAACATTGTTGAATTGTTTGATTTGGCGTGCAAGGCGGTAAGCCACGTTCGCCATTTCTTTACCCAAAGTTGTTGGGCTTGCTGTTTGACCATGTGTACGTGATAACATTGGTTGTTCAGCATGAGTTTCAGCCAAAGCAGCAATCGCATCGACAATTTGTTGCATAGATTCAACAAGAACAGCACGACCATTTTTGAGCATTAAAGCATGTGAAAGGTTATTAATGTCTTCTGAAGTACAAGCAAAGTGAATAAATTCACCTGCATTTTTAAGTTCATCAATATTGGCAATCTGTTCTTTTAAGAAATACTCAACGGCTTTCACGTCATGGTTCGTGGTACGTTCAATTTCTTTAATGCGGTTCGCATTGTCTTCAGAGAAGTTCGCAACAATTGCATCTAAAGCAGCATTTGTTGCAGCTGAGAATGGTGGAACTTCAGTAATTTCAGGACGGTTAGCAAGCGCTTGTAACCAACGCACTTCAACAGTCACACGAGCGTGGATTAAACCAAACTCAGAGAGGAAAGGACGGAGAGCATCACATTTGCTCGCATAGCGTCCATCTAATGGCGAAAGTGCAGTTAAAGCGTTCATAGAGATTCCTTAGACTTTGGAATTAAACGAAAAGCGAAAAAGATGCTGCTTCATTCAAGTTAGGTAACCTGATATTGAAGGCGAGCAAGGTCTTGAAGATCCTGTAGCAATTTACGTTTGCTAAAAATCATTGCCCAAGAACTACCACCGAGCTGACGCCAAAGGTGCGCCATTTGCAAACCTGTAAATAGACAAGCGCGAATACGATTGGTATGTGTAGGGTCTTTAAATGCTTCGGCATTACCACGCACTAAAATACGTGGATTGATTTGTCCTGCGGTATCGACATAGGTCTGTGCAAGATTAGCAATAATACTTGGATGAGTATAATCATTATCAAAAAAAGACAGCTGTTTTAAGATTTTTTGCTGAGATTTTTCAATGATTTCGACAAATTCGGGATTGCTATAAACTTTTTTTTCCAAGCTTAATAATGCCATGGCATAGGACATAGGCAGTTTAGCATTGGATAATTTTGGAATTCTTGACTTTGGTGCAGAATTAAAGGGTTGGGTAATGCTGCCTTCTAAGGTCTTTAAACCCAAAGAAATATCAGATAATTGATGAAAAAAATCTAAAGTTTTTGAGGATTGATTGTCTTGAGGGCGGATATTTAGGCTAGCTTTGATGAGTTGTTCAAAATAGAAATTACCACTTTCACCAATACTTTGACGTCCTGACATTGCAGTCATATGGGTGAGCTGTGTGGCTTGAAACACAGCTGCTAACGCCAAAGTTTTATTTTGGAGTGGATTCAAAGTTTGAGGCTGTTGAAAGGGTAGATCAACCATGCCTAAATTCCTTGCAGTTTGTTGAATGACTTAATCAATAAAATCAGGTTTTGGTGCATTGGTATGATGAATCACACCACCACCTAAGCAGACGTCATCTACATAGAACACGACGCTTTGACCTGGTGTGACTGCACGTTGTGGTTCATCAAACTCTACGCGTACACCATTGGGTGTAGTTGGGTCTTTAAACAAAGTACAGGTCTGATCAGGCTGACGATAACGTGTTTTTGCCGTACATTTAAAACCAGCTTCAGGAATGTCTTGTTCACCAGCGACCCAGTCAATCGCTTCAGACCATAAAATGGTGCTTTGCATGAGTGGATGTTCATGACCTTGACCAATCACTAAACGGTTATTTTCAATGTCTTTATGTAAAACGAACCATGCACCTTCTTCAGCACCTTTGAGACCGCCTAAACCAATCCCACCACGCTGACCGAGCGTATAGTACATTAAGCCATGATGTTCACCAACCTCTTTTCCTGTATCAAGGACAATTTTTCCAGGTTGAGCAGGTAAATATTGCTTTAAAAAGTCATTAAAACGACGTTCGCCAATAAAACAGATCCCTGTAGAGTCTTTTTTCTTGGCTGTGGCTAAACCGAGTTCTTCAGCAATTTTACGTACTTGTGGTTTTTCAATTTCACCGACAGGGAACAAGGTTTTATTGATTTCACGACCATGAACCGCATGGAGGAAATAGGTTTGATCTTTATTTTGATCTACACCACGCAGTAAGGGTGCGTATTGTTCACCACGAGCGTTGGTTAATGTTTCACCACGACGACAATAATGTCCAGTCGCAATAAAGTCTGCACCTAAGTTTACGGCATGGTCTAAAAATGCACGAAATTTAATTTCTTTATTACATAAAATATCTGGGTTAGGTGTACGACCTGCGGCATATTCTTGTAGAAAATGCTCAAATACGCGATCCCAGTATTCCATGGCAAAGTTGGCTGTATGTAATTTGATACCGATTTTGTCACACACAGCTTGTGCATCGGCAAGGTCTTCCATTGCAGTACAATATTCCGTGCCATCATCTTCTTCCCAGTTTTTCATGAAAAGCCCTTCAACCTGATAACCCTGTTGAAGTAAAAGTGCAGCAGAAACAGAAGAATCTACACCACCCGACATACCGACGATGACACGTTGTTGCATAGGACTAGGCATCCAAATTTGAAATGAAAGGAGAGTTTTGATGCTCATAGATGAGCGAAAGTGGGTATTTTTGCCCAGAAAGTGCATCTTGTACAGCTTTAATCACCAATGGACTACGGGCGCGGGCTGACTCGATGAGTTCGTCAAGTGTCATCCACTTTGGTCCAACAATGCCTGTATCAAGCTCGGCTTCTGGGAAATAATCTAAAACATGGGCTAAAAAGCAAAATCTAAAATAGGTGCGGTCAGGAAACATCGGAGGTGTATACGTATACATACCGAGTAAAGCGTCTACTTCGACTGCATGACCTGTTTCTTCCATGGTTTCACGAATTGCTGCTTGTACAATGGATTCACCGCACTCGACATGTCCTGCGGGTTGGTTAAATACCGTATGTGTTACACCTTCCGTATGTTCTTCAACAAAAAGGAATTTTCCATCTTTTTCTACAACTGTAGCGACAGTAACATGAGGAGTCCAAGAGGTCATAACCAAAACCATGGGAAATAAAGCGCTATTCTACAAAATTTAGCCCTTGATGGCTATGTTTGCATTCATTTGAAATGGTATTTAAAAATTACCAATTGATTGGTAGATAAAAAAGAGCAGAGGGTTAGTCTGCTCTAAAAGATTTAGCTAGGAAATAAATGTGCAAGAACATTATTATTCTGAGTCTTTATACAAATATGCATAACTTGCATAACAGCAAGTGATAAAAATTAAACAGCAGATAAAACCCACCACCATGTCAGGGTCGAATACCATACTGATACAAGTAATGAAACAGAACACAAAACCTAAAATCGGTACGATGGGAAATAACGGCGCAGCAAAACCTAATTCTTCTTTACGACGACCTGATTTATACCATTCACGGCGGAAATTAAACTGACTCCAACAAATACTCATCCACACGACGACCATCGTAAATGCCGCAACACCAAGTAAGTTTTTGAAAATGGTTTCAGGTGCAAAATGTTCAGACAATAAACCCGGTAATGCCCCCAGCATAGTGACCATAACTGCAATATAAGGAATACCACGTGCATTCAGTTTAGAAAAAACAGTCGGCAGTTGTTTTTTTGCAGATAATGACCACATCATGCGAGAGGCTGCGAATAAACCTGAATTGGCAGCAGATAACAAGGCGGTAATGATGACGAAACGAATAATGTCTTCTGCATATGGGATACCAATATGATTAAAGACGGTGACAAAAGGACTACTGCTGACACCTTCTGCATTTAAACCTGCCATTTCATGCGGTAAGAGCGCACTAATCACAATGATTGTTCCGACAAAGAAAATCAATAAACGCCAGATAGCAGTATTGATGGCTTTGGGAACATTTTTTGCAGGATCTTTAGTTTCACCTGCTGCAACACCAATTAACTCTGTGCCTGAAAATGCAAAATTAACAATCAGCATGGTGGTAAAAATAGGAATTAGCCCATTAGGAAACCAATCATTACCCGTTAAGTTGCTAAATAATGGCGCGGAACTATAACCTTCATAATTGACCAGACCAAAGATTGCTAACAAGCCTAATACAATAAAGGCAATAACCGTGATGACTTTGACCAAAGATAGCCAAAATTCAGACTCAGCAAACCAACGTGTTGAACTCATATTGAGACCAAACACTACGCCTGCAAAAATAATCGTCCATAGCCACATAGACACTTGTGGAAACCATTCCTGCATCAATAATGCTGCAGCGGTAAATTCAGTGCCTAGGGTTGCTGACCATGTGAGCCAATATAGCCATGTCACCGTATAACCTGTTGCAGGGCCAATATATTTTTGTGCATATGTTCCAAATGAACCTGATTCTGGCATATGCACTGCAAGTTCACCTAAACATAGCATCACCATATAGGCGATGATCCCACCCAAAATATAAGAAATAATGGCACCAATCGGTCCTGTTTGTGCAATAACTTCACCTGAACTTAAAAATAAGCCCGTACCAATGGCACCACCCAGTGAGATCATCACCAAGTGTCGCGTGCTCATAGCACGTTTTAATGGTGCAGAATGTCCTTGATTTGGAGCATCATGCTGTGTGTGAGGTGACTGCATAAAAGTAATTTAGCTAAATAACGAAGCGCAACATTGTAGGTGTTATTGATGCAGAGTTCAAAGAAGAATTGATAAAGTAAAGACAATTGTCATTATTGACAAAGAGGAGTTAACGATTATGAGTGAATAATCATTTGGAAATGCGAGAACATACACAAAGAATGAATGATTAAATTCATTGCGAGAGATTTAAAAATAAAAAAGCATGAATACTAGAATGCTTATGTATTAAGCACAGTATATTAGATATATGGCGACCCTACGGGGATTCGAACCCCGGTTACCGCCGTGAAAGGGCGATGTCCTAGGCCTCTAGACGATAGGGTCAATAAGATGAGGCGTACCTTTGAATTTAGAAACTAAACCATGAATTAATGGCGACCCTACGGGGATTCGAACCCCGGTTACCGCCGTGAAAGGGCGATGTCCTAGGCCTCTAGACGATAGGGTCGTTTCAGAGGTGGGCGTATATTAGGGTGGATATTTAAAAGTGTCAAATATTTTTCTGCATTTAAAATCAAAAAAATAAATAACTGTTTAAAAATAAAACAATATTCACAGCTTTAAAGCATTTGAGTTTAAAAAATACCTATTTTAGGGTGTCATCTAAGTTGTGAGTGATACATCCATTGCTTATATATTGCATCAGTGACAACACTACACTTAAAGAATATGCTGTTGTTCTCAAGGTTTTATTCAGATATTAGTATTTTGTGGAACGACACGACTGCGTGAAAAATCTGAGCGCTTGATTGTTATTAGGTAATTTTTTTGATTGTATGTGACCGATGATACCAAGCTTATCGGCATGTTTGCTTTTTAAGCAGATTCCTGTAACAAATGGATAAATTTTTATCGGTTTTAAAGGCAGATCAAAGTGGTTAAGTTAACGAGTTAGATAAAACCACTCGATCACGTCCCCTTTGCTTAGCAAGATACATTGCCTCATCAGCAACTGCAACCAATGATTCCCACGTACTATTTTGTGTTGGGATGCAGCAGTGTACACCCACGCTAATGGTGATATTTAATTGTCGTGTTCCATCTAAGTCCACCATGATCGAACGAACATGATGACATAGACGTTCTGCTAAAATATGTGCTTCATCTAATGTGGTATGAGGTAAAAGTAGAATAAACTCTTCACCTCCGTAACGGGCAGCTAAATCCATTTCTCGGCATTGTTGTCTTAATATTTGTGCAACGACTTGAATGACACGGTCACCTGCTAAGTGTCCATATTCATCATTAAATTTTTTAAAGTGGTCAATATCAATTACCATTAAAGACAAGGGGGTTAGCTGCTTGGATGCTTGTAAGGTCGCTTCTCGTATTGCTTCAACTAGCGTAGCGCGATTAGGGAGTTGGGTTAAATAATCAAGCCTTGCTTTATCTTCTTCAATTGCGGCTTGACGGTCTCGAAGCATAATTAAAAAACCAAATGACATCACCACCATTTTTAAAAATAAAATTAGACAAATTGCCCACATCGCTAAAATATCTTGTGTAGAGGCTTGTATTGTAAATTCAGGATTTGGGCGAGCTGCTATAAACATAAGGGGGAGTATTGTGGCAAGATGAATTAAGGCACCACCGCTGACCAACAGCCAACCTGTACCAGGGGTCCGTGAGCGCATGCGAAATAAAACCAAAATGGTATATATGGTTTGTAATACGGTGATTACACTTTGCAGCATGTTAAACCATGCAATATTTTGGGGTAGACAGCTTATGGCTAAAGTAAGCGTGGCGAATATCGGAATTAAAATAACAGCACAATCACGATTCCATTGAGTACTTTGGCAAAAGCGTTCTAAAGCGACTGTAAAGGTTGCAATCGCAAAACTGATGAATAATTTGGAAATGACAGGAATGACGAACCATTCCAATATATTTTGTAAAAGGAAACTGATGTAAGCAAAAGCATATAATAAAGTGCTTATCACAGCCCAAGACATGCCTTGTTTCCAATAGTGCTTGCCCAATGCCCACATCACCCATGACACTGTAAAAGCTGTCAATGCTGCCATACTAAATGCAGTTAAAAAATCAGGGGATGGTAGGTTCATTGTGCGACCTAAAGACACGAGTTTATAGAGCATATAATTTTACTTCATGTAATTTTTTTTTATAAGATAATGATTTTTTTAATTTTTATAATTTGATGCTGTTATATTTTATTGAAATTAATGTGATTTTCGTTGCAATAATTGATCAATTTTTTGCACTGCTGTTATATTCAATATGCATGTTTAGTCTTTCGCTGTGCGTATGGTATTTTGTGTCATAAATTGAAGTATTCAATCATTTTATTGTCAATAGCTTGATTAAATAATGTTGTTGATATCAAAAAGCCCATCTTTTTAGATGGGCTTTTTATTTTAAGCTATATATTTTTAATTAAGCTTCAATAGTTTGCACTGCAATTTTCTTCGCAGGATCAGTCTTGCGACGTACTTGTGGAACAGGCTCACCATAATATTGACGGTCTGCAAAATAACTTGAACGCACCATTGGCGCTGCCCAAATGTTTCTAAAACCAAGCTTTTGACCATGTGCTGTATAACGCTCAAACTCTTCAGGCGTGACAAAACGGTCTATCGGTGCATGTTCTTTCGAAGGTTGTAAATACTGACCAATGGTCACATAGTCCACGCCATGTGCGTGAAGATCATCAAGCAAAGCAATGACTTCTTCTTCAGTTTCACCAATTCCCACCATCAAACCACATTTGGTTGGAATTTCAGGGCAGTATTCTTTAAACATTTTTAATAAGTTTAGAGAATGCTGATAGTCAGAACCTGGACGCATGGCTTTGTACAAGCGGGGTACAGTTTCAATGTTGTGATTAAATACATCAGGTGGACATTCAGTCATGATGCGTAAAGCCACATCCATACGACCACGGAAGTCAGGCACTAAAATTTCCAATAAAGTTTTAGGACTTAAAGCACGAGCTTCTTTAATACAATCGACAAAATGTTGCGCACCTCCATCGAGGAGATCATCACGGTCTACAGAGGTAATCACGGCATATTTTAAACCAAGATTGGCAATGGTTTCCGCCATGTGACGTGGCTCATCAGGGTCAAGTGCATTTGGGCGACCATGTGCGACATCACAGAATGGACAGCGACGGGTACAAATATCACCCATGATCATAAAGGTTGCAGTACCACCACCAAAACATTCAGGGAGGTTGGGACAAGCTGCTTCTTCACACACGGTATGTAATTTTTGAGCGCGAAGTGTTGTTTTGATACGCTGAACTTCATCAGGCGCAGCCATTTTCACCCGAATCCAGTCTGGCTTTCGAGGTGCTTCAACCGTTGGTACAACTTTTACAGGAATACGAGCAACTTTTTCTGCACCACGTAATTTTACACCCTGTTCAGGTTTACGGTTTTCTGACATATTCAACTTTTCCACTGTTTTTGACGGTAGGTATTTCGCTATATTATAGCGGAATTGGAAAATGAAAGGGTAAAAACACTATTCATTTTCTAAATGTAGTTATCACAGAATATATGCATGGGAAATACAGAAAATTATGTGAGTTTAGTTCATAATATACATTGCATATAGACAGAATTCGGAAGGAGCTTTGAATGCCACGTAAAAAAGAAGTCGTTAGTGGGAATTATGTGAAATACGATGCAGTCGTACTTGGCTCAGGTCCTGCTGGTGAAGGCGCGGCAATGAAGCTTGCTAAATCCGGTAAGCGTGTTGCAATTGTGGATGTGCGTGAGCAGTTGGGTGGTAACTGTACTCATGTCGGCACAATTCCAAGTAAAGCACTGCGTCAAACGGTATCGAGTATTATTCGTTACCAGCGTGATCCGATGTTTAAAAAGGTTGGGGATTGGAAACAATTCACCATGAAACAAGTATTGCGTAATGCACATAAAGTGATTCAACAACAAGTCGATACGCATTCACGTTTTTATGACCGTAATAATATTGATGTATTTCATGGTCAAGCCTATATTCAGGATAAAAATACAGTCATCATTTTTGGTGAAGATGGCATTAAAGAAACATTAGGTTATGGTCAATTGGTTGTAGCAACAGGTAGCCGTCCATATCATCCACAAGGTTTAGACTTTAATCATCCTCGTGTATTTGATTCAGACAAAATTTTAGACCTTGATTTTACGATTCATAAAATCATTATTTATGGTGCGGGTGTGATTGGTTGCGAATATGCATCGATTTTTATTGGTCTAGATCATAAAGTTGACTTGATTAATACCCAACATCAACTTTTAAGCTATTTGGATGATGAAATTGCTGATGCCTTGTCTTATCATTTGCGTGAACAAGGTGTATTGATTCGCCACAATGAGCAAATTGACCATTTAGAAACCTTTGATGACCATGTTGTACTGCATTTACAAAGTGGTAAAAAAATCAAAGCAGATGCGATTTTGTGGTGTAATGGTCGTTCAGGGAATACCGATGGCTTAGGTTTGGAAAATGTAGGGATCACACCAAACAGTCGTGGTCAGCTTGCTGTGAATGATCAATACCAAACTGAAGTTGAAAATATTTATGCGGCGGGTGACGTCATTGGTTGGCCATCTCTTGCATCGGCTGCCTATGACCAAGGTCGCTGTGCTGGTTCAAATATGTCTGGTGAAAAAGACATTAAACCCGTGAAGGACATTCCAACAGGAATTTATACTATTCCTGAGATTTCATTCTTTGGTAAGACTGAAAGTCAGTTGACTGAAGAAAAAATTCCATATGAAGTGGGGCAAGCATCATTCCGTCATTTAGCGCGTGCACAAATTACGGGCGATACCGTGGGAGAGCTTAAAATCTTATTCCACCGCGACACTTTGGAATTATTGGGTGTGCACTGTTTTGGTAATAATGCAGCTGAAATTATTCACATCGGTCAAGCCGTGATGCAAAGTGGAAATAACACCATTAAGTATTTTGTTGAAACGACATTTAACTATCCAACGATGGCTGAAGCGTACCGTGTAGCGACACTCAATGGTATGAATCGTTTATTCTAAAACGATTTTAAAATTTTTATATCGTATTTCACCCGTAAGTTTAGGCTTGCGGGTTTTTTATGAATTGAGTACAACCATTAGCGTCTCACAAAAAATAGAAGATGTGCACAATACTATGACCATTCAATCTGTCATGATTCAAGGCTTTCGTTCAGTTCGCAAGCTTAACTTGCCCTTAAAACAATTAAATATCATCAGTGGTGCAAATGGTTGTGGCAAATCTAATCTTTATAAAGCGATGCGTTTGTTGCATGAAGCAGCCAATGGACGCTTATCACAAGCGATTGCTGAAGAAGGCGGGATTCAAAAAGTAATGTGGGCAGGTGGTCATCGAGTAGGAGATCGGGCGAAAGATCCAAAACGAATGATTTTAGCTGTAGACATGCAATATTATGAATATCAGATAGAAATCGGTTTTCCTGAGCCATTAATTAGTTTATTTGCTTTAGATCCATTGGTGAAAAAAGAAAACATTTGGTTGAGTGGCTATCAACGTCGCGGTATGAGTGAGCTGATGCAACGGGTTAATCAAGCTGCATTTTTAAAAAATGTTGAGGGTGAAAAAATGAGTTACCCGATGACGTTAACGCAGGAAGATTCTATCTTTGGACAACTGTCTGATCCACATTTATATCCTGAAGTGTCACAAGTACGAGAAAGCATGAAAAATTGGCGTTTTTATCATGAGTTTTCGGTGAGTACTCATTCTCCGATGCGGATCCCTCAGGTGGGTATTCGATCACCTGTTTTGGCGCATGATGGTGCAAATTTGGCAGCGGCTTTTGAGACTTTACGAGAGCGTGGGCAAACAGAAACTTTATATGCGATATTAGAAAAAGCATTTCCTAATACTCAGTTTTATGTGGAAGAATTGGGTGGACGTTTTCAAATGATGATGAAGCGCGAGGGGATTTTGAGACCTTTGGAAAGTGCTGAATTTTCAGATGGGACATTACGCTTTTTGTGTTTAGCAGTGGCATTGCTGAGTCCACGCCCCCCCAACTTTATGGCATTGAATGAACCTGAAAATAGCTTACACCCTGAGTTGTTACCTGCGCTGGCGATGTTGATTGCTGAAGCGAGTCAGTTTACTCAATTATGGGTGACAAGCCATTCATCTGATTTGGCTAAAATGATTAGGCAATATCGTGAATTTCAACATATTGAGTTGGGTCAGAAAAATGGGGAAACGGTTGTTACAGCTGTATCAGGATGATAATCAACCTGCCAAGACAGGTTGATTATTTTATTACATTTGATCTAATTTTAAGCGAGTAAACCACGTTTAAAATCTAAAAATGCCTGTTGAATTTCAGCTTCAGAATTCATCACAAATGGCCCATGAGCAACAATGGGTTCATGAATGGGCTCGCCACTGGTGATTAAAATTTTTGCATCTTCGAGACACTCGATTGCAATTGAATCGGCATCATGGGTTAAATATACAGTTTGCATGCCTGAAAACTCTTGTTCATCAATTTTTACTTTGCCACTTAAAACAAAAATAATATTGTTCCAAAGGGGATTAAACTCAAAGTGTTCAACAGCATGTTGATTTAAACGCACATCTAACAGATTGATTGGGGTGAAAGTGTGAGCTGCCCCTTTGACGAAGCGTTGTCCATTCACATATTGACCTGCAATAACACGCACAATGCCATGGTCATTCGCAAGTTGAACTTCGGGAATATTTTGCTCAGTTAGCTCTTGATAACGTGGTTCAGTCATTTTTGCATGACTTGGTAAATTTACCCAAAGTTGTACCATATCTAAATCACCGCCTTTTTTGGCAAAATCTTTGGAATGATGTTCTTCGTGCATAATGCCTCGACCCGCAGTCATCCATTGCACTTCATTTTTGCCAATTTTACCTTGATTGCCTTTTGAATCATGATGTTCAAGTTCACCATCATAGACAATAGTCACTGTTTCAAAGCCACGATGCGGATGCATACCTACACCTCGCTGATGTGTAGTAGGTGTAAAAGCATATTTACCTGTATAGCCCATCAAAATAATAGGACTAGTGGCAGTGCTGATTTCGTGTATAGGTAACATTGAGTGGGTTGGGAAACCATCACCGACCCAGTTGCTACGATGACTGGTATATACTTTTTCAATAGTTTTCATTGTAATATTCTCAAATCTATATTTCGCTTAATATTTATTATCGAGGTATAAAGACAGGATTAAAGAGCGAAAATAACAACAGATTTTTCTATTTATAGGATAATGAATGCAAAATCTCAATGACTATTACTATTTTGTTCAAGTTGTTAAATATCAAGGTTTTACAAAAGCAAGTGAAACGTTGGGGATAACCAAGTCCAAACTATCTAGACGTATTTCAGATTTGGAAGCTCGTTTAAAAATTCGTTTGATTCAACGCAATACTCGACAATTTACAGTCACTGAGGTTGGGCAACAATTTTATCAATATTGTCTAAAAATCTTAGATAATGTGGATAACGCTGAAAATTTTATTCAAAGTACCTTGTCAGATGAGCCAACAGGTTTGGTGCGTATCTCATGCCCAATCGCATTGGTTGAAATGCCTGTGGGTGAGATGATCGCTGATTTTATGCAGACCAATACGCATGTACGTGTAGATTTGGTGGCAACGAATCGACGGGTAGATTTGATTGCCGAGGGAATTGATCTTGCGATCCGTGTCCGTAATACACCTTTAGATGATAGTGATTTGATTGTACGAGAATTAGATGCATGGGAACATGCTCTCGTGGCAAAGCCTCATTTGTTTCAACACCTGGCGATTCCACAAAGTCCAGAAGATTTAGCACAATTGCCAAGTATTGGTTTTCATGCAGCAAAAGCCATGTGGACATTACATAAATGTGGTGAGGCTAATCTTTTTCATGATATTGAATTTCAACCCCGATTGAAAACTGATAATTTTAGTGCAATGAAAGCCGCCGTATTAAAAGGGGTGGGTATTGCATCTTTGCCACGCGTATTTGTGCATGAGGAGTTAAAACAAGGGACTTTAATTGAATTATTACCTGAATGGCATTTACCAAAAGGTGTGATTTATATTGTTTATACTTCTCGTTTGGGCATGTTACCTGCGATAAGAGTGTTGTTGGAACATTTACTTACGGCGTTTAAGGACTTGAAGCTTGAGTCGTGAAGAGATTTAAAATTTATCAAAAAAGCCTGAATGACAGACACTATTTGATGTGTTTGCCATTCACATGATCATCTTAATGCGCACAGAATGCCATATTAAAATATTCAAAAAGTTCAGGCGTATTTAGCCAAAGCACTGCGGAAAGAGTGAATAAAAAAATTAGCCCAAGTGTGATGCTCAGTTTTAACCATGAAAATGCGTTAGTCATCGACCACAGACTCCTCATTGACAAAGAAATGAACCATTACCCCGAAAACACTCAAGACAATTGAACAAGCCCACATCATATTATAATTACCTGTTAAATCATGATTCAAGCCACCTAGCCAACCACCAAAAAATGAGCCAACTTGATGGGTGAAAAACACGATGCCACTGAGCATGGTTAAATATTTAACCCCAAACATATTGGCCACAATGCCGTTTGTGAGGGGAACCGTCGATAACCATAAGATGCCCATGATGATGCCAAAGCTATAAATTGTCCATATACTCAGAGGTAACATCAAAAACGCGACAATTGCGATACCACGCAAGCCATATAACCACATCAGTAAATGTGGTTTAGAAAATTTATCGCCTAAATAACCTGCACCATAAGTTCCCACGATATTAAATAACCCAACCAAAGCGAGGAAAACAGTACCATTAGAGGCATCAAAACCATGATCGACCAAATATCCAGGCAAATGAATGCCTAAAAATACCACCTGAAAACCGCATACGAAAAAGCCTAAAGCCAAAAATAAAAAGGGTTTATGGGAAAATGCAATTTTGAGAATTTGTTTAAATGTCAAAGCAGGTTGAGTGATTTTTGAAACTGTAGCAGGGGCATTATACGTAGGTGCTTTGAGCATCCATGCTAAAGGAACGATGAATGCAACTAAAATAGCACTGATCACCAAGGCAGATGACCAACCCACATTCTTAATCAATAATAATGTGGTCGGGAGCATGATGAATTGCCCAAAAGAACCTGCAGCACTGGCGATTCCCATTGCCATGCCACGTTTACTTGGGTGTGCAGCACGTCCCACCGCAGACAATAAAACCGAAAATGAGGTGGCAGAAAGTGCAAGTCCAATAATCAATCCAGCACTTAGATCAAGCAGCCATGCTTCGGAGCTGACAGACATCAGGAGTAGACCGATGGTATATAAAACACCACCCACAGCGACCACGATTTTACTGCCATATTTGTCGGCTAATGCACCTGTGAAAGGTTGCACAGCACCCCATAGGAGGTTTTGCATGGCGATAGCAAGGCTAAATACTTGGTGATTCCACTGAAACTCATGACTCATCGGAACAAGATATAGCCCAAAACCGTGTCTCACACCTAATGACAAAGCGAGTATGAAAGCACTGCCAATCAGCATATAAATTAAGGGTTTAGAAAATTTAGTTTCATCAATAGTGTGTGCAGTCATACAACATCCATGGCATAAGGCTGAATAAATTGTATCGGATTCATCACTTTAAAACGACAAAATAAAAATTTAATAATCAATAAAATAAAGTTATCTAGAATATTATGTGGGTGAGGCAAGGGATTTAATTTTTACCTGCATGTATGTTTATCATTTAAGCGACTTTGTCGTGATTTGATTCTTTTAATTTTTCGATGAGATGGGCGTAGTGTAATCTTCTTTAGAAATGATCAGCCTAAGATGAGGTGAATTTTGCAATCAAAACGCCTCATCTATTCCTCTTATTTTGGTTAGATCATCTATTTATTCATAACCTTAGAAGCGATAACCTATTCCTGCATAACCTAAAATGGGGTTAATTTCGATATCGGTTTTAGCATTGATCAGTTCACCTAGTTTTTCATCTTTAACCGCAATGTTTGCTTCAGCGGTCAGTTGTGCATAACTCACAGAGCCCACTGCAAACCAACGATCATTAAAATCATAGGTAAAACCTACAGTGGCTACAGGTGCAATGACATCATTTGCATCCAAACTAACTTCAGGTTTTGCCTGACTTACTTTGCCATCAAGGGCTGAACCTGCTTGTCCTTGTTTAATATTTGCGATCATATGTCCTGCATCAATCAAATCTTTTTCTAGACTTGGATTCATTTCCAGTTCATTAAAATAGGCATACATCACACCTACACCAATATAAGGACGGAATTTATTGACCCCTGTTTTGCCAAAATGATATTGCAACTCTGCAGCAGGTGTCCACGCTCGGGCTTCGGCAACTGCACCCCCATGATTTTCTAAATCAGTGATGAGCAAATTATTTTTCATATCAATTTGGGGCAGTGGAATGCCAATAACCTCAGGTGTCGCTGATGCTTCAAAAGGGGCATAAATTTTTCCTTTACCTTGAATGTCAACTTTTGGGGGAATACCTGCTTTCACTTCTAAGGAAATATGGTCAGTCAAAAAATAATTACTCATTAAGCCTAAAGTGGTGACATCATCTGCCTCCAAACCTGTTCCAGCACTTTCCCATTGACTTAAGCCATGGATTTCAGCCGTACCACTCAAAGCACCCGGCAAAGTATCCATGCCTAAGCCATCTAGAAAATTGACAAAGATTGAAGATAAATTGGGGTCCATATCTGGATCCATATTGTTTTTGACGGAATCAATGGAGATGTCCCCAACTTTGGATTTTTCACCTTCTTTGACAGCAGTATTGATTTGAATAGGCTGTGCTTTGCCTTGAGGCATGACGTGTAAAGCGCCCACCGATACGGAAAAACGCTTAAAGCCATCGCCATCTTTTAAGCTGAAATAAGGAGAATCGGCATAAGACCATGTTGAGAATAGAGGAATGCTACTCATAAAGCATAAAAGTACTTTTTTCATAAAATGGACTCCATGTCCGCTGTTACTCATTGTTATCAGCTTCATTATTTGATTGTTTTGCGGCAGAAGAATGTTGCATTTAACAAGGACTTTATTTAATAAATGTTCTCGTTTTAGGGCTTTTGTTGATGAATTCCTTAATTTTTATAAGGCTTTGTAATGATGTTACAGTTAAATTACATTGTAAAATTCACATGATTATTTTTTCAATATTTTGAAAAATAGATCATTTAACCAATATACACACGCTAAGCAATAAAAAAGGTCACTTAAAAGTGACCTTTTCGACCTAGTGACGAGCAAAACTAGTCAATGACAATCGAATTGTTCAATTTATTGGCCAAAACGAGATAAATCTTCTTCAGGACGAGCAGTCAGCACTTCAATGCCTGTTTTAGTCACTAAAAGGGTATGTTCATATTGTGCAGATAAACTATGGTCTTTGGTAACGACTGTCCATTTATCACCAAGTAGTTTAGTTTTCCAGTCGCCGCCATTGATCATTGGTTCAATAGTAAAGGTCATGCCTTCTTCTAAAATCATCCCAGAGTTTGGCTGACCATAGTGCAGCACTTGTGGTTCATCATGGAAAACTGTACCGATCCCATGACCGCAATATTCACGTACCACTCCAAAACGCTCTGACTCAACATATTTTTGAATCGCAGCGCCAATATCACCAATCGTTGAACCAGGTTTAACTGTTTCCATACCTTTATACATGGCTTCTTGTGCCACTTTACATAAACGTTCAGCAAGAATAGATGTTTCACCACCCACGATATACATCATGTTGGTATCGCCGTGATAACCATCTTTAATGACAGTGACATCAATATTTAAAATGTCACCTTTTTTCAAAATTTTTGATTCTGACGGAATACCATGACAGACCACATGATTCACTGAAGTACAAATCACATGTTGGAATGCAGGACGACCAGGTGCTGCACCATAGCCTAAACATGCAGGAATGGCATTTTGTTTATTGATAATCCAGTCATGACAAATCGTATCCAATTCAAGTGTCGATACACCTGGTTTGATATGCGGTTTGATCATATCCAGAATTTCGGCTGCAAGTCGTCCCGCCACACGCATTTTTTCAATTTCATCTGCGGTTTTGATTAAACGACGGGGAGCTTCGTAAGTACTGTTCATGATCTTTAAAAACTTTTGGAAATTTGTATGTGACTATGGTATAAATAGCCGCCCAAATTATCAAATGCTTTTCGTTACTTTCTCAATGAAAGTCAGACGGGAAAATTGATTAGGGTAATTTAAAAATCCGCACATATGTCGACACATTGCTCTGGGTGCCTTTGTTTTTTAAACCTAGGTGGAGAATGCGGACATATGGAGGCCTAACCCAAACTTTTAAGGTAAAGAAAATGGCAGATTACAACGTAAGTATGCGTGACCTTCTTCAAGCAGGCGCGCACTTTGGTCACCAAACTCGCTTCTGGAACCCAAAAATGCGTCAATACATTTTTGGTGCGCGTAACAAAATTCATATCATTAACCTTGAGCACACTGTTCCTGCGTTAAACGATGCTTTGAACTTTGTTAACAACCTAGCTAGCAAAAAGAACAAAGTATTATTCGTTGGTACTAAACGCGCTGCTTCAAACATCATCCGTGAACAAGCTCAACGCGCTGGTCAACCCTATGTAGATCACCGTTGGTTAGGTGGTATGTTGACGAACTGGAAAACACTTCGTCAGTCAATCAACCGTCTAAAAGACCTTCAAACTCAATCTACTGACGGTACTTTTGCTAAGCTGACTAAACGTGAAGCTTTAGAACGTACTCGTGAAATGGAAAAACTTGAACGTGGTCTTGGTGGTGTTAAGAACATGGGTGGTTTACCTGACGCATTGTTCATCATTGACGTTGACCACGAAGCGATTGCAATTAAAGAAGCTAAGAATCTTGGTATTCCTGTAATCGGTATCGTTGATACAAACTCTAATCCAGATAACGTAGATTTCGTTATTCCTGGTAACGATGATGCGATCCGTGCTGTAACGCTTTATGCGTCTGCTATGGCTGATGCGATTATTGCTGGTAAAGAATACGCTCAAACTCAAGCAAATGCACAAGCTAAAGGCGAAGAAGCTGCTAAAGAAGCGCCTGAGGCTTAATGCGTTTTTGACGCAGGCTTGTCATTTTTGCGACATGTAATGGTGGCAAATTAAGCGTCGAAACAGCAAAACGGCCCAGATTTCATGTTTGGGCCGTTTTTGTTAACAGAATTCAATTTTCTACCGTATTTAGGAGAACAACATGACTGCAGTTACTGCGAGCATGGTAAAAGAATTACGTGACCGTACTGGTCTTGCAATGATGGAATGCAAAAAAGCATTAACAGAAGCAGACGGTGACATCGAGTTAGCGATTGATAACCTTCGTAAATCAGGTCAAGCAAAAGCAGCTAAAAAAGCGGGCAACATTGCTGCTGATGGCGCAATCACAATTGCTCAAGAAGGCAACAAAGCACTTCTTTTAGAAGTAAACTGCCAAACTGACTTCGTTGCAAAAGACGAAAACTTTGCTGGTTTCTCTGCAAAAGTTGCTGCTGCTGCTTTAGCTGCAAACGAAACTGATGCAGCTAAAATTGCTGAATTGAAACTTGAAGATGGCCACACTGTAGAAGAAGCGCGTATTGCACTTGTTCAAAAAATCGGTGAAAACATCCAAGTTCGTCGTGCAACAATTGTTGAAGGTGAAAACCTTGCGGTTTATAAACACGGTTTACGAATCGGTGTTGTTGTGTCTTACACAGGTGATGCTGAAACTGGTAAAGGTATTGCAATGCACGTTGCTGCGTTCAACCCAGTTGCTGTAAATGCTGAAGGTGTATCTGCTGATCTTATCGCAAAAGAGAAAGAAATTGCAGAAGCAAAAGCGATTGAATCTGGTAAGCCAGCAAATATCGTTGAAAAAATGGTGACTGGTTCAGTTGAAAAATACTTGAACGAAGTTGTTCTTGAGCGTCAAATGTACGTGATTGACAATGAGAAAAAAGTTGCTGATGTATTGAAAGCAACAGGTACTACAGTTGCTCAATTCGTTCGCTTCCAAGTAGGTGAAGGTATTGAGAAAAAAGCAGAAATGAGCTTCGCTGACGAAGTTGCTGCTGCTCAAGCTGCTGCTGCACAATAATTTTACTATTTCAGTAAAATGAAGGAACCCCTCATATATTGAGGGGTTTTTTATGCATTCATGTTTGGTTTTTTAATAAAGATTCAAAGGAATAATCTTGCTGATGTGTATGATAGTAAAGTGTGACATCGCTATTGTCATAGATCATTTTGAGTATTTTTTCTAATTTAGATAAAGTTTCAAAAGTCGCCTGACTTAAAATAAAATCAATATTTTCCCCATGCTCAATCACAAGAACGCTTAAATCATGCTGAAGAATATCTGATGTAATATTATCGATTGCAATCGCATATTGTTCTTCAAAACTCAGCTCATCATCGTCAAAAAATGAAGCATCATATTCTAATTCATTCAAGTCAATTAACGCATGATCAGTATGATCTTTAAACTGTTCAATATAGGAAAATATGTCTTTTAAAATATTTGAAACATTATATCCTGATGATTTTACTATTGTTAACTTTTTAAAATTTTGTTCTAAAAGCCAACTGAAATTTGAAAATTCACAGCTCGCAATGATTTTCTCAGAACATTCATAATTAGTTTTCCAATCCATCAACCATGTGCTGCTACTGTCTTTAGGGTTTATTTCAGGAAAATCTTTAATTCTTAGTTCTGGGAAAATTTCGATGAGTATTGTTCTTAATTGTTCTTGTTCAGACATTTGGCTTTCTCATTGTTAGGGAAGTTTATATAATTCGGGTAATATTTTTTAGCATAGAATGATTGTAGATGGCAAATAAGACCAATCTAAGTATCGGCGCGGCGATCGCAGTTCTTGTTGCAGCATATTTTGGGATTGATTTAAAACAAGATCAGCAAAATCCTTCTGCTACAAGTGCTGAAAATGCGCATTTAGAATCACAAAATTTGCAAAAACCACAGCAACAAGCAGTAAATCATCAAAATTCTAGTCAAATAAATGCGACACAAAGTAGTCAAAATCGACATGGCTTAGCGGTGATTCAAAAATCTTTTGAACGCAAACTCAGCAATGTTCAAGTTCAGTCTGAGGGTAAAGTCAAAGCAGTATTGCGTGATGATCACGAGGGTTCACGGCATCAAAAATTTATTTTGACTTTAGATAACGGCTTAACCTTACTTGTTGCACATAATATTGATTTAGCACCACGATTGGAAAATTTGAAGAAAGGTGATCTTGTTGAATTTTTTGGTGAATATGAATATAGCCCGCAGGGTGGGGTGATGCATTGGACTCATCATGATCCACAAGGTCGTCATGAAGATGGTTGGCTAAAACATAATGGTCAAATTTCTCGTTAATTTACAAATGCAGTAACAATTTTTTGCTGTGATACGAGATGCTGTAAAAATAAAATGTCGTACTCAATATCTAATTTTTTTATATTATTTTGCACTTAGATGAAGACAATTGAGTCAGTATATTCTAGAACATGGAAAATCAAAAATAAGCCTGAGATTATTGCATTTTTGATCGCTTATTCGTAGTTTTTTATAAAAAACAAAGGGTAAATTCACTGGTGAAATTTCCCCCTTGTTTATTTGCGCTAAAAAGCCAGTTTTTGGCGACTTTTCCATTTTGGTAGTACTTTACTTAGATAGGCGTCCATGCACCATACAGGGCCAATGAGAAGAAACTGGAGGTCTTTAAAAAATGATGGCTTTTTACCTTCTACTTTATGACCATAAAACTGACCAACCCAAGCCAAAATAAAGACACCGATATAAAATCCTGCACCAACAGGAAGTAAGTAAATGACCCAAGCCATGACTGTCACAAGAGCAACCATTGCGACGGCTAAAACTAAATCTAAGCGAGCATAAAAAACTAATGTGAGAACAATAATTAAAGCAGTCAGTAAGGCGCTAAAATGTGCAAGGATGCCAAGAATAGAAAAGAGGATCGCAGGGACACAAACCCAATGGATCATTTTATTGGTTTTATTTTGATGACTTTCACTGTATTCATCAAACCATTCGGTAATTGATTTCATATTGCACTCCGTGCGCTAGACTTCTTTCATTTATTTTTTAGTCACAATGAAAATATAGATGAGAAAAGACAAATGGTCAAAGGTCAAATGTGCAAAGTTTTGAGTCTTTTAAGCCAATGCAATTTATACACATAAAATAAGGCACTTTAAATATGAGAATAGGTGCTAAATCATGGCGAAGTGTTTTGTTTTAGAGAGCAGGAAAGAATTGAAATGCGGAATGAAATAAAAAATGCCATTTAATTAAAAAAGCCACAGGAGATGTGGCTTTTTCCGTTAAATGGGGAGAGCAAACTTAAGAGTTTGGACCATCCACACGTTCGATACTTACACGACCCGTACCAGAGTTGGTAATACCCAGACGTTTAGCAGCACCGTAAGACAAATCAAGTACACGGTTACCATGGAAAGGACCACGGTCATTTACTTTTACGACCACACTTTTACCATTGTCTTTGTTTGTGACACGAATGTAACAGTTTAACGGTAAGCTACGATGTGCTGCTGTGAGTTGATTCATATCAAATGTATCGCCACTTGCAGTCTTACGACCATGGAATTGACGACCATACCAAGATGCAACACCTGTTTGTGAGAATTTACGAACAGTATTTGATGCAACAGCATTTAATTTATCAATGACTGAAGGCTCGTCTTCTTGCACTTGAACTTTGGCTGCGAGTGTATCACGGCGGATTTTATCGCTAGAACGTTCAGTAATTGACAAACTGTTTAAGTTTGAAAAGTGTGAATTAAAGTTCGTTGAATCTTTGTTCACAACACGTGACGCAAGGCTTGAACTATCTGAATCGTTGTTTAAGTATGATGACTGGACCATTTCTGAGTTGACTTGCGTCATACCTAAACCCATGGTCAGGGCGATCATATATTTTAGTGAAGCATGCATTGTTTAACTCCTGGGAACCTTAAAATCTATTTTTGAACACTCAAAAATAAAAACTAAAGTCTGTAAATTTACTTTTGCAACCACATTTAACGGTAGGGGATAATATTCATGCAGTAACGAATGTGTCTACTAATATTTGATGAATAGTTACAAAAAGGACAAAAACTTACGAATTTTGATTAATAAATATACGTAATTGTAACTAATTATTTAAAATGGTTGTAAAACAACCATTTTAATGGAAAAAAATCTTGACTTATTTAAGCGGGAAGAAAATTAAGCCTCAGCGATTGACAATTTCTGTGCCTAAAAGCCATAAAGCAGTCGCATACATTCTGCTTTTGTTATAGGTCGTGATGACCTGAAAATTAGGGTAAGTAATGTAATATGCAGGCCCATAACTTTCTTGTAATTGGATGACATTGACCAGATCTAAATCATCAATTTTTACAATGGGGTTCATGGGTGCGATGCCTTGATTTTTCAGGACACCATAGGGTGTTGGCTGGGTTAAATCTTTCGCAATAATGGCATCAGGATTGTTTCCTGTGTAACGTGCTTGGAATGCAATGGGTTGATTTCGTTGCCAACCTTTTTGAGCAAGATAATTTGCGATTGAACCAATGGCATCTATAGCCGAATTTCGTAGGTCAACATGACCATTGCCGTCATAGTCTACGCCATAAAGAGGAATGTTGCTGGGCATAAATTGCGGATAACCTACAGCCCCTGCATAAGAACCCACAATCGAATTGGTGGGTACGCCATCTTTATAGGACCAAGCAATTAATGCAGAAAGTTCATCTTGGAAATATTGCGCACGACGTTCATAACCAAAACCTAAAGTTGCAAGAGCATCACGCGTGATAAAAGAGCCTTTATTTGCGCCATATCCTGTTTCAACCCCTAAAATTCCCAGAATAATGGCTTGTGGAACGCCATATTGCTGTTCTGCACGATTTAGGGTGTCGGCATATTGGTTTTTAAAGCGTACACCACGTTGAATTGTACCTTCTGCTAAAAAATTGGTTTTATATTGATACCAAGGTTTACTTTCACCTGGTCTATTCATAATGTTGATAATATTGGGTAAATTTCTTGAACCATTCATTGCCCAATCGACTTGTTCACTGCTCAGACCATAGGTTTGCATTGTTTTTAATTTAAAATTGTTATAGTTCGGATCATTGGCAAAGTCATTTGCTTGACAAAAACTGGTAATAGATAATGCAGCCGCACAGAAGCCAATATTTCTTACTTTCTGAAAAAGCCCAAAATTTAACATGAAAGATAATTTCCTAATTTTCTATGGGTATAAATACGTGTAAATGTGAATGGACATCACCATACCAAAAGTCGCTGATAATGTAATGCTTTGTATGATCAAGATCATGCTAAAAACAGCATAATGAAACGACTTTTGCTAACATATCATTACCGCAGTGCTCATTTACAAATACATAAACAAAACATGACAAAGTCCATGCATCTATCAGCATATTTTTGTGAATTATGAATATACGATGATTTAAATGCTAAATTTATGAAAATTATATGAAAAATAGAGAATATTGTTTAAAATAACGACATTGATTCATGATATTTATCAAGATTCTTATTTATTGAGCGATAAAGTATGTATAAGCTCTGATTTAAAAATGTAATAGTTGAATATTTGGTAAAATATTGTATTTGTATTATGCAACAGCATAAAATTTCATACTTTCATTGAAGTTAAATCTTTTCATTGATGTGTATTGGATATGGATATTTTATTGATCGTTTAATAGAATTTATTTTGCTAATAAGTCGTCTGATCAAATGTGCATGTTATAAAAGTCAAAAAATTAAATACCAACTCAAAATTGTACTTCAATCAAAAGTTGCGCCTTGCAAAAATAGATTGAAATAAAAAAAAATCAAGAGTTTAGAGCTTAAATTTTAATTGGGGTAGAGTAATTGACGTCCCATATCTAATAGATGTTGTTGGTCAAGTTGTTGGGGATGAAAGTCCTGATCATAAAATGCGATATATTCAGGAAATAATCGTATCATCATCAAGCATAACTCACTCAAAGCTTTGATATTTTTCATGAGCTCCACGGGTCGATGCAAGCTATGTTTACGATCTTGCCACAGTAGGTCTGCAGTCATCATGGCTGTGCCACTGATAAAGCCAATACTAATGGTACGCATACTTCTACGACGCTGTGCCAAATGATTAAAAATTGTTTGATAGACATCAAAAGCCACATGTTTATGCTCAATTTCTTCAATAGCATGCCACAACCACAGCTGTTGCATATTTGCAGATAAACCTTTAAACATAACTTCAGGGTGTTTGAGCATATAACCTGCCATCAGCGCAGTAAAATGTTCTAAAGCCACGGTTGCAGCCAATTGACGGCGTTGACTGAGCGTTCTTAAACGTTGCATTTCTTTGTTTAAAGCGGCCTCATACTTTTTTAGATGATAATGTTTAGATTGCACCGCAGCATTAAATTGTTCGTGTGCTTGGGCATGATGTGCTTCTTGACCAATAAAAGCTGAAATATCGGCTTGTAGCTGCGGATCTTCAATTTGATCACGTACATTTCGTACAGTTTCAACAAAAAAGCGTTCGCCTTGTGGAAAGGTGATCGAAAGTGCAGTGAGAAAGTGTGAGATTAAGGTGGCATCAGTATAGTGATGTTGTATCGATTGGGCATTAAAGCGCGTTTTACGGATTTGAATTGCAGAACTTAAACGCTGTTGGTATTTTTGCGAGTTTTGAGCCATATTTTTAAGCATCAGTTCACCTATAACATTTTTGTTTTACTGTATATGTATGGATCGAATTCTTGATCTGTTTTAATTTGCCATGATTGTTCCATTAAGCATTGGCTATAACTTTTTATTTGTAGCAGTATTGGGTAAATTTGCTGAGCTTCTCTATATGACTGAGTTTACCTATATATAGTATAGATAAATTGGAGGCATAAAAAATGCCCTGATAAAAAGAGCATTTTTTGAGAATAGCTTAACTTTGTAAAGCAAGACTTATTGCTAAAAAGACTTAGTTAAAGAACAAAGTATCGTGATATTCCGCAACAGCTTTTAATTCATCTCGGCTGAGATTCGGGATGAGTTTATTGATAGCAATATGCACCGCTTTAGTGACAGCAGCAGCACCGATGTCAGAGGCTTTACGCTTAATCATGCCAAGGTCTAAGGTTTTATTGAAATCAATCATAAAATGACGAATTGCAGCATCAGCAAACTGTTTATACAGTTCAGCTAAAGCTTCTTTATCGACTTTATTTCCTGCTTTAATTTCAGCAAAAGTATGTTTTAAGCTCGTGACTAAACTTGCATCGAGTGTCGTACCAATATGATATGCACCTGTTGGCGCTTTGAATAAACTACGTTCAGAAAACTCAATAGACTGACGAACTACATTATTGTCGGCTTTACTTAAAAGTTGTTTAAGTAAAACAGAAACTGTAGATTTGACATAACCTGCTAATTTTTCCGCCGTATCACGCTTTTCACTAGCAGGAAAGTGCTGCACTAGTTTTACGAGCAATGCATCTATAATTTCATCGTTAATTAATAGCGCAGTTTGGTCACGTAATGGGTACAGTGGTTCATTAGAATTTTTTTTCTCAATACCAGTCTGAATGTTCTTTAAAAGTTCATCAGAAGGTACAAAACCAAAAAAGGGCATGTTAAAACCTCAATGTTTTATCTTATTGTCTCGCCAATCGGATTGGGCTTGGCATCCATGATTCATCGGACACACGGCATGGATTAATATCTAAACCACCACGGCGCGTATAAGTTGCATAGACCATCAACTTTTCAGGTTGTAAATTTTGCCAAATATCGGCAAAGATTTGCTCCACGCATTGTTCGTGAAAACCGTTGTGCTGACGATAAGAGATAATATAAGCTAAAATGCTACGATAACAAGGTTTTTTACCGCGATAACGGATAAAAATCGTTCCCCAATCAGGCTGTCCTGTCACAGGGCAATTACTTCTTAAAAGATGTGAAAATAACTGTTCTTCAACAACTTTTTCTGAATCGTCCAGTTGCAATAATGAGGCATCAGGATGATTGACTAAGCAGTCAGGTTGTTGTTCATCTAGACAAATGCCTTGTGGTTGAGCAATGTCTAATTGATCGACTTGAAACAAGGTTAAAGTGACAGGCGCTTGCGCAGCATGTGATAAGTCTTTTTCTACAGTGTCAATAAAGGCTTGTTGAGAAGCAAACTGAGTAAAGTTCATACTGTTAAAATATAACTTTAAAGACTTTGATTCGATCAAAAATTCAGAACAAGCAGGCAAGGTCATCCGACCAATTGCAACTTGAGGGATGCCATGATCATTTAACCAAGAAATTTCAAAAATATGCCACCAATCTTTGCCTTTATAGATGCCTTCTACATGTTTGTAGTTTTCACGTGCTTGGGCACGTGAAATAGGAAATAAAATATCAGGCTGATAGCTGGTTGGATAATTGGTTTCTTTACCTAAAAGAGAATGTTCAACAGTCATTATTCACGCATTCCTGAACCACGAGAAAGTAAATAGTACGCAATACCATACAGTACAGCACAGAATAATGTCACAACGATGAGTGATAAAGATACATTGACATCACTATGACCTAAAATGCCGTAACGGAACGCATTTACCATATAGACAATCGGGTTGATTAAAGAGAGATTTTGCCAAAATGGGCTTAAAGCACTAATCGAGTAGAATACACCACCTAAGTAGGTAAGGGGGGTAAGTACAAAGGTTGGAATAATTGAAATATCATCAAATGATTTGGCATATACCGCATTAATGAAACCACCTAAAGAAAATAGGAGGGACGTAATGATGACGGTATAGATTGTCACAAAAATATTATGAATGGCTAAGTCGGTAAAAAATAGGCTCATCATGGTGACAATCAAACCCACCAAGACCCCACGACAAACGCCACCAATCACATAGCCACACAGTACCATATGCAGCGGAACAGGACTCATAATGAGTTCTTCAATACTTTTTTGAAATTTTGCACTGAAAAAACTTGATGATACGTTGGCATAACTATTAGTAATCACAGCCATCATGATCAAGCCTGGTACGATAAATTGCATATAGCTGAAACCGCCCATTTGTCCAATACGAGAACCGACTAAGTTCCCGAAAATGACAAAGTACAGACTCATGGTAATCGCAGGTGGTAGTAAAGTCTGTGGCCAGATTCGCATAAAACGGCGAACTTCTTTATGTACAAGGGTAAAGAGCGCAACTTTTAATTGATTAAAATTCATTGCGCAGCTCCTTCAAGGTTTTTCTCTACCATTTTCACAAACAATTCTTCTAAACGGTTAGATTTGTTACGCATACTGCGCACACGAATGCCTTGAGCTTCTAACAGTTGGAATAAATCATTCATTGAATGTGCTTTGTCCATGGTCACTTCAAGTGTGACAGGATCAATCAAGTTAAATTTGACGCCAATAATGTCAATCTTGATCGGTTCAATGGCACTTTCTAAGTCAAAGATAAAAGATTCTTCATTGAGCTGATTTAAAAAGGCCTTCATTGAGGTGTCTTCTTTAATTACGCCTCGGTCGATGATGGCAATTTGACGGCACAACATTTCAGCTTCTTCTAGATAATGTGTAGTTAAAATAATCGCTGTGCCTTTTTCATTCATTTCAGTGAGAAAATCCCACATTGAACGGCGCAATTCGATGTCTACACCTGCTGTTGGTTCATCTAAAATCAATAATTTAGGTTCGTGCATCATAGCACGTGCAATCATTAGGCGGCGTTTCATACCGCCTGAAAGCATGCGTCCTTGGGTGTGTCTTTTTTCCCAAAGTCCCAATTTTTCTAAATATTCTTCAGCACGTTGTTGCGCAATTTTCTTTGGAATACCGTAATAACCTGCTTGTGTTACTAAAATATCAAAGGTTTTTTCGAATTGTCCAAAGTTAAATTCTTGTGGAACGACACCTAAACATTGTTTGGCTTTGGATGGGTTGGTATCTAAATCATGCCCGAAAATTTCAACTGTCCCTGAAGTTTTACGTGTAAGAGAGCTGATAATCCCAATCGTTGTTGATTTTCCTGCACCATTTGGTCCTAAGAGTGCATAAAATTCACCTTCGGGCACTGTTAAATTAATGCCTTTGAGTGCTTGAAAGCCGTTGCGATAAGTTTTAGATAAATCCCTTAACGTCAATGCATCAGTCATGAAATTCTCACATGAATTGGGGAGGGTATATTGTGAGCGAACTTGGCAAATAAACCAAGGGCATTACATGGAATTGTGCATTGCAGAAATAGAACATTGTATAAAGCTTAGACAGCAAGTCATGAGAATGGTAGATATATACTTTACCTCTGTTATTTTTTTGATATGATGTGCGCACTTCTCTTATGCGCTCTTAGCTTAACTGGATAGAGTACGGGTTTCCGAAGCCTGTGGAGTGGGTTCGAGTCCCGCAGAGCGCACCATTATAAAAAATTGCTTATTCAACTAACAATGACATGTAAATTTTATCCATAATTAAAATCACGCTAGGTCAAAATTTGATGAAGAAATTATGTTTTCTACTGTCTGCACTCACATTCTCAACACTTTCATTTGCTCAAGATTTAAGGTGTACACAGGATTATTCGAAGCTTGAACAACAAATTCAAGATGAAGTTAAAATCATCCAAACAGGCACGATTGAAGACTTGATCAAACATTATCAAGCTACAGATTATGCTCAAGTTTTTCGGGCACAGCATGGTGGACAAGTATTTGATGGTGAAGATTGGATAGATGAAAAAGCATATTTAGAAAATACAGAAGAAAGTTTTCATCTGCTCAAAGATGCTTATACTTCACAACATCTTCAGTTTCATGCCGCAAAAGCCAATTTTTTGGCAGCGTATGGTGAAGTCTGTGTGATTCCTATTTCTGCGATAGATCAGATTTACCAAGAAAAAATTTATTCGCAGTATGATGCAATTTTTGTACGAGATTTAAAAACCAATCAGTGGCGAAATTTAGTCTACAGTGGTGTGGAATTAAAAGCGGATATGGACGAGTTTTTTCCTCAATTATCGCAAAAAGTTAAACTGGCGGCTTTTACCACGGATGATGGTCAAAACTATGCGGATCTATCTGAAAAACTAGCCTATTTAATTTTTCCTAAAATCGGCATTGCCATGACCAAAGACATTGTACAAGGGGTGAAACAGGAAACAGATCCCTTAAGACAGCGTTTAAAAGAAAATGGTTTTAATTTAAAAGGTTATTTTTAAATTTGCTGTCTAAATTAAATTATATTTTATCAACTTTAAATGCAATGATTTAAAGCTTGCAAAATTATAATACTCTATAAAATGTGATTCAATGAGATTTTGATAGAGTGTTCGTGCTGAAATGTTAAGCAATCTTGCGCACTTTGCGTGGTAGATTTATATTAAAACTACAGTAGATCATTAAGATGCTACGAAGAAGTTGGACAGATCAATGACAGCTTATTGAGTTTGCAACGTTTAGTTCAGATAAGAAATAGGCACTAGCTTTCCAACATAAAAAGCTCGCAGCGATGCGAGCTTTTTTATTGCTCAGTTTTTATGACCAACGTCTTTTATGCATAATGCACTTCAACATCATAGCGGGCAAAATCATCAATGAGTTGCTGAATAAAATTTTCGGTTAAAGTTGAATTTAGATCTGCTTCGTTCATTTGATCATGTGTACTATCAAAATATTCAATTTTGAGTAATTGCCAGCTGAGTTCTTGTGGTGTTTGTTGAATATGTAATGTACGTAGTTGTAAATCATTAGATATTTGACGCGGGATGACATGGGTAATGGCAAGTTGAATTGGGGCTTTCTCTGCTGTATCTAAAAAAGTAATCACCCAATTTCCAACTTTACTCAACTGTGTTGGATTATCAAATGCTGAAAAGTGTAAGCAGTGTGTCGAATTCATAGCAATCATCCTTCTTTATCAAGCTTATAAAAGTTTCTGACTAGATTGTGGATCATGCTTAAGTGGTATAAATAGAATGATGTGTATATATAAATGCATATAAATTCTTTAAATACATGTTTTAAAAATAAATTTTAAATTTTATTGAGATGTAAAAGCTCTAGGCTAAGCGAAATCAACAATAATTTGTTAGTACACATCAAACTAAAAATGACGCATTGAGTAATTGATGGTTTGCAAATTTTTATTTAATTCTAGAGGGGAAATACGCGTTTCTTGTAAAGCTGTTAACCACTGCATTTGGCAAAGTTTTAAGGCTTGAGAATGTTCAGCATTTTCTATTTTTTGAATGAGTATTTTTGCCATCAAACCACAATTTTGGTGAAGGAGTTGAATCATCAGCTTTTTGGTTTCATAAAAATTTAATTTTGGCAAAATGATTTCATTTTCAAAGGCTAGGTTGACTTGGGCTGCTGAAGCAAGAGGGGCTTGTGAGCGTACAGGTATGTCTTTTGTTGCGGCATCTTCATGTTTTTCTTGAGGACGAACGATTTCTTTTATTTTGCGACTTTCTTGTATATGTGTTTGGTTTTGGGTTTGAATATTTTGGATTAAGCCAAGTTGCTCTAAGTGTTGCAGCATCTCTGGTGTCGCAATATTTTGTTGTAATTGTATTGTTAATTTTTGGAAATCAGGTGTGCCAATTAAAAGTAAGAGTCGTCTGAGTTTTGGGCTTAAACCGAATAAGCGTTGTTGTAAAGCCTGTATACCAAGTTCAGTTTTTATATAATGTTTCATGTTGCTCTATCCCCCGAAAAGCAAACGTTAGGATAGAGCATCAAAATGACATTCAGGTGTCATTTTGATGACAAATACTATAATTTATAACGTAATAATTGCGCTATTTTCGAGTGCTTTACGCAGATATGGATCAAGGTCATCTTGTTTTAATAACCATTTTGTATAATCCGCAGGAAGTTCAGCAATCGCTGTACCACGATGTTTACCAAAATTAATGGTACGTGGAATACGTGCATCTTCAGATGCTGCAAATAGTTGTTCAATATTTTGAATATTTAGTTGATGGATAATATGCATCAAAATATTTGCAGTCAAAATAATATCTGCATCTGCACGATGTGCACCTTTGAGCATACTACGGGCTTTGTCACTGCCTTTGCTGATCTGATAAATTAATGCAGAAATATTATGTGCTTCAGCATTTGGCCAAACTAAACGTGCCAAGGCAAGCGTGCAAATCGCTTTGATCTTTGAGGTATCTACACCGCATTTTTCAATGGCGTGAATATCGTAATCAATATTATGACCGATGATATAGGTTGTTTCGGCAGGCAGGCTAAATGTTGAAAAATCAGGTTGACCCAGTAAATCAGACTCTAAAATATGATGTACAGCCATTGAAGCATAAGAAATTTTCTCATCGCCAATACTATAAAGCTGATCAAAAATTTGCTTACGGTCTAAACTGAGTTTACCTTGTTCTATTTGAATAGGTGCATAAGCAATCTCAATGGGTAAACCATTTAATGTATGGGTTTCTGTATCAAGAATAATGGCTTGCATAACCTATTCCACATCTATAAAAGTCAATTGGCTTACTTTAACATTCAGTTTTTCTTTATGCACAGTTTATTACGGCTTGCTTGCATCATTGAGTGAAATAATACCCAAAATACGAGTGAAATATAAATCAAAATAGCCTAAGTATTTCTAGTGAAAAGTGTGAAGAAACTTTTGGGTTAAGAGCAGATAAATCAATAGAAATTTTAGCCAAACCCTGTAAAAGTTAAAAAGTGGTTAACCAATTTTTAAGAATGCTGGGTGGATCTAATTTAGACAGAAAAATTAGACTAGACTAAAGTCTAATGTGTTGCGGTTTTTAATATTCAATGTAAGAAAAATCAATAATTTATTACATGATTTGTAAGATAAGATATTTAAAAAGTAAGCATATATTGGTATGACCAATTTTTATATTTAATTTTATTATTGATCTTTTATTCTGCGATAAATTAATATTGGTTGATTCTATGGCTGTATATTAATTGTTTATTGAAAAATTGGTATGACCAATTTTAAGATTTTGTATATACATTTAGATCAATTTTAATGTTTTAGCAAGCATTTCAAGGAGATGACAATGCTTCAACAATGGCAACAGATTTATGATCCTATGGGCAACATCTGGATTTCCAGTTTGATTGCTTTGATCCCGATTATTTTCTTCTTTCTCGCACTCGCTGTGTTCCGTATGAAAGGAAGTGTTGCGGGCACAATTACAGTGGTATTGGCACTTTTAGTGTCGTTATTTGCTTATCAAATGCCCGTTGCAATGGCATTTGCATCAATGGTCTATGGCTTTTTATACGGTTTATGGCCGATTGCATGGATCATTATTGGGGCAGTATTTCTTTATAAAATTTCGGTGAAAACGGGGCAGTTCGATATTATTCGTTCTTCGATTCTGTCTATTACTGAAGATCAGCGTTTACAAATGCTGTTTGTGGGTTTTGCCTTTGGTACTTTCCTTGAAGGTGCGGCAGGTTTTGGTGCACCAGTAGCCATTACTGCAGCTTTGTTGGTTGGCTTGGGTTTTAAACCATTGTATGCCGCAGGTTTGTGCTTGATTGTCAATACAGCACCTGTGGCATTTGGTGCAATGGGGATTCCAATTATTGTGGCAGGGCAAGTTTCAGGTGTTGAAACTATGGAAATTAGCCAGATGGTGGGTCGTCAGTTGCCATTTATGGTGATTATCGTGTTGTTCTGGATCATGGCAATCATGGATGGTTGGCGTGGTGTGAGAGAAACATGGCCTGCGGTGATTGTCGGTGGTGGTTCTTTTGCTTTAGCACAATACTTGACTTCGAACTTTGTTGGTCCTGAACTGCCTGATATTACCGCAGCGATTGCAGCATTGGTTTCACTGACTATTTTATTGAAATTTTGGCAGCCAAAACATATTTTCCGTTTTGCCAATGAAGACAGCTCGATTGATGAAAATCTTGCTGCACAAAAACAGCAAAAATACAGCATTGCTCAGATTGCCAAAGCATGGTCACCATTTGCAATTTTAACTGCAATGGTGACAATCTGGAGCGTAAAACCATTTAAGGATTTATTCACCAAAGATGGCGCACTGCATGACATGGTGATTTCGATCAAAGTGCCATTCTTGCATCAAATGATTCAAAAAATGCCGCCTGTAGTCAATGAAATTAAAGACTACGATGCCATTTATAAATTTGACTGGTTGTCTGCAACAGGCACAGCGATTTTTATTGCTGCAATCATTACTATCATTTATTTAAAAATGAAGCCGAAAGATGCAGTCGTCACTTTTGCAGAAACAGTGAATGAATTGAAAATTCCAATTTATTCGATTGGGATGGTGTTGGCTTTTGCCTTTATTGCCAACTATTCAGGTATGTCTGCAACGCTTGCACTTGCACTTGCACATACAGGTCAGGCATTTACCTTCTTCTCACCATTTTTGGGATGGCTGGGCGTGTTCCTGACAGGTTCAGATACATCGGCAAATGCATTGTTTTCTGCATTGCAAGCAACGACAGCTCAACAAATTGGTGTACCTGAGGTTTTACTTGTTGCCGCCAATACCAGTGGTGGTGTGACAGGTAAAATGATTTCACCACAATCTATCGCAATTGCCTGTGCGGCAGTCGGTTTGGTGGGTAAAGAATCTGATTTGTTCCGTTTTACCGTCAAGCACAGTATTACCTTTACGGTGATGATTGGTATTATTATCACATTACAAGCCTATGTGTTCCCATGGATGATTCCATAACACGACATTGAATGTGAGCTGAGGAAAGCAGATGAAAGTCTCTGACAAGATTGTACAAAATTTAAAGTTGTTGATTGAAGACAACAATATGCAAGTCGGAGACCGTTTACCTGCGGAACGTAAGCTATGTGAACAGCTCGAGGTATCCCGTTCCTCTTTGCGTGAGGCCATTCAACAACTGACCAGTACGGGCATGCTGGTCAGCAAAGTTGGAGCGGGAACATTTTTGCAACAGCTCCCAAGTCATTGGTCACAACATCAAATTGTTGAACCTTTGAGTGGTTTGATTGATGAAGATCCAGCTTATCGTTTTGATGTACAGGAAGCTCGAATGGTTTTGGAAGGTGGCACAGCATGGTATGCCGCACAGCGTGCCACCCCACAGGATTTGGAAAATATCCGTCAGTGCTATGACCAAATTACTTATTTTCAAGCATTGGGGGATGACCATCAGGCAGCCATTGCCGATGCCAAATTTCATTTAGCCATTGCTGAAGCCTCGCATAATCTGGTGCTGATTCAGATGATGCGCAGTCTCTTTGATTTGTTGCAATACAACGTGGTTTTAGGCAGACGTAAAGTCTATACCGAAGCCAAACGTTATGATCAGTTGCGTGATCAACACTTTCAAGTGATGGATGCAATTGAACGACAGGATGCCGATGCTGCACGAGTTGCAGTCTGTGGACATATAGAATTTGTAGTACAGCAGGTACGTATGATTGATGAAGAAGAAGCTCGTCGTCAGCGTGCTAGCCGATTGAACAGGATATAAAATATGATTATTTCTTCTGCGAATGACTATCGTGAAGCCGCACGACGTCGTTTACCGCCATTCTTATTTCATTACATCGATGGTGGTGCCTATGCTGAATATACTTTAAAGCGTAATGTGGAAGATTTATCAAAGATTGCACTTAGACAGCGTGTACTCAATGACATGTCACAGCTCAGTTTAGAAACGAAGCTGTTTGATGAAACTTTGTCGATGCCTGTTGCACTCTCACCTGTGGGTTTAACAGGAATGTATGCACGTCGTGGCGAAGTCCAAGCTGCAGTGGCTGCAGATAAAAAGGGTATTCCTTTTACCTTGTCCACAGTGTCAGTTTGTCCGATTGAAGAAGTAACGCCTGCCATTAATCGTCCAATGTGGTTTCAATTGTACGTGTTACGTGATCGTGGCTTTATGAAAAATGCCTTGGAACGTGCCAAAGCGGCAGGTTGTTCCACATTGGTCTTTACCGTGGATATGCCTGTACCGGGCGCGCGATATCGTGATGCACACTCAGGTATGAGTGGTCCTAACGCTGCAATGCGCCGTTATATGCAGTCTTGTTTCCATCCACATTGGGCATGGAATGTTGGATTACTAGGTCGTCCGCATGACTTGGGTAATATTTCAAAATATTTGGGCAAACCAACAGGTTTAGAAGATTATATTGGCTGGTTGGGCAATAACTTTGATCCATCCATTTCATGGAAAGATCTTGAGTGGATTCGTGAATTCTGGGATGGTCCAATGGTGATCAAAGGGATTCTTGACCCTGAAGATGCCAAAGATGCAGTACGTTTTGGTGCAGATGGTATCGTGGTGTCGAATCATGGTGGTCGTCAGCTCGATGGTGTTTTATCTTCTGCTCGTGCGCTTCCGCCTATTGCCGATGCTGTGAAAGGTGATATTAAAATTCTTGCCGATTCGGGTATTCGCAATGGTTTGGATGTGGTGCGTATGCTGGCTTTAGGTGCAGATACCTGTATGCTTGGTCGTGCCTTTGTTTATGCGCTAGGTGCAGCAGGCGGTGAAGGTGTTTCTAATCTACTTGATTTGATTGATAAAGAAATGCGTGTGGCAATGACTTTAACAGGTGCCAACACCATTGCAGATATTACCTCTGATTGTTTGGTCAAGTTAGAGAAAGAGTTAGTAGGATAAATTTTTTTTGATTTTTCAAATATATACTACATCTTTGTATTTGATACGCGTTAAGGTCATCCGCAACTGTTCGAGGCAGGATTATTTTAAAAGAAAATGTTTCTGCGAGTTATTGGATGAAAAAGTGGTATTTAACGAGTTTTGCGGATGACAATGGTTTTGCCTACTTTTCCCGAAAGAAAAGTAGGTCGAACCGAAGGTTTATCCCTACATATAATTAATATTGAAAAGACTCCACTGTAATGAATATTCGCCTCATTTTATTGAATGAGTATTTATGAATAGGATAGGGAAAATGCAAGCCAATTTTGATTCACAACACACCATCCAAAACCTCATTAACATCGTGGGTCAACAACACGTTCTGACGAGTGATCACGACACACGCCTATACCGCCAAGGTCGTCGCTATGGTTCGGGTCAAGTGTTGGCTGTGGTGGTGCCGGGGACTTTGCTAGAACAATGGCAAGTGTTGCAGGCTGCGGTGAATGCAGATTGTATTGTGATTATGCAGGCGGCAAATACGGGTTTGACGGGCGGTTCAACGCCATTTGGTGATGACTATGATCGTGCTGTGATTTTAATGAGTACTCGTCGTTTGGCAGGTATCCAAGTGATTAATGAAGGTAAGCAAGTGATTTGCTTACCGGGTGCAACGCTGGATAAACTTGAAAAAGATTTGGCGCAGTACAACCGTGAACCACACTCGGTGATTGGTTCATCGTGTATTGGTGCATCGGTTTTGGGTGGTGTGTGTAATAACTCAGGTGGTGCATTGGTACGCCGTGGTCCTGCCTATACTGAGCTTGCACTTTATGCACGAGTGAATGAGTCGGGCGAATTGGAGTTAGTGAATCATTTGGGGGTGAATTTGGGGCAAACACCTGAAGAAATTCTGTCGAATCTTGAAAATAAAAACTATCAAACTCAAGATATTGTGAATAATTCAAATTGCTGTGCATCGGATCAGCGTTATTCACATGATGTGAAACAGGTCGATGAAAATACCCCTGCACGTTTCAATGCAGATCCGACACGTTTATTTGAAGCATCGGGTTCAGCAGGTAAAGTTTGTGTTTTTGCAGTACGTTTGGATACCTTTGAAAAAATTCCAAGCCAGGTGTTTTATGTCGGGACAAATTCACATGATGATTTGACTGAAATTCGCCGTTTCTTGCTGAAAGATTTGTTACGTCTGCCGATTGCAGGCGAATACATTCACCGTGTCGCTTATGATATTGGTGCAGAATATGGCAAAGACACGTTCATGTTCATTGAAAAATTCGGCACAGCAAAAGTGCCTGCTGCATTTGCCATGAAAGACAAAGTCGATGGTTATCTGGAAAAGCTGCATTTACGTGGTTTATCCGATAAATTTTTGCAACTGGTCACGAAATTTATGCCAAATCATTTACCAAAACGGATGAATGAATTTCGTGATTTGTATGAACATCATTTGGTGATTCGTATTGAAAATCAAGATGTAGATCAGGTCGACAATTTCCTGAAAGATTATTTCAATAATAAAGCATCGGGCAATTATTTCCGTTGTACCGATGAAGAAGGGCGTAAGGCATTTTTGCATCGTTTTGCGGTGGCAGGTGCAGCCATTCGCTACCGTGATACCCATCGTTCAGAGGTTGAAGATATTGTCGCATTGGATATTGCACTACGTCGAAATGACCGTGAATGGGTGGAAACGCTGCCAAAAGAGATGGATGAGCAAATCATTCATAAACTCTATTATGGGCATTTTTTATGTCATGTGTTTCATCAGGATTATATTGTTAAAAAAGGTGTAGATCCTTTGGCAATGGAGCATGCAATGTGGCATTTGCTTGATGATCGTGGTGCGGAATATCCTGCTGAACATAATGTCGGGCATTTATATGTGGCAAAACCTGCATTGAAAAACCACTATCAAAAACTTGATCCAACCAACAGTTTTAATGTGGGGATTGGGCAGACAAGTAAGTTAAAGTATTGGAAGTAAAAGATAATGAAAAGAATAAGGGATTTTAAAATCCCTTATTCTTGAGGGTAGATTAAAATTTAACTGCAGAAGCAATAGTTTGAGCTGCTTTAGCATTATACAAATGACACATGTTTTGTGTTGCAGCTATAACATAGTTGGCATATGCTTTTTCTTCAGCAGTTCCAGTTTTCAAATCATCTTGATAGCTTTTTAACCACTCATTCATATTGAATTCAAGACCTTTTGGTGTTAAGAACGCAGAATAATAGTTATTTTTATATAAAGCATAACCATATGGGGAATCTGAGTTTGTATTTTCTTTTAAGTAAGCAGTCGTATCCTTGAAGTTTCGTAAGGTTGTTGTCGTATCATTTTTAAATTCAAGCCAACCTTGAGCCAATTGATTTTGCTGTTCTTTATTTTTTAAATCAGCATCTAAATCTAAATATTCTTGAGTATTTGAAAATTCTTGTAGCTGTAGGCAACTTGAACCTTCAGGAAATTTTACTTTAGAAATATTGGCATATAAATCCAATAAGTAGTGTTTAACTGGGTATTTATCAGTTAAATTCCGAGTGATTGCATAGTAATCCGCAGGTGATAACACTTCTAAAAGATTTTTACCACTTAAATTTAAAGTTGTGTATTTCTGTGTATATTGTAGTCCTTTAGAACCAATACTTGAGTATGGGCTTAAAGTCCATTGTGTATTTGAAGCTTGAATGGTACCTGAGTAATGTCCTAATTGAGCATCTACAGGGGCATTAACTTCATCATAGAGACCATCACTTGTTACAGTTATACCTTTATACGAATGATAAGAAGGATCTGTACTGGTTTCTTTTGAATAAGCTTTACCATCTTTAACTGTTAAAACTTCTTTATCAATGAAATAGCCATCTTTCTGATCGGTATAAAAATCATAAGAAGTCCATTGCTGATTACTCGTATTTCCAGAGGTTTGGCCATTGCCAGATGATGGTTGTGATGAATTATTTGAGCTAGATCCTCCTCCACAAGCAGTTAACATAATTGATGATAAGATTGTAAAAGATAATAGTTTTATTTTCATATATTTCTCAATTTTTTGATTTTAGTTGGTGAGTAAAAATCACTCAGGTTTATCTTATTCAAAATGTAAAAAAATACAATTACTCTTAAAATTATTTTTTTTGAATTTTGGACGAAATAAATCCCAAAACAAATGCACTGACAAAAAATACAATCGCTGAATACAGTAGAGAGTGACTGCTAAAATAAACGGCTAGAGTTGCTAAAACGACAATGGCAGTACATAGCCAAATTGCTAAACTTGAAGATCGCGTATCTTGTGTTGTCATGGAAGTAAAACTTTCTGAATTTTCAAAGGGATCGATCTGATTTTTAAGGTCTGATTCTAATACGATTGTTGGAGTTTCACCATAAAAAAAGTAAGACTGATCTTCAAAACGGGCAAAATCTTCACGCTGAAATTCTGCGAAATCTGAGTTTTGTGCTGTATTTGATTGATAATTTTCAAGTTGTTGTAAGGGATGCAGTAAAAATTCAGCATCATCAGGATCTAAAGGCAAGCCACTGGTTCTAAGCAAAATATACTGAGGAAAATGCTGTTCGATCATTGCTTGAAAATCTGCAAAATAGCCTAAATGCTCTGCACCAAAAATTTCAAGAAAAACCGATTTTTGCTGTGCTAAATTAACTAAAGCCTGCTGCTGATCAATGACTAAATAGGCATAGTGTTCATCAGCATATTCCTGTTGATATTCTTCGAAATCATTTTGGTGATGAATATCGTTAAAATCTAAATCTTCAATATATTTTGCCCAATGAAGATTGTCCTGTTTAAACAGCATGAACCATAAAATTGGAATAAAAGCATTTGCTTCAAGTTCAAAAGAAGCAGTCTGAAAAAAATCTTGCCATTGATTTTGGCTGCCTAAAGGCATATGACTAAAGCTTGAACTGGTTAAAAATACAGGATGGCTCATGATCTTGGATGCTCTATTTTTAAGTTTTATGATGATGTGATTTAGCCTAGCCTAACTTTATGATAACAATTGTTGTAAAGCTGTAGGGTTCCGTATACAAGAATCAGTTTTATTTTTGGTGGTGTTTCAAAAAGTATGCTGAAACAAAGCAGGTTGAATTTTGATAAAATAGAGAAATGCGAATAACTCTAGAAATCAAATGTCCAACCTGCCTCAGTGACAGTATAAAGAAAAATGGCATCAAAGTAGATGGGAAACAAAACTATCAGTGCAAAGACTGTAAACGTCAGTTTATTGGTGACCATGCTCTGAGCTATCTAGGATGTCATTCAGGCATTACTCGAAAAATATTACAGTTGATGGTCAGAGGTAGTGGTATACGAGATATCGCTGAAGTTGAGCGAATCAGTATCGGTAAAGTTTTACGTACTTTAACCGAATCGACCTACCAAATTCAGCCTAAACAAAGTCATTATGAGTCTCTTGAAGTTGATGAGTTTTGGACTTTTGTGGGAAATAAAAATAATAAACAATGGCTTATTTACGCCTACCATCGAGAAACAGGTGAGATTGTTGCTTATGTTTGGGGTAAAAGAGACTTAGCTACAGTTCAACGATTGAAGGCAAAGCTTAAACAATTAGGTATTCACTACACCCGAATTGCAAGTGATCATTGGGACAGTTTCATAACTGCTTTTAAAAACTGCAAGCAAAGTATTGGTAAATTTTTTACTGTAGGTATTGAAGGTAATAATTGCAAAATAAGGCATCGAATTAGGCGCGGTTTTAGAAGGAGTTGTAATTTTTCAAAAAAGATTGAAAACCATTTTAAAGCTTTCGACTTAACCTTTTTTTACATCAATAATGGCTTCATTTAATGTCAGCATACTTTTTGAAACACCACCTTATTTTTATATATTGATGAAATTGACATTATCAACATGGAAAAAAATAGAAGTAGTCATCCTAAAATTTCTAAATTTCGATACAGTAGTATGCAACAAGTTGCAAAGCCAAATATTAAAAAAGGATGTGCCATGACAACTCGCTATGCCAATATTTTAAAACCGTTGCATTTAGGCTTTACCACCATTAAAAACCGTGTGGTTATGGGGTCAATGCATACAGGTTTAGAAGACCGTTTTTATAATTATCCAAAACTCGCTGCTTATTTTGGTGAGCGTGCCAAAGGTGGTGTAGGGCTGATTATTACGGGTGGGATTTCACCCAACCGTCAAGGCTGGTTATTGCCTGCTGGCGGTACTATGAATACCTTGGGTGATGTTGCACCACACCGTTTGGTCACCCATGCAGTACATAAGCATGGTGCCAAAATTCTCATGCAAATCCTGCATGCAGGTCGTTATGGTTATCAACCTTTTGTGGTTTCATCAAGTCCAATCAAGTCCCCCATTTCGCCTTTTAAACCACGTCAAATGAGTGATCGTCTGATTTTAGACACCATTCAGGATTATGCCAAAACTGCAAGTTTGGCAAAAAAAGCGGGTTATGATGGTGTGGAAATCATGGGTTCAGAAGGCTATTTGCTGAATCAATTTTTAAGCCGTCATGTCAATCAGCGTGAAGACCGTTGGGGTGGGCCGATTGAAAACCGTATGCGTTTTGCCGTGGAAATTGTCAAAGCCATTCGTGAACAAGTCGGTGAAAAATTTATTATTTGTTTCCGTTTGTCTTTGCTGGATTTGGTTCATGATGGCAACACCATGGATGAAGTCATTACTGTAGCACAAGCATTGGAAAAGGCAGGAATTACACTGCTAAATACAGGCATCGGCTGGCATGAAGCCCGTGTTCCAACGATTGTGACTTCGGTACCACGTGCAGCTTTTGTCGATTATACCGCTGAAGTGAAAAAACATGTTTCTGTACCTGTTATTGCATCAAACCGAATCAATATGCCTGATACAGCAGAAGAAATTCTGGCAGCAGGCAAAGCGGATATGGTGCAGATGGCACGTCCATTACTTGCCGATGCATTTTGGGTGAATAAAACGGCAACTAATCGTGTTGATGAAATTAATACTTGTATTGCGTGTAACCAAGCATGTTTAGACCACAGTTTCCAAAATAAACGGGCGAGCTGTTTAGTGAACCCACGTGCTGCACATGAAACAGAACTGGTCTATCTAAAAGCCAAAAAACCGAAAAAAATTGCGGTTGTGGGTGGTGGTGTAGCAGGCATGTCTGCAGCAACAATTGCGGCTGAGCGTGGACATCAAGTGACTTTATTTGAAGCAGCGAATGAAGTTGGCGGACAATTTAACTTGGCAAAAGTGGTTCCGGGTAAAGAAGAGTTCCATGAAACTATTCGTTATTTCAAAGTTCAGATTGAAAAAACAGGGGTAGATTTACGTTTAAATACCAAAGTCAACCGTGAGCAACTTGAACGTGAAGGCTTTGATGAAGTCGTGATTGCGACGGGTGTGGTGCCTCGTGCATTAAAAATTGAAGGCAGTGATGCACCGCAAGTGTTGTCTTATGCGGAAGTATTACGTGGTGCACCTGTGGGGCATAGTGTTGCGGTCATTGGTGCAGGTGGGATTGGTTTTGACGTATCTGAGTTTTTATTGAAACCAGAACATCAACCTCAGCCACAACCTTTGGCAGACTGGCAACGTGAATGGGGTGTCGACTCAAATCCAAACTATATGACTGAAGGTGGGGCTGTTCCTGCTGAGGTTGAAGCGCCGATTCGCCAGATTTACCTCATGCAACGTAAAACAACCCCGTTGGGCATAGGCTTGGGTAAAACGTCTGGTTGGGTTCATCGTGCACAATTGAAAAAACATGCTGTGAAAATGATGCGTGGTGTGCAATATAAAGCTGTGACCAATGAAGGTCTATGGGTTGAGCTTGATGGTCATGACCAATTATTGCGTGTGGATACGATTGTTGTGTGTGCAGGTCAGGAATCAGTGAAAGATTTAGTGCCAACTGAAGGTGAAAATACCTTAGCAAATTATCATGTGATTGGTGGTGCTAAGTTAGCTGGTGAGTTAGATGCTAAGCGTGCAATCCGTGAGGGTGCTGAAATTGCAGCCAAACTTTAAGCAAAATCTTTGATTTTGATGAAACATTATGCATTTGAATGCTTTGGATGTAATTTTTACTTGTCAGAATTGAAAAAGCTCCGTATTATGGCGCACATGGAAGCGTGGCAGAGCGGTTTAATGCACCGGTCTTGAAAACCGACGAGGGTGTGAGTCCTCCGTGAGTTCGAATCTCACCGCTTCCGCCAAATATTTAAAAAAGCCCTTGTTTTTACAAGGGCTTTTTTATTGTCTATATATTTACCCCACAACTTACCCCAACTCCGTAAATTTATTTAATACTGCCACACGTGCATGCATCTCTTTGACTTGGCTTTGGAAATTTCTTGCACTCAGTTTATCGCCTAATAATTTGATGCAATGCATTTTGGTTTCGACCAAACTTCGCTGATGATAGCCTGACCAGTTTTTCCATAGTGTCCTGCTTAAATTTTTAACTGTTCGAAGTAATTCATTTCGCTCTAGCGAGCTGGTCTTTGTATCTTTCCAAGGTTTCGCATTTTTTCTTGGTGGAATCACTGCATGCGCTTGTCGCTCTGCGATGACCTAACGCCATTGCTTGGTGTCATAAGCCTCATCAGTATAGACGGAGTCAATCTGTTCTTCTTGTGGAATCTGATTCAGTAAATCACCAAGCACCTGTGAATCACTCACATTGTTGGTTGTGAGCTGAATAGCTCGTATTTGAAGGGTTTCAGCATCGATACTAATATGTAATTTACGCCATTGGCGACGATATAAGGCTGATGTTTTTTACGTTTCCATTTGCCTTCACCTAAAAACTTTAAGCCAGTAGAATTAACAAGTAGATGGAGACCATTACTGCTTTTTTGATAGTTAATCGCAATATCAATATGCTTTTGTCTTCTACAAATAGTGGAATACGAATATCGCTGATATTGGGGGCTGTCCAATCTAATCCACAAAGTTTAATCAGACTTTGAACAAAGCCTGTGACCATACGTAAAGACAAACGGAATAGAGATTTAATCATCAGACAGTATTGGATAGTAACATCAGAATAGGTTTGATTTCGACCATGTTTGCCGTTTGATTGAGCATACCATTGAGTTTTGGGATCAAACCAAATAGAAATATTTCCTCGATTTATTAATGCTCTGTTATAAGAAGACCAATTGGTTGTACGATAGATTTTAGGTGTGGGCTTATTCAATTGAGAATTATAATATTGAATAAGCCTTTAACGGTAGATTTGTGCAACAAAGCCATGCTGATTTAAAGGCTATGCGAAATGGGGAAGAGCTAATTATTGATAATGAGTTTATAAAGGTAAATGATCGCATATACTCAACAAAAGGTGATGGTAAACTAAAATTCAAACCTATTTCTGGTCCTGGTATTAATAGGAATGAATATGCAGCATTTAAAATATTGAAAATCAATAAAGGTGATTTAGATAAAGCTATGCTTCAATTGAAAATGCAGTTTAAACAAAATCCTGAAGCTGCTAAAAAAGCAATTGAAGTTTATAAGGAAATTTTTAAATGATGAGTTCATTCGGTGTTATAGTTAAGGAAGTTGTTTCTAATGAATATATAAGAAAATTTAGCTCTTTTATATTTAATGTCACTTCGGATAAAATATTGATACTTTCAAGTGGTGAAATTGAATCTTTTTTTATGATGGAGGAAGGTGAGTTTATTAAAGCTGGTTATGATAAATGTATATATTGTACTATTATCTATCTTGAATGTGATGTTTTTTTGCAGCTTAATTTTAATAATAGCATTCCTAAAGAGGTTGATTTTTTTTATATAAAAAATCGAATAAATCATTGGTCAAAATTAAATGGAAATTTTTTTTATATCGAAGATATTAATACTCCTTGGTATGAAGATGTATATATTGAAATATCTAAATTTGATATAAAGAAAAAATATTGCTGGAAGATAAAGAAAATAATATAAGATTTATTGATATATGAGTGCCGTAGTTGAAGTAAATATTTGTTGGTAGTGATGGTTCAATGTGGTATTCACCAAATCATTATGGTGATATTAGACCAGATATGAGTAAACCAATCTCATCTACGAATAAACCTTATGGCAATACATGGAGAAAACTGAAATGATTAATCAAAAACTATATGGATTATTTTGTGCTGAGAATTGTTATATTGAAGATGAATTTGTTATTAGGATTGATAATAAATTCAATACTATTTATGAAATTTATTCTTTTTTTGGTAGTCAAATATATAAAAAGTATAAATATATAAACTCTATAATGCCAGATAGAATTGGTTTTTTCGGTGGAAGTCCAGATGGATTTTCTGATTGTTTAACTGATTTTCTGAGTCAGAATAATAGAGAGATTTTACGCATTGAAATTATTGAAAAGGGGAATGAAATTTCAGAAGAAGATATTTATATTTTTTTATATATTTTGTCTAGTATTATGGTCAGTTATGATTCCAAATTAAGAGTATTAATTTCAAAAGAAATATTAGATATTTATTTAAAAGAATCAAAACGATTAATTGATCTAGATACTGATCCTAATGATTTTGTGCAGTATTAAATGCTAGTTATTGCCTCGTTCCATCCTTGTAGGGTGGAATGCCAAATAGTTTGGCGTATGATTTATAAAATTCATTTTATATTAAAGAGGTAAATAAAGGTGTTGTTAAACATGATTGATAAGAGAGTATTAATAGATTTTTTTGCATCTAAATGTTCAGAAGTTAAAAGCGTAAATAGGGATGAGGTAGATGATTTCTTACAACTAAATAATATTAAAATACGTTCTGATCATCGTGATTTTCTTGTTAATTTTGGTAATAGTTCAAATTTAATAACTGGATACTTTGGTGATTGTACATTTAATCGATTTAAAAAATATAATTCGGAACCGCTAGAATATTTAGATGGTGATTTACCAAGTGATACAGTTTATTTTGGTCAAGATTTTTCAGATGAACCTATTTGTATATTGAATAGTGATGGTGGGATATATAGTTATGATGGTGAAGAAATTTCAATGTTGTATTATTTAAATGTGGATAGTTTTATATTTTCTTGTTTGATTAACAATTTGTTTTCAAATAATTTTTTTGAAAAAATTACTAGTGATATGAAGATTGGAGATACTCGAGAGTTTGAAATTGAAAATAGTAAGTATAAATTAAAAGATTTAGAAACTTATGAATATAGATATTATTTAAAAAACAATGAGTTTATAGTTTTGGATTATAGACAGGGGTATGTGAATAAATATTTTAATCGTTTATTAGATAGCTTGTAATGGAGTAAATGTTTCCTTCCATCGCTTTGATAGCAATGATCAGTTTGATGAACATTTGACAAATAAGCGCTAAGGTGAAATGTGCAATGGTAAAATGCTAATTTAAAAATATAATTTTATAATTGATTCTTGAAATAGTTTTTAGGTGTTTCATTGAATTTTTTCTTGAAAACTTTATAGAAGTTTGAAAGATCATTAAATCCACTTTTATAAGCAAAGTCAGTGATATTTCCATGATCACCTTTCATATATTCAAAAAATATTTTTAATCGAATATCCGATATGGTTTTACTTAAACTTAGCTCTTCTCTTTCAAAGAGTTTATATATATTTCTTTCTGAAGTATTAAATGCTTTTGCAATATCATTGCAACGTAAATTATGATTTTTAGCATTGATTTCAATGAATTTTAAAATATTGTTTAGTAAGTGGTTTTCTTTAATATGTGTGTTTTCAAAGTTAGATAGAATTAAATCAATGGTTGTTTTAGTGATGATAGTATTGGTTTTTTCGGATAAATCTTTTCCTATAATTTTCTCTAGCGTTAAAATGTTTTCATATAAAATAAAGCCATCAGCCGAATTAATATTATCAATGATTTTAGATAATGGAATCATGCAATTTAAAGCATGATCTAGGGGTATTCTTAAAGATAAACTTTCCCAATTATTTTCAAATTGTTCAATTTCATAAGGATAACGAGTATCAAGTATATAAAGGTCACCAGCTTGTATATGCGTTACCATATTATTTTGTTGGATGCAGGCAAGCCCTTTTTTTTGTAAATTGAAAAATAAATAATGATCTTTAGTATGTGATATTTCAGATTCTGTACGGTGAATTTTTTGTTTTTGGGAAGACAATGACGAAATAATCAACCCTTCAGATAAACTTTGAGATTGAATTTCACACTTAAAATCCTTTTTATCTAATGTTGTTTCAGGTCTTAAGTCTGTAAAAGCATCACACAGCATTTCTCGCCAAAATAAAAACTGTTTATTTGGGACGAGGTCAAGATTACTCCACGTTTTAAACATTTTATTATCCATAAATTTTAACCCAATCCTTTGGGGAAGCAAATTTGATGCCATTATTAAAATAAATTTGTTCAGAATTTACCAAAAAATAATGCGGAATTTGCCAAGCAAAAAAAACCTATATTCTTAATGATTACATTACAACATTGATCAAATTAAGGACAATAGTCGTGTTAAAAAATCTATCAAGTCAGCAATTAGAACTAAGAAATCGATCAAGACAATTCGCCAATGATGTATTAAGTCAGGTGAATCCTGCTATCAAATCATTACACACATCTAGAGAGCGCTTTTTGGCAACAGCCCCTTTTTACGAATCTTTAGTGAAAGAAGGTTTTTTATTTAACATGATTCCACAACCTTTCGGTGGTGGTGCAACCAGTTGTTTAGACATGGCCGTCATGGCAGAAGAGTTTTATGCGGTCGATTCCAATGTTTCATTGACTGCTTTTGCAAGTATTTTGGGGCTTTCTCCTATTTTTATTGCAGGTAATCCTCAACAAGCTGAAAAGCATTTGAGCATATTCTTGAAAAAAGAGGGTAAGCCAATTGCAGCTTTTGCTTCCTCTGAACCAGGTGGTAGTGCCAATGTAAATGCACCTCGACCTGCAGTAGGTTTGAGTACGCGTATTGACGCTGCAAAAGATGGTTGGGTGCTGAATGGCTCAAAACAATGGGTGTCAAGCAGCTGTGGCTGGGACAATAAAGGTGCTGATTTACTGTGTGTTTCAGGCCGCTCTGAATTGAGTGAAACTGATGATCCAGAAGTTTCAATTGTGATTTTACCCAAAGAAAATATCAACATTGAAGTGGAGGACATCTTTGAAACGGTTGGACATACTGCACACATCACACCGCGTATTTCACTTCATGACTGTCATATTCCAAAGGATTATTTACTAGGAAGTCTAGGGCAAGGAAAGCAAATTATTGAGCAAGCCTTTACGGCAACAGCGGCATTGGTCGGTGTTTTTGCCGTGGGTTTAATGCGTGCAGCCTTTGATTTCACTTTGAATTACGCCAAGTCCGAAAACAAAGGCGGTTTACATCGAATTTTAGATTATCAAGCAGTGGGTTATGCACTGAGTGATGCAAAAATGCAAATTGAGGCTGTGCGTGGTTTGGCTTATCGCGCATGTATTGCACAAGATAACAATGAAAAAGGTGCGCATGAATTGGCATTGTGTTCAAAAGTTTATGGCTCGGAAACCGCTGTAAAAATGATTACAGATTTGATGCGTGTGGTTGGTGTGGATAGTTACAACAAGGACTTACCTTTGTCACGTTACCTGATGGATGCATTGGCGTTGCCATTATTCGATGGAGGCAATATGGGCGTACGTCGTAATCAATATCATCAAATTTTAATGTCAGACTCATACAACAGTTTGGATACCTTGTTGGAGTGATCAATCGCATGTAAGGACATAGAATCAAACAATTTTAGGAGGCTTAAAGCAAGCCTCCGAAGCAAGAAATGAAATAAAACAACAATGATATTCACATCAAGGGAAAAGATTATGAATAGACAAATGCTACATAAAGGACTGCTAACTGCTCTGTTTTTATTGCCGCTACAAGGACATGCTTTGGATATTGATGCACAGGATTATCGCCGTGCGCCTAATGGAACCAATATTTTTTTGCTGTATGGGCAATATGCAAATCGAGATGCTTATTACGCAGGCAGTGATAAAGTTAATAATGGGGAATTGGAATCACAAATCGGAATTGGTCGTTTTGTGCATTATTCCGAAATTGGTGGTATCAAAATGGCTCAACAGTTTCTTGTGCCTTTTGGTAAATTAAAAGCATCGGGTGATAGTGCGGCTTTAGGAGAATCATCAGGTGTTTTAGGCGATATCATTTTGGCCAATACTTTTTGGTTGATTGATAAACCACAGGATAAATACCTTGGTTTTACGCCTTTTTTCAGCTTTCCTACAGGAAGCTACAAAGATGAAAATGCTTTAAATATTGGCGAAAATCGTTTTAAAACCATACTCCAAGCCAGTTATTTACAGTATTGGAATGAAAGATTTGGTACCGATTTAACTGCAGATGTGACCTTTTATGGTGATAACAAAGATGATGTCAAAGGAAGAATTGAACAGGATATGGGATATCAGTTACAAGCTGATGTTTTCTATAATTTAAATCCTAAATTTACTTTGAGTGCAGGCGTGTCTTATATGGATGCAGGGGATACGACTGTTCAGGGTATTGATCATGCTGCGAGCACGCAGTCTAAGCTATGGGCAGGTACGACTTATAATATCAATCAACGTTCAAATGTGTTGATGACTGTGGGTCGTGATATTGATGTTGAGAATACCTTTAAAGAAAATTTTCGTTTTAATTTCAGATATGTGTACATCTTTTAAAGGTTTATTTTAAATGATTTGGGTCTGAAAATTAAATCACTGGGAACAAGTTATTCTTAGGGCAGAATTAATTTTAACATATCAACTCATAATATATGACTCAAAAATACTGTAATAATATGCATTTAGTTAATATGTTAAGTAGATAGGAAGGCTTTTTCTAAATAATAGAAGAGTTGGGAAATATTATTTTATATAAGGATTGGAAAAACAATGAATACTGATCTCCTCATTCATGGTGAACGAATTCAAGGTGCAGGTGAAGCTGTGGCTGTGCTTAATCCAGCAACTGAAGATATCATTACTCGCGTAAATTCAGCGACAGCAGAGCAGGTACAGCAGGCAGTGAATGCCGCAAAAACAGCATTCCAAATTTGGAAAAATACTGATGATGAAGAACTTAAAGCAAATTTACTGAAAATTGCTGCAGGTATTGAAGCAGAACGGGACAGTCTTGCGGCCTTAATTACACAGGAGCAAGGTAAGCCTTTATTTTTAGCCAACGCAGAGGTGCATTTAGGTCTGCAATGGATTCAATATATTGCTCAGCTTGATATTCCCGTAGAACATTATACAGAAGCCTCTGGCAAACAAATTCAGGTCTTTAATCGTCCATTGGGGGTAGTGGCTTCAGTGACGCCTTGGAACTGGCCATTTATGATTGCAATTTGGCATTTGTTGCCTGCATTGCGTACCAAAAATACAGTGGTCATTAAGCCGTCAGAATATACGCCGTTAAGTACCATTCGTTTGGTGGAAATTATGAATTCAGTATTGCCAAAAGGTGTGTGTAATATTGTCTTAGGTAAAGGTGATGTAGGTAAATTGTTGACAGAACACCCTGATGTGAACAAAGTTGTTTTCACAGGTTCAACCAAAACAGGAAAATTCATTTTAGGCAGTTCAGTAGACACTTTAAAAAGTGTTGTATTAGAACTCGGTGGAAACGATGTCGGTATTGTTTTGAATGATGTGAATGTGGATCAGGTTGCAGAGAAACTTTTCCAATCTTCATTCTTAAATGCAGGGCAAACTTGCGCATGCCTAAAACGCCTTTATGTACATGCGGATATTTATGACGCATTGACCCAAAAAATAGCAGCGATTGCAGACCAGCAAACGGTAGGAAATGGTTTGGATCAGCAAACCAGCTTTGGGCCTGTACAAAACAAGATGCAATATCAGAAAGTCAAAGACTTGCTTGCAGACGCGTTAGACAAAGGTGCAAAAGTTTTAAATGTAGGCGCAAAGCATCCCGAAAAAGGCTATTTCATTTCACCGACAGTGGTTGTCGATATTCAAGATGGTGTGGCTTTGGTGGATGATGAGCAGTTTGGTCCAGTGCTGCCAATCGTAAAATATACAGATATTGAACAAGTATTACGTGTAACCAATCAAAGTGAGTTTGGTTTAGGTGGCTCTGTTTGGAGCAATGACTTAGACAAAGCGCAAAGCATTGCAGCACGTATGCAAACGGGCTCCGTATGGGTGAATAGTCACGGCGATTTATCACCTGAAGCTGCGTTCGGTGGTTGGAAACAGTCAGGTTTGGGCTATAGCTTTGGCTTGGGAGGTCTGTTGCAGTTTACCCATAAGCAATCGATTCATGTGAGTAAATTGGGATAAGCAATCGTTCCAGATGAACTTTTCATAATCACTACATGAGTGAATCCATGTAATATAAGAATAAGGACTAAAAAAGAGAGAGTGGGGAAACCACTCTCTTTTTAGTATGATTTAGAATGCAGTTTAAAACTGATCAATCTTGCTTGGATTGCAAAATTTCACTCATCATTTTTCCGCCGACACCCCAATTATTGGTATTGATTTCATCAATGATGACATCGACTGTTTCACGTGGTTTATTTAAGACTTGAACCAATAAATCTGTCGCACCTTCAATCAGTGCTTTCTTTTGTTCTATACTCATGCTCTGATCTGTGACTTTGATATTAACGATTGGCATTGAATATTCTCCTTATTGAACTTACCAAACACCTGAAGTAGAACCACCATCGACAGGTAAAATCGTGCCAGTGACAAAGCTAGAATCTGTAAGATATAGAACCGCATTGGCAATATCAGCAGGTTGTCCAACTTGATGCATCGGAGACATGCCTTTTAAAGCATTTCTCACTTCTTCATTTGCACCATGCATCGGTGTTTCAATCAGACCAGGAGCAACAGCATTCACTTGAATATTCAGTGGAGCAAGCTCTAAAGCCAATCCTTTGACTGCGCCATTTAAGCCACTTTTGGTTAAAATTGGGAGTAATGCAGGTTGCTTCGCATTGGGTTGAATTGCTAAGGCTGCTGTAATCACAACAAGTTTTCCACCAATTGTTGCCATATTTTTAGCAACAGCTTGAGAGATATAGATAAAACTGCGTAAATTGATATCAATCATACTGTTGATATCAGTTTCACTATATTCCGTTACAGGCTTACCGATAAAAATACCTGCATTATGGACAACAACATCGACGCGTGAAAATTTTGCTTGAGCAAACTGGAAAAGCTCTTCTACCGTTTTTTGTTGAGAAATATCTCCTGCAAGATAGTGAAAGTTTTCAGCATTGCCTAAGGCTTTATGTGCATTGACTAATTTATCAAGATTTAAACCTGTACCAATCACGTTGTCACCACGATTTATATATGTTTTGGCAATTTCAAAACCAATACCACCTGAAGCACCTGTGACAATCACTATTTTTTGACGATTCATTTTCAACTCTTTACTGATTTATTTAATACAAATGTACGCTGAAGAGACAGCTTGAAAAATTGTCAATTTTGCATTTAACTTATTACATGGTGTAATGAATAAAATAAAATGAACCGACATTTCGATGATTTACAAATTGGTAGTTTAGAAATTTTTTGTTTAACTGTAGAGCTAGGAAGTTTTACAGCGGCAGCAGTGTCGTTAGGGTTGACGCCTGCGGCTGTCAGTCGGTCGATTTCACGTATTGAGGAACGTCTCGGGGCAAAATTATTTGTTCGAACAACAAGGCAATTGCGGGTCACAGAGGAGGGTAAGAATTATTATTATCATTGTAGAAAAGCACTTGAATATTTAATTGATGCAGAAAGTTTGATTTCTGGTAAGCAGCAAGAACTATCAGGAACGTTGCGTATCAGTGTCCCGACAGCCTATGCCCACTATAAATTACTACCTAATTTGTATCATTTTTCTGAGCAATATCCAAAGCTTAAGTTTGAAATTCATGTCAGCAATCAAAATGTTGATTTGATTGCACAAGATTATGATCTCGCGATTCGAGGAAATTATTTACCTGACTCTGGTCTTATTGCTCGCAAGTTGGAAGATGCCGCACTCTGTATTGTTGCGACACCAAACTATTTAAAAAAACATCCTGCACCTTTACACCCAAGGGAATTAAAAGATCATGAATGTATTCAATTTGAAATTCCGAGCACAGGTAAATCAGCAATGTGGACATTTTATGAATCAGGTGCTGAAATTTCTGTTGCAGTTCAAGGACGGATGTTATGTCAAGATGATTATTTATCGACTTTAACTTTGGTCAAAACAGGGGTTGGTTTAATGCAAGTCTATCGGTTTACCGTTGAAAATGAGTTAAAACAAGGGAGTTTGGTCGAGGTCTTGCAGGAGTATAATCAGACCTCAAGACCATTTTATTTGCTCTATGCACAAGCAAAGTATCAACCTTTAAAAGTAAGAGTATTTATGGATTACCTCTTGAGTTCAGTGTATTGAGCATCTAATGAATGCTCTTTATAGCCTCGACAAAATAAATATAGACTGATCGAGCAGAGTAATCCAGCAATACAAATCACTAAATTCATTGCAGTGGGATCATTATTGCGAAATAAAAGACTGACGATATAGCTTAACAATGCGCCCATGAGAAATTGCAGCGACACTGCTAGACCCGATGCTGTACCTGCTTGTTGTGGCAAAAGTTTAAGCAGATTGGCAATAGAATTGGCACCAATCGCACCTGTGACGCCAACGAAAATCATTAAACCAGGAATTAAAAATTGTACGGATGTCAGTTTAAACAGAGTAATGGTTGCTAAATAAACACCTGCGATCGCTGAAATTATTGACATGATTTTTAATAATTGAAATGCGGTATAGCGACGTAAAGCTCGACTATTGATGCTGGTAAAAATAATGATTGAAAAGATATTCAGCGCAAATAAGCCTGAATACTGTTGTGGACTAAACCCGTAATAATGAATAAATACAAAAGAAGACGCTGTAATGTAGGCAAACATGCCACCAAATGAGAAGCTATTACATAATATAAAGCCCCATGCATAACGATTTTTTAAAACGCTCAAATAGTTGTCTATCAAACTCATCTGAATGCGCCTTGGTGGCGGTGCATCAATTTGAAAATTCACCCAAACCATACACAGTAAAGAATAAATGAATAGAAAAATAAAAATACCCGTCCAATTAAAATATTGAATAATGATTGCGCCTGCAAGTGGAGCAACGAGAGTCGCAATCATAGTAATAATATGCATGAGCGAGAGTATTTTAGGAATTTCTTGATTGTTAAATAAATCTCGAACAAGGGCACGTGCTAATACAGATGCGCTCGCGCCTCCCATTGCTTGCAAAAATCGAAATAAAAGTAGCTGTTCAATATGCTGTGAAAAAATACAGCCTAAAGTTGCGGATACGTACAGTACCATCCCAATTAATAAAAGCTTTTTTCGACCGAAACGGTCTGAGAGTGGACCATAAATCAGCATGCCGATACTAAAACCCAATAAAAAAATGGTGATGGTTTTCTGTGTTGCTGCGACAGTTGAATTTAAGTCATGTGCTATTGATGGTAGTGCTGGAAGGTACATGTCAATTGATAAAGGTCCAAATGCGACTAAGGCACTGAGTAGTACAATCAGGAGCTTAGATTGTTTCTTTATAAATTCATTCATATGATTCATCAGATGTATTTAGATGGTGTTGACGATAGTCTGAAGGGGGCATCCCTGCATGCCGAATGAAAAAGCGACTGAAATAGGCTGGATCTTTAAAACCCAATTCATAACAAATTGAATTAATGGATGAGTCTGAAAAAATTAACAATCGTTTTGCCTCTTGCATCAGCCGATAGAAAATTAATTTTTTAGACGAAATATTGGCGATTCGACGACATATGTCATTCAACCGAGTTTCTGTAATCGCTAATTTTTCAGCATATTGCTGTAATGACCAATGTTCATTAAAGTGATTTTCAACCAACTGGTTAAATTGACGGAAAAATTTAAGATCTCCATTGTTATTATTGAGCTGCGGCGTAGTGACATCGTTAAAGCGCATAATTTGAATAAAAATCAAACTCACTAAACTTTTTAAAGCAGCTAATCGATTAGATTTATTGTGCTTAAATTCAATTTCAATATCATCAAAATAGCTTTGAAGTTGTTGTAAATCGGCATGATAGGATGGGTCTAAAGATTGTGTTGAAATGCATAAAGGTGCGACATGCTGAACTTTAAGTTCATTGTGTAATAAAGGCCAAATGATATTCTGCTGAACAGTTAAAACATGTCCTTCACAAATGGGGTCAGTGATAAAAGCATGTACGACCGAGGGCGGGGTCATAAAGCAAACGGGAGCATCATAGACATATTTCACATCATCTAAAAACACTCGTACAGAACCTTTGGTCACGAAGTGAATTTGAAAATAGCCATCGTGACGATGAGCCAATACATTCAGCCCAAAAAATTCTTGTAGCTTCACCAGCTCTTCATAATACACATCCGAGTTAATGTACTTTTGATCGTACACTTCACCCAATTTAATATTGGGAATATATGACTGACTCATACCTTTTGTTCCATAAATAGTATGATGAATATGATTTATTCAATGAGCATACCATGCTCGTTGATAAGTTAATATATTCATTATTACCCTAATTTCTAATCATAAGTACAAATCAAGAAAAGTTATTCAGCATTTAATTTGATCTGTATAAATTAATTTATGCATATTTTTATTTTTTCTATATTTAAAACAATAAATTACGAACTGATATTTTTGATTTAAAAGTTTTTAAGTGGAAAAAAATCAATTATATTTCACTTAGAGATTTTTTATAAAACCATGGAAAGTACAAATTTAAGTTGGGAAAATACATTAAGTTTGCAGAAATAATCCTGAATAATAGGTTTAAATCATCAACATATTGGATGTTGATCAGCAATAAAGGATAGAGCATGTTCTAAATGATAAAGAGCATGCGTATAAGGAAAATAAGTTATGGAAAATACAATGGATTTTAATACCAGTATGGTGAGCACTGAGCTGAGTGACTCGACTCAAAGTGAGATTAAGATGTTTTATACAGAAGCAAAATCTGTGTCATCTGAAACGCCTATGTTGGAAAAAATAAAACAAATTTTGCCACAAATTGCAGCGAATGCTGAAAAAGCAGAGCAACTGCGTCAAGTCCCTGACGAAAATATTGCGCTGCTCAAAAGTATTGGATTACATCGTGCATTTCAACCCAAAGTATATGGTGGTTTGGAAATGAGCCTGCCTGAATTTGCAAATTGTATTGTGACGCTTGCAGGTGCATGTGCGGGGACGGCTTGGGCATTTAGTTTGTTATGTACACACAGCCATCAAATTGCAATGTTTCCAAAGCAATTACAAGATGAAATTTGGTTAGCAAATCCTGATGCAACAGCAAGTAGTTCCATTGCGCCTTTTGGTAAAGTTGAGGAAGTCGAAGGTGGAGTGAAACTGTCTGGCGACTATGGCTGGAGCAGTGGATGTGACCATGCTGAATATGCCATTGTCGGTTTTAATCGTTTTGATGCCGAAGGTCAAAAAATCTATTCATTTGGTGTGATTCCTCGTAAAGATTATGTCATTCATGACAATTGGTTTGCAGGTGCGATAAAAGGAAGTGGCTCAAAACAATTACAGATCCGAGATTTATTTATTCCTGAATATCGAATTCAAAAAGCCAAAGACATGATGGAAGGAAAGTCGGCAGGATTTGGTTTATATCCAGACAGTAAAATATTTTATTCTCCATATCGTCCATACTTTGCCAGTGGTTTTTCTGCAGTCAGTTTGGGTGTTGCAGAACGTATGTTGGAAGCATTTAAAGAAAAACAAAAGACCCGAATCCGAGCATATACAGGTGCAAATTTAGGTGCATCTACGCCTGCGCTCATGCGTTTGGCTGAATCAACGCATCAGGTGGCTGCGGCACGTGCTTTCTTGGAAAAAACATGGGAAGACCATCGTGTACATGGGGAAAATAAAATTTATCCAAACGCAGAAACATTGGCATTTTGGCGTACCAACCAAGCCTATGCTGTGAAAATGTGTATTGAAGCAGTCGATCGTTTATTTGCTGCAGCAGGTGCAACCAGTTGGTTAGATGGACAAGAATTACAGCGTTTATTCCGTGATTCACATATGACAGGGGCACATGCTTATACTGATTATGATGTATGTGCACAAATTTTGGGTCGTGAGTTGATGGGTCTTGAACCAGATCCAACGATGGTTTAAGTGGAGTAATGTCAATGAACTCAATGAATATTCAAATCGAGACTGGCTTCGACTCAAAAGCTTTTCGCCGTGCACTGGGTAATTTTGCGACGGGTGTAACCATCATGACCGCACAAAATGAACAAGGTGAGAAAGTCGGTGTTACAGCCAATAGTTTTAACTCTGTTTCACTCGATCCACCGCTTATTTTGTGGAGTATAGACAAACGATCTTCAAGTTTTGCCGTTTTTGCTGAAGCGACACACTTTGCTGTAAATATTTTATCTGCTGATCATATTGAGCTATCAAATCAATTTGCTCGTTCAAAAGACGATAAATACGCTAACGTAGACTTTGATTTAGGGGCAGGCAATGCACCTTTATTAAAAGAATGTTCAGCAGTATTTGAATGCGAGCGTTATAATATTTTAGAAGGTGGAGACCATTGGATCATTCTTGGGCGAGTGGTGAATTTTCAAGACAATGGTCGTTCACCGTTGCTGTATCATCAAGGTGCATATTCTTCAGTATTGCCACATCCGAGTTTAAATGCGAAAGCTGAAAATGACGCGGAGATTTTCCCAGGTCGTTTATATAACAATCTGTATTATTTATTAACTCAAGCGGTTCGTGCCTATAGTAACGATTATCAACCTAAACAATTAGCATCAGGTTTTAGGACCAGCGAAGCGCGCATGTTGTTAGTTTTAGAAAGTAAAACTGCAACCTGTAAAGATGATTTAATTCGTGAGGTGGCTATGCCGCTGCGTGAAATTGAACAGGCAGCTGAAATCTTAGTACGTAAGGGCTTACTTGTAGATACAGGTCATGCTTATGAATTGACTGAAAAAGGCATAAAAACTGCTCAAATGCTTTATCATATTGGTGAAAGTCATCAAGAAGATGTCTTTGGTCATTACTCTGAACAAGACAAAGCGCTATTCAAAAATATGTTGAAAGATCTGATTGGGATTTAGCTGCAATGGGCATTGGATTATTTCAGAATAGCGCATTAATCCATTGCCTAAAGGATACATCATTTATTGTTCTCTTCAACGTTGATATAAAACTACACACTGAGTTAAAAATATATTGTGTAAGTTAAAAGAGTCTAGAGAGTAATAGGATATGACAAGCTAAAGTAGAGTGAGAAGAGGTAATTGTGCTTTAGCTTGTATATTTATTGGATTACCCTTGTGGGGAAAATCTATATTTAAAGTATCAATAAACCCTAATATTTTACTTTAAATAAATGAGTTGAGTCATTGATTTAAAATAGAATAAATACTGTGTTGATACTCAATTAAGATAAAAATGTTTCTTGTAGGTAACGCCAAAGCATTTTGCCATTAATCTCTTCAATGAGAGCACAAGAACGACGAATGAGTATGCCTGATTCTTTCGTATGTTTTTCAGTATAGGTTAATACGATAGTGTGTTCGGATTGTGAAATAATTTCCTCATCATAGATTTCGATTTTAATATCGGGCATTTTACTTTGATTGTTTGCAAATAATTGTTTAACTTCATCAAACTTAAATTTTTTTCCTGCTGCACCAACCATTTCAAATTGTTCAGAAAAATATTGATTCAATTGTGCTAGATCTTGTTCGGCATGGCGTCCACTAAAAATTTTTTCGATAAGTACATGCATTGTATGAATACTTTCGATTGCCTGAGTTGCTGAAAGAGCCATATATATTTCCTTATGAGAACAGTTAAAAAGAATTGTTTTAGATAATAAATCAAAATTCCATGTAAATTTCAATAATAATTTTATCGATTTATATTTTACTCATTGAGATAGGATATATTAACCTTTTAAGTTTTTGATTTTATTTATTAATAAAGGACAAAGTTATCCAATTAACTCGACTCCTAACAAACATTTTAAATGCTAAAAACATGACTTTGATTTTGGAGGGGGAATCACTCAGATGTTTAGGTGAATTAAAAATCAGATGGAAGGTATGAAATTATACTTAAAAAGATATTGAAAATTACATATAAAAATGAATATATTTTTATTGCTAGTTTTCAAACTAAAGCATTAGTGATGGTTTATTTGAGTTTGATCATTAATCTGATGATGAAAAAGAGTGTGAGTAAGAATTTTTTATGCAAATAAAATATCAACTTATAAGGAATATAAGTTGCCATATAAGGATAAAGCGATATGAATAATTCGACTTATAATCAAGATCAAGATAAACCCATATCCAAGATATCGAGTACTTATGCATGGTACGTTGTTTTACTTTGTATGTTGGCGTATATCTTTTCTTTTATAGATCGTCAAATTTTAGCGTTGATGATTGAACCCATTAAAGCAGATCTGAATCTAACAGATACACAATTTAGCTTATTGCATGGTCTGGCATTTTCGCTTTTTTATGCATTTATGGGAATACCTTTAGCATATTTGGCGGATCGATTTTCACGCCCCAAAATTATTGCGGTTGGTATTATTTTCTGGAGTTTTGCAACAGCATTATGTGGCTTGAGTAAAAGCTTTATTCAATTATTTTTTAGCCGAATGGGAGTAGGTGTGGGTGAAGCTGCTTTATCTCCATCTGCATACTCAATGTTTAGTGATCTATTTTCCAAGGAGAAGTTGGGTAGAGCAGTCGCTGTTTATTCGATCGGCTCTTTTGTCGGAGGTGGTGTTGCATTTCTTGTTGGAGGGTATGTCATTGGTTTATTAAAAGATATGACATTAATCCAAATTCCTGTTTTTGGGGCAGTGAAGGCTTGGCAAATGGCTTTCATTTTGGTTGGACTGCCTGGTGTTTTTATTGGTTTATTATTTCTTCTTACTGTTCGTGATCCTAAACGCAAGGGGCAGCGTTTGGATGCTCAAGGTCAAGTTGAAAAAACATCTATACAGGAAACATTCAAATTTATTAAAAAGCATGGAAAAACATTCACTTGTCATTATTTGGGTTTCACTTTTTATGCTATGGCGTTGTATTGTTTGATTAGTTGGTCACCTGCATTCTTTATGCGTAAGTTTGGCTTAACTCCAACAGAAGCGGGGTATATGTTGGGGACGGTTTTATTGATTGCAAATACATTAGGTGTTTTTTGTGCAGGCTGGCTCAATGACTTTTTTATTCAAAAAGGGCGTCAAGATGCACCAATGATTACAGGGGTAATTGGTATTGTGGGTTTAATTTTACCATTAATCGCCTTTACTCAAGTTTCTCAACAATGGTTAGCGGTGACTTTACTTGCGCCTGCGATGTTTTTTGCATCTTTTCCAATGCCAATTTCAACGACTGCCATGCAGATGTTGGCACCCAACCAATTACGCGCTCAAATTTCTGCTGTATTTCTTTTAATTAGTAATTTAGTTGCAGTCGGGATCGGGACAACTTTGGTTGCCTTAATTACAGACAAGATATTTGAAAATCCATTAATGGTGGGTTCTTCTTTATCCATCGTTGGAGCTTGTTCATGTGTTTTAGCTTATATTTTATTAAAGAAAGGTTGTGCTGCATTTAGTAAAAGTATGCAAGAAGAACATTCTACTTAAAATATTTTTATTGACATGATGCATTGGAAAACACTCCTCTAGTGTTGAGTGTTTGTCCAAGGTATTTGCCTGGTTGGATGCAGAAGCCTGCTCAGTAAAATAATGAATGTTATTCAGTTATTTGCAAGTATGGAGTATTGTGATGAAAAATGCTTTAAATTTAAACCACTTGCATTATTTGGATGAATGTTTATTGTTTAGTTCAGATGACTATCAAACCATTAAAGATCAAATCAGTCATTATCTATGCCCGCATGAGTTTGATGTAGATGGAGCGCGTGATTTAAATACGAGGTTGAATGGTTTCTGTTTTGGTCATTCAGCTTTATATGATCTGAAATATAGTACATCTGTTGTGATTACGATTGATCAAACATCACAGAATTATTTATTTCGAATAACTTTGGAGGGGCAGTGTCAGGTGGGTAGTCAGCATCATCCTGTGTTGCAATCGGTAGGGATCATGACGGTCACTCATCCTAATCAAGCCCATCGGATTGTCACAGATCAGTGTTGTCGAAATATTATTTTAAAGTTAGCAAGAGAGGCTGTTGAAACTCAATTATTTAAAATGTTAGGTGCAAGTCGACAGGAAATGGTGATTTTTGATCAGGCATTGTCCTGTACCAACGAGGGGATGAGTTCGATTGTTGAAACATTAAATTATTTATGTCATGCCTATTATCATATTGAAAATTGGAGTTTTATTTCAGAGAGTTTTACACAATATCTGATTGAACTCATTTTATTGAAAGTCCCTAATAATTATAGTGAGCAGTTAAATGCACAACGTTTAAATGTATTGCCGCATTATTTAAAAAAAGCACAACACTATATTGATGAAAATATTAAAAATAGCATCACTCTTGCAACCTTAAGTGAATATTGCCATGTATCGATTCGTACTTTACAAAAAGGTTTTAGTCAATATTTGCAGCAAACACCAATAGAATACATACGTGATCAGCGGCTCGCTGTCGTGCATCATGCCTTACAAGAAGCAGCTTCATCTCTCACTGTAACAGATATCCTTTTGCAATATGGTATTCAAAGTATGGGGCATTTTTCCACATTGTATAAAAAGCGTTATGGATGCCTGCCATCACAAACTTTAAAACAACAACTTTATGAGAAAGAAGCAACATCTGCGTAAATGGAATGCTTTGTGCGCATTTGGATGAGCGTGCGGCCTTTATATCTTCTATGCTGATTTTATTCATATCAGGAAGATGAAAAATGAAAATTACAGTACTCGGTGGTGGACATGGGTGTTATGCAGCGGCGGTGGATATGGCCGAGAAAGGTCATGATGTGGTGTTGTGGCGTCGTGACCAAGATGCATTGATTGAACTTGCTCAAGCCAAGATAATGAATATTAAAGATTTTAAAGGTAATCGTTCTGTCTCTGTGGGTTTTGAAAATAGCCAAATTAATTTATCAGTGGATTTGCAGCAGGCAATTCAACATGCCGAATTGATTATTATCCCACTTCCTGCGACGACACACTTAGAGTTGTCAAAACAAGCCGCTCCTTATTTTAAAGATGGTCAAGTGGTTTACTTACCTCCTGCAACATTTGGAACATTTATCTTCGCAAAAGCAGTCCACGATAGTGGAAATACTGCAAAAGTTGCTTTTGCAGAAACGGGTACTTTGCCTTATTTGGTACGTAAACACGGTATAAATCAAATTATCGTCAGTGGTTATGCGACGCGTTTACCCACGGGCGTATTTCCAAGTCAATTTGCAGAACATGCATTTAAAATTTTAAAACAGGCTTATCCAAGTATAGAGCCAATTGAAGATGCTTTAAGTGGCGCATTAATGAATGCAGGACCGATTATCCATCCACCATTGATTATGATGAATGCAGGACCACTTGAGCATTTTGAAACATGGGACATTCATAATGAAGGGACACAACCTGCTATTCGTCGAGTAACTAATCAATTAGATGCAGAGCGTATGCGGGTACGTGAGGCTTTAGGATATGGTGCACCGCATTTTCCACTCTCAGATCACTATAATAAGGAAGGTGAAGGTGATGAGTGGATGTATGGTCGTGGAGCTCACGGTAAGTTGACTGATAGTGGTGATTGGAGAGAAGACATTAATCTGCAAACGCATCGTTATATGCTCGAAGACACACGGTTAGGTTTATCATTTTTAGTTTCAGTAGGTCGTTGGGCTGGTGTTAAAACACCGATTGCAGAAGGCCTACTTAGCCTTGCTTCAGCGATTACAGGTCGTGACTTATATGCAGAAGGTCGTACTTTTGATCATTTGGGTTTGGCGACAAAGTCAAAACAAGAAATGCAGCAGATCTTGCAACAGGGGCTGTGAAATGAATAATCTTCAACAGGTTGCAGTACTTGGTGCGGGGCGTATGGGGAAGGCAATTGCGATTGCTTTTGCTTATGCAGGTCTTCATGTGAAATTAATTGATGCAAAACAACGTTCGGCGCAAGAATTTATACTGTATCAGCAACAGCTTGAGCAAGATCTTGAACAAGAATTAATGTTATTACAAAGGATTCAATTTGTACAAGCAGATCAAATTGCAGAAATTAAACAAAAGATTCAGTTGGTCGCAAAAATGGAATCGACTGAGTTTTTGAAACAGTGTGATTTAATTATGGAAGCTGTACCCGAAAAAATACACACTAAACAAGAAATTTTCAGTTGGTTGGATCAGTATATTTCTCCCCAATGTATTGTTGCTTCAACCACATCAACATTTTTAGTGACTGATATTGCGTTGATGTTGTCACATCCTGAACGTGTGATTAATGCACATTGGTTAAATCCTGCATATTTAATTCCTCTGGTTGAGCTGAGTCGTTCTGAGCAGACCGCAGACGAAGTTGTGGTTGAACTTAAGATGTTTTTAACAACAATAGGTAAGATTCCTATGGTTTGTAATGCTAAAGCAGGTTATATCGTACCAAGGATTCAGGCATTAGCAATGAATGAGGCAGCACGTATGGTTGAAGAAGGGGTGGCATCTGTTGAAGATATTGATATTGCGATCCGCACGGGGTTTGGTTTACGTTTTTCTGTTTTAGGTCTCCTTGAGTTTATCGATTGGGGTGGTGGTGATATTTTGTATTATGCTGCGCAATATTTACAAAAAGAGCTGGGTGAGCGGTATCAAACACCCAAAATAATTGCTGAAAATATGCGTAATAATCGAAATGGCTTAAGAGAAAAGCAGGGTTTTTATGATTATGCAACGAAAGATATTGAGGCATATAAATTATCGGTACTCAAGACTTTTGCAGAACGCATTGCAACAGCAGGTTTAAAACCAAAATTTAATTGTCTCTCATAAGTCATTCGCTTATAGAGATGTAAATGATGATTTTATTTGTTGAAAAAACCATTGTCTTGACAATGGTTTTTTAGTGTTTTTTGAATCTAGTGTGTTGATTTTAGCTTGAAGGCATGAGATCAAATATTTTTTGTAGCTGAGAATTTAAAAGTTTTAATTCATCTTCTTCAAATGCGTGCAAAATCCCTGATAGTGTCACCTGACTAATTAAATTAATTTGTTCTACCATCGCTAAACCTTTTTCGGTGAGTTTCACCATTGAAATCCGCTCATCTAGCTCAGAAGAAAAAACTTCAACAATTTGATCTTCCACCAAGCGATAAACGGCTTTAGTTGCCGTTGTGAGTTTAAGTGTCGATAAATTTGCAATGTCTGTAATACTTGCCTGCCCCAAAGCGTTGGTACTGAGAATGATTTTACGTCGAGTATTGTCAATTCCTAATTTTTTGATTGATTTTTCAATAAGCTGTGAGTATTTCCCATTCACTTGTGAAATCCAGAAAAAAGGATAGTTTTTTAAACTTGCAGGTTCATTATTTGGTAGAAACTGTTCTAAATTTTGGAGCATAGTATTAATTTAGTTAAAAAAATAATATTTTCAATTATACAAAAAAATAAGAAAAAAACTTAGATTTTAAAATAAAAATAACTTGACAATTACATGGCTTTTTCTATTATTGTATTTATATAAATAAAAATACATGGAAAAGTGAATGAATATTATCGCAGAAAAAATGCAAATAGGATCAGGAAAATTCACGGTGATGGTGAAAGATTCTATAGATATTCAAGGTTATAAAACAAAATCAGGTAGCCGTTCACTTGAAAATAGTGCTGTGGCTCAGGTACATGCTCAAGTCATCAAAAATCTTTTGGCACATGATTGCACTATCACGGCAAAAACCAATCTACACGAACTTGCATTTGGAATTACAGGGATTAATCATGCATTGGGCACACCGATTAACCCTAAGTACCCGGAGTTGATTCCTGGTGGTTCTTCAAGTGGTTCAGCAGCAGCCATTGCAGCTCATTTGGCAGATTTTACGCTAGGCACAGATACAGGTGGTTCTGTACGTATGCCAGCAGCATGTTGTGGTGTATATGGACTTAAACCGACTTTTGGTCGAGTGAGTCGTAAAGGTGTACATCCTGAACATAGTTCATTGGACTGTGTGGGACCCTTTGCAAATTCGGTGGAAATGATTGAAACCGCAATGCAATTTATTGATCCTAGTTTTCATGCGATGACACAGGATGATTTACCTCAACTGGCTATTTTAAATGTTCAGGCAGATGTTGTTGTTCAAGACACAATTCAAGATTTTTTAAAAAAAGCTCAAATGCAGCTACCCACTGTAGATATAAAGACTTTCAATTCAGCTTATGACGCAGGCATGCAAATCATCAATTATGAAAATTGGCAAGCCTATGGTGAGTTAACAAAAACAGGTTTGATTGGTGCTGACGTACAAGGGCGTTTATTAAAAGCTGCAGATACAACATTGGTTCAAGTAAAACAGGCAGAAAAAGTGAAAGCCCAATTTACTCAAGAAATCGATGCCTTACTTGAAAAATATGATGCATTGCTATTACCCACTTTACCTCAGATTCCCCCACGCGTTATCGATGCAGAAAATACCGTAGCATTTTTGAATTTAACTGCATTAGTTCGTCCTTTTAATCTATCTGGACATCCTGCCATCACTATTCCGTTGGAAACAAAGCAAGGTTTACCTGTAGGGCTGCAAATTATCACTAAAAGATCTGCAGACGAGCAATTGTGTGCGATTGCAAAATTTATTGTTAACGCAGCACATTAAAGAAACAAGGAGTTAGCGAATGAATGATTTATCTAAAGTGTTTAACTCTGATCAGAGCGGTGCTGTTGATATTCTCTGTCAGGAAATACGTGAACGTGCAGTGACAGGAGAGTTTGATGATCAGGCTTATGTCAGTCAGGATATTATTGAAAAACTAAAAAAAATTGGTGTTTATCGCGCTTTGGTACCAAAGCGATTTGGTGGTATGGAAGTATCACCCAGTGAATTTTGTCAATTAATTGAAAAATTATCTATGGCAGATGGTTCTGTGGGATGGGTGGCAAGTTTCGGTATGAGTCCAGCTTATCTGGGGAGCTTACCTGAAGAAACACTTAATATTTTGTATAAGAACTCACCAGATATCGTATTTGCTGGTGGTATTTTCCCTCCGCAACCTGCAGAAATTACGGACGAAGGTGTTGTTGTTAAAGGTCGCTGGAAGTTTTCAAGTGGTTGTATGGGAGCAGATATTGTCGGTGTGGGTATTTCTCCACGTAAAGATAATGAAGCGCAAGGTTTACCACGGATGGCTGTGATGCCAGCTAAAAAAGTAAAAGTCGACATGACTTGGGACACAGTGGGGCTAAAAGGTACAGGTAGCCATGATTTAGTTGTGGACAATGTACTTGTGACCAAAGCGTGGACATTTGTTCGTGGAGAGCCATCAAAACTGCCTGAACCCTTTTTTAAATATCCTTCATTGTCTTTAGCCACCCAAGTTTTAACTGTCGTCGGAATAGGTGTCGCAGCAGCAGCTTTGGAAGAGTTTAAATTGCTGGCACCTGGTAAATCTTCTATTACAGGCGGTGCTGAAATCGCAAATCGTCCTGTCACACAATATGAATTTGCACAATATGAAGCGGAATTTAAAGCTGCGCGCACTTGGTTTTATCAAGCCATGGATATTGTTTGGCAAGAAATTTTAGCGGGTAATCAACCTACGGAACAACAAATCAGTGATATGCGTTTGTCATGTACTCATGCGGCACGTGTCGCAGCACGTGTTGCACGCAAAATGCAAATGCTCGCAGGTATGACCGCAATTTACTCAAACAATATATTCAGTCGTTTTGTGAACGATACTAATGTTGTCACACAGCATGCTTTTATGGGAGATGCAACTTTATTAAATGCGGGTTCCATTAGTTTTGGTTTAAAGCCAACACCTGGTTATTTATAAGTTTGTATGGCAACAGATGAAGTGAGTATTGCGTGATGAATGAAATGAATTTGACAGCTATTCTAGCGCGTTTAAATCAACTAGAAGCCGAAACTGCTATTCGAAATTGCATCAATCGTTACATGGAAATTTGTGATGGCTTGGATGCTAGTACTGACCTAAATGAATTAATGGATTTATTTGACCAAAACAGTATTTGGGAAGGTATTGGTGAAAAATATGCGAAATCATTTGGACGTTATGAATCATGGCAAGACATCTATGCCATGTTCAAAAGCTATACGCAACAACAATCGCATTTTGTTATGAATGCTCATTTTGTGAGTTCGGAGCAAATTTATGTTGTAGAGCAGCGAGCTCGAGCTTCATGGCTAATGTTGCAAACCTCTACTTTTCGTGATGGGCAAAGCCATCTTAATGCAGCCAAGTTGACCATCAAATTTCAGCAACAAGAGGATGGGACTTGGAAAATTAAACATTTTCAGACTGAAAATATTTTTAGTCGCCCTATATCACACTGGAATAGCACTGCCGAATTGCCAGTACCAAACCAGAACGAAGCTTAGAATCAATTGATAAGGATCATGGATATGAACAGTATTATTCCAATGCACAATGCTGAACACGATTATAACGAACTTGTACAAAGTGATCGTGCCCATACTTCACTTTATAAAGATGCACAAATCTTTGAAGATGAAATGGAAAAAATTTTCTATAAAACTTGGGTTTGGGTAGCACATGCCAGTGAAATTCCAGATGCAGGCAGTTATAAAACCATGAATATTGGGAAACAACCTGTCGTAGCAGTACGAGACCGAAAAAAGAAAGTGCATGTGTTATTAAACCGCTGTCGTCACCGTGCTGCGACAGTGTGTGAACATAAAAAAGGTAAGACCAATAGTTTTGTTTGTCCATATCACGGGTGGAGCTATGCACTTGATGGTAGTTTACGTGGTGTACCATCTCCTGAAAGTTATGGTGACTGCTTAGATAAATCAGAGTTTCCATTAATCAGTCTACGTGTTGAAGAATACAATGGGATGATTTTTGCTTCATTCAACCATGATATTGAACCCTTGGAAGATTTCCTTGGTGGTGCAAAAAAATGGATCGATTTGTTTATGAAACAAGGAGCAGGTTATCCGATAAAAGTTCTTGGTGAGCATCGTTTTACATTCCCAGGCAATTGGAAAATTCAGCTCGAAAATACGACGGATGCATATCATTTTCCATTGGTACACAAATCATTCCTGAGTTCTGTTGATGAAAAAACAGAAGAGCTATTTAACTTTGAAAATCAACCAGGTTTTGTTGAAGACTTAGGTAATGGTCACAGTGTGATGGTGATGATTCCAGAATTGGTTGATTTAGATGAAGAGTTGATGGAGCGTCCGATTCAAGAGCGTTTTGAAGACTTAGCACAAGCGCTACGTGATGAAGGTCATGAAGAACTTGAAGTACGTCGTATTGTCCGTGCAGTTGGTGGTACAGGCTTTAACCTCAATATTTTCCCGAATATTGCATGCTCTATGGCGTTCTTCCGTGTGATGCAGCCAATTTCTGTAGAAAAAACCGAGATTCACCATTCTGTAATTACGATGGATGGCGGTCCACAAGTGGCGAACCAATATCGTTTACGTTTACATGAGCATTTCCAAGGTCCGTTTGGTTTCGGTACACCGGACGATGCGGAAGCATGGGAGCGTGTACAACACGGTGCAAATGCAGGGAATGATTTATGGATCATGTTGAACCGTGGCTTACCGGGTGAAGTGAAAACTGAAGATGGTGTAAAAAGCGATGTAAGTGCAGAAACGGGAATGCGCGCTGCTTATCAGCAGTGGAAAAAGTTGATGACGGCTTAAGGTGGAATAGCATGAAAATTGATTTAAATTTACTCAATGAAGTAACGGCTTTTATTTGGGCTGAAGCAGATATGTTGGATCATTCTGAGCATCATGCTTGGTTAGATTTATGGAATGAAAAGGGTGTTTATATCATTCCGATTGATCCAACATTGACGGATTACGAAAATAATTTGAACTATGCTTATGACGACCATCACATGCGCAAACTACGTGTTGAGCGTTTAGAAAATGGTGAAGCGATTTCAACGGCACCTAAGGCCAATACTGTACGTAGTGTATCTCGTGTGCGTATTTTAAAAGATGAAAATGGTGAAATTATTTTACGTTGTGCACAAAACTTACGTGAGTTTCGTAAAGAAAATTTAAAACATTATACCGCTGATGTCACTTTTCATTTAGTACGTGATGAAGCACAAGGTTTTAAAATTAATCGTAAAATTATTAATTTAGTTAATTCTACCGATACTTTAGCGGGTATCAGTTACATTCTCTAGGAGAAAAAAATGAAACAAGTTGTTTTAGTGACGGGTGCCGCTTCAGGTTTAGGCAATGTCATTGCAGAATATTTCGCAGCTCAAGGGCACCAAGTGATTTTATCAGCAAGTACATTGGAAAAAGCTAAAACTGCTCAAGGAAAAAGCCAATTTGCTGAAAACTTATTTCCATTGAAATTGGATATATCTGTCGAAGCAGATTTTTATGCAGCAGTGCAGTGGATTGAGCAAAAATTTTCAAAACTAGATGTTCTAATTAACAATGCAACTGTGACTAAGGCAACGCCTGTACTTGAAATTACTGCTGCTGACTTTGATTGGGTAACACAAGTCAATCAGCGTGGTACGTTCCAAGCATGTCAGATTATTGGTCAATATATGGCTGACAAGGGATATGGTCGTATTGTCAATATGGCGTCTTTAGCTGGGCAAAATGGGGGAACTGCAACAGGTGCGCATTATGCAGCCACTAAAGGCGCCATTGTGACCTTAACCAAAATTTTTGCCAAGGAATTCGCAGCCAAAGGTGTAACAGTGAATGCGATTGCACCTGGACCAATGGAATCTCCTATTGTGCATAGTGTGGTTTCAGATGAAAAGATGACCCAATTTATCCAAAATATTCCAGTGAAAGCATTGGGAAGCATGGAGTTTATTGCGGAAACTTGTGCTTTGTTGGCGAGTCCAACTGCTGCATTTGTGACGGGAGCAACTTGGGATATCAATGGCGGATTATTTATGCGTTAAGCCTTGAGCTGATGCATTGTTGGGAGATAAAAAATGACTACACTTTATGATGTCGTTGTTAAAAACCGCCATGTAGAAGGGGGAAATGTTGCTGTCATGGAATTTGAGTCAGCAACTGCTTCTGCATTGCCGAAAATTGAAGCGGGTGCACACATTGATGTATATCTACCGAATGGTATGGTGCGTCAATATTCATTGTGCCAAAACCCAGATCAGCAAGGTATTTTTCGTTTAGGCATTTTACGTGATCCTGAATCACGTGGTGGATCAGTTTCTGCATTTGATGATCTCAAAGATGGGATGCAGATACAGGTGAGTGAGCCCAAAAATTTATTTCCTTTAGCTAAAGCGAAACATTCTGTTCTGATTGGTGGTGGAATAGGAATTACGCCATTAATCACTATGGCATATCAATTGGCACAAGAGGGTGCATCATTTGAACTACATTACTGTGGTTCAAGTCCTGAACGATCTGCTTTCGTTGACGAGCTTAAGCAAGGTCAACTTGCTGAGTTCACAACCTTTCATTTTAAATCTGAAGGTGCAAGCCACCGTGAGTTTTTTGAATCCGCAATTCAAAATATTGATGCAGAAAGCCATATTTATACCTGTGGTCCAAATGGATTTATGGATTGGGTGATTAATTTAGCAACTACTCAACATTTTCCTGAGCATCAAATCCATAAAGAATATTTCCAAGTAGATGTGGAAACAGGTGGTGATGCATTTGAAGTTGTTGCGCAACAAAGTGGCAAAATTATCATGGTGAATGCTGAAGAAACGATTTTACAGGCATTAGCACGTGAAGGCATTGAAATAGAAATGTCATGTGAGCAAGGTGTATGTGGCACGTGTATGTGCGATGTGATTGAAGGTGAGCCTGATCATCGAGATGTGTATTTTACCGATGAAGAAAAAGCCAGTAATGAACAAATCCTTGTATGTTGTTCACGTTCAAAATCTGCACGTTTAGTGCTTGATATATAACTGATGAACGACACTAGATTCTAGTAGGAATTGGATTAAAGCTTGAGGAGACAATAATGAATACATTACCAGCCAAGGAAACAGCAACAATAGATCCAATAAAATTCCGTCGAGCACTCGGCAACTTTGCGACAGGTGTCACTATTATGACTGCGCAAAGTGCAACAGGAGAAAAGGTGGGTGTTACGGCAAATAGTTTCAACTCTGTTTCGTTGGACCCTGCATTAATTTTATGGAGCATAGATAAAAATTCATCTAGCTTTCATGTGTTTGAGCAAGCCACACATTTTGCTGTAAATATATTATCGGGTTCGCAAATTGAGTTGTCTAATAAGTTTTCACGCCGAAATATAGATAAATACGAAGGAACAAGCTACCGTGAAGGGGTAGGTTCAGTACCTATTTTAGATCATTGTTCTGCAGTTTTTGAATGTGAACGTCATCAGATTATAGAGGGAGGGGATCATTGGATCATCATAGGAAAGGTGGTTGATTTTCATGATGAAGGTCGCAGTCCGCTCGTTTATCATCAAGGTGCATACTCAGGTGTTACGCCACATCCATTGTTACAGGTGAAGGATACTGTAGAGCCAACAGCGGATAGTGTAGGTGAAATGCATCATGGTCATTTATATCGCAATGTTTGCTACCTGATGAGCCGCGCTTTTAAATTTTATCAGAATGATTATATCCCTAAGCAGTTAGTTACAGGCTTTAGAACAAGTGAGGCTCGTTTATTACTCGTTTTGGGCAGCGGTACTTCGTCTAGTAAAGCTGATTTACCGCGTGATATTGCTATGCCAATGCGTGAAGTAGAGCAATCCGCAGCAATTTTAGCAAAAGAAGGTCTTTTAACTGAACAGAATGGTTTTTATCTTTTAACTGAAAAAGGGAAAAAGACAGCACATTATCTTTTTGATATTGCAGACAGCCATCAAAATGATGTATTTGAAAAATATCCAGAAAGTGAAAAGGAAATTTTCATTAAAATTTTAATGGATATTGCTGGTGTTGTATGAAATGTATTCCGATAAGTGTTTTAGGCGCTTATCGGAATTCAAAATTAGATCTTTTAAGTTGGGTGAGGTGTACTATTTTATATAGGCATATCTCACAAGCTTTATTTGATGGATTTTATAATTTTGGCGTTAAATTTGACTGCAGAAATTTTTACTTTTTTACTGATGTTAAGCTTCGAAAGCATATATTTACCTCACGAAGTGAAAGCCTCTGTTTTGCATAGCCATTAATTTATTCCCCTTATTAATATTTAGAAATTTTTTGAAATAATATGCTCGAATAAAAAAATAAATTTTTAAAGGAAAGAATAGTTTAATTTAAATCAAATGATCAAAAAAAATATTTAAATATGTATTTATAAAACAATATTTTATATTTACTTTTAAATGTGGTATTAATTATTAAAAAGTCTCCATTTGTTAAAAAGTCTCATTCGGCAGTCTATAGGTGAATTTTTCATAGACTTGTAATTTATAGTGATTAGACATTGACAAAGGAGCTAGTCATTATGCTTACCAAAGAACAAAATGAGTTAATTACGGATGTAAGTCCAGGTTCAGCATTAAACAAATATTGGAAAAGATTTTGGTTACCTGTATTACGTGGTGCTGCGCTCGAAGCAGGCGGCACACCTAAAAAGGTAGAAATGCTGTGCGAAAAATATGTGGCTTTCCGTGGTGACAATGGCAAAGTAGGTTTTCTTTATGAAGCGTGTCCACACAGAGGTATTTCCTTGGCGATGGGGCGTAATGAAAACAACCGTTTGACCTGTATTTTCCATGGTTGGAGTTTCGACGCAGAAGGAAACTGTACCAATATGCCTACAGAAAAAGACCAATCTTTCTGTAGTAAAGTCAAAGGACAAGGATTCCCCGTAAGGGAAGCGGGTGGAATCGTATGGGTGTATCTCGGTGAGGGTGAGCCGCCTAAATTTAATGATTATGCATTTACTCAAGTAGACAGCATTCATGTACGTCCACGTGCATCTTATAATGAAGCGAATTGGTTCCAAAATGTTGAAACATTAATGGATTCGGCGCACATTAATTTACTGCATAACGATTCAACTGCAAATGCAGATATTCCACAACATGGTTTACAACTGACAGCTGGAAATAACACACCAAAATATACTTTTGAACCTCGTCCATACGGTCTACGTTCTTATTCACTTCGTGAAAATCCTACGGGTAATCAAGATTATCTGCGTGTGACTGAGTATGTTGCACCAGGAACCGCTTTTATTGGGACAACAGATGCAGAAGCAGGTTTTGTGATCATGGTGATCCCTGTTAATAATACGCGTAGCTTACAGTGGTATGTGTATTGGGATGCTAGACAACCGATTAATGATAATCTTCCTGATTTCTCTATGGATGGTACGGATGAAGACGATGATAACTTTGCTGCTTCACGTCAAGGCTTGCCATTTTATGGACAAGACCGTGAAGCAATGAAAGCAGGCAAAAGTTGGACTGGTGTTCCAGGGGTAATTTTTGAAGATTATGCCGTTGCTGAAAGTATTCCGATTGTAGACCGTACTCGTGAATTTTTAGGGAGTGGTGACTTAGCCATTGTTCGTACGCGTCGTATTTTATTAGAACGAATTAAATTATCTACTGAAGATAAAGAATGCGTTTTTGCAGATGAAATAGATTATCGTTCATTACGTGCCTTGGCTGATTTAATTCCAAAAGGTGCAGACATCAAAGAACATGCTTATGCACGTGAAGCTGAGCGTCGTATTAAATTATATCCTGCGGATGAAAAAACAGAGGAAGCAACAGCTTAAATAGCGGGTTGATTTGTGTTTTTTCACTCAATATTTAGGTAGGAGTAAAGTTATGGAGCGACTAAAGGTTAGAGTAAAAACAATTACTTATTTAGCCGATGGTATTTTGGGTTATGAGTTTTCTGCTGTGGATGGTGTGCAATTGCCATCATTTTCAGCTGGGTCAAATATTGATTTAATTGTAGAGGGTATTCCTGTTCGTAGTTACTCTCTATATAACAACTTTGATGTGACTAACACATATAAAGTTGCGATCAACCGCGATGAAAACAGTCGTGGTGGCTCAATTGGATATCAAAATAATCTAAAAGCTGGACAGATTATCGAAATTTCTGAACCACGTAATAATTTTGAATTTCATGGCGACAAAGATGAAATTGTGTTTATTGCGGGGGGAATTGGGATCACTCCAATCCTTTCGATGATTGAACAAGTCAAGACCGATTATTGGAAGCTCTATTACTTTGCTCGTGCTCAGGATAAATGTGCTTTTTTTGATGAATTAAAAGCACAATATGCAGATCATGTTGAAATTATTCTTAACTCAGAGGGTACAAGTAAACGGATTTCGCATGTTTTTGAAGCACATTCTCCTGAAAATACAGAGTTTTATTGTTGTGGTCCAAAGGCGATGATTGATGATTTTAAATCTCATCACACGTCGTACCCATACTGCTATTATGAATCATTTGTTGCAGAGCATGAAGTATCAACAGAAAACTCCTATACTGTTGAGTTGCGTAAAAGCAATAAATTGATTGAAGTGGTGCAAGGAGAGACCTTGCTTGATGCTTTGTTAAAAAATGGTTGTGATGTGATGAATTCTTGCCGTGAAGGGGTTTGTGGTGCTTGTGAAACACCAATCCTAGAAGGAGAAGCAGATCATCGAGATTCTATTTTAACCGATGATGAAAAAGCAGAAAATAAAACTATTTTCCCATGTTGTTCAAGTGCAAAAGGCAAGCTGCTTGTCCTTGATATTTAAGCCATGTATTTGAGGCTAGATCAGATTATTTTTTATTATTAAAAGATATCTGATCTAGATGATATGGTAGTAATGCTCCTAAGCCCAAATTTGAAAGAGAGATTTTAGTATGGAGGATATTGGGCTTAAATTTTTGAGCTTAGATCAGCACTAAAGTTTTTCTTTGGGATTTTGTTGTAGATATTCTTTTAAAGATATACCCATATGCTTTTGAAATAAATAATTAATCTTATTTATATTTTCAACCCCAGAGTTTTGACAGACTTGATCTATCGGCTGACCTGCTGCAAGTAACTCTTTGATAATACTGAGGCGTTTATGACTCAGAAAATTGTAAGGTGTTGTTCCAAAAGTTTTTTTAAATTCACGAAATAAATGTGAGCGTGACCAATTCATCGTGTTACAGAAGTCTTCGATATTAATTTTAGACATGTAATTGTGTTCTATAAATTCTTGTAATTTTTTGACCTGAAAAGAAGTAAAACCTCCTGTGATGACATTTTTTTCTTGAAAGTTATCTAAATATTTGTCTTTAAGATGGACAAAGCATTCCTGATACATTTTTAAAATAAAGGTTTTTCGTTCTTCGCTATTTTTATAAGATAAAATCATTTTGAATAGACCTTCAACCCAATTATCTTTAATCCCATGTAATTCATTGTTTTGTAGGGCATGTGCAATTTCTTCGGGATTAAAGGCCACAATGTCTTTCCAAAAGTATAAATGGGCATAGCGTAGTTTATTATAGAGATTCCACTCATAACTATTTAAGCCATAGAGCGCGATTGAATTGAATTTAACGTTATTGTGTCCAATCACATTATTTCGTACACGAATGCTCCCTGTAATATGAAAGGTCAAGCAGATTTCTTCTAATTGAGGTTCAATCAATTTGATGTTGTTGGTTTCCCAAATTGCAAAAATGGGTTGCTCACCAACAAAAATACTTTCTAATAAGGTAGCATTGGGATTATTTAAGATGGTTTCGAAAGCAGTTTTACCTTGACTGCTGACTAATTTGCTCGCCGGGAGAGAAGAATCGTTGAGATTATCCATTATCATCCTTGAGATCAATATTTAAAACGATCATTATGGTGGTGTAGCATAATGTTTTATTCGAAACTGTTTTAGGATTCATGTCTGTATTGAGGATAAAATCGACAAAAATAAGCTGGATCTTTAAAGCCCAATGGCTAAGCGATACTCCAGATGGGCAGTGAGGTTGTACAGAATAAACATTTTGCCGCATGAATTGTTCGTTGAGCAATATATTTTTACAGGATTGACTTATTAAATGCTTGAATAAACCATTTAAGCGTAAATCACTGATATACAATATGTTGCTGTGTTCAGATACACACCGATGTTGATCATAATACAGTTCAAATAAGTTTGAAAACTGTAAAAATAGAAATTGATCATCTATGTCGTGTGCTGTAGAGCCCTTGTGTTTGGAAAATGAGCCAATAAAAGCGAATAGCTGTTTTAGGGTTTGATTGAGAAAATTAATCTCAGCATGTGCTTTATTTTTTTGTATTTTATTAATAAATTCAATATATTGCTCAATGCCTAACCAAGTCTGTGCATCAGTCGTTGTTAAATTTTCAAGTGATACAGAGCATGCGCATAATACCCTAATGTCATTATATATCGTTGCAATTTGTAACCATAATATTTCTTCAATCTATATACATAAGCCTGATGTGAATGTATCGGTTTCGTTTGAGGTGCTATAGTTTGTTCTGCAGGGGATGAAAATTAAAGCCCATTTCCATATGTATATCACTGTTTATTGAGCATCAAGTCTGGTTTAAATGCTTTGAAAATAAAAATGTCAATAATACAGTAGTCTGCATGCAAAGTAATGTTGTATAGATCTAGAGCATGTAAAGGATTTGGAAAAGATAGAAAAACTTCGTTATTTATGCTCTAGTGACAGGATTTTCAAAACATAAATTTAGATATTTATTGATTTTCATGCATTTATACCCTTTGGAAACATGATTTTTACAATAATATGTAAAAAGCACTTGCAAATCGTTAATATATTAACTATAAAGTTAATATGTTAACTAAATTGTTTCTTGTCTAGTAGGGAACACTGGAATTTAAGTCGAGAACATAAATGAATGATTTGAACCAAATTGTAAAACAAGGGAATATTTTTGGTATTGCTTTGAATTATAAAAACCTGTACAGCACATTGCAGGCACAATTTAATGAAAAACCTTATGTAAAAGAACCCATTAAACCAGTTCTTTTTATTAAGACACCGAACACACGTAACCAATCAGGTCAGCTTGTGGTTAAGCGTGTGGGTGAGGTTTTACAAGCAGGCGCTGCGGTCGGTATTGTGATTGCAAAAGCAACAAGTCGTGTCAAACAGGCAGATGCCAATGATCATATCGCAGGCTATGTGGTGATCAATGAGCTGAGCTTACCTGAAGATAGTTACTATCGTCCTGCAATTAAAGCAAAGTGCCAAGATGGCTTTTGTGTCATAGGTGATGTGGTTGCTCAAGACCAAGTCAACAATGTTGCAAATTTAGAACTACGTGTCTATGTCAATGGTGAGTTAAAACAGACAGGGAATACTTCGGATTGGATTCGTAGTCCTGCGCAAATCATTGAAGAAATTTCAGATTATATGCCGCTCAATGAAGGTGACATTATCATCACAGGTACACCACTTGGTCGCCCTGCTTTATTAAAAGGTGATGTGGTTCGTGTTGAAGTGGATCAATTGGGTGCTGTGGAAAATACCGTTCAGGAACAGGGAGTGTAATCATGAAAACTGCACGTATTCGTTATAATAATGAAGTTTTAAATGTTGAAGTTCTTGATGATTTACAAGTGAAGTTAGCTTCAGGTGACGTGTTGACTGAGCAACAAGTGGAATGGCTTCCACCTGCACAAGGTACCATGTTTGCACTGGGTTTAAACTATGCAGACCATGCGCGTGAATTGGCTTTTGAACCACCTAAAGAACCCTTGATCTTTATTAAAGCACCGAACACGTATACAGGTCACAACAAAAATACATGGCGTCCAGACAACGTGGACTATATGCACTATGAATGTGAATTGGTTGCGGTGATTGGTAAAACGGCAAAAAATGTCAAACGTGAAGATGCGCTGGATTATTTAGCGGGTTATACCTTGTGTAATGACTATGCGATTCGTGACTATTTAGAAAATTATTATCGTCCAAACTTACGCGTAAAAAACCGTCATTCAACGACACCAGTTGGACCGTACATCATTGATGCTGCCTCAGTGCCGACACCAAATAACTTAAAACTGCGTACCTGGGTGAATGGTGAACTTCGTCAAGAAGGGACGACTGCAGATATGATTTTTGATGTGCCATTTTTAATTGAATACATCTCATCATTTATGACTTTACAACCAGGCGACATGATCGCGACAGGGACACCAGAAGGGTTGTCAGATGTAGTCCCAGGGGATGAAGTTGTGGTTGAGATTGAAGGTGTGGGGCAGTTACGTAACCACATTATTTCTGAAACAGAATTTTTTGCACAAAACGCATAAGAGAAGGAATTTGACATGATTAAGCATTGGATTAACGGTAAAGAAGTTGAAAGCCAAGAAACATTTACCAACTATAACCCTGCAACCATGGAAGCGATTGGTGAAGTTGCAAGTGGCGGACAAGCTGAAATTGATTTAGCCGTTGCAGCAGCAAAAGCGGCAGCACCTAAATGGGCAAGAACGCCTGCCAAAGAACGTGCACGTTTGATGCGCAATTTGGGTGATTTAATTGACCAAAACGTAGCAAAAATTGCAGAGTTAGAAACGTTAGATACTGGTTTGCCGATTCATCAAACCAAGAATGTATTGATTCCACGTGCATCGCATAACTTCAACTTCTTTGCGGAAGTGTGTACCCGTATGAACGGTCATACTTATCCTGTGGATGACCAATTTCTAAACTACACATTACATCAACCTGTGGGTGTATGTGGTTTAGTGTCTCCGTGGAATGTCCCGTTTATGACGGCGACATGGAAAACTGCACCATGTTTAGCATTGGGTAATACTGCTGTACTCAAAATGTCTGAACTTTCTCCAATTACGGCGAATGAATTGGGACGCTTAGCACTTGAAGCGGGTATTCCTGAAGGTGTATTTAACGTAGTACAAG